>NZ_JANURM010000002.1 GCF_030249845.1 Campylobacter gastrosuis | reverse complement strand
ATTTAGTGGGACTAGAAGCACACTATTTTCTGAAATTTTAAGATTAGCAAAGGCGACAAATGCAAGATTTATTCTATTTGAAAACAGCTCTGAACTCATCACAAACAAAGCCTATTTTAAAGCTTTTGCGAAAGAGCTTAGGCAGTGTGGATATGGCTACCGAGCTTTTTTATTACGAGCTAGTGCCTACGGATACAAGCACGAGCGAAAAAGAGCGTATGTTATTGCCTACTCCGATAAAGTCGGACGCTTTTGCGATGAAACGCTTTTCTATGAGGTGTCAAATGCTAACACACGAGAACCACCAAAAGAGATTGTATCCTTACGTGATAGATACTTTTGGCGAGAAGCAAACGGATATGAAAACGATTTGCGAGATATACGAAAGGATGATGGGTTTTGCCAGAACGTGGAGCGAGTAGGTATGCTAGGTAATAGCATTATCCCAGAGATAGCCGCAAGGTTTGCAAGGTTTATTAAAAAGATAGAAAGGTAAAAAATGAAAGACGTTAAATTTAGAGTTTATGACCCGGTAAATAAGCAATTTTTGCCAGTAATGCAAAGCGTAGGAGAAAAAGACTATCACGGCACAGAGATTTACGAGGGCGATATTATAGCCCCAGTAGAAAAAAACGGCATAGACGCAAATGTTTTTTACGATGATGAATGTTTTGCGTGGCGTGCAAATACTGGTAGCGAGATTTTATTTTTATATGAATTTTTAGATTTATATAAAAATGTAGTAGTTATCGGTCATATTTACGAAAATTAAAAGAAAGGATAAAAAAATGTTAATGTTTTATTTTGGGGTATAGCCCTAAATGTTTATTCGTGCGTTGTGTTTTTTATTATTATAAAAGCCATTTATCCAAAAGGTTATAAATCGCCTTATGAGAAGCCTACGCCGTTAATGCTAAAAATAGCGATTATGTTAATGCCGTATTTTAGATTTTTCTTGTTCTTTTTTGCCCTGCTTGTGCTTGTAAAATGCAGGTTTGATTATAAAGAGATTGAAAAGCTTAGAGAGCTTAGAGAAGCAACTTATAAAAAAGATAAAAAATGACACGTTTTACGAAAATTAAAAATTTTAGTAAAATATCAAAAAAAGGATAAACAATGACAAGCGAAGAACTAAAAGCGTTTTGCAAAGAACGAAATTTAACTTATAAAGAGTTGGCGGAGCTGATAGGTAACTCCGAAGCGACTATTCACTCAGCAATAGCCAAAGGTGAATTAAGTGTGCCTATGAGTAAATCAATTCAAATGTATCAAGAAATTTTAACGCTAAGAGAGCAGCTAAAAGAATATGCAGAGTTAAAGGCGGTGCTAAAAAAAGCCCTAAAAGACGATTAAAAAATACTCAATCCATTTTTGGATTGAGTAAAAAACTATGAAATTCATCTAAAAAATTCAAAAAAACTTCTAAAAACATCTTTTTACCCTTGACAAAACTATGAAAATAATATATAATTACCATATCTAAACAATGATATTCATAGTTTAGAAATAAAAATCAAGGAGGCAAAGCGATGGAAGTTTTTATCTCGGTAGTTGATTTGATGACCGCCATCATCAAGTTGATTACGATTTACCTGCTTATTAAACAGATAAAAAGGTAAGAAGTCAAAAAAGGGGCTAGGTTAGCCCATACCTTTGACTTTGAGATTAGGAGCTTTTACGCTTTGCCTACCAAAATTATACCACATAGGAGCGGTAAAATGGAAGTTTTTAACACTATTTTAGATTTAGTCATAGTTGCGTTGCTCGCTGTTATTGTTTATCGTTTAAGGGGTAGCAAATGAGCGCTATCGTTATAAATGATATAAACGTAAATTTTGAAGTTGCAAACGAGAGAGTTTTTATAAGCTCTCTTGAACTTGGCGAAGTATTTAAGAAAAATCACGCACACGTTTTACGCACGATAAACAACCTTTTAGACGATGAATTTAAAAGTCAAAATTTTATCAAACATAGCTATTTAGATAAAACGGGACGTGTTTTGCCCTGCTACAACCTAACCCGTGACGGCTTTTCATTGCTCGTTATGGGTTTTACGGGCGAAAAGGCTTATAAATGGAAAGTTGAGTTTATCAAAGCCTTTAATCTAATGGAAGCAAAGCTAAAACGCCAAAGCGTAAGCCGTTACACAAACCAAATCAACGGCTACAAAAGCCAAATAGCACAGCACAATAACGAGATAACAGAGCTAAAAAATAAGCTATCGCAAAGCAATAAAAAAAAGATAGATTTAGCCACTCATATCGTTTTTAGTGCTGACCCTGAATACAATGACGCTTTAAAAGAGCTACAAAATCTAAAAGATGATATGATAAATTTACAATACCGCCTAAATGAAGCAACAAAACAGCTTATAAGCAGTCTAAAATATCCTTAAATTTCGCTACAAAGGGCGGTTAGATAATCCGCCCACCACTGCATTAATTTAGCCCTATCATCAAGGTTTAAAGCGTGGTTGTAGGTCGCTTTTATTCTGTTTTTTTCTACGTGAGCTAAGCAAAGCTCAATTATACGCTCATTTAAGCCGTGCTTACTTATGTTTTCGTGTGCTATCGTGCTAAACATAGCCCTAAATCCGTGCGGTGTTAATTGCTCGTTTGTGTAGCCTAAATTTCTAAGCATTGAGCGGATTGCGTTATCGCTTATTGGGCGTGTGTTGCTTCGTGGCGATGGGAATAAATACGGGCTTTTAAACTCGTAAATTTTATAATTTTCTAGTAGTTTTACGGCTTGATTGCTAAGTGGGACGATATGGGCTTTTTTCATTTTCATTTTGTGAGCTGGTATGCTCCAAATTCGCTTTTTTAAATCTATCTCGTCCCACGTGGCAGAGCGTATCGTAAATGAGCGAGCGGCGGTTAGGAGTGCAAAAAGTCCAGCCGTTTTTACTCTGATATCGCCGTTATACTCGTTAATGTTGCGTATTAAGTTAGCTATCTCATTTTTGGTATAAAGCCCAGCGGAGTTTATGACATCTGGCTTTTTAAAAAGTGCTGATTTATCAATATCAAAAGCGACATTATGTGTCAAATATTCACGAGTTACTGCCCATTTAAAAAATGCCGTTATGTTATTTAACGCCCTGTCTAGCGTTTCAAATTTACCATCTTTGTTTAGCTCATCTGTTGCCTCTATAATCTCAACTTTTTTAATGCTTTTTATATCTTTATTACCAAATTTTGGTAAATAAAAACGTTCAAAATACCGGGTTATCGTTTGAATTTGTTTTTCTGAAACTTGCGAGCGTTTATAGTCAAGCCACTTTTTTAATACATCTTTAAAGCCAGTAACCGCCCCGCTGTTTGTAGGCTCATCGCCATTTGCTATCATTTTTTGAAACTCTAAACGCTTACTTCGTGCCTGCAAAAGGCTAATTACTGGGTATTTGCCTAAGCTTATGCGTTTATATTTGCCTGTGTTTTTGCTTTTAAACTCGTAAATAAAGGTTTTTGTGCCATTTGGCATAACTAAAATATATAAATTTTCGCCGTCGCCCACTTTGTAACGGCTATCTTTTGGCTTTAACGCCTTGATTTTCGTATCGTTTAACATAACGGACACCTTTTTTAAATTTTTATACTTTGTCCGTGATATTGTCCGTTATTTTTGCTTATATTAATATAAATCAAAACAGACTAAAACAAATCAAAATAAACTAAAAAATAGTGATAAATAGCGGTAAAATAGGACTTTAACAAGGTTAAAAACAAATCAATTTAAATCAATCCGAAGTAAAACAAATTAAGCAGTGGCGGACAGAGAGGGATTTGAACCCTCGAAGCCCGATTAAGACTTGCACCCTTAGCAGGGGTGTGGTTTCAGCCGCTCACCCATCTGTCCGTAAGAAGCGGTATTTTAGCTAAGCAAAGCTAATTTTTTGCTTAAATTATGGTCTTTGCGTTAAAAGTTTTTGCATCTCTTCGTTAATATCATCTTCGGTGAGATTTGTTACTTCTGAAAAATACTTGCCGTTTTTATCAAGAAGATAAAGCGCTGATGAGTGGGCGACTGAGTATTTCATCGCCGAGTTTGGCATATCTATTTTTTTAAATTTTACGCCGTAAATTTTGGCTGTGTCATCTAAATTTTTAGCCTTAACGCCGATTGAATTATGATAAAAATTCTTAGCAAATTCGCTCATTTCTCTAACATCATCACGCTCTGGGTCAAGCGTAACAAAAACGACTTTTATGCTCTCATTTTTAAGTTTATTTAGGACATTTGATAGCGTAAAGAGCGTTGTTGGGCAGACATCAGGACAAAAAAGATAACCAAAATATAAAATTTTATATTCGCCACTAAAATCGCTGATTTTGCCCTCGCCGTTTTGCGAGATAATCTCAAAATCATACCTATTTTGATTAAAAAACAGCAAAGCCACGCCACAAAGCACAAACAAAATAATAAAACTAGCAAAAATTTTTTTCATAAATGCCTTAAATTTTTAGATCAAAATCAATAAAAATGCCCGTTTTTTCGCCGTTTTCTAGGATTTCAAAACGATAACGCATAACATCTATCACGCAAGCACTTAGCACGATTTTTGAGCTGTATTTCTCGCCGTTTTTGCTAAGCTTTGCCTTGATTTTGCCCATATCCATATTTAGTCCGTAAAATTCCAAGCTTGGATTTTTAAAATCAAACTCGCCAAGCCCAAAAATCTCAAAATTTACTGGCGTCATCGCAAAAATCGGCTTTGGTTGCATTTGAAATTTTAAGGTCTTGCCTTTAAAATTAACCTCGCAAATCTTGACATTTAAATCGCAACTAAGTGGCGAATTTTGCGAGATTTGCGGTGTTTCAAGCGGATCTTTATCGCTAAAAAAATAAAATGCCAAGCCCAAAAAAAGAGCTAGGCACAGAGCAACAAAAATTTTCATTTTTCTAAAAATAGAAGTTTTTCTCCGTTTGTTACGCTAATATCGTCTATTTTTACGCTTTTACCGCTACTAAATTTCAAAGTCAAATCTATGCTATCGCCAAAATTTAGCGGTTTTTTAAGCCCCATAAGCATAATGTGAAGTCCGCCCGGCGCCAGGATTACCTCCGCATTTTTAGGCAGGTCTATCGCATCAACCTGCGTCATCATCATCATACCATCTACTTTTTTATGTGTGTGAATTTCAGCACTATTTGCCACACTGCTTTTAGCACCTACTAGCTTAATATCGCCGTCAAGATTGTTTTTTATCACCATAAAAACAGCACCATTTTTCGCACCAGCAGGGGCTTTGGCGTAAATTTTATCAATACTAAGCTCGCCTGCAAAAGCACCTAATGCTAAAACCGCTAAAAAAGAGAGAATTTTTTTCATATTTATCCTTTGTTTAAAATTTTTATCCGTAATTTTAAAATTTTAACTTTTAAAGATAGCTTATAAGAGATTTTTTAAATTTTAAAAGGTATAATCACGCTTTATTTTTTAAATTTTGTAGGAGAAATGATGAAAAAACTGCTGTTTTTTATGAGTATGTTGCTTGTTTTAAACGCCGAGGATTATGAGAGTATTTATCTAAAAGGCGGTGCAAATGATGTTATAAAGGCGATTGAAAAAAACATCTTAAACAAGGATTTTTGGAGCAAAAAATTAGACGGCAAAAACGTAGAATACGGCTATTATGACAAAGAAATTTTGCTTACAATTGTTGAAAAAGATAAGAAATTTTTAGAGGTCGTATCGTATAAAGACGGCAAAACGGATAAGGTTTTTGAAACGAAAGTTTTGGTTGGCAAAAGTGGCGACAAGCTCGTTGAGGGCGACTTAAAAACGCCTATTGGTGTCTATCAGCTAACACGCCGTTTTACGCCAAGCGACCCATATCTTGGACCTTTGGCGTTCTCGCTTTCATACCCAAATTTATTTGATCAAATCGCAAAACGAAATGGCAGCGGGATTTGGATTCACGGCTTCCCACTAAATGGCACGAGAGAGGACGAGATTAAAACCAAAGGCTGTGTGGCTATGGAGAACGACGTTTTGGCAAATTATGACAAGACGATTGACCATAAAAAGAGCCTAGCAATCATTTTTGAAAACGAAAAATACAAGACAAATGCCGAGCAAATCGGTGCGATTTTTGCCGAGCTTTTTGCGTGGAAAAAGGCGTGGAGCGAAAACGATATTGATAAATATTTAAGCTTTTATGACAAGGATTTTAAGCGATATGACGGCGTTGGACTTGATAGCTTTTCAAGCTCAAAAAAGAGCATTTTTGCCAAAAAAGAGCAAAAACGCATAAGCTTTTCAAATTTTAGCATCACACCATATCCAAATTCAAAAGATAAAAGCACGTTTAGGGTCGTATTTTACGAGGATTACAGCGCGCCAAATTACAAATTTAACGGCGAAAAAACACTTTATGTAAGGCTAGATAAAGATAAAATGAAAATTTTAATAGAGGATTAATATGAACGTTGATGAGAAATTAAAAGAAATTTTTAAGGCAAGAGATGAATTTTTTAAGCTTTTAGACCAAAATGTGCCTAAAATAAACGGCACTGAGGTCTTTGATTTTAAAAACGCAAAAAGCGTTGATTTAAAGGATGTTTATGCGAAATTTTACGCCTATGATTACAGCGTTAGAAAGCTTTTGCCAGACGTTTATAAGGCGTTTGATATAAAATAATGTCGCAAATTCGCCTAAATAAAAACTCATACGACAATAATCTTAAACAAATCATTAACAAAGTCGGCACAAATGAGCAGGTTATCCTTATTTTAAAGGATAACGCTTATGGTCACGGAGCTAGAATTTTAGGGCAAAGAGCGAGTGAGCTTGGTTTTGAATTTTGTGCCGTAAAAGATGAACGAGAAGCAAACGAGCTAAGCGATATTTTTAAAAAAATCCTGATTTTATCACACATACCAAACGGCAATGAAAGCGAAAAATTTATCTACGCTACAAACGATTTAAGGGCGTTAAAAACGATAAAAAGTGGGGCAAAAATCCACCTTGCTGTTGATACTTTGATGCATAGAAATGGCATTGATTTAAGCGAGATTGATGAGGCACTAGGCATCATAAAAGAGCGAAAATTGGAGCTTCTTGGGGCTTTTACGCATTTTAGGTCTGGCGATATTTTAAACGCTGAATACTTCATTCAAAGGCAAAATTTTAAGATAGTTAAAGAAAAAGTGGCAAAATTTTTAAGCCAAAAAGGGCTAAAAAATCCGACTTTTCACTCGCACAACTCGGCTGGTTTTGAGCGTTTTAATGAGCTTGACGGCGAGCTTGTTCGCATTGGCATTACGCAGTTTGGTTATAATCAATTTGATAAAAACATAAAGCTAACCCCAGTGCTTAGCCTTTGGGCAAACAAAATTAGCGAGCGTATCTTAAAGGCACGAAGTAGCGTTGGTTATGGCGGTAAATTTTGTGCAAAGGTTGATATGAAAATCGCAACCTACGACTTAGGCTATGGCGACGGCTTGTTTAGATATGATGGCGAGGGCGGTTTAAAACTGGCAAACGGCAATGAAATTCTAGGCAAAATGTCAATGGATAGTTTTAGCTCAAATGACGTTGGGGACGAGGTTTGCGTCTTTGATGATGCTAGGGTTTGGGCTAGATTTTTTAACACGATTGAGTATGAAATTTTAGCCAAATTATCTCCATTTTTAAAGCGTGTTTGGGTATGAAAAAGCCACTTTTTTGCCTGTTTTTGACGCTTTTTTTAAACGCAAATGAGATAAATTTTAAAGATTATGAAAATTTAATTAAACCGCTAAAAGCAAACGAAATTGCTAGTTTGATAGAAATTTTAAGCACTCAGTATCTACCTGCAAAGATAAATGAAAATTTAACACTAAACCTAATAAAAGCACAAAATAGCAATGTAAATGGCTATTTTTTGATAAAAAATATCACAAAATCAAGGCTAAACACACAGGCAAAAAACGAGCTTTGTAGGAGTGATATTTTTACGAATTTGTTAAAAAAGGGGCTTGTTTTTACCGCTCATTTTAAAGAGAGCGGTAAAGAGAATTTTAAACTCTTAATAGGCAAGAATTTTTGCGACTAACTATCATTTTTTTTACATTCATTACGCTCTTTGCAAACAGCTACGAACTAGCAAAAAATCACGCTGAAATTTATAAAAAAGCCCTGCCATTTCGCACCACGGATAATCTTATTTTAACCGACATCTTAGCCGTTGGCGATAGCCTTATTTACAGATACAGCGTTAATGAAACGATGAAAAATCCAGTGCTTAGATTTAGCGATGATGAGCTTGAAGATTATAAAAAAACGCTTACAAAAATCGCTCTTAAAAACTCCTGTAAGGATAAAATCGTGCTAAATTTGCTTAATAACGGCATTGTGATTGAGCATCTTTTTTACTTTGAGCTTTCAAAATTGCTCTTTGAAGTGCATATTAATAGACAAAAATGCGATGAAATTGGTCTTTAAATTTAGCAAATTTTAGCTAAAATCACGGATTAAAAAATCAAAAAATAGGACAAGATGTGGAGATTGATTACTACGAAGTGCTTGAAATTTCACGTGATGCAGACGGCGATACGATAAAAAAAGCCTATAGAAAACTAGCGTTAAAATATCATCCAGACAGAAACGCTGGCGATAAGGGCGCTGAGGATAAATTTAAACTTGTAAATGAGGCTTATCAGGTTTTAAGTGATGAGGGCAAACGCCAAATTTACGACCGATACGGCAGGGATGGGCTTAAAAATGGCGGTGGTTTTAGTGGTTTTGGCGCCGAGTTTGATTTTGATGATATTGGTGATATTTTTAGTTCGTTTTTTGGCGGTGGGTCTAGCTCACGAAGAAAGCGAAGTAACGAAAAATATCCACTTGATTTTGAAATTTCGCTTACGATTGAGTTTAATGAGGCGGTTTTTGGCTGCGAAAAAGAGGTTGAATACAAAATCAAAAAGCCTTGCAAGACTTGCAACGGCACTGGTAGCAAGGATGGCAAAAGCACGAGCTGTCCGCACTGCGGCGGCAAGGGTAGGATCGCTCAAACGCGTGGTTTTATGAGCTTTGTGCAGGAGTGTCATCACTGCGGCGGCACAGGGCAGGTCATAAAAGACAAGTGCCCAGACTGCAAGGGTAGGGCGTATGAAGAGGAGAAGCAGAGCCTAAAAATCACGATACCAGAGGGCATTGATAGTGGTATGCGTATGCGAGTGGGTGGCAAGGGCAATCGTGGCGTAAGTGGCGGCGTGGGCGATCTTTACGTGAGTATAAATGTCAAGCAAGATGAGTATTTTATCCGTCACAACGATGATATTTATGTAGAAATTCCAGTATTTTTTACACAGGCGATGCTTGGCGAGAGCATAAAAATACCGACACTTCGTGGCACAAAAGAGCTTGAATTGCCAGTTGGTGCAAAGGATAAACAGCAGTTTATTTTTGAAAGAGAGGGCGTGAAAAATGTAAATTCCGAGCGAATAGGTAATTTTGTCGTGCAAATATCAATCCAGACACCAAAAAAACTAACCGACGAACAGAGTGAAATGCTAAAAAAACTGCAAGAGAGTTTTGGGATAAAAAGTGGCGAAAGCACCCAAAATCACGAGAGTGTGCTTGATAAAATCAAGGGCTGGTTTAAGTAAATTTAGATATTTTTTCTGTTTTACCTGAATTTGGTTTAGTTTTTATTTAAAAAATAAATATATTTTACACTGCCTTTATATTGTTCTTAAAAGGCGGTGTAAATTGATTTTTTTACATTAAGAAATGCAAAATTTACTAATTTTTCTGCTTTAAATAATATGAATTTTAAATTGCTTTGAAATTTTATCCCTTTTTAACTACGCTTTTGTATGTGATATCAAGGCAGGTCATCTTTGAAAATAGCAAGAATGTAAGCACTTGGTAACGACAAGGTTTTGTCGCACCATATAGTGTTTGGGTGGCTCTGTTTAAAGTAGGCATAGATAGCGGTTGTTTGTTTGTGTGGCTTTTTAAGGTTTAAATGAAGCGGATAAATCATCATATAAAATACTTTTAAATTTTGTTGGCTGTGGTTATTTTATTGATTTTATATCTTTTTATATTGGTAGTCAAAACACCTAAATTTTTGATAAAGTTCTATAAATTTTGAGTTATAAAGTGTAAGTGGTGTCCCCGACAGGATTCGAACCTGTGGCCTTAAAATTAGGAATTTTACGCTCTATCCTGCTGAGCTACGAGGACAAAAGGTCGCAAAAAGCGACCTTAAAATTTAGCCATTGCGTTTTTTGATAATCTCTTCGCTGACATTTTTTGGCACCTCTTCATAGTGGTCAAATTCCATTGAATAGGTAGCACGACCTTGTGTTTGGCTTCTTAAATCTGTTGAGTAGCCAAACATTGCTGCAAGCGGACAAAATGCTGTGATAATTTTGTTACCACTTCGCTCATCCATTGAGCTGATTTGTCCGCGACGCTTATTAAGATCGCCAATAACATCGCCCATATAATCCTCAGGCGTTTCAACTTCAACCTTCATCATCGGTTCAAGAATAACCGCACCAGCCTTTTTTGCGCCCTCTTTAAAGCCCATAGACGCAGCAAGTTTAAACGCCATCTCCGAGCTATCCACTTCGTGGTAGCTACCATCATAAAGCGTAACTTTAACATCTTCAACTGGATAACCAGCTAGGATACCATTTTGAAGTGCCTCTTTACAACCCTTCTCAACTGCTGGGATATACTCTTTTGGTACTACGCCACCTTTAATATCATTGACAAACTCAAATCCGCTAGCCGCTGGTAGTGGCTCAATGCGTAAAAATACGTGTCCGTATTGACCACGACCGCCTGATTGCTTAGCGTATTTATACTCTTGCTCAACGGTTTTGCGGATAGTTTCGCGGTAAGCAACTTGTGGCTGACCGACCTCTGCTTCAACTTTAAATTCACGAAGCATACGATCAACGATGATTTCAAGGTGAAGCTCACCCATACCGCTGATGATTGTCTGTCCGCTCTCTTCATCTGTGCTAACTCTAAAACTTGGGTCTTCTTGTGCTAGTTTAGCAAGTGCAAGTGCCATTTTTTCTTGATCTGCTTTTGTTTTTGGCTCAACCGCAACGCTAATAACTGGCTCTGGGAAGTCCATTCTTTCAAGTATTACTTGGTCTTTTTCACTAGCTAGTGTGTCGCCGGTTAGTGTGTCTTTTAAACCAACGACAGCACCGATTTCACCAGCGTGTAGGATTGAAATTTCTTCACGCTTATTTGAGTGCATTTTTAGCAAACGACCGATTCTCTCTTTTTTGCCCTTTGTTGAGTTGTAAGCGTAGCTACCGCTCTCTAAGCTACCACGATAAACACGCACGAAAGTTAGCTGTCCAACAAATGGGTCGGTCATAATTTTAAACGCAAGACCTGCAAATTCGCCGTCATCTGTGCTATCAACGGTGACTTCTGTGCCATCTTCATACTCGCCTCTAATAGCTTCAACTTCATCAGGGGCTGGTAGGTAATCAACAATGGCGTCAAGTAGTGGCTGAACGCCCTTGTTTTTAAATGAAGTACCGCACACCATAGGTATTATTTTCATTGATAAACAACCAGCTTTTATGCCTTTTTTGATCTCTTCTACGCTTAGCTCTTCGCCACCAAAGAATTTCTCCATTAAAGCATCATCAGTTTCAGCGACAGCTTCAATCATTTTTGCACGATACTCTTGTGCTTTTTCTACTAAATCGGCTGGAATTTCTTTTTCTACGAATGTAGTTGGTTTGCTATCATCCTCCCAAACTAGGGCTTTCATAGTGATTAGATCAACTACGCCTTTAAATGTATCTTCTGCACCGATTGGAATTTGAATAGGCACTGGATTTGCTTTTAGGCGGTTTTTGATTTGTGCTTCAACGTTGTAAAAATTCGCACCAATTCTGTCCATTTTATTTACATAAACCATTCTTGGGACGCGGTATTTATTTGCTTGTCTCCAAACGGTTTCTGACTGAGGTTGAACGCCACCAACTGAACAAAATACAGCAACAGCTCCGTCAAGAACACGCATAGAACGCTCAACTTCAATGGTAAAATCAACGTGTCCCGGAGTGTCAATTAGGTTAATTTGGTGATCTTTCCAAAAGCAAGTCGTAGCAGCAGAAGTGATCGTGATACCACGCTCTTTTTCTTGCTCCATCCAGTCCATTGTAGCAGCACCATCGTGAACTTCGCCGATTTTGTGGCTCATACCAGTAAAGAATAGAATTCTCTCGCTTGTTGTCGTCTTTCCAGCGTCAATGTGAGCTGCGATACCGATGTTTCTTACCTTGTGTAAAGGGGTTTTTCTATCTGCCATAAGAGCCTCCTACCAGCGATAGTGAGCAAATGCTTTATTAGCTTCTGCCATTTTGTAAGTATCTTCTTTTTTCTTAAATGAAGCACCTTTTGAGTTTGCTGCGTCAAATAGTTCGTTTGCTAGTTTGTCAATCATCGTTCTTTCGCTTCTTTTTCTTGCAAAAGTGATTAACCAGCGGATAGCTAGTGCTTGTTGACGAGCTGGGCGAACCTCAACTGGAACTTGGTATGTAGCACCACCAACACGGCGTGATTTAACTTCCATTATAGGCTTTACGTTCTCAATAGCATCATTAAATACGTCTATACCCTTAACATCGCCACTCTTTTTCTCAATAGCCTTGATAGCACCATACATAATCTCAGTAGCGACACTTTTTTTGCCGTCATACATTAATGCGTTAATAAATTTAGTGATTACTTTGTTTCCATATATTGGATCAGGTAAAACTTCCCTTACAGGGGCTTTTCTTCTTCTCATTTTTATTCCTTCAAATTTTTAAATTTTACTCAAACCTATGCCACTAATTGCAGGGTCTGCGAAACTATTCTCTTACTTCTTGGCTGCTGCTTGACCTGCTTTAGGGCGTTTAGCACCATATTTAGAGCGTGAAACTGTTCTTTTTGCAACACCAGCAGTATCTAACGCACCACGAACGATGTGATATTTAACACCTGGTAAGTCTTTTACCCTACCACCACGAACTAGCACGATTGAGTGCTCTTGTAGGTTGTGTCCTTCACCGCCGATATAGCTAATAACTTCAAAGCCACTGGTTAATCTAACCTTGGCAACTTTTCTTAAAGCTGAGTTTGGTTTTTTTGGAGTTGTAGTATAAACTCTCGTGCAAACTCCTCTTCTTTGTGGGCACTCTTTAAGTGCAGGTGATTTTGACTTGTAAGTCACCTTCTTACGTTCATTTCTGACCAATTGATTTATGGTTGGCACAGCAATTCCTTTCAACTAAATTTATTAAAAAAACCTAATTTTATTTAAAAATGTCTTAAATAATAGTTAAAATTTAAAAATAGTTGGCAAAACGGCTTTAAATTTACCTTATAAATTTAAAAAAGCTGCCGTCCCCCCCCCCATTTTTGATGCGTGATTTGTTCTGTTTTAAAAAATCAATAAAATCGCTACTGCTCATCGCTTTAAGCAAGAAATTGCCCTGTGCTTGGTCGTATTTTAGCTCTTTTACGATTTTCATCGTTTCATCATCTTTTACGCCTTTTGCTACGCTTGTAATTTGCATTGTTTTGCTGATATTTGCGATAGTTTTGGCGATTAGTAGCTCTTTTTCATTGGTTTTTATGTTTGCGATTGTTGATTTTGAAATTTTAATGCGGTTTATCTCATATTTTTTTGTGTAGGCAAGTGATGAATTTTCGGTGCCAAAATCATCAATGCAAACGCTTACGCCGATATCTTTTATGGCTTTAAAAATTTCATCTATGATTACTACGTTATTTGTCCAAATTTTCTCGTTCATTTCAAGCTCTATGTTGGCTGGATTTATGCGGTGAGCTTGGATTAGAGTGCGTAATTTTTGTATGAAATTTGTTGAAAGGCTCTGCTTTGGCGATATGTTTATGCTGATTTTTGGTATGTGAGCGTGCTCTTTTTTAATCGTGTCAATAACATTTGCAAGGCTGTCAATAACAAAATCGTAAAGCTTGTTGATAATATCGCTCTTTTCGGCGATTTGGATAAAATCGTTTGAGTCTTTAATATCAATTTCATCGTTTTGCCACCTTAAAAGCACTTCGGCTGATACGATATTTTGGGTTGAAATTTCTATTGTTGGCTGAAAAAATATCTGAAATTCTTTGCTGATATCTGCCTTGCTTAGCATTACTTCTATGGCTGAATCGTGCGTGATTTCGGTGTTTATGGTGTTGTTATAAATTAATGGGCTTAAATTTGGGCTATCTTTGCAAAAAAACATCGCTTTATCGGCATTTAGCACCAAAGTTTTGGCGTCCTTTTCGCCTTTTGAGTGCGAAATATCAATGCCAACGATACAATTTAGCATAAATTTGTAGTTTTGCACGAAGATTGGCTCTTGGACTGCGTTTATGATTTTTTGAGCGAAATTTTCATAATTTGCGCTTGGTTGGTGCTTTGATCTTGCGATGATGATAAACTCATCGGCGTTGATTCTCGTGCAAAGGTGAGTTTTGTTTGAGGTGGCATTTATTCTACGTGCTACGATTTTTAGAATTTTATCGCCGATATTTTGTCCGTAAGATGAGTTTATGAGCCTAAAATGTCTAATGTTTAGGCAGTAGGCTACGACATTTTCGGTCATTTTTTGATTTTTTATGATTTTTTCTAGCTTTTGCATTAAAAAATCATAGCTTAAAAGCCCGGTTAAATAGTCCTTTTCTATCATCTCTTTTAGTTTTAAATTCGCAAACATAAGCTCATTTGTGTGCTTTGCGACATCTTTTGAAATTCTTTGAAGCAGGGATTGCTCTTTTTTAATAAGCGATTTTTGATAGGTTATGTTTTTTATGTAATAGCCTACGATTACGTGAGCAAGTGAGATTAAGATAATAAATAGCGTGAGCTTTGAGTCAAAGCCGTTTTTGATAATAAATCCTAAAATGCAAATGCCTAAGATATATTTTATTGATTTGCTAATATCTCTTTTTTTTGATTTTATCCTAGTAAAG
Organism: Campylobacter gastrosuis; assembly: GCF_030249845.1. Taxonomy (GTDB): domain Bacteria; phylum Campylobacterota; class Campylobacteria; order Campylobacterales; family Campylobacteraceae; genus Campylobacter_A; species Campylobacter_A gastrosuis. The sequence continues at coordinate 332,633 of NZ_JANURM010000002.1, read as the reverse complement.
CCCTTTTTTCGCTCGTAAGCACCAAAGAGAAATAAGAAAAACGCACTTAAAAAGAATATGCTAAGCAGTCTATTTTCGCTCTGTCCCATTGTTAGCATATCGTAATAAAATATGATATTTAGCAGGGCAAAAATCCCACCACCAGCAAAGCCGTAAAGTGCGGCAATGCTTATGTGTAGGGTGTTGCTTAAAAATATAGCACTTATGATAAAAAGTAGGGTTAAAAAGCTAAGTGCTAATCCAGCGATGGCTACGACGTCGTTTTGGCAGGTTATGCCAATTTGTTCGTCTTGAAAAATGTAGATAAAGATTATGCCTAGTATTAAAAATATGCTAATGTAGTCGTTTAAGATGATTGTCCGCTCTTTTGTGTCGTTTTTAACTCGCTGGATAAAGTAAAGACACGATGATGATAAAATCGTGGCGATTGGGATTAGGTAGTTGATTTGTAAAAAGCCATATTCGCTTGGTTTTTTCTCAAAAATGTGGCGATACATATACCAGTTAAACTCGCAAACGGCGAAAAACACGGCAGCAAGCGAGATTAAAATCCAAATTTCGTTATTCTCTTTTAGCTTGTAAGTGGTGCGAAATGTTACTAAGCTGACAATTAATAGCATTATGGCTTCAAAAAGATATGAAAGAAATATAAATTCAAGCAAAAATGAGATGATAGAGGCTAAAAATAGCACCACACAACCGCTTATGATTAGATATGCACTCTTGTTATCACGTCTGCTAATAACCAAAAAAATCTCCTAAATTTCAAAACCACGATTATACCATTTAAAACCTTTTTTCGTTATAATCTCGCAAAAATTTTGGCTAAAAAATGGATAAAAATGGTAAAAGACATCAAGCTTACAAATGAAAATTTACGTGATTTTTGGGCGTTTATGGTTACTTCATCAAGACAGGCTAGAAAATCAGCACTTTTTAACACACTTGGCGTTTTTGCCGAGATTATGATTGCATTTTTTGTGCTAGATTTGATTTTTGCTACAAATTTTCTAACCCCACTCGGACTTGTTTTAGCCACTTTGTGGCTTGTGTTTTATCCGAAATTTTTACGAAAAAAGCAGGTTAAAATTTTAAAAAGCGTGGCTAGAAACGATGAGATTAAGGATATGAAATTTGAGCTAAATGATGAGAATTTTGCCTTTTTTAGCGGTGAAAAAGATGAGAAAAGCACCTTTAATTTTATTGATATTAGCGAAATTTATGAGTGTAAGAATATTTTTATTGTATTTTTGTTTGATAAAATTCACATAATTTTGCCAAAAGATGACCAAACCTTGCTAATCGTCTCAAATTTAGCAAAAAATGCTAAAAAAAATATCTTAAAATTTGAAAATCTAGCCTATGATGGCGTGGTTTTAGGCTAGATAGTTGCTTAAAAACTCATCAAATTTTTTAGCGTTTAGTGGCTTACACCAGATATTACCTTGAAGCTCATCACAGCCTAAATTTTCTAAAACTTGTAGCTGTTCTTTGCTCTCCACACATTGAGCGATTACCTTTATGCCCATACCTTTTGCCAGTGCGATGACTGCCATTGCTACGCTTCTATCCACTTTTTCGTTTTGGATGTTGTCAATTAATTTTTTTGCAATTTTTATCTTATCAAGGCGAATTTTATTTAGGCTATCAAGCGAGGCAAAACCAGTGCCAAAATTATCTAAAAATATATTTACACCTTTGTTTTTTAGCTCTAAGAGCATTGGCTTTATGCTGTTTGCTTGGCTTTGACTTAGGGATTGTTTTATCTCTAAAATTAGCCAGCTAGCCTTTGCATTGTGAAGCTCTAAAATTTTAAAGATATTTTGTGCAAAATTTGGATTTTCAAGCTCTTTTGGCGATACATTTACGCTGATACTTAGCTCGGTTTTATACCGCTCATTTATGCTTTTTATCTGCGAGATCGCCTCATTTAGCACCCAGCGACCGATGTGATTTATGATTGGGCTTTGTTCGGCTATTGGGATAAACTCATTTGGTGTTATCTCGCCTTTTTGCGTTGAGTTCCACCTGATAAATGCTTCAACGCTTACGATTTTATTTGTTTTTAGCTCAAAAATTGGCTGAAAATTTAGGCTAAATTCCTTATCAAAATCCGCTCTGTCAATTAAAATTTTAATGTAATGGCGTTGTTCGTTTATCCTGCCTAGCTCGTCGTTGTAGCGAAAATATGGGATTGAGATATTATCCTTTGCTACTTGGAGTGCCATTGATGATTGAGAGATTAGGTCGCTGACTTTGATTTGGCTTGTTTGCGTAAATGATATGCCGATATTTATGGTAAGAAAAATTCTCTTATCATCAATCTGTAATGGCGCTGAAACCCTGCGTAAAATTTTCTGTGCGAATTCGTTGTGATCTACTTGTTTTATGTTTTCTCTGACTGCTATTAGCATATCATCGCCGCCAAACCTGCCAATAAACGCATCTTTTGGCAAGATAGCCTTTAAATTTTCTATCGTTTTAATCAGTGCTTTATCGCCGATGACGTGTCCGTAGGTGTCGTTTATAATCTTAAAGTGGTTTATGTCAATTGTATAAAGGCTAACGCACTCATTTAGCGATTTTGTCGTGATTAGCTCAAAGAGTTGGTCTAAGAAATACTTGCGGTTTAGTGCCTTTGTGAGCTTGTCAAAGCGACTAAGTTCGGTTAGGGCTTTGTTGGCCTCATTTAGGCTATTTTTCTTGCTTATTTTTGATTTTTCAAGGCGAATTTTAAGCTCTCTATCCTTTTTTTCTGCATTTTCTTTAAAAATTTCGTTTGAAATTCTATGCGAAATAGTCCCGTAACTAAACATAGCAAAGAGCGAAATGGCAATGATATCAATGCTTGTGCTTTGGATATAGACAACGGCGATTGTTGGGATTATGAGTAAGAATATGATTTTTTCAATGAAATTTGCAAGTATTTGCTTTTTTGAGATGACAAATTTAAATTTCGTGTCATTCTCATCTACAAAAAGCACGGCTAACATCGTAAGAAAAAATGTAAGCTCAAAGATTATTTCAGAATACGAATATGTAAGTCTAATGCCGTTTAAAATTGAGATTGTAAAAAATATATCGTGTATGGCGTAGATGATAAGCCCTGCTAGTAAAAGCATAGTTTGTGGGCTTTCTTTTAAATTTGCAATGCTTGCACAAATGCTAGCACTTATGCTAATTAGCAAGATATCAGCGAGTAAAAATAGCCCCTCTTTTAAAAACTCTTCGTTTATAAAAAATTTATCATTAAATGTGATATAGCCAATAAAAATAATGGTCATAATGCCTGTAAATGCGATATCAAGTATCATCTGCTTTGAGCGTGTGTTAATAATGCATTTATAATATAACGAAATAGTCGTCGCAAGCATTAAGATAACTGGCAAGGAGTAGAGTGCTTCAAGCAGTTTTGTGTTTGCCTTGCTAATAAAAACAAACCAAAATGCATCGCAAATCGCCCATAAAAAAACGTATGCAAATGCCAAAAACCAGTAAAGCGAAACTTTGCGTAGCTTTAAAATTCTCTGATACATAAAAAATGCCATTGAGAGATTTAAAAATATGCTTGTTAAATTTGTAAGCTGGTCAAGCCTAAAATAGACGCTAACAAGCTGTATTAAAGCCATAATTGATAAAAACAGAACTATCTGTTTATTCGCCCAAATCGTCGTTGTGAAAAATTTTGCCAATTTTTAATCCGTTGTTTTTTCGTTAATTATAGCAAATTCTTGCCACTTTTGCCACTCACCACTCTCATCAATTTCGTTGCCAATGGCTTTGTATCGCTCATAAAAGTGTAAGACAAACTCTTTTGTGGCTTCATCTTTTGGTAAAAATGTGTTTTCAAATTCATCTGCAAAGAGTGATAAAAACTCCATTGCGTCAGCTTTTTTAGCATAAAATTGAGCTAAGTTTTCATAGTTTTTAAGCGTTAAATCCTTAAAAATTTCATAGCTTTTATGATTAAAATTTAGCTCTAATTTTTTATCCTTAAATGACAGAGTTTTACTCTTAAATAAAAGCGTAAGATGAATTATTGCTTCGCAGTAATACGCCCTTACTTCATCAACCCTAAGCCACGCAATAAGCCCAATAGCACGAGAGATTAGCTCGGCAAAAACTGGCATTTTATACCGCTCGTCTTCGTTTAAAAAGAAATTCACAAGTCCGCCAGTGGTGGCTTTATACTCTTCAATAAACTTAAAAACACCGCTTTTATTCATCAAATTTTCGGTATCTTTATCTACAAATAAAATGTGTCCAAACTCGTGTCCGATTGTTGAAATTTCATAGACTTTTCGCCAAATTTCTGGCTGGGTAAATAAAATTTTGCGGTTAAAATCTAAAAATTCCTTTGGTAAAATTTCGCTACTTAGCTTCATAAATGGCTTTGCTTTCGTGTTTTCATAAACATAATTTACAAATGCAAAAATTTTCTTGCCAAGCTCACTGCTTACTTGCTCGTCGTTTGGCACGACCTGTGCTGAAAACAGCCCATTTAGCTCAGCTCCATAAAACAGAAGTGGCACAGATACGTAAAGTTGAGTGCGGTTTATGTTTGAAAGCACCTGATTTTTTAGGCTCTCATCGCTTAAATTTAGGCGGTTAAAAATCTCTAAAAAGCTATTTTTTACGCTATTTTTAAACTCATTCTCATCAATCCCGCCCTCATCAACAAGCCTAACATCCCACTCCAACGCAACAGCGTGAGTGTAGGCATCCTCGTAGTATTCAAGCGGATGTGCTGGTTGGAGCTTATCACGCACACTCATCCAAGCACGCTCAGCGTCCTGCCAAGCGGCGATGACTTTTTTATTTTCACGCTCGCTAAATGCTAAGCTTAAATTTTTAAAGTAATTTACATAGCTTTGTTCGTTCTTATTTTTTGCTAAATTTTCAAGCGTTTTTATGCCGTTTTCTAACTCGCTAACAACGTCATTTACTTCGCTCTCAAACGCCACAGCGTAAGGCGCAAATGTATATCCAAAGGGGCTTTTTATCACGGCACCATAACTTCTATCTGCTTTTGTGTCATTTTGCGTTTGAAAAAGTGCGTTTTGATTTATAAAATCACTCGCTTCATTTAGGCTTTTAAAATTTGCTTCAAACTCCCTATTTATGCCGTCAATGATATGGCTTTGCCAAGCGATTTGCCACTGGTTTATCTTTTTGCCAACCCTATGCATTAGCTCTAAAACAGCGATGAAAAACTCATCTAAAATTCTCTCTTTTTTTATCTCGTTTAGCAAATTTTCGTGGTTTTGCTCGTAAATTTCACGCACAAAATCAAACATTAAATCCCTAATCTCATCTTGTTGCTTTTGGCTAATTTCTAGCTTTTTTAGCTCATTTAAAAGCGGATCTGGCTTTAAATCAACAATACGCCTAAGCAGAGCGATTTTCTCGCTGTTTGAGCCACTTAAACCAGAAATTTTAATGGCTTTGTTTAAAATTTCGTTATCTAAATTTTTATAGAGTGCATTTAGTTTTGCGCGGCTATTTTTAACCAGTTCGTTTAATTTTTTAAAGTCGTTCATTTTTATGCCTTTAATTTCAAAAAACTTTTTGTAAAATGGTCGCATTTTATACAAAAAAGGATAAAAAAATGCAAAATTTAGCAGATTTTGGTGAGCCTAGAATAAAAGTTGTCGCACTGCCAAAGGATACAAACTCAGCTGGTAATATCTTTGGCGGTTGGATTTTATCGCAGATTGACCTTGCAGGAGCGACTGCGGCGCGTGAGCTAGCCCCTGAAAGGGTGGTAACAATTTCAATGAAAGAGATTGTCTTTAAAGAGCCGGTCTTTGTTGGGGATGTGGTTAGTTGCTACGCTAAGGTTATTAGCGTTGGTAAAACTTCAATTACAACGCAAATTGAAGTAACGGCGTTGCGTTTAAATAATAGCGGTTTTAGGGAGTGCTTGCCAGTAACAAGTGCCACAGCGACCTACGTAAGCGTAACAAAAGCAGGGGATAAAAAGCCAATAGATGAGGAGCTAAAACGCCTGCACGGATTTTGATTTTAGCTTAAATTTTGTATAATTAAGGCTTTTTAAAAATGGAGAAATTTATGCAAAATTACGACATTATCGTTGTTGGCGGCGGACACGCTGGGATTGAGGCGTGTCTGGCAAGTGCTAGAATGGGTAAAAAAACGCTTTTAATTACGATTTTAGCCGAGCAAATCGGAGCGGCAAGCTGTAATCCAGCAATTGGCGGTCTTGCAAAGGGGCATTTAGTTAAAGAGATTGACGCACTTGGCGGTCAAATGGGGCTTACAACGGACGCTGTTGGGATTCAGTTTAGAATTTTAAACGAGAGTAAAGGCCCAGCAGTTCGTGGCTCACGCGCTCAAATTGATATGGATAGATACCGAGTTTTTATGCGAAATTTGCTCTTAAACACGCCAAATTTAGAAATTTCACAAGAGATGGCGACTGAAATTTTAAGCCAAGATGGCAAGGTGAGTGGCGTAAAAACGCATTTAAATAATGTTTATAACACAAAAAAGGTCATCATTACAACGGGGACATTTTTAAATGGGCTTATTCACGTTGGCACGGCTAAGGTTGAGGCTGGACGAGTTGGAGAGCTTAGCTCAAAGGATTTAAGCAAAAGTTTGGCTAGTTTTGGGCTTGAAATGGGGCGGTTAAAGACTGGCACTTGCCCTAGGATTGACGCAAAAAGCATTGATTTTGGGGCATTAGAGCTACAAGACGGAGATGCTAATCCAGTGCCATTTAGTTTTAGAAGTAAGAATTTTAACCCAACCCAACTGCCTTGCTACGTGGCTTACACAAACGAAACTACGCACGAAACGATAAGGGAAAATTTCTATCAAGCACCGCTTTTTACGGGGCAAATTGAGGGTGTTGGCCCAAGATATTGTCCTAGTATTGAGGATAAAATCAATAGATTTGGCGATAAAGACAGACATCATCTTTTCATTGAGCCTCAAACTCTTGAAGCGACCGAGTATTACATAAACGGCTTTTCAACGAGCCTGCCTTATGATGTGCAGGTTAAGATGATTCGCTCAGTCAAAGGTTTTGAAAACGCAAAAATTGTCCGCCACGGATATGCCATTGAGTATGATTACGTCCAGCCAACAGAGCTTAAACACACGCTTGAAACAAAAAAGCTAAGCGGACTTTATTTGGCTGGGCAGATAAACGGCACGACTGGCTATGAAGAGGCGGCAGCTCAGGGGCTTATGGCTGGGATAAATGCTGTTTTGGCAGTTGAAAACAAAGAGCCTTTGGTGTTAAGAAGGGATGAGGCGTATATTGGCGTTTTGATTGATGATTTGGTTACAAAGGGGACAAAAGAGCCTTATCGTGTATTTACAAGCAGGGCTGAATACCGCCTGCTTTTGCGTGAGGATAACGCCATTTTAAGGCTTGGCGGATACGGCAAAAGGCTTGGGCTAATTGATGATGAAACCTTTTTAAGGATTGAAAATATCTCTAAAAATTTAGAGCTTGGGCTTGGGATTTTAAATGAGCGTGAGATAACGCCCTCAAAGCAAAATTTAGAGCTTTTAGAGCGTTTAGGCGAGGATAAAATCAGCGAAAAAACGACACTTCAAAAGATTGTAGCACGAAAAAGTTTTACAAAAGAGAAGCTAAAAGAGCTTGATGATTTTTTTAAAAATTTAGATGATTTAAGCTTGGAGCAGATTTTAGTTGAGAGTAAATATCAGCATTATATCGGCGAACAAAAGGCTCAAATTGAGCGTATGAAAGATATGCTAAGCGTTAAAATTCCAAGTAATTTTAGCTTTCGTGGGATTAGCGGATTAAGCAATGAAGTGGTTGAAAAGCTTGAAAAATTCGCACCGCCGACACTTTTTGCGGCTTCACAAATCTCTGGCATAACCCCAGCTGCTATTGATATTTTACACATTTACATTAGGCAGTTTTTAAAACAAAATCACTAAGGCGTTTGCGTTTAACGCCTTGAAATTTTTTAAGAGTAAATATCAAAACCACTAAAATTTTGGATTTTAAACGAGCGTGAGATAACACTCTTAAATTAAAATTTAGAGCGTTTAGGCGAGGATAAAATCAGCAAAAAATTTTAAAAGATTGTGGTAAAAGTTTTAAATTTTCAAGGTATTTTGTGTTTAACGCCTTGAAAATTTAAGTGTAAATATCAAAACCAAATAAACGGCTATTTTAAAAGCATAGTCTTTAAAATTCTCTTGCCTATTTCTACGCCGGGTTGGTCGTAGGTGTTAATGCCAAGCATAATGCCAACGGCTGAGGTTAAAAGCTCGTAGTAGTAGATCAAATAACCAGCACTAAATTCATCTAACTGGCTAATCTCAATCACATCAACGCTAAGCCCTTCTTGCACCAAAGCCATTGCGGTGGCATCACATTGATGATTTAAAAGCTCATTTAAGCCAAGCGAATTTACAAAATCGCAACTTTGCAGTCCTTTAATACTTAAATTTGGGATTTTTATCTCATTTTGCCCAGTGATTTTTATAAAGGTTATCGTTTTATCCTTCACGCCGTCCATTATGAGCTGTAAAAAGCTGTGCTGGTCGCGCGAACCAATAAGTCCGATTGGTGTCCTGCCGATACGCTTGTATCCACGCTTTTTGCCTAGACTTTCAGCCCAGAGCTGGACATACCACTCGTTAAAGCTAGCAAGCCTGTCGCAGTAGCTAAAAATCACGTTTATATCGGCACTTCGGTGTGTTGCGTAGTGGTAGGCTTTGGCGATTATCTCTTTTTTGTTTTCATCTATGTAGTGTTTTTTGGCACTGCTTGCACCCTCTAAAAGGGCTAAAATATCGTATCCGCAAAGTGCAAGTGGGACAAGTCCGATAGCACTTAAAACGCTAAAACGACCGCCGACATTTTTTGGGATATTAAAAAATTTCACGCCGTTTTCTTTTGCGTAGGCTTCTAGTGGTGTGGCTGGGTCGGTGATGATTAGAAAATTTTTGCTTAAATCCTTTGGTTTGTAAAGAGAGAGTAGGCATTTAAAGATGCTAATAGTCTCAATCGTCGTGCCAGATTTTGAGCTAATAATAAATAGCGTTTGACTAAAATTTACGCTATTTATGACCGATTTAAACGAGCTTTCATCAACGTTATCTAAAAAAAACAGCTCACGTTTATGTGGCTTATCGCTTAGCATTTGTTTTAATGCTTTAACCCCAAGCGAACTACCGCCAATGCCTACAAGCACGACGCTTTTTATCTCATCTAAGCTCTTTTCATACTCTAAAATTTCAGCACTCATCGCCTTGGCTAAATTTGGCAGGTGATAATAGCCAATCTCGCCACTTTTATACTCATCATTTACGCGTTTTGCGTATTCGTTGATGATATTTTCATCGGCAAAATTAAAAAAAAATCTATTTTTTACCATAAATTTTCTCATAAAAGTAGTTTGTAGCCTCTACAAAGCCCTCAATGCTACCACAATCAAAGCGTCTGCCCTTAAATTTATAGGCTAAAACCATCCCCTGTTTTGCCTGTGTTTTTAGGGCGTCAGTGATTTGGATTTCGCCATTTTTGCCGGGGCTTGTTCTTTCTAAAATGTTAAAAATATCTGGCGTTAAAATGTAGCGACCAATAATAGCTAGGTTGCTTGGTGCATCGGCTGGATCTGGCTTTTCTACCATATCATCAACCATTAAAAGCCCATCTTCAATAACCCTGCCACTTACCACGCCGTAGCTCTTAGTTTGCTCTTTACTAACCTCCATTACAGCCACGACTGAACAGCGATAACGCTCATAAATTCTCATCATCTGAGCCAAAACTCCTTCGCCATTTTCATTCACACAAAGGTCATCAGCCAAAATCACGCCAAACGCCTCGTCCCTAACTAGCGTTTTGCCAGTGTAAATGGCGTGTCCAAGCCCTTTCATCTCGTTTTGGCGAGTAAAAGAGAATGTTAGTTTATTCATTAAATTTCTAATCTCATCTAAGAGTGGTTCTTTGTTTGTGCCAGCGATTTGGTGTTCTAGCTCGTAAGAGATATCAAAATAGTCCTCTAACGCCCTTTTGCCACGACCCACGACAAAAGCCATATTATCCATACCAGCCTCAAAAGCCTCATCAACGCCGTAATGAACTAGTGGCTTTGTAAGAATTGGCAACATCTCCTTTGGCAGTGATTTTGTCGCTGGTAAAAATCTCGTGCCATAGCCAGCAGCTGGGAAGAGGCAGGTTTGTATCATCTTTAATCCTTAATAAAATTTAAACGTTATTTTACTAATCACAAGCTTAAAAAGGCATTTTTTGGCACTTCAAAATAGATAAAATCGCCAGTTTTTAGCCCAGTAATCTCATTTTGTTTTTTGACACATTTTATTAAAAAATCGCCAGTTTTGATTTTGATTAAAATTTCATCTTTATTAATTAGAGAAATTGAGTGCAAAAGCCCAAAATTTGCATTTTCAAAGGCTATTTTGCTAAGGTTTATTAAATTTTGATTTATTGCGATTTTAGCTGCGTTTTTCATCTCATCTGGCAGATTTAGCCTAAATGTGCCAAAATCAATCACGCCAAAATTTGCGTTAAAGATATTTTTTAGCTCAAACTCACTCACCTTGCCCTCGTGCAAAAACACGCTCTCATTGCTAATTGCACTTATCCACTTCTCATCGTGAGTGGCAATGATAAAGCCAGAATTATATCTTTGTTTTTGGTATAAAATCGCCTTACTAAAAAGCTTTGAAGTGGCTAAATCAACCGCATTTGTCGGCTCATCAAGCAAATTTAGCCGTGAGCGAAGTGATAAAACTAAGGCAAAGGCGATGCGTTTATTTTGCCCAGAGCTAAGCTCAAAGTGGCGTTTGTCTAAAAATTCCCACCCAAGCCCCACAAGCTCTAATGCCTCGCCCACACGCTCGTTAAATTCGTGAAGTTTGCCCCTTGTGTTTAGGGCAAATTTAAAATTCTCTCTCACGCTTCGTTTTAACAAAAATGGCTCTGGGAGTAAAATGCTAATCTCTTTTAGCTCATTTAGGCTTAATTTATCTTTGCCCCAAATTTTAATCTCGCCAAAATTTGGCTTAATTAGGTGTGCGATTATCTTTAAAAGCGTGCTTTTGCCGCTACCATTCAAGCCAAGAAGTGCGGTCGTTTTTTGCGTGTTAAGGCTTAAATTTTTAATATCAAGGACGTTGTGATTTTTATACTTAAATTTTAAATCGCTAATTTTTATCATCTGTCTAATCTTTTAAAAATGTGAATTGCTAAATTTACTAAAAATGCGATGAATATTAGCACCAAAGCGAGTGCTATGCCCATAGCAAACTCGCCTTTGTTTGTTTCAAGCGAAATTGCTGTTGTGATTGTTCGTGTAAAGTATTTGATATTACCGCCCACAAGCATAGCAACGCCTACTTCTGCGACTATCCTGCCATAAGCCGTGGCTACTACAACAAGAAGCGAATATCTAAGCTCATAAATCACGCAAAGTGCTAGTTTTAGGGGCGTTAGGCGATATGAGATGATAGTAAAGTAGTGCTTTTCATCTATGTTTTCAACCACGCTAGCACTAAGTGAAATGATGATAGGCAGGGCTAGGATGATTTGTCCTATGATGACGGCTTTTAGGGTAAAAAGCAGTCCAAACTCGCCAAGTGGTCCGTGCCTTGTGATAAAGGCATAGATGATTAGTCCGATTGCCACCGTTGGCATAGCTAGCATTGTATCGCTTATAAATTTTAAAATTTTAGCTCCAAAAAATTTATAAAATCCAAGCAAAAATCCAATCGGCAGTCCGATAATTAATGAAATTACAATAGAAATGCTTGACGTGTAAAGTGTGGCTTTTATAGCTGAGTAGGTTTGCGCGTCGCCGTTAAATAGCAAGAAAAACGCCCAAATAATGCCGTCAAAAATATAATCCAAATTTTGCCTTTGTTTAAAATAATTGTGCTATGATAGCAGAATTTATTTAACAAGGAGAAAAACAATGAAAAAATTACTTTTAAGCTCGGTTTTGGCTGTTAGTGTGCTATTTTCAGCTGATAATGAACTTTTAATGGCAACAACTACAAGCACCGATAATACCGGGCTTTTAGACGCTATCTACCCAGCCTACAAAGCAAAAACTGGCGTGGATTTAAAATGGACAGCCGTTGGCACTGGTGCTGCTTTAAAAATGGGCGAAAACTGCGATGTTGATGTGCTTTTTGTGCATTCGCCAAAGGTTGAAAAAGAGTTTGTAGAAAAAGGTTATGGCATTGAGCGAAAGGCTGTAATGTATAACGATTTTGTGCTAATTGCTGATAAATCAATCGCCGATAAATTTAAGGGCAAAGACATAAAAGGCTCGTTTGAGTTAATTAAAGCTGAGAAAATTCCATTTTTCTCACGTGGCGATAAATCTGGCACTGATAATAAAGAAAAGGGCATTTGGAAAAATTTAGGCGGTGTGCCTGAAAACGAGGCGTGGTATCGCCAAACAGGTCAGGGTATGATAGCTACAATCAACTCAGCAGCCGAGCAAAAGGGCGTGAGTTTTACCGATAGAGGTACTTACATTAAATATGAGGTAAATCAAAAGGGCGAGCCAAGCCTTGTAATCATCAACGAGGGCGATAAAGAGCTTAAAAATTTCTACTCGCTAATTGCAGTAAATCCAAAGCACTGCCCAAAGGCTGACTTAGAAAATGCTAATAAATTCATTGACTGGGCAGTTAGCGATGAGGGGCAAAAATTCATAGCTGATTTTAAGCTACTTGATAAATCGCTTTTCACACCAGACGCTAAAACTCGCAAAGACTAAAATTTCGTGAGCATTTTTGCTCACGATTTATTTTCATTTTACTTTATATTTAACAAAATTTTTGCTAAAATCACGCCAAAAGGTTTAAAATTTTGAAGACGATTGATGAGATTTTTAAGGCACAAGTTGAGATTAAAAAGTCAAATTTTTTGGCGTTTTTAACCCCAATTAGCAAATTTAAAACACTTCACGAACAGCTAAAAAACGACCACCCAAAGGCGGTGCATATCGTTTGGGCGTATCGTGAGCTAAACAAATTCTCTCAAATTGTAGAAAATCAAAGCGATGATGGCGAGCCAAAAGGCACGAGCGGAGCACCCTCGCTTAATGCACTTCGTGGGGCTGATTTGATTAATGTTGGCGTCTTTATTGTGCGTTATTTTGGTGGGATTAAGCTTGGCACTGGTGGGCTTGTTAGGGCTTATGGCAGTGCTGTAAATTTAGTGATAAAAGACGCTATTTTACTTGATTTTACGCAGAAATTTCAAGCCATTTTTTTTGTGCCGTTTTCGCTCGTTTCAAGGGTTGAGCATTTTTTAAATAAAGAGATGATAGATACGCTTTGGCGTGAATTTGACGGCGTTGGAGCTGTTTGGTCAGTAAATTTTAAGCAAGATGAGTTTTTGAAATTTTATGAGTTTTGCAAGGATTTTTCGCTTTTTGGGTTTAAATTTTTAGCCCTACCTTTGTTTGCAAAAGAGTTAAGTTTTTAACTAAGAAAATTTTAGGAGATTTTATGAAAAAAGTTGCCGTTATTTTGGCTGAGGGATTTGAAGAGATTGAGGCGATAAGCGTGATTGATATCTTGCGTAGAGCCGAGATTAATGTTACTACTATAGGGCTTGAAAGTGCCTTTGTTACCGGCTCAAACGGCGTTATCGTTAAGTCAAATTTGATGTTTAATGAGGTTGATTACGATACGTTTGATATGATTGTTTTGCCCGGCGGTATGCCCGGTGCTTTAAATTTAGCAAGTAGCAGAGAGCTTCTTAGTGTGCTTGAAAATGCTGATAAAAAGGGCAAACTGCTAGCTGCAATTTGCGCGGCACCTATGGTTTTAGCTCGTGCTGGCGTGCTTAAAGATGAGTATGTGTGCTATCCGGGATTTGAGAAAAACGTGCGTGAAAACGGCTACGTGGCTGATAAAAACGTGCTAAAAGATAAAAACATAATCACTGGCAAAGGTCCAGCCCTAGCTATGGAGTTTGCTCTGTTTTTGGTGCGTGAGCTTTGTGGCGATGAGGTTTATGAAAGCGTAAAATCTGGACTACTTTTTAACTAAAAACCTTAAATTTGTTACAAAAAGTTAATTTTTGAAAAATATTTAAAAAAAATTAACTTTTTGTGCGATTTTATTTAAAATTTCAGATATGATTAGCCAACCGATAAAAATCGGAAAAATTAAAAAGGATCACGCTAGTGAATATCTATGTGGGAAATTTGTCATATCGTATGACAGAGAGTGAGTTAAGGGAGGCTTTTGCGCCGTTTGGCGAAGTAAAGCGAGCAAAGATCGTAAAAGATCGCGAAACAAATCGCTCAAAGGGATTTGGCTTTGTTGAGATAGATGACGATGTGGCTGCAAACAAAGCCATTGAGGCACTAAATAACAAAGAGGTCGGCGGACGCGTTTTAAGAGTAAATGAATCTCGCCCAAAAGAGTAGTAGCTATCTTGTCGCTGCCTTTTGACAGCGACCCTTTTATGAAAATAATCTCACGAATCGCACCCACGCCAAGTGGATTTTTACACGCTGGTAACGCCTTTAATTTCATACTCACCTATATTTTTACACGCATAAATGACGGCATTTTGCATTTAAGAATTGATGATTATGATTTATTAAGATATGAGAGAAAATACGCTCAAAATATCTTTGATGTTTTAGATTTTTTGGGGCTTAATTACGATTTTGGTGCTAGAAATTTAGATGAATTTGAAAGCTTTTTTAGCTCAAAATTTAGAACCACAAACTATCAAAACGCCGTTTTAAATCTATCAAACACCTATTTTTGCGACTGCTCAAAACACACACCAAACGCCTATAAAAACGGCATTTATAGTGGAATTTGTAGGGATAAAAATTTAGCCTTTAAGCAAAATTTCACCGCTTTAAAAATCAAAGTAGATAATGAGATAAAATTAGGCGATTTTGTGCTTTTTAGAAAGGACGGATTTGTCGCTTACAACCTTGCAAGTGTCGTTGATGATGAGCTTTTAGGCGTAAATTTTATCATTCGTGGGGCTGATTTGTTTGATTGCTCACAAGCACAAAAATTCTTAGCTAAAAAATTAAATTATAATTTTAAGGATTGCGAAATTTTACACCACGAGCTTTTGACAAACAACGGCGTAAAACTTAGCAAAAGCCAAAAAGCACCGCCCATAAATTTCAAAGAAAGCCCACAAATTTACTACAAAATCGTAGCCGATTTTTTAGGGCTAAAAAGCCACAGCTTAAAGGAGCTTTTAAGCGAAGCAAAAGAAAAACAAAGGCAGTTAAAAGATAAATTACGCTAATATCTTGCCATTAAAAAGGACAGATTATGAGCGGTTTTACACATTTACATTTACACACTGAGTATTCGTTGCTTGACGGCGCAAATAAAATCAAAGAGCTTGCAAAAACCCTAAAAGAGCAGGGCGTAAAGAGCGTTGCAATTACCGATCACGGCAATATGTTTGGGGCGATTGCCTTTTATAAAACGATGAGAGAATACGGCATAAAGCCACTAATTGGCATTGAAGCCTATATTCACAACTCCGATGATTTAAGCGATAAAAGCTCAAAACAACGCTTTCATCTAATTTTGATAGCCAAAAATCAAACTGGATATAAAAATTTAATGTATCTTAGCTCAATGAGCTACATTGACGGCTTTTACTACTATCCACGAATAAATAAAAAACTGCTAAAAGAGCATAGCGAGGGCATTATCTGCACGGCTGCTTGTCTTCAAGGCGAGGTTAGTTGGCACTTAAATACGATGAGATTTGATAGAAAAAGCGGTCAATTTGTCAAAAAAGAGGGCGCGTTAGGCTACGAGGGCGGTTTAGCAGCAGCACTTGAATATAAAGAAATTTTTGGCGATGATTTTTATCTTGAAATTATGAGACACGGCATAAGCGACCAGCGAAAGATTGATGATGATATCTTAAAAATCGCAAAAGAGGCAAATATCAAGGTGATTGCGACAAACGACACGCACTACACCTTTAAAGAAAGAGCCGACGCTCACGAGGTCTTTATGTGTATTGCGATGAATAAAATCTTAGATGACCCTGATCGTATGAAGCACAGCGTTCATGAATTTTACGTTAAGAGCGAAGAGCAGATGAGAGCGCTTTTTTTAGATGTGCCTGAACTAATCTCAAACACCCAAGAGATCGTAAATAAGTGCGATTTAAACATAAAACTAGGCGACGCAACACCTCCAAATTTTAAATTTACCATTGAATACGCTAAGGAGCGTGGCGTAGAGCTACCAGAGCCAAATGAGCGTTACAGCTTTAAAAATGACGCCGTGTTTTTTGAGTATGAGTGTCAAAAAGGGCTTGATGATCGTCTGAAATTTATCCCACAAGAAAGACACGATGAGTATAAAGCGCGTTTAAAACGTGAGATTGAAGTTATAAATAATATGAAATTCCCGGGCTATATGATTATCGTTTGGGATTTTATAAATGAGGCTAAAAAGCGTGGTGTGCCAGTTGGGCCGGGGCGTGGCTCGGCAGCTGGCTCGCTCGTGGCTTACGCACTAAAAATCACCGACCTTGACCCACTGCCTTATAACCTACTTTTTGAGAGATTTTTAAATCCAGAACGTGTGAGTATGCCAGATATTGACGTGGATTTTTGTCAAACAAGGCGTGGCGAGATTATTGATTACGTGATTGAAAAATATGGCAGATTTAACGTCGCTGGTGTTATTACATTTGGTAAATTACTTGCAAAGGGCGTGATTAGAGATGTCGCTAGGGTTTGTGGTATGCCTTATGCCGAGGCTGACGCTATGGCTAAGCTAATCCCTGATGAGCTTGGTATAACGCTAAAAGACGCTTATGAAAAAGAGCCAAAGCTAAAAGAGCTGATTGAGAGAGATAAAAATTCAGCTAGGGTTTGGCGATTTGCCCTTGATTTAGAGGATTTAAACAGAAACGCCGGCCAGCACGCCGCTGGTGTTGTAATCTCAAACGAAGAGCTTTGGCATAAAACACCGCTTTTTCGCCAACCAAACAGCGAAGAAAACCACTACGTAACGCAGTATAGCCTTAAATATCTTGAAGATGTTGATTTGATAAAATTTGACTTTTTGGGGCTAAAAACTCTGACCGTTATTGATAATGCAATTAAACTCATTAAAAAAAGATTTAACAAAGATGTGATTTGGGAGCAGATTGATAAAAACGACCCAAAAGTCTATGAGATGATACAAAGTGGCGACGCTGTGGGCGTATTTCAGATAGAAAGTGATGGTATGAGAAAGCTTGGCACTAGCTTAAAGCCAGACTGCTTTGAAGATATCGTAGCGATGTTAGCCCTTTATCGCCCGGGACCTATGGAGAGCGGTATGCTTGATGATTTTGTGGATAGAAAGCACGGCAGAGCAGCTATTACCTATGCGTTTAATGAGTTAGAGCCGATTTTAAGCCCAACTTACGGCGTTATTGTCTATCAAGAGCAAGTTATGCAAATCGTGCAAACCATAGGTGGTTTTAGCCTTGGCGGGGCTGATTTGGTGCGTCGTGCAATGGGTAAAAAAGACCCAGAGTTACTTCAAAAGCAAAAGGATTTATTTGTTGATGGTGCGATAAAAAATGGCTTTGACGCCAAAAAATCAGGCGATTTATTTGATTTAATCTTAAAATTTGCAGGTTATGGCTTTAATAAATCTCACTCGGCAGCCTACGCTTACATAACCTTTCAAACGGCGTATTTAAAGGCGTATTATCCAGCTGAATTTATGGCAGCATTGCTAACTAGCGAAGAAAATAACGTTGATAAAATCGTAAAATACATTGATGAGAGCAAACGGCTAAAAATTGATGTTTTAGCACCAAACCTAAACCGCTCGTTAAAGGAATTTAGCGTTATAGAAGTTGAGGGTAGGGATAAGATTGTCTTTGGGCTTGGGGCGATTAAGGGCGTTGGCGGTGCTGCGATTGAGAATTTGATTGAAGAGCGAGAAAAGCGTGAATTTAAAGATTTAGATGATTTTGCTTCAAGGATTGACGCATTTAAGGTAAATAAAAAAGTCGTTGAAAGTTTGATAAAATCGGGTGCTTTTGACATTTTTAATTTTAGCCGAAAAAATATGTTTGATAATATTGAAAATATTATGGACGCTTGTAAAAACGCCGCACAAATTAAGCGAAACGCAAGTGAGAGTCTTTTTGGCGATGATGATAGTATGAGCGAAGTTAAGGTTGATTTTGTGATAAACAAAAATGAGTTTAGCACCAAAGATCTTTTAAAATTTGAGCAAGAAAGTACTGGAATTTACATATCAGGTCATCCACTTGATGAGTATAAAGATCAAATTTCAAGGATAAAATACACAATTAGCTCAGAGTTTGAAACCCTGCCACAAAGTGCTGAAATTTTAGTGGTCGGCAAGATTGAGGATTTTGGCACGAGAATCGCAAAAAGTGGCAGAAAAATCGGCTCACTAAACGTGCTTGACTTTCACGGCAACATTGAAATTGCCGTATTTGAGCGTGAAATTGATATGATTGATGAAATTTTATCGGATTTAAGCCTAAAAGAGCAGCCCCACGCCTTTAAAATCAACATTGAAAGAGATGATAAATTTGCTAGAATCAGGCTAATTTCAATATTTACGCTTGAAGAAGCGGCGGATTTAAATTTTAATATCAAAGAGATAAAACAGAAAAAATTTAACCAAAAACAGCCAAATTTAGAGCCAGTAAAACCAAGCAAAAACTACAAAAATTTAGACATTGAGTTTGATTTAAGTGAGCTAAGCAAGGATAAATTAACCGAGCTTTACAACCTAGCGCAAAGCCTACACAACGATGATAGCGACTTTACGCTGGTTGTTAGAATTTTAAACAAAAAAACCAGTGAAGTTTTGATTTACGAAACAAAATTTCACGTTGATAGCGATTTTAAAAGCAAAGCAAACGAGCTGGTGGCTAGTTAATGATATATTTAGTCGGCTCAAATTTAGAATTTAAA
Organism: Campylobacter gastrosuis; assembly: GCF_030249845.1. Lineage (GTDB taxonomy): Bacteria > Campylobacterota > Campylobacteria > Campylobacterales > Campylobacteraceae > Campylobacter_A > Campylobacter_A gastrosuis. The sequence goes on along the minus strand of NZ_JANURM010000002.1, from coordinate 313,668 downwards.
GGCGTTAAAACGCTAATTTTAAACGAGATTAAATATCAAAAATTTAGTGTTAATTTAGCCGACTTTAACGCCATTGTTTCAACATCAAAAAACAGCATAAACGCACTAAAATTTAACTCAATAAAAGCCGATGAAAACAGCGAAATTTTCGCTATCGGCGACGCTACGGCTAGGACTGCAAAAGAGTATGGATTTACTAAAATTTACACCGCTTTTAACTCTTGTGGCAACGAGTTTGCTTTTGAGATTTTACCTCATTTAAAAGGCAAAAACGTGCTATTTTTAAGAGCAAAAGACACCGCTTCAAATATAGATGAAATTTTAGCCTCAAACGGCATAAGTTTTACTCAAATCATAGCTTACAAAAACGCCTTTAAGCCCTCAAATGAGCCAAAACCAGCTCCAAAGAGTGTGATTATTTTTAGCGCACCATCAGCTGTTAGAAATTTTATTAAAAACTACGGCTGGGACGATAGCTACGGCGTTGTAGCCATTGGCAAAACGACAGCAAACGAGCTAAAATTTACAAAAAATTTAAAAATTTCTAATATTCAAACAATAAATGAATGTATTAATCTTGCTAAAACGTTTTTTTAAGCAAAAAATCTATATAATTTTAAAAGCCTGAGTGAAGCGAGAACGCATTTTTATAGGGTCCAACACTTTAAGATAGGCGAAGATGTATAAAAGCTCTGTGATGTGGCTTCGTTTGAGCACATTTAGTTGTGCGAGAAGTTGCAACCTTTAAGCTCTTATCTACTCGCAAGATTGGCTTTTATTTGGGCCACTCTTTATGCAACGCTCACTTGGGTTTTTATTTTAGGAGTTATTTTGAAAATTCTCATCATCGGCAGCGGCGGCAGAGAGTATGCTATCGCACTTAAATTAAAATCCGAAAAACACGCACACGAGCTATACTTTGCACCCGGCAACGGCGCTACTTTAAAACTTGGCAAAAATTTACAAATCGCAGATTTTAACGAACTTGCAAAATTTGCAAAAAACGAGGGCATTGAGCTAACAATAGTCGGTCCAGAAGCCCCATTAAGTGCTGGTGTGGTTGATATTTTTAAATCTTTTGGCTTAGAAATTTTTGGCCCGACAAAGGCAGCTGCTAGACTTGAAGCAAGCAAGGCTTATATGAAGGATTTTTTAGCCAAAAACGCCATAAAAACGGCAAAATATCTAAACACAAGCGACGCACAAACAGCATTTGATTTCATTGACACGCTTAAAGCCCCAGTGGTCGTTAAGGCTGACGGACTTTGTGCTGGTAAGGGCGTGATAATCGCAACTTCGCTTGATGAGGCAAAGAGTGCTGTAAGAGATATGCTTAGTGGAGAAAGCTTTGGCGAGGCTGGTAAAAGGGTCGTGGTTGAGGAGTTTTTAGACGGCTTTGAGCTTAGCTTTTTTGCCATTTGCGATGGTAAAAATTTCGTAAGCCTACCAGTAGCACAAGACCACAAGCGACTTCTTGATAATGACAAAGGTCCAAACACCGGCGGTATGGGAGCCTACGCGCCAAGCCCTTTGGCTGATGAAAATTTAATAAAAAAGATAGAAAACGAGATAGTAAAGCCAACACTAATCGGTATGCAAAACGAAAATGAGCCGTTTTGCGGAGTGCTTTTTGTCGGCGTTATGGTCGTAAATAACGAGCCTTTTGTGCTTGAATTTAACGTCCGCTTTGGCGATCCGGAGTGCGAGGTTTTAATGCCATTAATTGACGGCGATTTAAGCGAAATTTTACTAAATGCCGCAAAGGGCAAATTAGCTCCAATTAAGCTAAAAGATGAATTTGCCGTTGGCGTGGTCATTGCAAGCAAGGACTATCCGTATAAAAACTCGCCAAAGGAGAGAATAAAAGTAGGGCAAATACCCAAAAGCTCGGAGCTAATTTACGCTGGTGTGAGCGAAGAAAATGGCGAAATTTACGCTAATGGCGGACGAGTTTTAGTCTGTGTAGGACGTGCTAAGAGCATAAAACAAGCACAACAAAACGCCTATGAGCTGTGTAAAAATGTTGAATTTAACGGCAAACAATACCGAAAAGACATCGCTTGGCAGGTCTTAAAATGAGCCAAGTTGGTCAAAATTTAGAGCGCGAGGGGATAAAAATCGCAAGCTCACAAAAGCGAATCATCGCCTTTGGCATTGATGAGATGATAGTTAGCGTTCTGTTTTTTGTAGCGTTTTTTAATGATTTTGCGTTGATTGCAAATCAGGGGCTAAATCAAGATGAAATTTACAATCAAATCACGGCATTAGTCTCATCGCTCGTGCTTCATCTGCTTGCAATTAGGCTCATTTATCAAACATTTTTTATCTGGTATATGGGTGCTACTATCGGTAAAACTCTCGTAAAAATCACCTGTATTGACACGGGTTATCTTGATAAGCCAAATTTTATAACAAGTCTAAATCGTGCCTTAATTAGAAATGTAAGCGAACTTGCCTTTTATCTTGGCTTTTTATGGGCGTTTGGCAATGATTTACGCCAAACTTGGCACGATAAATTCTCAAAAGTGGTTGTGATTGATGTTGCATAGATTAGCTATTTTACCGATTTTAGCCCTAAATTTATGGGCAAATACTCAAAATTTTGAGCTTTTAGCAGATGATGTTAAGAGCGATGAGGGAATTGTCACGGCAAATAAAAATGTCGTTGTCTATTCTGAGACCTATTTAGTTACCGCTGATAAGGCTGTTTATAACCAAAACACCGGCGTTATTGAGCTTTTTGGCAATGTAAATATGATGAAGGGCGTTGGCGAAATTTCACGCTCAAACTACGCTAAAATCAACCTAAACGACGACAGCTCATCTTTTGAAGCACTTTTTATGATGGATAAGGAGCTTGAAGTTTGGATTAGAAGCGATGAGAGTAGCTCGGACGCAAAATTTTATCACACAAAAAATCCGATTGTTTCAAGCTGTAATGTAACAGACCCAGATTGGAGTATCACGGCAACTTCGGCAAAATTAAACAAAGACACTAAATTTTTACATATGTTTAACCCGGTTTTTCATCTAGGCAATGTGCCGATTTTTTACCTGCCGTATTTTGGTTTTAGCACCGATACAACGCGCAGAACCGGACTTTTACCACCGCAATTTGGCTATAAAAAAAGCGAGGGATTTATTTATAGACAGCCGATATATTTTGCACCTTATAATGAGTGGGATTTTCAAATTGACCCACAAATTCGCACATCTCGTGGGGCTGGTGCCTACTCTACATTTAGGTTTGCTGATAGTGAATTTTCAAGTGGAGAGATTGGTTTTGGCTTTTTTAGAGATAAAGAAAAATACCGAGAAAAGCAAAAAAATGACAACTCAAACGAGCAGAGCCTAAAAAACAAAACACACAAGGGCTTGGAGCTAAAATATGACAGAAACAGCCTATTTAAGGGCTATTTTGAGAGAAATTTACAAGAGGGTTTGTGGCTTGATGCTACGATTTTAAATGATATTGACTATCTAAAATTAAAGGGCAACAGCACCGATTTTGACTCGCTCGTAACCTCAAATTTAAACTATTTTTTAACAGACAGCACAAACTACTTTGGTGCTTACGCAAAATATTACATTGATACCGAAAAAATTGGCTCAAAAAACGAGAACAAAGACACTTTGCAAGAGCTACCAAATTTGCAGTATCACAGATTTACCGATACGCTATTTTTGCCAAATATCTTATATTCAGTTGATCTTCAATCGCACAGATATGAGCGAAAAATCGGCGTAAATGCAAACGCTTATGAGCTAAATTTACCGCTATCTTTGCACGTCCCACTTTTTGATGAGCTTGCTACGCTCTCATTTTATGAGAATTTATACGCAACTCACATAAATTACAGCAAAAAAGCAACTTCAAGCACAAATAACAGCAAGGATAAAACCAGCGATTACATAAATAATTATCACAAAATCGCACTTCACACCGACTTAGCAAAGGCGTATGATAGCTTTTATCACACCATAAATTTTGGCAGTGAGTATCTTTTGGCTGGGTATGAAAAGGGACGCCTTGATGATGAGTTTTTATACGATGAAAATGGTGCTATTTATGAGAATTTCTTAGGCAAAGAAAGCACAAAAGATGAGGTATCAGGCTATTTAACGCAGTATTTTTACACCTCAAATGGCACGAAAATTTTACGCCACAGTATATCTCAGGGCTACTACACAAAAGATAACGAGCCAAGCAACCTAAAAAATACAATCTCAATCTATCCATTTGCAAATTTAAGCATTACAAACAGGCTTGAATACTCGCACGCCGACAACGAGCTAAAAAGGATACAAACCGGACTAGATTACTCAAACGAGTATTTTGGCACCAGCATTTTACACACCCTAAAACGAAGCACAAACAAGCAACAAGACAGCTATTTAACGACCTCTGCAAACATAAACCTACCGCGCCAATACAAGCTACTTGGCGGCTGGCAGTATGATTTAGAGCGAAGCTACACAAAAATGTGGCGAGCAGGTATCACGCATAACCGCAAGTGCTGGAATTACGGCTTTATCTACCAGCAAGACATTGAGCCGATCACGACCACCACTGGCTCAGCCACAAAGCGAACGCAGGGCTTTTATTTTATGGTAAATTTCTACCCAATGGGCGGAATTCACTATGATTTTTCAGTCTCAAAAGATAACCAATCAAGCAGTGATAAATGATAGAAAACGTTACAAAATTTACAAATCAGCTTGATGCAGCGGCTAGGTTGCTTGAAATTTTGCCCAAAAAGGAGCTAGTTGAGCGTAAAACCCTAATTATCTGCCCGTCTTTTGACTCTGTGATTTTGGTTGATGAGATTGCAAGGGAGCTAAATTTAAGCTATGAAATGCTCTTTTGCGAAAATATCTCCGCCCCAAATAACGCCGAGTGTGATATCGCAAGTGTTAGCGAAACTGAGGAGATTGTGATAAATGACGAGCTTGTTAGGGCGTTTGGGATTAGTTATGATTTTATCTACGGCGAGGCACATAGAAAATATGAAGAAATTTTAAAGCAAATTTATAAATTTCGCAAAGGCGAGCAGATAAAGTCGCTTCAATCAAGAAATGTTTTGTTAATTGATGAAGGTTGTGAAACTGGTTTGACTGCGATGATTTGCGTTAAAACCCTAATAAAACTAGGTGCTAAGACTATCTCTTACGCCACGCCGTTAATCGCTGCTGATGTTGCGGTGTCGCTTGGCGATTTGGTTGATGAAATTTACACTACGCAAAAGATTGTAAATTTCATAGATGTTGATAGCTATTATGATGAAAAAATACCTGTAACAAACGAGCTTATAATGTCCATTTTACTGGATAGCCCTAAGTATTTGCCGTTACAAAAAGAACAAGGAGAAGAAGATGCAATATAGCATAGAAGTAAATAACCAAGTAGAAATTTTTGACCTAAACAAGGTCGCAAAACAAGCCGCCGGTGCGGTGCTTTTGCGTGTTAAAAACAGCGTTGTTTTAGCCACCGTGGCACGTGAAGATGTGCAGGTTGAAGAGGACTTTTTGCCTTTGACCGTTCAATATATTGAAAAAGCCTACGCAGCGGGTAAAATTCCTGGCGGATACGTTAAGCGTGAGACAAAGCCGGGCGATTTTGAGACGCTAACGGCTAGGATAATTGACCGCTCACTTAGACCACTATTTCCAAAAGGTTATGCCTATCCAACGCAAATTGTCGTTATGGTGCTTTCAGCTGACCCAGAGGTTGATTTGCAGGTCATCTCACTAAATGCCGCTAGTGTGGCTCTTTATCTTAGCGATATACCAGTTAATCGCCCAGTTTGTGGGGTTAGGGTTGGCTACATTAACGATGAGTTTGTCATAAATCCAAGCAACACCGAGCTAAAATCAAGCGCACTTGACCTTTACGTGGCTGGGACAAAAGACGAGCTTTTAATGATTGAGATGAGAAGTATCGCTCAGATTAAAGATGAATTTATGCCACTTGTTGATCCAAGTATGGGTGCTGCCTTTGCTCAAAGACAAGATATGAATGAATTTAGCGAAGAGCTAATCGTTAAAGCCATTGACACGGCTGGACGTGCGATTTTAAGGGCAAGTAGTGCCTATGAAGAGGCGTTTAGCGAGCATAAAAAACCAGACGCTCAAATATCATTAAAGCCAGAAATTGAGAATGAAAATGTGGCAATTTACATTGATAAAATTTACAAAAACGATGTCAAAAACGCCATAAATCAAATGGCAAAAAGCGAAAGAGCAAGCGAGCTTTCAAAAATCGCAAAGCAAATTTTAAGCGATGAAGAGGCGATAAAAGAGGGCTGGGATGAGAAATTAATCACAAATGTGCTTGGCAAATATAAGAAAAAAATCGTAAGAGAGCAGATTATAAACGAAAGGGTTAGGGCTGACGGCAGGGCGCTTGATGAGATTAGGCCAATTAGCATTGAAACAAATATCTTGCCAAACGCACACGGCAGTTGTCTTTTTACTCGCGGGCAGACACAAGCACTCGTTGTCGCCACGCTTGGCACTGATAGCGACGCACAAATGTATGATATCTTAACAGAAAACGGCGCTTTGGTTGAAAAATTTATGTTTAACTACAACTTCCCCGGTTTTAGCGTGGGCGAGGCAAGTCCGCTAAAAGCACCGGGACGTCGTGAGCTAGGTCACGGCAACCTTGCAAAAAGGGCGTTAGCTCCAAGCGTTGATATAAACTCGCCATACACTCTAAGGGTCGTTTCTGAAATTTTAGAGAGCAATGGTTCAAGCTCAATGGCGTCAGTTTGTGGTGGTTCGTTAGCACTTAGGGCAGCTGGTGTGGATACAAAAAAGCTTGTTGCTGGTATTGCTATGGGGCTTGTTTTTGAGGGCGATAAACACGCAGTTTTAAGCGATATTATGGGACTTGAAGACCACGATGGCGATATGGATTTTAAGGTCGCTGGCACAGATAGTGGCATTACAGCACTTCAAATGGATATTAAACTTGGCGGTATTAGCCTTGAAGTGCTAAAAGAGGCGTTAGAACAAGCAAGACGTGGCAGGGAGCATATTTTGGCTTTAATGCAAAAGGCAAATGATGAGATAGTCGTAAATGATGATGTCTTGCCAAAACTTGAACTTTTTAGCATTGACCCAAGCAAAATCGTTGATATCATCGGTCAGGCTGGTAAAACGATAAAAGAGATTATTGAGAAATTTGGCGTTGCTATTGACCTTGATAGAGAAAAGGGCGAGGTAAAAATCGCTGGTAGCACAAAGAAAAACGTTGATGCTGCAAAGGATTATATCATTCAAATCACGCAAAAAGAGGGTAAATTTGGCTCAAAAAGACCGCATAAAAATGACAAGCCAAAGCCGATTTTTAATGTCGGCGATGAGTTTGACGGCGTCGTAAAAAGCGTGGTTGATTTTGGCGTATTTGTTGAGTTAAAAGAGGGCGTTGATGGGCTTTTGCATAAGTCAAAGGTGCAAAATCCGCTAAAAGTAGGCGATGTTGTTCGTGTTGTCGTGAGCGAACAAAAAGGCTCAAAAATTTCACTTTCATTAGCTTAAAGGATAAAAATGAAATACAAAAAAATTCTCTTCCCAATCGGTGCTGGCGATGATGTCACGCCACGAATTTATGGGGCTTTGCTTATTGCAAAGTGGTTTAAAACGCACATTGATATATTATCTTGTCAGATTGACCCAAGCATTGTTTATAATATGAAAATGACACTTCGTGGTGGTGTTTTATTTGAGGAATTTTTAAAATCAGCAAAGGCGGATTTAGCCGAAGAGCACGCTAAAAACGAAAAGAGCTTTAATCAAATGTGTAAGGAGCTTGGCGTTGAGATTAGCGACAAGCCAATTGACGGCAAGGCAAGTGCTAGATTTATCATCAGGGATGGCAAACGAAGCGTGGTCGTTGAGCGTGAGAGTAAATTTTACGATTTAGTCGTGGCTGCCGTGCCTTTGAGTGGCAAAATCACTGGCACATTTGAAGCAGCTGTGATGAAAAGTGGCAAAGATAGGATAGTAATCCCTAGAAATTTAACCAAATTTGACCCAAAAAATGTCCTAGTTTGCTGGACTGGCACGCCTTCAAATTCACGTGCCGTAACGAGCTCACTTGATATTTTAAAACAAGCTAGCAAGGTTCATTGTATCACGGCAAAGGCGACGCTTGGCGAAAATGCACAAGATAGCCTAAATATGCTAAAAGAGTATTTTAGCCTACACGGCATAAATAGCACATATGAGATGATTGACACGACCTCAATACCGGGTCAAGCCCTGCTAAAATCGGCAAAAGATAACAACGCCGATATAATCGTAACTGGCAGACAGGGCGAAAATGGGCTAAGAGAGATGTTTTTGGGCGGGACTTCAAAATTTTTCTTAGAACACACCGATATACCGGTGTTTATGTAGTCCGCCCTAGCTTTATTTTGTTGAGCGGTGTAAAGGGTGCTGATAGTCGTTTCTTTCGCACCCTGATACGCCTAAAATTCCAAGTGCGATTAGCACAAACAAGACTGCTTTTTTCATATTTTCTCCTTTTAATTTTTTGGCGATTATATCTAAAATTTATACGAATTTTAGTAAAATCTCGCTTTAAATTTGCACACAGGGGGCTAAATTGCAAGCACTAGCACTAAAATATAGACCTAAAAATTTTGATGAGCTTATCGGACAAGAGGCGGTTAGCAAGAGCCTAACTCACGCGCTAGATGAGAATAGATTAGGACACGCCTATCTCTTTTCTGGACTTCGTGGTAGTGGTAAAACATCAAGTGCTAGAATTTTCTCAAAAGCCCTAGTTTGCGAAAATGGTCCGACCGCAAGACCTTGCGAGAAGTGTGCCCACTGCCAAATGGCAAACGAATCACGACACATTGATATCATTGAAATGGACGCTGCTAGTCACAGAAAGATTGATGACATTAGGGATTTGATTGAGCAAACCAAATACAACCCCTCAATGGCAAGGTTTAAAATTTTCATCATTGATGAGGTGCATATGCTTACAAGAGAGGCGTTTAATGCCCTTTTAAAGACCCTTGAAGAGCCACCAAGCTATGTGAAATTTATCCTTGCGACCACCGACCCATTAAAGCTACCAGCCACCGTTTTATCACGCACACAGCACTTTCGCTTTAAGCAGATTAACCGCTACGCCGTGCTTAAACATTTAGAATTTATTCTAAGCAAAGAAAACATTAAATACGAAAAAGAGGCACTTGAAATTTTAGCCAGAAGTGGTGCTGGCTCGCTTCGGGACACGCTTACACTGCTTGATCAGGCCATAATTTACACGAATGAAAATATCACGCAAACTGCCGTGGCTAATATGCTAGGACTTCTTGATCCAAGCCGTATTGAAGAGCTTTTAAATTTGGTACTAAACGCCGATAAAGAGGGGCTAAAAAGCGCGATTAGCGAGCTTGAAATTTACGAAGCTGAGATGATTATTGATGAGCTAATTGCTAGTTTAAAGGATAAATTTTTAAACTCCGACCCAAGATTTTCACTGCTTATTTGTGAGCGATTTTTTCGCATTTTAGCACAGGCAAAGGGTATGCTAAATACCACGAGCGACAATGGCTTCGTGCTTAGCATTATGTTTTTTATGATGATTGAAGCGACAAATCTTAAAAGCATTGATGAGGCGATTTTGGTGGCTCAAAACGAGCCAAAAACTGCTACTTTAAAGCAGTTTGAGCCTGAAATTTCAAAGCCAAAAGAGCAAAATGCTTATGAGAAATTTTTAGCAAAAATTTACGATAGAAATAAAAATTTAGGCGATTGCTTTAAAAATAACACAGAATTTGTAAGCTTTGAAAACAACGAACTAAAAGTCATCTCAAACGCAACTGGCGACGATAGAGAGCTAATTAGAAGCCACTACAACGGCGTTTTAATGCCACTTTTACGCTCGCTTTTTGGGCAAGATGCAAAGATGAGCGTCGTAAAAGCCGAGCCAAAAACCACGCTAAATACGCCAGAAGATGAGCTTTTAAGGCAGAGCATAAAGGTGCCAACACAGCAAACTAAACCGCAAATTCAAGATATTAGAAGCGAAATTTTATCAATTAACGCAAATAAAAGCGAAGCCGAGCTTGAAAAAATCAGGCAAGAAGGCATTATTAGCAGTGCAAAAATGCTCTTTGGCGAGCCAAAAATAGAGAGAATTTGATGAAGACTATCGGACTTATTGGCGGTATGAGTTATGAATCAACTACGACTTATTACGAGCAGATAAATAAATTAGTAAATGAAAAACTAGGTGGTTTAAATAGTGCAAAAATAGTTTTAACAAGCGTAAATTTTAGTGAGATTGAGCTACTTCAAAGGCAAAATAGGTGGGACGAGGCAGCTGTGATTTTATCAAATCAGGCAAAAATTTTACAAAATGCAGGTTGTGATTTTATTTTAATCTGCACAAACACAATGCATAAGGTCTATGGCTTGGTTGCTAGTAGCGTAAAAATCCCAGTTTTACACATTGCAAAGGCGATGCTTGATGAGCTAAAAAGAGAGAATGTAAGTAAAATCGGACTTCTAGGCACAAAATACACGATGAGTGAAAATTTTTACGTTAGCACACTAATTAATGGCGGTGTGAGCGTGGTTTTGCCAAGCCAAAGTGATATGGATTTTATAAATTCTGCCATTTTTAACGAGCTATGTTTAGGCAAAAAGCTTCAAAGCACTAGGCAGAAATTTTTACAAATCATTAGCTAATTTAGCCAAAACAATGCACAAGCAGTGGTGCTTGGTTGCACTGAAATCGGGCTTTTAGTAAGCCAAAATGAGAGCAAAATCAGGCTTTTTGATACGACTTTGGTGCATATTAAAAGTGCTGTTAATTTTGCATTAATCTAACGGCAAAAATCCCAACGACAACTCCAGCTAAAAACGCCAAAATCGTGTAGGTTATTAGCTGGTTTTTAAAAATTTTCTCACGCTTTTGGTTTTGCTTTTCGTGGTGTTTTTTTACGCCTTCAAAGGTCAGAGTTAGGATTTTTTCGTTTGTTTGTGTTAATTTTTGCGTAAATTCACGCACCTGCTCATCGTTTATGTGTTGCATAGTTTTTATGGTCGTTTCGCTTAGCTTATTAAAGTCATCGCACTCTTGCCAAATCCCCACGACATCGTTATTTTCTATCGCCTCTTTTAGCTTTATCTCATCGGCATTTTCTTTTTTTATTAACTCATCAGCCATAATTTTCTCCTAAAATTATTTAAAAATCATTTTATCTAAGTTTTTAATTTTAGTCAAAATTTAACGATTTTTATACTGCTAACAACACGAGTTTTTAATAGGTTTAATTTTAAAGATGAGCTTTTAGGCATAAATCCAGCACTAAATTTAAAAGTCGTAACAAAGCAGATAGCACCCAGCGATTTTGGCGATTTTTTTGGTGCTGATATTTTTATGGATGCGCTTGATGATATTAGTTTAAAGCGTGAAATTTCAAAATTTTGCCTAAAAAATGGCGTGAATTTTACCCACGTTGGCATTAGTGGTAATGCCTTGCAAGTCGGAGTAATTACAACCTTAAAAAATTACAAAAGCGGTAAAAACGGCAGCGAAGTAAGGCTAGGCAACCTTAGCTATGTCGTATCAAGGTGTGCTAGTTTGCAAGTCGCCTTTGCGATAAATTTAAACTTTATGGCAAAAGCGAAGCAAAATTCGTTTTTGAGGATTTAAAAAGTAGCGATTTTTTGACCGAATTTTAGTGGTTTTTGGTAGTCTAAATCATAATTTAAAAGCCCGTTTTCGCTTACAATTACGATTGTTGAGCCAAGCTCAAAATTCCCAAGTCTTTCGCCCTTTTTTACAAAAAGCTCATCGTAGTTGTAGGTTTGCATTTGATTTGCTGTTGCGTTTGTTTTTATGCGTTTATCAAAGCTAAAATTCATCTTGCCAACGTTTAAAGCACCCACAAAAACGAGCCAAAGTTTTGAGCCATTTACCAAGCATTCTAAAACTACACGCTCATTCTTGATATAAAGACTATCAACTTTTCTTAGCCACTTAACCGCAACACTATAAAGCCCGCCCGGTATGTGCAAAGCACGCACTATTTGCATATCGCAGGGTGCGTGATAGTAGTGATAGTCGCGTGGGCTAAGGTAGATATTTGCAAAATCGTAGCCGTTTTTTAGCTCGTAGCTACTCATCGCACCGCCTAAAAGCTCGCTTAGGCTGTAATCTTGCCCCTTTACGCTAAAAGCCATATCGCCTTCGCTCTTGCCAAAGCTAAGGCAGGTGCCGTCACAAGGGCTTATAAAGGCGTTTGGCTCATCATTAAATGGGCGTGGCACGATAAATTCGCGTGTAAAAAGTGCGTTTAGGCTTTTATAGCTTTGCGTGTGCCAAAACTCGCTCATATCAATGCCAAAATGACGCACATACCAGCGATTTATGGGCGTTTGAAACACTTTTGGGAATTCATACTTTGCAATTACGCCAAAAATTTTTGAAATAATGTTGTTAAATGACATTTTAATCTCCTATTAAGTCAAGTATAGCGATCTCACTTGGTGCTAAAATTCTAACCGGTGGCCCCCAAAATCCAGCACCAGAGCTTACATAAACTTGCATTTTATCATTATGTTTATAAAGTCCGTATAAATAGGGCTGATCAAGCAAAACTAGGAGCTGAAAAGGGAAAATTTGCCCTGCGTGAGTATGCCCACAAAGCACCAAATCCACGCTCTTTTGCATTGAATTTATAAATTTTGGCTGGTGTGATAAAAGTATTGTCGGCAGAGTGCTTTTGGTCTGTTTTAGGGCTTGATTTAGGTCTGGTGCTAGGTGGTCAAACTTAGCCCCAGCCAAATCATAAACACCGCATAAATTCACGCCACCAACGACTTTTGAGCTGTTGCCTAAAATTGTAACCCCAACCCCTGAAATTTTCTCTAAAATCCCGTCAATGCCGTGATAATACTCGTGGTTGCCCGGCACATAAAATGTCCCATATGTGCTTTTTAAATCCCTAAGTGGCTCTAAAAAATCGCCGATATTATCAGCACTTAAATCCACCAAATCGCCTGCAATTGCGACTAAATCGGGCTTTGTTTGATTGATTTGATAAACTAGCGTGGCTAGGAATTCTTTTTGTAAAAACTCGCCGATATGAACGTCTGAAATTAAGGCGATTCTAAGTGGGTGTGATAAATTTTTGATTTTTATCTGCCTTTGTGTGATTTTTGGCGGTCTTAAAGCGGTAAAAACTCCACGCAAAAAGTAGCCAAAAAATGCGATTAAAAATGCTAAATCAAAGCAGATTTTTATAAATTTCCGCCTGTTTGCATTAAATTTTGTCTTTCTTAAACTACTTCTTAATATATCATAAATAAGAGCGATACAAAACATAAACCAGCTAAATCCAAGCAGTGTAGCACCAGCTAGATAAACAAAGAGTGAGAGCCTAAAATTTACTAAAACTGAAAGGATAAAAATAAGCTCTAAAATGCTAATTAGATAAAAAATAGGGCGGATAAATTTTAGATATGGCTGTAAAAAATATATCTTTTTAAAAAATCTTTTGTATGCATAAAAATTTAGCAAAACCCCAGCGACAAATGCGACTACAACGACAAATAACCATCTTAACATAACTCATACCACCCATAAATTCCATCATCAATTTTGCTCTGAAAAAGCGGATTTAAACTAAAATCTAACATAACATTTCTGCCAGTTTTAAACTGACTGCTTTGATAGATTAAAAGCCATTTTAAATTAGAAATTTTATGATTAATCATCTCTTTTAAAAGATTTTCTCCGCCCTCATACATTATTAACTTTGCATTTAAATTACATAAACTATTTGAAATTTTTACGCCCCTATTTGGCACATTAAATAGCGGTATCGTTTTATCAAAATCATCTCTTTTTGAGTAGATTAGCACGTCTGGGGCTTTGGCATTTGCCAGTCTTGCATCAAGTCTTGGGCGGTCGGTTCTTACGCTGTTGCCGCCAATTATTAAAAGGTCTAAAACGCCCCTTAATTCGTGAGCGTGAGTTCTGCTTTTTAGGTTTGAGATTATCCCGCCAGTTGCCACGCCGTTTTTTGAAATGGCAAGTTTAAAAAAGCTAAAATTCCCGCTCTGCCACGAGACAAAAGGCTCTAAAAGCTTCTTGCCTTCATCGTTTAAAACACCCATTTTTACGGCGATCCCAGCGTCTTTTAAAATTTTTGCTCCACCGCTTGCGATTTTGTTTAAATCGCTTTGGCTAATGATGACGCTTTTAAATTTTAAAGCGACAAAAAGGTTTGCACAGGGCGGGGTTTTGCCCTGATGAGCACAGGGTTCAAGCGTAACGTAAGCGGTTGCGTTTTTTAGTAAATTTGAGTGATTTTTTAGAATAAAATCATAGCTAAATTTAGCGTCTAAATCGGCGTTTTCAAGCTCATTTTGGTTTTTAAAATTGGTGTTAAAAAATTGATTATAAAGCCTTAAAAACTCGCTTAAAATTTCGCCATTTTTGCTAAAAAGTGCAAACAAAATCGCAAGTGGCTCGGCGTGTAAAAATCCAGCTTTTTTGTGTGCTTTAATGCTTAAAATTCTGCCATTTTCATCTAAAATCACGCACCCAACGGCTGGGTTTGGGTAGGTTAAAACCAAAAATTGCCACGCCTTTTTAATGGCTAAATCCATATAAAACTCATCGTTCATTCTTGTCCCTTTTTTAGTTTTCTAATTAAAAATCTAGCGGCGTGAAGCTCGTAGGCTAGGGATTTTTGTATGCAAAGTGGGCGATTTTTTATGTAATCAGCCACCAGCCTTGCCCCAAGCACTGCTGTGCCAAGTCCACGTGAGCCGTGAGCTATGTTTAAATAGACATTTGGCTCGTATTTTGGGGGTGTTGCGATGCCTTTGTGTTTTAGCCAAAATAACTTTTTGTAGGTAGTTTTGTAAAAATTTTCATCAAAAAGTGGCGAAATTATGGGAGCTCTGTCGCTTGAATAGCTCCTGTAAGCTACGTTTGATTTTACAATTTTTACTTCGTTTTTGTCTAAAAATTCGCTGATTTTTTCTAAATTTTCTATGTCATCGCTTGGTTTTGGAGCGTTAAAAATTTCATTTCGCAAGTAGGTCGC
This sequence comes from Campylobacter gastrosuis, assembly GCF_030249845.1. Taxonomy (GTDB): domain Bacteria; phylum Campylobacterota; class Campylobacteria; order Campylobacterales; family Campylobacteraceae; genus Campylobacter_A; species Campylobacter_A gastrosuis. Next base: position 298,576 of record NZ_JANURM010000002.1, on the reverse strand, counting down.
CCCAACCACGCAAACGCCCTTGTAGCAAGGGGTTATGTAGCCTTTTGCACTTATGGGGCAGGGCGGATTAAAGCTGGTTTTAATGTGCGTAACCTGACCTCTAACAAAGCTAAGCGGTAGATTTTTAAAAATCTCTTTGCTGTGACTACCAGAACAAAATATTAAAATATCGGTTTTTATGGTGGTTTTATCTTGAAATTTCACGCTGATTTTGCCGTTTTTTAGGTGCTTGTGCGATTTGTATTCGTGGTTAAATAAAATGTGTAAATTTTTACTTAAAATTTTACACATTTTATTTGGGTGCATTAAAGCTGAGTGGTGGCAAAAAATGTGTGGGTAGGGCGATGATTGCTCGTTAAATTCGTAAATATGAGCGTCATTTAGCGTGGCGTCCTTGTAGCGTTTAATAAGGGTTTCATCGTAAGCGTAATCGGCACAGCCAGTGAATTTTGCTACCGATTTTGGGGCGTTTTGCTTGTAAAATGAGCTTGCGTTTAAAAAGGCATTTTTGTGCATAGCACCAAGTTTCACGCCGTTTTTTGTGATGAGTGGCATTAAAATTCCGCTTAAATTGCTTGACCCATTTGTGGCTACTTCGTTCATTTTTTCGGCTATTTTCACGTTTAGCCCAAGTTTTTTTAGCTCAATCGCCGTTAAAATCCCAGCCACGCCACCGCCAATTATCAGGGCATTTTTTAGATTTTCATCGCTTTGTGGGCGAGAAAAATATGAGAATTTTATATCATCTTTTGGCTGATTTTTAAGCACAGCCCTAATCATTTGGCGTTTTTTGGCATAACCCTTTAAAAGTGTGACTAAAAAGCCATTTTTTTCTAAATTTTCACGCACGATTTTTGCCGATGAGTAGGTGCAAACTACGCCATTTTGGCGTGTTAGCCTTGCAATTTCGCTCATTACTTCATCGCTCCACATTTGCGGATTTTTAGCGGGCGAAAAGCCGTCTAAAAACCAAACATCAGCCTTAAAATCAAGCTCTTTTAGCGTATCAAAAATCTCGCCAAAACAGAGATCAAGCGTGATATTTTTATGAAATTCTAAGCGAAAAATTCCGCTACTTAATGGCGGATAAATTTTAATTAGCCGTTTAACTAAGCCCTTAAAAACGCCAAGTTTTTGATAAATTTTAGCCAAATCATCAACGCAAAATGGCGTTTTTTCAATGCTAACGTAGTGAAGTTTTTTGTCTGTTTTTAAAAATTTAGCACAAAGCGTTAGAAAATTTAGCCCAGCACCAAACCCAGCCTCGCCTACGATAAAACTATCTTTTGTGTCTAAAAGCGTGTCAAAAACGCTAGTAAAAACAAATTCGCTCTCTTTTTCTGGCTTTTGAGTGTTAAAATAAATGTCGTCAAACTCGGCGTTAAAGGCGGTTTCGCCCTTGAAATTTAGCGTGGCGTATCTCATTTGTTTTTGTTAAAATACTCATCAACGCCGTTTGCAATGCCTTGTGCTAGGCTCTCTTGATAACGTTCATCAAAAAGCATTTTGCCCTCAACTGGGTGGGTTATGTAGCCAATTTCAATTAAAACCGCTGGCATTAAAGCACCCACAAGCACCCAAAATGGTGCTTCTCTAACTCCGCCGTCTATTACTTGATAACGCTTATTTTTTAGACTGCTTAAAATTTGAGATTGTATATCAATACCAAGCTTGTTTGAAGCGATGATTTTTTCGCGATTTAAGAAATTTAAAAAGGTCTGCTTTGAGAAAAAATCCATCTCTTCAATGTCAGATTTATTCTCTAATGCGGCTGCGTTTTTGCTTCTTTCGCTTCTTGCTGGGGATAAGAAAAATGTTTCAACTCCACGCATTGTGGCTGCTTTTTGTGCGTTTGGAGCGGCGTTTGCGTGGATTGAAACAAAAAGATCGGCGGATTTATCGTTTGCCATTTTTGTGCGTGAGCGTAAATTTATAAAAAAGTCATTATCTCTTGTGTAAAAAATTTTATAACCTCTGCTTTTTAGCTCGTTGCCAAGCCGTTTTGCCACCTGTAAAACTGCCGTTTTTTCTTGTAGTTTGCCATTTATCGCGCCCGGATCCGTGCCTCCGTGACCGGGGTCAATGACTATGGTTTTTAATGCTCTAACCTGCTTTGGCTGTGCCTTTTGTGGCAGTGGTTTTTGCTTTGCTATTGGTTTAGTTAGGCTCTCGTTTGAGATAAAATTTTTAGTAGCGATTATCAATAAATTTTCATCTATTTTTGCGTCTATATTTTTTTGGGCTTTGTCTTTAAAGACGATTCTGATTGTTTGCTTGTTGTTTTGGGCAATGTTTATCTCTTTTGTGATGAAATTTGTATAACTTAGCGGTTTGCCGTTTAAAATGGCGTTTATATCAATGACATTTCTAAATCCATTTTTGTCATTTAGGGTGAAAATTTTTATATTTTTTGCCAAAATCGGCTGGTTAAATTTTAAAACTAGGGCGTTTTCGCCCTTTGTGGCACTTAAAAGATATGGTAGTTTTGTGGTGGCTTGTTTTGATAAATCTGCTAAATCTTTTTGATATTCGTTTGCGTTTAAATTTAGGGCTTTTGAGCTGATGATTAGGCGATTTAATGCGCCTTTTTGTAGCTCTAAATCATTGCCTACAAGCGATTTTACGTATAAATTTTTAAGCTCGTTGTGAATTTTTTGCTTCGTTTGTTTTGGTGCATTTTTAAAATTCTTATCAAAATTTTCAAAGGTTGCGTTTGCAAAAATCGTGCTTAAAAATAGTAAAATCGCAAGTAAAACTCTAATCATTTTCGCCTTCTATGAGCTTTTTAAACAGCTCTTTAACGCTAATAATCTCATTTAATCGGTAGCCGTTTGCACCGCTAAAAAATAGTCCGCTCTCTTTTTTGCCGCTAAATGCGTCAAAAAGTCTGTCAGCTATGCAGTATCCGACCATTTTTGCCTCTTTGCCACGCCCGCAAGGGCTTACGCAGTTGCTTATGCACTGAATTTTAGGGCCTTGTCGCTTATCAACTAAATTTAATAAATTAGTCCTAATCCCACGTGCTGGGTAGCCAACTGGGCTTTTAATCAGCTCAATGTCCTCTTTTTTGGCGTTTATTAGCACCTCTTTAAAGCCAAGACTTGCGTCGCATTCGTGTGTGCCAATAAAGCGAGTGCCCATTTGAACGCCGTTTGCACCAAGTGAGATGACTTTGTCAATGTCGTTTTTATCCCAAATTCCACCAGCGACAAAGAGCGGGAAGCTACCCCACTGGGCGATCTCATCTTTTACTGGTTTGATTAAATTTTCAAGCTGATAGGCTGGATCTAAGCACTGCTCGTAGGTAAAGCCCTGATGACCGCCACTTAGCGGACCTTCAAGCACAACGGCGTCAGGTAGTCGCTCGTAGCGTTGCATCCAGCGTTTGCATATGATTTTTAGGGCTTTTGCCGAGCTTACGATTGGCACTAGGGCGACATCTTTGAAATTTTGAGTAAATTCTGGCAAGTTTGTAGGCAGTCCAGCACCTGAGATGATGATATTAAAACCAGCCTCGCAAGCATCTTTTACGACTCTTGCGTAGTCGTTTGCTGCATACATTATGTTTGCTGCTAGTGGCAAGTCGCCACAAATTTTACGAGCGTTTGCGATGACGGCTCTTAGTCCCTTTGTGGAGTAGAAATTCTCGCTACCAAAGGGTTTTGCGTTTAGCTCCTTGTCAATGTGAGCTCTATTTTCATAATAACCAGTGCCAACCGAGCTAATCACGCCAAGACCGCCATTTAGACTGACATTGCCAGCTAGCTTGTCCCAGCTTATGCCAAGCCCCATACCGCCTTGAATTATTGGATATTTTATCTCATATTTGCCTATTTTTACAGATTGCATTAAATTACCTTTAACTTTGCAAATTTTCGTTTGCCAACTTGCAAAATATATTCGCCAACGCCAAGTTTTAGTTGCTCGTCAGAGATCTTTTGCTGATTTATGCTGACGGCATTTGCGTTTATATCGCGGCGCGCTTGTGAGTTTGTAGGACTTAGTTTGCATAAAACTAATGCTTCTACGACCCAAGCTGGGGCATTTGTGCTAAATTCGTCAAGCTCGGTTGGGATTTTATTCTCAGAGTGAATTTTATCAAACTCAGCCTTTGCATTTTGTGCCATTTCATCGCCGTGATAACGAGCCGTGATTTCAAGCGCTAAATCCTCTTTTGCCTTTTTTGGATGATACGTGCCGTTATTAACAGAATCTTTTAGCTTTGAAATTTCATCGTTTGATTTTATGCTAAGTAGCTCATACCAACGCCACATAAGCTCATCTGAAATGCTTAGAGTTTTTGCAAACATATCGTTAGCTGGGTCGGTTACGCCGATGTAGTTGCCAAGGCTTTTGCTCATTTTATTGACTCCGTCAAGCCCTTCAAGAAGTGGCATCATAATCACAGCTTGTTCTTTGCCGATGTTGTAGGTTCTTTGAAGTGTGCGACCCATTAAAAGGTTAAATTTCTGATCCGTTCCACCCATTTCAATATCGCACTTCATTGCCACGCTGTCATAACCCTGTAAAAGCGGATACATAAACTCGCTAATTGATATGGAATTCCCAGCCTTATATCGCTTCTCAAAGTCATCTCGCTCTAACATTCTAGCCACGGCAAAGGTGCTTGTAAGCTCAATAATGCCAGCTGCACCAAGCTCGTTGCACCAAGTTGAGTTAAACATTATTATGGTTTTTTCTGGGTCTAAAATTTTAAAAACTTGCTCTTCGTAGGTTTTTGCATTTTTTAAAACCTGTGCTTTATCAAGCTTTTTTCTCGTGGCTGATTTGCCTGATGGATCGCCAATTTGCCCTGTAAAATCGCCGATTAAAAACTGAACGATAGCTCCGTGTTTTTGCAAAAAAGCCATTTTTGTAAGCACGACAGAATGCCCTAAATGCAAATCTGGTGCTGTTGGGTCAAATCCAGCTTTTACGTAGAAATTTTCGCCCTTTTCGTAGAAATTTTTAACTAAACTAACGACCCTTTCTTCATCAATAATCTCGGCAACTCCACGCTTTAACTCGCTAATTATCCTGTTAATATCAACCATTTTTATCCTTTAAATTTAATTGTAAGCGTCATCTTGTGAGGTAAAATCAATGATTTTATAACGCTCTTTTAATCGCTCTTTGACATCATCAGCACTGATATTTTCGCTAATTTCAACGCTTAAAACAAAGTAATTTCGCGAAATATCGCCACTTTCGTTTAAATTTATCGTTGCGACATTTACGCCAAGCCTTGCTAAAAAGGTTAAAAATTCAGCCAAAGCACCTTTGCGGTTTTCTAAATTTAAGATGATTTTGTAGCGGTGTGGGGCGATTTTTGTCCATTTTACAAACGCCATTTCGTTTTTGCCTATCATCTTATTTGCTCTTTCGCAAAGCTTGTGATGAACTAGCACGTTGTGTCCGTTTCTAAATCCGACAATGCTATCGCCTCTTTTTGGGTTACAGCAGTAATCAAACTCAACGTTTGTTATTTTGTGATTTGAGTAGATTACGATATTTTCAAATTTTTGCTTTTTAACGCTGTATTTATCGCCTATGCTAAGCACGAAGGCACGCTCTTTTTTCATATGTTTTTTAAAGATATTTACGACCTCTTGCAGGTAGATTGAATCGGTTGCAATGCGAAAAATTTTCTTGCTTAAATCTTCAACTTCAATCCATTTTGAAATTTTCTCTGGTAAAACATCAAAAATTCCGCTTAAAATTTCAATTGCGATTTTGTGATTTAGCTCACGCATTTTTTGCTTACAAAGCGATCTTATTGTCGCCTTTGCCTTGCCGGTTTTTACGCTATTTATCCACGAACAGCGATATTTTGGCTCATCATCAGTTACAATCCGAACGATATCGCCGTTTTTAAGCTCGGTTAAAAGTGGCACTTTTATGCGATTTACGTAAGCTTCTTTTGCATAAAGTCCAATTTCGGTGTGAATTTCATATGCGTAATCAAGTGCAGTGGCACCACGTGGCAGGGTGAAAATTCCGCCTTTTGGCGAATAAACGGCAATATCTTCAATGTAAAGGCTGTCTTTTGCGTATTCATAAAGCTCTTCTGGGTTATTTTCAGCTTCATTTTGCATACTAATATCATTTAGCCAGTCAAGTTTTGGATTTAAAAGACTGCCACCTTTATACTTCCAATGTGCCGCAACGCCGTATTCTGCGGTCTTATGCATATCGTAGCTTCTAATTTGAATCTCAAAAATGCTCTTATCATCAAAAATTGTTGTGTGTATCGTTTGATAGCCATTTTGTTTTGGCAGGGCGATATAGTCTTTAAAACGTGAGATTAGCGGATTAAAATTTATGTGCAAACAGCCAAGTGCAAGGTAACAATCAAGCGGGTCATTTACGATAATGCGAATGGCTAGTAAATCAAGCACCTCTTCAATGCTAAAACCTTTTCGTTGCATTTTTAGGTAGATTGAGTAGTGGTGCTTTATGCGTTTTTGCATTTCAAAGTTGTTTTCTGAAAAGCCGTTTTGAAGTAAAATTTGCGTTACCTTATCGTAAAAGGCGTTGAGTTTTAGGGCTAGTTGCTGTTTGTGGTCGTTTAAATAGCTGTCAATTTTAGCATATTCATCTGGCAGGATATACTTAAAGCTTAAATCTTCAAGGATATTTTTAATTGATGAAATTCCAAGCCTGTGTGCGATTGGTGCATAGACCATTAGCGTCTCTTCGGCGATTCGCTTTTGCTTTTCTGGGCGAAGTGCGTCAAGAGTTAGCATATTATGAAGTCTGTCGCAAAGCTTAATGACTAACGCCCTGATATCTTCAATAGAAACTAAGAGCATTTTTCTAAATGTAAGGGCTGAGCTTGCTAGTTTTTCATTACTGCTTGAACTAACTAGCTTATCTTCTCTGATTGTTACGATTTTTGTGAGTGCTTCAACTAATTTTGCCACCTCTTCGCCAAATTCAGCCCTGACATCATCTTGCGTGGCGTCGGTATCTTCAACGACATCGTGAAGTATGGCAGCAATTAGCATATTCTCATCGCCACCCATATAAGCGACAATGCAAGCGACTAAAATCGGGTGGATAGCGTAAGGCTCGCCACTCTTTCTGTATTGCCCTGCGTGAAGCGTGATACATTTATCTATTGCTTTTTCTAGCCTATAAGTTGGCTCATAGAGTGAAAAGAGCAAATTTTGGGCGTTTGTAACGCTTTTAATCTCAATAATTTGGCTAATTAACTGCTCTAAAAAGATACTATTTTGTTTCAATAATAGCCTCTAAACCGATTTTGCCCTGTGCTACTTCAAGCAGTGCTATATCTGCTGGTTTTAGTTTTGAAGTGTCTGTATTTACTAAAATTTCAGCACCATTTGCGATAGCCTCAGCCCTTTTTGCAACGACAAGCGATAGCTTGTATCTGTCATCTCCTAGCTGTTTTAGTGCCTGTGCTGTGATTTGTTCTGTTCTCATTTTTATCCTTTGAAATTTATTTTACGATTGAGTAAAGTGCGTCATCATCGCCATTTATAATGCTTAAAAGGTTGCCTTTTTTAAACATATTGCAAACCAAAATCGGTAGTTTATTATCCTGTGCTAGGGCGATAGAGGTATCATCCATTACTTTTATATCATCTTGCATTGCGTCTTTGTAGCTTAGAGTTTTTAAAAGCACAGCGTCGCTAAATTTTGCTGGGTCTTTATCATAAACGCCATCAACCTTTGTAGCCTTAATAATCATATCTGAATTAATCTCAATGGCACGTAAAGTAGCTGCTGTGTCGGTGGTGAAGAAAGGATTGCCAGTGCCAGCTGCAAAGATAACGACACGACCCTTTTCAAGGTGTCTTTGTGCTCTGCCAACGATGAATGTTTCGCAAATCGCCTCCATTTTTATAGCACTTTGCACACGCACATCAACGCCAGTGTGCTCTAATGCCTCGCGCATAGCAATTGAGTTTATCACGGTCGCTAACATCCCCATATGATCTCCACTTGTGCGTTTTATGATGCCGTCGCGCGCTGCGCTTACGCCACGGATAATGTTGCCGCCGCCAATGACTATGCCAACCTCAATATCGTGGCTAACTAGCTCTTTTATCTCATCGGCTATGAATTTTAAAATAGAGTTATCAATACCAAAACCGGTGCTACCGGCTAATGCTTCGCCTGAAAATTTTACCAAGACACGTTTTCTCTTACCCATTATTTGCTCCTTAAAAATTTTAGGATTTTACCCAAAAAGGGTTTAAAATAAGCTAATAAGCTATTTTTGAGCGATCATTTCAAGTGGGTCAATGTGATAGTTTTTTTGCGTTACTTCAAAGGTCAGGTCATCTTTGACCCTGCCGATAATGTAGCCCTTTTGCACTCTGACACCGACCTTTATTGTCGGGGCGATTTGGCTTAGATGAGCGTAGATTGTGTGTATGCCGTTGTCGTTTTCAATGATTATCACTTTATCAAGTAGCTGGGTTTGCTTTGCAAAGACAACCTTGCCATTTAGCACGCTTTTAACCTTTGCGTCTAGGGTTTTTGACCTTAAAACGACAGATTCGTTAAAAATTTTAATGTTATAAATTGGATCAACGTAATTACCAAATTTTTGTTTAACCACAAAATCATCAAGTGGAGCTATCGTTTTAGCCCCAGTGTAGCGTTTAACAGAGCTTGTTTGATAGCTTGAACCAAGCTGTTTTATATCGCCATCTTTTGAGGCTTGTTGCTGTTTTTTTGATTTTTGCTCGGCTGCCTTTTTTTGTGCCTCGTCCTCTTTTTTTGCGATGATTGCTAGCTCTTCAAGTGTCTTTCTAAGCTCATCTTGCTGGATTTGTAGTTTTGCTAGTTTTTTGGTGTAAATTTCTTTATCTCGTTTTAGGTTGGCTATCGCCTTTTTTTGGTTATTTTCAAGGGCAATTAGCTCGTTTTGTTTGCGTTTATGCTCTTTTATTCTGCCCTCAATTTGCTCAATTTTGTTTGATTTTTCTTTGATTAAATTTGAAGTTTGCTCGTAGTTTTTTGCCATTTTTTTAAGGTCATCTTTTAGCACATTATTTAGCTTTGAAAGCACAGATGTCGCTACTATCGCCTCGTCGCTCTCATCAACACCGCCATCTTCAAGGATTAAATCAAGCGAAAAATCCTCGGCGATGATTCTAATAATATTATCTTCGGTCTGTTTTTGTGTGCGGATTAAGTCCTTGTTTTGCTCGTTTAGGTTATCAAGCTCTTTGTTTGCAGCCGTTGCGTTGCCTTCTAAATTTAGGATTTGCTCCTTTGTTTTTAGGATTGATATGGCGATATTTTTTAGCTCTTTTTCGCCGTTTATGATGTCGTTTGCTAAATCATCAAGCTTTTTGTTTAACTGCTGGGATAAAATTTCAGTTGAACGAAGGGAATTTTTATTTGTTTCTATGCGTTTTTTTGTATTTTGCGTTTGAGAAAAGGCGGATAAAAACACAAGGGCGATGATGAGTAAAATTCTCACAGCTAACTTACCCTTTTTGTTACAACGCTAACCATAAAAATGCTAATAAATAGCGAAATACCAAGCAGTGTAGGTGCTTCATCAATGAGTGAAATTTTAGGCACGGCAATGCTAATTTGGCTAATTAACTCTTTTGATGAGATAAAATCTGGCAAAAAGTAAAATATAGCTGTTACAACAAGCGTAGCAACGATACTGCTAAAAATGGCATATCTGTAAAGCACGGCACTTTTTTGCCAAAAACTAGCCCCAAAAAGGCTCATAATCTCAATCCTATCTCTATGCTCAAAGCTCCAAATTCTAATCTGCCTTGACATCAACAAAAGCCCGGTAAATCCGACAATGCCGATAAAAATGTAAGAGATAAATTTAAGTAAATTTAGGGTCTTATAAACTTTATCGTGAGTTCTTAAAAAAGTCTCAACCTTGCTAACGCCGTCAATGTTAAGCAGTTTTTGGCGTATTTGCTTCATATACTCAGTGCTTGGCAGGGCGTTTAGTTTTAGGGTGTAAAATTTTGGCAGGGCGTTTTGTAGGATTGATAAATTTTTGCTTGAAATGTCGTTATTTAGCCGATCAACTATCTTTTTAGCACTAAGTGGCAAAAGCGATGAGAGTGTCGGCACGAGCGGACGAAGCTCTGGCTCGGTTAGCTCTTTTGTTGAAACGATTATTATGTTGTAGTCGCTATTCATCAGCTTTTCATACTCTTTTACGACATTTGCACAAAGCACACTAAACTGCACGGCAAAAAGCAGCGAGATTAGGGCTAAAATAAAGCTAATTGATCTCATTTATCGCTCCATTTTCAATGGCAAAATGTCTATAAGATATGCGTAAATTCATCGGTATATGGTGCGTTACGACCACGATTGTCGTGCCTAGATACTCCCTTGCTGACATCAAAAGCGACCAGATGATATCGCTTGAATACTCATCTAAGTTGCCCGTTGGCTCATCGCATAAAAGCAGGTTTGGATTGTGTGCTAATGCCCTTGCCATAGCGACCCTTTGCTGTTCGCCACCGCTTAATTCAAGTGGGAATTTATCAGCCTTGTGCGACATATTTACGTGTTTTAGCAGTTTTGCGGCTTGTTTTTCGCAGTTTGAGCGTGAAATTCCTTTGATGATTAGTGGTAGCATTACGTTTTTCTCGACGCTCCACTCGTTAATTAATCTGTAATTTTGAAAAATTATGCCAATTCGTTGGCGTAGCTTGTCAAGCTCGTTTTGTGAAATTTTATTTAGCGAGGTTAGGCAAACATTTAGCTCGCCAGCACGCACTGGGATCTCGCCGTAAAACGACTTTAAAAGCGTGGATTTACCGCTACCACTTTTGCCAGTGATGAATACAAATTCATTTGTTTTGACATCTAAATTCCCATTTTTTATGATGACATCTTCGTTTTCGTAGGCTAGGATTAGGTTTCTTGCTTTGATTATACTTTGCATTTTGCTAAGGTGTCCTCTAAAATCCTGTGGGCTTTTAAATTTTGCTTTGTTAGAAGTGGTTTTTTTATAAAATACTCGCAAGTGCCGTTTTCTAGCTTTAAATAGCAGTGTTCTGGCTTATTAAACGCACCAAAGGCGACCTTGATAATAAGCCTGTCTTGTCCGACATAAAGCTTTTCAAAATGGACAAAAATTTCATCATCTTTGTATGTGCTGTCCTTGAAATTTTGTTTTATTTGGGCTAAATCGTAGCTGTTTTTAAACTCAAACTCGGCTAAATTTTCTCTTTTTAAACTCTCATTTTCGCAGGTAAAAATAAGGTCGTAAATATCTTTTTCTTGCTTTCGCCAGCGGTCTTCGTATTTGCTTGAAATTTCTAAATTTTCGTTTTTATTAAGTGCGATTTTGGCGTTTTTTAGGTTTAAAAACAGAGCCAAGCTAAAATCAAAATACTCCCTGCTATCAGTCCTTAGCTCAAAATTCCCACCCATTTTTAGCACCCTTTGGCACTCATTTACAAACTCAGCCGAAACCACTCGCCTGTGCTCTTGCTTATCCCACGGCACTGGGAAGTGTAAGAAAATTTTATCCACTAAATTTGAGTCAATTAGCGATAAAATCAGCCTTGCATCCGTGTTTATCACTCTTACGTTTTTTAAATTTTGAGCGATTGCTAGTTTTGCGACCTGCTCAATGCTTGGCTTATAGACTTCAATACCGATAACTAGGGCGTTTTCGTGATTTTTAGCCTGAAATAAAAGGTGTCTGCCAGAGCCAAAGCCAATCTCAATAAAAATTTTGCTAAATCTGCTTTTTAGCTCGTTAAAATCATCTATAAAAGTATTGATATTTAGGATAAATTCGCCATTTTTTGGCAGTTTTGCTGGTTTGTAAGCCATAGCTTCGCTTATGATTTGGCTTGTGTTTTCATCTTTGTAAATTAAAAGTGCCTTTTGTAAAAGTCCGATTTTGGCTGGTTTTGTTAGCTTTTCGCCTTTGATGATGAAATTTTGGCTCTTTTGGTCTTGTTTCTTAACGATAAAAAAGCTCTCATCGCCACTTTTTGTGTAGATTAGGCTGTGGCTTTTATCGCTTGCCTCCCATAAAAACTCAACATCATCTTTGCCAAACGGATAGGCTCTATTTTTTAGGTTTTTAGCTATGAAATTTGGCATTATTTTACCGCTATTTCAACGCTGTTTGACTTATCAGAGCTTAGTCCAAACTCATCAACGGCAACGACTCTGTATTTATAGGTAGAATTTTGCGTTATATCGCTGTCATAAAAGCTAGTTTCTGTGATATTTGAAAAGCTCTTATCGTCGCCGCCGCCACTTCTAAAAACGCTGTAATAAGAGGCTCTATTTACACGCTCCCAGCTTACATTTATGCCACTGCCGTCAAAATTTGCACTAATTTGTGGTGCATCTGGCTGGGCTAGGGTAGCACCAAGCACTGGCTCGTTTTGTTTTAAGCTTTCAAGTCCGTCAATATCAACAGCTGTGATTTTGTAGTATCTTGTTGCGCCGTTTGAGTTGATTAAATCCTCAAAGCTTGTGTCACTGGTCTTTGCAACGTAAGTGTAAGGCAGAAATTTGCTAATTGCCCTATAAACATTATAATGCGAAAAGTCATCAATTTGTGGAGCTTGCCACGTTAGGACTATCTTTTTTGGTTCGTTTTGTGTGGCGTTTATTTTTGTTACTGGATTTGGTAGCTTTTTAGTCGTGGCTTGTATCACTTCGCTTGGGTTTGAAAGCACGCCAGAGCCGGTTTTTACGTAGATTATATATTTGTAATTTTTGCCCGGTTTTACATTTGTGTCTATAAATTCAGCATTTAACCTGCCATCAATCGTGGCAACGTGGCTAAATTTCTCATCATTTGCATTAGCACGTTTTATCACGTAGCTAACGACGCTAGCGTCAGGGTGCGGTCGCCAGATTAGTTTTACTCTATTTGGCAGTCCAGCGATAGCTTGTGCAAATGGGACTGAATTTAAAAGCGGTTTTGTAGTCGCACTTACGCTCTCGCCCGGATTTGATATAGCACTCTCTGAAAATGTGCGAAGCTGGTATGTGTAGGTCGTTTCAGGTTTTAAATCCGTATCAACGTAATGAGTGGCAAATCTATCGTTTATAACGGCTATGGATTTAAATTTCTGGCTCTTTGTATCAAGTCTGTAAAGCTCATAGCCGATGACTTTTTCATCATTTACGCTAAGCCACTCAAAGCCAATTTGCGTCATATCGCTAATGGTTTTAAGGCTCGTAACCACCGGCAAGGAGGCACTTTGCTGGGTTGGGACGCTAGTTGAGGCACAACCAGCTAGAAACGCCACTAAAAGCGGTATCAAGAAATTTCGTATCAATTTTTTCATCAAATATCTCCTTACTAAACTTGCTTAGTGCTAAATTTTTAAAATCATCGTAAATAGGAGCGGTAAAAACCACTCGTTTTTTCGTTACTGGATGCGTAAAATAAAGCATATAAGCGTGAAGCATAACGCGTGCAATTTTACCTTTTTCGCTCTTAAATCCGTATAAATCATCGCCTAAAATATGGCGATTTATGCTTAAAAGATGAACTCTAATCTGGTGCGTCCTGCCAGTAAAAAGCTTTGCGGCGATTAGGTTTATTCCGTTTTGTGAGATTAAATTTATAAATGCCGATTTTGCACTTCGTCCGTTTGGGATTACGGCGTTTTTTAGGCGATTTTGCGGATTTCTGCCAATTGGTCTGTTAATCACGCAAGGCTCTTTTATCGGCAAATCGGTTAATGCAAGGTAAATTCGCCCCATACTTTTATCGCTTAGCTGGGCTGAGAGTGCGTTGTGAGCGGTGTTATTTTTAGCCACGACTATCGCTCCGCTCGTGCCTCTATCAAGGCGATGAACGATACCAGCCCTTGTGTCGCCGTTTAAATTTGAGAGCATAAAATTATTTTGATTTAGCCACTCAACAAGTGTCGCCTCTTTTAGGCTTAAAGCGCCGTGTGTTACGATATGTGGGGGTTTATTTAGCACTAAAATATCATCATCTTCGTAAATTATAGGCACGTTAAAATTTACTTCATATTCATTTTTAACCTCTTTTTTTTCGCCAAACTTAACACTTATTAAATCATTATCTGAAATTTTAAATGAAGCCTTTGAAATTTCTTTGTTATTTACGCTTACAAGATTGTCTTTTATCAGATTTAGTGCCTGATTTCGTGAAATTTTAAGCTCATTTGCGACTAAAATATCTAATCTTTGTCTTTTATCCGCTCTAAATTCAACCAAATTTATACCTTTTTTTGTTATCATCAAGCCAAAATTTTTTTAAGGTTTGATTTTTGATTAGGCTTGATAGGCGTATTTTAACACATTTTGACTTTTTTCAGATATTTTTAATCGTGCCAATTATCGCATTTTCATACATTTTAATCTCGGAGGCAAATGAAATTTTAGCCTCAAAGCAAAGCGTCTATTTTGGCATCGGATTTGCCTGTTTTTGTCTATTTTTTTTACTGCCGATAAGGCGAATTTTATGGTTTATACCAGCACTTTACTGGATAAATATCGTTTTGCTTTTAAGCGTTGAGTTTTTTGGCATTAGTAAGCTTGGTGCAAAGCGTTGGCTTGATATACCATTTGTGCATTTTACGCTCCAACCAAGCGAGATTATGAAGCCAGCCTTTCTTTTAATGCTTGCATATTTAATTAAAAAAAATCCGCCCGGCGAGGACGGATATAGCTTAAAGCAGTTTTTGCACCTTAGTTTTTACATTCTTTTACCATTTTTTCTAATTGCCAAAGAGCCTGATTTAGGCACTGCTTTGATACTTTTATTAGTCGGCTATGCCGTGCTTTTTGTCATCGGCGTAAATAAGAAAATTTGGATTAGCATAGCCCTAGCCATTGGGATTTGTGCGCCGATTTTGTATGAAAATTTGCACGATTATCAAAAAAAGCGAATTCACGACTTTTTAAGCGAAAAGCCAAGCTATCACGTAAGACAGAGCATAATTGCCATTGGCAACGGCGGATTAAAGGGCAAATCACGAGATGAGGCGACACAGACGCATTTTAAATTTTTACCGATTGCAACGAGCGATTTTATCTTTGCTTACACAAGTGAAAGGTTTGGATTTTACGGCGCTGTGGGGCTTCTTTGCTTTTATGGGGCGTTAATAATTCATCTTTTAAGCCTAAATTACATCTTAAAAAACGACTATTTTGCACAGGTGATGACTACTGGGATTGCGACAATGATTTTTATCTATGTTGGTGTAAATATCTCAATGACTATCGGTTTTGCCCCAGTTGTTGGCGTGCCGCTGCCATTTTTTAGCTATGGTGGCAGTAGTTTTGTTACATTTATGGTGCTTTTTGGTATGCTGCAAAATCTGCTTACATTTAGATACGATTTTGCTGGTAAATTCCTAAAAATTCAGCGATAATTTTAAATTTCAACCCAAAATTTCACACAAAATTTCTCTGTTTGTAAATTAAAGCTAATTTATCGTAAATAAATTTTATTTTTATTTTATAAAAAAGTTGATATTATTACACTTTTTATTTACCATATCTTTACAAAGGAGAGAAAATGTCAAAACCAGTCGTAACATCTTGTTCTAGACTTGACCCAATTGACAAGGCTGGGCTTGAAGCCCTAAAAAAAGCAGGCGTGCAAAACCCTGATGTGATTAAAACCCTAAAATGCCACACAATCGCAGCTGGTAAATTTAGGCACGAAAACTACATTAGAAATTTACCGCCTTATATCGTTGATGAGCCGCCAGTTTTGCTAGGCGATGACACAGCACCAAATCCGAGTGAAGCGGTTTTAGCGGCACTTGGTAGCTGTATTTCTGTTGGCATTCACGCAAACGCAGTTGATCAAAACGTAATCGTAAAAAAGCTTGAAATTTTCGTTGAGGGCGATATAAATATCACTGCTGTTTGGGGCACTGGCGATTTGAGCGAAAAACCGCTTGGTATGACTGATATTCGCATAAATGTCGTATTTGAAACGGACAAAGATGAGAGCGTAAATAGGGCGATTATTGATAAAGCCATAAAATACTCGCCAGTAGTAAATACATTACTAAGAAATGTAAATGTTAAAGTAAATTAAGGAGCAAAAAATGGCACTACAAAAGTTAGAGAAGTTAGCAGCAAAGATAGACACACAGGGCTTATACGCAAAAGATATCATCACTGACCTTGCAAAGCAGGGCTTTTTTAAGGTCTTAAATGATAAAAACGACATATCAAAGGCGATAGAAAACATAGCAAAGGTGTCTTATATGTGCGGGACTACGGGCTTTTGTGTTTGGTGCCAGTTTGCACTGATTTGGTATGTTTTAAATAGCGATAATGAGCCTTTAAAGGCTGAAATTTTAGCCAAGCTTCAAAGTGGCGAAATTTTAGGTGGCACGGCACTAAGCAATCCAATGAAAGCCTTTGTTGATATTGAAAAAAATCATCTTAAAGCGACAAAAACTAATGGCGGATACCTGATAAATGGCACTTTGCCGTGGGTTTCAAATATACAAAGCGGACATTATTTTGGAGCTATTGCTTTAAGCGATGAGCATCCGATAATGGCATTAATCCGCTGTGATGAGCGTGTGAAATTAAGCGAGCACATAAAATACGCAACCCTTGACGGCTCAGCGACAAAGAGCGTGAATTTAAGGGATTATTTCGTGCCAGATAGCGATATTTTAGCCACTGATATTTATGATTATCTTTGTAAAATCACGCCCGGATTTATCCTGCTTCAAACAGGCATAGCGGCTGGGATCATTAGCTCGGCACTTGATGAGATAAACCGCTCAAATCAGAGCCACGGACACATTAATAAGTATCTGCCATATAGCTATGAGAGCCTAAAATCCGAGTATGAGAGCGCACTTGGGCAAATTTTAGATATAGCAAAAAATATCCAAAACGCAAATCCAAAAGATGTGCTTGAAATTCGCCTAAATGGCTCACTTTTGACGCAAAAAATCACATCAGCTGCCGTGCTATTTTCTGGCACAAAGGGCTATTTTAAGGACGCAAAGGTGCAAAGATTACAGCGAGAGGGCAACTTCGTGCTAATCGTAACGCCAAGCATAAAGCACCTAAATAAGGAGATTGAGGCGGTTAAAAACGGCAATGGTTGCATTAGTCGTTGGCGTAGATTGGCGGTGTCAAATGCATAGGCGAAAGGCACTTGAAATTTTTAGCTCATTTTTAGCGCTTTGTTCATCTCCTAGCCTATTAAGTGCAAACACCCTAAAACAGGGCGTAAAAGTGGGCTATCTTAGCATTAGCGACCACCTTTTAATCATCGCAAAAGAGTTTAGCAAAAGCGTAAATATCGTGCCTTTGAAATTTTCAAGTTGGAGCGAAATTTCAGAAGCACTAAGGGCTGGGGCGATAGACGGGGCGTTTTTACTAGCCCCGCTTGGGCTTATGTTAAGGGCAAACGGCGTTGATATCAAAGCCGTTTTAAGCTCTCACAAAAATGGCTCGGCACTTGTGGCAAGAAGCCAAATAGGGGGCGTAAATGAGCTTAATGATAAAATCATCGCCGTGCCTTCAAAATTTAGCATACATTTTTATTTGGTTGATAAAATAATAAATGAAAATAAAATAAAAGCCAAAATCGTTGAGCTACCACCACCAGAAATGCCGTCAGCTCTTTTAAGTGGTGCAATAGACGCATTTTGCGTGGCTGAGCCGTTTGGACAGATCGCTGTAAATACAAAACGAGCCAAAAATTTACTCTTTTCAAAGGATGTTTTGCCAAATCATATTTGCTGTTTGTTAAATTTTAATTCACAAATTTTAAACGAGCCGTTTTATGATGATTTACTAAATGCATTTAAAAATGCAGCAAATTTTTTAACGACAAATCCAAGCGAAGCTGTAAATTTAGCCTCAAAAATCATAGGTCAAAAAAGTAGCGTTTTAAGCGATGTTGTGAGCAAAAATATCGTTTCATATAGCGATTTAAGCCTGAAATTGCAGGATTTAGAGAATTTAAGAGAATTTCTAATTAGCAAAAATTTAGGCAGCCAAAAGCTAAAAAACCTAAATATCAGCGAGTATTTGGCTTTATGAAAATTTTATCTCAAATTTTAGTGCTAATTTTGGCGATTTTTTTGTGGCAAATATCTAGTGGTGAGCTTGTGCCAAGCCCCAAAGATAGCCTTTTAGCACTAAGTGAGCTTTATGAAAATGGCGGACTTTTAAACGACATTTTAAGCTCACTTTATAACTACTTTTTAGGGCTTTTTATCGGGCTATTTTTTGCCATTAGTTTGGGGATATTTTTTGGGCTTTGTCCTAAAATTTTATCCGCTTTTGCTCCACTTTTTGGCTTTTTAAAGCCCATTTCGCCCATTGCTTACACTCCGCTTATTATCATTTTATTTGGCATTGGCTCAAAGCCGACTATTTTTATCATCGCCTACGCCATTTTCTTCCCGCTCTTACAGCTTAGCGTGAGTGCGATTTTAAAAACTCCAACCGAGCTAATAAATATCGCAAAGGGTTTTGGTGCCTCAAAAGCCCAAATCATCGCTTATGTGATAGTGCCAAACAGCATTTTTAGCATAATTAGTGGCATAAAAATCGCAGCCTCACTTGCGTGGATAAATCTAGTCATCGGCGAAATGCTAGGCTCTCAAAGCGGACTTGGCTATTTGATAATTGATGCTAGAAATCAGCTAAGACTTGATATGGTTTTAGGCGTTATTTTGGTTATCGGAGCGATAGGCGTTATCATAAATTTTGTCTTTGAGCTGTTTGAAAAATCGGTTAGTAAAAGGTTTGGGCTGTGATTGAGATTAGAAATTTAAGAAAGAAATTTTTAAACACTGAGGTTTTAAAAGATATAAATCTTTTTGTTAAAAACGGCGAATTTTGCGTGTTGCTTGGTGCTTCTGGTTGCGGTAAAAGCACGCTTTTAAATATTTTAAGTGCTACGCTTGAATTTGAAAGTGGCGAGATTTTAGTTGATAAAAAATCCTATAAAAAAAGGCTAAAACTAGATAAAACAAGGCAGATAATCACGCAAACCTACTCGCTAATGCCGTGGCTAAATGCGGTTGAAAATATTAAATTAGCATTAAAGTGTTACGGCGTAAAAGATAAAAATGAGCGTGAAGAGATAGCCTTGAAATTTTTAGATATGGTCGGACTTTTGGATAAAAAAGATAGCTTCATTCACTCGCTCTCAGGCGGTCAAAAACAGCGTGTGGCAATAGCTAGGGCGTTGTCGTTAAATCCAGAAATTTTGCTCCTTGATGAGCCATTTAGCGCGCTTGATCCCATAACAAGGGCGAATTTGCAAAAAATGCTAAAAATTTTGCTTAAAAACACGACTACGATTTTTGTTACCCACGACATTGATGAGGCACTTATTTTAGCCGATAAAATCGTGATTTTGTATGATGGAGTGGTGATACAGACGCTTAAAAATCCAAATTTAAGCCCAAAAGACCCAAGCTATTTTGAGCTAAAAGCCAAAATTTTTAGACTTTTAAGCGGCGTAGATGATGAGGTTGAGTATAATATTTAGGCTTTCTTTAAAAACTCGGTTTTTAAAACGATAACGCCCATTTTATCAATCCTGCCCTCTATCTCGCTATCTTTGCTAGTTAGCTTTATGTTTTTTACCAAAGTGCCACGTTTTAGTGTAGCACCAGCACCTTTTACCTTTAAATCTTTGATTAAGGTTACGTTATCGCCGTTGTTTAGCTCGTTGCCGTTTGAATCTTTTGCCATTTTTACCCCTTTAAAAGGGCTAAATTTATCATAAAAGAAGTAAAAATATATTAAAATTTAGACTAAATTTTAGATAAAAGTGTAATTTATGGATAAATTTTTAGATGATTTTTGGGGTAATCAAAAGGCGGTTTTAGATGAAAAAACCATAATCACTGGCGATGAAAACGCCCTAAGCGTAATCCTAGCTACAAACGCCAAAAACTACGATAGATTCATCGCTTTAAGCGAATTTAGGGCGATTTTAAAAAGCCTAAATTTAAAGGCAAATATTTTTAGCGTCCAAACGGCACAAATTGGCATAATCAATGCTATTTTACAAGCTAAAATTTCAAAACAAAGGCTAGTAAATGCCTTAAATTTGCTAAAAAATGAGCAAATTTTATCCATTGATGAGTTTAAAAATATAAATGATTTTCTTAGCTTCTTATCATCAAACGAGCAAGACGCCCAAAATCACGCAAATTTAAGCGACTTTTTTCATCAAAAACTAGATAGATTAAACTACATAAATGAGAAAATTTTATCGTTAAACATACCTGAAAATTTTGCAAAAAGAGCGATTTTGGCTAGGCAAAAAATAGATAATCTAACCTTTAACATAGCCGTTACTGGCGTGATAAATGCCGGTAAATCCACGCTTTTAAACGCACTTTTGGGCGAGAAAATTTTAGGCTCATCAAACGTGCCTGAAACGATTAGCCTAACAATGCTAAAATATGATAAAAACCCCTTTGTAAGAGTGAATTTTTGGGATAAAGATGAGCTTGAAGCTCTAAAAATCAAGCCAGATAAAATTTTATCATCACTCATCTCAAAGAGCATAAAAATCCAAAAAAACGAGCTAAAAAACTACACATCGGCTAGTTCAGATGTCGCAAAAATCGTAAAAAGCGTTGAAATTTATGAGAATTTAGAGCTGTTAAAAGATGGAATTTGTATCGTTGATACGCCCGGCATTGATGATGCTATCACGCTTAGAGAGGAGCTTGTGGATAGATTTATGAGCGAGGCTGATTTGCTAATTCATCTTATGAATGTCAGCCAAAGTGCTACTTTTAAGGACTTTGAGTTTATTAAAAAAACCCTTACAAATTCGCACATTTCAAGGCTTTTAATCGTCCTAACTCACGCTGATTTATTATCAAATGATGAGCTAAATGAGGTCTTAAACTACACTAAAAAATCATTAAAAGATGAGCTAGAAGCTGAAATTTTTGTAATTAGCTCAAAGGATTATTTTGAAGGCAAAGACGGCGGTATAAAGGGCTTTAAAGCACATTTATACGAAACGCTTTTTGGTAAAAACTCAGCCAAAGCCACGCTAAGCACACAGGCTTATTTAAAGGAGTTAATGCTAATTTCTAGCCAGTTTTTAGAGCAGGTAAAAGATAGCATTTTAAACCTAAAAGGCGAGAGTTTTGGGCTTGAAAACCGCCTAAATGAGCTAAAAAATAGTGAAAATTTACTCTTAAATCGCCTTGAAAATTTGCTTAAAACAGCAGATGAGGAGTTTAGTAAAATTGATATTAATTCTTTAAATTTAAGCTATAAATCATCGCTAAAAACCATTACTTCTGGGATAAATGATAGAATTTTAAGCGAGATAAATTACGCAAAAGACAGAGGGCAAACGCCTAGTAAATCTAGGCTTAGCTTTATCGTTTCGAGCGGTTTAAATGACGCAATTTTATCTTTAATCCGCCAAAATAGAAATGAAATTTTAAAGCAAATTTTGCTCGTAAAAGAGAATTTGTCGCTTAAATTTAGCGGTCTTAATTTTAGTAAAAACGATAAAATTTTTAATGTCGGCGAGTATCTTTTAAATAGCGGTTTAAAGCTAAACTACGATGAAATTTCAGCCAGTGTCGCTCAAAATTTTAACAACACACAGCCATTAATTGATGAGTTTTTAAAAGATGAAAAGATAGATAAATTAGTTTTTAATTTAGTAAATTTTGAAAAAAACAGCTTTGAAGCGGAGCTAAAAGAGCTGGTTTTGGCTCAAAAAACGGCAAATGAGATTGAGCAAAAACGGCTAAATGATGAGCTGAAATTTCTAGATAAAAGCGATTTTGAGATTACGCAAAAAATCAAAGATTTATCACAAACAAAAGCCGATTTAGAGGCGATAATTTTGGAGTTAAACAATGCTTAATGAGTTCATAAACGCCTATAAAATGCGGTATTTTAAAATTTTTAGCGATGATTTTTACGGGCGATTTAAGGCGTATGAAAACGCACTTTTAGAGCCGAAATTTCACCCAAGCGTGGAGCTAGAAAATGAGCTAAAATGGCTGGATTTAGTCATAAAAGAGCCGATTTTAGTCGCCATTGTCGGGCAGTTTTCAAGCGGTAAATCCACGTTTTTAAACACGATTTTAGGCAAAAATATCCTGCCAACAGGCGTCGTGCCAGTCACATCTCGCCTTACCTACATAAAATACGCCCCAAATTACTCGCTTAGAGTGGATTATGAAAACGGCAGGGAGTTAAGTCTTGACATTAAAGAGATTGCAAATTTTGTTGATCAGCGGATTTTTGGCGATGATGTAAAGACGCTTACACTTTATGCACCAAATGAGATTTTAAAAAGCGTAAATTTCGTTGATACACCGGGGCTAAACTCACTCTCGGCTTCTGATACAAATATCACGAAAAACGCCCTAAATAGCGTTTGTGGTGTGATTTGGTTAAGCCTTATTGATAACGCTGCTAGGGCTAGCGAGCTAAAAAGCTTAAATGAGTTTTTAAACGATGATTTAAAATTTGCAGTTTGTGTGCTAAATCAAATGGATAAGCTAAATAAAGATGAGCTAGAAAACGCCCTAAATCACGCAAAAAACACTTACGACAAGTTTTTTAATCATATCGTAGCAATCTCTGCAAAAAATGCTCTAACTGCCCTAAATAACGGCGATGATGAGCTGTTTAGAGCTTCAAATTTTGGTGCGATTTTTGAAATTTTAGATGAGTTTAAAAGTGATGATAAAAAGCACAAGTTTGTGTTAAATCGCTGTGAAAAAATCGCTAAAATTTTGCAAAATGAGTATGAATTTTTTGCCGAAATTTTTAGCAAGGCTGATGAAATTTTAGATAAAAATGCACAAATTTTAAATGAAAAAATCGCTCAAATTAAGAGCGAGTTTGCCTTAAAAATTGAGCTTTCATTTAATGAAATTAAAGAGGTTGCTAGGTTTATTAGCACTGAAATTTCAGGCAGTTTAAAGCCGGTTAAAAAGGTGCGTTTTGTGCCTAAAAAACAGCTTTTTGGTGGCGAAATTTTCATTAAAAACGAGTATGAGATGATGGATTTTGATGTTGATGAAATTCTTTCAAAACTCATCTACAACGACACGAGATTAAGCAAAATTTTTAGGATTTACAGGCGAAATTTAAAGCTCTTAGAAGATGAAATTTTAAACGCCTTTGATGAAATTTACGCCGTTTTAGAGCGTGATTTTATGATTTATAAAAGCGAGTTTGAAAATATCAGAAAAGAAAATGCCGTCGGTTCAAGCGTGAATTTTGCAAATCTTAGAGCTTATGCAAGTGGCGTTTATGAGCTGTTTTTGCGTGATTTTGAGAGTGTAAAATCACAAAAAAAGCAAAAAATTTCACTATTTTTTGAAAAGCTAAATTTAAAGGTCGTTACAAATTACGAAAACGCCGTAAAAATCGCAGTTTATTTCTTAAAAGACAAGATAAAAAACGCCCAAATTAGCTACGAAAAAGACCCAAATTACTTTTCGCTTTTTATCCCAAGTGGCGATGAAATTTTCTCTCGGGTTTTAATATCGCTAAATTTGTATGAGTTTGAGAACGAAATGCTTGCAAATAGCTCGTTTTTAAACAAAATTTTAGGCGAATTAGACGCTAGTTTTAAGGATTTAAAATCGCAAAAAACAGAAAAAATCGCTTGGTTTTTAAGCCAAAACGAAGCGTTAAAAAGCGAGATTTTAAAAATTTCTAGCGATTTAAAAGCCCAAAATTTGGCGTATCTTTAAGCAAAAAAAGATATAATCGGCTAATTTTTTTAAATAGGTTGTAAATATGAGTTTTCTTGATATTTTTTCAAAGGTTAGAAAGACCCAGCCAAACCCTGATGAGGCACCTAGCCACTGGATAAAGTGCGATAGTTGCAACGCTTTGATGTATTATAAAGAGATACAAACTTGTGCTAATGTCTGCCCAAAATGTGGCTATCATATGAGATTAAGCCCAAAAGACCGCATAAATTTAATCTGTGATGAGGGTAGTTTTGTTGAGCTTGACGCTAAGTTAAGACCGGTTGATCCGCTAAAATTTGTGGATAAAAAATCATATAAAAAGCGTATCAGCGAGAGTGAAGAAAAGACCGGCAGAAGCAGCGCTGTAATCTCTGGCGAGGGCAAATGCGATGGGCAAAATATCCAGCTTGTTGTATTTGATTTTGCCTTTATGGGCGGTAGTTTAGCCTCGGTTGAGGGTGAAAAAATCGTGCGAGCCATAAAACGAGCCATTGATAAAAAAGAGCCATTAATAATAGTAAGTGCAAGTGGCGGTGCTAGAATGCAAGAGAGCACATTTTCGCTAATGCAAATGTCAAAAACATCGGCTGCTCTAAAACTGCTTGATGAGGCAAAAGTGCCGTTTATTTCGGTGCTAACAGACCCGACAATGGGCGGAGTGAGCGCCTCTTTTGCGTGGCTTGGCGATATAATCATCGCTGAACCGGGCGCATTAATCGGCTTTGCCGGACAGCGCGTGATAAAGCAGACCATAGGCTCTGACTTGCCAGAGGGTTTTCAAAGGGCTGAATTTTTGCTAGAACACGGGCTAATTGACGCTATCGTGCCACGAAATGAGCATAAGAAATTTATTGCTGATATGATAAAAATTCTTAATAACAACGAGAGATTTTAGCTTGGATATTTCAGTGTTTAGTATTCAAAAATCAAAATCTGACGCCTTTGATGATGAGATAAAAAATTATCTAAAAATGTCATCAAAATACGCAAAAATCGGCGATTACGTGATTTTTAATGACAAAATCGCCAAAGCACAGGCAAAGGGCAGGGACGAGGCTTACAGAGCTTATGATGAGAGCTTTTTGCCAAAGATGAGCGGTTTTTGCGTGGCGCTTGATGAGCGTGGCAGGGATTTAGATAGCTTTGAATTTGCTAAAATTTTTGCGAATAATTCGCAAATTTCATTTTTTATCGGCGGAGCTTATGGGCTTAGTGAGAATTTTAAACAAAGGGCTGATTTAATGGTAAAACTAAGCTCTTTAACAATGGCTCACAAGGTCGCTAAACTCGTGCTTTTTGAGCAAATTTTCAGAGGGCTTTGCATAAATGCAAACCACCCATATCATAAGTAAGGACAAAGATGACACAAAACGATTTAGATTATTTTAAAAAACTTCTTGAAGATAGAAAAATTCAGATTAAAAAAAATATCGCTGACGCCTCAAAAGAGGTGGATAGTATGCGTAGTAGCGGTGCTAGCGATGAGATGGATATAGCTTTAATTAACACCGATGAGCTGATAGAACAATCAATTTCAGCCCAGCAAAAAGCAGAGCTTGATGAGATAGATAGGGCGTTAAGCAAAATTTTTAACCAAACTTACGGCGTTTGCGAAATGTGCGAAGAAGAGATTGCCACAGCTAGGCTAAAAGCCAAGCCACACGCAAGATACTGCATAGTTTGTAGAGAGATAGTTGAAAAAACGGCTAAACAATAAGGAGGATTTATGAAAACTAGGCGATTTATGGTCTATTCTTTGATCTATTTGATCCTAATTACGGCACTCGTTTATGTGCTTGACGGCGGCGATTACACCTTAAAGCTCTTAGGATACGAGCTTAGCTTGCCAGTAGCGCTTTGGTTTGCCTTGCCGGTGGCAGTTTTTGCCCTGCTTGCACTTTTGCATATGATTTATCACAGCATTAGTTTTTATGCCTACAAGCGAAATATCAAAAAAGACACCGAGCTTTATGCTGATTTTGCAAAAGAAATTTTCTTAGCACTGCCAAGCAACAAAGAGTTTAAAACCGAAATTTTTAAGACATCATCTGCAATCACTCGCATACTTTCGCCGTGGGGACTTTATAGAGATGTGGGGCTTGATAATGATGAGCTAAGCGCGGTAATCTCGGCTGTAAAATCGGCGCAAAATGGCGAGGTCGTGGAGCTAAAACGCTTTAAACTTTTAAAGGATAATCCACTTTTTATCAAAAACGAGCTAAATAAGATTGAAAATTTAAAAGATTACTACCTTGAAATTTTAAAAAATGGCGAAACAAACGAGAGCTTAAAACAAGCAGCGTATAAAAAATTAATCGCCGTTGGCGGTTTTGCTGATATTAAAAAATTTAGCATAAACGAAAGAAGCTCAGATGATGTTATGGCTGTAATTGAGCGTTTTGTAAATGATGATTTAAGCGTGAGTGCCGATGAGATTTTTGAAATTTTAGATGATGATAAAATCAGTGCTGCTCAATACACAAAATCAGCCGTTATGCTAAAAGACAAGCTAAAACCAGAGAGCTTTAAGAGCATTTTTGAACGGCTAAGAGCCACTCATCAGGACGCAGAAGAGGCGTATTTATTTGTCCTTTATGACTTAGGGCTTTTAGATGAGCTTCGTGAAATTTTAGCAAATAGCGATGCTGATGAGCATATTAAGATTAAGACTATGCTATTTTTGCGTGATAACTCAAAAATCGTGCCTATTTGGCTATTTTTTAAATGATAGATTTTGCAAAAAAACCGCTGTTTTTAGCCCCTTTGGCAGGTTTTTCTGACCTGCCACTTCGTGAGGTTGTTAAGAATTTTGGCTGTGATGTTACCATTAGCGAGATGATAAGTGCAAACGCCTTGGTTTATGAGGGCAAAAAATCGCTAAAAATGGTGCAAAAATCGCCAAACGAAACTCCATATATTGTTCAAATCGCTGGTGTTGATTTAAATAATATTAAAAAAGCGGTTGAAATTTTAAACGGCATTGACGGCATTGACGGCATTGATTTAAATTGTGGCTGTCCAGTGCCAAAGGTCGTAAAACAAGAGAGCGGCTCGGCACTTTTAAAGAATTTAGACCATTTAAAAAGAGTGATTGAAACGATTAAAACCACTTCAAAAAAACCAACAACAAGTGCAAAAATAAGACTTGGATTTGATGAGAAAATCCCAGAGCTAATCGCCCGTGCTTGCCAGGACGCTGGGGCTGATTATATCGCTATTCACGGCAGGACAAGAGCTGGTGGCTACACGGCTAAGGTTGATTATGAGGCGATAAAAATAGCAAAAGAGGCGGTAAAAATTCCAGTCATCGCAAATGGCGACATAAACGCACAAAACGCCGATTTTGTGCTAAAAACCACAAATGCAGATGCCTTGATGATAGGGCGTGCTAGCATTGGCAATCCTTGGATTTTCGCGCAGATTAAGGACGCTAAAAGCGTATCTGGCGCTCTAAAAAAGCAGATAATTTTGGCTCATTTTGACGCTATGATTAGATATTATGGCATTCAGGGCGTTAGCATTTTTAGAAAGCATTTGCACCAATACAGCAAGGGTTTAAGCGAGGCGGCTAGTTTTAGGGATGAGATAAACCGCATTGATGATTTGGATTTAATGCGGTTAAAAATTGAGAATTTCTTTTAATGCAAGGCTACATTTTACGCACCCAAAAGGTAAAAGATGAGGACTTGCTCGTTTATGTTTTAACTCCTAAAAATTTAGTAAAAAGCTACCGATTTTATGGTGCTAGACACGCAAGTGTGATGAGCGGATATAAGATTGACTTTGAGCTAAATCATAATGAGCTGTTTTTACCACACCTTCGCTCGGTGCTTCATCTTGGTTTTATGTGGCTGCTTGATAGGGACAAGCTCATCATTTGGCAGCAGTTTATGAGATTGCTTTACTCGCATTTAAAGGATATTGATGAGCTTGATGAGATCTATTTTAACGAAGTTGAAAACTGCGCTCAAAACTGCGACAAACAGAGCCTAAAACGGCTGATAATTGAAAGTTATGTTAGAATTTTAGAGTATGAGGGTAGGCTTCACAGCGAGTTTGAGTGCTTTGTGTGTGATGAGCCGATTTTAGATGAGCTTGTTTTGGCAAGGGCGTTTTTACCAGCTCACGCTCATTGTTTGCCAAAAACGACGCTAAATTTGAAAAAAATAAAGGAGCTTTTTGACACAAAAAGCACGATAATGCTTGAAGATAGCGAGTGTGATGAGCTGTTTTCTACCTTGCTTGAAGGGCTTTAATTGGCTAAATTTTTAAAATAAAATGTGATTTTGTCATTAACTACAAGCGTTTGTTAAGGGAATTTATGAGCGGTTTAACTAGTTGATACGCTAGGTTAAAGTCGTGTTTAAATAGCTATTTTGCCACTTAAAAAATAGTCTTTAAAACAAAATAGCCAAATTGACAGATTTTGCTCCTAATGCTAAACAAAAAATAACGTTGTTGCTATGCAGTTTTTTTAAAATCGTGTTTAAATGGCTTTAATAGCTATTTTTATCACTTAAAACTAAAATTTTAAAAAACAAAATGGTTTAATCTGCTGGTTATGCCACTTTAAAATAAAATTTTAAAAAACAAAACGGCTTAACTAGCCGTTTTCTCTCTCTCTAGCACGTCTTAGGGCGGCTTCTTTTTGGATATTTTTTTGCTGTGCCATAAAGATATGCTCATCAAGCACGACCATTTGAAAAGTCGCTTCAAAGACCTTGATATCACGCACTTTGCCAGATACTCTGACGTCCCTTTTTCTAGCCTCATCAAAGTAGGCTTGTGCTTCAAATTCCACCACATCGCCAAGCTTAACTGGCGCTAAAAAATTTGTCCTAGCACTGATTGCGATTACGTTTTCTTCGTTGATTGAAGCTAAGGCTGCGTAATTTGCGGCTGAAAATACAAATCCGCTGTGAATAAGCCCCTCATCATCGCTCACCATATCTTCAATGGTAAAAAGCCTAGTTTTAGCAAAGCTCTTTTTAAGCTCTGTCACAACGCCGTTTAGATTTAGTTTAATTGCTGTTGAAGTTTTTAGCTCGTTACGAAATGGATTTTCATCTTCTGGTAGGATTATGCCATCTGAATTTTCATCAAAAATATTTTCAGCCATTTTTTATCCTTATATAAACTCTCTTTGGGGCAGGGTAGCCCTCAATGGTCTTATTCTTGTCATTTGGGTCTAAAAAATCGCCCAAGCTCTGCCCGTCTATCCACGCCGTTTTTCGCTGTTCTGTTAAATCGGTATCTTTTGTGGCTAAAATCTCAAAATCCTTAAATTTTGCCCGTTCGCACCAGTTTTTTAGGGCGTTTATCGTTGGGATAAAGTAGATGTTTGGAATTTTTGAGTAGGTGTTTTTTGGCGTTAGGGCAAAGTCGCCATTAATGTCAATATACATAGTGTCTAAAAACACTTCTCCGTGCGGATTTAAGGCACTTTTTAGCTCTTTTAGCATTTTGACTGGGTCGCTTCTGTGATATATCACTCCAAGGCAAAAAATCGTGTCAAATTTATGCTCATAAAGCGGCAAATGCTCAACTCCAAGTAGCTCGTAAATGATATTTGTTTTTAAAAAGTGGTTGATAAACTTAAACTGCATTGCCGTATTTATGCCCGGGTCAAACCCAACTAGCTTTTTTGGGGCAAATGGCAGCATTTTAAACATATAATAGCCGTTGTTACAGCCAATATCAGCTACGACTTTATCCTTTAAATTTAGGTGTGGTTTTAGGATATTAAACTTTATAAAACTCTGCCACTCGGTGTCAATAAAAAGCTCATTTAGCCTAAACGGACCCTTTCGCCACGGCTTTAAGCTAAGGGCGATTTGCTCTAAAATTTTGGCATTTTCATCGCTTAAATCCTTAAAATTTAGGCACACTACATCATCAAAACTAGCCGTGCAGTCAAGGTTTAGCGTATCTAAACAATCTAAAATTTTAGCAAATTTAGGGGTGCTTAGCTCTTTTTGTTTTAAATTTCTAATCTCGTTTAGTGTCATTGTTCCAGTCTATAATGTTGTGCGGACACTCTTTTTGATAGCTCCCAGTCGCATCGTAATACTCTTTGCAGTCGTTGTAATACTGCGTTGAAATTCCACGATCATTTACAAAAACACAACCGCTAAAAAGCCCCAAAAAAAGTGTTAAAAACGCATAATTTAGTAAATTTTTCATAGCCGTGATTTTATCATAACAAAGCTAAATTTTATAAATTTTTATATAAAATCACGCTCATTTTTAGGGCTAAGTTTTAGCTAGAAATTTTAAGGATTTATTATGAAAAGACGAGATTTTTTCAAATTTAGCGGATTTTTAGGTGCAAGTAGCGTTTTAAGCGTGGCAACAGCTGATGAGATTAAAGCACAAAAAGAGCGTGTTTTTAGCCTATCTTTTAAGCACAAACTGCTTGAAAAAGGCAAAATTAACCGCCTTTGGGTGCCACTTGTAACAAACAACGACTACCAGCAAACAATAAGCAACTACGAGGTCATCACAAATGCCAACGAGCATTTTATCTCTGATCTTAAAAATCCAACGCTTTATGCGAGTTTTAGCGATGAAAATCCAAGCTTAGAGCTAAATTTCAAGGTTAAAACGACTGAGCGAAACACGGATTTTAGCAAGGTAAATTTTAACGAAAATGAAAAATTAATCCCAGAGATAGAGTTTTACCTAAAACCTACCGCTTTAATCCCAAATGACGGCATTGTTAAGGAGTTTGCCGATAAAATCGTAGGCAAAACTAAGGGCGATTTAGAGAAGGCTAGGGCGATTTATACGTGGGTAGCAAATACAATGCAACGTGATAACAGCGTGATTGGCTGTGGGCGTGGCGATGTTAGGGCGATTTTACAAAGCGGTAAATTAGTGGGCAAATGCACCGACATAAATAGCGTTTTTGTGGGGCTTTGCAGGGCTGTTAATATACCTGCTCGTGAGTTTTTTGGCATTAGAGTAGGGCAGAGCAGATTTTCAAACGAAATGGGCAAGGCTGACGCTAACGGCGTGGCTAAAATTTCTGGCGGACAGCATTGTAGGGCTGAGTTTTATCTTAAAAGGCTACGGCTGGGTGCCGGTTGATCCAGCTGATGTAGCAAAGGTTCGTTTGGGCGAAAATTTAAGCAACGATGATGCAAAACTAGCTAAAATTCGCGACTTTCTCTTTGGCAACTGGGAGATGTGCTGGGTCGGATTTAACTACGGCAGGGACTTTGACTTAAAGCCACTACCAGCACAAAGACCGATAAATAATTTTGGCTATCCTTACGCTGAATTTGATGAAAATGTGGCAGATTACTACTCGCCAAAGGATTTTAGCTATGACTACACTTCAAGTGAGATTAAGCTTTGAAGCAGACGTGGCTTTTTGCCGTGTGGCTTGGCAGTGCGGTTATGGCGACACTTTGCTGTTTGCCAGCACTGCTATTTTTGCTTTTTGGTGCGACATTTTCGCTACTTTCGTTTCTAAATCCACTGGTTGATTTTAGGCTAGAATTTAGCATTGTTGCCGTTTTGTTTTTCATTTTGTGGGGTATTTTGATATTTAAAGGCACTAAAAATTGCGATTTAAAAGCTAGAAAAAGGAGAAAATTTCTAGCCATTTTTTATCTAGTTTTGCTAGTTTTTTTGCTTTTATACCCTGAAATTTTAGGATATTTTTATGCGTAAAATTCTCATTTTAGCCCTGTTTTTGGCATTTTCTTTTGGCAAAGATATTGAAATTTTCGTGCAGGGCATTCATTGTCCGCTTTGCACGAGCGTGGTTAGAAAGTCGCTTTTAAAGGTTAATGGTGTAAAATCAGCACGAGTTGAGCTAAAAACCCAAACGGCATTTGTTATTGCTGATGATTTTCTTGATGAGAAAGATTTGCTTGAAGCGATAAAAAATGTCGGATATCCGGGCGTAATAAAGGGGTTAAAATGAGAATTTTAGAGCATTTTAAGAGCATTTGTGCTGTGCCACATTGTAGTTTTGATACGCAAAAACTTAGTGAATTTTTGCTTGAATTTTCTCTTAAAAACGGCGCAAAAGTCAGAGTTGATGAGTGGGGCAATATCCACGCCATTAAGGGCGAGCCAAAAATTTGTTTGCAAAGCCACTACGATATGGTTTGTATCGGCGAAGCATCAAATTTAGAGCTTTATGAAGAGCAGGGTTTTTTAAAGGCGAAAAACTCATCGCTTGGTGCTGATAACGGCATCGGCGTGGCAATAATGATGAGTGCCTTGGAGCGTTTTAAAAACGTTGAGTGCCTTTTTACAAATGATGAAGAGGTTGGGCTAATTGGTGCAAATAATTTTAACGGCAAAATTGTCTCAAAATATCTGCTAAATTTAGACAGCGAGGATGATAACGAGGTCATCATCGGCTGTGCTGGTGGGCTAAATATCTTTGCAAAAATCAGTGCAAGAATGAAAAAAATCACGCCAGAGCAGGGCTATGAGGTAGAGGTTTTTGGGCTTAGTGGTGGGCATTCTGGGGTTGAGATACATAAAAATATCCCAAATGCGATAAAAATTCTAGCCAAAATTTTAAGGCAAAACAACGCAAAAATCGTCAGCATTAGTGGCGGAGAGCGAAGCAACTCAATCCCAACAAACGCCAAAGCTATCGTGGTAGCAAGTGATTTTAAAGTACAGAAAAATCAAAATATAAGGGTAAAAAAACTCGGTCTTTTTGATAAAGTGCTATCAAATAGCGATAAAATTTTAACGCTCATTAACGCCTTTGCTCAGGGTGTAAGAAACTATGATAAAGAGCTTACAACGCCGATAAATAGCATAAATTTATCAACTTTAAGCCAAAAAAATGGCTCTGTTGAGATTGAGTTTTTTGCTCGTGCTATGGATGATAGTGGGATTTGTGATTTGAGATTTGAAACGAGTGAGCTAGCAGCCGCACTTGGCTTTGAGCTAAGCTACAAAGATCGCTCGGTGGCGTGGCGACCTAGCCAGAGTGAATTTGCAAAAGATGTGCTAAATGAGCTTAGAAATTTTCGCCCAAACGCCTTTATTACGGCAATTCACGCTGGGCTTGAATGCGGTGTTTTAGCCGATAAACAGCACGGGCTTGTGGCTTGTTCAATCGGGCCAAATATACACTCGCCACACTCAAAAAACGAGCGAGTTGAGTTGGCTTCAATTAAGATAATTTCGCAGGTCGTGGATAAAATTTTGCAAAAATATCAGTGAAATTAGCCGTTTTTAGGGCAAAAATCGCACTAAAATCGGCTAAAAATAGGCAAAAATGCTTAAAAACAGGCAAAAATTTCGCCCAAAAAATATCTGCTAATAAGCCCAAATGGCAGTGCGAATATGTAAAATTTTATGTAAAGTGGGCTAGTTTTTAGCTGTGTTGTAAATTTTAAAATGAAACTTTTGGTATTTTAAGGCTAAATTTAAGGTAAGCTGTGGTTTGCATACACACGCTTTTTATAAGGCAATGATGAAATAAATTTGTATGGCTTAAAAACGCTAACATTTACTTTTAAGGGACTAAATATTGCGATTAAGGGTGCTTAAAATTTATAAAACACGGATAAAAGCCATTATCCCTGCACGGCATAAATGCGTTTTCTCTCGCTTGAACTAGCGATATTTAGGGCTTTTCGGTATTTTGTGATAGTTCGCCTTACCATTGTGATTTGAAATTTTTCTTGCACCATTTCAACGATTTTTAAATCACTTAATGGCTTTGTTTTGCTCTCATTTTTGATGATTTGTAAAATGTAGCTCTTTATCGCTTCGTTTGAGACATCATCATCAAGTGCTGTCGCAAAGAAATTTTTAAGCGGTATCGTCCCACGTGAGCAAAGCAGGTATTTGTTTGCGATTGCGCGACTAATTGTAGAAGGATTTCTGTCAATATCAGACGCAATATCTTTGAGCCTCATTGGCTTAACTTCGCCACCTAAAAAGAACTCATATTGATACTCAACTATCATTAAGCCGATTTTATAAAGTGTAGCCTTTCTCATCTCCAATGCATCAACTAGCTCTTTTGCCTGCTTTACGTGCTTAGCGATAAATTCATCGCCCCTATTTAGCTCATCTGTTTCTAAAACCACCTCAGGGTAAAAATCATCATTTAAACTTACGCTAATGCCGTTCTCATCGCTATTTACGATGATATCTGGCGTTACTTGTGCTGAATCATTTATAAACTCAATAGCTGGTGGATTTTTTAGCTTTTTTACTAAATTTATGGCGTTTTCATACTCTTTTTGCTTTGTAAATTTGGCTAAATCATCAAAATTTTCTATTAAAATTTTAGCAAATTCATAATTTTTATCATCAATATAAAGCTCATCAAGCTGAAACAAAAAGCTCTCTTTTAAGTCCTTTGCGCCAACGCCAACAGGCTCTAAATAGGCAAATCTTTTGCGAATTTTCTCAACTTCATCGGCGTTAAAATTAGCTAAAATTTCATCATCATACTCAAAATAGCCCTCATCGTTTATGCACTCAATGATTTTTTTGGCTATCTCTTGCGATTTTTGTGTGGGGAAAAGTGGCGGATTTATTTGGTTTAATAGCGTCTGCCAAAGGCTATCTTTTTGCACGACAACAGCTTCAAGCGTGTCCGAAACCGAGTTTTTAGACAGCTCTTTAAAGAAGTTTTTTTTAGGCACTTTTATGCGATTTTCAATCGTTACAAAGGGATTTTTTTCGCAAAAATTTTCTAAATTCTCTTTTAGCTCATCAAGATTTACGCTTAAAAGCCCAAGCCACGACCTTAGCGTGGTGTTTAGCTTTGATTTTTGGGTGTTTGCCTGTTTTACACGAAGCATTTTTTACTCTAAGAGTTTAAACTCTTCGCCAAGGTAGTGTGTGCGGACATTTTTGTCGTGAGCGACTTCGTTTGCACTGCCGCTAGCTAGAAGTGAGCCGTCTTTTATCACGTAGGCTCTGTCGCAAATGGCTAGGGTTTCACGCACGTTGTGATCGGTTATTAGCACGCCGATACCTAAATTTTTAAGATCTCTTACAATGCTTTGAATATCGCTAACAGCTATCGGATCAACACCTGCAAAAGGCTCATCAAGAAGCAGAAATTTTGGCGTTATCATCAGGCTTCTAGCGATCTCACAACGCCTTCTTTCTCCACCGCTTAAACTCACGCCCTTTCTTAGGCGAATAGGCTCAATGTTAAGCAGTTCAAGCATCTCATTTACCTTTTGTTCGCACTCTTTTTTATCTTTATAAATCAGCTCAGCGCCCAAAAGCAAATTCTCCTCAACGCTTAAATCCTTAAATATTGAAGACTCTTGTGGCAGGTAGCCAATGCCCATCTCGGCTCGTTTATGAAGTGGCACGGCAGTTACATCTTTATCATCTAAAAACACACCGCCACTACTTGGGCTAATTAGCCCACAAATCATATAAAACGTGGTCGTTTTACCAGCCCCATTTGGCCCAAGAAGCCCCACGACTTCGCCACTTTTTATCTCTAAGCTTATGCCTTTTATAATCTGCGTCTTTTTTATCGTTTTTTTAAGCTCTTTTACCTGTAATTTATGCACCGCTAACCTCGTATTTTCTTGCGTTTTGTTCTAAATTTATCGTTATTTTTATGTATTTTAGGGCGTATTTGTCTAAAATTTTCTCTAAATTTTCATCGCCCCACTCAACCAAATGAAGTCCGTCTTCAAAAAAATTCTCAACCAAGCCATTTTTTATAAGTCCGTCCGTGCCGTTTTGATAAATATCGTAGTGATAAATCACTCCAAATTTACCGCTGTAACTTTGCATTACCGAAAATGTCGGAGAGCTTACATCATCATCTACGCCGTGAAATTTAGCTATCTGTTTAACAAGCGTAGTTTTGCCACTTGCAAGCGTGCCAACAAGCAAGATAATGCCCTGTTTTGGTAAAATTTCAATTAGCTTTTCTAGCTCATTTTCTTTTAAAATCATAGCTGTTTTACATACTCGCTTTGTGCTGATTTTGGGATTGATTTTGTCGTTGGTATTGCTAGGACTTGATAACTTATCTCATTTGTTATAAATTTTATCGTGATTTTATCGCCGATTTTGACGTCCTTACTAGCTTTTGCAACTACGCCGTTAATGCTAACGACACCACTTTTACACATATCCTCTGAAACCGCTCGCCGTTTTGTGATATTTACGACATTTAAAAATTTATCAACTCTCATAACGCCGATTTTATCAAAAAATATTTAATAAATATTTATTTTTTTATTTTTACATAAAATTTTTTTGCTAAAATTATTGTATAAAAATCACAGCAAGGAGTTAGTAAATGTTTGGTTTTGGCAAAAAAGAGCAAAATCCCCAAAATTTCTCAAAAGATATAGTAAGCTTGTATCTAAGCGGTAACGACATAGAAACTAAGCTAAAAAACGTAAATATGAAGGTAAAATTAGCCATTGGCTACACTATGCCAAATGTTGAGCTTTCAAGCGTGGCTTCACGCATAAAATCAGCCCTGCCAAGCGGCGCTACGCTCATTATGGCTAGCTCATCTGGGCTTTTGTGTAGCTATGATAATGATAAAATCAGGGATAAATTTTACGGCGGCGATGCGGACTCAAATGGCGTTACGTTAATGCTTTTTGATGAGAAGATGATTGCGAATTTACACGTGGCTACGATTGATTTGGGGCTTGGTAGAAATTTTAGCGTAAATGACCAGATTAAATACATTGAGCGTGAATTTTCAAACGTCAGCACCGGTTTTAGGGTAAAAAGCGAGGACACCTTAGCCTACACGCTAATTGACGGACTTAGCGGCAGCGAGAGCTTTTTTATGGAGGCGGTCTATAACACCGGGCATTTGCCTTGCTTTTATATCGGCGGTAGCGCTGGCGGTAAGCTTGATTTTTCAGGTACTTTTATCTACAACAACCAAAGCGTCGTTCAGGGCAAAGCCGTAATTACTTACATTAAATTTAATCCAAATTACCACTTTGGCGTATTTAAAACGCAAAATTTTCAAGACACCGGCAAGAAATTTAGCATTCTCTCAGCCGATTTAAGAAACCGAACGATTTATGAGTTTTTAGACACTTCAAAATATGAAGCCGTTAGCGTTACAGACGCACTTTGCGAGCATTTTAAATGCGATATAAACAGCCTTAATAAAATGATGGCTGAGTATGCATTTGGAGTTAAGATAAATAACGAAATTTACGTCCGCTCTCTGCTTGATTTTGACCAGCAAAACAAGGCGATGAGAGTGTATTGTGACATTGACAGCGCCGAGGAGCTTTCGGTGCTAAAACGCATTGATTTTGCCGAAGCCACAAGGGCTGATTACGCTAAATTTCAGGCGAATAAGCCAAAGCCGCTTGGTGCGATTTTTAACGACTGCGTTTTAAGGCGTTTGCAAAACACGAGCGGACTTGAAAATTTAAAGATGTTTAAAGAATTCCCAGTCGTTGGATTTTCAACCTTTGGCGAGTTGCTTGGCGTAAATATGAACGAAACTTTAACAGCCGTGTTTTTCTACAAGCAAGAGGGCGAATTTAACGATGAATACGTAAATACTTTCGCTAGAAGACTTAGTGAATTTAAGGCGTATTTCTTAGAAAGAAAGATAGCTCGTTTAACTTTAATTAACAAAATCAACGAAACGATGCTAACTCAGCTAAAATCAAGTGTGCCGATAATTTCAGGCGTTTCTGACGCTTTAAAAGAAATTTCAGGCGGATTTGGCAATGTAAAGGGCAGTTTAGCTGATGTCAATGCGAAATTTGGCGAGTTTTCAAACTACCTAAACGAGAGCTTGGTGCAAAATTCCGAAAAAATCAATCTCCAAGATGACGTAACCCAGCTTTTAAACAACATTAGCGATCTAAACAGGGTTTTTGAGATTATCTCTGAAATTGCCGACCAAACGAATTTACTTGCGCTTAACGCTGCTATTGAGGCAGCTAGGGCTGGCGAGCACGGCAGGGGTTTTGCCGTGGTTGCCGATGAGGTTAGAAAACTAGCCGAGCGGACACAAAAATCGCTTGGAGAGACCAGTGTTTCAATAAAATCAGTCGTTGAAAGGGTTGAGTCAATTAGCGAAAACACCAAAAATACGAGTAAAGATATGCTTGATATCCAAGAAAAATCATCTGTGATTTCAGCGACAATCTCTGAGCTTGTTAAAAATACGGATAAAATTTCAACCCAAATTGAGAGCAAAACAAGCGTTGGCGATGAGCTTGATAGCGAGTTAGGCAAGATAAAAGTTTATGAGAACTTGTTAGAAAAACTCTAATTTTACATAAATTTAAAAATTTTTTGTATAAAATCGTCTGATTTAAACCAAAAGGAGTTAAAAATATGAAAAAAGATGTTAAAAAGGTCGTTCTAGCCTACTCTGGCGGACTTGATACGAGTATTATTTTAAAGTGGCTTCAAGATGAGTATAAGTGCGAAGTCGTAACATTTACCGCCGACATCGGTCAAGGCGAAGAGCTTGAACCAGCTAGAATCAAAGCCTTAGAGCTTGGCATAAAGCCTGAAAATATCTTTATTGAGGATTTAAAAGAGGAATTTGTGCGTGATTTTGTATTTCCTATGTTTAGAGCAAATGCCGTTTATGAGGGCGAGTATCTACTTGGCACATCAATTGCGCGTCCGCTAATAGCTAAACGTCAGGCTGAGATCGCCTCTTTAGTAGGAGCTGACGGCGTTAGCCACGGAGCTACCGGCAAAGGCAACGACCAAGTCCGCTTTGAGCTTGGATATTACGCACTTGGCGATAACCTTACAATCATCGCTCCTTGGAGAGAGTGGGAGCTAAACTCACGCGAAAAATTATTAGCTTATGCTGAGAAAAACGGCATAAAAATAGAGAAAAAACCGGGCAAAAGCCCATACTCAATGGACGCAAATTTACTTCACATATCTTATGAGGGCTTAGTGCTTGAAAATCCAGCAAACGCCCCTGAAAAAGATATGTGGCGATGGACGACTGACCCAAAAGACGCGCCAAATGAGAGCGAAATAATAGAAATTGGCTATGAAAAGGGCGACCCAGTTAGCATTAATGGCAAAAGGCTAAGTCCGGCTGAAATTTTAACCGAGCTAAACCGCCTAGGCGCAAAGCACGGCATAGGCAGACTTGATTTGGCTGAAAACCGCTCTGTCGGTATGAAAAGCAGAGGTTGCTATGAAACGCCGGGCGGCACAATAATGCTAAAAGCACACAGAGCCATTGAGAGCATTACGCTTGATCGGGGTGCTGCTCACCTAAAAGATGAGCTTATGCCAAAATACGCCGAGCTAATCTATAACGGCTACTGGTGGTCGCCAGAGCGTTTAATGCTTCAAGCTTTAATTGACAAGAGCCAAGAGAACGTAAATGGCTGGGTTAGGGTTGAGCTTTATAAAGGCAACGTAATAATCCTAGGCAGAGATAGCAAAACCGATAACCTATTTAACGAGGCGTTTAGCACCTTTGAAGAGGATAATGTTTTTGACCAAAAAGATGCGAACGGCTTTATAAAATTAAACGCACTTCGCTTTATAATCGGCAAAAAAGCTGGTAGAAAATTTAAATAAGGATAAAAATGAAAGTTTTATTAATAAAAGATGTAAAATCGCTTGGCAAGGCTGGCGAGATAAAAGATGTAAAAGATGGCTACGCAAACAACTTTTTAATAGGCAAAGGTCTAGCAAAAGCCGCTACGCCAGATGTTTTAAGGCAATACGAAGCCGCGCAAAAACGCAAGGCTGAGGAGCAAAAATACGAGTTAGCAAACATTGAAAAGCTAAAAGCCGAGCTTGAAAAGATAAAAGTCGTCATTAAAAAACCACTTGGTGCAAATGGAGCGTTATTTGGCTCGGTTTCAAAAGATGAAATTTCAGCCGAGCTTGAAAAAACGCACCACTTAGTCGTGGATAAAAAGAGCATTGAGATAGAGAGCGGGCACCTAAAAGCGGTTGGAATTTACACGCTTGACGTGCGTTTAGGACAGGGAATTCACGCTAGTTTAAAAGTAGAAGTTGAGGGCGAGTAGTGTTTCACGCAACGACCATTTTAGCCTACAAAGGCAAGGATAAATCCGTAATCGGCGGAGATGGGCAAGTAAGCTTTGGCAACACCATTTTAAAGGGCAACGCCGTTAAAATTCGTAAAATCAAAGACGGCAAAGTCCTTGCTGGTTTTGCAGGTAGCACCGCTGATGCGTTTAATCTTTTTGATATGTTTGAAAAGCACCTTGAAAGCACAAAAGGCGACCTTTTAAAGGCGGTTATTGAGTTTAGCAAAGAGTGGCGAAAGGATAAGTATTTACGCAAACTTGAAGCGATGATGCTCGTTTTAAACAGAGAGAAAATTTTTCTATTAAGCGGGACTGGCGACGTTATTGAGCCAGAAGACGGCAAGATAGCGGCGATTGGCAGTGGCGGTAACTACGCACTTTCAGCAGCTAGGGCTCTTGATAAGCTAGCCGACATTGACGCTGAAATTTTAGTCAAAGAAAGCCTAATGATAGCCGGAGAGATTTGCATTTATACAAACACAAACATAAAAACTTACGTGATTGAGGATGAAAAATAATGAATATGACACCAAGGCAGATTGTTGATTTTTTAGATGATTACGTCATCGGACAAAAGGATGCTAAAAAAATAATCGCAATCGCACTGAGAAATCGTTACCGAAGAATGAAGCTTGAAAAAGAAATTCAAGATGACATAATGCCAAAAAATATCCTAATGATCGGCTCAACTGGCGTTGGCAAAACCGAAATTGCAAGACGGCTCTCAAAGATGATGGGACTGCCATTTGTAAAGGTTGAAGCTAGTAAATACACCGAAGTTGGCTTTGTAGGACGCGATGTTGAGAGTATGGTAAGAGATCTTGTAATGGCGTCTTTTAATCTCGTAAAAAGCGAACAAAGCGAGAAAAATCAGGACAAAATCAACGCCTACATTGAAGATAAAATCATCAAAAAACTGCTCCCACCGCTACCAAAGGGCGCAAGCGATGAGAAAATGGCTGATTATGAGCGAAGCTATGAAAAAATGGTGGCGAAATTTAAAAACGGCGATTTAGATGATTTAAACATTGAGATTGAAATCCAGCAAAACGCCCTTGATACCAACTCAAATATGCCGCCCGATATGGCTCAAATGCAAGAGAGTTTTATCAAAATCATCGGCATTACGAATAAAAGCGTCAAAAAAGAGATGAAGGTTAAGGACGCTAAAAAAGCCCTTCAAGCCGAAGCGAACGAGAAAATTTTAAACATTGAGGACATTAAAGCCGAGGCGTTAAGACGCGCTGAAAATGAGGGCATAATTTTCATTGATGAGATTGATAAAGTAGCTGTTAGTAGTGGCAATTCTGGTCGCCAAGACCCAAGCAAAGAGGGTGTCCAGCGTGATTTGCTCCCTATCGTTGAGGGTTCACTTGTTAATACCAAATTTGGCAACATTAAAACCGATCATATTTTATTTATCGCCGCTGGCGCCTTTCACATCTCAAAGCCAAGCGATCTAATCCCAGAGCTTCAAGGACGCTTCCCACTTCGCGTGGAGTTAAGCAGTCTTGATGAAAAGGCACTTTATGCGATTTTAACCCAGCCAAAAAATTCACTCTTAAAGCAATACACGGCGCTTTTAAAGACCGAAAACGTTGAGCTGAAATTTGACGATGAAGCGATCAAAGAGATAGCCAAAATCGCTCAAAACGCAAACGAAAGTATGGAGGATATCGGCGCTAGACGGCTTCACACCGTGATTGAGCGTGTGATTGAGGATATTAGCTTTGAAGCTAGTGAAAAAAGTGGCGAAAGTATCGTAGTAACCGCCGACTTGGTAAGAGAGCGACTAAATGATGTCGTAAAAGACCAAGATTTAGCAAGATACATTTTATAAGGGTAAAATTTGAAGTCTGGCTTTGTTAGCATAATTGGCCGCACCAACGCTGGTAAAAGTTCGCTTTTAAACGCGCTTTTAAACGAAAAAATCGCCATAGTTTCGCACAAACAAAACGCAACGAGGCGAAAGATAAACGGCATAGTTATGCACGAAGAGGATCAAATCATCTTCATTGACACGCCCGGACTTCATCAGAGCGATAAAATTTTAAATAAACTTATGGTTGAAGACGCCATAAAATCAATGGGCGACTGCGACGCTATCTTGTTTTTATCCACTATCCACGATGACATTAGCGACTATGAGAAATTTTTAAGCCTAAATCCTCAAAAACCGCATATTTTAGTTTTAACTAAGGTTGATGAGGTCAAAAATGACAAGGTTTTAGCCAAAATTTCGCAGTATCTAAAATTTCAGGATATTTTTACCGCTCTCGTGCCATTTAGCGTAAAATCAAAGAGCTATCAAAAACCGCTCCTTGATGAGATCGCTAAAATTCTGCCAGAGCACCCATACTTTTTTGACCCTGAGTTTATCACAAACACAAACGAAAAAGAGATTTTTAGGGAGTTTATCCTTGAAGCCATTTATGAAAATTTAAGTGATGAAATCCCTTATGGTAGCGATGTTTTGATTGATAAAGTCATAGAAAAAGCGGGCATAACCGAAATTTACGCCACAATCATCACTGACACAAACAGCCACAAGGGCATAATTATTGGCAAAAACGCCCAAACGTTAAAGCGTATCGGCATAAACGCACGAAAACTTATCTCAAATTTAACCCAAAAGAAAATTTTTCTAAAACTAAACGTTTTGGTTAAAAAAGGCTGGGTTAAAGATGAAAAGTTAATAAAAAAGTTATCTCTTATTGATATTTAATTTAAAATTTTGTAAAATTAGTGAAAATTTTATTAAAAATAAGGTTTGCTATGCTAGGCAAAAGGAAAAAATCTACTGAAAATGCGATAGTTACCATTGACCCTTACTTGGAAACCGCATTTAAATTCTCGGGAAATGAAGTTGAGATTTTAGACCCCACAAAGGATAAAAATCACAAAACCAACTTTTACGTTTCTTATCTTAAACTCAAACACCTGACGACTTCTATCGTTGAAGTCCCACGAAGTATCGGCGAGGACGATTTAGCTAACGTAATCTCAATTAAAATTTACGAAGAGCTATCGCTTGACGCTGCTGTTGATTACAAAATTTCATACATTGAAGTGCCAAACTCATCTGGCGAGACAAGATCATTTAGCGTGTTTGCCATTGATTCAGAGAGCATTGCTAAGATTTTTCAACCAGTCGTAAATAGCGTAAAATACATTGACTACGTTGTTTTAGCCCCACTTCTTTATGGTGCTGCTTATAAGAAAAATCTGCTAGCAAACAACGAAGTTGATTGTTTTATCAATATCTCAAAAGATGACGCCTTTTTAACCATTTATCAGGCTGGCGAGTATTTTGTAACTAGACCGCTACGTTACAGCCTTAGCTACATTAAAGATAAATTTTGCGAGCAAACTGGCGAAAGACTAAGTGAGCAAGGATTCATCACCGCCCTAAAACAGCACGGCTTAAACGGCGAAGATGAGAACTCAACATTCTCAAAAATGCTAAGTTACGTTATTGACGACTGCTTCTCTTATGTTTCAGATATCATAAACAGCGTTAGTAGAATTTATGGCTTAACCATTGCAAATGTCTATTTAGATGTTGAAACTGGACAGGTTAAGGGACTTGCTGATTATGTCGGTAAAAAATTAGAGATAAATACCAAAGATTTAGCCATAAATTTAGCTATAAATTCACGTGAGTTTAATATCTCACAACAGCACAATTTAATGGCAATTGAAGCAAAAGACTATCAAGAAAACCTAAACGATGAGTTTAACTTCTCTGTCTTTAAACGCCCAGCACCATTTATGCAACGCCACAGCGGTAAATTTATAATGACAATCGCTGGTGCTTTAATTTTAAGCCTTGCATATCCAATTTTTAACTACGGCTACGGCTATTTTTTACAGCATAATGCCGATATTAAGCAAGAAGAGTATGACGTTTTAAGTGCCTTAGAGCGTGATATTAAAAACAAACTTGCAGCCATAGCAAAAGAACAAGAAAGCACAAGGGCTGCCGTAAAGAGCGAAGAGGAGCGACTATCGTTTAGAAAGAAACTACTCCAAGAAATTTACGACAAGAAAAATAATTATAAAATGAAAAGTATAATACTTTCAGATTTAAGTGCCTTGCTTGATAAAAACGATGTCAAACTTAAAGAAATTTCAG
This sequence comes from Campylobacter gastrosuis, assembly GCF_030249845.1. Taxonomy (GTDB): domain Bacteria; phylum Campylobacterota; class Campylobacteria; order Campylobacterales; family Campylobacteraceae; genus Campylobacter_A; species Campylobacter_A gastrosuis. The sequence goes on along the minus strand of NZ_JANURM010000002.1, from coordinate 254,738 downwards.
GTGGTAATGAAAAAATCGTCCTAACCGTTAAATCGGACAACGATAAAAAAATCACCGAACTAATCAAAGACATAAGCGACGAGCAGGGCAAATTCTCGGTTTCTACAAAAGAGATTCGCCAAATACCGGGCATTAAAAAAAGCTTTGAGAGCAATATCAGCGTGGAGTTAAAATAATGGAGAATTTGTTACTAAAAATAGATAATTATTTTGATCAAAAGAGCCAAAATGAGGGTATGGTGCTAAATTTTGGTGCGGCTGCTGTGATTTTTGCTGTCATTTTTTTACTGCTTTTTACTCCGTCAATGGACTACTTTGAGGAGTCAGAAACAAGGTTTAATGACATTGATACAAAACTAGCCAACACAAAGTCAAATATCAAGCTTTACAGCTCGCCAGACGGACTTGATACGAATTTTAAAATCAACCAAGAAGCGACAAAGCTAAACTTGCTAAAAGCCACACTTGCTGATTTGCAAAAGTCAAATTTATACTTTGATGGCAAGTTAAGTGAGCTGTCGTTTTTGCTATTTAATGAGCAAAATTGGGCTGATTTTTTAGATAACATAGTCTTTTTAGCCAAGGCAAATAACATTAAAATTTCAAGAATTACAAATGAATTTAAAAATCCGGGTTATCAAAAAGTTGAGCAGTTTTTAAATATCGGCTTAACGATAAGCGGGAATTTTAAAGATTTAGTAAGCTACATAAATAAAATTGAGGAGTCAAAGTTGGTTGTGGATATTAATAAACTAGACATCAACACAACAACGACAAGTTCGGCACTTGATGCAAAATTTGGCATATCGGTTTGGGGGATGAAATACTAATGAAACTAGGTAAATTTGCACTCTTAGCCCTTTGCTTTATCTCGCTAAACGCTCAAAAGAGCAGCGATGAGCTGTTTGATAAAATTTCACAGCAAAGAGTCGGTTTAAGCGATGAGAAGTTAAAGGCGATAAAAAACCCATTTATACAAGTAAAATCAGATAGTAATTTGACCCAAGAAGGTGGCGATGTCGCAACAAGTGGCGATATTCTCATAAAAGCCATAGTTTCAAGCAGAGTTAAAATCAATGAGAAATGGTATAAAGTTGATGATGAAGTAAGCGGTCTTACTATCACAAAAATTTCACCAAATAGCATTGAGGTTAAAAACAGCGAAGGCAAAATAGAAGAAAAATCAATAACAAGGAAAAACGCTAATGTTACTTTCAGCAAATAAAATGAAAATTTTTATCCTATCACTCATTCTTTCGGTAGGTTCTCTAAACGCAGCCCAAAGCGGTTGTCTAAGTAAAAATTTTAGTATTAAAGTTGCCGAAGAGGCAAGTCTTGGCGAGGTTATCAATCAGCTATCTGATATGTGTAATTTTAGCGTGATAGCAAAGGACGCATTTAGTAAGAAGTCGCTTGGCGAGCAAGCCATTGGCATAAATATCAAAAATATGCCATTAAGCGGTATCTTTGATATACTTTTAAGCGAGAAAAACCTAAATTACGAGTTTGCAAACAATGTCCTTAAAATTTCAGCCCTAAAAACAAAGACCTTTAAGATTGATTATATCACTTCAATTAGAGAGGGTAAGGCTGTCGTTAAGGCAAATGTGGATTCAAATCCAAAAGAGGTCAGCGGTGATAGCTCATCAAGCGACACAGAGAGTAGCGATAGCACAAACTCAGACAATATCATCACAAGCACCGAGAAATTTGACTTTTGGGCGAAGATTGATGCTGAGTTAAAGGCTATTGTAAACAATTCTAGCGAGGAGCTTATAGCACCAGATCCGATTATAAATCCAAACGCTGGACTTATCACCGTTACAGCTATGCCTTCACAGCTAAAAAGGGTAGAAAAATACATTGAAGATATGCAAAAACGCCTTAAAAAGCAGGTCATCATTGATGTTTCAATCATCTCTGTAACCCTAAACAACGAATATAGCAAGGGTGTTGATTGGTCGCAGTTTCAGCTAAGTTTTGGTTCTAGCATAGGCAAAAACTGGACAAATAAAAATAACCGCTTACAAGACGGCTTTGAAAGAGTGCTAACAGCAAATGCTAGTTTAAATTTAAACATTGACGGTGTCCTAAATTTTCTTGAAACAAATGGCAAAGCAAAGGTAGTTTCAAGTCCAAAGGTTACTACTTTAAATAACCAACAAGCCATAATCTCGGTCGGCGATACGATAAATTATAGAATAGCAGAAGAGGGCACAAGCACGACTACATCTGATACCGTTAGCACGACCTATACAAACTACTCAATGTTTATAGGAATTTTATTAAATCTACTGCCAGAGGTTTCAGATGATAATAAAATTATGCTTCGTATCAACCCATCTTTAAGCTCATTTAAATATAGAGAAGATGATGCAAAGCAGAGCACGCCACGTGAGATAGCGCCTGATACGCTTCAAAAGAAACTATCAACCGTCGTTCATGTAAATAGTGGCGACACCATTATACTTGGCGGACTTATCGGTCAAACAAAAGGCAAAGACAATACAAAAGTCCCACTTCTAGGTGATCTACCATTAATTGGCAATGCCTTTAAAAGCACGACTGACCGCATAAAAACAGAAGAGATTATCTTTGTCATCACTCCAAGGGTTGTTGATATAGATAATACAGACACGCAAAACACACTTAAAGAGCTTGGATTTTCAAAGTCAATATATGAGTAATATTTACACAAAAATAAAAGACATCTTTATTGAGGACGATAACACGGACTGGTTTATCAACCTAGACCAGTCTGTTAGTTGCTATAAAAAAATTCTTTCTGCCCTAGAAAAGCCGTTAAAACTAATTCTCTTTTACGGCAAACCGGGCAGCGGTAAGACTTTTTTACTAAATAAAATCGCAAGAGATTTAAAAGACAGAAACGACATTATATTTTTCACACATCCATTTTTTAGCGAAAAGGACTTCATAAACGCCGTTTATAAAAAAATTTTTGGCGATATAAACGATGAGATTGCAAATTTTGAGAGCTTTTTAGAAAACTACTCACTAAGACAGAAAAACAGCGATGAAATTCTAAAAGTCCAGCGAATCGTGATACTTGATGAAGCACAACTCTATCCGCCAGAGCTAATTGAGAAAATTCGCCTTATGGCTGATAGCAGGTTTTTTAAATTTTTATTTACAATTCACAAAACCGAAAACGAAGACGTCTTAGCAAAGGACTATTTTCAAACTAGAATTTGGGAGAGCATTGAGCTTAAAAGTGCCGATTTAAGCGAAACAAGACTATATCTACAAAAAAAGCTAAATGAGTTTTTAAAGGATATAAATTTCAGCGACGATGACTACGAGCTAATCCAAAAATTCTCTAATGGCAATTTAAGAACCCTAAATAAATTAATGTATAAATTCTTTGAAATTTGCGAGAGCTACGAAGCAAACCAGCCCTCAGCACTAACCACAGCCGATAAAAACAAAAAGATAATTTATATGTCAGCCATAGCTACGGAGGCCTTAGATGCTTGATTTTAAAGAGGTAAAGGCACTTGAAGAACGCTACAACGACTACATTTTACGCACTCAAAAAAAGCCAAAATTAGAGCTAAAATTTAACCCAAAATGGCTAAAATACGCAGTTGTTACATTTGGCTTTTTAGTGATTATTTTAACCCTAATCTTTTCTAAACTAGCACCAAAAGAGGAGCAAAAAGAGCAAAAAATAGAGATAAAGCAAGAGAGCAGAAGCGAAGTGGCAAAACAAAAATACGAAAACGAGCAAGAACAAAATGAACTAGCAAATAAAATCGTAAAAAAGATAGAAGAAAAAATAGCCGTTGAAGCAAACGTAAGCGAAATTTTAAATGACAAACCAAGCGAAAAAAAAGCTACAATCCCACAAGGTTGGCTTAGACTAAACGAGATAGAGCCACAAACCGACTATGTAAGTAGCGAGATAAAAACAAAAGAGCAACGCCAAATCATCACACCACCACAAGATGAGATGATAAATTTTGAGCCAGAAAAAATAAGCCAAACACCAAAGCAAAAACCAAAGGTGCAAATAGAGGTAACACAAGGCGAAGTAAGCCACACAGATGAGCTTATCGCTAAATTTGAAAAGTCAAAAAATATTTCGTATGCACTTGAATTAGCTAGGCTGTTTTTTGATAACGGCGATTATGAAAACACGATAAAATGGGCTTTGAGTGCCAATGAGATAAACAGCGACAATGAAGAAAGCTGGGTAATTTTTGCAAAGGCAAAGTATAAGCTAAATCAAAAAAATGACGCTTTACGTGTCCTAAAAGCATATAACAAAAGCAAAAATTCAAAGGTCATCTCAAACCTTATTAAACAGATACAGGACGGCACTTTATGAGAAAATTTTTACTGCTTTTTGCATTTTTTATAAACGCTTTTGCGCTTAGCACGAGCGAAATTTTAAGCCTTTATGATAGCGGTCAATATAGACAAGTTTGTTCAAATGCTGTTGAGAAATTTTTTAAAGAGAACAACGATGAGGCAGTGATAAATATGTATGCTAGCTCTTGTCTTAAAATTCACGAGATAAATCGCCTTTCAACGCCGATTTTTAAGCTAGTTAGGACAAAAAGTGCAAGAGAAAATGCCGCATATTTTGCCGATATTTTATTTAAGAAAAAGTTGCTTTATCACGCAGTGATTGATGATGTTGATATTAGCTACATTAGACTGCCTAGAAGTGATTATATTTTGTCAATGATTTTTGATAAATTTGTAAAAAAAGAGTATGAAAAGGACGGCGATGTATATGTTTTTAAAGAGCCAAATTCAGATACTTATTATGAGTTAGCCAAAAGCGACGATGAAGTGCAAAGGCTGATTTTAAGAATTTACAAAAACGATGACATAGTTTCAGAAATTGAGTATTGGTGATGAATACAAGCGAAGAGATTTTACTTAAAAATTTGCTAGAACAGCAAAAAATTACACAAGCACAAAAAGATGAGTTTAGCGCGTCAGATAGACCGCTTTTAGAGCTTATCACGCCACTTTTAGGCGATGATGAGATTACGCAAATTGTGGCTGATTTATACAGGCGAAGCAGGGTTGATATAAATGGCATTGTAAAAGAGCTTGGGCTAAATGCTAAGGAATTTTTACAGCACATAGCCGCTGCTTTTAAGCTTGAATTTTTTGACCTTGATGAGATTAGCATTGATTATAGGATCGCCGAAAAAACGGGTATGGCAAACATTAGAAAGTTTGAAATTTTGCCTGTTAAAGAAGATGAGATTAGTATTCACATTGTGTTTAAAAATCCATTTGATGTTATCACACAGGATAAAGTTCAAAATTTATTTAACCGAAAGCTTGTTAAAATCGCAGTCGCCGACCCAGCACAGATTGATAAATACGCAAATAAATTAGAGCTAAATGAGAGCATTAAGGACTTAGTCGCCGAGATTAGAAAAGAGCTTTCAAGCTCGGCAACAGCAGCTGGCGGTGGCGATAGCTCTGGAATTTTAAAGCTAATTGAGGTGATTTTAAAGACAAGTATTCAAAGCAGGGCAAGCGATATTCACATTGAGCCAACAGAGACAAATTGTATCGTAAGAAGCCGTATTGATGGGCTTTTAAGCGAAACATTCATCTTTGATAAAGATATCTATCCGCCAATGGTTAGCCGTATGAAGCTACTATCAAATATGGATATCGCCGAGCGTAGAAAACCACAAGACGGCAGATTTTCAGCACAAATTTTAGACAGAGAGTATGATTTTCGTATCTCAACCTTGCCAATTTTAAATGGCGAGAGCATAGTTTTGCGTATTCTTGATAAGTCAAAGGTCGTTATTAGTCTTGAAAATTTAGGTATGCACCCAGAAAATTTTAATAAATTTAAAAAGGCAATGAAAGCACCTTATGGCATTATCTTAGTTACTGGACCAACTGGTAGCGGTAAAACGACCACACTTTATGCGGCACTAAATGATATAAAAAGCATTGATACAAAAATCATCACCGTTGAAGACCCAGTGGAGTATCAGCTAAATTTAATCCAGCAAGTCCATGTAAATGAAAAAGCCGGACTTAGCTTTGCAACCGCACTTAGGTCAATCCTTCGTCAAGATCCAGATATCATAATGATAGGCGAGATCAGGGATCAAGAGACGCTTAGGATTGCTATTCAAGCCGCACTTACCGGACACCTTGTCTTTTCTACACTTCACACAAATGACGCCATTTCGGCACTGCCACGTATCATTGATATGGGTATTGAGCCGTATTTGGTTAGCGGTGCCTTAGTTGGCATTGAGGCTCAAAGGCTAGTAAGAAAGCTCTGCCCACACTGCAAGCAAAAAATCACTCCGCCAAAGAGTGCTATGGTGGATTTTGAGCATTTCTTGCCTGAGGGCTATCAGTTTTACACGCACGTTGGGTGTGAAATGTGTGCTAGGACTGGATATATGGGGCGTGAGATGATTAGCGAAATTTTGCCAGTTAGCGACCATATCCAAAATTTAGTCGCAAATGGCGCCTCAAAAGAGGAGATAAAAAAGGTAGCCTATGAAGAGGGCTTTATTGATATGTTTAAAGATGGAATTTTACGTGCAGCACGTGGCGTAACGACCATTGAAGAAGTTTATAGGGTGGCTAAGGTATGAAATTTTTTGATGTTGAGTATATTGAGAATGGCAGACGCCAAAAGATAACGCTAAAAGCAAACAGCAAAAGCGATGTAAAAAACATCGCCGCTGCTAGAAACTACGGTATGATAGTAAAAATCGGCGAAACGACAAATATCCCACTAGCCGATAGAATCAACGAATTTGGCGACACGATGATGAGAATGGTTATTAAGCCAAAGCTAAAAACGCCAACGCTAGTGGCTACAATCCGCCAACTTAGCGTTATGACAAATGCGGGAATTTCTATCCACGACAGCGTTAAAGAGATAGCAAAATCATCAGATGATAAGCGTTTGCAAGAAATTTTTAACACAATTAACGAGGATTTAAATCAGGGTGCGAGTTTAACAGACTCCATTATGGCGTTTAAAGATGAGTTTGGCGATGTTACGATTGCGATGATTAGACTTGGCGAAAATACCGGTAATATGGCTGAATCCCTTGCAAAACTAGCTGAAATTATGCAAGAGGTGTGGGATAATCAGCAGAAATTTAAAAAAGCCATTCGCTATCCTATCACCGTTATTATCGCTATTGTGATTGCGTTTGCGATTATGATGCTCTCTGTTGTGCCAAAATTTAGGGAGATTTTTGAGCAGTTAGGGGCGAATTTGCCGCTACCAACGCAAATGCTTCTTGGCATTGAGAGTGCGTTAAGTAATTACGGCATAATCATCTTAGCGATTTTTGTCGGCACTATATTTTTTGTTAAAAAGACCTACAATAAAAGTTTGGAATTTAAAAAGAAATTTGATAAATATATGCTAAAAGTCTATCTAATCGGCAATATCTTATTCTTTTCAAGCCTTAGCCGTTTTAACCTAGTCTTTGCCGAGCTTGTCCGTGCTGGTATCCCGATAGCAGAAGCCCTTGATACAGCGGTTTTAACCGTTACAAATGAGGAGCTTAAAAAGAAGCTTTCAAGTGTTAAAATTCTAGTCGGTCGTGGCGTGAGTTTGACAGAGAGCTTTAAAGATACCGAGCTTTATGAGAGTATGCTTTTACAGATGATAAATGCTGGCGAGCAAAGTGGTAGCCTTGATGCGATGCTTGAAAAGGTTACGGACTATTATAAAATGAAATTTAATGATATAATAGACAATATCTCAACATATATTGAGCCGATTTTATTAGCCGTTTTAGCGGTTATGGTTACATTTTTGGCACTTGGCATATTTATGCCTATGTGGGATATGGCACAAGCCGTTAAAAACTAAAATTTAAAGGGTAGAAAATGTCAAATGCTACAAACGTTGAACGACAGGTTAGCGAGAGTGCCTTTTTGGTTTCAAAGACCGACACAACAGGCAAGATAACCTATTGTAACATACCATTTATTGAGATTGTGGGGGCTAGGGGCGATGAGCTAATTGGCAAACCTCACAACATTGTCCGCCACCCAGATATGCCTAGACTTATCTTTAAGCTACTTTGGGAGCGAATTAAAAACAAACAAGAAATTTTTGCCTATGTGAAAAATCGTAGCTTTGACGGCTCATTTTACTGGGTTTTTGCAAATATCACCGCCTCGCTTAATGAAAATGGCGCTATCGTTGGCTACTATTCAGTCCGCCGTAAGCCAAATCCAAAGGCGCTTGAAGTGATAAAACCACTTTATGAAAGGCTATTATCAGCCGAGAGAAGTGGCGGTGTTGAGGCATCATCTAGGCTTTTAGATGAAATTTTAAAAGAGAAAAATATAAGCTATGATGAGTTTGTAAATAGCTTACAAAGAATGTAAGGGGTCTTTATGTTTGGTAGTAAAAAAAAGGTAAATTACGAAGAGATTTTAAACGTTATTAAGGCGGCTAGAAATGGAATTTTAGAGCCACGTATCATCAATCCAGACCCAAAAGACCCAATGGGCGAGATTGCACTTGGGATTAATGATTTGCTTGATCAGATTGAAGCATTACAGCGTGAAATGGCGACTTGTGTTAGCAAAGCAGAAGAGGGTGTGGGATATAGAAATATCTTTGTTGAGGGATTTAGGGGGCTTTTTAAGACAAATGCTGTGTTTATGAGCGATGGTGTTGAGGGGATAAAGGCTGGACAAAAGGGCAAAACTAGGGGTATTTTATCTGAGAAATTTGGCTCTCTTGGCAATGGTAGTAACGGCATTGAAGAGGTGCAAAACGACCTAAACGCAAGCATTTTAAACCTGACAAATATGGCAAATATCGCAGAAGAAACCTCAAATACTGCAAATGAAACGCTAAAAAATATGCAGGATTTAAGCCAAAATATGTCATCGCTTGAAAATTTAATAAACAATTCAGCTCACGCAATTCACACGCTAACTTCAAGGACTGATGAAATTTCATCGGTTGTTGGGCTTATTAAGGATATTGCTGAGCAGACAAATCTGCTAGCACTTAATGCTGCCATTGAGGCGGCACGTGCTGGCGAGCACGGCAGGGGCTTTGCTGTCGTGGCTGATGAAGTGCGAAAACTAGCTGAAAATACGCAAAAAGCTACGAGTGAGATAAGTATTAGCATTCAGACTTTACAGCAAGAAACAAAAGAGATAAGCCACAACTCGGATGAAATAAACCGCATAGCACAGGCGGCAAACGTAAGCGTTGAGATGTTTAAAAACACGCTTATTAAATTTAACGAGGACGCCAAAACTACGGCTCTAACTTCAAAATATGTTGAAAATAAAACATTTAGCATAATCGCTAAAATTTCACAAATCATCTATAAAACCAAGGCTTATGCTGATGTGATAAATGAGCGAACTAGCATTGAAGTAATGCAAGAGATGGCTCATAATTTTAGCCAGTGGTATGAGAATGAGTGTGCTGAGAAGTTTAAGCAAACTCCATCTTATAATGCTTTAAGACCGCTTGTTAGCGAGTTTAATGGCGTTGTTGAGGAGATAGTAAAAATCAACAAGAACGGCTACGATAAGTCAAATATAAACCTAATCGCCGATAAATTCGCACGTGTTGAAGCTATCAGCTCAAATATCTTTAAACTTTACAACCTAATGGTTGAAGAGGTTAAACACTAAAATTTAGGGGCTTTTGCCCCTAAATTGGCTTAAACGTGATTGCAAAAACTTAAAAACTACATATATTTTGAAATTTCAAATTGCTTTATAAAATTCTCCATATACTCAAAATCAAGTTCGTTTTTGTTATTTTTTACTGGTAGTTTTATTGTAGTTTCTTTTGGCACATCAGAAATAGTTTGTCCGTGTCCTATTGTTTTAAATAGTCTTTCAGAAATTAAAACACTAATATAAAATTTGGCGTATTTGCTAATATCTGATAGATGTTTAGAAAAAGAGCATATTAATGCAAAATTTGTAGCACAAAAATCATATTCTAAATAATATGTTTTGCCACCACCGCCATCGCCACCACAAATTATACATATTTTGTCATTGTAAATTTCAATAGGATTTTGTCTAAGTCCGCCAATTCCATTATTGTCTTTTTTAGCTACAACAAGTGGAATTCCGCCATCTTCATATTTATTTTCTATCTTTCTATCTATTGATTTTTCTCTTCCTTTTTTGACTTTATAAATCAAATTGCTTATTAAAAAACGCTCAAAAGCAAAAGGCTCTTGTATGATTTTTGTTGTATTAATATTAGAAGCTTCCAAAGATTTTCCGCATAAAATTTTTGCACTCACATACTCTCTGATATATTTTTGAAATGTAGATTTCTCAATATCAACTGGTCTGTGTGAGCTGTAAGCTTCAAACAACAATTCATCATTTGCATTTAGTTTTTTCTTAATAGCTCTAAATTCATTATATTTGCCACGATAAGCATTTAAAATTTCTTTTTCTATATCTGACCATTTATCGAAATTATCTACTCTTGCTTCATTTGATACTTCAAAACCATCATCTAGGCAGTTTATTAATAGTGTTTCATTGTTTGTATTTGAGCCATTTTTGTGTAATACAATAATGCAAGTATCTGCACCAACCGTATAAAATAAATCTCTTGGCAATGAAATTACAGCTTTTAATTTTGAAATTTTAAAAATCTCTTTTAAATAATCTACATTTGCAGATATTGTGCCTTTAACGCTTGGCTTTGGCAATATTGATACTAGAACCCCCCCCCATTGCCATATACTGTAATGTTTCGTAAACAAATTTTAATTCAATATCTTTTTGTGAAAAAGGTGGGTTCATTAAAACCTTTGTATATAAATATTCTAAACCTTTTAATTTAGTAAAACAATTTTCATTATATATATTTGAAGCACCATCGCCGTGTAAAAGCATATTTATACCAGCAAGAGTTGCGTTAAATTCATTAAGTTCTATACCAAATAATCTATTGCTTTTTATATCAATTTGCATTTTTTGAAATTCATCATCGTTTAACTTTAAACTTGACGCTTCATTAAACATATTAGCCATTGCATTTGTTAAAAAAGTCCCACTTCCACAAGTTGGGTCTAAAATAAAATCATCTTTACTACAATCACCTAATTTATACATTAATTGTGCTATGTGGTCGGGTGTAAAAACTTCGCCTTTTTCATTTGCATTGGCAGAATTCCATCTACGAAAAACCTTTAAAAAGTTATTCATAATATCGTGTCCTTTATAATCATCTGCCGAAATATTAATAAAATTATAGATTTTAGAAATTTCAGCTATTATGCTATAAAGGTCTTCAAATTTAGCTTTTTTTAATGTGGCATCATCTAAAACTTTCTTTGTTATAAACTCTTTTTTAGATCTACGATTTACTGGATTATCGCTTATTATCTCTTGTATTCCTATTGCCACACTTTTTAAAATTGTAGCCGTATTACCTGATAAATCTATTTCTTTACCATATTTCATACATAAAATCACAGCACCTATAAATGGGACGTTCATCTGTTTATCAATGCCTGAATCTCTAAATAAATTTGCTAGTTTTTTAGCACTAATATTTACAATTATTTCATTGTTGATTTTTTGCGGAAAGTATTTTCTTTTGTAATAATCTTTATCTTGTAATTCTTTTTCATTATCTTTAAATTTACCATTTATATAACATTTAAAATCTACACCATTATAAGCAAAACCTACAAAATTTACATTACTTTCAAGCTCCATATAATCGTTTAATTGCCCTGTTAATTTTTTATTTTCAGCTTTGGCATCAAGTATAAAAGTAATACCTTCATAATAATAGTATCCATCAGGTTTTGTAGATTGTTTTGTATCTTTTTTATCTTTTTTGTAAATAAATAAAGAGCCATCTGTTTGATTTTTTAGTCCCAATTTTGCAGAAAATTCATCTACAATATTAAACTCATTTTTTGCCATTTCTACTCCTTTGTTTTATTAATATTTTAAAAATAAAATATTTTTTTGTATAAGAAAATGAAAAATTTATTATTTTATTTTAAAATATCCTCATACGCTTTTAACATTTTTGAAATTTTTGAGTTTTTTGCTCCGTTTATTGCGATATCGTTGTCAAAAAGCATTTCAAAAAATCCGCTTTGGTCGCTAATGCCAAGCATATCATTTGGCAAAAGCCCAGTTAAAATAGTCGCCTTAAAACAAGCGTCCTTATCGCCACTTCGGCTCTGGCACTCCGATGAGTTTTTACTAAATGTGCTAATAACCTTTCGTATAGCGTCATCACCGCTACTTTGAATCTGCTTAGCTAAATTAAGCGTGTAGGCGTATTGTTCTTTAAAAATTTCATCGCTAGTGTTTTTTAGGGCAAAGTCTATCAAATTAATGCCCTTTTTGATATCTTGCTGTGTGCCAAGCCCTAAAACATACGACACACCAAGCACTTCGCACGCATCAACAAGCCCCTTTTGGCAATAACTTTCGTGCATTTTAAAGTCCTTTTCAAACTCATAATTATCAAAATCGCCACTATCTTTTGAGAGATACTCTTTAAAAACGCTCCTAAATTTGCTGCCACTTAGCGGTTTTATATCTAAATCGCTTGCAAAAAGGCAGATAGCAAAGACTAAACAAAATTTTAATGCTCTCATAATCTATCCTAAAATTTGCTTTGCAATTTCGCTGATTCGCTTTGCATCAGCACTGGCTTTAAGTCGCTCTTTTGCCGTTTTTACCAACGCTCCAAGCTCTTTTATTGAGTTAAGATTTAGCTCGTTTTTTATCTTTAAAAGCTCGTTTTTTAGCTCATCATCGCTTAGTTGTGCTGGGAGGTATCTTGCGATTAGCTTTGCTTCATCTTGCTCTTTTTGTGCCAAATCAAGCCGTCCGCCATTTAGATAAATCGCCCTTGCGTCATTTCGCTTTTTTATCTCCTTTTGCAAAATCGCCAAAATCGCCTCATCATCTAGCTTTTCTCTCGTGTCAATCTCAACCTGCTTAATTGCCGCACTTAACGTCCTTAACGCATCTCGCTCAAAGTCGCGTTTTTCTCTCATTGCTGACTTTATGTCATCTGCGATTTTATCTTTGATACTCATTTTTACCCCTTTTTATGAAATTTCAAAATCTTATCAAAAATGCCCTTAAAATAAGCAACTCCAAGCCCCTCTCTAAGTCCGTCATCAATGGCTAAAATTTCGCCGTTAAAATCGCTTAAAAGCTCTTTTAAAAGGCTCATACCAGCTACGACTAGCATTTGGCGATTTATGCCGACAAACTCAACTGCCAAGCTCTCATCTAAGGCTAAAAGCCACGCCCTAAGTGTGCTAAAATCAGCCATTTCTAGCTTTGTGCCGTTGATTTTATTAGCGTCATATTCATCGTATTTTAGCCCTAGTTTTAGCGACGCCATTGTGGTTGCTACGCCAGAGGTTAGCACTATTTTGGCTACTTTTAGCTGATTTAGAAATTCCTTTGCTTCTTTTACCACGTTTTTGGCGTTTTTTTCTAGTAAATCTGGTGTTTTGTAGCTTTCAAAAAATGTGATGATACCAAAATCAAAGCTCCTAAATTTTTCATTGCCACTAATCTCACTGCTAGCACCGCCAAGGTCAATGAAAGCGAGATTTTGGCTTGAAATTTTAAGTCTATCTAGGGCATTTAGGACGCCTAAATTTATAAAATTTGCCTCGCTTTCGCCACTTATTAGGTTAAAATTTATGCCGTAATTTTCTCTTATTTGTTTAAAAATCTCATCTGAATTTGTAGCAATTCTAAACGCAGCCGTAGCCACAGCTAAGTGCTTTAAATTTTTAAAGTCAAACTGCCTTAAAGCCTCGCTTAAAGCCCCAAAAATTCGCTCTTTTGCCTCTTTTGTAATCTCGCCATTTTCTCTAAGTCCCCTAGCACTGCCTACAATCCTTTCAAAGCTGTTTTGAACGTGGCAAATGCCGTTTTCTTCGTAAATTTGTGCTATTCTAAGGGTGTTTGAGCCTAAATCAATGCAGATTAACATTTTTGTTACCTTTATATTTTATTTTTGTTTATTTTAGCAAAATTTGACAAATTTAATTGTATAATTGCAAATAAAATGTAAAGGAAAAACTTTGACGCGCGATAATCTCTTTGCAACGATTGCCTTTGTGCTGTGTTTGGCTTGGTTTTTTAGTTGGGGTGTGGGTTACATTTCATCGCACTATTATCTGTTGTTTTTTGTGGCAAGTGCCTTTGGAATTTTTATGGCGTTTAACATCGGCGGTAACGATGTTGCAAATAGCTTTGGCACGAGCGTGGGAGCTAAGACGCTCACTTTAAAACAAGCCCTTGTGATTGCAGCGATTTTTGAGCTAAGTGGCGCTGTTTTTGCCGGTGGAGAGGTTACAAACACGATACGAAACGGCATTATTAGCTTCTCTGGGCATAAGGTTGAGCCTATGCAGTTTGTTGCTATTATGATGGCAGCGCTTTTAAGTTCTGGAATTTGGCTCTTTGTGGCTTCAAAAAAGGGCTTACCAGTATCTACCACGCACTCAATTGTAGGCGGTATCGTGGGTGCTGGCGTGGTTATGGGGTATAGCTCTTATGGGGCTAGCGAGGCGTTTAAAATGGTCTCGTGGAGCGAGATTGGTAAAATCGCCGTTAGCTGGGTAATTTCGCCGTTAATGGGTGGAATTTTATCTTACATTGTTTATGGCTACATAAAAAGAAATATCATAAATCCGACTAGACAGCTTAAAATTTCGCTAAAAAATCTAAAAAAAGAGCGTAAAAAATATAAACAAGAATTTATTGAGAGCCTAAAAACTCGCCCTGTTGATGAGCAAATTCAAACGCTTTCACGTATGGCGATGATTGATGAGGACGACATTAAAGACGGCGAATACAGCGAGTATCGCTCAAAAATTAAGATAATGAAAGAGCACGAAAAACAGCTTGACACCTTTGCTTCTGTTAAAAAGCACGTGCCATTTATCGCTGGGTTTGCAGCCATTATCATCTCATCAATGATGCTTTTTAAGGGGCTAAAACACCTAAATCTAAATTTTAGCATTATTGAGAGCCTTTGGATTTTGTTTGTCATCGGCGTGGTGGCGTATTTGGCTAGTTTTGCTATCATTAATGTAATGAGTAAAAACGATAGCGAAAAGAGCATAAACCGCATTTTTTCGTGGTTTCAAATTTTTACCGCTTCGGCGTTTGCATTCTCTCACGGCGCAAATGACATAGCAAATGCCATTGGTCCATTTGCGGCGATTTTGGACGTTTTAAGGACTGGCGAGGTGAGCGATACGAGCCTGATACCAGCCATTGTTATGGTTACATTTGGCGTTTCGCTAGTTGTCGGACTTTGGTTTTTGGGTAAAGAGGTGATTATGACCATTGGGTCAAAACTGGCTGAAATTTTGCCTACGACTGGATTTAGCGCTGAGCTTGCTTCAAGTATCGTTATACTTTTAGCTACAAAGCTTGGAATTCCAGTTAGCTCAACGCATATTTTAATCGGTGCCGTGCTTGGCATTGGCATAATTAACAAAAACGCAAACTGGGCAATGGTAAGACCGATACTTCTAGCTTGGGTCATCACACTGCCAACGGCAGCTATCTCATCTGGAATTTTCTATATCGTTCTTAATAACTTTTTGCTTGGCTAAATTTGGGGGTTTAACCCCAAATTTTAGGCACTGATGAATTGTTCTTGGCTTTTAAAAAACGGCTTTAAGCCCTCATAAGCCCTTCTAATCTCTTCAAATTTTTGTCTGTAAGCACTTTGGATATTTTGTGATTTATCGGCGTGGCGGTCTGGGTGATAGAGCTTTACAAGCCCTAAATAGCTCTCTCTGACCTCATCAGATGTGCTTGTGGTGTCGCAGTTTAGAACTTTAAAATTATCTTCAAGCAAATTAGCAAGTGCTACAAAGCGGTTTATGAATTTTGATGAGTTTTGCACTTTGAAATTTCGCTCAAATTTGGCAAATTCATCAAAATCATAGTTAAAATCCACGATGAATTTTAAATGCTCTTTTTTTGAAAATAGCGTTTTTAAGGTATTAAAATCGCTCTCGTTTTTGATTTTTAAATTTAGTCTTGTTTGGCTGATTTTATGGCTGTTATCTTTAAAGGTCTGCAAAATGTAGCCAAAAAACGCCTTGTCGTTTTGATTTAACCGAAAGACAACCTCATCCTTTACAAAATAGACATTCACAGATAGCACCTTGGCTAGGGTGTTTTCTTGGACGTAGTTTAGCTTTATGGTTTTATACTCCACAAAGGCTAAATTTAGCGGTTTGCCACTCTTTTTCTCAAAAATTTTGGCTAAAAATTTAAAGAAATATTTTCGCTGTGGCAACTCGGTTTCTTCATAAAACGAGATGATTTTGCCTTTGCTTGAAATTGTTTTTTTAAAATTTTTATTTATCAACTCACTTAGCTCACAAAACAGCCTGTCATCGGATGTTTTTATGCTAATGCTCTCTAATGTGTGCGTAATATCCATAAAATTCTCCAAAAAAATTTTACGGATTAAAGCAATAAATGTTCCAAAAATTAGTTTGCGTATTTTTTTGCATTTAGAAGTTTTTGCATTTCGCCTTCTAAATGCACCTTTTTTGACTTAAAAAGCTCAATGGCTAGACTTGTTAGGCTAGCCGCTTCGTTTAGCTGGTCTAAATTTTCAAACTCATTTTGTTTGAAATTTTGAGTTAGTTTAATAATCGTATCAATATCCTCGTTTATAACCGAAATTTTAAGGCTTTTAAGCCACTCACTCGCCATTTGTTACCTCTTTCCAAGCTTCGTTTAGCTGTTTTACGACGTTTGTAACTTCGTTTAAAATTTCAATATCATTTTTGATATTTACCATTGCTAAAAGCTGGATTTGGCGTGTGTAAAGTCCGCTTAAATAGTGTGCTACTTCGCCTTGCGTGTAGTCAAGCGAGTTTAAGAGCTCCACAAAAATGGCGTTTGTTCGGTTTATGTAATAGACCTTTTTTTCAAAATCGCCACTCTCAATCGCCTTTTTGGTGCGAAAGATAAAGCGTAAAATGCCGTCATAAAGCATTCCGATTAGTTTTGTAGGGGACTCAATGCCCCCTATACTTGATTGTGCGTAAGCTTGGTGTGCTAGGTTATTTGCTGCCATTTTTTACCTTATTTATTGCCGTTTAGTTCAAAATCAATCATAGATTTTAGTGAAGCAAACTGATTTTCAAGCTCGGTAATCTGCTGTGAATAAAGCACAAAACGCTCTCTCATCGTGCTATACTTTGTATCTAGTGATTTTTGAATTTTCTCTTTTTCTGTGTCTAGTGCCTTTTGCTCATCTGATAACTTCGTGCCATAGACATCAAGGATGCCGGTCTTATCTTGTGTGATAGCTTTTAGGGTCGTATTTAGCTGAGTAAATAGCCCACTTGTGCGTGTGGTAACCGAATTTGTCGTGCTTGTGCTAAGTCCGAAGTTATTTGTAGCGTTATCCTTTGCTTTTATCTCAATGTCGGTATCATCAAGGCTTTTTAGGATAATGCCAGTTTGGTCGTTGTTTAAACTAGCGTAAATTCCAGCAATGCCTGCGTTATTTATCGCATTTGCTAGGGCTAGGGCGTTGTCTTTGGCTGAGTTTGTGCTTTGCGTTTCATCTAGTTTGATTGAGATACCATTTATGGTTAAATCCCCAGCTTCTAGCTTTAAAGCACCGCTTTTTACGCTACTTGGTGCGTAATACGAGGCTGATTTAATATCAGTCGTGCCCATAAAAAACGCCTTTAAGCCGTCAGGGTCGTTTGCTAGTTTTGATAAAAATTTAGCGTTATCTTTTTTAGTTAGGTTTGTGCTTGTATCCACCCAGCTAAACTCCAACTCGCCACTTTCAGAAAATGATAATCCAAAGTCGCTAAGGCTTAGCCCTTTTTCGTTTTGTTGAGTGAAAATTCTATTTAGGTTTGACCTTAGGGCTGTGATTTCGCTAACGCCTTGAAAGTTGCCAGATTGCTTTGTTTTATCATCGTAAGATGTTGAGATATTTAGGTTTTTTACTAGCGTGTTGTATTGTTGGACCATATCTTCAACGGCTTTTACGATATCTTCTGTATCTTGGACGATTTGAAAGCTTGACTTGCCAGTCTCTTTTAAATTTATCGTTACGCCAGAGCGAAGGTCTTCAATTGTGTTTGATGAGCGTGTTACAGAAAGTCCGTTATAGGTAAATTCTGCATCTTGTGCTTGTGTGATACGATTTTTTTCAAAATTTGATGTCGTTTTTGCTGTGCCGTCATCGTTATAAACAGGCTGTCCTTTATCATCTAAAACAGCGATAGGGTCGCTATCAAGTCCAAGTTTTTTAAGCACTCCGCTTGTATCATCTGAAAATGTGATCTGCTGTTCTTTGCCGGTATTTTTTGACTGGATTATCATTTGATATGGGTTGTTGCCACCGACATTTACTATTCTAGCTTGTAAATCTCCACTTGCTCTTTCGTTGATTTGGTCAGCTATATCTTGAAGCGATGATGATTGATTTACATCTATTTGGTAGCTAACTCCACGTATATTTATCTTAAAGCTACCACTATTATCAACGCCAATAATGCCTAGCTGGTCTTTAAATTTAGCACTTTGATAGCTATCTCTTTGGGCTAATTGCTTAACATCTAAATCCAAATCTTGAAGGCTAACACCAGAAACAGCACTCACACTAGCACTTGTGCCGGTAGAATTTACCTTTCTTTTAACATAAAGCGTTTCGTTATCAAGCGCGCTAAATGCACTTTGGACGTTGTTTGCAAGGGTTTTTAGTGCCTTTAAGTCCTCTTGACGCTCTTTGTTTTTATCTATATTTTTTGTGATTGGATTTATTTGAGCGCTCTCATCAGCTGCTTTTAGTTTTGAAATTAGCTCATCGTTTAGCTGGGTGCTGTTGCCTTTGCCAAGCCCCATAATACCTTTGCTAGCACTTGTCGTGCTTGAAACTGTTGAATCAGCCATTTTTAACTCTCCTTGTCAAAAAGCAAACCTATGCTTTCTCTAAAATATCGTGCTATTCTTAAAGCCTCTTTTGTCGGTAGCTCTCTTATTAAATCGCCAGTGCTTGCCTCTCTTACTTGAACGACCATTGTGCTTTCTTGGCTGTTGTAGGCAAAGCGGACGTTTGTGTTTAGCTGCTGCATTTGGTAGTTTAGCTCATCAGTTGCTTCTTTCATCTTTTTTGTAAGCTCATCTGGCGATAGTTTTGAGAGATCTTCATTCTCTTTTTCTACTAAATTTGCCTGAATTTCTGATTTTTCTACATCTCTAACATCTGAACCCCTAGTGTTTGAAACTGATAAACTAGCATCAAGTGGCTGTGCCGCTGCTTTAAAAATCTCCATTTTCACTCCTTTAAAAAATTTTTCTTTATGATTAAATCGGACAAAAACATTTTTTCTTTATACTATTTTTGTTAAAATATCAAAAATTTTTAAAGGGATTGTATGAAAATTTCATTTGAGTGCGATTGCATTTTGCTCCAAAAGACACTTTTGCTATTTTGCCAAGAATTCATAGCCTATAACAGCGAGTGCGATTTTATCGTATCTGATAGGCGGTTAAACACGCAAAAACCGCTATTTTTAATCGGCGAAAGTGGCTCACACTTAGCCCTGCCATTTACAAAAAAGGCTTTGGTTGAAAATTTAAAGGAATTTTATTCAGCCATTCAGGTTAAGGGCGTTAAAGAGAGCAAAAAAGGCGATTTTAACGCCGAGCTTGATTTGATTTTGGCTAATTTTAAAGCTGATTTAGTTGAGCTTTTTAAGAGGCACTCTTGAAGACGCAAATTTCAAGCGGAATTTACAAAGGCAAAAAGCTAGACCTGCCTAGCTTAAACACGACACGAAGCACAAAGAGCTTGGTAAAAGGCTCGTTTTTTGACACGATTAGAGATGAGCTAAGGGGGGCGTTTTTTGTTGAGGGCTTTGGCGGTAGTGGTGTGATGACTTGTGAGGCGGTTAGTAATGGGGCTAAATTTGGCATTGCCATTGAGATTGATAAGGAGGCATTTAAGCTAACTAAAAAAAATCTAAACAGCCTAAATGCTAAAAATTTAGAAGCGATAAATGGCGATAGCTTTGAGATTTTGCCAAAAATCATCGCAGATAAAAGTGAAAATTTCATCATCTACCTTGATCCGCCGTTTGATTTTAGAGATGGATTTAGTGGGATTTATGACAGGCTTATGGATTTGGTTAAAAATTTTAGCAAAGATAATGTAAAAATGGTCGTTTTTGAGCATTCAAGCACGTTTAAAATGGCTGAAAATTTAGGTAGTTTTTGCCTTTTAAAGACACGAAAATTTGGAGCGACTAGCCTTAGCTATTACGCATAAGGCTAGAAAATTTTATGGTTTTTTGATGATAAAGCGAAGCGTTGGGCCGTCTTGTTCTATCTTTAAGACCTCAAAGCCACGATTTCTTGCATCAACTGGGATTGAGTTTATCGCCTGAGGGCAATCACAAAGCACTTCAAGCACCTCGCCACTTTTCATTTGCGGTAAAATTTCAAGTGTCGCAACCGCTGGCATAGGGCAAGCCTCGCCCTGAATATCAAGCGTGTAAGTTATCTCATACATTGTATCCACCTCTTTTAAAAAATCCTTGTTTATAAAAAAACACAAGCAAAAGTGCCAAGCCAAAAAGGCATAAATTTACAGCCAAACCGCCAAGTAAGCCAAATTCGCTTAATAAATTTATCTTAGCACCATCTTTAAACCAAGCTGGCATAAGGTCATAATTTAACGCTAGTATTGCCGTGCCTACAAAATTTGCCACACCAACAATCATAAAATGCATCTGCCCTTCGGTAGCCCTGTAAGTCCAGCCACACTCACAACCCCCTGCAAAAACAATGCCAAAGCCAAACAAAAACGCACCAACAGCAACGGCTGGGCTAAAATTTACAACCTTTGCTTGATAGCCATTTAGCATAAGCACAAAGACAATAAAAGTAGCAATTATCATCCCATAAAACGCACCCTTTGTCGCTGTATCACGCCCAAATAAAAACAGATCCCTAAAACACGAAGTAAAGCAAACCTGCCCTTTTGAGATGATAAATCCAAAAGCAACGCCAAAAATAAGCGCAAGTGGCAATAAACTAGCCTTGATTTTTAGATCAAAACTCGGAGCATTGATAAAAAGATAGATAAGCCAAGCGATAGAAAAGACAAGCACCAAAATGCCATAAAAGAAGTGCCTATCGGCTCTGCCTTTATCTTTTACGATACCTTTGCCATTTACGCCACACTTTTCTAAAACGACCTTTGGGCGAAAAATTTTAAGTTTGCCGACCTTTACAGCTACATAAATTCCAAGCACCATAAACACGGCAAAAAGCCACGTGTGAAGCGAAAAATAAGGCAGTCCAGTAAAAAAGTCAGCTAAATTGCACCCAAAAGCAAGGCGTGCGCCAAAGCCAGATAAAATGCCACCGACTATGGCTTGAAATACACGAATACCGCTTGCTGGTAGGCGAAATTTGACTTTATTTGCCATAAAAGCAGCAATTGTAGCACCTAAGAACATACCAATTAGCATTACGCCATCAGTCCTAGTTAGTGGTGTGCCGTTTAAATTTTGCATTTTGTAATATGAATAGCCCGATAAATCCATACCAAAAAGCTCCAAAAACTCGCCGCCCCAGCGTGTCATCTCGCCAGTAACAGCCCAAACTCCGCCAAAAATGCCAAAATACACGGCACTTATGATAGCAAGTGCAATCATTGCCTTGCCGACGTCCCAAAAATTGACAAGATAGGTTTGTCTAAAATGGTTAAACATTTAAAATTCCAGTATTTTTCTTGCTAAAACTTAGCACTTAAAAGGCGAAATTATACAATTTAAAATTTACGCTTAGCTTAATTTAAAAATGGAACGCTTTTTGCTATCAAACGCAAAATTTCAAGGATAAATGATGAGAAAATTTCTAGCTTTTACGCTTTTTTTGCTTTGTAATTTTGCCTTTGCAACTCAAATAAAAGATATCGCAAACATCGTTGGAGTGCGTGAAAATCAGCTTATCGGATATGGTTTGGTTGTTGGATTAAACGGCACTGGCGATGGAGGCAGCTCTGAATTTACAATCCAGTCGCTCTCAAATATGCTTCAAACCGTCAATGTTAAGATAAATCCAGATGATATAAAGTCAAAAAATACCGCTGCTGTAATGGTAACAGCGATTTTACCGCCATTTGCAAGGCACGGCGATAAGCTTGATATCACAATCTCATCAATTGGCGACGCTAAGAGTTTGCAGGGCGGGACGCTTTTGATGACGCCTTTAAAGGGCGTTGATGGCGATATTTACGCACTTGCACAAGGCTCGTTAAGTATCGGTGGCAAAAGTGCAGGCAGAGGCGGCGATAAGCACGTAACGGCTGGGACTATTTTAAATGGGGCTTTGGTTGAAAAAGAGGTGCTTTATGATATTTATAATCAACCAAGCTTTACTTTAAGCCTTAAAAACTCAAATTTTAAGACCGCAATTGATGCTCAAAACGCAATAAATGAGAATTTAGGCGTTGAGATAGCAACAGCAATTGACCCACGAACGATAGTCGTAAATCGCCCAGATGAGGCAAATTTAATAAACATAATAAGCAGAGTGTTAAATTTAGAGATTGATTATGTCCCTGATGATAAGGTCGTTATTGATGAGCGAACTGGCGTTATTGTAAGTGGCATAAATGTAAGCGTTGATCCAGTCGTTTTAACCCACGGCTCAATCACGATAAAAATTGAGCCAAATTCTTACGAAGCTAATGCTCAAAACGAGCTTGATTTAGCAGACAAAGCGTCGGTGACACCAGCTTTAAATATGCTAAAAATCAGCGAAAATAAAACGACACTAGCGACCCTAACAAGGGCGTTAAATAAGCTTGGTGCAAGCCCTAGCGATATAATTGCAATCGTGCAAAATTTAAAACGTGTAGGCGCTATACACGTAGATGTGGAGATAATTTAATGATAGATAATTCACTAGCAATAAATGCCTTTAATAAAACCCAAACGGACACCATAACACAAGCAAAAAACGACAAGCTTTTAAGAGAGCAAACGGACGCTTTTGAGGCGTTTTTGGTTAAAGAAATTCTTGACATTTCGCTAAAAGAAGATGAGAGTGCTAAGCTTTTGCCAAAAACAGCTGGTGCTGATATTTACAAATCAATGTATAACGACACGATGAGTAAGGCACTAAGCGGTGGTTTAGGATTTAGTGAGCTTTTATACAATTTTTTAAAAGAAAGGGGTTAATAAATTTTCATTTATGCCGATTTGATGAATGTAAATCAAATTAAGGGGTGTAATATGATTAGTGGTTTAAAGCCAAGTTATGGCGTATCACAGAATTTATTAAACAAAACAGCCGCTCCAAAAAGGGAGCAAACAAGCGAGATAACGCAAAAACAAGATAGCAAACTAGCAAGTATCTCAAAAGCGATAAGTGAAGGCACTTACGAGCTTGATATGAAAAAAACGGCTAAGGCGATTGTAGATACACTTGTTTAAAATTTCAAGGATAAAAGATGTTAAAGAGATATTTAAATACGGCTATATCTATTTTAGATGAGCTTATTGACACGACACTTCAAGATATAGAAAACATAAAAGAGGCTAAACATTCGGCTGTTGATGAGAGTGTGAGAAAAAAGGGCGTCTTGGTTAAAAATTTTGAAGATACAAAGCGAAGTTTAGATAAAGAGCTAGTAAATCTCTCAAAAACGTCTGAAAATTTGCAAGAGGCATTAGATGATGAGGTTAAGGCAAATCTCGTTTTAATGCGTGAAAAGCTTGAAATTTTGCATAAAGTAAATAAAGAATACGCAAGACACGTGGTGCTTGTTAAGGAATTTTTTGACTCGCTGACAAAACAGATGTTTAATCTTGACCAAAATGCCTACACTCAAAGCGTAAGTCAGAGCAATTTTTACAAGGCAAAGGTTTAAAAAATGGCAAATATTTTTATGTCTTTAAACACCGGCGTTTCAGGGCTAAATGCCGCACAAGCACAAATAGCAACGACCGGTCATAATATCACAAATGCCGATTCTCAGTATTACACTCGCCAAAGGGTAGTCCAAACTGCCGCTCCGTCTTTGTATTTAGTAAAAGGTGGCGTTGGTATGGGCACTCAGGTTGAAACGACCGTGAGAATTCACGATGAATTTACCTACGGCAGATTAAAAACCGCATCATCAAATTTAGAAAACACAAGCTACAAGCAGAGAATTTTACAAGAACTAGCCGAAAATTTCCCCGACCTGCAAGACTCAGGTATCGGTAGAGATATGGCAAACTACTTTAATGCGTGGAATAACTTTGCTTCAAATCCAGATGAGTCCGCTCAAAAGCTAAATTTAATAAATATGGCAACCCTTTTTAGCGGTAGTATTTCACGAACGGCGACTAAACTTGACAACCTTCAAACCGAAGTTGATAGAATGATGAGAATAAATGTTGAAGAGATAAATCGCCTTGGAGAGCAGATAGCTACGATAAATAAGGAGATTAGGCGTGTTGAGTCAGGAGCTGATTCTGGCATTAAAACAAACGCAAACGATTTAAGAGATAAACGTGATGAGCTAGAACTTGCAATGTCAAAACTTGTAAATTTAAACTCATTTAAATCAGATATTAAAAGTAACACCCCAGTTGATAGCGGGATTACCGATGAGGGCAGGTTTTATACGCTAAATATCGGCGGAGTTAGCATTGTTGATGGCGTGAATTTTCATCCATTAAGAATGGAGACGACCGGCGATGCTAGAAATTTAACAAAAATTTACTACGAAATGGAGGACGGCAGATTAATTAGTATGGAGGATAAGATCCATAACGGCAAAATCGGCGCCCAGCTTGATCTTCGTGGCAGGTTTTATGATGAAAATAGCCAAAAATTCACAGACGGCACGATACAAAAATATATTGATAATATGGACACCTTGGCAAAAACGATAATTCACAGCACAAATAATATTTATGCTGAGTCAGCTATGGAGATATCAAACACCGATGAATTCTCGTTTTTAAACGATGATAAAACGCTTATGAATTTTAGCAAAGAGATCCAGCAAGGCTCGTTTGAAGCGATAGTTTATAATAATCAAGGCGTTGAAATAGCACGAAAAACGATAAATATAAACGGCACGACCACGATGAATGACACGAAATATGGCAACTCAATTGTGGCAGATTTTAACTCAAATTCAGATGACAACGATGATAACAATATGCTAAATGATGTCAGCGACTACTTTGAGGCGTCGTTTCACTATGACAAGCTCTCAAATAAAGGCTCATTTGCCATAATCCCAAAGCAAATGCAAGGTCAATACAGCATAGCCATAAAAGATAACGGCACAAATTTCCCCGGCGTCTTTGGCGTGCATAAATTTTTTAGTGGGGACAAAGCCACAAATATGGCTGTAAATGGCGATTTTATGCTTGATCACACCAAGCTTAGGGGTTATGCAAAGCCAGTTTTAGGTAACAACGAAGTGGCAAATAAGATGGTTCAGCTTCAATACGATGAGCTAAAATTTTTCTCAAACGGCATAGCACAAAACCGAGATGACACGATTGAGGGCTATTATAGATTTTTGACAACCGACATCGCAAGCGACACAGAGTCAAATAACAATATCCACTCCACAAACACCTCGCTTTATAAGACTGCCGAACAGGAATTTCAATCAATTAGTGGCGTTGATACAAACGAGGAGCTAACAAACCTAATCCGCTTTCAAAGTAGCTACGGCGCAGCTGCAAAGATTGTAACCACCGTTAATCAAATGCTTGAAACGCTTCTAACCCTAAAACAATGACGGATTTAAAAGCCAAGCTTGACGCCCACGTCCTTGATAAAAACACGGACGTTGGGCTGTTTTCTCACGCTGACCCACTGCAAGTAGCGTCAAAATTTAACGACCCAATCATCGCTTTAATTTGTGCCTTATTTGCCTATGGCAACGCAAAATTAATCGTGAAATTTCTAAATTCACTTGATTTTAGCCTTTTAGATGAGAGCGAAAATGAGATTAGAAAATTTTATAAAACGCACAAATATCGCTTTGAAAATCCAACCGATGTGGCTGAAATTTTCATCACTTTAAGCCGTTTGAAAAAAGATTTTGATATGGAGCAAATTTTAAAGCAGGGATTTGATAAAAACGGACTGATGATTGAAGCTATAAATGCTTTAATTGCCAAAATTTACAGCCTAAATAGCTACAAATCAGATGGCTATGAGTTCTTTTTTGGGCGTGTTTTTGATAAAAAGCCGACCTCGCCTTACAAGCGATATAATATGTTTTTACGCTGGATGGTTAGGGATACGGATATTGATTTGGGGCTTTTTAGGAGCCTGCCAAAGTCCGAGCTTTTAATGCCACTTGATGTTCATACGCACAGAGTTTCGCTAAATTTAGGGCTTTGTGCAAGAAAAAGCTACGACTTTAACGCCGTTTTAGACCTTACAAATAATCTTAAAAATTTTGACCCACTTGATCCGATAAAATACGACTTCGCGCTTTACAGGATAGGGCAGGGCAAAGAGCTAGAAAATTTCTAAATAATTTTTATTATTTTACAAATTTTAATCTTATTTTTACATTGCTTTGGTAATATTTCATTTAAACTTTATTTAAAAGGAGAACTTATGAAAAAAGTATTATTAGCAAGTGTCGCACTTTGTGCAGCTTTATTTGCAAACGAGTGCAAGCCAAACGACTGCTTAGTTATTCAAATGGAGCAACTTGGCGAAAAAGGCAATGTAAATGTCGGCGAAGTTACAGCTATAAACACGGCTTACGGCGTGGCATTTTTGCCAAATTTAAAGGGCTTAACCGCTGGTGCTCACGGCTTTCACGTGCATATGAATGCTGATTGTGGCGCGACTGAAAAGGGGCTAGGTATGAAGGCTGGTGGCCACTGGGACCCGACAAACGCTGGCAAACACTCATTTGCTTGGGATGATAACGGACACAAGGGCGACTTACCAGCACTTTTTGTTGATAGCGAGGGTAATGCCGTGTATCCAGTTTTAGCCCCAAAAATCAAAGATGTTAGCGAGTTAAAGGGACACGCTTTGATGATTCACGTTGGCGGCGATAATCACAGCGACCATCCAAAACCACTTGGCGGTGGCGGCGCTAGAATGGTTTGTGGCGTTATAAAATAATTTTTAGCCCCTAAATTTAGGGGCTTTTTAATTTTCATCGCAATAAATTTGCCTATCTGCTAAATTTACTCTTATTTTTTACATTTTAAACACCATTTAAACAAAATTTTACTGATTTTAAGCCAAAAAAGTGTATAAACGCTTTTTAAAATTATGGCAAATGCCTTAAAATTTTAGATAGCGGAGCGTTTATGGAGTTTGAAATTTACGCCTATTTTGTCTTCTTTTTCGCTGCTTTTTTTGGTGGATTTATTGATGCCATTGTTGGCGGTGGCGGACTTATTACACTGCCTGCACTTATGGCTATGGGTGTGCCGCCTCACGTGGCACTTGCGACAAACAAGCTTCAAGGCTCGTTTGGCACACTCACGGCTACGATAAATTTTGCCAAAAAAGGTATGATAAATTTTAACGAAATTTTAATCGGCATTGTATTTACATTTATTGGCACTTGTATTGGGACCTATCTTATTTTGCTTTTAAATGCCGATTTTTTAAGGCTAATAATCCCATTTTTGCTGATTTTTATCTTTATCTACACGCTTTTTTTGCCAAAAGTTGGCGAAAGCGACCGCCACTCGCGATTAAAGCCAAAAATTTTCTACTCGCTTTTTGGGCTGATTTTAGGCTTTTATGACGGCTTTTTTGGACCGGGAGCTGGCAGCTTTTGGACATTTTCTATGGTCGCACTCATCGGATTAAATATGAAAAAAGCAGTCGCTCACACAAAGGCATTAAATTTAACCAGCAACGCCGTTAGTCTAGCTGTTTTTGTGCTTGGCGGAGAGATTTTGTGGTTTGTTGGCTTTTTAATGGCGTTTGGGCAGATTTTAGGGGCGTTTGCTGGGTCAAATTTGGTCGTAAAAAAAGAGGTGAAATTTATACGAACTATGTTTTTATGTGTAGTTTTTGCCACGATTGTTAAACTGATATGGGATTTTTTTTAAATTTATTCTAAATAGTTTTTAAAATTTCAAATTGAATTAATCAAATTTTGGCTAAAATCTCGCAAAAATATCCTAAGGACAGCTGATGAAAGACCTATTTTTATTCTCGGATTTAATCTATCATAGCCACTCGTTTGTCTATGTTTTTCACTTTTTACTAGTTTCACTCATTGTTGTTTTTGTCGCAAAATTTGCAGTTAATAAAATGCAACTTGTGCCAAGCGGACTTCAAAATATCGTTGAGGCTTACATTGAGGGTGTTTTATCAATGAGTAAGGACACGCTAGGCAGTGAAAAACTCGCACGAAAATACCTGCCACTTGTTGCTACAATCGGCTTTGTCGTGTTTTTTGGCAATGCAATCGGCATAATCCCGGGCTTTGAATCTCCAACTTCAAGTCTAAATTTAACACTCACACTAGCTTTAATCGTATTTTTTTACTACCATTTTGAGGGCATAAAGGCAAATGGCGTGATAAAATACTTCAAACACTTTATGGGACCGAGCAAAATTCTAGCCCCACTAATGTTTCCAATTGAGATAATTTCGCACCTTTCACGCATTATTTCGCTATCGTTTCGTCTTTTTGGTAATATCAAGGGCGATGACCTATTTTTGCTTGTTATGCTTACACTTGCGCCATTTTTTGCACCGCTACCAGCCTATGCTTTGCTTACGTTAATGGCTGTTTTACAGGCGTTTATCTTTATGATGCTTACGCTTGTTTATCTTGCTGGTGCTGTTAGCATAGACGAGCATTAAAATTTTGGGCGTTTTTACGCCCGTTTATCTTAAAATTTAGCTACTTTTGGATAAAATCCCTTAAAATTTTAATAAAAGGCATTTTATGTTTGAAGTCGTTATCGGACTTGAAGTCCATACTCAATTAAATACAAATACAAAAATTTTCTGCTCTTGCTCGACTAGCTTTGGCGATGACGCAAACACGCACGTTTGCCCGACCTGCCTTGCTTTGCCGGGTGCTTTGCCAGTTTTAAACAAGGAGGCTGTTAAAAAGGCGATTAGCTTTGGAACCGCTGTAAATGCGACAATTAATAAAAAATCAATCTTTAACCGCAAAAACTACTTCTATCCAGACCTGCCAAAGGCGTATCAAATTTCGCAGTTTGAAGTGCCAATCGTTGAAAATGGCGAGCTTTTCATAGAGGTAAATGGTGAGAAAAAACGTATCGGCATAACAAGGGCTCACCTTGAAGAGGACGCTGGTAAAAATATCCACGAGGGTGCTAGAAGTTTGGTTGATTTAAACCGCGCTGGCACGCCTTTGCTTGAAATCGTTTCAGAGCCAGATTTAAGAAGCTCGGACGAGGCGGTGGCGTATCTTAAAAAATTACACTCAATCTTGCGATTTTTAAACATCTCAGACGCAAATATGCAAGAGGGCTCGTTTCGCTGCGACGCAAACGTAAGCATTCGCCCAAAGGGAGATACGAAGCTTTACACAAGGGTTGAGATTAAAAATTTAAACTCGTTTAAATTTATCCAAAAGGCTATTGAATACGAAGTAGAGCGACAGACGATCGCTTGGGAGGACGGCAAATATGATGATGAAGTCTATCAAGAAACGCGCCTTTTTGATACGACAAATCTCGTAACTCGCTCAATGCGTGGTAAAGAAGATAGCGCTGAGTATCGCTACTTCCCAGACCCTGATTTGTTGCCTGTTGAAGTTGATGAGCAGATGTATAACGAAGCGATAAAAATTCCAGAACTAGCCGATGAGAAGGTCGTAAGATACCAAAAAGAGTTTGGCATAAAAGAGGATGATGCGTTAAATTTGGTAGCGACTATTGAAATGGCAAGGTATTTTGAGGAGCTTGTCGGGGCTAAAATTTCGCCAAAGCTTTGCGTTACTTGGGTTTTGGTTGAGCTTCTTGGACGACTTAAAAACGGCGTTACGATTGAAAATAGCCCTGTAAATGTGGCTAAAATGACCCAGCTTTTAAAGCGGATTGAAGACGGCACGATAAGTGCAAAAGCCGCAAAAGAGGTGCTTGATTATCTAATGGATAACGATGAAAGCGTTGATAGCGTGATTGAAAAGCTTGGCTTAAAGCAAGTTAGCGATGACGGCGCTATTGAAGCGATAATAGATCAAATTTTAAACGCAAACGCCGATAAGGTCGCTGAATACAAAGCCGGCAAAGATAAGATGTTTGGCTTTTTTGTAGGTCAAGCGATGAAAGAGGGCAAGGGCGCGTTTAACCCTGCAAAGGTAAATGAAATTTTAAAATCAAAACTTAGCTAAGGATTAAAATGAAACTCGCAGTTATCGGCGCTGGTAAATGGGGCAGTGCGTTATTTCACGCATTTAAGCAAAATTGCGAGTGCGTTATTAGCTCACGCACCAAGCGAGATTTGCCAAATTTTGTGGATTTAAAAACGGCTCTAAATTGCGAGTATTTAGTCTTTACCATACCGACGCAAAGCGTTAGCGAGTGGTTAAGTGAGAATTTCATCTTTAAAAATCAAAAAATTTTAGTCGCAAGTAAGGGGATTGAGACAAAAAGCGGTAAGTTTTTAAATGAAATTTATGAACGCTTCGTGCCAAGCGAAAATTTATGCTTTTTATCTGGCCCCACGTTTGCAAAAGAGGTTGAGAAAAAACTGCCTTGTGCTTTGGTCGTAAGCTCAACTAATTTGGAACTGGCTAAAATTTACGCCGATTTTTTCCCTGATTATATGAAAGCTTACGTTTCAGATGATGTTGTGGGTGCTGAGATTTGCGGCGCTTATAAAAACGTAATCGCCATTGCTGGTGGGGTTTGCGACGGACTTGGGCTAGGCAATAACGCAAGGGCAAGTCTAATCTCTCGTGGGCTTGTTGAGATGGCTAGATTTGGCAAATTTTTTGGCGCGAAAGATGATACGTTTATGGGGCTTAGCGGGGCTGGGGATCTGTTTTTGACGGCTTCAAGCGTGCTTTCACGAAATTATAGGGTTGGCAACGGACTTGCACGTAATGAGAGCTTGGATAAAATTTTAAACGAGCTTGGCGAGGTCGCTGAGGGCGTAGCGACAGCCTTTGCCATTTGTGAAATTTCAAAGCAAAACGGCATTTACACCCCAATCGCTAATGAAGTGGCAAAAATGCTAAGTGGTGGCGATGTTTATCTTAGTGTCAAGGCACTTTTAGGGCGTAGATGAGATTTTTATTTTTTCTTTTAATCTGCCTAAATTTGAGCGCAAAAGAGCCAAATTTAAGAGAGCAAATCGGACAGATGATAATGGTCGGTTTTAATGGTTTAAGCACAAATGATGTTGGCGTTAGGGCTATGCTTAGCGATTTAGGTTACTCTCGCTTTGGTGGAGTTATGCTACTTGGCAGAAATATCACAAACAAAAAATCGCTCATAAATTTAACAAACGAGATAAAAAAACGCCAAAAAAATGTCCTAATTGCCATTGATGAAGAGGGCGGTTATGTTAGCAGACTAAAAGATGCCAGTTTTCAGGCAAATTATGCAAGTGCCTACGATGTGGGCGTGAGTTTTGATATAAATATGGCTACAAATTTATACGCAAAAATGGCTAAAAATTTAAAAGAGTGTGGCATAAATGTAAATTTCGCGCCAGTGGTTGATTTACACTTTAAAGCCTCGCCGATAATCGGAGCTAAAAAACGAGCTTACAGCCAAAATCCCCAAAAAGTCGCACTTTATGCTGAAATTTTTATGAACGAGCTAGAAAAGCAGGGCGTTTTTAGCGTGTTAAAGCACTTCCCGGGTCAAGGCGAAGCTAAGCAAGACTCTCATAAAGATAAGACCTACGCAAACCTTACAAAAGAGGGGCTTTTGCCATTTTCAAAGCTCATAAATAGGGCAAAAATGGTAATGGTCGGACACATTTTTGTGCAAAATTTAGATGAGAAAAACCCAGCCACGCTTTCAGAGATCGTGATAAATCGCCTTTTACGTCAAAAGCTTGGCTTTAATGGCGTCGTAATTAGCGATGATATGCTAATGCGTGGCGTTGGCGATCTGCCTTTAAAGGAGCAGATTATAAAATTTATAAACGCTGGTGGCGATATTTTGCTATTTAGCGAGTTTAAAATCGGCGAAAAACGCACGGCTGACGTGGTTTATGAAGCCATAAATGAAGCAATAAACGAGAAAAAAATAAGCAAAGAGCGGATAAATCAATCTTACAAAAGGGTTTTAAAGCTTAAAGAGGAGCTAAAATGAAACGAAAAAAAATAATAGTCATCGGTGCTGGTTACGCTGGTATCGCATTTTTAAAGAGTCTTGATGAGGAGTGCTTTCGGCTTGGGGATTTTACGATAATTAATAAAAATTCCTACCACTACCACTCAACAATGCTTCACAAGGTCGCAACCGCCGAAAAAAGTGGCAAAATTATGTTTGATTTAAGGGAATTTTTACACCCAGAAATTAAGATTATTCAGCAGTCAGTAACGGACATTGATGAGAAAAATCATATCGTAACGACAGAATTTGGCACGTTTAATTATGATTATCTAGTCGTGGCAGCTGGTTTTGAAAAGGAGAGCTTTAACCTTAAAGGCATTGAAAATGCGATGTTTATTGACTCTTACATTCAGTCTGGGCGGATTGCTGAGGTGATTAAGCGTAAATTTGATAAGGCAGTAGAGAGTGGTGCTGGGCTAAATATCGCCGTTTGTGGTGGTGGGCTTACTGGCATTGAGTTTGCAGCAAGCTGTGCAAATATGCTAAAAAATAAGTGTGAATTTCACCGCTTATCTTCGGATTTAGCGGCAAAATTTAACGTGCATTTAATCAGCTCAACGCCAAGATTGCTTACATTTTTTAGCGAAAAATTATCAAAAAAGACAGCCGATAAGCTTGAAAATTTAGGCGTAAAAATAATGCACAATACTAGAATTAGCTCGCTTGAAAAGGGCAGGGTAAATTTTAACGAAGGCGGACTTGACGCTGATTTGATTGTTTGGACTGCTGGGGTTAAGGGTGCTAGTATCGTAAGCGATAGCGATGTTGAGAATGAGCGTGGCAGGGTTAAGGTTGATCCTAAACTTCACGCACCAGATAGCACAGATCGCTTTTATATTGGCGATGTGAGTGCAGTTAGCGACGGCAAGGGCGGTTTTTATCCGCCAACAGCACAGATTGCTTGCGAGCAAGGGGCGTATTTGGCACGTGAGTTTAAGGCGATTTTGACAAATTCTGCGTTTGACGAGCCGTTTAAATTTAAAAGCAACGGCGTGATTTGCTCTATCGGACACACCTACGCCACAGCACAAATTTTGGGTTTTGAAATGGCTGGATTTTTACCTTCAATTTTAAAAACAATGGTTGAGAAAAAGTGGAATGTCAAACTTTTAGGGCTAAAAGGTGCGTTTTTATAAAAATAAAATAATTTTTTTGGCATAATCGCCTATTTTACAAACAAAAATAAGGATAAAGATGAAACCGCAACAAGAAAAAGAGGAATTTGTAGAGGTAAAAACACGAGAGATTGACGGCAAATTTTATAATTATTTAGTCGTTGGATTGTGCTTTGCTTGGTCGGTTTTTCAGCTTTATTTGGCGGTTGATGCGGTAAATACGACTATCTCACGCTCGGTGCATTTAGCCTTTGGTGTAGGACTTATATTTTTGCTCTACCCAGTGAAATTTCACAAACAAGCCCAGCACAAAGTGCCATTTTACGATATCTTTTTGCTTGTGCTTGGCGTTGGCGTGGTGCTTTATCCGGCGGTTGAGTTTTACTCACTAGCACAGCGTCCGGGCGATTATTTGCAGATTGATATCATCGTGGCTTTTGTGGCGATTTTTGTTATCATTGAGGCTGGTAGGCGTGTGCTTGGGCCAGCACTTGGGATAATTTGTGCTGTGTTTTTAGCGTATGATTATTTTGGCAGATATATGCCTGATGTCATCGCTCATCAGGGTGCGAGTTTGCAAAAATTAGCAGGGCATATGTTTTTAACCACAGAGGGAATTTTTGGTGTGCCTATTGGCGTTAGCGTGAGTTTTATCTATCTTTTTGTCCTTTTTGGCTCACTGCTTGAAAGGGCTGGGGCAGGGCAGTATTTTATAAATTTAGCCTTTGCTTTGCTTGGTAAATTTAGAGGCGGCCCGGCAAAGGCGTCGGTAATTGCAAGTGGTTTAACCGGTATGGTAAGTGGTAGCTCAACGGCAAATGTCGTAACCGTGGGCACTTTTACGATACCGCTTATGAAAAAGGCTGGACTTAGCAGGGTCAAGGCTGGGGCGATTGAAGTGGCAGCTGGTGTGAATGGTCAGCTAATGCCACCTATTATGGGGGCGGCTGCGTTTATCATCGCTGAATTTTTAGGTATGAGCTACACAAATGTGATGATGGCGGCGGTGATACCGGCGTTTGCTTGCTATTTGTCGCTATTTTTTATCGTGCATTTAGAGAGCTGTAAGCTAGGGCTTACTGGCATTACTGAGAGCGAATATCAGTCAAAATTTAAAATTTTTCTAAGCGGACTTCACTACTTAGTGCCGATTTTCGTGCTTTTATACACGCTTTTAATCGCAAAAGAGTCTCCTATCTCAGCGGCGTTTAATGCGATTTGTTCGCTGTTTTTAATAATGATTTTTCAAGAACCGACTAAAAAACTAGCTTATGGCGAAAAGGTCGGCATTAATGACGTTCTTGTCGGCTTTGCTGATATATTTTGGGCTATGGTAGCAGCCGCAAAAAATATGACAACAATAGCGGCAGCAACGGCATTAGCAGGTATTATCGTGGGGTCAATTTCGCTTACTGGACTTGGGCAGGTTCTGTCTGATTTGGTTGAGCAAATTGCTGGTAACAATATACTTTTGATACTATTTTTAACCGCTGTAATGTCGTTGATCTTGGGTATGGGACTGCCGACAACGGCAAATTACATCGTGGTTTCAAGCCTTGTTGCACCTGTGATTTTGATACTTGCTGCTAAAAATGGCTTTTTAATCCCAGCCATTGCGGTTCATCTTTTTGTATTTTATTTTGGAATTTTAGCCGATGATACGCCACCTGTTGGCATTGCCGCTTACGCAGCAGCAGGCATTGCAAAGGCAAATCCAGTAACCGTTGGCGTTCAGGGATTTATCTATGATTTAAGGACAACGATTTTGCCGTTTGCCTTTTTCTTTAATCCAAAACTGCTTTTAATAAGTAGCCTAGACCCACTTGACCCTTACAACGCCGATGGTATCGTGTGGATGAGTAATCCGCTTGAAATGGCGCTGGTTTTTGCTATGGCTGTTATTGGTATGTTTGCGTTTAGCTCCATTTTGCAGGGGTATTTTGTAAATAAGATGAGAATTTGGGAGCGGATTTTGCTCGTGCCAGTCGTGCCACTTGCCCTTGTGCCAAATATCTGTGCAAAATACTCAATAATACCAAATGAGTATGTCGGTTATGCCATTGGGGCTTTGCTTTATGGTTTTGTGTTTTTTACGCAGTGGATTTATAACGCTAAGCTAAAAAAGGTGGCTTAAAAATCAACGTTTTCTTGGGTGAAAATTTCTAAATCCGGATAGCTAATCGCACAAAGTCGCGGATTTTTCGCCTTGAAACGATACACTGCACCTAAGTCAATGTTTGCAAAATACCCTGTAATCATCGGCTCATTTAGCGGAGTGTGTCCGAAAATGTTAAAAATGCCCTTGTTTTCGTGCGTGTCGCCTCTACCAGAGATAACGTGGCGTCTGAAATCATCTTTTAAATTCGGATTATT
The DNA here is from genome assembly GCF_030249845.1 of Campylobacter gastrosuis. Taxonomy (GTDB): domain Bacteria; phylum Campylobacterota; class Campylobacteria; order Campylobacterales; family Campylobacteraceae; genus Campylobacter_A; species Campylobacter_A gastrosuis. Next base: position 218,897 of record NZ_JANURM010000002.1, on the reverse strand, counting down.
TCTAAAACCCCACATTTTGCCCACAGCCGAGTGAGATACGACTAGGTGGCGATTTTGGCTATCTTTTAGCTCGTTAAATTCTAAAAAAATAGGTAAATTTTTAAAAAACTCAACGTGTTTTAGCCTTAAATCATCGCGTCCGATATAGGATTTAAAGGTCGCTTCGCCTCCGTTTTGATAAAACCACGAAAGGTCGCTTGGAATTTTGTTCTTTAAAAAATCGCATTCTGATTTTAAAAGGCGGTATTCGTGGTTGCCAAGCGTGCAAAAATAACCCTCGTTTATGACTAGCTCAACGACATCAGCACTATTTTCGCCCCTGTCAATAAGGTCGCCGACAAAGCAAATTTTAGCGTTTTTAGGCAGTTTTTTTAAAAGCGATTTTAGCGTTTTATAACATCCATGAACGTCGCCGATGACGTAAATTTTATCCGATTTTTGCATAAAAATTTCGCTTAAATTTGGCAAACTCGCCCCTATTTATCGCCTCTCTAATCTGCTTCATCAAATTTAAATAATAGTGAAGATTATGAATGCTAGCAAGGCGAAAAAATGTAAGCTCCCTAGCCTTAAAAAGGTGATTTAGATAGCCACGAGAGTAGCGCTGACAGGTGTAGCAGTCGCATTCTGGGTCAATTGGTGCGTGGTCGTTTATAAAACGAGCCGATTTTACATTTATCTTGCCAAAGCTTGTAAAAAGCGTGCCGTTTCTTGCGTTTCGTGTGGGCATAACGCAGTCAAACATATCAACCCCACGCTCCACGTTTTCAACCAAATCCTGCGGTGTGCCAACGCCCATTAGGTAGCGAGGGCGCTTTGGGTCAGTAAATGGCATAACGCCCTGCACGGTGTCATACATCTGCTCGTTGCTCTCGCCAACGCTTAATCCGCCAATGGCAAGTCCGTCAAATGGCATAGCCGCAAGTGCTTCGGCACAAATTTTACGCGCCTCATAATCAGTCCCACCCTGAATAATGCCAAAGATATTTTGATTTAGCCCCACGCCCTGGGATTGTTTAAGCTTGTGATACTTTATCGCCTCGTCCGCCCATTTTATCGTGCGTTTTAGGCTTAGCTCAACTCGCTTTTTCTCAGCCGGCAGGGCGATTAAATCATCTAAAATCATCATAATATCAGAGCCTAAATCATACTGCGTATCAAGCACCGAGCGTGGCGTAAAATAGTGCATTGAGCCGTCAATGTGGCTTTTAAATTTTATCCCGCCATCATCGTTTTTTGTATTTGCCCTAAGCGAAAATGCCTGAAATCCACCGCTATCTGTTAAAAACGAGCGGTTAAATTTACTAAATCCGTGCAGTCCGCCAAACTCCTTAACGACCTTTGAGCCTGGACGCAAATACATATGATAGGTGTTTGCTAAGATGATTTTGGCGTCTAAAATTTCAGCCATATCAACTGCGTCAAGACTCTTAACCGCACCAACCGTGCCAACAGGCATAAAAACTGGCGTAGCAATCTCGCTATGAGCCGTTTTTAAAATCCCAGTCCTTGCGTTGCCGTCATATTTTAAAATTTTAAACTGCATTATTCATTCCTTAATGTCTTTAAAATATCAACTTCACTTGCCTTTTTGGCTGGATAATACGATGAGATAGCCACGATAAAAATCGCTCCGATTACGATAAATGCAAAGTCAATAACTGAAAGCTCCATAGGTAGCTTTGAGCTGCCATAAACATCGGCTGGTAGGCTTATGATATCAAAGTTGCCAAGCAGATAAACGCCAAAAAGTCCAAGTAAAATTCCAAAGATAATGCCACCGCCACCGATAGCTATACCTTGGATAAAAAAGCTCTTTTTAATCTCGCCCTTGCTGGCTCCTAGTGCCAAAAGTAGGGCTATTTCTTGGCGGCGATTCATCACGGTCATTAAAAGTGAGCTTACGATATTTAGTGAAGCCACTAAGATAATTAGCATTAAAACGATAAACAATGCCCTTTTTTCAAGCTCTAAGGCTGAGAAGAAGTTGCCATTTTGTTGCCACCAGCCAATGGCTTTTAGTCCGTTTGGCAGGGCGTTTTGTAGTGTTTTAATATCATCAAATGGCTTGTTTGAAAATACGTGAATGCCATCATAAACGCCCTCTGGGTAGTCTAAAATTTTTGCCAGTGCTTCAATGCTCGTGTATGAGTAGGCTTTATCGTATGCAATAAGCCCAGAGCTAAACGTGCCTTTGACTTCAAAACGCTTCATTTTGGGGATTAAGCTAAATCCGCTTGGATCGGCTTTGGTAAAAATGAGTGTTACTTTTTCATCAATATTTAAGCCTAGCTCGTTTTTTAGTCCATTGCCGACTAAAATTTCATATCCGCTTAGCTCGTTTTGTTTTAGAGCGTCTAGTATTACGCTGTTTATGTGCTTTTCATCGGCTGAGTTTATGCCAAAAATCACGCCACCTTCAAGGGAGTTTGCACCCTTTGTGATGACTTGTGTGCTGATAAATGGGCTAAATTTTAGGTGTGTAAATTTCTGCCTTAAATCGGCTAAAATTTTATCATCAATGTTGCCACGAAATGGGCTTAAAATTGTGATTGGGTAGTTCATTGTAAAGAGTTTTCGCTCAAATTCCTTATCAAATCCATTCATAATTGCCATTGCAACAATTAGCACCATAAGCCCCACACTAACGCCTAAAAACGCCAAAACCGCACTAAGCGTGATAAATGGCTGGGACTTATCAAACCTAAGATATTTAAATAAAAGATACTTTGCCAAACTCATCTAAATGCCTAATTTACGCAAAAATTCCCTTTTTTGGGCCACTTTTGCCGTGGCACTCTTTGTACTTTTTACCGCTACCGCAAGGGCAGGGTGCATTTCGTGGGATTTTTTTCTCGTTGGTTATCGCTTCATTTATGCCCTCATCTTGTGCTTTTTGCATATTTTCAAGCACCTGCTCGGCTTCGTTTTCATCTTGGCTTCTTAAACGTAGCAAAGATAGCATTTTAATACTTTCGGTTTTTAGCCTAGTTACAAGCTCCATAAAGAGATTGTAGCTCTCTTTTTTGTATTCTGTGAGCGGGTCTTTTTGGTTGTATCCACGAAGTCCGATGCCAGTTTTTAAAATATCCATTTGATAAAGGTGCTCTCGCCACGCAGAATCAAGCACTTGCAGGTAAAGCACCTTTTGAATTTCACGCTTTTGTGCTTCGTTTAAAATACTCATTTTTGCGTCGTAACTTTGGCTTAATTTTTGCGTGATTTTTTCAAGAAGCTCGTTGTATTCAAGCCCTTTTAACTCGCTCTCATCAAAAATTTCGCCACAATCATTTTGGATTAAAACGCATAAATTTTTAATGTCAAAATCATCTTTTAATCCGCTGCTAAAAATTTCGGCATTTTCAAGCAGATTTGCCACGTATTCGGCTCTGTTTTGCTCTATTTTTTGGCTCATATCGTAGTTTTTATCAAGCAGTTCGTTTCGGTATTTGTATATCGTTTTTCGCTGTTCGTTTGCCACATCGTCGTATTCAAGCAGGTGTTTTCTAGCTTCAAAATGCAGGTTTTCAACCTTTTTTTGAGCGTTTTCAACCGCACGTGTTACCATTTTACTCTCAATGCTCTCGCCCTCATCAATGCCAAGTCTATCCATTATCGTTTTTATGCGGTCAGCACCGAAAATTCTTAAAAGATTATCTTCAAGCGAGAGATAAAAACGGCTCTTGCCGGGGTCGCCTTGTCTGCCAGCACGACCTCTTAATTGATTATCTATACGGCGACTTTCGTGGCGTTCTGTGCCGATGATATAAAGTCCGCCAAGTGCTCTAACCTCATCATCAATCATGATATCAACGCCACGCCCAGCCATATTAGTAGCGATCGTTACAGCACCTTTTACGCCAGCTTGCGCGATGATTTCTGCTTCTTTTTCGTGATTTTTGGCATTTAGCACAGAGTGGGCGATTTTTGCTTTAACTAGCATTTGATGAAGTAGCTCGCTTCGCTCAATGCTAGCTGTGCCTACAAGCACGGGCTGTCCGACTGCGTTTGCCTTTTTTATCTCGTCAATCACAGCTTTAAATTTCTCATTTTGCGTTTTGTAAATAAGATCGTTTTGATCTAGTCTTTTTATCGGTAAATTTGTAGGTATTGAGATAACATCAAGCTTGTAAATTTGAGAAAATTCAGTTGCTTCGGTCTGGGCTGTGCCAGTCATACCTGCTAGTTTTGCATACATTCTAAAATAATTTTGATAAGTGGTATCAGCCAAAGTTTGGCTTTCTTCTTGAATTTTGACCCCTTCTTTTGCTTCAAGTGCCTGATGAAGTCCTTCGCTAAAACGGCGTCCTTCGCTTAATCTGCCCGTAAATTCATCAACAATTACGACCTCATTTTCACGCACGACATAATGAACATCTTTTTCAAAAAGATTGTGTGCTTTTAGAGCTTGGTCAAGATGATGACTTAAAATTGCATTTTCAAGATTGTATAAATTCTCAACTCCAAATAGCTTTTCAGCCTTGCTAATACCGCTTTCGGTGATTAAAATCGTGCGATTTTTCTCATCAACGACAAAGTCGCCAGTTGGCTTTGAGTTTGGCACGGCTGGGTCTGCTGGCTCGCCACGAGTGAGCTGTTTTGCCACTTCGTTTGCCTTTATGTATCCATCAAGTGTGCGGTTGGTTGGGCCTGATATGATTAAAGGCGTCCTTGCTTCATCAATTAAAATGCTATCAACCTCATCAACGATGACAAAATTATGCTCTCTTTGGACTTTGTCGTTTAGATCAAACTTCATATTATCACGAAGATAGTCAAAGCCAAATTCTGAGTTTGTGCCGTAAGTTATATCGGCGTTGTAAGCATCTTTTCGTGCGTTATCATCGTGCTGTCCGCTTAAAATCACACCAACGCTAAGCCCTAGAAAATTATAAAGTTCGCCCATTTGCGTGGCGTCACGTTTTGCTAGGTAGTCATTGACCGTTACAACGTGCACGCCCTTGCCACTCATCGCATTTAGCACGACTGGCAGGGTGGCGACTAGGGTTTTGCCCTCGCCAGTTTTCATCTCGGCAATGTTGCCATCATTTAGCACCATACCGCCGATTAGCTGGACGTCAAAGTGTCGCATTTTTAGCACCCTTTTTGACGCTTCTCTAACGATAGCAAAGACGTCATAAAGCACCTCATTTAGCTCTTTGCCATTTTTTACTTCATCTTTTAGCGCGTTAAATTTCGCCTTTAACTCATCATCGCTAAGTGGCTCATAAACGGCTTCAAGCTCGTTTATTTTTCTTACTCGTTTTAGATATTTTTTTATCTCTCGGTCATTTTTTGTCCCAAAAATCGCCTTAAAAACAGAACCTATCATAAATTTTGCCTTTCTTAAATTTTAAACGTGAGATTTTAGCACACTTTAACTATTTGTTTAATTAAACTTCGTTAGAATTAGCCATTTTTTAAGGGAGTAGATGATGAAAATTTTAACTTTTTTGGCAGTTTTGGCGTTTAGCGTGTTTGCAAATCCGCTTGAATTTAAGAGCATTCAAAGCGAATTTACACAGGTAGTAAAGAGCAATGAAGCAAGTGTGGTTTATAGCGGAGAATTTTACGTTAGAGCCGATAATAAGGCACTTTGGGTCTATGATGAGCCTACAAAAAAGAGAATTTATTTTACCGATAGTCACGTGGTTTCAGTTGAGGACGCGCTTGAACAGGCTATCGTTTCAAAGCTAGAAAATGCCCCAAATTTGGCTAAAATTTTAGCAAACGCAAAGAGAATTAGCGAGAATTTATACAAGGCAGATTATGATGATGTTGAATATCTAATCACGCTTAAAAATGCCGTCCCTGCCGTGATTGACTACAAGGACAAGCTAGAAAATAAGATAAAAATCACGCTAAAAAATGTAAAGACAAATCAGGTCATAGCCGATGAGAAATTCTTAGTAAAAATCCCAAAAGGCTATGACATAATCACGCAGTAAAGCTAATTTTTTAGCTGTTTATCTTCGCCAAAATGCTTGGCTCTATAACCACGAAGTAAGCAGTTAGAGCAGTCTGGCGCGTAAAGCTGCCACATTGCTTGATTTGCAAGGTCATAACCTGCGTCACTAACTGAGTTTGCTATTTGCGTTACGACAGCTGAGATTAGCATACCTACAAGTCCGCCGTTGCTGCCGCCAGAGTCGGTTTGTGCGTAGGCTTGTTTTTGCCAAAGTAGCTTTTGTGAGCGTAGGTCAAAGAGCTTTGCCGTGACGCCAACGATAGTGTAGCTTTGAAGCAGGGCGTATTTTGTGCCGTAATCTGTTATGTGAAGGTATAAAGCACTATCGGCGTTAAAAATTTCTCTTAATTTTGGCAACGGGATTTTAGCTATCTCTTCTGCCTCAGTCAAGCCGTTATTTTTAAACGTATCATAAACCAAAGCCATTGGATAGACGTAATATCCAGCTTCGCTTAGCGGGATTAGCGAGTTTGCTAGGATTGAGGCTGGGGCTTTTATCTCGGTCGTTTGATTTGTCGGTGGTAATACCAAAATTGACTTTGGCTTAGCCTGTAAAAATTCCGAATAATCATAGACTTTTGGCTTTGCACAAGCGCTAAAAAGTAGGGCGATTAGTGATAAAAAAAGTAAATTTCTCATTTTTTAGCCTTTAATAGAAATTCTAAAAACTCTTTTGACTCGCCAAACTCGCTCATCTCTTTTTCAAAATACGCTTTTGCCACTGCTAAATCGCCCTTGTTTGAGTATAAAAGTCCGATGTGAGCGTAAAGCCCCGGCGGGACTTTACGGCTTTGCTGGGTTGCTTCGTTTGCTAAGTTTTCAAGCTTTGAGATTTGCTCGGTTAAATCGTAATCATCAAGTAAATAACTATAAACCGAGCTTGGATACTCGCCTTGCCAGCAGTAAAGCGACCTTTCATTTGTTGAGGCACAACCTACAAAAAATAGCGTTAAAATTGCTGTAAGTAAAATTTTCATTTTAAACTACCGCTATCAACGCCGTTTGCAAGTTTATTTACCGCTTCTGTGATGGCTAAATTTAGCACCTTGCCATTTAGCGTGCTATCGTATCCTGCCGTGCTACCAAAGCCGATGATTTCACGCTCGCTTAGTGCGTATTCGCCAGCACCCTGAGCTGAAAATACAACCGATGAAGTGGCTACTTCAACGACATTTAGGCTTACTTTTGCATAAGCGGTTTGGGTTTTGCCACTGCCTAAAATTCCAAACAGCTGTTTATCGCCAGTCGTTTTTCTACCAAATTCTGTCACGTCGCCAGTGATTACGTATTTTGCACCTTTGATATTTTGGGCTGTTTTTGAGTATTCGCTCTCTTGTTTTAAGGCACTCATATTAGTTCGCTCTAAGACCGAAAATCTACCACTTTGATTTAAATTTGTAACTAAAATCGTAGCTGCTTGATTGCCAAGTCTATCTTCGCCGTCGCTAAAAATTCCGTTTTGATATGATGATTGATTTGAAAATCTACCGACTGAAACTAGCACTTTTTGTCCGTGAAATGGGCTTAGTGCGACCTCTGGAGCTGGTGTTTGAATGCTTTTATGGCTCTCAGTGGCACAACCAGCAAGACCAAGCATTAAAGCGCCGATTAGGGCAAAATTTAGTGATTTTTTCATGTTTCTCCTTTATAAAAATTTTGTAATTATAGCATATTATTCGCCAAAGTCCTTGCCAAAATCGGCGATTGAGTTTAAGTCAATCGGACTTTGATTTATCGCATCAAGCTTTGGCGAGACGATTATTTTATTTTGCTTTTTTTGTGAATTTTGTGTTTCATTTTGAGCGGTTGTTTGGCATAAATTTTTAGTTTTTATCGCTTCAATTATACGCTCAATATCCAAATCATCAACCACCTTTAAGCCCAAAATCAGCACATTGTCAATCTCAACCGAGTGCTTTTTTAGTGTGTATTTTTTAAAGGCATCTTTAAATTTTTCTTTACCAAGCGAAGTAAGTAAATCCTCGGCATAAAAACTGCCTACAATGACATTTAGAGCGTCTAAAACGTATGCTTCATTTTCTGCTAAATCAGTGCCAATTAACTCTAAATTTATGGCGATTTTTTTGGTTTGATTTTGTCCGGATTTTGAGAAAATATCGGCGTTAAAATCGCTGATTTTTAGTGCGTCTGAAAGGGCAAAAACGCAAAAAAATGCTATTAAAATTAACTTTTTCATTAAAATTCCTTTACATTTATAAATTGAGTTTGCTCATAAAATTTTCTAACATCATCATCAATCTTAATCACGCGCCTTAAATAGCCTTCAAAATCGCTATTTTTGCTATAAATTAGGCGTAAATTTTCAGGGCTTGTAGCGCGTGAGAGTGCCACGTAAAGCTGTCCGTTTGCAAAGATATGATTTAGCTGACAAATTAGCCCATTTATGCTCATGCCTTGCGATTTGTGGATTGTTAGGGCGTAGGCTAGTTTAAATGGAAACTGCGAAAAGGTCGCTAAAACGCTCTGGTCAAGCTCATCGCCATTTACTTGAAATTTTGTGTATGAAAATAGCTGTTTTTTGACATCTAAGACCACGCCGTTATCTTTTTGAATGATTACTCTTTCAATATCGCCAGCAAATTTATCTATCTGAATAACCCTGCCTCTTTCGCCGTTGTGATAGCCCATTAGCGGATAGTTTTGCACAAAAATCACCTTTGCGCCGATTTTAAAATCAAGCTTTGCTGGGGCGTTTAGCTGATTTACCCATTTTAAAACCGCATCTTCATTTACGCTCTCATCAAGCACAGAAATTTGAGCAAGGCTCGTTTCTAGGGGCGTTTCTAGCCTATCAAGCATAGTTTGATTTATCCTGTTTGCATCATCGTTTCTGCCAAATAAAATCGTCGTATTTTCATCTAATAAGTAGTCATTAACCCTTAAATTATTAATGTAGCTAATCACGGATTTATCGGTGTTGCCGATACGAATTTGCTTTAAAATTTCATAAAATTCTAAATCATTTGTGCGTTTTGAAACTCTAAGCTCAACGTTTTTAAACTTAAAATCGCTCCAAGCGTGTGCGTCAAATGCGTATTTAAAGCTAAAAAGTGCGTTTTTGCTCTCATCTTTTTTAATGGGTGGGAGTTGATAAAAATCGCCAACAACTAGCAGTTTGCCCTTAAATTTTGAAACCATTAGCCTAAGTCTAATCATCTCTAAAAGCGAGGCACTTACCATTGAAATTTCATCAATCACGATTAAATCGGCGATTTTTAAAATTTCATAGACCTTTTTTAGGCTCTCTTTTTGGCGTCTATCGTAAGCGTTTAGCTCGTTAAAATCAGAGCAAATTCCAAATTTAAAAAAGCTATGAATGCTAACGCCGCCGATATTTATCGCGCTTATGCCTGTTGAGCCAAGCGTGATGACGTTTTTGCCGTTGTTTTTATACTCTTTGATGATATTTTGTGTAAGGTAGCTTTTGCCTACACCAGCTCCACCGGTTAAAAAAACATTATCATTTTTTAATAAATTTAAAACTTCTTCTAACAAAATCTCGCCTAATTTTTTGGCTAATTATAGCAAATTAATCCATTTTAAGGTAATATTGTGATTTTTAATTTAAAGGGGATTTATGAAAAAATTTGCATTTTTTGCATTTACTTTGCTCTTTTTGACTTCTTGTTCAAACAAAAATATCGTAAAAATCGCTCAAATTTTAGATGAAAACGCAACTGGTGCTGATAGGATAATCTTGCTAGATTTAGGCAAACAAGACATTGATATTTTGCCAAAAAGCGAAATTAGTGAGAATTTTAATGGCGAAGCACTCTTAAAAAATCGCTTTTTACCTTTTGGCTACGAGATAAAAAGTGGCGATGAAAAGGAGGCGTTTTGGGCGTTTGAAATTTACAAAGCAGATGCAAAACGAAAATACTTTGGCTCAAATTTTCGCCCACTAAGTAAAGAGTGGTATGAAGCGCAAAATTTAAATGCAAACAAAGCCGATTTTGGCAAACTCTCACGCCTAGCCATAAGTATAGCAAACACGCAATTAAGAAACTACCCAACCGATGAGCCGATATTTTACAACCCACAAAACGCCGGCGAGGGCTATCCTTTTGACTACCTTCAAGCTTCAAGTATAAGCATTGGCTATCCGCTTTTTGTTTCGCATTTGTCGCTTGACGGGGCTTGGGCGTTGGTTAAAGATGACGTTGTTTGGGGCTGGGTTAAGGTTAGTGATATAAAATTTATTGATAAAAACGAAGCAAATGCCTTTAAAAAATCGGAATTTTTAACTATTTTAAAGGACAAAACCCCAGTTTATAGCGTTAATGGCGAGTTTTTGTTTAACGCAAGGGTTGGGGCGATTTTGCCGTTTAATAAGAGCCAAAATGGGGAATTTTTTGGCGTGATTGAAACAAAAAATGGGGCTAAACAATATAAAATTTCAAGCGAGTTTGCAAGTGTCTATCCGTTAAAATTTAGCGATGAAAATGTCCGAAAAATCGCTAGTTCAATGCTAAATGAGCCTTATGGTTGGGGCGGATTTAATCTGCTTAGGGATTGTTCGCTTTTAACAAAGGATTTTTTTGCAAGTTTTGGCATTTGGCTGCCTAGAAATTCATCAAAACAGGCGTTAGTCGGCAATAAAATCAGCCTTGAAAATCTCACAAACGCCCAAAAAATCGCACTCATTAAAGAAAAAGCCGTGCCTTATCTTACTCTTTTTCACTCGCCCGGACACATTATGATTTATGCTGGATTTGTTGGGGATAAAATTTTAATTTATCACGACGCTTGGGGGATAAAAACACGTCAAAATGGCAGGGCATTAATCGGTCAGGTCGCACTTACTTCGCTTGATATTGGCAGTGATTTGGCTCAAATTGATGAAAAAAGCCTTTTAATCTCAAAGATAAAATCAATGAATATTTTAATGCCAAAAGATAGCAAAAAAGAGCGGATAAAACGTGCTTATGGGGTTGAAATTTTAGGCGATTTTGTGGTGTTTAATGGTGGCAAAAAGGTGCTTTTTGATGATAAAAAGGTAAAAAATAGCGAGTGTGAAAGTGGGGCTGATATTGAGGATATGATTGGCGTTTATAGTGCGTTTAAGCCCTTAAATACGCCACTTAGCGATATTGGCAGGTGTAGAAATTATGAGCTTTTGGGCGAAATTTATGGTAAAAACGAAAAAGAGGTGAATGAAAATTTAGTTGATGTCGTGTGGCTTAAAGATTTTGATAACATAAAGCTAAAATTTAATGCCAAAAATAACGCAGCAAAGGCGTTTATGGCTTTAAGCGATGAGCTAAATGAGATGGTTAAAAATGATAATGATTTGCTTAAATTTCTATCAAAGCCGGGCGGGACTTTTAAGTGGAGAAAAATTGCAAACACAAACCGCCTAAGTCCGCACAGCTACGGCATAGCAGTTGATATTAATGTAGCACATAGCCATTACTGGCAGTGGCATAAAAATTATGAGAATTTAATCCCTTTAAAAATAGTTTTAGCCTTTGAGAAGCACGGCTTTATTTGGGGTGGGCGTTGGACGCATTTTGACACGATGCACTTTGAGTATAGACCAGAGCTGTTTTAATTTAATTTACCTTTGGTTTTAAAATTTTAACTACCCTAAAAGAGCATTTTAAATCAAAGGAGAGTTATGAAACAAAGCAAAATTTCTCACAGCTACATTGTCTTTAATGGCTCTGTATTGCTATCTTTAAGCATTTTAATACTATCCATTGCTATGCCAGAGATGACATTAAAATACTTAAAAGCTATCCAAAATTTTCTAAGCGTCAAACTTAGCTGGTTTTTTACGTTAAGTGTTACGATTATCTTTTTTAGTGTGCTGTTTTTGTGCCTTTCACGCTTTGGAGAGATAAAGCTAGGACAAGACCACACCACGCCACAATACTCAAATATCTCGTGGTTTGCTATGCTTTTTTCTGCTGGTATGGGCATTGGCATTATGTTTTTTGGCGTTGGTGAGCCACTTATGCATTTTTTAACTCCGCCAAATGCCACGCCACAAAGCGTAGAAGCGGCAAAAGAGGCGATGAGAATTACATTTTTTCACTGGGGATTTAGTGCTTGGGCGATTTATGGGATTGTAGCGATTATTTTAGCCTTTTTTGCCTATCGCCACGACTTGCCACTTACGCTTAGATCGGCGTTTTATCCGATACTTGGGGATAGAATTTATGGTAGGTTTGGCGATATTATTGACATTTTTGCTGTTGTCTCAACACTCTTTGGCGTTACGACTTCGCTTGGTTATGGGGTTTTGCAGGTAAATGCTGGGTTTAATCATCTTTTTAACCTGCCGATTTCGCTAACTACACAGATTATTTTTATCGCTGTTATTACTATGTTTGTTATGCTATCTGTTATCTCTGGGCTTGATAAGGGTGTTAAAATTTTAAGCAACACAAATATGGCTTTTGCCCTGCTATTTTTGGCTTTTATTTTGATTTTAGGCGATACGACCGAGCTTTTAAAGGCTCTGGTTGAAAATACTGGCAATTATATTTCGCATTTTGTTGGCGATACGTTTAAGCTTTATGCTTATAAAAAGCAAAATGACGCTTGGCTTGGTGGCTGGACGATACTTTACTGGACGTGGTGGCTTTCGTGGTCGCCTTTTGTTGGGCTGTTTATTGCTAAAATTTCACGTGGCAGGACGATTAGGGAGTTTGTTGTGGGGGTGCTTTTTGTCCCTGCTGGATTTACTTTTATGTGGATGAGCTTTTTTGGCAATAGTGCCATAAATTTCGTGCTAAACGGCTATGAAAAACTAGCCTTAATGGTAAATTCTGACGTCTCGCTAGCACTTTTTATATTTTTAGAAAAATTCCAGCTAAGCTCGGTTTTATCGCTCGTTGCTACGATTATGATTGTTTTGTTTTTTATCACTTCTGCTGATTCGGCGGCGATTGTTATGGATATGCTTTGCCTTAGGGGGAGCGATAAAAAGATAAAGTGGCAGCGTGTGTTTTGGGCTGTTTTAATCGGCGTGATTTCGGCGATTTTGCTTTGGCTTGGCGGTATGGCAGCACTTCAAAGTATGACGATGATTACGGCTTTGCCACTTACTCTTGCCCTGCTTGGGTCAATTTATGGGCTATTTAAGGCATTAAATATTGATCTGCATAAAAAAGATAGTCAAAATATCATTGTCGCAAGTTTTGCGCGTGGTGGGAGCAAGGATTGGCGTGGGCGTTTAAGGGGGATTATTGAGCATCCAAACAAAGATGACGCTAGGGAATTTTTAAACGAGATTGCATTTTTTGCATTTAGCGAAGTTTGCGATGAATTTTTAAAAAACGGCTTAACCGCAAAGCTAAATTTTGAGCCAGAAAAAAACAAAATAGAGCTAAATGTAAGACTTGGCGATGAGCGTGAGTTTATCTATGGTGTGCGTTTGGTTAGGGCAGAAGCACCTGATTATGTCTCTGGGGCTATGTATTACAGGGGCGAGGTGTATTTAAGCGAGGGCGGACAGGACTATGATGTTATTGGTTGGAGCAAGGAGGCACTGATAAATGATATGGTAGAACAATACGCAAAACACGTGCATTTTTTATATAAAGTAAGGCAGATATAAAAATTTTTAAAAATTTGACGATATTTTGACTAATCATTTTAAAGGTGCTTTTATGATTAGTTTAAATATCTCAAATTTATCGTTTAACCAAACTTTTAAGGCTACAAATAAAGTAAATATCTTAAAAGAAACGCCAAACAATATGGTCTTAGGCTATCCAGTTGATAGCGAGGGTTACTTTACTGATGAGCTAAATAAAAAGGCTGGGATACCAAGCGATTATAAAATCCATTCAGATACCATAAAATCGCTGGTTAAGTCTGTAACAGATACTCATATTATGACTAAAACATTTAAGACGATTGACGTGGCAAAAACCATAAGCAACGCCTATAAAGTCCTAACTCAACTCGTAGATGAAAACACCTTAAATTCAAAAGATAGCTTTAACGATGATGATATAGCCAAAATGCCACAAGGGTATGAATACGATAAAATTAGCTTAAAAGTGCTAAAAAAACACCAAAGCATAGAGGAGTATATGTCAGCTGACGCTAGTTTTAGACCGACAAAGCGAGAAGAAACTAATAGAACTACGACCTTTTACAATCCATCAACAATAAATTTTTACACAAATAAAAACAAGCTAAAAAATAGCAGTGTATATGATATTTTTAATAATATGTATGGCGGTAAAGAAGATAAGATGATGGGTTATACGTTTAACACCACAAGAGAGAAATACATAAACCAAGACGGCAGCACTACAAAGGGCGGTTTGCTCGTGGGCTTACTAAATCAAAATCATCATATATTTGAAGGCGAGACAACTTATAGGGGCAAGGTTGGTGGCTTTGATAAAAATATCAACTCAAAAGACTATCAAGATATGCTAAATCTATGGGAGCTAAACAACGACCCGAACGACCTAACGGATAGCCAGTATAACGCCCTTTCGCCAGAGCTAAAAGACTATGTAGATTTTGCTAGAAGTTTAAAATTTGTAAATACAGCCCCAAGTGATACTTCAAACAAAAACGAGCAAGAGATGAAAAGCCCATTGGAGCTTTTATTTGAGCAGATGAATAAAGACGCAAAAGAGATGCTTAAAAGACTTGCTAAAAAGGCAGAACAAGCAAGAATAAAAAAAGAGCCGATAAATGAGATGATGCAATTTTTAAATAAAATATCAAACGAACTAAAAATAGAGATTGACATTAAACACACAAGAAATCTATTTTTAGGGGTTTTAGATATGCAAAATTTCACCCCAAACCTAGACATTAGGGCGTAAATTTAATATAATCAGCCTAAAATTTAGGAGTAAAAATGGCTGAAATTTTGATGATTGAAGATGATTTAGAGCTAGCTGAAATTTTAAGCGAATATCTATCAGACAACGGACACAAGGTAAGCGTGGTTGATGAGCCTTATCTTGGGCTTTCTACGCTAAATACCAAGCATTTTGACCTTGTGATACTTGACCTTACCTTGCCCGGACTTGATGGCTTAGAGCTTTGTAAGCAGATACGAAAAGAACACGAAATCCCCATTATCATTTCAAGTGCAAGGCACGATATTACCGATAAAGTAAATGCCCTTGACAACGGCGCTGATGACTATCTGCCAAAGCCTTACGACCCACAAGAACTACTAGCTAGAATAAGAAGTCATTTAAGGCGAGAGAGCTTAAAGCAAGAAAAAGAGGACGACATAAAAAAGGACTTTGTCGTTGATGATTATGGACATCAGATCTGTTTTAAGGGCGAGGCGCTTAATCTAACAACCGCCGAGTATGATATCTTAAAATATCTCATTTCAAAGCAGGGTGGGGCAGTTAGCAGGGAGGAGATAATTTATAACTGCGAGAGCATAAATGAGGATACGTCAAATAAGAGCATTGACGTTATTATCGGTAGAATTCGTGCTAAAATCGGCGAAAATCCAAAAGAGCCACGCTACATTCACGCCATTCGTGGTATTGGCTATAAGATCACACTTTAATGAAACGCTCGTCAATTTTTATCACGATTACTACGATTTTTGCCCTTGCTTTTATCAGCATTTTTATGGCGTTTATGTGGCTTATTGACTACGATAAACAAAACTACGCAAGGGAGCTAAACGCAAAATATTCAAACGTGGCACAGGCGAATTTATTTTATATGAGTGGCTTAATTAGCGAGAGTGATTTTAGAGCAAATACTAAAAATTTTGATATGCCAGAGGTAACAAATCAGAGCCTAAGAGATAAAATTTTAGCCGATAGTATCGTTATTGAGGAGCTTTCAGATGAGATAGGCACGATTGCGATTTTGCTTTATGAGAAAAACCACTATTTAAAAATCGTTCATCTTGATGAGGTGAAAATTTTAAGAGATAAGGAATTTCAGCCATATCGCTATGAGATTATAAAAATCATCTTTGCCTTTGTCGCTTTGACTCTGTTTTTAGCCTATGTTTTCGTGCTTTACAAGCTAAAACCGCTTAGGCGATTAAAGCGTCAGATTAAGAAATTTGCTGACGGCGATTTAGAAAATGTTAAAAATGTAAGCAGTGGCAATGATGAAATTTCAGAGGTTAGCGAGGCATTTTATGATGCTGTTTTGCAGATTAAAATGCTAAATAACTCACGACATCTATTTTTGCGAAACATTATGCACGAGCTAAAAACACCAATCACAAAGGGTAGGCTGGTGGCTGAGATGATGAGTCAAGGCAAGAGCAAGGAGCGATTTATCTCCATTTTTAATAAGCTTGAAAGCCTGATAAATGAGCTAGCTGCCGTTGAGCAAATCACTTCAAAAATCGCCCCACAAAATAAAACAATCTGCTTTATTGATGATATTATTGATGAGGCAAAGGATATTGCTATGGTTGAAAATGAGCAGGTTTTTGTCAAAAAAAGTGAGAATTACAAGCTAAATGTGGAGTTTAAAAATTTCTGTATCGCTGTAAAAAATATGATAGATAACGGCATAAAATACTCAGATGACAGGCGAATTTTGATTGAAATTAGCGATGAGAGTATAAAATTTTTAAGCAAGGGCGAGGCGTTAAAACAAGATTTAATCTACTACATTCAGCCATTTATTAAGGGCGAAAATTCGCAAAAGAGCTTCGGACTTGGGCTTTATATAGTGAGTAATATTTTAGCAAGTTGCGAGCTAAAATTAGCCTATGAATACAAAAATGGCTACAATATATTTATTTTTGAGAATTTAAAAGCTATAATAAAAGCGTAACAAAATCACAAAAAGGATAGATATGTCAGCAAAGAAGTTTAATCCAACCGACCTGATCTCGCTTGTGGAGCTTGAAATTTCAGTGATGAAAAGGTATTACAACCACACAAAAGATGCGATTGCTTTGTCGCTAATTTACTTTAAACTCCCACGTGAAAATGAGGGTTATGAGGAGATTTTAGAGAGAATTTTACGCAATACCGATGCCGTTTTTGAAGAGGGTGAGCACGTCGTGGCTCTGCTTTATGCGACAAATAAAACAGGTGCAAGTAAGCTACTTTCAGGCATTCAAGAGTTTTTAAACGAAAAACCACTTGACATAATCGCCTCATATCCAAAAGACGCAAAAGACGCAAAAACGCTAATTACAAAATTTCAAGACGATATAAAAGATAATTATGGCGTTTTGCTTGACTGCCTAAGGATTGATGAGCCGATTGATATTTATGAGTTTTAAAAGGGAATTTTGTGGAGAGTTTGCTTCTATTTTTTGCCGTTTTATTTTTATGTTGTATTTTTTTAAGCAAAATCTCCGATAAATTCGGCGTCCCTTCGCTTTTTATCTTTCTTGGTATTGGTATGTTAGCGGGGTCTGATGGCGTTTTGGGTGTGCATTTTAGCGACCACGAAGTAGCTCAAAATATCGGTATGATAGCCCTTATTTTTATACTTTATGCTAGTGGGCTTGATACGGATTTTAGTGCTATTAAGCCAGTTTTTGGGCGTGGGATCATCCTAGCCACGCTTGGCGTTGTTTTAACGGCACTTGCGATTATCCCGATTGCGATGATTTTGCTTGATTTTAGCTTTTTAGAGGCGTTTTTGCTTGGTGCTATCATCTCATCAACCGATGCCGCCGCTGTTTTTGCTATCCTAAAAGCAAAGAAAATTTCGCTTAAAAACAACCTCTCGCCACTCATTGAGCTTGAATCAGGCTCAAACGACCCAATGGCGATTTTTCTAACGCTTACGATTATTCAGATGTTCTCGCTTGGTGGCTCTGGCTCGGTTTATGACTGGGCACAAACGCTGTTTATGCAGTTTGGCGTGGGGATTTTGTTTGGTTATGTTTTTGGTGTTGGGTTGCCGGGGATTTTTAACAGGCTTAGGCTTGAAATTTCAGGGCTTTATCCAGTTTTTTCTATCGCTTGGGTCTTGCTTTTATACACCACCTGCTACAAAATCGGTGGCAACGGCTACCTTGCCGTTTATATCGCTGGAATTTTCATCAATAAAAAAGAGTTTGTCCATAAAAAAAATCTAATCGGCTTTCACGATGGTATCGCTTGGGCAATGCAGATTGTTATATTTTTAATCCTAGGACTTTTAGTCTTTCCATCAGAATTGCCACAAGTAGCGCTCTCAGCCTTTGTTATTGGCGTTTGGCTTATGCTTGTAGCGCGTCCAGTTGGGGTTTTTATCTCGCTTTTGTTTTCAAAATTTAGCGTTAATGAAAAGCTCTTTGTTTCGTGGGTCGGACTTAGGGGCGTCGTGCCAATAGTCCTTGCAACTTATGTCTATGGTGCAGATATCGCGCACGCAAATTTAATCTTTAACATAATTTTTGTTATGGTCTTGCTCTCAATTTTCATTCAAGGTATGAGTATCGGCTTTGCAGCGGATAAATTTCGCGTAAAAGAGGCATTAATAGATGAGCCAGCACAGCCAGTAAGCTCGCCACTTTTTAAGACCACACTTCATCAAGCCACGCTATTTTTTGGCTCAAAATTAATCGGCAAAACGATAGTCCAGCTTGATTTGCCACCTGAATTTTTAATCCTTTTAATCCAGCGAGAAAAAGAATACATAAAACCAACTGGCTCATTTGTATTTGCTCAAAACGATATTTTGCTAATCCAATGCGATGATGACACGCTTTATAAAGAGGTGGTTAAAAAAATCATCGGCTAGGTGTGTAGTGTATGTAAGCATCAACGCCAAGCGGTAAATCAAAGGCATACCAAAGGCAGATTAAGCCTATCCACGAGATTAAAAAGGCTATTGTGTAGGGCAACATTATTAAAATTACCGAGCCGATTTTTAAATTTCTATCGTATTTTTGCATAAAAGCGACAATTAGCACAAAAAATGGCATTAGTGGCGTGATGATATTTGTCGTGCTATCGCCTATCCTAAATGCCGCTTGTGTAAGCTCTGGCGATAGTCCTAAATTCATAAACATCGGCACAAAAATCGGTGCCATCATTGCCCATTTTGCAGAATCAACAGCGATAAAAAGATTAATAAACGCCGTTAAAACGACAAAAACCACGATAAGTGGCAGTCCAGTAAGTCCTATATCTTTTAAGAAATTTGAGCCTTTAACGGATAATATAAGTCCGATATTTGAGGTGTTAAAAAGATAGGTAAATTGAGCCGCAAAAAATATAAGCACCAAAAATCCAGATAGTTCAGCGATTGCTGTTTGCATAAAATTCACAGCGTCCGTGCTTGATTTTATGCTTTTATTACCCACCCCAAAAGCCACGCCAATAACCATAAAAAATAGCATCATAAAAACGATGATGTTACTCATAAAAGCCGACTTCATAAATCCAGCCCCAGTGTCGCCAAATAGCGAATTTTTAGGGATTACAAGCGCTAAGATTAGAGCGATAAAAATCACAGCACTAATGCTTGCAAATTTTAGCCCACGATTATCATCATCGCTGATTTTTTCATAAATTATCTCATCTTTTTTAAACGCCCCAAGTCTAGGCTCAACGATTTTTTCAGTAACGTATGTGCCAACGATGATGATTAAAAAGGTTGAAGCTATCATAAAATACCAGTTTGCCGTTGGTAAAACGACATAATTTGGGTCAATCATAGATGCGGCTTGCATTGAAAATGCCGCAAACATAGGGTCGTTTGTGCCAATTAGCAAGTTTGCCGACCAGCCACCGCTCACACCAGCAAATGCCGCTGCTAACCCAGCCACTGGGTGTCTATTAAAACCCATAAAAAGTATAGCACCAAGCGGTATTAGCACGACATAGCCAACAGATGATGCGATATTTGAGCTAATGCCTAAAAATACGATGATCGGCGTTATAAATTTAGCCTTCGTGCTTAGTGCGATTTTTCTTACTAAAACGCTTAAAAGCCCTGATTTATCGGCAATGCCAATGCCTAATATGATTACAAAAACTACGCCAAGCGGATAGAAATTTGTAAAATTTTTAAGCACTGAGCTAGTGAAATTTCTAATCTCACTAGCTAAGAGCAGATTTACCACGCTTGCCGTTTGTGTCGTGATTTTTTGATCTTTGATAAACTCATAATCCACGCTCACGCCAAGCTTTGAAAGCACAAACGAAGCAAAGATAACAACTAGCGAAAGATAGATAAAAAGCATTGTTGGATTTGGCAGTTTGTTGCCTAGAAATTCTATCTTATCAAGCCAGTTGCCACGCATTTTACGCCTCTAATGCTTGTGCTAAATCATCAATTAAATCGCTAACATCTTCAATGCCAACGCTTAGTCTTATCACGCCGCCGCCGATACCGATTGTATTTAGCTCGGCTTCACTTAGCTGTGAGTGAGTGGTGCTAGCTGGGTGCGTGATTAGCGACTTGCTGTCGCCGATATTTACGACGATTTTAAAGAGTTTTGTCTTGTTTATGATATTTGTTGCTAGCTCTTTATCACCCACATCAAAGCTAATTAAACCACTTGAAAGTCCGTCTTTTAGGTATTTTTGTGCGTTTTGATAAAATTTATCGCCCTTTAATCCGGGATAATTTACCGATTTTACCCTTTTGTGTGTGCTTAAAAATTCAGCGATTTTTTGTGCGTTTTGGCAGTGTTTTTGCACCCTTAGACTTAGAGTTTCAAGCCCTTGAATTAGCAAAAATGCACTGTTTGGCGAGAGCGTGGCACCGATATCTCTCATTAGTGCTAGGCGAATTCTTAACGTATTTATGTCAAAAAATTCTGGCAAAGACGCATAAACTAAGCCGTGATAGCTCTCATCAGGCTCGTTAAAATGTGCGTAGCGTGGGTTGTTTTTAAGCAGGGTATTTAGCCCCTTTGAGCTTACGATGATGCCACCCATTGTGTTGCCCTGACCGCCGATATATTTTGTCGCTGAATATACGCTAATATCAATGCCGTGCTTAAATGGGCTAAATAAAATCGGCGTAGCAACCGTGTTATCAACAATCGTAGCAACTCTGTGTTTTTTAGCCACTTGCACGATTTTTTCAATGTTTGGTATTGCTATTTGCGGATTTGAAAGGCTCTCAAAAAATATCGCCTTTGTTTTTTCATCTATTAAATTTTCAAGCTCATCGGCGTTATCTGAGTCAAAAAGCTTTGCTTTAATGCCAAAACGCTTTATCGTGTGTGTTAAAAGCGTGGTCGCACCGCCGTAAATTTTCTTTGCGACAATGATATTATCCCCAGCTTCTGCTAAATTTGCCACCGCAAAGAAAATCGCAGCCTGTCCGCTTGCAGTAGTAATGGCTGCCGCTCCGCCTTCAAGCTCGGCAAATCTAGCTTCTAGCACGTCAAGAGTTGGGTTTGTAAGTCGTGAGTAGATTGGCCCAAGCTCGGCTAAGGCAAAGCGGTTTGCTGCTGTTGTCGCACTGCCAAAATCAAACGCAGTCGTGCCATAAATCGGCACTGCCATAGCACCAACTCCGCTCTTCGTGTCGTAACCAAAATGTGTTAAAATGGTATCTTGCTTCATTTTTGCCCCTTTTTTGAAAAAATTTCGTTATTTTATCCTAAAAATTTGTAAATGTTTCGTAAAAAATATAAATTTTTTAAAAATTTTCAAAAATTTTATAAATTTTTAGGTATTATCTAGATTTTAAATTAAAGGTGGTTTATGAGTTTAATTGATGAAAAGGCAAAGCGAGTTAAGTATATTCGTGCGTTAGAGCGTTTTGCAAAATCGGCGATTTTCACGCTTAAACGAGATGATTTTAATGCCGATGAATTTAGGCTAAGAGTGGCAAAAAACGCAAAAATTTTAGATAAAGTTGAGCCAGTTTTTCTTGATAGCCCTTATACAAAATCGCTTGAAAATTTTATAAATTCGCTCATAAATGACAAGTCAAAAGATGAGCTTTTAAAAGAGGCAAACCAGCTTGATAAGCTTAAAAATTCTAAAAATTACAAAAAAGATAAACACAAAAATAAATTTAAGGATGAGCAATGAGAGTAGTTATTTTTGATATGGACGGCACGATTATTGATAGTGCTACGGCGATAGAAAAGACGATTAATGGCATTAGGGCTAGGCTAAATTTAGAGCCATTAAGCACCGATTTTATCGTAAAAGCCATAAATGAGCCGGGCAGAAATTTAGCCCTTGAATTTTATGGTATGAGCTCGCCAAGCGGTTCGTTAAAGGCTGGTTTTGAAGCTGATTTTAAGATAAATTACGACCTTTATGCCACCACTTATAATGGTATAAAAGAGCTTTTAGAAAAAATTAGAGCAAATGGCGATAAAATCGCACTTGCTTCAAATGCCCCAGCTAAAACATTAGAGCAAATTTTAAAACGAAACGAAATTTTTGAGCTTTTTGATTTGGTCGTCGGCGTAGATGAAAATATACCTCAAAAGCCAGACCCAACAATGCTTTTGGTAGTAAAAGAAAAACTAGGCGTAAATAGGGCTGTTTTTGTAGGCGATAGCCTAAAAGATGAAGGTGCTGC
Source organism: Campylobacter gastrosuis (assembly GCF_030249845.1). Lineage (GTDB taxonomy): Bacteria > Campylobacterota > Campylobacteria > Campylobacterales > Campylobacteraceae > Campylobacter_A > Campylobacter_A gastrosuis. The sequence continues at coordinate 196,489 of NZ_JANURM010000002.1, read as the reverse complement.
AATAAACGCAAAAATGCCATATATCCACGTAAATTGGGGCTTTGGCACGAGTGCTGATAAAAATAGCTTTGTGGCAAATAAGCCAAGCGAAATTTACGACATTCTTGTAAGCCACATTTAGCTATAATCGCAAAAAAGGGCTTTTATGAGTGAAATTTTTGATGGTTTATTAAGCGATAAATTTTTTGATGTGATTTTTAATGCAAATCGTAATCTGGTAAAAGATGAGCTTATGAATTTAGTAAATCGCCTTGCTGTTTTAGAGATTTTAGCCCAAAAACACGGACTTGATAGCGATTTGGTAAATTTTGAGTTTAGCAATTTAGATGAGATTAAAAGCTGTAAAGATGACATTTTTATGCAAGTTTGTGCTGGAATTTTAAGCAAAAATGAGTAAAATTTTAGCCGTTTTTGCCCTTTTTACTAGCCTTTTTTCAGCTGTGCCAAATTACGAGCCAAGCTTTACATTTGAGCTGTTTAAAGATGAGTGGGCTAGGGTGATAATTACCGAAAAAGCGACCTTAAAGCGTGATAGCTTTGACTTTCGCTGGACACTTTTTGATAGCACAAATATCATTGTCCAGAGCTTTTTTAGAAGGTATCCAAGGCACTTTACGATGTCGCTTAGACACGGGCAAAATCGCTATAAACAGGGCATTATCCCTGATTTTAATATGCCACCAAACGACATTGTAAAGCTTTATTTGACATTTGTCGGATTTAAAAATAAAATGGCAAGTTTTAGAGTTGATATTTTAGATGAAAGTAAGCGTATTGACGTGGAATTTTTAGAGCCAAAACGCAAAAGATAGGATTAAAATGGATAGTATTGATAAGATTATGTTTGAGTTTATAAACGAGCTAAATTATGATGAAGCAACAAAAATGTTTAAACACATTAGCTCTGGCAAAAAATTGCGTTCAAAGCTCATTTTAAAAATAGCTAACGAAAATGAAACAAGCCTAAGACTTTGTGCGATTATTGAGCTTATTCATCTTGCTAGCTTGCTTCACGATGATGTGATTGATGAGGCAAACACAAGGCGAGGACAGCCTAGTATAAATGCCATTTTTGGCGTTAAAAACTCAATAATGCTTGGCGATATTTTATACTCAAAGGGCTTTTATGAGCTTACTAATTTTAGCCCAAAAATCGCTAAAATCATCGCAAATGCCGTTTCGCTTTTAAGCGTTGGGGAGTTAATGGATGTTAAATTAAGCGAGAATTTTAACGATGACGCCACAAAATATATGCAGATGATTTATTACAAAACCGCTGTTTTAATTGAAGCTAGTGCTAGGTGCGGGGCGATTTTGGCTGGGTTTGATGATGAGAGCTTTGGCATTTATGGTAAAAATTTAGGTCTAGCCTTTCAGATAGTTGATGATATTTTAGATATCACGCAGGATGCAAAAACACTAGGTAAGCCAAATTTAAACGACTTTAAAGAGGGCAAAACTACTCTGCCTTACATTTATTTATATGAAATTTTAGACAAAAACGAGCGTGAAATTTTAAAAAGCTTTCACGCAAAAAGCCTAAATAATGATGAAATTTTATGGATTAAAGAGCATTTAGGGCGACATAAAATCATAGAAAAAACAATCCTAGAAGCTAAAAATTTAGCCCAAATCTCGCTAAATGCCGTAAATGGCAATGCTGAGCTAAGCAAAATCGTAACAAGTATGATAGATAGGGAGTTTTAATGCACTATTTAAATATCAGTTTTACGCATAAAAACACCGATATTTGTGTGCGTGAAAAACTCGCCCTTGACACTGATGATAAAAAAACGCAAATTTTAAAGCTCATAAAATCAAACGAAAATATCATTGAAGCTATGGTTTTAAGCACCTGTAATAGGGTTGAAGTTTTAGCTTACGTAAGCGACCTAGCCCCCAGCTCATCGCACATTATGCGTTGTTTATCCATTAGCTCTGGCGTTTTTGAGGATGAGCTTTTTGAGCGGGCTGATATTTTTGAAAATAGCGGTGCCATTCATCATCTTTTTTCTGTGGCTAGTTCGCTTGATAGCCTTGTTATTGGCGAAACGCAGATTGTCGGACAGCTAAAATCAGCCTTTAAATTTGCTGCACAAAGCGGATTTTGCACCGAGTATTTAAGCAAAGCCATTGAGTTTGCCACAAAGTGTGCTGCTAAGGTAAGAAACGAAACGCAAATTTCAAAAAATCCAGTATCAGTTTCAAGCGTAGCAGTGGCAAAAGCAGAAGAAATTTTTGGCACTCTTGAAGGCAAAACTGCCGTGATTGTAGGAGCTGGGGAGATGGCTGAGCTAGCTGCAAAGCACCTAATCGCCCACAAAGCAAAGGTTGTGATTTTAAACAGAAGCACGGATCGCGCCTTGGCTTTGGTTGATAGTCTTGGAGAAAATGCTGGTTTTGAGAGCATTTTAAAGCTAAAAGAGTTTATAAACAGCCACGAATTGATATTTTCAGGCACCTCAGCCCCACACGCAATCATCACAGACGCGATGATTAAACCAGTAAATTTCAAGCGATATTTTTTTGATATCGCCGTCCCTCGTGATATTAGCGTGACGCCAAACGAGATGATTAGCGTTTTTAGTGTTGATGATTTAGACCAGATTGTAAAGACAAATTTAGCATTAAGAGAAGAACAAGCCCACGTTGCCTACTCGTTAGTTAGTGCTTACACGAGCGAGTTTTTAAAATTTATAAAGCAAAATATCAGCACACCGCTCATTAAAGCCGTTAGAGAACAGGCAAAAATTTGCGCCCAAAATGAGCTAGAAAAGGCGATAAAAAAGGGCTATCTTAAAAATTCCGACAAAGATGAAGCTTACCGCCTTATCCACCAAGTTTTTAAGGCGTTTTTACACCCGATGACTATGAATTTAAAGGCACTTTCAGACAAGCAAAACGCCCTAGAAATCGCAGAAGCGATGAGATACGTATTTGACATTAATGGAGATAAAGATGAGATTTTCTAAATTTTATGCACCCACAACAAAAGAAGCCCCAAAAGACGCCACTTTGCCAAGCCATATATTTTTGGTGCGTGGCGGTTTTGTAGAACAAAACGGCGCTGGACTTTACAGCTTTTTACCGCTTGGCAAGATTATGCTTGATAAAATTTCAAACGTAGTGCGTGATGAGATGAATAAAGCTGGTGCGTTAGAGGTTAGTTTTAGCGTGGTTACAAACGCTGATTTATGGCGTGATAGCGGTCGTTTTAGCGTTTTTGGCAAGGAGCTTTTGCGTTTTAAAGATAGAAAAGAAAATGACTTTGTAATCAGCCCAACAAACGAAGAGAGTGCCGTGGCAATGGTAAAAAACAAGGTAAATAGCTACAAACAGCTCCCACTTCATCTTTATCAAATCAACACAAAATTTAGAGATGAGGCACGACCTAGATTTGGGATTTTGCGTGGGCGTGAGTTTGTTATGAAGGACGGATACAGCTTTCACGCAAATGCCGATGATTTAAGGCGTGAGTTTGATTTAATGGAGGCGACTTACTCAAAAATTTTCACTAGACTTGGGCTAAATTTTCGTGCGGTTGAGGCTGATAGCGGTGCGATTGGCGGCAGTGGGAGCAAGGAATTTATGGTGCTTACAAAAAACGGCGAGGACGATATTTTATGCTGTGATAGCTGTAAATATGCCGCAAACGTTGAGGCTGCAAGGCGTCAACCAAAAGCCCCTTATGGCGATGTCCCAGAGGCTGAGCCGTTTAAATTTCACACTCCAAACACAAAGACGATTAAGGCAGTTTCAGAGCTGTTTAGAGTGAGTGAATTTTATACGATAAAGGCAGTTATTAAAAAGGCAATTTATGCTGATAACAGCGAAATCATCGTATTTTTTGTGCGTGGCGATGATGAGCTTGAAGATACAAAGGCACAAAATGCGTGCGGGGCATTAGAGCTTGTTGATGCTAGTGAGGATGAGATTAAAAATGCTGGGATTGTGGCTGGATTTTGCGGTCCAGTGGGATTAAATGCGAAATTTTTCATTGATAAAGAGCTAAAAGATAACACACAGATGATTTGCGGTGCAAATGAGATAGATTATCACTTTATCGGAGTTAGCGTTAGCAGTTTTAAAGATGATAGATTTAAGGATTTAGTGGCTGTTAAAAGTGGGGATAAATGCCCAAATTGCGGTGGGAATTTAGAGCTTTCTAAGGGCATTGAAGTAGGGCATATTTTTCAGCTTGGCGATAAGTATTCAAGTGCGATGAATGCCACATTTTTAGATGAAAACGGCAAGGCAAAGCCGTTTATGATGGGGTGTTATGGCATTGGTGTTAGCCGTTTGATTGCCGTTATGATTGAGGCTAGTCACGATGAAAAGGGCTGTGTGTGGCAAAAGCAGTGTGCGCCGTTTGACGCTATGATAATCATCTCAAATTTAAAAGATGAAGAGGGTGTGAAATTTGCAAACGAACTTTATCAAAACGCCATAAATTCAGGGCTAAACGTGATGATTGATGATAGGAACGAACGCTTTGGCGTAAAGATAAACGACTATGAGTTGCTTGGCTACCCTTACGCCATTGTGGTTGGCAAAAGCCTAAATGAGGGCAATGTTGAGCTAATTACAAGGGCTGGATTAAACAAAGAGTTAATAAAAGCTAGCGATGCCCTAAAAGTGCTTAAAGAGAGATTATGCTAGTTAGATTTTCTGGCTCAATTTTACCATTTTATTTGATAGCCGAAATTATCGTTATTTACTTTTACATTGATAGTTACGGCTTTTTTTCGTATTTTATTGAGGCGATTTTAAGCGGTGTGCTTGGCTTTTTTCTGATTTTTAAAATCGGCTTTGAAAATTTAAAAAATAGCCTAGTTTCAAGCAGTTTAGGCTCTATTTTTAGCTCTTTTGGCGTTGGTTTTGGCGGTTTTTTGATTTTAATGCCTGGAATTTTAAGCGACATTTTTGGCTTAATAATCGCTCTTGCTTCAATTTTAATTAAGCCAAAAGATGATACTAGAAATCAAAATTTTAGATATGATGATGAGGTTATTGATGTTGAGATTATTGACGATAAGCCTAATATTCGTTAATTTTTTATTTGCAAATGTAAATTTTCACGGCTTTTTGGCAAAAAGCTACGAAAAAAACGAAAATATAAAAGTAAATAATATAAAAATCACGAAAATTTTAAAGATAAACAGCGAATTTTCAGCCTATTTTGTCAATTTGGAGCTAAAAATTTTAGGGCTAAATAAAATGATAAGCAAAAACGAGCTGTTTTTTGTAAATGGCGATTTGATTGTAAGCGATATGATTGACTTAAAGAGCCAAAAGAGCGTTAGAAACGAGCTTTTAGGCGAAAACGTCGGAGTTAGTTTAAAGAATTTTAAAAAGGATTTTTCAGATGAAAACGATAAAAATTGCAACTAGAAAAAGCGTCCTTGCTATGTGGCAGAGCGAACATATTAAGGATTTATTAACCAAAAAGCACGAAAATTTAAACGTAGAGTTAATAGGTATGAAAACAAAGGGCGATGTTATACTTGACACACCACTTGCAAAGATCGGTGGCAAGGGACTTTTTACAAAAGAGCTTGAAGAGAGTATGCTAAAAAACGAGAGCGACATAGCCGTGCATAGCTTAAAAGATGTGCCGGTGGAATTCCCAGATGGACTTGCGCTTGTTGCGGTTTGTTCAAGAGAGGATGTCAGAGATAGCTTTTTAAGCGAGAAATACGCCACTTTTAGCGACCTGCCAAGTGGTGCAAGGGTCGGCACGACAAGCCTTAGACGTCGTATGCAACTACTTATTAAACGCCCTGATTTAGAGATTATCTCGCTTCGTGGCAATGTCCAAACAAGGCTAAGAAAGCTAAAAGAGGGCGAATTTGACGCCATAATCCTAGCAAAAGCCGGTGTAAATCGCCTAAATTTAGAAAACGAAGTAAAATTTATTGTCCCATTTGAGCTTGATGAGATGATCCCTGCGATGGGGCAGGGTGCGCTTGGCATTGAGGCGGTAAAAAGGGCAGAAATTTTAGAAAAAGTTGAGTTTTTAAATGATGAAAAATCCGTGGTTGAAACGACAATTGAGCGTGATTTTGTAGCCACACTAAATGGCGGTTGTCAAGCACCAATTGGTGTAAATGCAAGGCTAGAAAACGATAGCATTACGATAATGGCTATCATTGGTATGCCAGATGGTAGCGAGTATTTAAAGGATAAAAAAGTCGTTAAAAAGGCTGAATTTAAGAGTGCTGGCAGGGATTTTGCTAATGAATTTATCGCTCGTGGTGCAAAAGAGCTTTTAGCTAGGGCTGAGGCTATGGCGGCTAAGATTTGAAATTTGTGTATAATTATGAAAATTTAAGGAGAAAAAATGGCAGATGAAGTAAAAGAGATCAAAGAAAAAAAGGGCGGTAAGGGGCTGATTATCGCAGTAATTGGCGTTGTTTTCGTGCTTTTACTGGTTGTTGGTGGGCTTATTGTGTTCTTACTTTCTGGCGATGATGAAAATGCTCAAATGGCTGCAAATACGCAACAACAGCAAACCACACAAGCCCCAGCACCACAAAATAGGCAACCGGGCAAACGAAGTAGCGACTTTATGAATATGGGTCCAATTTATCCACTTGATCAGTTTATCGTAAATTTGCTAAGCGAAAACGGCTCACGCTTCTTAAAAACAAAGATAGATTTAGAGCAAAGCGCCGAAACGCTAACACCTGAGCTTGATAAGAAAAAGGCACTTTTAAGGGATATTATTATCCGCACACTCTCGTCAAAAACCTTTGAAGAGGTTAGCACGGCAAAGGGCAAGGATAAGTTAAAAGATGAGATTGTAGGCACGATAAATGAAGTTTTAAGCGACGGATATATCAAAAATATTTATTTTACCGATTTTGTGGTGCAATGATAGGCATTGATATTGTCGCAATCTCACGAATTTCTAGGCTTAAAGAGCGTTTTGGAGAGAATTTTTTAAAACGCTTTTTAAGTGATGATGAGATTATTTTGGCTAAAAGCGATGAGAGCTTGGCTGGGTTTTGGGCTGCAAAAGAGGCAGCTAGCAAGGCACTTGGCGTTGGCATTGGCGTTGAGTGTGGGTTTTTGGATATTAAAATTTCAAAAAATGCAAAAAACGCTCCAATTTTAAGCTTTTCAGGTAAAATTATGCAAAATTTCAAGATAAAAAACGCAAACCTAAGTATATCTCACGACGCTGGATTTGCCGCTGCTATTGTGTTTTTGGAGTATTTTTAATCTAAAAAATATAAGCTAAAAATAAAAGCAGGTTTTAGGGTAAATCCCTAAAACCAAACTACCTATAAATTTTACCTAGATTTTTATCAATCTTGCATTGAAGCGACTCGTGCACCAGTAGCTTTGCTAGTGCTGCCTCTTCTTTTACGAAGTGAAAATTCTCGCCCAGCTCATCAAATAGCGACCACCGCTCATCGCCACTTACTTTGATGATTGTTTGAATATTATTTGCGTAGCTTTTTATGTTTTTTACGATGATTTCAAGTTTTTGCTCGTTTGAGATCGTTACGATTACGGCGGCTGCGTCGCTTATGCAGGCGTTATCAAAGGTCGTTTTTTGAAAGACGCTGCCTAAAAAGACATTTTCAGCACGACTCCTGCCTAGCTCTACTAAATTTATATCGCTTTCAAGTGCGATATAAACAAGTCCGCTCTCTTTTAGGCGTAAAACCACCTCTTGACCTAGCGCGCCGTAGCCAAAAACCACGATATGATCGCGTAGTTTTTGCGGTTTTATGCTCTCTTCTGGCTCAATATCCACCTCTTTTTCAAATAAATCAGCGATTTGATTTAAATTTTTAAGGATAAATGGCGTTAGAAACATTGAAATCACGCTTGAAGCGATTAAAATTTGAGCGATACTAGCCTCTAACATACCACGAGCGACCATAAGTCCAAAGACCGCTAGGGCAAACTCGCCGACTTGACATATCGTTACAGCCGTCTTAAACGAAACTCTAATGCTTAAATACGACTTTAAAATCGCAAAAATCACAACGATTTTAACAGCCATAGAACCAGCCACAATGGCTAAAATCATCAAGAAATTTTGAGCGATTAGGTTTAGGTTTATTTGCATACCGATACTGATAAAAAACAGCCCTAAAAGCAGATCTCTAAAAGGTATTAGGTCGGATTCTATTTGGTGTTTGTATTCAGTTTCAGCCATCATCATACCGGCTAAAAACGCCCCAAGCGAGAACGAAAAGCCAAACTCGTGAGCTAACGTGCCTGAGCCAACGACTAAAAATAAAATCGTAGCAATGAAAATTTCTTGTGAATTTGTCTTAGCGACCTTGTAAAATAGCCAGTTAATTATGTATTTACCTAAAAAATACATAAGCACGATGAGTCCTACCGCACCTAAAAATGTGTGAGTTAAAAGCTCAGTCAGTGAGCTTTGCTTTGAGCTAAAAATATCAATCATAATTAGGATTGGGATTACGGCGATATCTTGAAATAGCAAAATTCCAAGTGCTTTTCTGCCGTAAATTTGCGATATCTCTTTCGTGTCGTTTAGGATTTTAAGCACAATTGCTGTTGATGAGAGCGAGAGGGCTAGGCCCACGATTATGGCGTCTTGCTCGGTTAAATTTAAGAGATAAAACACAAAAACAGCAAGTAAAAGTCCGCTGACAAAAACCTGCAAACTGCCGTTTAAAAAGACCTCTTTTTTCATACTCATCAGGTGCTTAAAGCTAAATTCAAGCCCAATAGTAAACATTAAAAAAACGATGCCAAACTCCGCTACTTCGGCTAAATGCTCGCTACTTTTAAAGTCAAAAGCGTAGGTGATGACCACGCCAGTTACGATGTAGCCGATTATTGTTGGTATGCCAAATCTTTTAAATAATACATTTAAAATGATACTTAAAAAGATTGTTAATAAAAATGCAATCAAAAAATGATCCATTATTTCTTATCCTCGTAAAAGATTATGTCAAATTTGCTTTTGTGCTTTACAAGTGCCTTTTTTGAGGGGATTGTGCCTTGTTTGTTTAGCTGGGTTTTTAGCTCATTTATCGTGCTTTCAAACTCATCAATCTGCGTTTTTAGCTTTAAAATCACATCAACGCCGGCTAAATTTACGCCTAAATCCCTTGTTAGCCTTAAAATCATCTTAACTCTATCAACATCACGTTGTGAATAAAGTCGCATTTTGCCCTCTGTGCGAGATGGCTCTAAAAGCCCCTCTCGCTCGTATTGACGCAGGGTTTGCGGATGTATGCTAAGCACCTTTGCAACGACGCTGATTAGATATAGTGGCTCATCGTAGTTTTGCATTTTTTACTCCGGTAGTTTTTCTTTTAAAATTTTAACGACATCGTCGTCAAGTTCATTTATATCTGGCAGTTTTACACGCACATTTAGATATAAATCGCCAAAAATTCCACTCTTTCTGTTTTGCACCCCATAGCCTTTTAGGCGGATTTTTGCACCTGTTTTTGTGTTTTGTGCTATCTTTATCGTAACGTCCTTTTTAAGCGTCCTAACCTCAAATTTACCGCCAAAAAGCATAGTTTTTAGCGGGATTTGCACCTCTTTTATAAGGTCGTCGCCGTCCCTTTCATACTCACTGCTTTCATCAATGCTAACTTGCAAAATAAGGTCGCCGTTTGGGCTTTTGCCTTTGCCCTTAATGCGAAGTCGCTCACCTTCGTTAATGCCTGCTGGAATTTTGATTTTTAGCGTATCGCCGCCGTAATTTATGCGGTGTTCGCCACCAGTTACGGCTACTTCAAATGGGATTTTTATCTTTGCTGTCGTGTCATTGCTAACTCCGCCAAAGCCAAAATCCTCGCCATTAAAGCCAAAACCGCTTGAAAATTTCGCACCGCCAAAGCCACTGCCACTAAAACCGCCAGAAAAAATGTTTCTTAAAATTTCGTTTAAGTCGCCCATATTTGCTGAGCTTCGCGCAAAATCCTGAAAATTTTGTCCGCCAAACATTGAATCGCCGTAAGTGTCGTATTGCTTTCGCTTGTTCTCATCGTTTAAAATTTCATAAGCGGCATTTATCTCTTTAAATTTCTCCTCAGCACCGGGTTCTTTATTTATGTCTGGATGGTATTTTCTAGCTAATCTCCTGTAAGCTTTTTTTATCTCATCAGCCGAAGCACTCTTTGAAACGCCCAGCGTTTCGTATAAACTCTCACTCAATTTCTATCCTTTTATTTTTTATAATTAGGCGTTATTGTATCATAAAAGTTTAGTCTTAGCAAGTCAAGTTTGGCAAGAATTTCTTAGAAATTTACCATACAAAATAAAATTATTAAATTTTCATTATAAACTAGGCTTTATAATTTCAAAAATTTTACTTTTTAAGGATAGAGAATGAAAAAATTGACGCTTATTTCAATCATAAGTGCTACGTTTTTATTGGCAGATAGCATAAATTTCAATGACGCACCGCAAGATATCGTGCGTGTTTCGCCGTTTGAAAATAAAGACAACGTGGTGCTTTCATATCACAACTCAATCGCAAAAGCAAAGCAATCAGTGGTAAATATCTCAACGACAAAGCAGACAAGTGGCGTAACAAACGGCATTGAGCAGATGTTTAACGACCCGTTTTTTAAGGAATTTTTTGGTTTTAACTTTGGCGTGCCACAAGAGAGACAAAAAAGCACATCGCTTGGGTCTGGCGTGATAATCTCGCAAAATGGCTATATCGTAACAAACAACCACGTCATTGAAGATAGCGAACAAATCATCGTAACCCTGCCAAATAGCGAAAAAGAGTATAAAGCAAAGCTAATCGGAGCTGACCCAAAGACCGATTTAGCCGTAATTAAAATAGAAGCACAAGGGCTAAGTGCCATAGCGATAGCAGACTCATCAAAGCTACTTGAAGGCGACGTGGTCTTTGCCATTGGCAACCCTTTTGGCGTTGGTAGCAGTATCACTCGTGGGATAGTTTCGGCGTTAAATAAAAACAACATCGGACTAAATCAATATGAAAATTTTATACAAACTGACGCCTCAATAAATCCGGGCAACTCAGGCGGTGCTTTGGTAGATAGCAGAGGTGCGTTAGTCGGCATTAACTCAGCCATACTCTCACGTGGTGGCGATAGCAGTGGGATTGGCTTTGCAATACCTGCAAGTATGGTAAAAGATATCGCTAAAAAACTAATAAGCGATGGCAAAATAGAGCGTGGTTATATCGGCGTGATGATTGCAAATTTAAACGAACAGCAAAAAGAGCTATATCAAAATAAAGAAGGTGCTTTAATAAGCAGCGTGGAGAAGGATTTCCCTGCTGATAAAGCTGGATTAAAGCGCGGGGATTTGGTTATTGCTGTTGATGATAAGCCGATAAAAAATGCAAACGACCTTAAAAATTTCATCGGCTCACTCTCGCCAAATAGCCAAATAAATGTAACTTTTGAGCGTGGTGGTAAGGTTAGTAGTGTAAAAATCAAGCTTACAAATATGAGTGTTGATAGTAAAAATTTAAAAGATGACGCTGGTATTGACGGGCTTAGTATTACAAATTTAAACGATGAGATTAGGCGAAAATACAAGATAAATCCGGATATCTCTGGCGTAATGGTAAGCGATGTTAAGCAGGGCTCAAAGGCAGCTGAATTTGGCTTTGAGCGTGGCGATATCGTAATGCAAATCGGAGATGATGTTATTAAAGATGTAAATAGCTTTGTAGCGGTGCTTAAAAGGCTTAATGGCAAAAAGACTTTGGCGTGGGTAAATCGTGGTGGCGTTATGCACGGACTTGTTATTAGATAAATTTTGGGCGTTTTGCCCAAAATTTTTAAAAAACTATTGACAAAACATAAAAAAAATAATATAATTACAACTCATTTTTAAGGCTGGGGTATCGCCAAGCGGTAAGGCATCAGGTTTTGGTCCTGACATTCAGAGGTTCGAATCCTCTTACCCCATCCACTTCTTTTTTAAAATTCACTTTCGTATCGCGGGATAGAGCAGTGGTAGCTCGTCGGGCTCATAACCCGAAGGTCGGTAGTTCAAATCTATCTCCCGCAACCAAGTTTTGATTAAAATTCAACCAACACATTAACCACACTTAGCCAACTCTTATTGCTAATAACCATACTCAAATCCCAAGCAACTAACACGCTGTCTGTCGCCCAATCCAGTCTTAAACACCAGTAAAGCTTAGTGGCTCTAACTTCACTGCCAACTCTGTCTGTCGCTAATAATCCACAACAACAACCTAGCAAACAAAGAGGCTCATAAAGCCACCTAATAGGCTCATATATAAATGATAGCTTGTTAAGGCTATCTTTATTGCCTTAATGGCTTCGTTGATTGTAGGCTCTGCTAAGTGGCTCTATTATCTATTAATCACCTAACCCACATTTTACACCACAAAAAAACAACAAACTACTAATAGTCTATCTGTCGCCTTTTAGCCTTTAAATAACCTTTCTAAAACAACCTAGTTAATGCCAACCCCATAGCCATCTCTAATGTCATCAACATTAAGATGCACGTATTTTAGGCTCGTTTGGATACTTGTGTGTCCTAGATAGCTCATTAGCTTATGGGCTGAAAATTTACGAAGTGTAACCAGCCGTGTCGCTAATGTGTGCCTTAGCGTGTAAAGCGTGTAATCTTTGTTTAGATTAAGCTCCTTTTTTACCCTACGCCACCTTGCGTTTGCTGTGCTTAAATCAAGTCTAGTGAGCGGACAATCTCTTAAATCCTTAAACCTTAACCACTCGTAATAACCTTTCATAATAAAGCCATAAATCCCTTTTAGCTCACTATCGGTTTCCCTTGTGTAAAGCTTGTAGCTCTCTTGTAAGCCAGTTTCTTTTGCTGTTGTGATACGCTTAACCATTCTTGCAAGTGTGTTAAGAGCGATGCCGTCAATAGGCAAAGTCCTACTCACTCCGTTTTTTGTGCTGCCTACGTGCTTTATAGAGGCGTGAGTTTTTAAAGCCCTGCTGATAGTTATTGTCTTGTTTGTGAAGTCACTTCGTGCTTATGCTGTCTTTTGGTTTATTTAAGTAGCATTAAAATTTGTAGTATAAATAAAAATTTTTGGCTTAATCCATATTTGTAGGATTAAGCCATTTGTGGATTTAGACCTTAAATTTGCCTAGTTTTTCATTTAGCATTTCAGTCATTTTGCTTAGGTGCTCAGCAGCGGCAGCTATCTCTTCAACGCCCTTTGTATTTTGCGATGAAATTTTATCAATTTGCCCCATTGCGTCTAAAATTTCGCCTACGCTTTGGCTGGTTTTTATGTAGTCATTTACGTTTTGATCTGATAAAAGTATCGCTTTTTGCATACTTTCGCCAAGCGTTGTGATCTTGTCTTTGACATTTTGTGCTACGATTGTTAGCTCTTTTATCTGCTCGGAATTTACGCTCATTTGCTCACTTGACTGATTTATGGCAGCGACTATTACGTTTATTGTGGCGTTTATCTCGGTTAGGCTCTTTTGTGTCCGCTCGGCTAACTGTCTAACTTCATCAGCTACGACCGCAAATCCCCTGCCGTGCTCACCAGCACGGGCTGCTTCAATGGCGGCATTTAGGGCTAGTAGATTTGTTTGGTCGGCTATGTCGTGTATTACGACTAGGACTGATTTTACCTGCTCGGCGTCCTTGCTTAGGTTTGAAATTTTATCTGAAAGCTCCAATTCTGTTTGCACGCTCTTTTCTATCTTGCTACTTAGCTCGGTGATTGCGTGATTTGCGTCATCTATGCCACTTCTTGCGGCTTGCATATCGTCCTTGCCGTCCTTTGCCTGTGCGATAGATAACTCAATTTGCGATTTTATGGCGTTTGCCTTGTGTGTCGTTTCGTTTGCGATTTGTGATGAAAATTCCACGTTTTTGCCGGTGTTTAGCGATGTTTAGCTTAGCTCGTAAGCGGTTGATGAGTTTTCGCTTGAAAGCTGTTTTATCTCGCTAATTAGCGTTTTTAAATTGCTAGCGACCACGTTTAAAAGCCCCAAAGCACTCTGTTTTTCTGCGTTTATTTGCACGGCTAGGTTGCCGTTTGATAGTTCTTTTATGGTGCCTTCAAGCTCGCTAGCCTTGCCGCCAAGCACCGCTTTTAGGACATTTGCATTTACATAATATAAAAGTCCGATAGCAAAAATCGTAGCGACAAGCAGGACAATGAATAAATTTTCAAGGCTATCAAGCTTTGATTTTAGGCTCTTAACGTCCAGTTTTGTCCGCTCCTCAACCAGCACAAAAAACTCATCAAGTGGCTGCATAATCATCGCCTTTTGGGTGTGATACTCCTTGCCATTTACAAGCTCTAATGCCTTTTTTAGCGTGTCATCTTTGTTGATATATGGGTTTTCATTTAGGCTTTTTATTATCTCAAATGCCTTAACTTCAAGCCCCACAAGAGTATTTGAGCGACCTTCGGCTTCTGAGAGTTTTTTAAACTCATCATCTGTAAAACCCTCTTTTTTCATCAGCTCTTTTAGCGAAATTTTCTCGCTTGTATCTGGGCGTGGCTTTAAATTCCCACCTGCAACAAAGTCCCAATAAACACGCTCATAGTTCTCAGGTCTTGCTAGCTTGCCATTTCGTATGGCTAAAACGGCGTTGTATTGCTTCTCGTAGCTTTTATCGCTCCCTAATGTCGCAACAAAGGTGCGGACAAGCCTAGTTAAGTCATCAGAGCTTTGCCTAAGCTCATCTGCTAGTTTATACGAGGCTAGTTGCTTATCTCCTGCTATGACTAGCTCGTTTGATGTGCTTTGAATTTTAAAAAATACAAAGCCAAGTGCTGGCAAAAGCGCCATACAAAGCCCAATTAAGAAATGTTGAAAATTTTTGGATTTAAAAATTTTCATAATCTCCCCCTTTTGATTTTATAAAAATTTTAGATGTATTAATTTTATATTATATTTTATTAAAAAAAATTAAAAGGGTAGATTATTTTTTCTTAATTGACTTAATGTATGCAAAAATATACTCAAATCCTGAGTAAAGTGTGAGAAATACGGCAATCCAGAGTAAAATTTCAGCTCCCCACCACTGCATTGTAAGAAAGCCAATGGCTATCATTTGAAAGACTGTTTTTACCTTACCAGCCATTGAGGCAGCGACGTTTAACCCTTCGCTAGCGATAACAACGCGAAATCCAGTTATGAAAAATTCACGTATTAATATAAGGTAAATAGCCCAAGGATTTGCCCTGCCTATCATCATAAGCCCCAAAAACGCCCCGAGTGTTAGCATTTTATCAGCTAGTGGGTCAAGCACGGCGCCAAGCTTGGTCTTTTGATCCCAAAGCCTAGCGATGTAGCCGTCAAAAAAATCAGTAACACTAGCGATAACAAAGACAAGTCCAGCGAAGTAATTTATCCAGCTTATGTGGATTTGTGCGAAATTTTCGTGCGCATTTAAGAGCAGATAAAACATAAGCGGTGCTAGTAAAATCCTAAAACAGGCTAGGGCGTTTGGTAAATTCATCGTTTTCTCTTTTAAATAATATGTAAAATTTTACTTAAATGTCGTGCCGCCGTCAATTATAAACGTGTGTCCGGTTACCCAACTTGCCTTTGATGAGCATAAAAATACACAAGCACCACTTAAATCAGTCGGCTCTCCCATACGATTTAGCGGACTTAGCTTTGATGTTACGGCTTTGACCTCTTCGTAATTTGTAAATGCCCTTAAAGCGTCGGTTTCAATTGGACCACCGCTTACGACATTTACCCTGATATTATGCTCTCCAAGCTCGGTGGCAGCGTATCTTGCCATAGCTTCAACAGCCGCTTTTGCCGTGCCGTGACCTGAGTAGTTTTCAATATAGACCAAGTTGCCAGTTGAGCTAAGCGAGATGATTGAGCCACCGCCGACCTTTTGCATACGTTTGGCTGCTTCTTGTGAGCCAACGACGAAGGCATTAACGGTTGCGGTAAATATATTGTTAATGCCACGTGGTTTTAGCTTCATAAATTTTGTGTAGCCACCAGCCACGGCACGACCTGAAATAATGGCGTTTGAGATGAAAAAATCAACCCTGTCAAAATCCTCATCAATCTTTAAAAATAGCTCTTTGTAAGTTTCAGGTTCAAGTATATTTAGGGCGTAGGCACGGGCTTTTATGCCGTATTTTGCTTCAAGCTCTTTGGCTTGACTTAGTGCTAACTCCTCGTTTGAGTTAAAAGTAAATGCTATATTAACGCCAAGCTTAGCAAATTCTAAAACGATGGCACGACCAATTCCACGTGTGCCACCGCTGATAACTAGCGTTTTGCCTTTAAATTCGTTTGTAAAATCCATTAAAATCCTTTTATATCGTAAGTTTTCATCACTGCTTCAATTTTCTTTAAATTCTCGCTACTTGGCGGTGTTAAAGGCAGTCTGTATTCAAGCACTGGGGTTAGCCCAGCAATAAACATTGCCGCTTTTATCGGTATTGGGTTGCTTTCGCAAAACATTATTTTATTAATGCTATAAAGTTTGTCGTTTATCGCTTTTGCTTCAATGTATCTCTCATCAAGTGCTAGGTGGGTTAGCTCTGAAATTTTATCTGGCAGGATATTTGAAGTTACCGAAATTACGCCCTTGCCACCATTTGAAAGGATAGGGTAGTTTATAGCGTCCTCTCCGCTAACCACGACTAAATTTGGCTCGTGAGCGAGTAAATCAACGCACCTATCAATGCTACCAGTCGCCTCTTTTACGCCATAAATATTAGGGCAGTCGTTAAATAGCCTAAAAATCGTGGCTGGGAGCATATCACAGCCCGTTCTGCCCGGGACATTATAAAGCATTACAGGCAGATCAACGCTATTTGCAATGGCTTTGTAATGTTCATAAAGCCCTTCTTGCATTGGTTTGTTATAATACGGCGTGATTGATAAAATGCCGTCAGCACCCTGATTTTGGGCGAATTGTGCAAATTCAATGGCTTCGTGAGTGGCGTTTGAGCCAGCACCAGCTAGAACCTTTGTAGCCGTGCCTTTACACGTATCTACGGCGATTTGTATGCAAATTTTATGTTCTTCGTGCGTTAGCGTCGCACTCTCGCCAGTCGTGCCTACTGGCACAACAGCGTCAATGCCGTTTTTTATCTGCCTTTTTATCAGCTTTGCGTAGCTCTCTTGGTCTATTTTGCCGTTTTTAAACGGAGTAATTAGTGCTGTCATCGCACCGATAATCTCTTTTTTCACTGCTCATCCTTTCGTAGAATTATTGTTGTTTTTGTTTTGTTTATAAAATATTTATTTGCAATCTCTTTAATCATATTTTCATCTATATTTTCAATTCTATTTTCTAGCTCGTAAAGTGGCAAAATATCGCCACGAGCAAGGTAGCTACCATATAAATTTGCAACCTTTGAAGCGCTGTCAAATGAGTAAATGAAGTCGCTTTTTATTATGTTTTTTGTGCGTAAAATTTCATCATTATCTATCGTTTTTTGCTTTAAATCATCTATAATTTTTAAAATTTCAGCTTCAATTACTTCGGCTTTTACGCCTGGATTGCAAACGGCTAAAAAGATAAATAAATTCTCATCAATGCTACTCATAGCATAGGCATAAATTTGATTTACAAGCTGTTTTTCTTCAACCAAAATTTTTTGCAAAACCGAGCTTTTGCCACTTGAAAGATACTCGCTAATGGCGTTTAATCCGATCTGCTCAGCGTGGTTAAAGCTTGGAATTTTAAATGCGATAGCTAACATCTCAACCTCGCTATCTCTGTATAAAACCGCTCTTTTCTCGCCGTCTTGCTTTGGCTCAATACAATGAACCTTTGGAATTTCACGGCTGTTTTTTATGTTTTCAAAGGCACTTTTAGAGAGTTCAAACGCACTTTTTTTATCAATATCGCCACTGATTAACAAAATCGCATTTTTTGGCTGATAGTAAGTGGCGTGAAATTCCCTGATATCATCAATCGTCCAGTTTTTTATGTCGTTTGTAAATCCGATTGGTGTCCAGTGGTATGGGTGGTAGATAAATGCGTGGTTGTAAAGTCGGTAGTAAAGGTATCCAAGCGGATTATTATCCGTCCGCCACCTTCGCTCTTCTGCTACGACATCTCGTTCTGGCTGAAATTCCTTGTCTTTTAGGTTTAAATTTGCCATTAATTCGGCAAAAAGCTCCAAGCTTTTGGCTAAATTTTCGCTTGAACACTTGATAAAATAGTGCGTGTAATCAAAGCCAGTTGAGGCGTTATTTACGCCTCCAAAGCCCTTTACTATCTCATCAAACTCCCCAGCTTTTAGGTTTTTTGTGGATTTAAAATTTAGGTGTTCAAGCATATGAGCGATACCGCTTTTGCCCATTTGTTCGTTGCGTGAGCCGACTTTGTAAAAGATATCAACGCTAATGACCTTTGAGCCACGATTTAGCGGTATGTGGTAAATTTCAAGTCCGTTTTTTAGTTTAGTTTTGTTTGGTTTTATCAATTTTTGCCCCTACATTTACGCCGACAGCTTCGCTTATGTGGCTAAATCCGTCAGCCTTTAAAAGTTTTATAATCTCATCGTTTAAATTTTTGCAAATCCCATAGCCTTCATAGATAAAGGCGGTAAAAATTTGCACCAAATTTGCCCCCATTTTTATCCGCTCATAAGCCTCTTTTGCATCGCTGATACCGCCACAAGCGATGAGTATCGTTTTACCAAAAAGCTCATCGGCTACGGCTTTAAAAATTTCACGCGATTTTTGCTTTATAACTTCGCCACTAAGTCCGCCAAAATTTTGCAAATTGCTTGATTTTGATAGCGAATAATCAATGCTCGTGTTTGAGATGATTATGCCACTAGCTCCGCTTTTAACGGCACTTTGGCAAATTTCTATCGCCTTTT
The DNA here is from genome assembly GCF_030249845.1 of Campylobacter gastrosuis. Taxonomy (GTDB): domain Bacteria; phylum Campylobacterota; class Campylobacteria; order Campylobacterales; family Campylobacteraceae; genus Campylobacter_A; species Campylobacter_A gastrosuis. The sequence continues at coordinate 177,699 of NZ_JANURM010000002.1, read as the reverse complement.
CGTGTGCTAAATCTGGCGAAATTTTTAGGATAATTGGCGTTTTTGTTAGATTTTTTAGGCTTAAAAACAGCTCATTTATGAAGCTAACTTCTTGCAAAGCCCTTAAATTTGGGGTGTTTGGCGAGCTTAAATTTATCACAAAGGCGTCGCAAAGTCCGTCAAACTCACGCACTAAAATTTCATAATCGCTTAGGGCGTTTTCGTTTGGCGTGAGCTTGTTTTTGCCGATATTTGCCCAAAGTGGCAGGGCGTTTGGATAAATTTTGCTAACTCTGTCTTTGATTTTTACAGCGCCTTCGTTGTTAAAACCCATTGCATTTTGTATGCTTTTTTCATCAATTAGCCGAAATAGTCGCGGTTTTGCGTTGCCACTTTGTGGTTTTGGAGTAAAGGTGCCGTATTCAAGGTAGCCAAAGCCAAGAGCACTAAGTCCAGCCATCATCGTTGCGTTTTTATCAAATCCGCCACCAATGCCGATTGGATTATGATAAGTTTTATTAAAAATATTCTGTTTTAAGCTCAAATCATCAACCACGAATTTATTTGCTACAAAGCTAAAAATTCCCGGATAAATGGCGTTTGCAAACCTTAGCGAATACTCGGCGATTTTGTGAGCGTTCTCTGGGTCAAGTTTAAAAAACAGCTTCTTTAAATTTTCATAACTCATAAATAATCCTTAAAATGGGGCTGATTTTATCAAAATTCGCCTTAAATTAAAGCTTTGCCTTTGAGTTTTGCATAAATTTCACAACTCTTGCTTAAAACCTCATCGCTATCAAATCCAACCACTTCTCCACCAGCGATAACTGCGATTTTATCGGCGTTTTGCACGGTGCTTAGGCGGTGAGCGATGACAAAGATTATCTTTGTGTGGCGGAGTTTATTTATGGCGTTTGTTATCTCTCTTTCGCTCTCGTTATCAAGTGCAGAAGTTGCCTCATCAAAGATTAAAATTTCTGGATTTTTATACATTGCCCTTGCGATTGCCACTCTTTGCCTTTGACCGCCAGATAAATTTGTGCCAAACTCATCAAGCGTGGAGTAAATGCCGTGTTCTAATTTGCTTACAAATTTGTAAGCATTTGCCATTTTTAGGGCGTTTATGACCTCGTTTTCATCAAATTCTCGCCCGTAAGCTACGTTGTTTGCTATCGTGTCGTTAAAGATATAAACGCGCTGTGTAACAAGTCCGATTTTATCGCGAAGTGAGCTAATCTCAATATCCTTTAAATTGATACCATTTATTGAAATTTTACCGCTAGTAACGTCATAAAACCGCATTAAAAGATTAATTAGCGAGGTTTTACCGCCGCCACTTGAACCGACAAGTGCTATCATTTCTGATGTTTTTGCCTTTAAATTTACGCCTTTTAAGACCTCGTTTGTGCCATCGTAGCTTAAACGGACATTTTTAAACTCAATCTCATTTATGTGTTTTGGCATTAAAATTTCGCCGTTTTTAACACTGGCTCTCTTATCAAGTAGCTCAAAAGTCCGCTCGCTAGCAGCGATTGCATCTTGCATTTTGTTATAAATTCCCACAATCCTTTTAATCGGCGTGTAAAGCATAAAAAGTGCCGTTAAGAACGAAAAGAAGGCACCTATGCTAAGTTTGCCGTCAATCACGTCCTGACCGCCGATGATGATAACGACAGCCACGCCAATTGAGCCAATTAGCTCCATCATTGGGCTGACTAGCTGTTCAATTTTTGTTGATTTTAGGTTTATATTTAGAAATTTTTCATTTTCGCTTTCAAACTTGCTTTGCTCGTAGTTTTGGGCGTTGTTTGCCTTTATAATCTCAATATTTGTAAAAATTTCATTTAATGCCGAGCTGATATCTGAAATTTTCTCTTGCGATTTTTTTGAGATTTTTTTCATCTTTTTTGCAAGGCGAGAGATAGGATAGAGTGCTAGTGGCAGGACAAAAAGTGCAAAAAAGGCAAGGGTTGGACTTTGATAAATCACCACAAAAAGCAGGGCAAAAATCGTGATAAGCTCACGCAAAAATTCAGGTATCATACTTGAAACAATGGCTCTAATTCGCTCAATGTCGTTTATTGTCCTGCTTAAAAGCTCGCCCGTTCGGTAGGTGTTAAAAAAGCTAATATCAAGGCTTAGCATATTTCTTAGCATCTTATCACGAAACCGCCTAATCGTGTCCTGACCGATAAAAGCGGTAAAATAAGCCTGCATAAATGTGCCTAAATTTTTAAAAAAATAGACAGCGATTATGGCGTAAGGCAGAATGTAAAGCAGGGTTTCGTTTTTTTCAACGAAAATTTTATTTAGCACTGGCTCAACAAGCCACGCTGAAACTGCCGAGCCACCACTGGCTAAAATCATACCGATAAAGGCTAGAACAAACTGGGGTATATAATCCTTAAAATAGGGTGTAAATCGCTTTAAAACGTCTTTTAACTTCATACTTTCTCCCAAAGTGTGCCACTTGGTGTGTCCATTATGTTGATATTTAGGGCATTTATCTGCTCTCTAATCTCATCTGCTAGGGCGAAATTTCGCTCTTTTTTTGCCTCGTTTCGCTTTAAGATTAGCTCGTTTATTTTTGCTTTTAACTCATCGCTTACGCCAAACTGAAAATACTCAAAGCTATCAAGCGTGGCGATACCAAAAATTTGCTCTAAAAAGGCTAAATTTGCAACTATCGTGGTTTTTAGGGCTTTATCTTTTGGATTTTTATCAAGTCCTTCGTTTGCTAAATTTACAAACTCATCAACCACAGCAAGTGCCTTTGATGTGTTTAAATCATCGCTTAGAGCATCTAAAATTTCACTTTTAAAATCAGCGCTAACTTCGCCAAGTTTTGTGTCATAAACGCGCTTTTTAAGGCGGTAAATTTTATCAAGGCGTTTTTTTGAGGCGTTTAAATCATCAATTGAGTAGTTAAAATTCGCCCTGTAATGGCTACTTAATAGATAAAATCTAAGCACCTCGCCTTGATAATCTTTAAGTGCGTCTTTAACAAAAAAGCTGTTGTTTAAGCTCTTGCTCATCTTTTCGTTATTTATCTGTATAAAGCCGTTGTGTAGCCAGTATTTGCTTAGCTCCTTGCCAGAGTGGCAGCGACACTGCGCTGCTTCGTTTTCGTGGTGCGGGAAGAGCAGGTCAGACCCACCAGCGTGGATATCTATCTCAAATTCCGTGTCGTTTGATAAATGTTCTTTTATCATCGCAACGCACTCAGTGTGCCAGCCGGGTCTGCCCTTACCAAAAGGTGCGTCGTAGAAATTTTCATCAAATTTCCAAAGCACGAAGTCTTTTTGATCTTTTTTGCTCTCGTTGCTATCAACCCTAGCCATTGTGTCATCGCACTCTCTGCCACTTATGCTTAGGTATTTTGTGTCTTTTTTGGTGTTAAAATATATGCCATCATCAAGCCTGTAAGCGTAGTCTTTTTTAATAAGCTCATTTATGTAATCTATCATCTGCCCCACGCACTCTGTCGCTCTTGGCTTTACATCAGGGTCAAGCACGTTTAAAGCCTTCATATCGGCCTCAAAGCTATCAATGTAAAAATTTGTAATCTCCTCTAAACTCTTGCTACTCTCGCTCATTTTCTTTAAAATTTTATCATCAATGTCGGTGTAGTTTCTTACAAATTTTACCTTATGTCCGAGTGCGATTAAAACTCGCCTTAACATATCAAAACTCACGGCGCTTTTTGCGTGTCCAAGGTGCGCGTCATCATAAACCGTTGGCCCACAAAGATAAATTCTAACCACCTCATTTTGTGGCTTAAAATCAACCTTTTGTTTCTTAACGCTATCATAAATTTGCATAAAAAATTCCCTTTAAAAATGTAAGTAAAAAAATCTCTGCCGTTATCAAAATGGCAGTTAAAAGTATAAATTTTATCTGGATTATAGCTAAAAATTTCGCATATCCAAACTCTTTAACGTATAAAAAAAGCTGTAAAAATCCGCCAAATGAACTAGCCAAAGCAAGTCCCACAGCACCCCAAAACTGCATAAAAATGAGTGCTAAGACTAAATTAAAAACAAGGCAAATGGCTGAAATTTTAGCTGCTAACTTCTGCTTTAATCTTGCATAAATCCAAAGCGAAAAGAGCTTAGCAAGTCCAAAAGGGGTAAGCCCCACAAGATAGGCGCATAGCACCTTAGCACACTCTATGGTATCAGCGTGAGTAAAATTGCCACGCTCAAAAAGTAACCAAATGATAGGCTCAGATAAAATCACGCCACCAACGCTTGAAGCTAAAAGCGCAAAAAACAAAATCATAAAGGCGTTTTTGGTTTGAAGTAGGGCGTTTTTTTCATCGCCGTTTTTTAAAAGGCGTGTGATTTTTGGAAACAAAGCTTGGCTTAGGGCGATTGCAAAAATGGCGAGTGGGAGCTGAAAAATTCGGTTTGCATAAAACATATAACTAATGCTACCACTTGCTAAAAAGCTAGCTAGCCACGTGTCTAAAAACGCGCTAATTTGCATAGCTGACGAGCCTAAAATCCCGTGGTAAAAATTTACAAAAAAGCCCTTTGTGCTAGTTTTTTTACCCTTTAAATAGCTAAAAATTCCACCAAAAAATAGCGGATTTAGCCCTTTTGCTTTTAGTGCCACAAAGTGCGTTAAAAGCTGTAAAACACCGCCGATTACGACGCCGTAGCTAAGATATGTCGCCACCTCTTTTTGGCTTAGCCCATTTGCTAAAAAAAGTGAAAAAATCATAGATAAATTTAAAAGTGCCGTTGAAAACGCAGTCGTGGCAAAATGCCCTTTGTATTGAAGCAAAGTGCCTAAAAATGTAACGGCGTAAATTAGGGCTAGGTAGTAAAAATTTATCCTTACAAGCGGGACGGCATTTTTGGTGTCAGCCTCGCTTAATCCAGTTGCAATTATAGCGATAAACTGCTCAGTAAAAAGATTTACTAGAAGCGTTAAAATACCGATAAATAGCAGAAATTTTAAGAAAATTTCACCGCTAAAAAGCGATTTTTTGACTGCTTTTGTAAAATTTGGTAAAAAAGCCTGTGAAAATGCACCCTCGCCAAAGATTCGCCTAAATAAATTTGGCATTTTAAAGGCGATAAAAAACAGGTCGCTAAAAATCCCAGCACCAAGCACGAGTGCCGTTAAAATATCACGTAAAAGCCCTAAAACACGAGAAACTAAAATACCACTGGCGTTTGAGAAAAAGCCCTTTATAAACATTAAATTACCTTGAAATTTTAAAAACAACTGCAATTATAACCGAAATTTAATGAAAATTTAGAGATAATGCGAGAATTATTACAAAAAACAAGGTTTAAAATTGAGCGAAACGCAAGAGGTTATCTATTTTTCGGCTATTAAAACAGACACGAAAACGCCATTTTCTGATATAAAAGAGCTTAGCAAAAGCAGTGGCGTTGAGGCAAAATTCATAGATTTTCGCCTTTATGATGTCGTTACGATTTACACAAACGAGCAAAACGCCGAGCCAGTCACGCTCTCAAAAGATGAGCTTGAAATTTTTGAAAATAGAGATTTTTACCTTGACCCTAGCCTTAAAATTGAGCAGGTTTATAGCGTTGAGTTTTTTGACATTAGGGTTTCGCCACCGCCAAAACTACCGCCAATTAGCGTCGGTGCTAATTCGCTTTTAACAAAAATCGTAGCCACCATTTCGCCTAGTTCTGAGGTTTCTTATGAGCCTGGATATGAGCTGTTTTTGTATGAATTTATTGCAAAACAGCTAATTAGAGCTGGAATTTTAGTCGGCATTAGAGAGCGTGATATTAGGAGCGAGCTAGGGCGTATCACCTCTGTTTTAAGGATTAAAGAGATTATTGATCAAAGCTATACTTTTGTCGTTGCTACTGGCATTGAGCCACGCCCTGCTGTTGATTCAAAGATGATTTTTCACTACAAAAATAAATTTGAAAATATAGATAAACACGACCGAATTGACCACGCAAATCGTGGATTTTTGCTCGGTGTCGTGCCTGATGAGATTATTATTGAGTTTATAAAATCAAAGCAAGGCTCAAATGGTAGAAACGTAAGGGGCGAGTTTATAAAGGTAAATGACCCAAAAGAAGAGGCGTTAAAAGAGATAAATATCACTGAAAATATTGAGCGTGAAGAGGATGATAGGTCTATAAAATTTAGAGCCAAAAAGGCTGGATTTGTCAGCGAAGATAAAGGCACTTACGACATAAAAGAACAGCTTGAAATAAATGAGATAAATTTTAGACAAACTGGCTCGGTTAAGACCGAAATGGACTCAAATGTGAGTTTGGTTATCAAAGAGGACGATATTTTTAAAGACGCCATTGGCACTGGGGTTGTCGTTGAGGCAAAAGAGGTAAATGTCAAAGGCAATGTCGCTGCAAACGCACAGATAAAATCAGACAAGGTAAAAATCGGCGGACAAACCCACGCAAAGGCAAAAATAGAGGCAAAAACGGCTGATATTGCCATACATATCGGACAGGTTATCGCCGATGAGGTCGTTATTGACAGGCTTGAAGGTGGCTCGGTCGTGGCAAAAAAGGTAAAAATCAAAAGCGTTGTCGGCGGTCAAATCACAGCCGATGAGATAAAGATAGAAACGCTAGGCTCAAACTGCACGATAAACGCACTTGAATTAATTGACATAAAGTATCTTCGTGGCACGAATAATAGATTTATCATTGACGCTAGGCGGATTAAAGATAAGGGATACGATATTGAGGGGCAGATTGAAAAAATCAAAGATTTTGAGCATAAAATTTTAAAAATGCCAAAGCAGATTGAAACAAAAAAGATCATCATTGATGAAAACAAAGCCTCAATTTACACGATAAAAGCCAAGGTTGAGGAGCTTCAAGCCGCAAAGGTCGTCCCGCCAGTTACATTTATGAAAAAGCTAAAAGAGTATCAACAGCTAGTTATTGATTACAACGAGCTTTTAAAGGATTTTAACGCCAAAAAAGCCGAGCTAAAACGGCTAAAAGATGAGCTTGATGTAATGCAAAATGGAATTTTTGCCGCAAAAATCATAAATAGAAGCAACTGGCTTGAACTAAACGAGATAAAATTCATCTTAGTTGATCCGCCAAAAGAGGTCGTCTATCCGACCCGACAGAACGAAATGGCAAGGGTGATTAGCCTTGTTAAGGTCGGCGATGAGATTGAGCCAAAATTTGAGATTAAAAAGTCAAATGATCTAAATTTACTCCCAAAGGAGAAAGATTGATAAAAGCCATTGAGGGCGTGATAACCAAAAAAGACCCAGCTTTTGTGATTTTAAAGACGGCAAGTGGCGTTAGCTACGGCATTTTTATCTCACTTTTTTGCTCGCCAAAGCTAGAAAAAGGTGCGAAAATTGAGCTAAATATCACGCAAATAATCCGTGAGGACGCAAATTTACTCTACGGATTTTTGGATTTAGATGAGCAAAAAATGTTTGAAATGCTAATAAAATTAAGCGGTATCGGAGCCTCAACGGCTATGGCAGTTTGCTCATCTTTAAGTCCAAATGCCTTCATAAATGCCGTGATAAACGGCGATGATGCGACCCTAAAAAGAGTGCCCGGCATTGGTTTAAAAACGGCTAGGCGGATAATTGCCGAGCTAAGTGACGCAAAGCTAATAAATGAAACCAGTGTCCCAGCACACCAAAGCGAGGCACTAATGGCACTTGAAGCACTCGGATTTAAACGAGATAAAATTTATAAGGTTTTAAGCGAGTGTAGGGGCGAAAACACGAGTGAGCTAATCAAAGAGGCTCTAAAAAAATTAGGATAGGATAAAAAATGAAATTTGGCATAATTTTTGGTGCAAAAAGCTTTGAACACGAGATTAGCATTGTCAGTGCTATCGTGCTAAAAAACGTCTTAAAATGGGATTTAGAGTTTGTTTTTTGTGATTATGATAGAAAATTTTATCACATACCACCAAAGGATATGAGAGCGAATTTTTTTGCTAGTGGCGAGTATAAAAAGTGCAAAAAATTAGTAATCTCAAACGGCGGATTTTACCTTCACTCAATGTTTGGAGCTAAAAAAATTGAGGTTGATACTTACATAAATTTAATACACGGGATGGACGGCGAAGACGGCAAAATGGCAAGTTTGCTTGAATTTTTTGGTATAAATTTCATCGGACCTAGACTTGAAGCGAGTGTGATGAGTTTTAACAAAGAATTAACAAAATTACTTGCCAAAAAAATCGGCATAAATACGCTTGATTACGAGGTTTTAAGACGTGGCGATTTACCAAGTATTAGCTATCCATTTATTTTAAAGCCACTAAGACTAGGTAGCTCAATTGGCGTTTCTGTCGTAAAAGATGAAAACGACCTTGAATACGCGCTTGATGTTGCTTTTGAATTTGATAAAGAGGTGCTTGTTGAGCCGTTTATTGGCGGTGTGAAAGAGTATAATTTAGCTGGTTTAAAGGTAGATGATGAGATAAAATTTTCAATCATTGAAGAGCCAAGTAAGCGAGAATTTTTAGATTACGAGCAAAAATATCTAAATTTTTCAAATGAAAAAAAGGTAGCAAAAGCCGAAATTTCAGCCCAGCTTGAAGTGCAGATCAAAGATGCATTTACTAAAATTTATGATAGCGGATTTGATGGAGCATTAATTAGGTGTGATTTTTTTGTCATTGATGATAAGGTATTTTTAAACGAGATAAACCCAAATCCGGGAAGTCTTGCAAACTACCTATTTGACGACTTTGGAGATGTTTTAAAACAGCTTGCAAACTCACTACCAAAAGAGCAAAATATCTTTGGAAGCTATAAATTTTTAACATCAATTACGCACTCAAAGGGCGGAAAAATTTAAAATTTAAATTTGTTTTTTTTGATATAATTGCGAGATTATAGGATTAAGATGAGAGTTGATAATATTTTTAGAGAATACGACATACGCGGAATTTACGATAAAGAGCTAAACGAAACTAGCGTTAAGGCTATCGGCTACGCGCTTGGTTTAAAGATGACGGAGCTTGGCGTAAAGAGCCTAAGTATCGGCTATGACGCAAGACTTAGCGCGGATAATTTGCTAAAATGGCTACTTAGCGGATTAAACAAAGTTGGCTTGTTAAATATCTATGAGATCGGCTTGTTGCCTACGCCGGTTGGCTATTTTAGCGTTTATGCCGATTTTTTTGACGCAAATATAATGATAACCGGCTCACACAATCCAAAAGAGTATAACGGCTTTAAAATCACGATAAAAAAGGATAGCTTTTTTGGGGCTGATTTGCAAATTTTAGCCAAAAAAGTAAGTGAGATAATCGCTTTAAACGAGCAAATTCCTGATAATTTTGAACGCAAAAATATGGATATTTTAAGCCATTACGTGAAATTTTTTGTAAAAGAGTTTTGGGCGTTAAGGCTTTTTAATGAAAATTTTGTCGTTGATTGCGGAAATGGTGCTGTTGGGACTGCCTTAATGCCGATTTTAGAAGAGCTTGATTTAAACGCGAAAGTCCTATTTCACGAGCCAAACGGCAACTTCCCAAATCACCACCCAGACCCAAGCGAAAAAGAAAATTTAGCTGACGTTTTTAAGGCGATGAGAGAGAGTGAGATTAAGCTTGGCTTTGCCTTTGACGGCGATGGCGATAGGATCGCTGTCATCACGCCAAAACGCAACATAAAAGGTGATGAGCTTGCCTATCTTTACACGCTAAATATGCAAAATCCACGTGTGCTTGGCGAGGTTAAATGCTCGCAGATTATGTATGATGAGATTGCTAAAATCGGCGAAGTTTTTATGGGTAAAACGGGTCATAGTAACATCAAAAAGATGATGAAAGAGCTTGATATTGACCTAGCGGCTGAGGTTAGCGGACACATTTTCTTTAAAGAGCGATATTTTGGCTTTGATGATGCGCTTTATGCGATGATGCGGGTGCTTGAACTCGTGCATAAGGGCGTTGATTTAGATGCCCAGCTTGATAAAATGCCAAAGATGTTTAGCACTGATGAGATTAAGATAAATGTAAGCGAAGAGAGCAAATTTAGCATAGTTGAGAATTTCAAAAACGCCATAAAAAGCGGCAAAACCGACCTGCCAGAGATTGAGAGTATTATTGAGATTGACGGCATTAGGATAAAGTTTAAAGATGGCTGGGCATTAGTGCGCGCTTCAAACACAACCCCTGTGATTGTAACTAGGTTTGAGGCGAAAAACGAAGGTGCTCTAGCTGAAATTCAAAATAAAATAATACTTATTATAAAAGAAAATATTTTTAAATAATAAAGTTTTATAAAATAGTGTTTTAATTTATAAAAAAGTGATTGCAAAATCTAACTTGGAGGCTTTGATGAAAAATTTTGCTATGATAGGTGTAGGCGGATATATTGCGCCAAGACATTTAAAGGCGATTAAAGATACTGGCAATGAACTTGTTTGTGCGCTGGATAAAAATGACAGCGTCGGCATAATGGATAGCTTTTTCCCAGAAGCTAGTTTCTTTACGGAATTTGAAAGATTTGATAGACATCTTTACAAACTTCATAATACAGATAAAAAGATTGATTATATAGCGGTAACTACACCAAATTACCTTCACGATGCGCATATTAGATGTGCTTTAAGAAACGGTGCGGATGCGATTTGTGAAAAACCGCTTGTGCTAAATTTAAAAAATATAGATCAGCTTGAAACGCTCGAAAAAGAGACTGGTAAAAAGGTGCATAATATCCTTCAACTTAGACTGCACGAAAATATAATCGCGCTTAAAAAGAGGGTCGATGAGGAGTTAAAACAAAATCCAAATAAAATTTATGACATTGATCTTACATATCTTACAAGTCGTGGTAAATGGTATTTCATTTCTTGGAAGGGCGATGAGAGTAAAAGTGGCGGTATAGCGACAAATATAGGGGTTCATTTTTTTGATATGATTACTTGGATATTTGGCTCTGTTAAACAAAATATAGTGCATCTTAAAAAGCCTGATGCAAATGCTGGTTATTTGGAGCTAGAACACGCTAGGGTTAGATGGTTTTTAAGTGTAAATTATGATTATATACCTGATGATATAAAGGCAAAAGCTCAAAGAACATACAGAAGCATAACCGTTGATGGCAATGAGATAGAATTTAGTGGCGGATTTTTTGATTTGCACACTAAAAGCTATGAAGCAATTTTAAAAGGCAATGGTTTTGGGCTTGATACTGCTAGAAAATCAGTTGGACTTGTTTCGTATGTTAGAAATGCTGAAATTTCGTCTTTAACTGGCGACTATCACGAATTTTGCAAAAAGGTTTTATAATGTCCTTTTTTGCACACGAAAGTTGCTTTGTAGATGATAATGTTAAAATTGGCGATGGAACGAAAATTTGGCATTTTAGTCACATTCTAGGCGGTTCAAATATTGGCAAAAATTGCTCTTTTGGTCAAAATTGCGTAGTTGGACCAAATGTAAATATTGGCAATGGTGTTAAAGTGCAAAATAATATTTCTATTTATGAAGGCGTTGAGATTGAGGACGATGTTTTTTTGGGACCTAGTATGGTTTTTACAAACGTTATAAATCCACGTGCTTTCATCGTTAGACGAGATGAATTTAAAAAAACGTTGCTAAAAAAAGGTTGTTCTGTTGGTGCAAATGCGACGATAGTCTGTGGTGTTACGATTGGCGAGTATGCTTTGATAGGAAGTGGCGCTGTTGTAAATCGCGATGTAAAGCCTTATGCGTTAATGGTTGGCGTACCAGCAAAACAGATTGGCTGGGTGTCTCGTGCTGGAAATACATTAAAATTTGATAAAAAAGGCGTTGCTATTGACAAATTTGACAATAGTAAATATATGATAGAGAATGAAAATTTAATACTAATAAAAGAGTAAAAATGAAAATAGATTTTGCCAATTTGGCTTATCAGCACGAGCTTTATAAAGATGAAATAGAAAGTGCGATAATAAAAGTCGCTCGAAAATGTAATTTCATAATGGGCGATGAGATAACTCAGCTTGAAGAAAATTTACAAAAATACCTTGGCGTAAAACACGCAATAGCTTGCTCGAATGGAACGGACGCATTATTGCTTGCTTTAATGGCTCTTGGTATAGGAAGTGGCGATGAGGTTATAACTACTCCTTTTACATTTATAGCTACATCTGAAATGATTGCACTTGTTGGAGCAAAACCTGTTTTTGTGGATATTGATGAAAAAACTTACAATATTGACGCAGATAAGATAGAATCTGCTATTACTTCAAAGACAAAAGCCATATTGCCAGTCTCTCTTTATGGTCAGCCGGCTGATATGGATGAAATTTCAAAGATAGCCAAAAAACATAATCTAAAAGTTATAGTTGATGGGGCACAAAGCTTTGGCTCTACTTTTAACGGCGTAAAAGATTTAGCTCTTGGGGATATTGCTACGACATCATTTTTCCCAGCTAAGCCATTGGGTTGCTATGGCGATGGTGGAGCAGTCTTTACAAACGATGATATTTTGGCTCAAAAACTAAAATCACTAAGAATTCACGGGCAAAGCAAAAGATATCATCATCAATATATTGGTATAGGTGGGCGTTTGGATACCATTCAAGCGGCTGTTTTATTGGTAAAACTTTCTCATTATGAGAAGGATTTATCGCTTAGGCAAAGCGTAGCGACAAAATACACTAAAGCCTTAAATGGTAAAAATTTAATATTGCCTTATGTTAATAGTAGGACCACTTCTGCTTGGGCGCAATACTCGGTGCGTGTAAAAAATCGCGATGAAGTTCAAGCTAGGTTAAAAGATGCTGGCATTCCAACAGCTGTTCATTACCCAATGCCACTTCATTTGCAAGAGTGTTTTGCTTATTTGGGATATAAAAAAGGCGATTTTCCTATTTCTGAAATAGTTTCAAATGAAATTATGAGTTTGCCGATGAATCCATATGTCTCAGATAATGAGATTGGATTTATTATGGAGTATATTGATTGAAAATTTTTATACCAATTGAACATAGTTTAAAATATAATCCATCTCTTGATGGTTTAAGAGGTGTGGCTATTTTATTGGTGTTATTGTTTCATATTTGGCCAGAATACTTTTCATTTGGTTATGTAGGTGTTGATATATTTTTTGTATTATCTGGTTTTTTGATTACGCAGATTATTTATACAAAACTTGAAAGTAATACTTTTTCTTTCAAAGAATTTTATAGAAACAGAATTCGTAGAATTTTCCCAGCATTAATTATTGTTTTATTATTTACTATTTTGATTGGGTATATATTTTTGTTGCCATTTGAATTAAAAGAACTTGGTTTTCATATAAAATCATCTGCTTTTTTTTATGAAAATTTTAGACTAATAAAAGAGGTTGGGTATTGGGATGAGGCATCTCAATTAAAACCATTGCTTCATTTTTGGTCACTTTCGATAGAGGAGCAGTTTTATTTGTTGTGGCCAACTATTGTATTTGTTTTGTATAAGTATAGATTAAAATTAGAAGTTTGGCATGGTCTTTTGATTGTGTTTGCAATATTAATTTTGTTGTCATTTTTTTTGGATATTAATAAATTTTACCACACTATATCTAGATCTTTTGAGTTGGTGTTGGGTGGTATTTTTTTTGTTTTTTCATGTAAATTTAAAAATCTTACCGAAAGAATATCTAATTATAAAATATATTTATATGTGGTATTTTTACTCTCCATTTTATACTCGTTTAATAATACTAATTTTAATTTTTTAAATACTTTTTGTGTTGCTATTTCTACTAGTTTTTTAATTTTATACTTATCTTTTTTTCCTAAAACAACATTATTAAATAATAAATTTCTTATTTTTTTTGGACTAATAAGTTTTCCACTTTATCTTTGGCATTATGTAATTATAAGTTATGGTCATATTTTTGGCATAAACGTTAGTTTTTATGGCATTTTAATTATTTTTGTGTCCGTAATACTATCTTTTTTGGTGTATTATTTTATTGAGATTCAAGCAAGAAAACAAACAAGCTATATTTTTTCAGTTGTGTTGTTATTGATAGTTGTTTGTATTGGGCTATTTGGTAATTTTATAAAAAGTAAAAATGGTTTTCCATTAAGAGCTCATCTTGTGGATAATAGTAAATTTGAAGCACAGTTTATTAGAGATTCGTTTAAAAATGATGCAGGTATTTTGCTTGTTAACAAAGCATTGGGATATACCCCTACTAGTGAGTACATTAAAGCAACTTCTGATGATATAACTAAACAATTTATACTTATAACGGGTGATTCTCACGCACATACTTCGTATCCTGGTATTCAAGATAGATTAAAAACTCTTGGATATGAGACATTGCTTGTTTCAAATTCTAGTTGTCCGCCATACTTGGGGGGGGCAATGGGTAAAAATATTGATGATATTGCTATTTGTGAACAAAAAATAAAGGATATTTATAATTTACTTAATAATAAGTTAAATATATTAGGAGTGATATTTATAACTAGAGCAAATACTTATATGTATGATAGAGGTTTTGGCAAAATAGAAAATAATGAGCAACCATATAATTATCATCATATTGGGTTTTATAAGGATGCAAGCTATAATCACAAAGATATTTTTTTGCAAAGTATTGATAATACATTTGCTTTTTTTAATGATAAAAAAATAAAATTTTTTTATTTAATTGAGAATCCAGAGCTGGGTTTTTCTCCCAGAAAATGTCTTAAAAGACCATTTGGTTTTTTTGATAATAAATGCACTATTAATTTTCAGGCATATGTTCAAAGATCTAGCGAATATAGAAATTTTATACTAGAAATATCTAAAAAATATAACAATGTAGTTGTATTAGATCCGCTAAATATGTATTGCGATCAACAATATTGTTATGCTATAAAAGATGGTGTAATGCTATACGCAGACGATGATCATCATAGTGTGAGCGGTAGTTACATACAAGCTGATTATTTGATTAAAAATATAATTTTAAATAAGTAGATGTGTTTATGTTTAAGAGTGAATTTTTAAGAAATGCTTTTATCTTAATTGGTGGCTCGTCTGTTTCGCAGATGATCACTATTGCAATTAGTCCTATTTTAACAAGGCTTTATTCGCCTGATGATTTTGCTATTTTTGCATTATATATGGCAATAAGCTCTGTTCTAGCTATTTTTTTTACAGGACAATATGAAGCCGCTATTGTTTTACCTAAAAATGATAAAGTTGCTATAAATGTAGTATTTTTATCATTTGCATTATCTGTTTTTGGTTTTATTATTTTGCTAATTGTTATATTTGTCTTAAAAACTGAAATCTTAATATTTTTTAATATAAAACAATTGGAAGAATGGATATACTTAATTCCGTTTTCTGTCTTTATTATGTCTATATATAGCATTCTTAATTACTGGAATACTAGAAAAAAATATTATAAAAATATAAGTATTGCCAAGATATTGCAAAATTCTACTGCTGCTTGCTTGAATATAGTAATTGCTGTATTCAGCAGAAGTGGATTAGTGATGGGTCAGCTTTTTGGACAAGTTGTATTCTGTTGTGTTCTTGCGATTAAAGTTATTAAAAGAGATGAACGATTAATGCAGTATATAAAAATTTCTACGATAAGGTATGTTTCTAAAAAATACATACGTTTTCCAAAAATGAATATTTTAATTTGCTTAGCAGATTCTTTGTATAATGATGTCAAATATATTGTTTTTGGTTTAGTATTTTTGCCAAATTTTGTTGGACAAATATATATAGTATATAGAGTGCTTAATTTGCCTAGTGCCATTATTGGCACAAATATGGCAAATGCGTTATTTCAACATATGTCCGCTTTAGATTGTAATACTAGACAAAATAATATATTAAACAAGATTTTTAGAGTTTGGTTTTTTTTGATGGCAATTGCTTTTTTGCCGTGTCTTTTTATTTATTTTTATGGTGAAGTTATATTTGTCTTTATTTTTGGAGAGCAATGGTTTTTAGCTGGGAAAATAGCATCTATTTTAATTTTTGGCATATTTTTTGAATTTTCCATTTTTCCGTTTTTTAAAATATTTTATACATTTAATAAAAATGGATTATATTTAACTTGGGAAATTTTAAGGGCATTTATAGTATTTATCCCATTGTTTTTATTGTATTTTTTTGGTTTTAATGATGATGCTATTCTTTATAGTTTATCTTTTTCTACGGCTATAAGTTATGGTTTGTTGTTTATGTTATTAATAAAAGTTGCAAGAAAGATAGATAATTAAATTATTATTGGAGACAAAATGAGTATAGAATATAAAATTTGTAAAAGATGCGTAATGGATAGCTCTGATCCTGCGATAGTTTTTGATGAAAATGGCTATTGCAATTATTGTAACGAAGCATTAAGACAAAAAGAGACTACGTATTTTCCAAATGAGCTAGGCGAACAAAAATTAAAAGAGATGATTGAAAAAATCAAAGAGCAATCGAAAGATAAAAAGTATGACTGCTTAATGGGAATTTCTGGTGGGCTTGATTCATCATACTTAGCGTATCTAGGGCATAAATGGGGTCTTAGAATTTTGGCTGTTCATATAGATGATGGCTTTGATACTCAAATATCAAAAGACAATATTAAAAAACTATTAAGTGCGTGTAGATTTGATCTTGAAATAGTAAAGCCCGATGCAGAGCAGTTTAACGATCTTACAGTGTCTTACTTTAAGGCAAATGTGCCGGATGTAGCTATACCGCAAGATAATGTGCTTTTTGCGTATTTATATAAGTATGCAAAAGAGTATAATATCGGTTTTTTTCTATCAGGCGGAAATTTTGCACTTGAAAGTATTTTACAAACTGGAAATTCTTGGAATGCATACGACCTTGTAAATTTAAAGGATATACATTTTAAATTTGGAACCAAAGGTATAGATAAATTACTTTTTATGTCAGACTATACAAAATTTAAAAATAAATTTTTGTTAAATATTAAGACTTATAGACCGCTTAATTATATAGATTATAATAGAGACAGGGCTCTTAAAGAGCTTAATGAATTTTGTGGTTTTGAATATTATGGTAGCAAACATTTAGAAAATGACTTAACTAAATTTATACAGCAGTATTGGTTTTATGAAAGATATAATGTAGATAAACGAAAATCTCATCTATCTTCAATGATAATATCAAATCAAATGAGTAGAGAAGAGGCTTTGTTAGAGCTTTCAAAGCCACTTTATGATAAAGATGATATGCAAAAAACTAAAAATGAAATTCTTAAAAAACTAGGTATCACAAATGAAGAGTTTGATAGCATATTAAAAGAAAAACCAAAACAACATTATGATTATGCGACAGATTGGTTTATTGTATATACTAGAAAATTTTTTAGCAGATTGCTTAAATTACTCAAATAAGAAAGTCGCAAAATAATGTCAAAAATAGCGCACTTAACATCGGTTCATCAAAGATATGACACTAGAATTTTTTTGAAAATGTGTAGTTCGTTGGCTAAAAATAAAAATTATAATGTTTTTTTAGTCGTTGCAGATGGACTTGGTAATGAGATAAAAAATAATGTTAATATAATAGATATAGGCAAAAGAAGCAATGGTAAATTTAATAGAATTTTAAAAATGCCAAAAAAAATACTACACAAGGCCATTGAGCTAGAAGCTGATATTTATCATATTCACGATCCTGAGCTTTTAACTATCGCTTTAAATTTGAAAAAAAATGGAGCAAAAGTTATTTTTGATTCTCACGAAAATGTAACCGAGCAAATTTTAAGCAAAGAGTATATACCAAGTTTTTTAAGAAATGCAATTTCTAAAATATATTCTTTATATGAAAGTTATGTTTGTAAAAAAATAGATGCAATAGTTACAGCAACTCCTCACATTAATGATAAATTTTTAAAAATTAATAAAAATTCGGTAAATATTAATAATTATCCTATTTTAGGAGAGTTATCAAATGATATTTTATGGAGCGAAAAAAAAGATGAAATTTGTTATGTTGGTGGCATTACTAAGATAAGAGGCATTATACAAATACTTGAGGCTATGAAATATGTTGATTATAAACTCAATCTAGTAGGCTCATTTGATTCTGATGATCTTAAAAATATCGTTGAAAAAACTATTTCAGAACTAAATGGGGGGGGGTATGACAAGGTGAAATATTTTGGTTTTTTAAATAGAAAAGAAGTAAGCGATGTATTAAGCGTATCAAAAATCGGACTAGTAACGCTTACGCCAATAATAAATTACATAAATTCTTTGCCTATTAAGCTATTTGAATATATGAGTGCTGGACTCCCAGTTATAGCTTCAAATTTTCCGTTGTGGATTGATATTGTTGAGAAAAATAAATGTGGAATTTGTGTAGATCCTTTAAACTCAAAAGAGATAGCAAATGCTATAAATTTTATAATTCAAAACCCAGAAGAAGCTGAAAAAATGGCTCAAAATGGCAAAATGGCAGTTTTAGAAAAATATAATTGGGATATAGAAGAGAAAAAGTTGTTTCAAATTTATGATAAGTTAGCAGGGGAATGATATGAGTCTAACCAAAATAGTATCACAAGTTATAGAGATTTTAAAGATACCTAGGGCTAGAATTTCTTTTAAAAATTATGATCAAAATACAAAAGATAATTATATAAAAGTATATAATTATTTTACGAAAAGACATAGATTGAAGATTGTTAGAAATAAGACCATTGGTGTAATGCTTATTGATATAAATGCTTTTTCTGCTTTTGAGGAATACTATAAGTCTATAAATGGTAAAAATTCTGCTGCGTATTATCATAGAAAAGCTATTAATCGAGGGTATAAATTTATACAAATAGATAGAAACGATTATGTAGATGATATATATGAAATTAATACTTCTGCAGAATATAGACAAGATAAAAAAATGACTAATTCTTATTTGCAAAAAATAGATAAATTTGAGAATTTGTCTAATTATAAATATTTTGGTGTTATAAATCAAAATGGTAAGTTGTTATCATATATATGCCTTGGATTTTATGGAGAATTTTTAATATACGATCAGCTTTTAGGGCATAATAATTTTTTGAATGATGGGATAATGTATTTAATGGTTATTGAATTAAATAGATTAATTTTTAATGAGCATCAAAAGTTAACAAATTTTAACGAATATAAAATGTGGAAAGATGTTAGGTATATTATGTATGATACATTTTTTGGAGCAAGTGATGGTCTTAAAATGTTTAAGAAAAAATTAGGTTTTGCTCCTTATAAGGTTCAGTGGATATGGGAAAAATAAAAAAAGTAATAAATAGGATTTATGCAGATTTTATAATGCCATCTAGATTAAATGAATATGAAGTTTTAATTAAAAAAAGTCTAGATCAAAATTATATACATTTAAGTGTTATAGAGTATTATGAAGCACTTTTAGATAATTTGTTAGATCAAAATGCAAAGTATTTTGTTCATAGGCATGATATAGACACGGATATTAAGACAGCTAGATATTTTTTTGAAATAGAAAAAAAATATAATATAAAAGCTAGTTATTACTTTAGATTATCTACTTTAGACTTTAAACTTATGAAAGAGATTAGTGACTATGGAAGTGAAGCCAGTTATCATTATGAAGAGATAGCTCAGTTTTGCAAGGACAACCACATAAAAAATTCACAGAATATTTATAAAAAACTAGAAAAGATAAAAGATATTTTTTCTAGCAATTTTTTATTTATAGAAAAAAACTTAGGTTATAAATTAAAAAGCATTGCAAGCCATGGCGATTTTGTTAACAGAAGGCTAAAAGTTATAAATAATGAAATTATAAACGACATATGTTTAAGAGATAGATTGGGAATAGTATTGGAAGTGTATGATGATAAATTTAAAAATAGTTTTGATATGTACATTAGTGATAAGCCATATCCGATTTATTATAGCCCTATGAATATTTTTGATGTTATTGAAAAAGAAGAATGCCGAAGGATTTGCATGCTAACACATCCTAGACAGTGGCATGCTAACTTCAAGGTAAATTTTTGTGATAATATAAAAAGAATTTATGAAGAACTAAAATGGTAATTTTGACAAGTAAGGAAAATAAATGAAAATTTTAACCATTCTAGGTGCAAGACCGCAGTTTATAAAAGCAGGAAATTTAAGTAGAGAGCTAAAAAAGTATGACGGCATAAGAGAAATTATAGTCCATACTGGACAGCATTATGATGCAAATATGAGTGATATTTTTTTTGAACAAATGCAAATACCAAAACCTGATTATAAGCTTAACTCCGGAGGTAAAACTCACGCGGCGATGACTGCGGATATTATGTGCGGGGTAGAAGAGATAGCTATTAGAGAAAAACCTGATTTTATCGTAGTTTATGGCGATACGAATTCAACCCTAGCCGGTGCCTTGGTGGCTTCAAAGCTTCACATAAAATTAGCTCATATTGAAGCTGGACTTAGAAGCTTTAATATGCTTATGCCAGAAGAGATAAATAGAATTTTAACTGATAGAGTAAGCAATATTCTGTTTTGTCCTACCGATGTGGCCGTGCAAAATTTAAAAAATGAAGGCTTTGATAGATTTGAGTGTAAAATCATAAAAAGTGGCGATATTATGCAAGATGGAGCGATGTTTTATAAAAAAATAGCCAAAAAACCAAGCATAAAAATTAACAATAATTTTATACTTTGCACCGTTCATCGTGCGGAAAATACAGACGACAAAACTAGATTAACGGCGATATTTACAGCATTAAATGACATTGCTACCCAAAAACAAATCATTTTGCCACTACACCCTAGAACAAAAAATATCATCAAAAATTTAGATATAGACATTTCTAATATAAGCGTTATAGAGCCTGTTGGCTATCTTGAAATGGTTTGGCTTATTGATAACTGCGATTTTGTTATGACTGACAGCGGAGGACTGCAAAAAGAGGCGTTTTTCTTTAAAAAGCCTTGTTTGACTTTGCGTGATGAGACCGAGTGGGTTGAGCTTGTAAAGTGTGGTGCAAATAAACTCGTTGGAGCGGATAAGAATAAAATTTTATCTAACTACGAGCTTATTAAAAATGGATTTCATTGTGATTTTGAGCTTGATCTTTATGGTGGTGGCAAAGCAAGCGAGATTATAGCAAAAGAGCTAATAAAATGAGTAAAAGCATAGTTTTTATTGGTCATTATAGTGGTGGCAAACAAGATTTTGATACGAGACATTACTTTTTTGCAAAAGAATTAGCTAGTCTTGGTTATAAGACAACTATCATAAATGCGGCTTTCTCACATAGAATTCACGATGCAAAGGTTATAAATGAGCCATTTATAGCACACTCCGATGGTGATATAAAATTTTTTAGTATAAAAACACCATTTTATAAAGGCAATGGTTTTGGTCGTATAGTTAATATGTTTGCTTTTGTCATAAATCTTATTAGGAATACAAAGAAAATTTTAAAAGAAATAGGGCATATTGATACTATTGTAATGGCAACACCACAGCCTTTTACTATATTTGCAGCAAAATTTATATCACATAAGACCAAAGCCAAGCTAATTGTTGAGATTAAAGACATTTGGCCACTTGAAATTATTGAACTTGCTAATGTTAGTAAATTTCATCCATTTGTGCTTTTGCTTACCATAATAGAAAAAATTATATATAAATTTCAAGATAAACTTATTTCTCCACTTGCTAATATAAATGAATATTTTTCTAATATAAAAACTACTAATAATGCGGTTTATGTTCCAACTGGGCTTGATATAGGGTATTATGATAGTATAAAGTTGGATTTTGTAGATAATAGATTAAAGGATAAATTTATAGTTGGTTACATTGGCGGTTTAACGGCTTCAAATTGTATTGATATTTTGCTTGATGTTGCTTGTGAATTAAAAGAACAATTCCCAAATATTATTTTTTTAGTTGTTGGCAAAGGTGCTCAAAGAGATTATCTTATAGGCAAATACGCATCTAGTAATATTATATTTTTTGACTCTGTTCCAAAGAGTGAAGCTTTTAAGATAATGACAAAGTGTGATATTTTGTATAAATCATCACCTGATTTGAATTTTTATAAATACGGTTTATCTCCATTAAAAATTAATGAGTACATGTATGCCAAAACCACAATAATTCACGCTTTTAATATTGAGAAGCTTGATATGATTAAAAAGGCAAATTGTGGATTAAGTATAAAAACAAATGATAAATTAGCCCTAAAGGAGGCTATTTTAAAAATTTACAATATGTCAAAAGATGAGCGAGATAAACTTGGTCAAAATGGATGGGATTATGTAAGACAAAATTTATCCTATGAAAAAATAGTTAAGGAGTTTTTAATTCCTGTACTTTAATTATGTTCCTTGCTTTTTAATCACAGTCAAAATAGTCTTTATTATCGTCCTTGCTTCAAGCCAAAGCGACCAGTGTTTTATGTAGTAAAGATCATACATTAGCTTTTGTTTTGCGTCGTAGGCGTTTTCGCCGTAAGGGTAATTTACCTGCGCCCAGCCAGTTATGCCTGGTCTAACTAGGTGCCTCTCGTTGTAGTAAGGTATCTCTTTTTCATAGTTTTTAACAAGTATGTCCCACTCAGCCCTTGGGCCAATAATATGCATATCGCCTTTTAAAACATTTATGTATTGCGGTATCTCATCAATTCTCATTTTTCGCATAGTTTTACCAAATTTAAAAACTCTATCATCGTTTTTGCTTGTGTATGGATTATGATAGGAATTTTCGTGCATTGTGCGAAATTTATAGCATTTAAAGGTTTTGGTGTTTAGCCCAACCCTATCTTGCACGAAATAAATCTCTCCGGGCGACTCTTCATCTATGCGTTTTTTGACATAAAATTTTATAAAAAAGTTTATCAAAAATAGCACACCTCCGCCAAAATAGTCAATCACTCGCTTTAAAAACAGCTCAAAAGCATTATACGCCCTGATATCGCTTAAAAAATTTAGATCCCTATCGTCATCTGGAATATAGCATTTTTGCAGGAATTTTTCTAAAAAATTTTCAATCGTGATGATTTTGATATTTCGCTTTTGAAGCCGAAATTGCAAGAGAGTTAGGTATTTTATGGTATTTTTGTCTATATAAATCTCTATATTTAAGACTATAAATTGATAATTATTAAGAGCTAAAATCCCCTCTATCTCTTTTCTGACCTCTCTTGTTTTTTTGCCATCATATTTGACAAAGGTTATCTCTTTAAATGTTTGTTTAAGATTTTTTTTATCAATTTCGTTAAAAATATATTTACTACCAACCACTAATATAGACAAAATATCAATCCTTTCTTAATGACATTATACTATAAAAATACAAATTTAATCCTCAACTCCCATTAATATTGGCACATAAATATCCATTTGTGCCTTTGTTTTGGAAATTTTATCATTGATTTTGATATTTTTATCTGAAATTCCAGCCTTGTTCATCGCATTTTTTAGGTTAATGGCTCGGTTTTTAGCGAGTTTTTCTAGGCTGTCGTTTGCGATTTTTTGCATTTTTATAAGCTCTGCATAAGGCTCTTTTGGCTGTTTGGCTCCGAATGTTGTCTTTGAAATTTGAGCTAGTGCTTCATCAAAACTAAGTCCATTTTTATTTACTAATGATGAAATCTTAGCATCAAGTAATCGTTTTTGTATCGCCTTTTTATCGGCATTTTCATCATAGCTTGGCGTGATTTTTAAAAGCATTTTTGGCTTTGTATCAATAATCTTTTTAAAATCGGCTATTTTTTTGTTTTGCGAGAGTAAAATTTCATCGCTGCCAGCGGTAAAATCAACGCTAGAAAGCCCCTTTGCGTCCGCTATGCCAAGCACGTTGCCAAGCAGACTAAACGGCGATGTGATGACATCTGTAAAAATTTTCATAATCGCCCCAAAAATGATACCGCCGTAGCTAAATTTTGGGTTTGACATATCGCCGCTAACTGGCAGATTTAGGTTTATTACGCCGTTTTTATCCTCTAAAATTGAGACTGCCAAAGAGAGCGGCAAAGAGAGTGCTTTTTGCGATTTGACATCATCTCCAAGCACAATTTTTTCAATCCTAATTTCATTCTCACCTTTCATTTTTTCATCATCAATCTTGTAATTTAAATTTAGCCCCAAAGTCCCGCCGTTTATCTTTTTACCGACAAAAGTCGCCGTGTATGGAGTGCTATTTTCAAGTGCGATATCCTTAAATTTGAGTGAAATTTGCGATAGTTTTGTCGGTTTAAATGGCTCGGTTTTGATAAAAATATTTGCACTCCCACTCTCGCCAACAACGCCATTTGCTTGAATATGTGATAGGTTTTTGCTATCAATCTTGTCAATTTGAGTGTTTAAATTTTTAATAGAGATATGAAAAGGTAGCACCAAACTATCATCAGTAAAGTCAATTAGCGCGTCATTTATGGCTAATTTTTCTACTTTAAAGTCGTGATTTTTTTGAGTTTGGTTATCATCTGTTGAGTTTGTATCTTTTAAAATTTTGCTTAAATTTAGGCTGCCATCTTTTGAAATTTTGGCGTTTAAATATGGCTCATTTAGAGCTATATCATCTATGTTTAAAGTTGTGCCATTAAGCCCAAGTCTAGCGATATTTAGTGCTTTTGTGCCTAAAATTTTTGTGCCGTTTTGATCAAAATATAGGTTTGATAATTTTAACGAGCCGTTTAAAATTGGCTCTTTTTTAAAGGATAAAATCGTGCTGTATTTTGCCTCTCCGCTTGAAATTTTGGCGTTTAGATACTCATCTGTGATTTTGTTAAAGTTGCTTAAATCCTTAAAATCAGCGTCAATTTTTAGGTTTATATTTAGCGGATTTAAGGCTATTTTGCCACTTGTTTTTGCTTGTATTTGTTCATCAGTTTTAAGGTCTAAATTTAGTAAAAATGGCTCTTTAAAATCGCTTGAAAACTCCGAAATTTTAGCATTCATAGCGATTTTATGATTTAGTGGTTTTTTGATGAAATTTTCGTTTATATCGGCTTTAAAATTTTTAATTTCTAAGTCGCTTATTTTAGCTAAAAAATTGGTTGTGTTTTTATCATTTTTGGCTGTTTTTGATTTTGGTATTTTGATATTGTTTATCTCTTCTATGCCATTTTTATTGATTTTGGCTCTTAAAAAAGGCTCATTGATTAGGATTGATTTTATGCCTAAGTCGTTACTTTTTAAATTTAGTGTGTTTAAGGCTAACTCTTTAATGCTAAAAAATGCTCTGTTTTTACTAAAAATATCGGTGTTTAAAACACTAATAAGTGCGATTTTTAGGGCGTTATCGGCATAATTTATCTCATTTAATTTTATATTTTTAATGCCTAAAAATTCGCTATTTTCTAGCTTGGTTTTTATCTCGTTTATGTTAGCTTCATTTAGATTGATATTTAAATTTTTATTAAATGTTAGATTAATCAAATTTAGATTAATATCATTTAGGGTTGTGCTGGTTTCATAGCCGTTAAATGAGCTTTTGGCTATTTTTATCTCTGGAATTTTTAGTATTGTGTTAGTATTTGTTTGATTTATGTTTAAATTTTGGGCTGAAATTTTTTCAGTTAAGAGCGAAAAATCACTATTTTTTAGGTTAAAATTTTCTAAATTTAGAGTGCTAGTTAGCATAGTTTGATTAAAATCGGTGTTTAAGTTTATCTTGTTTAAGTCAATTTTGCTTACTAAAATATCGGCAAAATCGCCATTTAGAGCTGGTTTTTCTAGGTTTATGGTGCCGTTTATTTCAAGGTTATTTTTAAAGTTTAAATTTAGTGCCAAGCTTAATTCGCCACCTTTTAGCCTTGTTTTTGTGCTGTTTTCTAGGTAGCTTTGCCATATTTTATCTAGCGTTAATCTATTTAGGTTGATGATAGCGTTTAAGTTTATTGGATTTATTAGGGCATTTAGGCTTAAATTTAGGTCGTTAATTTCATTTGATTTTAGGCTTAAAATGTGTTTGCCAAGGCTGTTTTGTTCTAAATTTATATCGGTTATTTGATAATTTATATCGTTTATTTTTGTGCTAAAAGGCTTTTTTAAAGCCAAATCATTAAAGTCAATTTTACCATTAATCAGCCTTAAATTTTTAAGCTCAAAGTTAAATTTTGCACTCTTATTATTATCGTTTTTTTCGCTATTTGTTGCCAAATTTAAGAAGTTTAAGCTCCCATCTTTTTGCCGTGTGATATTAAAATCTGGCTCGTATAAATTTATGGTTTTTACGCTGAAATTTTTAGTAACCATTTTCATTAAATCCATATCAATATCAAACTGTCTAACCTTAAAAAGCTTTGAGGTTGTGTTTAGCTCTATATTTGAGGCATTTAGCTCAAAAGTGTATGGGTTAAAATTGACATTTTTAATGGCTAAACTTAAATTATTATCACTAAGTTTTTTAGGCAAGGTGTTTTTAATTAGATACGGCACACCATAAAATCCAAATAAAGTATAAACTAAAATTAAACACAGAATGCTAAAAAGGCTAATTAAAATTCTCTTATATTTTTTTATCATATTCTCCCCATTAAAGCGTATAATGAACGCTCTTCTGCCCATAAATTTTTATATTTTTTCACGCTATTTTTGATAGCCTCTATTAAAAAATCTATATCATCAAAAGTGTGAGTGTAGTGAATGCTAACTCTGACCCAGCCTGGTTTTTCTTTTAGCTCATCGTTATCAATTAGCCCAAGCAATTCGTGTCCGTAAGGTCCAGCACAAGCACATCCAGCACGTGTTTGTATGCCATAGTCGTTGCTTAAAAGTGCCGTTAAATCATAGGGCGAAATGCCTTTTATGTTAAATGAAAATATTGGCAAACGCTCTAAATTTAGCGGAGAATATAGCACTAAATCATCAATTTCTTGCAATCTATTCTCAAAATATTTGCCAAGTTCAAGCTCGTTTTCTTTAATCGCTTTAAAGCCGATTTTATCCCTTAATTCATAGGCTAGCTTTGCCTTTAAAAGCTGAATTATCGGCGGTGTGCCACCTTGTTCTAACTGCTCGGCTTCGTTTAAAAAAATATGTGAAATTCTGCTTACATAGCTAACCGTCCCGCCACCTGCAAATGTCGGCTCGTCTTGCGTGTAAAGCTCCTTTTTTAGGGCTAAAAGCCCACAGCTACCCACTCCGCCAAGCAGTTTATGAGGCGATAAAAAAAGGGCGTCAAAGTAGCTACAATCAACATTTTCATATCCGCTGATACTTGAAGCATCAAGGGCTAAAATTGCGTTGTGTTTTTTAAACAAATTATAAATTCTTTTATAATCAGTAATCACGCCAGTAACGTTTGAGCAGACACTAAATGAGCCAATAATTTCACGTTTGCTGTTTTGTTCTAAAATTTGCTCTAAGTGCGTAAAATCAAGCTCTCCAAGTTCATTTTTTCTAACTCTAATAAGATCGCAAAGCCCCTGCCTAAAACTCACTTCGTTTGAGTGGTGCTCAAATGGACCAATTATTACAAGTGGCAGATTTTTGGGGTTTAAATCGTAGCGTTGCTTGGTCTTTGGCGGGACATAAAGTCCTAAAATTTCTTGAAATTTTTTAATCGCAGAGGTCGCCCCAAAACCGCAACCAAAAAGATAAAAATTATCATTTAATCCGAGCGATTTTTTAAGCTCATTTCGTGCGTTTTCATATAAATTTTGCGTGATTATTGCGTTTGATGAGCTGTCTGAGTGAGTGTTTGCGTAGGTTAAAAGAGCCTTTAAAATCTCGTCCTCAACGTCCTTGTAAGCAAGTCCAGAGGCTGTAAAATCAAAATATTTTATCCCATCTTTTAAGATGATTTTTTTTCTAATATTTTCTAAATTTATCACGCAAATCCTTAAAAATTTCGTGCTATTATAGCGGATTTAGCTAATAAATAGTATATTAACGCTGTGAATTTTAAAAAAGGACATCGCCATAAATCCGCTAAAATCAACGTATAAAGGCAATAAACACCTTGATATTGAGGAGCTTGTGAAATTTCACCTTGTCTTTGATGGATTTTGCTTAAAAAATGCTTATTATGATATTTTTAGGGCGATTGAAGTTGAAATTTTAGATGATTTTGAGCTAATTTCATCTGAGTTTAGCACGTTTAGTGAGGCTGAAAAATCGGTGCTTACAAAGCTTGCTAAGAGCGATAGAAAGTGGTTTGGGATTTATAAAATTCTGCCTAAAAATTTGGCTTCAAAAAGTTATGCAAATCTCATTAAAAATGGCATTTTACGTGTTGAGATTAGCAAAGAAACGCCAAAAAATAGAGCAAAAAATGAGCGTTTAAAAAAGAGCGAAAGGCGGTATAAAATTGAGAACAAACTTCATTTTTCGTGCCATTTTTTTAGGTTTTGGTTTAGATTTATTTACCCAAATTTAGACGCTTTAAGGGCTGGTAAAAAAGATGAAATTTTAGCTTTGATTAGGGCTGGATTTGATGAGTATGTTGGGCTTGGTTTTGAGATGATTTTTGCTGAATTTTTGGCTAAAAAATTTCAAATAAATGCTGAAATTTCAAGCTTTTGGCATAAAAATATTGAGTTTGATATTTTTGTAAAAAGTGGCGATTTTTTGCTTGTTGGCGAGGCAAAATTTAGGGGCAAAAAGGTGTGTAAAAATGTCTTAAATATGCTTTTAAAAAAGTGCGATAGGCTAAAAATCACGCCAAATTTCATTGTGATTTTGTCAAAAAGCGGATTTAGCAACGAGCTTTTAGCACTAAAAGATGAGCGAATAAAACTTTATGAAATTAACGATTTAATGGAGCTTTTAGATGAGTAGCGAGATAGAAAGTGGGCTAAAAAGCCTGATAGAACAGACCTATTTGATTGAGCAAGAGTATAAAAAAATCTCACAAAGTTATGAAAATTTACAAAAAATCGTAAAAGATGTCGTTGATGTTTTGCCAACTGCTGTTTGGATTTTAAACGCCGATGAGAGCGTGTTTTTACAAAATGCAAACGCCCTAAAACTTGCCGATTTGTTTGTGATTTTGGATTTAAACTTAAACGAATATGAATGCGAAAAAAATGGCTCATTTTATCTGATAAAAATTTCAAAAAAAGATGATAAAAAAATCGTTCTAGCCATTGATATTACGACGCAAAAACGCACCGAGCGACTTGCTTCAATGGGGCAGGTAGCAGCCCATTTAGCACACGAGATTAGAAACCCAATCGGCTCGGTTTCGCTTTTGGCTTCTACGCTTTTAAGGCGTGTTGATGATAAAAACGCAAAAATTGTGGGCGAAATTCAAAGTGCGATTTGGCGAGTTGAGAGGATCATCAAAGCCACGCTACTTTTTACAAAAGGGGTGCATTTAAACCGCCAAAATTTCAACCTTTTTGAGCTAAAAAAGGAGTGTGAAGAGGCGATAAAATTCTATCAATACTCAAAAAATATAAATATAAACTTAGAGTTTGAAGATGCCCAGTATAACGCTGACAAGGAGCTTTTGTGCATTGTTTTTCAAAATTTGCTTTTTAATGCAATTGATGCAATTGAAGACGATGAAAACGAGAGTGGCGAGATAAATTTATGGTATGAAAATAGCCAAAATGAGCATAAATTTTACATTTACGATAGCGGAGTTAGCATTAAAGATACTGGCATAGTTTTTGAGCCGTTTAAGAGCAGTAAATTAAAGGGCAACGGGCTTGGACTTAGCCTTTGTTTGCAGATTATCACGGCTCACGGCGGCACGATTGAGGTTAGCCTAAATCCAAAAACATTTTGCGTGAGTTTGCCAAAATGAAGCTTGACTTAACCGCCCTAAACCCCAAAAATACGGCAATAATTAGCGTTGATATGATAAATGCATTTTGCAAATTTGGTGCTTTAAGCAGTCAAAAATGCGGTGAAATTTCGCAAAAAGCGGCAGATTTTTTAAGTCACGCTTACGAGCTTGGATTTTTAAATATTTTATTAATACAAGATTTACACGATGAAAATAGCAGTGAGTTTTTATCATTTAAAAAACACGCAGTTAAGGGCTTAAATGAGTGTGAAGCTATTGATGAGATTAAAAATTTAAGCTTTTATGAAAAGTTAATGATTTTTAACAAAAACTCGCTTTCAATCGCTTATAACGAAAATTTCAACGCATTTTTACGCCAAAATCCGCACATTGACACCTTTGTAATTTTTGGCGTTTGCACCGATTTGTGCGTTTATAGCACAATCTCGCACCTAGCCCTTAGTGCAAATGAGCAAAATTTAAAACGCCGTTTAATTGTTGTTAAAGATCTCTGTGCGACCTTTGATGCACCAAATCACGATGCGGATTTTTACAATGAATTTTTCTTAAATCACGCAAAATTTGCCTTTAATGCAGAAATTAAAAAGCTCGGTTAATTTTACCGCTTTTTTAGCCTTATTAAAGTAAAATTGCAAAAAATTTTAAAGGGTTTAAAATGGATAAAGCCACTATCAAAGCGCACAAAATCAGCGACGGCGAATACGAAAATATCTTAAAAATTCTAGGCCGTGAGCCAAATTTACTTGAACTTGGGATATTCTCAGCGATGTGGAGCGAACACTGCTCGTATAAATCAAGCAAAAAATATCTAAACGGCTTTCCGACCAAAGCCCCTTGGGTCATTCAAGGACCCGGCGAAAACGCTGGCGTCATAGACGTTGGGGACGGATACGCCGCTGTTTTTAAAATGGAGAGCCACAACCACCCAAGCTTCATTGAGCCGTATCAAGGCGCTGCAACTGGGGTTGGTGGAATTTTAAGAGATGTCTTTACTATGGGTGCTCGCGTTGTGGCAAATATGAACTCGCTTCGCTTTGGTAAATTTGTCGGCAAAGATAAAACCGCAAAATACCAACGCCACCTAATCAAAGGCTCAGTCGCTGGTATCGGGCACTACGGCAATTGTATGGGAATTCCTACGATTGGTGGAGAGGTCGCTTTTGATGAGAGTTTTAACGGCAATATTTTAGTAAATGCCTTCGCGCTTGGAATTTGCAAAAGCGATGAAATTTTTTACGCAAAAGCCGAAGGCGTGGGCAATAGCGTAATGTATGTCGGCTCAAAGACCGGCAGGGACGGACTTGGCGGTGCTGTAATGGCAAGCGATAGCTTTAACGACGCAAATAAATCGCTTCGTCCGACCGTTCAAGTAGGCGACCCATTTGCTGAAAAACTACTGCTTGAAGCTTGTTTGGAGCTGTTTAAAACAGATTATATCGTTGGAATTCAAGATATGGGCGCGGCTGGACTTACTTCAAGTAGCTTTGAAATGGCAGGACGAAGCGGTAGCGGTATGAAAATGCACCTTGATAGAGTGCCTATGCGTGAGACTGGTATGACGCCTTATGAGCTAATGCTTAGCGAGAGCCAAGAGCGTATGCTAATTTGCGCTAAAAAGGGTTATGAAGCAAAAATCAAAGAAATTTTTAACAAATACGACCTTGATGCTGAAACTATCGGCGAGGTTACAAATAGCGGTAAAATGGAGCTTTTCTGGCACGGCGAGTTAGTGGGCGAGATACCAATTGACCCGCTTAGCGAGGCAGCACCCGTGCTTGATAGACCGACTAAACGCCCAAAATATTTTGATGAGATAAAGGATATTACGCCTAATAAATTTGAAAAAATTTCAAACGACAAGGCGTTTGATAGATTGCTTTGCGATCCGCATATTTTAAATAAATCATTTATCTACGACCAATATGACGCAAACATTCAGACAAATACGATAAAACAGCCCGGATTTTTGGGCGCTGGCGTGATTCGTATAAAAGAGAACGGCAGAGCGATCGCTATGGGTATGGAGTGCTCATCTCGCCACAACTACGTAAATCCAAAAATCGGCGCCGCAATGGCAGTAGCGGCAAGCGGACGAAAGGTCGCTATGAGCGGTGCGACACCACTTGCTATTACTGATTGTTTAAATTACGGCAACCCTGAAAACGCCGAGGTTATGTGGCAGTTTGCGCAAGGTTGCGAGGGGATAAAAGAGGCGTGCAGGGAGCTAAATACGCCTGTTGTAAGCGGTAACGTAAGCCTTTATAACGATACCGAGGGCGTTGGCGTCTATCCTACTCCGAGTATTGTAAGCGTTGGCGTAAATGAGAACGCCACAAAATCGCTTGGTAGCGTCTTTGTAAATAGCGACACACCAGTTTATCTAATCGGACAAACGAGCGGAGAATTTGGCGGTAGTCTTTATCTAAAAGCCCTGTTTAACGCAGTTGGCGGCGAGTTAAAAGAGATTGATTATAAAAGTGAAAGGGCGTTGTGGGATTTGGTAATTAACGCAAACAAGGCTGGGATTTTAGAGTTTGCAAACTCTGTCGGCACTGGTGGCGTGGCGATGACGCTAGCTAAAATGGCGTGCGTTAGCGGTATTGGCATTAACGCAAAATGCGGTTTTAGCGATGAGAGATTTATCTTTGATGAGAGCTTTTCAAGGGCGGTCGTGGGCGTAAAAGATGAGGCGAAATTTTTAGAACTCACTGAAATTTACGGACTAACCGCGCAAAAAATCGGCGTAACCGGCGGGGATAAATTTATCATTGACGGCGTTAATAAAAATTTAAAAGATATGCAAGATATTTACTTTAACGAATTTAGAAATATCATAAAACAGGATGACTAATGGGGCTAAAAGAGTGGATAGATAAGACCGCAAAAGGCGTAGATGACGAGCCAGAAGCACAGCAAGAGAGCGAAAAAAGAGGCGTGGCAAAGCCTCCGATTTTGTTTAATCAAACACAAATGCTTATTAAACAGCTTGAAAGCAAACTTGGCGGGACGCTAATAACTTACTACAACTCAAACGCCGGTTCAGTTTGCGGTAATGACGCGAGCGCGATGTATGAAATTTTAAAGGGTAAAAAGATAGAAAACGCCTTTTTATTCATAAAAAGCGACGGCGGCAGCGGTATTGCAAGTCTTAGGATTATTAGCACGCTTCGCAACTACTGCAAAAACATAACCGCGCTAATCCCTGCAAACTGCGCTTCGGCTGCGACTATGATGGCGCTTGGTGCAAATGAGATTGTTATGGGACCACTAGCTTACCTTACGCCAGTTGATACCTCGCTAAAACACGAGCTAAGCCCCACAAATAAGGGCAACGAGCTTGTAAGCGTGTCAATGGACGAGCTAAACCGCGTCATAAAACTATGGCACGAAAATGAAAAGCAAAATGACGAAAACCCCTACAAATCGCTTTATGAGTATATTCATCCGCTTGTTTTTGGTGCGGTTGATAGGGCTAGTTCGCTCTCTTTAAAAATTTGTCGTGAAATTTTGCGTTATCACATTGATGATGAGAGTAAAATCCGCCAAATTTCAGAGCGACTAAACGGCGATTATCCAGCACACGAGTATCCTATACTTTACCGAGAAGCCGAAGAGATCGGACTTCACGTGCGAAAAATGGATGATGAGCTAAACGAAATGCTTCAAGAGCTAACGATGCTTTACTCTGAAATGGGACAGCGCGCTTTTACTGATTATGATGAGAATAGCTATCACGATAACAACATCGCAAATATCATTGAAGCAAACGGCAAACAGATCTATTATCAGATAGATAAGGACTGGTTTTACCGCCCTGATGAGAGGCGTTGGAGCGTGATGAACGATGAGAGCTCGTGGCGTAAAAACGAGCTAGTCGGCGGTAAGCTTAAAAATACGATCTATCATTTGTGGTAAAAATGGCATCGTTTATCTTTTACGCATTCGTTTTTTGGGTGATTTACTGGATTTTTTCAAAATTTAACGCTCAAAACGGCATAAGGCAGGAGTTTAAAAGGCGAGTTAGCCAAGACGAGGCAAAATTTCTAATAGCCCTTTTGGCAAAAGTCGCAAAGGGCGACGGCAGGGTAAATGAGCTTGAAGCTGGGCTAATTAGCGAAACGCTTGATGATATGGTGATTCAAACTGGCGTTAGCAGAGATGATTTAAAGGCGATTTTTAACACAGAAAAGCAAAACACCGCCGATGCCTACGAGCTTGCACGTGAGTATGCGACTAAATTTCGCCTAGATAGGCAAACGGCGATCGCTAGGCTGACGTTTTTTCTAAATTTAGCCTACATTGATGGCGATTTTAGCAGTGATGAAAGAGCCGTGATTAGCGATATCGCAAGGGGTTTTGGGATTGATGATACGCTTTTGGGCGTAATTATTTATCGCTTTGAGAAATTTTATACAAATCAACGCCAAAACAACAGCAATCATCAAAGCCAAAACAGATACCAAAATACGCCAAAAGACCCTTACGCCGTGCTTGAAATTTCAAGGGACGCAAGTTTTAGCGAGATTAAAAGAAAGTATCGCGAACTTGTAAAAAGATACCACCCAGATATTTTAATGGGGCAGGGTGAGAGCGAAAGTGTGATAGAAAAATCAACCAAAAAACTTCAAGAGATAAACGAAGCGTATGAGAAAATCAAAAACGAACGAGGCGAGAAGTGATTTTAAAGGATTATAAATGATAGAGGGTGGAGTTGGCGGTTCTAATACAAGAACTGGTCTTGTTTTTGAGGGTAAAGTAGATTTGGCTACATTTTTAAATTCTCAAAATGGGTATTTTGTTGATAAAAATTCACAAGTTTTTTTTAATGATGAGTTGGTGGCTCAAATTTTTAAGAAATATAAATTTTATGATTTTTTAGAGAGTAAAGGCGTTGAGTGGGAGGGTGTTATTTCAAAACGCCTTTTGCCAGATGATAGCATTTATGTGATTGTAAATAACACATTTTTTATAATTGAGTGTAAATTTCAAAAAGTAGCAGGTTCTGTTGATGAGAAGCTTCAAACTTGCGATTTTAAGAAAAAGCAGTATCAAAAGCTACTTTCACGCTTAAATATGGAGGTTGAATATATCTACTTGCTAAGCGATTGGTTTAAAAAACCTGAATACAGAGATGTTTTAAATTATATTATTAGCGTTGGTTGTAGATATTATTTTGAGTATATCCCATTGCAAATTTTAGGACTACCTATAAAATGAAAAGCGATTTTACACTTCATCACGGTGATACGTTTGAAATTTTGCCAAAATTTAAAAATCACTTTGATCTAATATTTGCCGACCCACCTTATTTTTTATCAAACGATGGATTAAGCATTCAAAGTGGTCAAATCGTGAGCGTAAATAAGGGAGTGTGGGATAAAAGTTATGGCATTGATGAGATTGATAAATTTAATTTTTCGTGGCTAGAAATCGCTAAAAATTCCCTAACTAATAACGGCTCAATTATGATAAGTGGAACATATCACAACATATTTTCAATCGGCAGAGCATTGCAAAAGCTTGATTATAAAATTTTAAACATAATAACTTGGCAAAAGACAAATCCGCCGCCAAATTTTAGTTGTCGCTATCTAACCCATAGCACAGAGCAGATTATTTGGGCTAGAAAGAGCGAAAAGCATAAACATATTTTTAATTACGAAATTTTAAAAAAGATAAATGATGATAAGCAAATGAAAGATGTGTGGAGTTTTTCGGCGATAGCCCCTTGGGAGAAAACGTGTGGCAAACACCCAACTCAAAAACCGCTTGCACTCTTAGTGCGTCTTATTCTAATGGCGACTGATGAAAATAGTGTGGTTTGCGATCCGTTTAGCGGTAGTAGCACGACTGGTATTGCCGCAAATCTACTTGGGAGAAATTTTGTTGGGATTGAAAAAGATAGAGATTTTGTAGAAATTTCTTTAAAAAGAAAGGCTCAATTAGAGCAAAATTTTAGTGATTTTAAAAATAAAATTTTAGATTTAAAAATTTTAAAGGAGCAAAAATGAGAGCGTTAATCAGCGTTAGCGATAAAGAGGGCATTGTTGAGTTTGCCAGTGGTTTAGTGGGCTTAGGGTTTGAAATTTTAAGCACCGGCGGGACGTTTAAGCTTTTAAAAGAAAACGGCATAAAAGCCCTAGAAGTAAGCGAATACACAAAAAGTCCGGAGATGTTTGAGGGGCGCGTAAAGACCCTGCACCCAAAAATTCACGGCGGAATTTTACACAAAAGAGATGATAAAAATCACGCCGAACAAGCCTTGCAAAACGATATTGGCGGGATTGATTTGGTCTGTGTAAATCTCTATCCGTTTAAGCAAACGACCATTAGAACCGATGATTTTGACGAGATTGTTGAAAACATTGACATAGGCGGTCCGGCGATGGTCAGAAGCGCTGCAAAAAATTTCAAAGATGTTTTAATCGTAACTAATCTAAACGACTATGAAAACGTGCTAAATGCCTTAAAAAACGGCACGGCTGATTATGAGTTTAGAAGAAATTTAATGATAAAAGCTTTTGAACACACAGCAAGTTATGATGCGATGATTGCAAACTATATGAACGAGCGATTTAACGGCGGTTTTGGGGCTAGTAAATTTATAGTCGGCAATAAGGTTTTTGATACTCGTTACGGCGAAAATCCGCACCAAAAAGGCGCTTTATATGAGTTTGAGAGCTTTTTTAACCTAAATTTTCGCGCTCTAAAAGGTGAGGCGAGCTTTAATAATCTAACCGACATAAACGGCGCTTTAATGCTTGCTACTAGCTTTGATGAAGCCCCAGCTGTGGCTATCATAAAACACGCAAATCCTTGCGGTTTTGCCGTAAAAAACACGCTTCTTGAAAGCTATACCGAGGCGCTAAAATGCGATCCGATCTCAGCTTATGGCGGAGTGGTGGCGATAAATGGCACGCTTGATAAGGCGTTGGCACAAAAAATCAATGAAATTTACGTTGAAGTGATCCTAGCTGCAAACGTTACAGACGAGGCGTTGGCAGTTTTTGAAGCCAAAAAACGCATTAAAATTTTCACCCAAGATAATAAATTTTTAGTTCGCGCAAACGACAAATACGACTTTAAGCGAATTGACGGCGGTTTTGTCTATCAAGAGCGAGATGAAGTAAGAGATGATGAGCTAAAAAATATGAAGCTAGTTAGCAAACGTAGTGCTAGCGAGCACGAGCTAAAAGATGCCGATATCGCTTGGAAGGTGGCAGCGCTAACAAAATCAAACTGCGTAGTTTATGTAAAAGACGCAGCCGTCGTTGCGATCGGTATGGGTATGACTAGCCGTGTAGATGCTGCAAGAGCCGCCGTGGCAAAAGCAAAGGATATGGGGCTTGATTTAAACGGCTGCACGCTTGCTAGCGAGGCGTTTTTCCCATTTAGAGATAGCATTGACATTGCCCATAGCGTGGGAGTTAGGTGCATTATTGAGCCGGGCGG
This sequence comes from Campylobacter gastrosuis, assembly GCF_030249845.1. GTDB lineage: Bacteria > Campylobacterota > Campylobacteria > Campylobacterales > Campylobacteraceae > Campylobacter_A > Campylobacter_A gastrosuis. Next base: position 140,613 of record NZ_JANURM010000002.1, on the reverse strand, counting down.
TAGCATAAGGGACGATGAAGTCATAGAAGCTGCAAACGAGCATAATATATCGCTGTATTTTACTGGCGTTAGACACTTTTTGCACTGATATTTTAGACAAATTTCACCCAAAATGGGTGAAATTTAAAATGTTGATTGCGGATTTGCCGAGCTTCTATCCCAGCCTAGCTTTGAGCCAGCAAGTAGATGAAAATGCAGGTGCATTACCTCCTGACCGCCGTTTTCACCGCAGTTTGTAATCAAGCGGTAGCCACTTTTATCCACGCCGATAAATCTCGCAAGTTCTTGGATAAAGCTTAGCATTTCGCCCATTAAAGCTGGATCCATCTCTTGGATATTTTCAAAGTGCTTTTTTGGGATTATTAAAATATGGATTGGAGCACGTGGATTTATATCACGAAAGGCTAGAAATTTCTCATTTTCAAGCACCTTATTGCAAGGAATTTCACCAGCTACGATCTTCTCAAAAATTGTCATTTTATCTCCTTTTTTAAACTCCCAATTATAACAAATAAGAGCTAAAAATATCGCCTTTTTATGCGTTTTTTAATAAATTTTTACTAAAATCTACACAAAATTTTTAAAAGGTTTGACATTGAGAGATTTTGTAAATGAGATAAAAAATTGTCAAAATTTAGCCGAACTTGAAAAGATTAGGCTTGAAATTTTTGGCAAAAAGGGGATTTTAGCCACTGGTTTTGCTAAGCTTAAAGAGCTTGATGAGAGTGCTAAAAAGGATTTTGCTGAGAGCCTAAATAGACAGCGAGATGAGCTTGGTGCCTTGCTTGAAGCTAAAAAAGATGAGCTAAACGAGCTTGAAATTTCGGCAAAAATGAAGCAAGATGCTGTTGATATTAGCCTATTTAACGAGCCTTTGCAAACTGGGGCGATTCACCCTGTTATGGACGTTATGGATAGGATTATTGAGTATTTTGTAAGTCAAAATTTCTCGCTTGAAACTGGACCGCTTATTGAGGACGATTTTCACAATTTTGAAGCTCTAAATTTGCCAAAATACCACCCAGCACGTGATATGCAAGATACATTTTATCTAAAAGATAGCAGGCTTTTACGCACTCACACAAGCCCAGTTCAGATTAGAAAAATGCTAAACTCAAAGCCGCCGATTCGTATGATAGCACCGGGATCTGTGTTTAGGCGTGATTTTGACGTTACGCATACGCCGATGTTTCATCAGGTTGAGGGGCTTGTCGTGGAGCAGGGCGATAGCGTGAGCTTTGCGAATTTAAAAAGTATGCTTGAAAATTTCTTAAAATATATGTTTGGCGATGTTAAAGTGCGTTTTCGCCCTAGCTTTTTCCCATTTACCGAGCCTAGCGCCGAGGTTGATATTAGCTGTATTTTCTGTCACGGCGAGGGCTGTCGGGTCTGTAAGCACACCACTTGGCTTGAAGTTTTAGGTTGTGGGGTGGTTGATCCAAACGTATTTAAGGCAGTTGACTATAAAGGTGTAAGCGGTTATGCCTTTGGGCTTGGGGTTGAGCGATTTGCGATGTTGCTTCACAGAGTGCCTGATTTAAGGTCGCTTTTTGAGGGAGATTTAAGATTATTGGAGCAGTTTAGATGATAATTTCAAAAAATTGGTTAAATGAATTAATAGATTTAAGCACGTTTAGCACCGATGAGCTCGTAAAGACACTAAATTCTATCGGTTTTGAGGTTGATGGTTTTAAAGAGATTAGAGTGCCTGATAATATTGTCGTTGGCTACGTTAGAAGTAGGCAAAAGCACCCAGACGCTGATAAATTAAGCGTTTGTGAAGTTGATATTGGCAGTGAAAATTTACAAATCGTTTGCGGTGCAAAAAACGTTGAAGCAGGGCAGTTTGTGCCAGTTGCCCTAATCGGTGCGGTTATGCCAAATGGGCTTGAAATTAAAAAAGCAAAGCTTCGTGGAGTTGAGAGCTGTGGTATGATTTGCTCATCAACCGAGCTTGGACTTGCAAAGATAAATGACGGCATAATGGTGCTTGATGAGAGCATTGGCAGTTTAGAGCTTGGCAAAAAAATCGCCGATTTTGAGTGCTTTAACGACGCGATTATTGAGATTGATATCACTGCAAATAGGGGCGACGCAAACAGCATAAACGGCATTGCTAGGGAGTTAGCGGCTAAACTTGATCTGAATTTAAAAGAGAACACACCTTATGAAGACGCTGAAAATTTACCCGGCATTGGTCGCATTGTTTCGCTTCACGCCGATGAAAATGTCCAAAGCTCAGTCGTTTATAAAGCACTGCAAATCCACGAAAATTTAAGCGAAAATCTGCTTACTAAGCTAAGACTTGCCGTGGTTGAGTGCGATAAAACTTGCGTGATTGAGCGACTTTTAGAATACGTAACCTACACCACCGGTGTGCTTTTAAGGGCGTATGATTATGATAAAATTGCCACAAATGACAAGGTTTTATTTAGCATAAAAAGTGGCAAAAACAAAGAGTGTGAAATTTACGCAGATAGCCAAAATTTAGGCGTCGCTGGGGTTTATCAGGATAAAATTTGCAAGGTTGATGAAAACTCAAAAATCGTAATCGTAGCCGCTAGCTACACCGACCCAAATATCATCGCTGAATTTGTAGGTGAAAACAAAAACATCCAAAAAGACGCCGAGCTTTACAGGGCAACTCGTGGTAGCGAGCCAAATTTAAATTATGCAATGGACTATTTGTTTAAAAAGTTAGCCACTTCAAAGCAGGTTAGTTTATATGCAGGGGCTCAACAATATTTAGCCAAAAAAGAGCCAAAAATGCTAAATATTACCTTGGCTGAGATTAATAAAATGATAGGTTATGAGGTCGCTAGAAGCGAGATTGTGCGGATTCTTAAAAAGCTTGGTTTTGCTGTGGTCTTTAATCAAGAGCTTGAAAGCATAAACATAAAAGTCCCGCTATTTCGCCACGATATCATAAATTCTCACGATATTTGCGAGGAGATTGTCCGCCTTGTTGGGATTGATAATATCCCGTCAAGTCCGATGAAATTTAGCGAAGAAAATCGCCTAAATGACACCTACAAACGCTATAAATTTGCACTGGATTTAAGAAAAAAATCGGCAAGTGCTGGATTTTTTGAGAGTGTTCATTATGTTTTTGATAGTGCCGATGAGCTTAAAATTTTAGGTTTCACGCCTTGTAAAGCACAGATTGCAAATCCGATAAATAACGAGCTAAACGAGCTTCGCCCAACGCTTATAAATCATCTTTTAAGCTCGGCTGAGAAAAATATAAAAAATCAAAAACGCTCAGCCAAGCTCTTTGAATATGGTGCCGTGTTTAGTCAAAATGGCGATCAAAGCTCACGTTTTGGCTTTATTCACGCTGGACTTTTAAAAGAGCCAAGCCTTGCAAACGGCGTTAAAATCGCCGAAGTTGATTTTTTAAGCTTTGCAAACAGCATTAAGAGCGTAATTGGCGATTTTAATCTATCAAAAAGCGATGAAATAGCCTATTTAAGCCCATTTGAACAGGCTAAAATTTACAAAAATGGCGTAGAAATAGGCTACATCGGACGACTTCATACAAAATTTGAAGATCTAAGAGATCTGCCTAAAACATATATTTGCGAGATCTACTTTGACGCCCTAAATTACGAGCCTATCAAGGCTGTGCCTTACTCAAAATTCCCAAGCATAAGCCGTGATTTAAGCCTTATCGTGCCTAATGATATGGAGTTTAGGCTCATAAAAGAGGCGATAAATGAGCTAAAAATTCCTACCCTAAAAGAATTTTTACCAGTTGATATTTACCGCTCAAATGAGCTTGGTAAAAACGTGAGTTTAAGCGTGAAATTTACATTTCAAGATATGAACTCATCGCTTACAGATGACGAGGTAGCCGTGCTAATGGATAAAATTTTAACCCAGCTAAATGAAAAATTAAGCGTGAGTATAAGATGAGAGTCTTTGCCCAAACAAAACCGCTAATTGCAAAGCTTGAAAATATCGCCTCTGATAAGTCTATCTCTCACAGATGTGCGATTTTCTCGCTTTTAAGTGATAAAAAAAGCGTGATAAAAAACTATTTAAGAGCTGAGGATACGCTAAATACGCTAAATATCGTGCGTGAGCTAGGAGCTGTGATAACCGATGAAAACGGCACTATAACGATCACGCCACCAGCAAAAATCGCCGAGCCAAAGGTGGTTTTAGAGTGTGGAAATTCTGGAACGGCGATGAGAATTTTTATGGGGCTTCTTGCCGCGCAGGACGGATTTTTCGTGCTAAGTGGCGATAAATACCTAAATAATCGCCCAATGGCGCGTGTTGCAAAGCCACTCATTAAGGTTGGAGCTAGGATTGACGGCACGAGCGACGGCGATAAGGCACCGCTTTGCATACGTGGCAAAAAGCTTGACTATTTTAAATTTAAAAGCGAAATCAGCTCGGCTCAGATTAAAACTGCTCTGCTTTTAGCCGGGCTTTACTCAAATGGTTGCGAGTTTAGCGAGGACGAGCTAAGCCGTGATCACACCGAGCGAATGCTAAAAGGTATGGGCGCTAAGATTAGCGATGAAAACGGCGTTATAAAGCTAGAAGCGATGAATAAACCGCTAAGTCCGCTTGAAATTTCAGTGCCAAACGACCCAAGCTCGGCTTTCTTTTTTGCAGTCGCCGCTTGTGTGGTGCCAGGCTCTCATATTGTGCTAAAAAACGTGCTTTTAAATAAAACTCGCATTGAAGCTTATAAAATTTTAGAAAAAATGGGCGCTGATATAAAATTTACAAAAACTAGCGAAAAATACGAAGAGATCGGCGAGATAGAGATAAAATACGCCAAACTCAAAGCCGTTGATGTAAGCGAAAATATCTCGTGGCTCATTGATGAAGCGCCCGCTTTGGCTGTGGCTTTTAGCGTGGCACAGGGCGTAAGCACGTTACGAAATGCCGCTGAGTTAAGAGTAAAAGAGAGCGATAGGATAGGCGTTGTTGTGGCTGGTCTTAGGGCTTGTGGGATTGAAGTTAGCGAGTTTGATGACGGATTTAGCGTAAAGGGCGGCGTGGCAAAAAGTGCCGTGATTGATAGTCACGGCGATCACAGGATAGCGATGAGCTTTGCGATTTTGGGGCTAGGCTGTGGTATGGAGATTTTAAAGAGCGAATTTATTGCTACATCGTTTCCAAATTTTAGCGATATTTTAAGGCAAATGGGGGCTAGGGTTGAAGATTGAACTTGCTAGTAGCTATGGCTTTTGCTTTGGCGTAAAACGGGCGATAAAAATCGCTGAAAACGCCAAAGATGCCTCAACTATCGGACCGCTCATTCACAACAACGAAGAGATAAACCGCTTAGAGCAAAATTTTAACGTAAAAACGCTTGACGGCATTAACGATTTAACCGATGAGAAAAAGGCGATTATTCGCACTCACGGCATTACAAAAACCGACCTTGAAAGCCTAAAAAATAGCGGTATAAATATCATTGACGCAACCTGTCCGTTTGTTACAAAACCACAGCAAATTTGTGAAAAAATGAGCGATGAGGGCTATGATATCGTCATCTTTGGCGATGAAAATCACCCAGAGATTAAGGGCGTAAAGTCCTATGCAAAGGGCAAGGTTTTTGTCGTGCTTGATGAGAGCGAGCTTGAAAATATTAGGCTCTCTCAAAAGGTCGCCGTTTTAAGCCAAACGACGCGAAAATTTGAAAAATTTAGCCAAATTGTAAATTTTTTAATGCTAAAAGTTAAAGAGGTTAGGGTTTTTAACACCATTTGCAACGCCACTTTTGAAAACCAAGAAGCCACAAGGGAGCTATCGACTCGCGCCGATGTGATGATAATCATCGGCGGTAAAAACAGCTCAAACACAAAGCAACTTTACTACATTTCAAAGCAGTTTTGCGATGATAGTTATTTGATAGAAAACGAAGCCGAGCTTGAAAAATCGTGGTTTGAAGCTAAAAATTTATGTGGTGTAGCAGCGGGGGCTAGCACACCTGATTGGGTTATTCAAAGGGTTGTGGATAAGATTAATTTAATAAAAGGCGAGATGTGATAAAAGTTCTGTTTGTCTGTCACGGCAATATCTGCCGAAGCACAATGGCGGAGTCGGTTTTTACCCACATTGTAAATAGGCGTGGGCTAAGTGATAAATTTTACATAAATTCAGCTGCGACAAGCACCGATGAGATAGGCTCTCCCCCGCATTTTGGCACCGCAAATAAACTAAAAAGCCTAGAAATTCCGCTCGTGCCACACAGAGCTGTGCAGATAACAAATCAAGATTTTAAAGATTATGATTACATAATCGCAATGGATACTCAAAACATTAAAAATTTAGCAAAATTTACTGGCTTTGACGCTCAAAAAACCTTTAAGCTTTTAAGCTTTGCTGGACTTGATAGAGATATTGCCGACCCTTGGTATAGCGGAGATTTTGATAAAACTTACGATGATATTTTAAAGGGTTTAAGCGGCTTTTTAACACACCTAAAATTTTAAGAATTTTCAAATATTTTTTAAATTTTCAACCGCAAATAAGCCTTTTTTAGCTAAAATCCTGCAATTTACTCTTTTTAGTAAATACTAAATTTCAAAGGATTAAGATGGCTGTGAACAAAAGCGTTCAGTTTAAGGCAGATGATATTGATGATGTTGATTTTGCCGCAATGTTAGAGGAGTCTTTTAAAAAGACCGAAGAGGACAGCGAAGGCACTATCGTTGAGATTAGAGGCGATGAGGCTTTGGTTGATATAGGCAAGAAATCAGAGGGTAGATTACCACTTTCTGAGATTACTGACGCAAAGGGTAACCTACTTTACAAAGTCGGCGACACGATTAAGGTCGTAATCACCGGTCGTGGCGTGGTTTCTCACAAAAAAGCGTTAAGAAAAGAGAAGGTTAAGGCGTTTATTGACGCTTATGAGCCAGAGAAATTTGCCGAGCCGATTGATGTTAAAATCGTTGGCAAAAACAAGGGCGGATTTGTCGCTACTGACGCAAATGGCGTTGAGTTTTTCTTACCAAAAACACAGAGCGGATTTAAAAATTCAAACGACGTTGTCGGTAAAAGCTATAAAGTAAAAATAATAAAAGTTGATAAAGATGAACAAAGCATTGTAGTTTCACGCAAAAAACTACTTGATGAAGATAGAAAAAAACGCAAAGAGGCCATTGCTGGCATAGTTGATAATGCCGATATTATGCAAGGCACTATCAAAAAAATCACGACTTATGGTATGTTTGTAGATGTTGGCGGTGTTGATGGCTTGGTGCATTATAGCGAGATAAGCTACAAAGGCCCAGTAAATCCAAGCTCAATCTACAAAGAGGGCGATGAAGTAGCCGTAAAAGTCATCAGCTACGACAATGAAAAACGCCACCTTTCGCTATCAATCAAAGCCGCCACGCCAGATCCGTGGGATGAGATTATCAAAGATGGATTAGAGGTTGGCGACACGATTAAGGTTATTGTTAGCAACATTGAGCCTTATGGTGCGTTTGTTGATCTTGGTAATGACATTGAGGGCTTTTTACATATCTCTGAAATTTCGTGGGATAAGAATATAAAAAATCCAAAAGACCACATATCTGAGGGCGAAGAGATTGATGTTGAAGTTATTGAAATTGATATGAAAGACCGCCGCCTTAGAGTTAGCCTTAAAAATTTACTACCAAAGCCATTTGATGAGTTTAAGAAATCTTACAAAGAGGGTGAGGTCGTAAATGGCGTGGTTACGAGCGTTACGGCGTTTGGTGCGTTTATTAAAATCGGTGCTGTTGAGGGCTTACTTCACAATGAGGACGCATCTTGGGATAGAAGCGTTCGTTGCAAAGATTTATTTAAAGTAGGCGATGAGATAAGCGTGAAAATCGCAAAAATTGATGAAAAAGAGCAGAAAATTTCGCTAAGCCTAAAAGAGCTAAAACAAAGTCCAGTTGGCGAGTTTGCCACTAAGCACAAGGTCGGCGATGTCGTTAAAGGTAAAATTCGCGATATTAAAGACTTTGGCGTGTTTGTTGAGCTTGGAGATAATGTTGATGCACTTATCCGCAAAGAAGATTTAGGTAGTGTTGATGCTAATGCCCTAAAAATCGGCGATGAGATAGAAGCAGCGGTGGCTTTTATTGATGAGAAAAAGAATAGAATCCGCCTAAGTATTAGGTATCTTGCAAAGCAAAAAGAGCGCGAAGTGCTTAATGAGATAAATGATAACGACAGGGTTAGCCTTGGCGATATTATCAAAGAGCAACTACAATAAAATTTAAATGAGTAGGCATACTCTTTTAGCGATTGTGAGCGTTTTGCTCATTTTGGTTTTTAGCCTTGGCATTTATCTTTATAAATATGCAAATGCAAATTTAGCCGAGATAAAGCAAGACACCCAAAGTGAGCAAAATTTAGCAAAACAAGAGCCAAACGCCCAAAACACGTGGCTAAACAAACTAGCCACGACTAGCAAAAAAGAGTATGTCCTGCCAGTAAATGAAATTTACATTGAGTATGCAAGACCACTAAAAACAAAGACAAAAACGGCATATCAGCTCATTGTTGATAAAAATGACGCCTACTCTTTGTTCTGCATTACACAGACTTTAAGAAGTATTGAGGTTGATTTTACGCTCGTAAAAGACGGCGTAAAAAGCCAAATCTTTCTAAACACAAACGACTCAGCCCTGCTTCAAAGTGTCATCACGAAGCTTGGGAATTTTGATATAAAAACAAGCGTAAAAGAGGTAAAGATATGAAAACCATTGTTGTTTGCGATGCTTTGCATCCTGTTGCATTAGAGCTTTTAAATAAAGAAGAGGACATTAAGGTCATAGATGCGATTAACACGCCAAAAGATGAGCTTTTAGATGTTTTAAAAGATGCTGACGTGGCAATCACAAGAAGCTCAACCGATGTTGATGAGAAATTTTTAAACGCTAGTAAAAGGCTAAAAGCGGTCGTTAGAGCTGGTGTTGGCGTTGATAATGTAGATATTGACGGCTGTTCTCGCCGCGGTATCATCGTTATGAACGTCCCTACGGCAAACACAATCGCTGCCGTTGAGCTTACAATGGCTCATATGTTAGCCGCTGCTAGGTCGCTACCTTACGCTCATAATGATTTAAAGGTAGATAGAATTTGGAAACGTGAGAAGTGGTATGGCGTTGAGCTTTTTAATAAAACGCTTGGTGTTATTGGCTTTGGCAATATCGGCTCACGTGTCGCCGTTCGTGCAAAGGCATTTGGTATGAATATCATCGCTTACGACCCTTACATTGACCCATCAAAAGTCATTGATATGGGCGGGACTTACACTACAAATTTTGATGATATTTTAAAGTGCGATTTTATTACAATTCACACGCCAAAGACCAGAGAAACCACCGATATGATAGGTGAGGCTGAAATTTCAAAGATGAAAGACGGCGTAAGGCTCATAAATTGTGCCAGAGGCGGACTTTATAACGAAGAAGCCCTTTATAACGGGCTAAAAAGTGGCAAAATCGCCTTTGCTGGCATTGATGTTTTCTCAAAAGAGCCAGCGACAAATCACCCACTTTTAGACCTTTCTAATGTAAGCGTAACTCCACATCTTGGTGCAAACACCCTTGAAAGTCAGCAAAATATCGCAGTTCAGGCGGTTGAGGGTGCTATAAGTGCTGCTCGTGGCATAAGCTATCCAAATGCCCTAAATTTACCGATAAAAGCCGAAGACTTACCTCCGTTTGTTGAGCCTTATGTTGAGCTTATCTCAAAAATGGCGTTTTTGGCAGCTCAAATTAATAAAAAGGCGATTAGGGCTATTCACGTTGAAGCAGAGGGGCAGATTGGCGAGTATGTAAATTCTATGCTTACCTTTGCGATTGTTGGAGCTTTAAAGGAGAATTTTGGCGAGAAAATCAACTACGTAAATGCGAAATTTTTATGCGATGAGCGTGGGATTTTAAACGACGCTGTAATCGCCCCAGAGAGCGGTTATAAAAACAAAATTTCTGTCAAAATCACCACAGAGAGCGACACGACCACGATAAGTGGCACCGTTTTTGATGATAAAGAACAACGCATCGTTGGTATAAATGGATTTAAAACAGACTTCAAACCAAAAGGCAAAATGATCATCTTTAAAAACAACGATGTGCCGGGCGTTATCGCTGAAATTTCAGCCATTTTAGCCGATGAGCGTATCAATATCGCCGATTTTAGGCTAGGCAGAGATGAGCACGGCAAGGCACTTGCTGTGATTTTGGTTGATGAGAAAATTTCAAAAGAAACACTAGCCAAACTTGATGCACTTCAAACTTGCATTTGGGTTGCTTACGCCGTAATTTAGGGCTTTGCTTGAAATTTTTAGTCGTTGCGTTTTTAATTCTTGTCCTTGTCTTTTTAGTTATTATTTTAATAACAGCCGTTCTTTATCTTAGCGGCGATAATGGCAAGACTGAGCCGACAATTAAGGACATTGTCAAAAAAGATGAGAGTAAAATCACGATTAGGGATCTTTTAGAGGTTGCACAAGATAATTCAGTAAGTAAAAATAATCTATTTTTGCTCGTTGAGAGCTTTATAAAAATGCCCTTCCCAAAACGCCAAAAAGGCCCAATTGGTGCAGAGGCGAAGGAATTTTTAAGCTTTATTTTGCTTGTTGCAAGTCATAAAAACGCCGACGCAAAGCTAATAAGCTACCTAAATCAAGAGAGCAAGAAAAACAATAAAGAATACGTTGTAGAGATAGACGAATACGAAAAAAACGGACTAGAACAGCGTAAAAAACACAAATAGCACCCAAAAATGGGTGCTAAACTCATATCGCCTTTATCATTATTTTTGTTAGAATTTTGCTAAATTCGCCCGGATTTTCTATATCCATACCCTCATTGATTTTTGCCATATCAAGAAGTAGGCGAGAGATGTCATTTACCATTAGCTCATTTTGCTCTAATTTAGCGAAAATTTCGTGATTTGCGTTGATTTCAAGGATAGGCTTAATTTTTGGTAAATCGCTTTGTCCCATTTGCTTTAAAATCCCTTGCATTGCAAAATCTGGGTCGTTTTTATCATAGATTAAAACCGCCGCTGACTCACTTAGGCGTGAGCTTAAACGCACGTCCTTAACGTCATCTTTTAAAATTTCACGCATTTTAACAAGCGTTTTAGCCACCTTGCTCTCATCGGCTTTCTCATCGCTTTTTATCTCATCATCAATGTCAGAGTGCGAGATTGACTTAAACGGCGTTTTATCAAACTCATTTACCATTGGCATTACGATTGTATCAATCTCCTCGTCCATTAAAAGCACCTCAATGCCCTTTGCCTTAAAGCTTTCAAGAAGTGGAGAGTTTCTTAGCATACTCTCTTTATTGCCACTGATGTAGTAGATTGATTTTTGATCCGCACTCATCGCCTCTTTATACTCTTTTAGGCTAATTAGTCCATCTCTTTTGCTTGATTTAAACAGCACTAGGTCTAAAATTTGCTCTTTGTCGTTGCCAAAGCCATAAAGCCCCTCTTTTAGCACCTTACCAAAAAGTGTGTAAAATTTTATGTATTTTTCTCTATCGCTCTCTTTTAACTTACCTAGCTCACTTAAAATTTTCTTTACACTTTGCTCTTTTACGCTTCTCATTATGGCGTTTTCTTGTAAAATTTCACGGCTTACATTTAGTGGCAAGTCCTCAACGTCAGTTACACCACGCACAAAGCGTAAAAATGGCGGCAAAAGCTCCTTTGCATCATCAGTGATAAACACACGCTTTACATAGAGTTTTACGCCACTTTGATAATCCACCCTAAACAGATCAAACGGCTCGGTTGCCGGGACGTAAAATAGGGTGCTATACTCTATCTTGCCCTCGGCTTTTGTGTGTATATGAAGCAGTGGGTCGGTGCTATCGTGCGAAATTTGCTTGTAAAAGTCGTTGTATTCATCAGCTTTTATCGTGCTTTTTGACATACGCCAAAGGGCTGAGGCTTTGTTTATTTGAGTGTTTTTGCTCTCATAAGTGCCTTCTTTTTCACCCTCTTTTGGCGGGACATATTCGCTTTTATCCATAAAAATTGGATATGGGATATGGTTTGAGTATTTTTTGATGATATTTTCAATTCTCCACTCATCGCAAAACTCATCATCGTTTAAAAATAGCGTAATGCTCGTGCCTTGCGTATCTTTTGTGACACTTTCTATCTCGTAGCTTTTTGCGTCCGAGCTCCATTTAAACGCCTCGTTTTCAAGTGCTTTTTTGCTAACTACCTCAATACGATTTGCCACCATAAATGCCGAGTAAAAGCCCACACCAAACTGCCCGATTAGCGAGCTGTCCTTTTTAGCGTCGCCACTTAGGCTATTTAAAAAGCCCTTTGTCCCGCTTCTAGCGATTGTGCCTAAGTTTGAGATAAGCTCATCTTTGCTCATACCGATACCATTGTCGCTTATCGTTAGCGTTTTTTTATCTTTATCAAATTTCAAATCAATTCTAGGTGTGTAGCTTATCGCCTTGTAAGCTTCATCGGTTAGGCTTAGGTAGTTTAGCTTATCAAGTGCATCACTTGCGTTTGAGATAAGCTCACGCAAAAATATCTCTTTGTTTGAATACAGCGAGTGTATCATTAAATTTAAAAGGTCATTAACCTCGGTTTGAAATTCAAATTTGTCTGCCATTTTAGCTCCTATTTTTAAAATTTTTAGCAGATTATAGCGTATTGTGCTAAAAATATTTTTAAACTTGATATGGTTCGTATCAAGGTTTAAATTTTAAGCTAATTTTGGCTAAATTTTGCTAAAAATTTTAAAGGATAAGCTTGAAAATTTGGCATAGAAATTTCTTAAAAGAGGAGCTTTTAAAGTGGCGAGATGAGGGGATTATTGATGAGAGGACTAGTCTAAAAATCGCAAGTAGATATGAGATTAATTTAAACGAGGTTAGCACAAATATCCTAACGCTCATCGCCTACTTTTTCTTTGGGCTTTCGCTTTTTGTTTTGGTTGGGGCAAATTGGGAGGAGATACCTGATTTTATCCGCACGTTTTTGCTGATATCTCTTACGGCTCTTTTAAATTTCGCTGGATTTTTAAGCTATCAAAAGAGAAAATTTAACCAAGCCACCGCTTTATTAATGCTTGGCTCAATCGTATTTTGTGCTAGTGTCGCCCTGATTTCGCAAATTTATCACATAGACAAGCACCTGCCAAACGGGATTTTATTTTGTGCGTTTGGTGTGGCTTTGCTTGGATTTAGCTTTAAAGATAGCCTAGTTAGCGCATTTTCGCTTATTATTGCCATTGCTTGGGTCTTTTTTAGCTTTGAGTATATTCATAAAATTGAGCCGTTTTTTGCGCTATTTATTTTAGCTGGTATAGCAGTTTTAAGGCACTCACAAGGCTGGTTTTTAACAACCGCTGTTTTTGTTTCAATCTACATATTTTTTATCTTTTTTCAAAGAGTTGATGCCCAGTATTACGCCTTTATTTTTGCCACGCTTTCATATTTTTTATTTATCATCTCAGTTAGCTTAGCCCTAGCTAAAACTGAGCATAAAATCGTGGCTAAAATTTTCTATCAAAATGCAGTTTTAGGCGTTGTCGTTACGCTTTTTTGCTTGCAAGCAAGTGATTATTTTGTAGGATTTGCTTTTGATTATTCAAGCCATTTAAACGTGCTTTTTATATTTTTTACGGCGATTTCAGCCGTTTTTGCTTTTTATTATAAAAATTTATACCTGCTTTGTGGGGCGATTTTGCTTGGGATTTTGCCGTTTTTGCTAAGTTTTGGCGTAAATTTCGCACTTATTGCTTCAATTGTTTGCGTGATTTTAGCCATTATTTTTATAAAGCAGGGTTTTATTGCTTATGGCACCAGCCTTATTTTTATAACCGCAATGATCCGCTACATACAGCTAATTGGCGACTATTTTGGAGCTAGTTTGCTATTTTTAGGATTTGCTATTTTGCTACTTGTTGTCGCTAGAAAAAGGAGAGTAAAATGATAAAATTTCTAGCCATTTTCATTCAGCCACTTTTGCTAGTTGGATTTTTTATCTATGCGATTTTGCCATTTTATCTTGGCAAAGATGTCTATGTAAAAACGCAAGGCTATGACCCAAGGGACTTTCTTCGTGGTAATTACGTTCATTTAAGATATGATTTTAACGATAAAAAGATAAAAACCGATGAATTAACCGATATTTACGCCATTTTAGAGCCAAATAAAGATGGAATTTATGAAACGATAAGCATTAATAAAACTAAGCCAAAAGTCGGAGTTTATATTAGTGGCAAAAGCAACGGCTATACCCAAAATTTTGGCGTTGAGAAGTATTTTTTGCCACCAGAAAAAGCCTTAGAACTTCAAGAAACACTAAGAGATATTGACAGCAATACAACGGCGATCGCTCATCTTAAAATTTTTAACGGCGACGCTAGGATTATCGGTGTTGAAATTTTAAAACAAAATAATCAAAAATAAAATTTCATTTTACTTTAAAACCAAAGCGTTATAATTAGATGAAATTAAAACAAAGGATAAATAATGTGTAAAGATTGCGGATGTTCTATCCCTAAACAAGGTCACACCCACGACCATCATCACGACCACCACCACGAAAATCACGCATTAAATGATACAAAAACGATTGAGGTAATTAGTAAAATTTTAAGCCAAAATGATGAAGAAGCGGCTAAAAATCGCTCTTGGCTTGATAGCGAGAAAATTTTATGCGTAAATTTAATGAGTAGTCCGGGCAGCGGTAAAACCACGCTTTTAGAAGCCACGATTAAGAGTGGGGCGTTTAAAATCGGCGTAGTTGAGGGCGATTTAGAAACGAATGCAGATGCAAATAGAATAATAAAAGCTGGTGGCAAAGCCTATCAAATAAGCACTGGTCAAACCTGCCATTTAGACGCATTTATGGTGCATAAAGGACTTCATCACTTACCACTTAACGAGCTTGAAATTGTCTTTGTTGAAAATGTAGGTAATCTTGTCTGCCCGGCTAGTTATGATGTCGGTTCGCACCTAAATGCCGTGCTTATATCGGTGCCAGAGGGCGATGATAAGGTCGCTAAATACCCAGTGATGTTTCGCTCGGCTGATATTTTAATCATCTCAAAGATTGACCTTTTGCCACATTTTGAGTTTGACTTGCAAAAAGTCAAAGATGAGGCTAGAAAACTAAATCCAAAGGTTGATATTATTGAGATTGACGCTAGAAGTGGTAGGGGGCTTGAAAAGTGGCTAAATTACCTAAAATTTAAGCGGGAGTTTAGATAATGTGTCTTTCAATACCATCAGAAGTTATTGAGATTGATGAGCAAAATGTAGCCCTTGTTGATACGCTTGGCGTTAGGCGTAAAGTAAGCCTTGATCTTATCGGTGAGAGCGTAAATGTGGGCGATTATGTGCTAATTCACGTAGGCTTTGCAATGGAGAAAATTGACACAAAAATCGCCAAAGAGAGCCTTGAAATTTACAAACAAATCGCCGCTGATATGCAAGACGGCACGATAAGCGATGATGAGGGCGATATGGGACTTAGGGAGTTTGTGAGTGGATCTAATAAATGATTTTAGGGATAAAGAGCTTATCTTAGGGCTTAGTAAAAAGATAAAGGCTATCAGTAAAGCACCATTAAACATAATGGAGATTTGTGGCGGACACACGCATTCAATTATGAAATTTGGTCTGCAAAATTTAGTCGGTGAAAAGATAAATTTCATCCACGGGCCGGGCTGTCCGGTTTGTGTAATGCCAAAAGAACGCATTGATGAAGCCTGTAAAATTGCTAGTATGCCAAATTTTATCCTTTGTACGTTAGCTGATATGCTAAGAGTGCCCGGCTCAAACACCAGCCTACAAAAGCTACGCTCAGAAGGCTGTGATATTAGAGCGTTATACTCGCCACTTGATTGCATAAAAATCGCAACTCAAAATCCAGACAAAAATGTCGTATTTTTTGCCATTGGATTTGAAACGACAACGCCGATGAGTGCGGTTTTAGTTAAAAAAACGCTAGAACTTGGGCTAAAAAATCTATTTTTTCACATAAATCACGTGCGTGTGCCTGAACCTGTTATGGCGATTATGAGCGATGATGAAGTTAAAATTGACGCATTTTTAGGGCCAAGCCACGTAAGTGTGATAATGGGTAGCGGTATTTATAAACAAATAGCAAACAAATATCAAAAACCCATTGCCGTTAGCGGTTTTGAGCCACTTGATATAATGGCAAGTGTGTTAAATTTGGTAGAGCAACAAAATGCAAAAACACACGAAGTTTATAACGAATATTCACGCGTCGTGAGCGAAAATGGCAACGTAAAGGCTAAAAATTTAATAAATGAAATTTTCGTGCAAGATGATTTTATTTGGCGAGGGCTTGGAGAGATAAAAAATAGCGGTTATCGCTTAAAAGATGAGTTAAAACACCTTGACGCAAGGGCTGTTTTTGACTGCAAGGTCGTAAGCAAGGGCGAAAATAGGGCGTGTATTTGTGGCGAAATTTTACGTGCAAAGGCAAAACCTTATGAATGCAAGGTCTTTGGCAAGGCCTGCACACCGCAAAATCCAATCGGGTCGTGTATGGTTTCAAGCGAGGGTGCGTGTGCGGCTTACTATAAATATGGCGGTGTGTAATGGATAGGATAATGCTTAGCCACGGCGGTGGTGGCGTGGAGATGAATGAGCTAATAAACAAGATGATTTTTGAAATTTTTAACAACGAAATTTTAAACCGTGCAGATGATTCAGCCGTGCTTGGCGGAGTTAAAAATTTAGCGTTTAGCACCGATAGTTTTGTCGTTACACCGATATTTTTTAATGGTGGCGACATCGGTAAAATCGCAGCTTGTGGCACGATAAACGACCTTTTAATGGTCGGTGCAAAGCCAAAATTTTTAAGCTGTTCGTTAATCATTGAAGAGGGTTTAGCAATAAGTGATTTAAAAAGTATTTTAATTTCATTAAATGAAGTTTGCAAAAGTGCTGATGTAAAGGTCGTTTGTGGCGACACAAAGGTCGTCCCAAAGGGCAAATGCGACAAAATTTTCATCAACACAGCTGGTGTTGGCGAGGTCGTGTGTGAAAATGTCAGCACAAAAAGCCTAAAATCTGGTGCAAAAATCCTGCTTTCAGGCGATATTGGCAGACACGGAGGCGTGATATTATCAAATAGAGAAAATCTACAAAGCGAGTTAAAAAGCGACTGCAAGAGCCTAAAAAACGTGGTTTTAGCACTCCTAGACGCTGGCATTAAGCCACTTTGTATGAGAGATGCTACGCGTGGGGGCGTGAGTGCGGTTTTAAATGAGTGGGCAGGTGCTTGTGGGCTTGAAATTTTAGTATATGATGAGAAAATTGCCGTTAGTAGTGAAGTTTTAGGCATTTGTGAGCTTTTTGGCTTTGAGCCTTACGAGCTTGCAAACGAAGGGACGTTTTTACTTGCGGTTATGCCAGATGACGCCATAAAAGCGGTTGAAATTTTAAGGCAATTTGATAAAAATGCAAATGAAATAGGCGAAATTTTAGATAGCAAAAAGAGCCGTGTCGTGATAGAAAATGCCTATAAATCACGCAGGTTTTTAGAGCCACCAAAGGGCGAATTGCTACCACGAATTTGTTAAGGATTAAGATGCACGAGCTTAGTATCGCACAAAATTTAATGGCACTTTGCGAAAAAAACGCAAGAGAAAACAACGCAAAAAGCGTAAAAAAAATTGAGATAAAAATCGGCAGATTAAGCGGTGTTGAGCCACACTATTTAGAAAGTGCCTTTTCGGTTTTACAGCCAGATAGCATTTGCAAGGACGCAGTTTTACTCTGCCACCTTCAAGAAATCGTGGTCGTTTGCAATGATTGTGGGGCTAAAAGTGAGCTTAGCAAAAATGAATTTTTATGCCCAAAATGTGGCTCGGCTGAGCTAAAAGTCATTGACGGCGAGGATATGTATCTTATGAGATTAGAGCTTGGTTTTTAAACTATTTTTTAACAAATTTTTAGAGCCAAAGCTTAAAATAAAAAATTAATTTTACTCAAAAATCAAAAACGGCGTCTGCAAGATATTTCGTATCAGCTTAAACGGCACTAAGAGCGTATCTTTTATCACTTCGGTTGAGTATGTCGGCTCATCAAGTGTGCCACGCACCTTTATTAGCGTTGAGAGTGTCCTGTCTTTGCCTAGGATTATCTGATTTACTAGCGGGATTTTTTCAATGATATTGCTTGCGTCCTTTAAAATTTCAAGCTCTAAATCAATGTTAATTTTGCGAGTTTTTAAATCAATTTCGCCCTTGCCGATGATATTTGCACTGCTACCGCTAATCTCAATGGCAATGAAATTTAAAATATCACTCTCTTGTTTAAAAATTATTTTGCCATTTTTTGCCTTAAAGCCCTTGTCGTTAAAATCTGGCGTTTTTAGGCTTAAAAGCGCTGGGACTGAGTTTATGAAGCTTAAAAGTCTGCTATAAAACAGATAATCCCTAAAATAGGCGTCATAAAACCTGACCTCGCCACGCCTATTTTTTGCCGTGCCTATCGTTTTTAGCTTAAAATTCCCGCCAAAAAATATCTCTTTGCCGATAAATTGATTTAGGTATTCGCCACTGATATTGTTTGCTTCAAGCGTGATATTTTCATCATTTTTTAAGATACTAATCCGCCCGTTTTCTGGCGTTGAGAGAAATTTTATCTGCCTATTTTTCATAAAAATTTCATATTTTGGCAGTTTTAATGTCTTATTTACATCGGTAAAAATTAGGTTTGAGTTCGTGCCGTTTATGAAAATTTCGCCCTTAAAAGTGGCGTTTGTATCGCTATCTTTTATAGCAACGTCAATGTTTTTTATCTCAATTTTTGTCTGTTTTTCATCGCTTTTAAATTTGATAAAATCATCGCTACTTTTACCACTTATTTTCTCATTATCTACCAAAATTTCAAAGCTCTGCTTATCATAATCCGAGCCATTTTTATTTAAAAGTGGCAGTGAAAATTTCACATCATTTGCATTAATCTTAAAGTTATTAAAATCGCTTGTAGTTAATTCTAAAAATGTAGCGTCTTTGATATTTAGCTCACTTAAAAGCTTTGATTTTAAGATAAAATTTTCAGGTTTTTGTATGCTAATCTTGCTTTTATCCCCAAAGATAAAATTTAGTCCAAGCTCGTTAAAATCAAGCTTTGTGTCGCTTTTGCTAAAATCAAGAGTTGCGTTAAATGGCTCATTTTTAATGTCTAACAACTCATCAATTTTTAGATTTTTTAGCGTCCCATTTATTGTGGCTTTGCTGTTTTTTAAGTCAAAATTTGCAACCGCATCGGAGTTAAAAAAGCTCATACCAAAATTTTTTGCATTAATTTTCATATTAAAGCTATTATTAAGCTCAATCACCGCCTCATCGGCTAAAAATGGAGCGTTTGCGATTAAAAATTTTGCGTTTTTAGCGATAAATTTGCCATTTGCGATGACATTTAGAGTGTTAAAATTTATATCAAGTGTGAGTTTTGCATTCATTTTGCCACTTGTCTGATTTATTGGCACTGCTATACCATAAACTTTTAAAATGTCATTAATATGTTTGTCATAGAGCGATTTTGTCTGTAAATCAAGAAAAATTCCAGCACTATTTTCATTAAATATATTATAAATATAAAGGGTTGAGCCATCAAGCGATTTACCCTGATATTTAGGGCTTTTAAGGCTAAAATTTAGCTTTGAATTTATAAGACTAATATCAGCCTCGCTAACTAATATCGGCTCTAAACTTTTATCTAGCTTAACTGATAAATTTTTAGCAGTTGCGGTTGCGTTTAAATCATCTAAGAAAAAGTCGTTTGTAACTAAATTTACCCTGCCATTTATCTGTTTTACTAAATACTCATCAGCCACGATATAGCCGTAAATCCAGCTTCTTACCTCTTTGTTTAATCCAAAGCGATTATCAAGTGCTGCCATAAAATCTGCAAGTGATTTTGCACTGACATTAAAAATCTTATATCTTAAAATGTTACTTTTAAGCGTAAAATTCATATTGCCATTTAGCTCGTAGCTATCAAATTTACCGCTAAATTTGTATTCTTTTGCCCTTAAATTTGCACTCACATCACCCCAAATATTTACCTTAAAATCCTTAAATTCCATACGCTTTATGGCGATTTTCTCGGTGTTTTTATCTACCTTATCAAGCACGCTTAGATCGGCTAAAAAATATGGGCTATCAATGAAAAAATTCCCATCTTTATAGATTACTTTTACGCTAATTTCGCCGACTTTTATCTCATTTAACAAAATTTCATCAAAAAATAACCCCAAAAAATAGGCGTTTTGACTTAAATTAAAAAGATAATCAGATGAGCCGATATCATCATCTTTTTTTAGGTTTGGCAGAGTGATATTATTTGCTCGTAAGATTATTTTTTTATCTAGTTTTATGTATAATTGCTCAAAATGTAAATTTAAAAGAGAGAGATTATCAATTTTTATGCCAAATTTTAAAATTATTAGCACCGAAACAGCAAAAATTATGAAAAATTTTATAAAAAATCCGATTGTTTTTATCATTTTTGACATTTTAGTTATCTTTATCCTAAGCGTTCTTTTCTATCTTTCGCGTCCGATTGATACGAGCCGAGTGGTGTTTATCCCAAAGGGAAGCGTGAGCGAAATTATAGCATATTTATCAAGCAGAAATTTTATGGTTAGTAGTGTTGATAAATACGCAGTTGCGATGATTGGGCATATCCAATCTGGCTGGATTGATATGAAAGAGACAAGACTTGCTAGGATTGACTTTTTAAAACGCCTAACCACAGCAAAGGCGGCAATGACTGAAATAACGCTGATACCGGGCGAAACAACTATGGTTTTTTTAAACGAAACAGCAAAAAAACTAGGGCTAAACGCAACTAAGCTAAATGCCGAATATAACGCACTTGCAAAGATACAAGACGGCTTTTTAATCCCAGAAACTTACAAAATTCCAATCGGTATGAGCGAGCGACACTTGGCTTATTATTTGGTAAATTTATCACAAAAAACCCAAGAGGAGCTAAGCCGTAAAATTTATGGCGAATACAACGAGAGGCGTTGGTTTAAAATCCTAACAATCGCCTCAATAATCCAAAAAGAGGCGGCAAATGACGCTGAAATGCCACTGGTTTCATCAGTAATTTATAATAGATTAGCTAAAAATATGCGTTTGCAAATGGACGGGACGCTAAATTACGACCTTTACTCGCACGAAAAAATCACTGCCCAGCGAATACGAACGGACACGAGCGAGTTTAATACATATTTAAATGACGGACTGCCTCCACGCCCAGTTTGCGTGGTTTCAATAAACGCAATAAAAGCAGCCATAAGCCCAGCTAAGAGCGATTTTTTGTATTTTGTGCTTGATAGAGGCGCAAAAAAGCATAAATTTTCAAAAACACTTAAAGAACACAACGAAAATATAAAATAATGTTTTTTATAAGCCTTTTTGTGTTAAATTTACCTTTTTTTAGGAGCAAAAGATGAGTGAGATTGTTTGGACAAAGACCGATGAAAGCCCATTTGTAGCGAGCGTTTCGCTGTTGCCGATTTTAAAATGCATTTTAAATAGAGCCAAAATCAAACTAAAAGTCGTTGATATTAGCCTAAGCGGCAGGATTTTAGCAGCGTTTAATTACGCTGATGATGGACTTAAAATTTTAGGCGAATTAACAAAGCAAAAAGACGCAAATATCATAAAACTACCCAATATTTCAGCCACTATCCCACAGCTAAAAGCGGCGATTTTAGAGCTTAAAAACGCTGGATTTGACTTGCCAGATTATGAAAATAACCCAAAAATTTACGCACCAATCCTAGGCAGTGCCGTAAATCCAGTAATTAGAGAGGGTAATTCAGATAGAAAAAGCACAAAGGCGGTTAAGGATTACGCTAAAAATAACCCACATTTTATGGGCGAGTGGGACGCTAAAAATAGGGCAGAGATTTGCTCAATGAATAGCGGCGATTTTTATGAAAATGAACGCTCATTTATCGCACAAAAAGATGAAATTTTAAAGATAAAATTTATAGATAAAAACGGCAAAGAGACGCTTTTAAAAGATGATATCAAATTAAGCGTTGGCGATATTTTTGACGCTAGTTTTTTAAGCGTTGATAGCCTTTATAAATTTTATGAAAATGAGTTTAAAGACGCAAAAGAGAAGGACTTGCTTTTAAGCCTACACTTAAAAGCCTCAATGATGAAAGTAAGCGACCCAGTCATCTTTGGCTACGCCTTAAAGGCGTTTTTTAAGCCAGTTTTTGATGAGTTTAAAGATGAGTTTAAACGCCTAGATATAAGGGGCGAAAATGGGCTAAAAGATATATTTTTAAAGCTTGAAAACTCGCCAAAAAAAGATGAGATAATGGCAAAATTTAGCCAGTGCTTTAAAGAAAATGCTGATGTGGCTATGGTTGATTTTAAAAATGGTGTTACAAATTTTCACGTCCCAAGCGATGTGATAATTGACGCTTCAATGCCTCAAATGCTTAGAAATTCAGGTCAAATGATAGACAAAAATGGCAATTTTAAAGCCACAAAAGCACTAATCCCTGATAGGACTTACGCTGGTGTTTATAAGGCTGCACTTGATGATTTTAAGGAGCGTGGCAAACTTGATGTAAGGAGTATTGGTAGCGTTTCAAATATCGGTTTAATGGCTAAAAAAGCCCAAGAATACGGCAGTCACGATAAGAGCTTCATTGCAGAAAATGATGGCGAATTTGTTGTATTTTCTGATAATGAGTATCTAAAATTTAGCGTTAAAAAGGGTGATATTTTTAGGGCTTGTATCGCAAAAGATGAGGCGATAAAAAACTGGATAAATTTAGCAATAAATAGAGCAAAAACAAGCGATAATTTAACAATTTTTTGGCTTGATGAGAGTAGGGCAAGTGATAAAAATATGATACAAATCGTAACACCTTATATAAAAAATATAAAAAACATTGAAATTTTAAACCCACAAAAAGCTTGTTTAAAAACCCTTAGTGAGATTAGAAATGGTAAAGATGTAGTTAGCGTAACTGGCAATGTTTTAAGGGATTATTTAACCGATTTATATCCGATTTTAGAGCTTGGCACAAGTGCTAAAATGCTCTCAATCGTGCCACTTTTAAACGGCGGTGGGCTGTTTGAAACCGGAGCTGGTGGGACGGCACCGCTTCTTACAAAAGAGCTTTTGGAGCAAAATCATATCATTTGGGATAGTTTAGGCGAGTTTTTAGCTCTTAATGCTTCGCTTGAATTTTATGCTACAAATTGTAACAACAAAGAGGCTTTGATTTTAGCAAAAGCCCTTGATAACGCAATTAGTCAGTATCTTAAAACCAACTCATCTCCAAAACCAGAAGTGGGTAAAAACGACACACGTGCCAGTCATTTTTTACTAGCTCTGTTTTGGCTAAATGAGCTAAAAAATGGTGAATTGGCAGAAATTTACGCCGATTTAGCAGATTTTTTAACCGCAAATAAAGATGAAATTTTAGCACAGCTAAATGCAAATCAAGGGCAAAAGGTTGAGCTTGGTGGCTGGTATTTCTTAAACGAAAAGGTGGTCGCTAAGACGTTAAGACCGAGTGAAATTTTAAATAGTAGGATAGAGTTATGAAAATTTCTGTAATAGGTGCTGGCAATGTCGGTGCAAACACGGCTTACACACTTGCTTTAAAGGGCGTTGCAAATGAGATTATTTTGATTGACATTTTCAAAGACGTGGCAACTGCAAAGGCTATGGATATCTATCAAGCCGCCTGTGTTTTTAATGCCGATATAAGGCTAAAAGGTGGCGATGATTACGAGCTTATCAAGGATAGCGACATAGTTATCATCACGGCTGGCAGCCCACGAAAAGAGGGCGAGAGCAGGGAGGATTTGCTACTAAAAAACGCAAAAGTTGTTAAGAATGCTTCGCAAAATGTAGCCAAATTTGCCCCAAATTCAATCATCATCGTAATCACAAATCCGCTTGACGTTATGGTTTTAGTCGCCCTAAAATTTAGCGGTTTTAGCAAAAATCGCATTTTAGGTATGGCTGGCGAGCTTGATTCTGCTCGTTTAAAGTATGAAATTTCAACACTAAAAGGGCTAAATGCAAGCACTTTTGACGCAAAAGTCATCGGCACTCACAACGATGAAATGATAATTTCAAGCTCAAATTTAAGTATTAATCTAACTCAAAGCGAGTTTGAAACGATAAAAAATGAGACCAAAAACGGCGGAGCAAAAATCGTAAAACTGCTGAAAACTTCGGCATTTTATGCACCAGCAGCTGGGGCTGTAAAAATGTGTGAGGCGATAAAAAATGGCAGCGATGAGATTTTAAGTGGCTCTGTCGTGCTTGATGAAAATTTAGCCTCTGGGCGACTTATCAGGCTAAATAGGGCTGGTTTGGCTGAAATTTTAAAGCCAAAATTAAGCCAAAATGAGCAAGATGAGCTAAAAAATAGCGAGTTAAAAATTAGCGAAAATTTCAAATTTTTAAGAGAAAATTTACAATGAATATACACGAATATCAGGCAAAAGAGATTTTAAAAAGCTACGGCATTAGCGTTATGGACGGCGTTGTCGCTTCAAGTTTGAGCGAGATAAAAGAGGCATTAAATATGCTTGGTGGCGATAGTTTTGCCATCAAAGCACAAATTCACGCTGGTGGTAGGGCACTTGGCGGTGGCGTAAAAATCGCAAAGAGCAAGGACGAGGCATTAGAGTTTGCCAGTGCGATTTTACAAAAGCCACTAATCACGCCACAAACCCCAAAAAATGGCATTATCGTAAATAAAATTTACGTTGAGAAAACGCTAAAATTTAAGCGCGAGTTCTACCTTAGTTTTATGTTTGATAGAACGCACGAAAATATCGGCTTAATCATCTCAAAAAATGGCGGTGTTAGCGTTGAAGAGACAGCAAAAACAAGCCCGGAGCTTATAAAATTTATAGCCATTGATCCGCAAATTGGGCTTTGTGGTTTTCACATTCAAGAGCTTTTGGAATTTTTAGAATTTAGCAAAGATTTAGGGGTAAAATTTTCAAAACTTCTATTTTCACTCTATCAAATTTACACGCAAAAAGAGGCGGTTTTGGTTGAGATAAATCCGCTCGTTTTAGGCGATGATGATGAGTTTTATCCACTTGATTGCAAGATTAGCTTTGATGATAGCGCACTTTTTCGCCACCCTGAAATTTCAGCCCTAAACGACCCAAGCCAGAGCAATGAGAGCGAAAATATCGCAAAGGCACAAAAGCTAAGCTACATAAAACTTGATGGTAGCGTGGGTTGCGTGGTTAATGGCGCTGGACTTGCTATGGCGACTATGGATATTATTAAAGAGCTTGGCGGCGAGGCGGCGAATTTTCTTGATGTTGGCGGTGGGGCTAATCAAGAGGGCGTCACAAAGGCATTTGAGCTGATTTTAAAAGATGAGCGAGTTAAGGTTATTTTTGTAAATATTTTTGGCGGCATTGTCCGTTGTGATTTGATTGCACAAGGGATTTGCGAAGCCTGTAAGCATTTAAGGCTAAATGTGCCAGTTGTTATTAGACTTGATGGGACAAATAAAAACGAAGCAATTGAAATTTTAAATAACTCAAATTTAAGCGGACTTTACGCAAGTCCTAGCCTTTATGAGGGTGCAAAAATGGCTGTTAGCTTTGCAAAAGGGGAGCTAAAATGAGTATTTTAATAGATAAAAACACAAAGGTCATCGTTCAGGGCATAACTGGCAAAGAGGGTAGCTTTCACACGCAAAAGTGCCTAGAATACGGCACAAACATCGTAGCAGGCGTCACGCCGTTTAAGGGTGGCACGACTCATCTTGGCGTTAAGGTTTATAACAGCGTAAAAGAGGCAAAACTCGCCACAAACGCCGATACGAGCATTATTTTTGTCCCAGCAGCCTTTACAAAAGATGCTGTTTTTGAAGCAGCAGAGGCTGGGATTAGACTTTGTGTTGTGATTACTGAGCATATCCCAGTTTTAGATATGCTTAAAGCAAAAGATTATGCCAAAAAGTGCGGTATGCAAATCATTGGTCCAAACTGCCCGGGCATAATCAGTGCTAATGAGTGTAAATTAGGTATTATGCCTGGCGAAATTTTTAAAAAATCAACGATAAATGTCGGCATCATCTCAAAATCAGGCACACTAACCTACGAAGCGGCAAATCAGGTTTTAAGCGAAGGTTATGGCATTAGCACAGCCATTGGTATTGGTGGCGACCCAGTTATTGGCACTGGATATGATGAGCTTTTACTGAAATTTCAAGATGATGATGAAACAAAGGCGATTGTGCTAATTGGCGAGATTGGCGGAGAGCTTGAAATAAGTGCTGCTAAAATCATCAAAGAGAGAATTTCAAAGCCTGTTATTGCTTTTATCGCAGGGGCAAGTGCGCCAAAAGGGCGTAAAATGGGGCACGCAGGTGCGATTATCAGCTCAGAAAATGCAAGTGCAAACGCAAAAATGCACGCCCTAAGCAGTGCTGGTGCTTACGTGGTAAGTAACCCAGCAAAAATCGGAGAAAAACTAAAAGAGGTGCTAAGATGAGTGGTGTTGCTGTTTGGGTAGATGAGAGGCGTTGCAAGGCGTGTGATATCTGCGTAAGTCGCTGTCCAGCTGGGGTTTTAGCGATGAGAGTTGAGCCTAGTGCCGTGCTTGGTAAAATTTTAGAAGTGGTAAATGTAGATTTTTGCATTGGTTGCAGGGAGTGTGAGAATTCCTGTCCAGATTTTGCGATTTTTGTAGCCGATAAGGGGTATAAATTTGCAAAATTAAGCCAAGAAAGCAGAGAAATTTCGCAAAAAATCAAAGAAAACGGCTTTTATAAAATTTAAAGGAATTTTAATGAGAGAGATTATAGCCACTGGTAATGAGCTTGTCGCAATGGGTGCGATTGACGCTGGGTGCGAGTTTTTTGGCGGCTATCCTATCACGCCAAGTAGCGAAATCGCTCACGAGCTAAGCACACTTTTGCCAAAAAATGGCGGTGTTTTTATGCAAATGGAGGACGAGATAGCTAGTATTTCAGCCGCTCTTGGTGCTTCAATGAGCGGTAAAAAGGCGATGACAGCTAGTTCTGGACCGGGGATTTCGCTAAAAGCTGAGCAAATCGGACTTGGCTTTATCGCTGAAATTCCGCTTGTAATTGTAAATGTAATGCGTGGAGGACCAAGCACTGGACTGCCAACACGTGTGGCACAAGGCGATATTTTACAAGCAAAAAACCCAACTCACGGCGATATAAATATGATAGTTTTAACGCCCTCAAATTTAAACGAGTGCTACACAAAAACGATAGAGGCGTTTAATTTAGCCGAGCGTTTTATGACGCCAGTGATTTTGCTTCTTGATGAGAGTATCGCTCATATGCAAGCCAAGGCGTTTTTGCCTGAAATTTCAGAGATTAAGGTGCAAAATAGGGCAGTTTTTAATGGCAAAAGTAGCGACTATCTACCTTATAAAGCCGATGAAAACAGCCCAGCCGTGCTAAATCCATTCTTTAAAGGCTACCGCTACCACATAACCGGACTTCATCACGGAGCAAGTGGCTTTCCAACCGAAGATGCACAAATTGTTGAGTTTAACATTAATCGTTTGTTTAATAAAATCAACTCAAAATCAGATGAAATTTTTGACTACGAGAAATTTATGCTTGATGACGCTGATATTTGCATTATCGCCTACACAAGCGTGGCACTTAGTGCAAAGGCTGCTGTGCTAAATATGCGAAAACGCGGCATAAAAGTGGGCGTTTTTATACTAAAAACCCTATTCCCACTAAACGCTAAAATTTTAAACGATGAACTTACTAAGTTTAAAAACGTGATGATTTGTGAGCTAAATTTAGGACAATACTTTGGCGAAATCACAAAAGCAACGCTTAGAGATGATATAAAAACGCTTCTTAAAGCAAACGGCAGACCGATAAGTCCAAGCGAGATTGAAGCGAGAATAGGGGAGTATTATGGCGTTTGATTATGATAAATATTTAAGGACCGATAAACTGCCTACACTTTGGTGCTGGGGCTGTGGGGACGGCGTGGTTTTAAAGGCGATTATCCGTGCTATTGATGAGCTTGGCTGGGATATGAATGATGTTTGCGTGGTTTCTGGCATTGGCTGTTCAGGCAGAATTTCAAGCTACATAAACTGCAACACCGTGCATACCACGCACGGCAGGGCTATCGCTTACGCCACTGGCATAAAAATGGCAAATCCAGACAAGCACGTTTTAGTAATCACCGGCGATGGCGACGGACTTGCTATCGGTGCTAGCCACACTATGCACGGCTGTCGGCGAAATATCGGCTTAAAGCACATTTTGATAAACAACTTCATTTACGGACTTACAAATTCTCAAACAAGTCCGACCACGCCTCGCGGATTTTGGACTGCTACGGCAAATTACGGCAACATTGACCCAAGTTTTAATGCCACAAATTTAGCAATAGCAGCAGGGGCGACATTTGTAGCACGCGGTAAAATCACCACACCAAAAGAGCTTACAAAGCTTTTTGTAGAGGGCTTTAAGCACGACGGCTACGCATTTTTTGACGTTTTTTCAAATTGCCACATAAATTTAGGCAGAAAAAACAAAATGGCAGAAGCGACAAAAATGCTTGACTGGCTTGATGAGCGGACTTTAAGCTTGGTTAAATTTAACGCCCTTGATGAGAGCCAAAAGCAGGGCGTTTATCCGCTTGGAATTTTGCACGTTGATGATAGCAAAACCGAATACACAAAGGCTTACGAGCTTGTAAAAACTGCCTTAAAAGATAAAAAACCGATAGATTTTGGAGCGATAAGATGAAAAAAGAGCTTAGATTTGTTGGCGTTGGCGGTCAGGGCGTGATTTTGGCTGGGGAGATTTTGGCTAGTGCAAAGATAAAAAGTGGCGGTTACGGCGTGAAGGCATCTACCTACACATCGCAGGTTCGTGGCGGGCCAACGAAGGTTGATATTATTCTTGATGATGATGAAATTTTATACCCTTATGCAAACGAGGGTGAGATTGAGTTTATGTTAGCCACCGCTCAAAGTAGCTTTGACGCCTACAAACACGGCGTAAAAAAGGGCGGAGTGATCGTGATTGAGCCAAATTTAGTAAAGCCAAGTAGCGATGATCTTAAAAATTTCACGATTTATAGCATACCAATTATTACGATTGCAAAGGATGAAGTAAAAAATGTCATCACTCAAAGTGTTGTTGCACTGGGTGTTGCAGTTGCGATGAGTGGCTGCATTGATGAGGAGATCGTGCGTGAAAATATGCTCTCATCTGTGCCACAAAAGGTAAGAGACGCAAATAATCTAGCCTATGATTTAGGGCTAAAATACGCAAAAGAGCTGTTAAAATCATAAATTTAGTGCGGTTTTAAATCGCACTTTTTTATCCAGACTAAAAAATAGTATTGTTATTATTAGCTTCTAAATCTAGTAAAAATACTTGACATTTTTAACTCTTTTTTGATACAATTCTCAAAGTAGTAAAGATATTACTATAAAATAATCAAAAAGGAGCTAGTATGCAAACAGCATTGAACTATAAAAATTTAGATGAACAAAAAAGTCTAAATGAGCTACTATCATTTTTAAAAAGAGTAGGGGGCGATGATAGATTGACGCTTTGCTATGTTTTAAAGGCGTGGCAGGTCTTATCATCAAAACTGCCAAATGAGCTAAGTTTTGAAAATTTTTACTCAAAAAAAGTTAGCTTTAAGGAGCTATCTAGCATTTTTGCCAAGCTTGGCGAGTTTAAAATTTTCAGGCTTTACACACTTGAAAAGATAAATGATAGCGAGTTGGTGCAAATTCTAAACTACGTAAAAGATAAAAATTTACCTAGCGTAAATGTAGCTTTTTTTCAAAATAGGGAGCTTTTAAATGATGATTTGGCGAAATTTGCACTTGAAATTTTAGGTGCTGATTTAAATAATATTTATGTGCCGTTTGTAAATGGATTTTCTTATGCTTACGTTTCTGATGCAAATTTTTACGCAGATTATGATAAAAACGAGATTATCGCCGAACTTGCAAATGTTATTGATGGCACAAAGGTAAATTTTTATCAAACAAACGCTTTAACACAGCCAAAATTTACAAACGAAAATGCACCGCATATTTTAAGGCAATTTGATTATTCATTATCATTTTTGCCGATTAAAAAACTCCCAGATTACGACCCAAGCGAAGATAAATTTAACAGATTTAGTTTTCAAACCACAAAACACACGCAAGAGATCACGCTCTTAGAGCATATTTTGGCTCAAACTAGCAAAAAATCTGCCGTTTTTACGCTAAATAATTTTACGTTTAAAAGCGGTTTAGTTTATGATTTTCGTAAATTTTTAATTGAGCAAAACCACATTGAAGCCGTCATCTCACTGCCACGAAATCTCGTAAATGGCGTATTAGCCGATCTAGTTTTACTAATTTTTAACAAGCAAAAAAGCGATGATTTTGTTTGGTTTATTGACTTAAAAAATGGCGATTTTGTTAAAAAAGATGGCAGAAAATTTAGCCTAACAAACACCGATTTTATCCTAAAAAATTACAAAAAAAATGTAGATAAACTCTCTCAAAACGTGCAAATTAGTGAGCTAAAAAGCCAAGATTACACGCTTTCAGCCGAGCGTTTTATCATAAATAATGAGTTAAAATCGGCACAAAATCGCCTTAAAAATTTCAACCTAACCACGCTTGAAAAGATAGCTCAAACTAAAAAATCACAGCTCATAAATCAAAGCGAGGAGGGCGATTTGGTCTATGAAATCCTGCCAAGCGATTTTAGCGAAGCCGGATTTACGCAAAATTTTAGCAAACAAAAACTAGCAGATAAAAACGACACAAGGCTAAAAACCTACGCCTTAAAACCTTACGATTTGCTTTTATGTGTGCGTGGCAACATCGGTAAAGTCGCTATTTTAGGCGAAATTTCAGACAATGTCTTTGCCTCGCAAGCCACGCAAATAATTAGGCTAAACAGCCAAAATAAAGATGAAGCCATCGCACTTTATATGTTTTTAAAGTCAGAAATTGCCCAAAGTGTGTTTAGAAATTTACAAAACGGCACACTTATGCCGCAGCTTTTGATAAAAGATATCAAAGAGCTAAAAGTGCCGATTTTTTCGCCAGAGCAAATAGAGGCGTTGGTGCGAAATTTTAACGCTGAAATTTCGCTATTTAACGAGCTAAACGAGCTAAAAAGCAAAATAGATTTGCTTCATAAAAATTTCATTTAAAGGATAAAAATGACCTGTTTAATTTGTCAAAATGGCACACTAAAAACAAGCGATACGAAAGTTTTTTGCACAAGTTGTGAGTTTGAGATTTCAAGAAATATTCAAAATTTCAACAGAACTTTAAGCGATAGGGATATTAAAGACCTTTTAAGCTACAAACCCTTAAAAGATAATCTTGGCAATATTTTACTTTTTAGCAAAGAAAATAAAAATTTCATAAATCTAATTTTGCCTCCAAAAATCTAAAAAGTAGGGCATAAACATAGCACACGAGAAAAATCGTGTGCTAAAAATTTTAAGCAATAAAACACGTAAAATAATCAATAAAACTTTATGGATAAATTAGAAATTGCCAAAAGATAAAGCCTAAAATACGGGCTTTGAAGTAGTTTTAGGATATTTAAAAATAAATCTCTGAAAATTGCAGTTTTCAATACAAAAGATATAAAATAGTTTGTATTTTACCTTAACGCAGATAGTTTTACGTATTTTTAAAAGCTGTTTTTTTATTTTGTATATTTTTTTGGATATTCAAAAAATGTGGCTTTGAAATTTGCCTTTGTCGGATTTAAAAACTCATCTTCGTTTTCTAAACAAAAAACGCCACAAGTTGGTAAATTTTGTATCACGCAGTCGCTAAGATACTCACAAAGCTCGGTTGCAAGTGGATTGTGAAGCACTAAGGCGACGCTGTTTGCATTTTTTATATCTTTTAAAAATTTTAAGATGTAATTTAAATTAGCGTCGTAAAGTTTTTGTCTTAGTTTTATGTTTTGCTTGATATTTAGGGCTTCAAAGAGTCTTTTTGCCGTATCTTTACAGCGATTTGCACTGCTTGAAAAGACCAAATCTGGCTTAAAACCCCTGCTCTTTAAAATTTTTGCCATTATTTTTATGTCGTTTTTGCCTTTTTCTGAGAGATTTCGCTCAAAATCTTGCCCTGATTGAGCTAAAATTTCAGCCTTTGCGTGTCTAATGATAAATATTTTCAAGATATTCTCGCTAAATTTTTGATTTCTTCAAGCTCATTTTGGCTAAAACCAGCCTTTAATCGGTCGCTCTCATTTAACGTCCTAATGCTAGAAAATGAATTTGGATATAAATTTCTAACGATATTTATATACTCGCTTGGCTCTATTTTTTCACGCTCACAAGCGAATTTAAACCACCTATCGCCCTTGCTAACGTGTGAAATTTCTTCACGCAAAATCACTTCAAGTGCCAAAATAAGCTCATCGTTACCGCCCTGCTCTTTTAGTTTTTTGATGATATGAGCGTTTGCGTCAAGCCCGTTTGCCTCCATATATCGTGGCAGGAGTGCCATACGCTCAATTAGGCTATTTTGGGTCTTTGTAAGTGCAATAAAAAGCCCATTATGCACGGTAAAATCGCCATATTTTACGCCGTTTTTGGCTAAAATTTCGCTTATCATCAAAAAATGCCTAATCTCATCGCTAGCCACTTCAAGCCAGTCCTCATAATACGCCCTTGGTAGCCCGTCAAATCGGTAAGCAGCGTCAAGTGCAATGTCAATGGCACTAAACTCAATGTGAGCGACGGAGTGGATAAAGTGGATATTTTTATCTTTTGGGGCGATTTTTTTGTTTAAATCACGCATTGCAACTACATTGCAAAATTTCTCATAGCAGGGTTTTTCTAGTGGTTTTAAAGGCGTTTTTCGCTTAAAATCTAGCTCTTTGTTGGCTTTAAAATTCTCATAAAACAGGGCAAATTTGCTAAATTTTAGCTCCAAATCACTCTCGTTTATGATGCTTAAAATTTCATCAAAAAACTCCATCACCAAACCTCGCCAAAGCCAGCAAAACGCTGTGATGTCAGGCAGTTTGACACACCTTTTTTGCATTTGATAATATAGCTATTTTGCACCTTGCCGTCCTTTTTGTGTCTATTTTTTTCGCCTAAATTCATATAGCCTTTTTTAATCACGCCGTTTAGATTGTGAATAAACTCAACCCGTCCGCTTTTAAAAACCTGCGTAATAATGCCCACGTGCGTGATATTTTCTTTATCTTTATTAGACTGCGCTCCCCTGCCAAGCGTGTTTGCAAAGAATATCAAATCGCCAGATTTTGCAAAATTTTGACTGATTTTGTCATTTCTTTTAAATAGATTATAAATAGCCTTTGAACGTCTGCCCTTTTTATCGTAGTTTTTTGAAACATCTTCTGGCTCAAAAAAGAAATTTTCATACTCTTTATTTGCCAAAAATACAAATCCAGAGCAGTCTTTACCGGCATTTTTGCCTAAATATTTATCTAAGGCACTAAAATCTTTTATGAATTTTGGAGCTTCTTTTACTTCTTGTGTTGCGTTTAAATCGCTTAAAATTGAGCCATTTGTATCAATTTTTTGGCTTGGAATTTTTGGCGTTTGATAAAAACAGCCAGAGATTAAAATTCCCATTAAAGATGTAAGTATTAACTTTTTATTCATATTTCTCCATTTTTAAAATCCACATTTTAGCAAAATTTTGTTTTCTAAGCAAAAAATAATTATAATTTAAGCTAAATTTTTAACAAAATAAGGCAAAAAATGCAATATTTACAGATAAATGGCGGTAAAAAATTAAGTGGCGAGGTTAGCATTAGCGGTGCTAAAAATGCGGCGTTGCCGTTGATTGCACTTACCCTGCTCTCAAAAAACAGCGTGAATTTAAAAAATATACCAGATGTGGCTGATATTAAAACTCTATCAAAATTGCTTGAAAATTTAGGCTCAACTTGCGAATTTTTAGGCAAAAATGAGC
The DNA here is from genome assembly GCF_030249845.1 of Campylobacter gastrosuis. Classification (GTDB taxonomy): domain Bacteria; phylum Campylobacterota; class Campylobacteria; order Campylobacterales; family Campylobacteraceae; genus Campylobacter_A; species Campylobacter_A gastrosuis. Next base: position 106,639 of record NZ_JANURM010000002.1, on the reverse strand, counting down.
TTAAAATTGACACGAGCAAGGTGCATTCAACAATGGCAAACTACGACATCGTGCGAAAAATGCGTGCTTCAATTTTAGTGCTTGGGCCGCTTCTTTCTCGTTTTGGGCATTGTGAGGTAAGTTTGCCGGGCGGTTGTGCTATCGGTCAGCGTCCGATTGACCTGCATTTATCGGCACTTGAAAAGATGGGTGCTAACATCTCAATCAAACAAGGCTATGTTGTCGCAACCGCAAAAAATGGGCTAAAAGGCGCAAAAATCGTATTTGATAAAATCACTGTTACTGGTAGCGAAAATATTGTAATGGCAGCCGCTCTTGCAAAGGGGCAAACGCATTTAATAAATGTAGCAAAAGAGCCAGAGGTTGTGCAGGTTTGCGAAGTTTTAGCTGCTGCTGGGGTGAAAATTTCAGGCATTGGCACAGATGAGCTAATCATAGAAGGCACAGACAGAGAGCTTTTAAATGTGAGCGATTTTAGCGTTATTAGCGATAGGATTGAGGCTGGGACGTATCTTTGTGCGGGCGCGATTACAAATTCAAAAATTAGCATCAAAAATGCAAATGCCCAGCACCTTAGTGCTGTGCTTTTAAAGCTTGAACAAATGGGCTTTGGCTTTGAAATTTCAGATGAAAAAATCACACTTTTACCAGCTAAAACGATAAAGCCTTGCGAGATTGTAACAACTGAATATCCGGGCTTTCCTACCGATATGCAAGCACAATTTATGGCACTTTCGCTCGTTGCAGACGGCGTTAGCGTGATTGATGAAAGACTATTTGAAAACCGCTTTATGCACGTTAGCGAGCTAGCACGTATGGGTGCTGATATACGCTTAAATGGGCATATCGCAAGCGTTTATGGTGGCAAACCGCTAAATTCAGCTGATGTTATGGCGACCGATTTAAGGGCGAGTTCGGCACTGGTTTTAGCCGCACTTGTTGCTAGTGGCACAAGCAAAGTGCATAGAATTTATCATCTTGATAGGGGTTATGAGAATTTAGAGGAGAAATTTAAGGCACTTGGTGCTGATGTTTTAAGGCGAAATGATGGCTAGTTTAAGCGAAGCTAACGAAGCATTAAACGCCATAAATTTGGACTTTACAGGCGAGTTTGTAAATGTAAAAAACGCACTTAATAGAGAGCTAATAGATGATATTTTTAGCACAAAAGACCTACCTTGCTTTGATAACTCAGCACTTGATGGCTACGCCTTAAAATTTGAGTATAAACAGAGCGGATATGTGCTAAAAGACACAATTTTAGCCGGAGATAAGCGAAATTTAGAGATAAAAGACAACGAGTGCATTAGGATAATGACTGGGGCGAAATTCCCAAGCGGTGCCGATACGATTTTACGCCTTGAAGATAGCTATGAAAAGGATGGCTTAATTTATGCTAAGTCGCTCAAAAAAGGTGAGGCACATAGACTAAGGGGTGAAGAGGTAAAAAGTGGCGAAATTTTAATAAAAAACGGCACAAAATTAACACCAGCTCACCTAATGCTACTTGCCTCTCAGGGCATAAACGAGGTTTTTGTAAAAACCCTGCCAAAAATCGCCATTTTTTCAAGTGGCAATGAGCTTCGTGAGCCGTGGCAAAGGGCTGATGATGATGAAATTTACAACGCAAACGCGCACGGCATATCTGCCCTACTTTTGCAAAACGGCTTTAAAAGCTCCTATCTTGGCACGATAAAAGATAGTTTTGAAGCGACAAAAAACGCACTTAAAAGCGCTATGAATTTTGACGTCATAATCTGCTCTGGTGGCGCTAGCAAGGGCGATGCTGACTATATGAAAGACGCCCTGCTCTCGCTTGGTTTTACTGAAATTTTTAGCCACGTAAATATCCGTCCGGGTGCTCCAAGCAAGGCGTTTAAAAACGGCAACAAAATCGCATTTGTCCTAGCTGGTAACCCAATGGCAGCCTTTTTAATGGCATTTTTGCTAATCGTGCCATTTTTAACAAAAACTAAACACGAACTAACAAAAGCCACGCTAAAAAACAGCCTAAAATTAAAAAGCGGTCGTATAAATGTCGTGCTTGGCGAGTTTAAAAATGGCGTTTTTAACGTTTTAAACGACAATAAATACGGCTCAGGTATGATAACACCACTTGTAAATTCAAACGCAATTTATCTTTCAAAGTCCGATGAGAGCGAGATTTTAGAAGGTAGCGAAATTTTTATTTTAAGGCTATCTTGACAAATGAAGTTTATTTTGCTAAAATGCCGACTTCTTTTTGATTGCGGGAATAGCTCAGGGGTAGAGCATAACCTTGCCAAGGTTAGGGTCGCGAGTTCGAATCTCGTTTCCCGCTCCATTTTTTTCTTACTTCTCCCACTTTTTTTATTTGCAAAAGATGTCAGCATTTACCCAATGTATTGTTTAAATAGTAATGTTATCTCGCTTAAAACCTTTGGTTTTAGTGGCGAAGATAATGAAATTTTAAACTTAGAAACACAAAGAGCGGCAAAAATCAACTCAAAAGAGCTTTTTGAAATTTTAAGCTCAAATTTTAAGGCATTTAAAGACAAAAGCGGTGGCAGCGTGGCTTTTGTGAAAAACTGCTCAATTTTTGATGAAATTCAGGCTAAATTTTTAATGGCAATCAGCGATGAATTTGAGGGCATTAGCGTTAAAAAACTAAACATAATCTCACAGGCAAAACTACCAGAAAATTTTAAAGATTACAAAATCATAAATCTATTTTTAACCCCAAGTTTAGGCTCTCACGGCACATTTAGAGTTAGTTTTAAAGCCGATAATATAAACATTAAAAATTTATATTTTCGCTACAATTTCACAGCTGATATGCCAGTTTTAATCGCCCTAAACGAGATAGAAATCGGCTCGGTTTTAAAAGCGACTGATTATCAAAAAAGTTACATTGATTTTGATAAATTTAACAAAAATTCGCTAAAAAATATCAGCTCAAAACTTATGGCAAAGTCAAAAATCAGCTCAGGCGATGTGCTTTTAAAAAACTATTTTCTTGAAATTTCACTCATAAAAAAGGGCGATAAACTAAATGCAATCTTAAACGAGAGTGGTTTAAGCGTGATAATTGAGGTCATCGCACTTGAAAATGCAAATTTAGGCGATGACATAATGGTAAAAACTCACGACAAAAAGAGCTTAAAGGCGAGTGTCGTTTCAAAAAATCAGGTGATTATAAGATGAGAATATTTATCGGTATTAGTGGTGCTAGTGGTGTGGTTTTGGGCTTTAAACTTTTAGGAATTTTAAGCCAAAAAGCGGAGGTTTTTGCCGTAATTAGCAGTGGCGCAAAATTAGCATTAGAGCTTGAAAACGGCATAAAAGCCGATGATTTTATAAAATTTTGTTTGCAAAATGGCTCAACTTTTAAAGGTTTTAAAAGTGATAAAAAACCGATAAATAATATCAAAAATTTTATAAAAACTGATGATATAAATTATCAAAATATCACATTTTTTGATGATAAAAATTTAGGTGCTTCAATCTCATCTGGCTCCTTTGGGATTGATAAAAGCATAATTTCGCCCTGCTCCATTAACACTTTGGCAAAAATTTCAAACGGCATTTCAGACACGCTAATCACAAGAGCAGCAGCTGTTGCTCTAAAAGAGCAAAAACGGCTGATTTTAGGCGTTAGAGAGATGCCTTTTTCTGCTATTTCACTTCGTCAAATGAGCGATTTAGCCTTGCTTGGAGTGGCGATAGCACCGCCAGTTTTTGGCTTTTACTCAAAGGCAAAAAGCGTTGAGCAAATGAGTGATTTTATAGTTGGTAAGTGGCTTGATTTACTTGAAATTGAGCATAAAATTTACAAAAAATGGGAGTAATTCATAAAATTTTTCGTATTATTTTATGAATTATTTTACATATTTTTATACATAAAATCAAAAATTTAACTATAAGCAAAAAAATTGTAAAATGTCAGCTTTAAATTTAAATTTAAGGCAAAATTTTGAAAGCTTGTATATATCCGGGCACTTTTGATCCGATTACAAATGGGCACGTTGATGTTATTAAAAGGGCGTCAAAACTCTTTGATAAAGTCATTGTTGCGGTGGCTAAAAACGACAACAAAAAGCCGATGTTTGAGCTAAATAGACGCATTGAAATGGTAAAAATCGCTACAAAAAATATTCAAAATTTAGAGGTTACACCATTTTTTGGACTGCTTGTTGATTTTGCAAAATCGCAGGGCATTACGACCACGATTCGTGGGCTTCGTGCCGTGAGCGACTTTGAATACGAGCTACAAATCGGCTACGCAAACGCCACACTTTGGAGCGATTTTGAGACGATTTATCTTATGCCAAGTCTTGAAAATGCCTTCATTTCAAGCTCTATCGTTCGCTCGGTTTTAAGCCACAACGGCGACGTTTCAAAGCTCGTGCCAAACGAAATTTTGCCATTTTTAAAGAGTGAAAATGTATATTCTATTTGAGGGCATTGACGGCGTGGGTAAAAGCACGCAAATTGAGTGCGTTTCGCAAATTTTTAAAGATGCTTTTATCACAAAAGAGCCCGGCGGGACGGCATTTGGCGAGATTTTACGAGAAATTTTGCTCGGCGGTAAATTTAGCCTTAGCAAACGAGCTGAAATTTTGCTTTTTTTAGCCGACAGAGCCGAAACAATGGATAAAATTTTAAGCAAAAATAGCTTTGTAATCTCAGATCGTGGGCTTATTTCAGGCATTGCTTACGCTCTAAAAAACGGCGATTTTGACATAAATGAGCTTGTTTTTTTAAACAAATTTGCCCTAAATGGACTTCTGCCAGATAAGGTCGTGCTTTTTTATGCCACAAAGGAGCTTATTTTAAGCCGTTTAAATGGGCGTGGCGGATTTGATAGCATTGAAAAAAGGGGCGTTGAGTATCTTTTAGGCGTTCAAGATGCGATGAGAGAGGCTTGTGAGCTTTTAAATTTAAATACGTTAATAATTGACGCTAGTTTAAACAAAAATCAAATAACAAAAGAGATAGAAAAATTCATAAAGGACTAAAAATGATAACGGCACTTCGCGGTATGAAAGATATAATGCCCCAAAAAAGCGGACTTTACGAGCAAATAATCGGCGTTTGTGAAGCTGTGGCAAAAAATTATGGCTACACTTTAATAAAAACTCCACACCTAGAACAAACAACACTTTTTAAACGAAGCGTGGGCGAAAGTAGCGATATAGTCGGCAAAGAAATGTATCAATTTATTGACAAGGGCGAAAATGACGTCTGTCTTCGCCCAGAAGGCACTGCTGGGGTCGTTCGTGCCTTTATTGAGAGTAAGCTAGACAGGGCTGGTGGAGTTTATAGATATTTTTATCACGGCTCAATGTTTCGCTACGAACGCCCACAAAAAGGGCGTTTGCGTGAGTTTCATCAGTTTGGCGTGGAGTGTTTTGGTGAGAGCGATGTCCGTGAGGACGCTAGCGTTATTTTAATGATAGCTGAAATTTTAAATAGATTGCAAATAAAAACTACGCTAAAAATAAATTCGCTAGGCGACGCCGATAGTATGGGGCTTTATAGACAAAAGCTGGTGAAATTTTTAGAGCAAAACGAAGCGTTTATTTGCGATGATTGCAAACGTAGAAAGGCGTTAAATCCAATTCGTGTGCTTGATTGTAAAAACGAAAGCTGTCAAGAAATTTACAAAAATGCACCGCTGATGATTGAAAATTTAGGCGACGAGGCAGCGGCTGATTTTGCAAAATTACAAGAAATTTTAGCCAAAAACGGCGTGAGCTACGAGATAGACGCAAGGCTTGTGCGTGGGCTTGATTATTATTGTAAGACCGCTTTTGAGTTTGTTAGTGATGAGATCGGCTCTCAAAGTGCTGTCGCTGGTGGAGGTCGCTACGACAGGCTTGTTGAGTATCTTGGTGGCAAGGCGAGTTTTGGCGTGGGTTTTGCTATGGGTATTGAGCGAATTATGGAGATTTTGGGTGAAAGAGAGAGCAAAAACGCACGTGACGGGGTCTATCTTTGTGCGTTGGATGAGCAAAATGTGGATTTTGTCTTTGATTTAGGCATTAAATTACGTAAAAATTTTAAGACACAAATAAGCTACAAAGCCAAAAAACTAGCCAAACACCTGCAAGATGCCGATAAAATCAACACAAAAATTTTTCTTTGCATTGGCGAAAACGAACGCAAAAATGGCGAAATTTGGTATAAAAATTTAGAAAATAAAGATGAAAAAACGATAAAAATTGATGAGATTTTTAAAATAGAAAGCTTATAAAATGTGGGATATAAAAGACGAAATTAATTTTTTTCAAAATGCTATAATGGCAAATTTTGCCACAAAACAAGATATTTTTTACGAAATTGATAATAAATTTTTAGCCTACATACCAAAAGAGTGTAAAAAAAATATACCAACTTTACAATCAAGAAATTCACTCATAGGCTCATATACTGAGACTTGGTGTCAAAAAATTTTAGAACCAATAGCTAAAAAATTTGGTCTATATGCTGTAAATGGTGTGGTTTGTAATGAGCTTGGTCTGATTAAAAGTTCAAGGGCTGATTTGGCTTTTTGCACAACAAATCAAACAGAACAAACCGCTAAAAATATAAAACTAATCTTTGAGATAAAAATGAGCATAGTAAATAATTACGAATTTATAGATGAAAAAGTGGTCTTTTTAGGTGATTATAAAACGCATAAAGCTATGCCCTCACTAATGAGAAGTGATAGTGTTTTAAAAGCGATTGGCAAGGCGATTAATATTAGAGTCAGCTCAGAAAATGCTAGAAAAATACCAATAATTATACTAGGCAATACAAATATTAGTAGCAATTATCTTTCAAAAATAGACCATTTAGGGCAGTATGGAGTTTTGCAAAAAATTTTATCTTTAAATCCACAATTAAATTTAGACAAATCGCCATTAAAATATTTTCAAACACCAAGAAATTTAGATGACCTAGAAATAATAATATCTGAAATTTTAAATAGTGAGCGATACTATTTTTCAGCTATGTTAGAAAAGAAAAAGCTTGCAGAAATCATAAAAAAATCTGCAAAATACCAAAATGAGCTAGAAATAGCAGAAAATTTTTTACAACTTATTAAAGGCGAACAATGAAAAATTCTGCAACTTCATCATTTGGTGTTAGTGCTAGAATAGGACACGATTCTTCAAAATTTTATAACTCAAAATTATATGAAAATTTATATTTTGATATCAAAAAAGGCGGTAAAGAAAATCCTATTTTAGAGAAAAATTTAAATAAAATATTCTGCAAAAGCAGTGAGAATATGAGCGAATTGCCAGATAATAGTGTTCATTTAATGCTAACATCTCCACCATACAATGTAAGCAAGGATTATGACGAGAATTTAACACTAGATGAGTATTTAAAATTACTAAAATCTGTTTTTAAAGAGACAAAAAGAGTGCTTGTAAATGGCGGTAGAGTTTGTATAAATATTGCAAATATAGGCAGAAAACCATATATCCCACTAACTATGTATGTAAATCAGATAATGATTGAGCTTGGATTTTTAATGCGTGGAGAAATTATTTGGGATAAAAGTGCTAGTAGTGGAGTAAGTCTTGCTTGGGGGAGTTTTAAAAGCGCGTCAAATCCAGTTTTAAGAGATACACACGAATATATTTTGGTATTTTCAAAAGGCGATTTTAAAAGAGAAAAGAGAGATAAGTTAGATAGTATTAACAAAGAAAATTTTATGGAGTGGAGTAAGTCAATTTGGCGTTTTGGTGCAGTTAGCGCAAAAAAAGTCGGACACCCTGCTCCATTTCCTATTGAGCTACCAAGAAGATTGATTGAATTTTATAGTTTTGAAAACGATATTGTTTTAGACCCATTTATTGGCAGTGGAACTACTGCTTTGGCTGCAATAGATTTAAAAAGAAATTTTGTTGGCTATGAGATAAATGATGAGTATGTAAAACTAGCTAATTCAAAAATCAAAAACCATAAAGGTTTATTTTAAAAAAACAAAAACAAATTTTAAAAGGACAAAAATGAACGACTATGGCTTAAACATTTGGGGAGATAATAACTTCATCATTGAAAACGGCAAGGTTTGCATAAACAAAAAGAGCAAGCCAGCTATCCTTGACATTGTCAAAGATATACGAAACGAAGGCTACCGAGGACCGCTACTTTTACGCTTCCCACACTTGATTAAAAAGCAGATTGAGCAGATTTATTCAAGCTTTTCAAAGGCAAAAAAAGAGTTTGATTACAAGGGCAATTTTAGTGCCGTCTATCCGCTAAAAGTAAATCAATATCCGGGCTTTGTTAAAAATTTAGTAGCACTTGGCAAACCCTATAATTACGGACTTGAAGCTGGCTCAAAGGCCGAGCTACTGCTAACAATGGCTTACAACAACGACGGCGCCCCAATAACAGTTAATGGCTTTAAGGATAAAGAGCTAATAAATATCGGCTTTATCGCCGCTGAAATGGGGCATAATATCACGCTAACGATTGAAGGCTTAAACGAGCTTGAAGCGATAATCGCCACTGCAAAAGAGCGATTTGCCCCAAAGCCAAATATCGGTCTTAGAATCCGCCTTCACTCAACTGGCTCTGGCATTTGGGCAAAAAGTGGCGGAATTTACTCAAAATTCGGACTAACTTCAACCGAGCTCATTGAAGCCATAAATATGCTTAAAAAGGCGAATTTGCTGGATCATTTTACGATGATACACTTTCATATCGGCTCACAAATCACCGAAATTCATCCGCTAAAAAAAGCCCTAACCGAGGCTGGTAACATCTACGCCGAGCTTAGAAAAATGGGCGCAAATAACCTAAAAGCCATAAATTTAGGTGGCGGACTTGCCATTGAATACTCGCAATTTAAGCAAACAACAAGCCGAAACTACACCCTAAACGAATATGCAAACGACGTCGTTTATCTACTAAAAAGCATAGCAGGGCAAAAAAAGGAGCAAGAACCAGATATTTTCATTGAGAGCGGACGCTTTATTTCAGCATCTCACGCACTCTTAGTCGCCCCAGTTTTAGAGCTTTTTAGTCAAGACCACACCGAAGAAAAGCTAAATTTAAAAAAATCAAATCCACCGCTAATAACCGAACTTTACGACCTTTATAACTCAATAAAACCCTCAAACGCCCTTGAATACCTGCACGATAGCATTCATCATATGGAGAGCGTTTTGACGCTTTTTGACCTTGGCTATGTTGATTTGCAAGACCGCTCAAATGCCGAAGTTTTGGTGCAGTTAATTAGCAAAAAAGCAGTTGTAATGCTTGGGAGTAAAAATAGCACAGCAGATTTAGTAAAAATTCAAGAAGAGATAAAAGAACGATATTTGGTAAATTTTTCAATGTTTCAATCCCTGCCAGATTTTTGGGGATTAAAGCAAAATTTCCCGATTATGCCACTTGACCGCCTTGATATCCGCCCTACTCTGCCAGCTTGCATCTGGGATATTACCTGCGATAGCGACGGCGAGATAAGCTACACAGAAGATGCTAATCAGCTATTTTTACACGATGTTGATGTTGAAAAAGAGGAGTATTTTTTGGGCTTTTTCTTAGTCGGTGCTTATCAAGAGGTGCTTGGTATGAAGCATAATCTCTTTACTCATCCAACCGAAGCAACAATTGAGATTACCGAGAGCGGTTATGAGATTAAGCACCTACTTGAAAGCCAGTCTATCCTTGATATTATGGAGGATATGGATTATGATATTTATGAGATACAAGATAGCTTAAATGAGCGTTTAGAGAAGTCAAAACTCATAAATGAGACGCAAAAAAAGCAAATTTTAGGTGAGCTTTATCTGTTTTTAAATGACAATAGCTATTTAAAAACGATAAATTAGTTACAAATTGAAACAAATTTTAAAAAGCAAGGCGTAAAAGTAAAAATTTTGTTTGCTTTGCTTTTTATTATTATAAAATACTTAAAAATTTTAAAAGGATAGCCTATGATTTTATCAAAAAGAATGCAAGCTCTAAGTGAGTCCCTAACAATCGCCATAAGCACGAAGGCAAAAGAGATGAAACAGCAAGGCAGAGATGTCATTAGCTTTTCGGCTGGCGAGCCTGATTTTGACACCCCAGAGGTGATAAAAGATGCCGTAAAAAAGGCACTTGATAAGGGCTGTGGCAAATACACGCCAATACCGGGCGACCCAGAGGTTTTAAAGGCAATCGCAACAAAACTTAAACGAGATAATAATCTTGATTACAAACCAAGTCAAATCATCACAAATGTCGGTGCAAAGCACTCGCTTTTTAATATCTTTCAAGCGGTTTTAAACGACGGCGACGAGGTTATCATCCCAAGTCCATACTGGGTAAGCTACCCTGAAATGGTAAAATTTAGCGGTGGTGTGCCAGTTTTTATTGAGGCTGATGACACGACTGGATTTAAAATTTCAGCCGAGCAGTTAAGGGCTAAAATCACGCCAAAAACAAAAATTTTATGCCTAAACCACCCAAATAACCCAAGCGGTGCGATTTACACAAAAGATGAGCTTTTAGCCTTTGGCAAAGTTTTAAAAGGCACTGAAATTTTAGTCGTTAGCGATGAAATTTACGAGAAACTAACATACAACGGCGAATTTGTCGCTGTGGCTAGCGTGAGCGATGATATGTTTAAAAGGACTATTACGATTAATGGACTAAGCAAGTGTGGCGCTATGCCCGGCTGGCGTTTTGGCTATATGGCAAGTGCGATTGATGAGCTAAATTCTGCTGTTAAAAAGCTACAAAGCCAAAGCACGAGCAACATCGCCTCGCTAGTTCAATGTGGTGCTATCGCTTCGCTTTTAGGGCAAAGCGACGCTGATATTGAGTTTATGAAAAATGAGTATAAATCAAGGCGAGATTTGGCAGTCCAGCTAATCAATAAGATTAAGGGGCTTAGTGTGCCTACGCCAGATGGAGCGTTTTATCTGTTTGTAAATTGCAAGGCGGTTGAGCCAGATTCAATGAAATTTTGCACAAGATTGCTTGAAGAGGCAAATGTCGCCTGTGTGCCGGGCGTTGGATTTGGTATGGACGGCTATTTTAGAATAAGCTTTGCAACCGATAAAGAGAGCCTAAAAAAGGGCATTGCTAGAATTGCTGAATTTGTGAAAAATTACAGATGAATATCACGATTAACGGCGTAAATTTTAGCACCAACGCAACAAGTACCGATGAGTTAAGGCGTGAATTTTTAGATAAAAATTCGCACTTTTATGAATTTTTGGATAAAAACGAGCTAATTAACGCCGATATTTTTATCTTAAATGGCTTTGCAATTAAGGAGAATTTTGCGTTAAACGAAAACGACAAAATCACGCTAATTAGGCGTGGTGTAATGCCTAACCTTGAAATTTTAAAGCCGATGATAGAAGCTAGAAACACACCAGAGCTAAACAATGCCCTAAAAAACGCCTGTGTCGGCGTGGCTGGGCTTGGCGGACTTGGCTCAAATATCGCCATTAGCCTTGCTCGTGTGGGCGTGGCTAGGTTGGTTTTGGTTGATTTTGATATCGTTGAGCCAAGCAACCTAAACCGCCAACAATACTACGTCCGCCACATCGGTATGCAAAAGACAGAGGCGTTAAAATCGCTGATTGCAGATATAAATCCCTTTGTAGAAGTCATCACTCACGAGATATATTTAGACGCTAAAAATATAGCTGAAATTTTCGCGCCTTGTTCTATCATTTGCGAGGCCTTTGATAACGTGCCTAGCAAAAAGATGATTTTAGGCGAAGCTGGGGCTAGTTTGGCTGATAAAAGCGTGATTTGTGCCTCTGGTATGGCTGGATTTTATAGTTCAAATCTCATAAAAACGATAAAATTTGCAAAAAATTTATACCTTTGTGGAGATTTTTCAAACGAAGCAAAAATAGGTCAAGGACTTATGGCGCCTAGGGTTGCTGTGTGTGCAAACCACCAAGCAAACCTAGTCCTAAGACTGCTAATGGGCGAAAGCGTTTAAGTAAAAACGTTTATGAAATTTTTACATTTTTTTAGCTATCATCGCTAAAATTTTAAAGGGGATTTTTTGTTTTCATCGTTTTTTGCTTCTAAAAAGTGGGCTTTGTGGGCGTATCTTGGGGCGTTGTTTTTGCTTTTATCTTTGTATTTTCAGACAAAATTCACCGTTGATATAAACGAGTGGTATAGAAAATTTTACGACATTGTCCAAAACGTTTCACAGCACAGCATTGATGATTTTTGGGCGAGTATGGTTGAGTTTGCCAAAATCGCCTTCCCATACGTTTTTTTAGCTACAATTACTGGATATTTTACGAGAATTTGGGCGTTTAAGTGGCGTGAGGCGATGACTTTTACTTACATTAAATATTGGCGAAATGTTAAAAACGAGATTGAAGGTAGCTCACAGCGTATCCAAGAAGATATCTACCGCTTTGCAAAAATCGTTGAGAGTCTTGGACTTCAAGTAGCAAGTGCTTTAATGAAGCTTTTTGCATTTTTGCCTATACTTTGGGAGCTAAGCAGTGGCGTAAATATCCCTATTTTAAAGGATTTTGAAGGCTCGCTTGTTTGGGTTGCTCTGCTTGTTAGCATTGGAGGGCTTGTTATTTCGTGGTTTGTTGGCATTATGTTGCCCGGACTTGAATACAACAACCAAAAAGTTGAAGCGGCATTTAGAAAAGAGCTAGTTTATGGCGAGGATAATAAAGAAAATTTTGCTCAAATCCCTACCCTAACCGAGCTTTTTACTGGGCTAAAATTTAACTACAACCGCCTATTTCTACACTACGGATATTTTGATTTGTGGATAAATTTTTTCTCTCAGTTAATGATTATCGTGCCGATTTTGATAATGGGACCCGGGCTATTTTCAGGGCTTATCACACTTGGAGTGATGATGCAGGTAAATAACGCCTTTGCTCAGGTTAGAAATTCATTCTCAATTTTCATTAACAACTGGACTACAATCACCGAACTTCGCTCAATTCACAAGCGTTTAAAAGAGTTTGAGATAAATATCGGCTATAAAATTTAAGCTTTTTTGTGAAATTTACCCATTTTTTGTCCGAAATTTATAAATTTACACAAATATGCCCTTAAAGAATAATACCAAATTGCCATTTTTCACACTATTTTTAAACTAAATTAAAATAAAAATATTAATTTAAAATTTAATATTCTTTTTGTTAAAAAGATTGTAGCATTTCGTAAATATTAACTTTTATTTACAAGGAGTTACTATGTCGTTTAATGATCTTTCTAGCGTCTATCAAAGACTTGATGAACTAGCAAAGTTAAAAAAACTAAACAAAGATGAAACCATCTCAAACGCCCTTGAAAAAAATGGCTTTTCAAGGCGTGATTTTATGAAGTGGGCTGGCGCGATGACTGCATTTATGGCACTACCTGCTAGTTTTGCACCTGCTGTGGCAAGAGCTACTGAGTTAGCCGATAGATTGCCAGTTATTTGGCTTCATATGGCTGAATGCACGGGCTGTTCTGAGAGTTTGCTTCGCTCTGATACGCCTACGATTGATAGCCTGATTTTTGACTACATTAGCCTTGAATACCACGAAACGCTAATGGCAGCTGCTGGCTGGCAGGCCGAGCATAACCTTGAAAGTGCGATTGAAAAATACAAAGGTCAGTATGTTTTAATGGTTGAGGGCGGAATTCCAACCGGCGATACCGAGCACTACCTAACAATCGGTGCTCACGGCACCACCGGCAAACAAAGTGCGGTAAAAGCAAGCGAAAACGCCGCTGCCATTTTTGCGATCGGCACCTGTTCTAGCTTTGGCGGTATCCAAGCAGCACGTCCAAATCCGTCAAATGCGGTTAGCCTATCAAAAGTAACCGATAAAAAGGTCATAAACGTCCCGGGCTGTCCGCCAAGCGAGAAAAACATAGTCGGCAACGTGCTTCATTTCTTACTATTTGGCACACTACCAGCACTTGACGTGTTTAACCGCCCAAAATGGGCTTACGGGCTTAGAATTCACGACCTTTGCGAAAGGCGTGGGCATTTTGACGCTGGCGAATTCGTGCAAAATTTTGGCGATGAGGGTGCAAAAAATGGCTACTGCTTATACAAAGTCGGCTGTAAAGGACCTTATACGTTTAATAACTGCTCACGTGAGCGTTTTAACTCGCACACAAGCTGGCCAGTCCAAGCTGGACACGGCTGTATAGGCTGTTCTGAGCCTGATTTTTGGGATAATATGGGACCATTTGAAGAGCCAATGGGCGATAGACTTTACAACACGGTTTTAGGGCTTGGCGCTGATAACGTAAGTGATAAAATCGGCATAGGAATTTTAGCCCTAACAGGCATTGGCATTGCCGCACACGCACTAATAGCGGCAACTAGAAAAGATAGCGAGGTGTAAAATGAGCGATAAAAGAGTAGTAATAGATCCGATAACACGTATTGAGGGGCATCTTCGCATTGAGGTTGTCGTTGATGATAATAATGTCGTAAAAGAGGCGTATTCTGGCTCAACGCTTTGGCGCGGGATTGAGCAAATCGTGCGAAACCGCGACCCAAGAGATGTCGGCTTTTTTACGCAGAGAATTTGTGGAGTTTGCACATTTTCACACTACAAAGCTGGTATTGTTGCCGTTGAGAACGCACTTGGCATTAAGCCACCGCTAAATGCACAGCTAACTAGGACGCTGATGAATACAGCGCTTTTTATCCACGACCATATCGTGCATTTTTATCATCTTCACGGCGTTGATTGGGCTGATGTGGTTTCGGCACTTAAGGCTGATCCAAAAAAGGCAAGTGAGGAGGCATTTAAATACACCGACACGCCTTATGCTTGTGGTGCTGATAAGCTAAAAGAGGTGCAAGATAGAGTAGCAACATTTGCTAAAAAGGGCAATCTTGGACCATTTGCAAACGCATACTGGGGACACCCAACCTACAAGCTAACGCCAGAGCAAAATTTAATCGTCCTATCTCACTACTTAGAGTGCCTTAGAATTCAACGCATAGTCGCTCAGATGATGGCGATTTTTGGCTCTAAAAATCCGCACCCACAAAGCCTAACCGTTGGCGGAGTTACTTGCGTTATGGATCTTCAAAGCCCAGCAAGACTTGGCGAATACCTAACAAAACTTAAAGAGTGTCAGGAATTTATTGATAGGGCTTACTATCCAGATCTCGTTATGGCTGGTCGTGCTTATGCAAACGAGCCAAGCGTAGTTGGCGATGTCGGCGTGGCAAATTTATACACTTACAGAGAATTTCAAATCGGAGCAAACGAGTGGCTCTTTGATAGCGGTATCATTAAAAACGGCGATATAAGCAAGGTTTATGAAGTCCAGACTGATAAAATTACCGAAGAGGCGACGCACTCGTGGTATCAAAACCCAGCGCCACTTCACCCATATGATGGACAAACCGAGCCAAACTACACTGGGCTAATTGACGGCGAGAGCGTAGATGACAAGGGGCAAATGGCTCACTCTAAAATTTTTAACACAAAGGGCAAATACAGCTGGATAAAATCGCCTAGATACGGCGGAGAGCCACTTCAAGTAGGACCTCTTGCAAATATCGTGGTAAATTACGCAAAGGGCAATAAATACGTAGTCCCACTTGTGGATAAATTCCTAGCTGATACTGGGCTACCTGTAAGTGCGGTATTTTCAACGCTAGGTAGAACAGCAACTAGAATGCTTGAAGCAAAAATCGTCGCTGATAATACCATTTTAGCCTTTAACGCTTTGGTTGAAAATTTAAAAGTTGATAGCGAAACTTGCGCTAAATACGTGATAGACAAGGATAAAGAGTATCGCGGATTTTATATGGGACACGTCCCAAGAGGCACACTTAGTCACTGGTGCAGGATTAAAAACGGCGTGATAGAAAACTGGCAAGCAGTCGTGCCAAGCACGTGGAATGCCTCGCCAAAAGATAGCAAAGGTCAAATGGGTAGCTACGAGGCGTGTTTGATTGGCACGAAGTTAGCTGATTTGACCCAGCCACTTGAAATAATCCGCAAAATTCACTCATACGACCCTTGTATTGCTTGTGCTGTTCACGTAATGGATATGAGTGGCAACACGCTAAGCGAGTATAAGATAAATCCAAATTTGTAAGGGGTGTGCTATGGCAAAAGAGATGAAACGTTATGGCGTTTATGAATTTTCAATCGGTCTTAGACTAACTCACTGGATTAGGGCTATATCTATTGCGTTTTTGATTTTTAGCGGTTATTACATTAGCTATGTATTTATGTCGCCTGAAATTTCAAGCGAACCTACGCTTTTTATGAATGCAAAGTGGCGTATGGCACACCAAATCGCCGGATTTGTGCTAATTGGCTGTTTAATCTTTAAAATTTACCTATTTTTATTTGATAAACACAGCCGTAAAGAGTGGAGAAGCATACTTGATTTTATCAATCCAATCGTGTGGATTAAGCAGATAAAATACTACCTTTTTATGGGCGAACACCCGCATTTAAAGGGCGTTTATAACCCTTTGCAGTTTGCTTCGTATCTGTTTTTTTACGCTATTTTGGTGCTTATTTGCCTAACTGGACTTGTGCTTTACGCTCACGTTTATCACGATGGTTTTGGTGGGCTAATTTATGAGAGTATGCGTGGCTTTGAGGCGATGATGGGCGGACTTGCAAACGTTAGGACGATACATAGAATTTGTATGTGGGTTATAATGGTTTTTGTTGTAATTCACGTCTATATGGCGATTTTTAACGCCGTAAAAGGCAAGGACGGAGCGATGGACGCTATCATTAGTGGCTATAAATACGTAAAAGAGGACGCAAAACATTGAGAGTTTTAGTGCTTGGCATTGGCAATGTGATGTTTGGCGATGAGGGCATTGGCGTTCATTTGGCTATGGCGGTTGAGCGGAGTTATAAATTTAGCTCTGCTAACCATAGCCTTAAATTTATTGACGGTGGCACACTTGCCGTCGCTCTTACGCCCATAATTGCAGATTGCGATTATTTAATAGTCATTGACTGCGTTAGCTGTGATGACGCTAGTGTCGGCGATGTCTATTTTTTTGACATTGATAATATGCCACAAAAAATTCGCTGGGACGGCTCGGCTCACGAGGTTGAAATGCTACAAACTCTTGAACTTATGGCACTTAGTGGCGACCGCCCAAAAGGCAAAATTTTAGGACTTGTGCCAAGCAGAATTTTGCCAATGAGCTTTAAGCTCTCAGAGCAAATTTTAAACGGCTCAAAAGTGGCAGAAAAGACGCTAATAAATCATCTAAGTGAGCTTGGCTTTAAGTGTGAAAAAATAGCTGAGATTAGCCCACAAGATATGGCTGACATTTACGCAAAAAAGGGGCTTTAAGCCCTAAAAATCAAAATTTTACCTATAAATTTTTTCAAGTTTTTAGTTAAAATTTTAAAGGCTTTTTATGATTATTGCATTTGAGTTTAAAATGGCTTGTTTTAGTGCTGATTTTTGCTATTTATTATCAAAAATTTCAGAAAATATTGAGCATAAAATCACGCAAAATGGCGAATATATCACACTTTTTGCAAGTGGGAGTGATGATGAAATTTCTAGCTTTTCAACCACTCTAAGTCAAAATCTACCCCACTCAATATTCTTACAAGACACGAGAGTTTTTTTGGCTGAAAATTTGCCACAAAATAGCCTAAATATATCAAATCCAAAGACAAACGCTATCACGCCAAGCGTGATAAATGCCTACAAAAACGGCAAAATCATCAAAAATGAGTTTGGTGTTTTAAGCGAAATTTTTATCTTTAACGAAGCCGTAAATGAGCTTAATTTTAACGAGCTTTTAAAAAGAGCCGTTGATGAGTTTATCTTAAAAAATGAGCTAAAAATGGCAGATAAAAATGGAGAATTTTTAGTTTTAAACAGCAAAAACGCAAAAACTATCGTGCCAACAAATCTAAAAAATCTACCAAAAATGTTTATAGCAGCCGAGCAAGAACAAGTCGCCCTTGCCAGTTTTGACAAGCCCACGATTTTGCTAAAAACCACTGCACTATTTCGCCAAAATCACGATGACGCACAGAAATTTTATAGTGTCAAAGCCCCAAAAGATCTATTTTTTTATGCATTTTGCGATGAGCTTTTTAAGCGTGGCGTGAGCTTTGTTGGGTTAGAAAATTTTACAAACCAAAACGAGGCGATGATTTTAGAAAACAATATACTTTTTAGCCAAAAAAATGAAATTTTAGATAAAAAATCGCTGGTGTTAGAGTTTAAAAAATCTGGCGATGATAGTGTGAATTTTAAAGGTGTAGAGCTTTTATTTGTGCCAAAATTTAGCAGTTTTGATGAGATTTTTACGCTTATTAAAGAGCTACCAAGTGGCGAGCAATTTATGCAAAATTTTACCAAAACATATGAAATTTCAAATCAAAATTTAAACCTACCTGCTAGTTTTTTCTCGCTTTTTTGCATTGTTGGGGTCTTAATCGGACTTAGCGATGAGCCAAAGAGAGCTGGGGAGATTTTGCTTTTAAATGCCCTTGATTTTAGTGTCAAAAAGGGCGTTAGCATTGAGTGCGGGCGGAGCAAAAATGAGTTTAACGCACTAAAATTTATAAAATCAGCGATGAGTTTTTATCTAGCTGGGGCTGGTGTGCATAATATCAGCTTTGGCTGTGTGCAGTCTTTGGCGCTATTTTTTAGCGATTTTTGTTACGATTATGGGCGTGAGCTTGGCTTTGATAGCATTAGTTTTTGCGGCGATTTGTTTAAAAGCAAGGTCGTATCCGAGCTATTTTTAAAGCATTTAGAGCCAAATTTCAACACCGCTTTTGGCGATTTTATTAAAATTTAGCCAAACTTGGCTAAATTTTAAAGTTATTTAAGTTCTCTTTTAAGCTGATTGAAACGGTATCAAGCACTTTTGCTATATTTAAAAGCTCGGCTGAAATTCTCTCGTTATTATCAGCGATTTGCACCGATTTTTCGGTATCTTTTAGCAGATTTTCAAGGCTAGAAAGCGTGTCATCTGTGCGTGTTTGCACGTCTTTTGTGATTTTAATTGATGAGTTGTTTGTCGCTTGTGCTTCGTAAGCTAGGTTCATCAGGCTATTTGCTCTCGTGCTTAAATCAAGTATGTTTGATGAGTTTTGCTTTAAAGCACTGCTTAACTCAGCCACGCTTGTGATGATATTTTTTGAGTTTATTGCGATATCTTCAAGCTGTGAGCTGGTTTGCTCGGCTAGTTTTCTTACCTCTTCTGCCACCACGGCAAAGCCCCTGCCGTGCTCGCCAGCTCTGGCTGCTTCAATAGCAGCATTTAGTGCAAGCAGGTTTGTTTGATCAGCAATATCATCAATGATGCTTAAAATTTTGCTTATATTTTCGCTTTGTGTCGCCACTTCTTTGGTTTTTAGGGCTAAGGCTTGCTCGTTTGAGCTGGCTGTGTTTATGTTATCAACGACACTTTTTAGCGTTAAAATCACGCTATCTAGCTTCTCGTTTGAGTTGCTTGAAAGGCTTACGGCATTTTGTGCCATTTGCTTTGTAAAGATAAAGTCATCGTCAATTTGCTTTGTAAATTTATACGATAAATCGGCTTGTTTTTTGCCATCTTGTGAGCTTTGTGTGAGATTTGATGAGTTTGTCCTTAGTGCCTCAATCTGCCTTGTGATGTCGTTTGAGCTAAGCTGAATGCTTTTGATTGT
The DNA here is from genome assembly GCF_030249845.1 of Campylobacter gastrosuis. Classification (GTDB taxonomy): domain Bacteria; phylum Campylobacterota; class Campylobacteria; order Campylobacterales; family Campylobacteraceae; genus Campylobacter_A; species Campylobacter_A gastrosuis. The sequence continues at coordinate 87,029 of NZ_JANURM010000002.1, read as the reverse complement.
GTTTTGAATTTTCTCAATAAAACTATTTACGTTTTTGCCGACCTTGCTTATTTCATCCTCACTTCTAACCACGAGCCTAGCTGATAAATCGCAGTCGCCGTCGGCTAAATCCTTTGTCCTGTATCGCAAGGCCTCAATGCGTTTTATGACAATTTTATTAAGCGTAAAGATAACAACAGCCGAGGTTAAGATTAAAAATGCGATGAAAATAAATAGAAATTTAAAGCTTTGGGTGGTTAAATTCTCATCAATATTGTTAAGCGTGTAGCCCATATCCATAACTCCAAGCACCGAGCCTTCGCTTGAAGTGGCGTGACAAGCAAGGCACTCGGCATCCGCTTTTAGCGGTTTAATAAGCCTAATGTAATGTCCATCATCGTAGCTTTCTAAATTTTTATTTACTGGCTTTACAAACTGCTCTTTTATCGTGCTATCATCAATTTTTTCACGCTCTAAACCATACATATCGCTGATCTCATCGGCTCGATAGAGTTTTAGATATTTTATGTTATCTATTTTTGAGTTTAGTTCAAGTGCGTTTTTTATCGCTTGGGCGTCGCCTAAATTCATCGCTGCACGAAGTGAGAAAAATACCGACTGACTAAGCATATCAAGGCTGTTTGTGGCTAAATTTTCAGATGAGTTTTTAAATTCTTTAATAATTACTGCTTGAAGTATTGTAAAAATCACGAGTAAAAGAGAGATGACGCAAAATACGACCTTCTTACCAACACTTAAATTTCTAAACATAAATTCCCCTAATTGTAAAATAGTTACGTGATTGTAACAAATAATACTTAAAAATAGAGAGTAATTGTATATTTTTGGTGTAAATTTTGTGTTGAGATATATCAATGAAAGAGATTTTATTTAAGAGTATCATACTCCGAAATTTTTTAAAGGATAAACAATGAGTTACTTTTTAAACTGGCAAAAATTTAGCGTTGAAAATGCCACGCTTGATTTTTATAAATTTAGTGAAAATGGCGTTAATTTTATCGGATTTGATAGCACTAAATCAGTCCCACCAGAGCCGATGATAAACGCCCTAACTGCCCTAAATCTCGTAAAAGATAGCAGTGTTAAAGTCGTGATGATAAATCATAAATTCCCAGCCGGACTAATCCCAAAAGTTGAGCCGTTTTTTGATATAGACACTCAAAATTTAGATGATGGAGCGGTAAAGCTAACGTTTAGCTTAAAGCCAAATGCTGATTTAAGTAATTTTAACGCAAACGACACCTGCCACGGATAAAATATGCTTTTAAACACCTTTGCACCGCCATTTAGGCTTGTTGGCGGATACTTTTTAGGCGGAATTTTCTGCTTGATTTTAAGCATTTTTGCCTATTTTTTAGCCGATTTTAGTGCGATTTTTGCTCTAAAAACGGCTGGATTTATCCACATTTTTGCACTTGGATTTGTAATAAGCATTATCATCGGCTCGCTTTATCAGCTCACATCAGTGATACTTCAAAAGCCCTTTTTTAGCATAAAAGGTGCGTTTTTTAACCTTTTTGTTTTCTTAGCTGGGGCCTTGATTTTATCATTTGCGATGATTTTTGAGAATTTTAATCTTATGCTTTTTGGCGGTGCTGTTTTGTTTTTTGCATTATCGTTTTTTGGTGTTAATTTTATGTTTAGCTTTTTTAAAGCACAAACACAAAATTTAGCGACCTTTGCGATTTTTGTATCATCTTTGTTTTTTATCGTTGGTATCACGCTTGGAGCTTTGCTTGTGCTTGTTTTAAACGGCATTTTTGCGGCTGATTTTGAGCTTTTATTAAAATATCACATTTACTTTGTATTTGGTTTTGTATTTTTTATCATCGTTGGAGTTTCTAGCGTTTTACTGCCGATGTTTAGCCTATCTCACGGCAATAAATTTTTGCTTAGCAAAATCGCCCTAGCCTGCTACTTTTTGCTTGGTATTACGCTATATTTTAGTAAAATTTTTGCGATTTTACTTGGCGTTTTGTGTGTAGTTTTGTTTATTTTTGACGCTGGTTTGACGCTTAAAAAACGCATACGAAAGGCGTATGATTACTGGAATTTAAACATTTACCTTTCGTTTATTGGTGCGATTTTGGGTGCTATTTTTTACCTGTTTGATGATAAAAATTTAGCGATTTTTTACCTATTTTACGGATTTTTATATCCGTTTATAGTCGCTCATCTTTACAAAATCGCCCCATTTTTAATCTGGTATAACTACATTTCACCCTTTGTTGGCAAACAAAAGGTGCCTTTGCTTGATGAAATGGTGCTAAAAAAGGTCGCTTATGCTGAAATTTTGCTAAATTTCATAGCCATTTTAAGCTACGCATTTTTTACAAAATTTGGCATTTTTTGCATATTTTTAAGCGTGATTTTGCTTAGTTTTAATATGTTACACTTTTTTAAATTCACAAAATTTGGAGAGAAAAATGGTAGAGAAAATTTACAATGAGTTAAGAACAATTGTTGATCCAGAGGTCGGATTTGATATTGTTTCGCTTGGGCTGATTTATGACGTCTATTTTAGCGAGCAAAAGGCGGTCATAACGATGACACTTTCAACTAGGTCGTGTCCACTTCACGAGCTGATTTTAGGCTGGGTTAAGGACGCTGTAATGCGTGTTGATGGCGTTAAAGAGTGCGTGATTGACTTGGTTTGGGAGCCTGAGTGGAATATTTTAATGGCAAGTGATGAGGTCAAAAAGGCACTTGGAGCGTGATTTATGACTTAAAAAGGTCGTTGTTTAGGTTTAGAATTTTAACTAAATCTAAACAGCCTTTTAACTCACTGGCATAAATTTCTAAATTTTTACCTTTGCCGGCTAACGGCTCTTTTAAATTTGGCTCAAAGCTATCAAATCCACGCTCAATGTAAATGAAAATTTTGCTATCCATTAAACAAGCATTTATTGGGCATTTAAAATTTTGGCGTAATTTTGTAAAATCTTGCATAAATTTTGGCGTCAAAAGATACCTTGTATTAATTTGGTCTTTGCAAAAAACATCAAAAATCCGCTCAAACTCAACATCATCCATATACGCTCTTTCGCCGATTTTTTGGGCATTTAGTGATTTTTTATCAATTATATAAGTTTGTGATTTTATATTTTTGTTAAACTCAGCGATGAAAAAAATCCCATAAAAAACGGACTTTTCTTGCTCTTTTTCGCCATTGTAAAAAATTTTTGTGGCTTTTATATCGCTAAATTTTATCATCACGCTATCAACCTTGCCACTAATTAGGTCATTACCGCTAAATTTATGCAAATTATTATCATAAATTTTTGTAGATAAAAACTCGGATTTTGATAAAAATCCATTTTTGTTATAGCTTAAATTTTCATCTAGCTCTTTTATGATTTTAGTAATTACTAAATCCTTAAAATTATCGTTAAATTCTTTTGTTAAAAACCCACGATAAAGTCCAAAAATTGTGGTTAAAAAGGCGACACCAGATATTAAAAAATTAAAAAATTCAGAGCTTTTATTTAAAAAAACTACTATCAAAGAGAGTGCAAAAATGATAACAAAAAGCGTGGTAACAAAGTCTAATCTTTTTTTGATTTTTTGTCGTTCTAGCTCTAAATTTATGATATCCATTATCTAAACAGATCTTTTACATTCGGATTTTCTCGCTCGTTGCTTAAAATTTCAAAAAACGACTCTTTTTTGAAATTAAAAAGATTAGCAATTAACCCACTTGGTAGCATTTGAGTGTAGTTATTATAAATCATCACACTTGCGTTATATGCTCTTCTTGCCGCACTTAGTTGCTCTTCAATCTCGTTTAAAGATTTTTGCAGGTGGAGAAAATTTTCGTTTGCTTTTAGCTCTGGGTAGTTTTCAAAAGCGACCTTTATGCCGTTTAAAAGGCTTGAAATTTCGCTATTTAGTTCAAAACTTTCGCCATTTTTTGCACTCATTGCTAGGCTTCTTAGCTCCGTGATTTTACTTAGTGTCTCTTTTTCAAAAACCATATACTCTTTTACTGATAAAACTAAATTTGGTATTAAATCGTAACGCTTTTTAAGCCAAACATCAACGCTTGAACGGATATTTTTTACATCATTTTGCTTTGAAATTAGGCTGTTGTAGGTGTAAATCGCCCATAAAATCAGTGTAAAAATCATCGCCAAAAGTGCAAGTAAGCCACTACTCATCGTTTGTCCTTTGTTGTGTTTTTGTTATTATAATTAAAAAAATAGAAATTTTAAAGGACTTGTATGAAAAAAATTGTAAAAAACGCACTCTTTGTGCTAGTTTTTGTGCTTCACGCACTCCTAGCCTTTTTCATAAACTACTCAATGCCAAGCTACAAAGCCCTAAATATCGTGGGAGCAGAGGTTAAAAGGGTTGATGAAAAGGGTGTGATTAGCGACGAGTTGCCAAAGGATAAAATCGTCCGAGATATCTATTTTATCTACGCAAAAAAGCCAAACAGCGATGATAAAATCGTAGTGTTTAGAAACGAAGATACTAGGTGGGGCTATCCATTTTATTTTAAATTTAACTCCGCTGATATTCAGGCAAAGGCGACTGCGTTTTTGCAAGAAAATGCGTTGGTTCAGGTTAAGTATTATGGTTACAGGGTGCAAATTTTAAATGAATTTGCAAATGTAATCTCGCTAAAAAAGCTACAAAACCAGAGCGATTTGGCTGTGCCGTATGTTAGCTTTGGGCTTTATATTTTGGTTTTCATCTCGTTTTTAACGCTATTTTTTCAGGTTAAAAAGAGATTTTAAAAGTAGCAAAATCGCTACTTTTTCTTAAAAAATCTCATAATTTTAGCTTGAAATTTAAAGAATTCTCCAAGCTCCATTATCGGATACGCCCCGGCGTAGTTTTTAGAGCCTTCAAGGTCTTTGCTGACCCCACCACGTGCGGCGATTTGTGCGAAGTCGCCGACTTTTACGTGTCCAGCCGAGCCACTTTGACCGCCCATTACGACATTTCGCCCAAGCTTTGTTGAGCCAGCAAGTCCGGTCTGAGATACGATGATACAGCCCTCGCCTAGTTCAGAGTTGTGTCCGATTTGCACTAGGTTATCAATTTTCGTGCCACGCTTAATTATCGTGCTTTCAAAAACGCCTCTATCAATGGTAGAACAAGCCCCAATCTCAACAAAATCTTCAAGCACGACATTGCCGTTGTGGTAAATTTTAACGTGCTCGCCAAGCTTCGTGTGAGCGTAGCCAAAGCCGTCTGAGCCGATGACAGCGTTTGCGTGGATAATGCACTCATCGCCGATGATTGTGTCGTTATAAATCACAACATTTGGGTAGATTATGCAATTTTTGCCGATTTTTACATTCTCGCCGATGAATGCTCCGTGCATAATTAGCGAATTTTGCCCGATTATAGCGTTACTGCCGATATGCGTGTTTGGCATAATCTTTGCAGTTGGTGCGATTATGGCTGGTTTTGATTCGGTGTTAAAAAGCGGTTTTGAAAAAATTTTACTTAAAATGGCAAAGGCTAAGTGTGGATTTTCACAAATGATTAAATTTGCGTTTTTTGGGGCGTTTTGGGCGAATTTTTTATTTAAAATAATCGCCCCAGCCTTTGTTTGGGCTATAAATTTTGCATTTTTTTCGCCGTCACAATATGTTAGCTCGTTTGCCTTTGCATTTTTTAGCGAGTTTAACGCTAAAATTTCAATATCATCGCCTAAAATTTCGCCCTCTATGTGCTTTAAAATTTCACTAAGTTTCATCATATATCCATTAAAACCGAGCCGCCACGGACGATCTCAATTGGGTTAAATTTCTTTGCGATTTTCAAAAAACACTCAACTCGCCTAGCATCATCAGCTATCATACCGATGACAAAATTTTCGTTTGCGTTTGCAATTAGTCCATGATAGCTCTTTAAAATCGCCTCAAAATCGGCAAGTCGCTCGTTTGTTGAAATTTTTACAAGCACCATTTCTTTCTCCACAAAATCGCCAGTTTCAATGACTTTGTAGGTTGGGATTAGTTTGTGAAGCTGTTTTACAATCTGCTCAAAAACACGCTCATCGCCGTTTGTAACGATACTTACACGAGAGAAGTTGCTATCAGGGATCGGGGCGACCGTTAGGCTGTCAATGTTATATCCACGCCCCGAAAAAAGCCCAGAAATTCGCGATAAAACGCCGTGTTCGTTTAATACAATAACAGATATTACTCTTCTCATTTTTACCTCACTCAATTATCATATTATATATAGCAGCACCAGCTGGCACCATAGGTAGGACGTTTTCAAAGCGGTCAATGACAACATCAATGAGTGCGACCTTTTTGCTCTCTATCGCCATTTTTAGGGCGTTTTCAAACTCATCTTTTGTGCTTACTCTAAATCCAACACCGCCAAAACTCTCTGCAAGTTTTACAAAATCTGGCTGGACGCTTAAATCGGTATTTGAAAATCTCTCGCCATAAAAGAAGCTCTGCCACTGGCGAACCATACCTAAGAAATTGTTGTTTAAAATAATGTTTATAACTGGTTTGTCGGTTACTACACAGGTCATTAGCTCTTGGATATTCATTAAAATTGAGCCATCGCCGGTGAAATTTACAACCGCTTTGTCGTTTGCAAACCACTTAACACCCATTGCTGATGGCAATCCAAAGCCCATTGTGCCTTGCCCTCCGCTTGTGATTAACTGGCGTGGGAATTTAAACGGATAAAACTGCGCTACCCACATTTGGTGCTGTCCGACATCAGTAGCGATATAAGCCTCATCGCCTAAAATTTCAGCCGTTTTCTTAATCACCCATTGCGGTTTTAAAACCTTATCGCTATCTTGGAATTTTAGCGGATAGAGCTTTGTGTAATTTGCTAACTGCCCTCGCCACTGGCTAAATTTCGCCTCGCCAAGGCTTACTCTTTGGGTTAGCTCTTCAAGGACATTTTTTAAATCGCCAACAATCGGATAGTGTGCATTTACGATTTTTGAGATTGAGCTTGGATCAATATCAACGTGGATTATCTTTGCATTTTTTGCAAATTCATCAAGTCTGCCAGTGATTCTATCATCAAATCTAGCACCCAAAGCGATGATTAAATCAGCCTCGCTTAAAGCCATATTTGCCGTGTAGCTGCCGTGCATACCTGCCATACCTAAATTTAGTGGGTCGGTGCTGTCTAAAACGCCAAGTGCCATTAGGGTTGATACTGCTGGTATTGCGTTATCTTTTACAAATTTTCTAACAAGCACGCTAGCATTTGAGCTAATCGCACCGCCACCGATATAAACAAGCGGTCGTTCTGAGCTCTCTATCGCTTCGGCTGCCTTTTTTATTTGTTTTGAGTTGCCTTTGTAGGTTGGGCGATAGGTTGGCATATTTATCTCGCTTGGATACTCAAATTTACCAATGGCTGCTGTTATATCCTTTGGGATATCAATATGCACGGGTCCTGGTCTGCCAGTCCTTGCGATATAAAACGCCTCTTTTAAAATTCGCGGTAACTCATCAATGTTTTTAACCAAGTAGTTGTGTTTTACACAAGGACGTGAAATTCCAACGGCGTCAATCTCCTGAAATGCGTCCGTGCCAATTAGCGATGTTGCGACTTGACCGCTTATTAAAACAAGTGGGACGCTATCGCTATAAGCGGTGGCTAATCCAGTAACAGCGTTTGTAAAGCCGGGACCAGAAGTAACAAAAGCCACGCCGACCTTGCCACTAGCCCTAGCGTAGCCATCAGCGGCGTGAAGTGCTGCTTGTTCGTGGCGTGTTAAAACGTGAGTAAAATATGTTTGTTTATATGTTTCATCATAAATATTTAAAGCAGCACCGCCCGGGTAGCCAAAGACCACTTCAACGCCCTCGGCTTTTAGTGCTTCGCTTATCATTTGTGAGCCGTTTAACTCTTTCATAAAACAACCTTTCTTAAAAATTTTATCAATTATAGCTTTTTGGCAATGATTTGCCTAAATTTTCGCACAAAATTTAGGTTTTTTAACCCTTTGTGTGTAAAATTTTAACAAAATTAAAACGGCCAAACCGCTTCAAGCAGTCTAGTGCCCCAAGGTTTTTTGGTTGATTTTTCTAAATCGCCCTCGGTTTTATATAAAATTTTAGCGTCAGCTATGTATTTTGAGTCAATCTCGTTTGTTTGAGAGATATCATATGGGCGAATCACGCCAGTTACTTGAATAATCTGCTTTTCGCCGTTAATTAACAGCTCTCTGTTGCCCTCAATAAAGTAGTTGCCGTTGTTTAAAATTTTAACAATTCTAGCCGAAATTGTCGTGTTAAACCGCTCGTTTCTGCTTGTTGAGCCACTGCCAGTAAAGCTATTTTCACCCCCAGCTTCAAAGCCGATATTTGCGTATTTGTTTAACTGATTTGCTAACGTTGAAAACGGAGCAGCACCAGCTGTGATGACGCCTCCGCCAAGCGAAGTGGTGGTGTTTTTAGTCGTGTTTTTGTTGCCACTTGAAGTTTGTGAGGCAGTTTCTGAGATTACGATTGTTACGATATCATTTACATTCATCGCTTTTCTATCTGAAAAAAGCGGATTTTCGCCACGCCCATAAAGACTGCCAGTGTTTGTTACACCGCTATTTTGCTCTTTTGCTGGGAGCTGTTCAACATAAGCTGGTGGCTTCATATTTATGTGTGGGTCAGCACTTGGTGTGCAGCCTGCCATAAAAATAAAAAGTGCAAAAACGCCATATTTTGCTCTAAATTTCATAAAAAGACCTTTAATATAAATTTTTATGATAGAATTAAACTTTTTAAATCTCACACAAGGAGAATAAATGAGGTCTTTATATCTAAATTGTGCTGAAAGTCTTGTAAATTTAAAGGCGACTTTAAGCAAGGAATTTAGTAATATCGGTGTTTTTGAGATTAGTTTATCTCAAAAAGAGCAGGAGCTTTATGCTAAAAATGAGAAAGAATTTTTCATAGAACTTATTTCTAGGTTTGAAAATTTCAAACAAAGCCACGATTTTGTCGTAGTTTTAGGCTGTGATGGCTTTGGCGTTTTTGGCAAATATGAGCTAAATTTAAAAATCGCAAAAAACCTAAACACGCCAGTTTTTGAGTGTAAAAATTTAGATGATTTACGCTCTTTAAATAAAAACTCAAAACTTCTAATCACTGATGATTTATCTGAAATTTTAAACTCAAATCAAGAAATTTGCACACCTTACAGATTTGAAAATATCCTAACAAATCGTGCAAAAAATGCGAAAAAAACGATAGTTTTACCAGAAAGCGATGATGATAGAATTTTAAAAGCAAGTGATATTTTGCTTAAAAAAGAGATCGTCTCAATCACGCTTTTAGGCGATGAAAGTGCTGTAAATAAAAGGGCTAGCGAGCTTGGACTTGATCTAGGCAAGGCTAAAATTATTGATCCAAAAAATAGCGATTTACACGATAAAATTTGGAGTGAAATTTTTGAGCGAAGAAAAGCAAAAGGTATGAGCGAAGAAAACGCCAAAAAACTAGCCACCGATAGGACTTATTTTGGCACGATGCTTGTTGAGCTTGGACTTGCTGACGCTATGGTAAGCGGTGCTAGCACGACTACGGCTGAGACCATTCGCCCTGCTTTACAGCTGATTAAGACAAAACCGGGCGTTTCAATTGTATCTGGACTATTTTTTATGTCGCTTGATGAAGAGGTGCTTTTGTATGCTGATTGTGCTATTACGCCAAATCCGGACCCAGAGGCGATTGCAAGTATTGCAATTAGCACAGCAGATAGTGCAAAGGCGTTTGGCATTGACCCACGAGTGGCACTTTTAAGCTACTCAACTGGCGAGAGTGGCTCTGGGGTTGATGTTGATGCGATTAAAGAGGCGGCTAGAATTTTAAAAGAAAAAGACGCTAACTTAAAATTTGCAGCGCCTATTCAATACGATGCCGCTGCTGATTTAAGCGTAGGCACTAAAAAAATGCCGGGTAATGAGGTAGCTGGACGTGCAAATGTATTTGTATTCCCTAGCCTAAATACCGGCAATATCTGCTACAAAGCAGTCCAAAGAACGGCAAACGCCCTAGCCATTGGCCCAGTGCTTCAAGGGCTAAGAAAGCCAGTAAATGACCTAAGCCGTGGTTGTTTGGTTGAAGATGTCGTAAATACAATAATAATAAGTGCAATTCAAGCAGGAGAGTAATATATGAAAATTTTGGTTTTAAACTCAGGTTCAAGTTCTATTAAATTTCAACTATTTTTAATGGATAAAAACGAGAGCATAGCAAGTGGTTTGATTGAGCAAATCGGTCAAGAAAATGGACACGCAGTCTTAAAGGCAAATGGCGAGAAATACGAGAAGTTTGTCCAGATTAAAGACCACCACGTTGGGCTTGATATTATGAACGAGCTTTTTAGGGAGAGTGGCGTTTTACACGATTTAAAAGAGCTTGACGGCATAGGACACAGGATAGTTCACGGCGGCGAGAGCTTTAAAAGCTCAGCTCTTGTAACGCCAGATGTTATTAAAAAAATTGAAGATGCCGTGGTTTTAGCCCCACTTCATAATCCGGGTCACCTAGCTGGTATTAAAACAGCAATGAGCCAAAGTGGCGATGTGCCTCACGTAGTCGTTTTTGACACAGTGTTTCATCAAACAATGCCAGAATACGCCTACCGCTATGCTATACCTTACGATTTAGCCAAAAAACAGCACGTTAGAAGATATGGTGCTCACGGCACATCTCATCACTATGTAAGTATGCAGGGTGCGAAATTTCTAGGCATACCTTATGAGAATTTTAACGCCATTACGCTTCATCTTGGCAATGGTGCTTCTGTTTGTGCGGTTAAAAACGGCAAATGCGTTGAAACTTCAATGGGTTTAACTCCGCTTGAAGGGCTAATTATGGGCACTAGAAGTGGCGATATTGACCCAGCTGTGATTACGTATTTAATGCGTCAGGGCGAGTTAAAAGCCGATGAGATTGATACGTTTTTAAACAAAAAAAGCGGACTTTTAGGAATTTGTGGTACAAACGATATGCGTGACGTTGAAGAAAGGATAGAAAAGGGCGATGAAAGAGCAAAATTAGCCTTTGATATGTTTGCTCACCGCCTTAAAAAATATATCGGTGCTTATTATGCAGTTATCGGTAAGGTTGACGCTATCATCTTTACTGGCGGTATCGGCGAGAATGACCAAGATATGCGTCAAAAAGTTTGCGATGAGTTAGCTCACTTTGGCATTAAAATTGACGCAAATTTAAATAAAGATAGAAGCAACAAGGGCGACAGGTGCCTTGATGCTAGCGGTGCTACGATAAAAACTCTTGTAATCCCAACAAACGAAGAGCTGATGATAGCGACAGAAACGCTAAAACTTATCAAAAAATAATCAAAGGGGCAAATCGCCCCTTTTCATCTAAATTTAAAACCTTTTTAAGTAGAATTGCCATTTAAATTTTACTTGGAGCGTATCTTTGTCAGCTGATAAAAGCCTGTTTTATTTAAGCGTCACACTGCTTACCATAGGCGTGATTTTCTCATTTTCACTGCCAGTTTTTGTTACCCTACTCTTTGATTATTCGGAATTTCACTTTTTTATTAGGCAGTTTGTCGTTTGTATTTTAGGCATTTTTTTAATGTGGTCTATCTCGCTTCTAGACGCAAATAAAACTCTAAAATTCATAGGCACTGGACTACTTCTTGGCTCACTTATCTTAATGGGACTTATGTATTTTTTGCCAAGTTCTATCGTTACAGAGGTCGGCGGAGCAAAAAGATGGATAAAATTCCCCGGATTTTCACTAGCACCAGTTGAGTTTTTTAAGATCGGCTTTGTCTATTTTTTGGCTTTAAGCTTTTCTAGAAAGATAGATAACTCCAAAAAAACACTAAAAGATGAGCTTAAAATTTTACTGCCATATTTGGGAATTTTTGGCATTGTTATCTACCTAATCGCCGTTTTGCAAAACGACTTAGGACAGGTTATCGTCCTAGCTGCCACGCTTATTATGATGGCACTTTTTGCTGGGACTAGCTTTAAAATTTTTAGCATAGGCTCGTTTGGAGCGATACTTGTTGCCTTTGGAGCTATTGTAAGCTCAGAGCATAGAATTTTACGCATAAAGTCGTGGTGGGGCAATATCCAAGATATGGTCTTAAAAATTTTCCCCGATAGTATGGCAAACGTTTTAAGAGTAGATGACGCCCCAGAGCCGTATCAAATCGGACACTCGCTAAATGCGATACGCCACGGCGAAATTTTTGGCGAGGGGCTTGGTGCTGGTGTGGTTAAGCTTGGCTATCTTAGCGAGGTTCATACCGACTTTGTTTTAGCGGGCATTGCAGAAGAGGCTGGTGTAGTGGGCATTATCGTGATTGTAGGGCTACTTATCACGCTACTTTATAGAATTTTTCTCATCTCATCACGTAGCGAGGATAGGTGCTTTCATCTCTTTACGCTTGGCATTGGGCTTTTAATCTCGTTTTCATTTATAATGAATAGCTATGGCATTACCTCAATAACTCCAATTAAAGGCATTGCCGTGCCGTTTTTAAGCTACGGCGGTAGCTCAATACTAGCGACCTGCGTGGGTATCGGTATGGTTTTAATGATAAGTAAAAAGGCGAATTTATGATAGCAATAACTGGCGGAGGCACTGGCGGACATTTGGCGATTGCAAGGACATTTAATGCCCAGCTAAACGAGCGTGGGATTAAGACGATGTTTATTGGCTCAACTAGTGGTCTTGATAAAATGTGGTTTGAAAATGATGAAAATTTTAGTCAAAAGCACTTCTTAACAAGCTCTGGCGTGGTAAATAAAAGCGGTATTAATAAGATAAAATCGCTTTTAAACATTATAAATTTATCATTTAAAACGGCAAAAATTTTAAAACAAAACAATGTAAAAGCAGTAATTAGCGTCGGCGGATATTCAGCAGCAGCGGCTTCTTTTGGGGCTTTGTGGGCAAGAGTGCCACTTTTTATCCACGAACAAAATGCGATTAATGGCAAATTAAACTCAATTTTAAAGCCATTTTGCAAAGGATTTTTTAGCTCGTATCAAAATCCGCCATTTGTCTATCCAGTGGGTGCTAGATTTTTTAAGGCTAGGCGAGTTAGAGATGAGCTAAAAACTATAATCTTTTTAGGTGGCTCACAAGGCGCGGCTGCTATAAATGATTTAGCCATAAATTTAGCCCCAAAACTAGATCAAATGGGTATAAAAATCATTCATCAATGTGGCAAAGAAGCCGATAAAATAAAAAAACGATACGAAAATTTAGCAATAAACGCCGATGTTTTTGACTTTGATAAAGCCATAGAGCTAAAAATGCAAACGGCAGATTTAGCTATTTGTAGAGCTGGTGCTAGCTCACTTTGGGAGATCACGGCAAACGCCCTACCAGCGATTTTTGTGCCCTATCCATTTGCTGCAAAAAATCATCAGTTTTTTAACGCAAAATTTCTAGCCGATAAAAATCTAGCAAAAATTTCACTCCAAAACGGCGAAAAAGCAAATGTAGATGAAATTTTAAAAATGATAGAAAATTACGATATCAACGGCGTTTCAAACGCACTTTTAAACGAGATAGATGAGCAAAAAACCGCTCAAATAATTGATGAAATTTTAAGGGGTTAGCCCCCTTAAACTATTTTTTAGCGATTTGTATCTCGCCGTTTGTAGCTAAAATTTCAATCTCATCGCCACTTTCAAGCTCATCTTTTAAAATCATATCGGCAATCTTATCCTCAACAAGCTCATAAAGCGCCCTTCTAAGCGGTCTAGCGCCGTAAGTTACGTCAAATCCAGCGCCGGCGATTAGCTTTTTAGCCTCTATGCTTAAACTTGCCTTTATGCCACGCCCTAAAAGCACGTTTTTTAGCTCTTTAAACATAATCTCAACGATCTCAATCAGCCCATTTTCATTTAGCGGATTAAAGATTATCGTATCATCAAGGCGGTTTAAAAATTCCGGCTTAAAGTAGTTTTTTAGCTCGTTTTTAACGGCATTTTCACGCTCGGCTCCCTCTAAATCCATAATGAAATTTGAAGCGATATTTGAGGTTAGAATAATGATCGTGTTTTTAAAATCCACCGTTACACCCTTATTATCAGTGGCGCGTCCATCATCTAAAATCCCTAAAAGCACGTTAAATACGTCCTTGTGAGCCTTTTCAATCTCATCAAAAAGTATCACGCTATATGGCTTTCGCCTCACGGCTTCTGTGAGCTGACCGCCCTCATCGTATCCGACATATCCCGGAGGCGCTCCAAGTAGCCTTGATACGCTGTGTTTTTCCATATATTCGCTCATATCAAAGCGTATGAGTGCCCTTTCATCATCAAATAAAAATTTCGCCAAAGCCTTTGCCGACTGCGTTTTACCAACGCCAGTAGGGCCAAGAAATAAAAACGAGCCGATCGGTCTTTTGCCCTCATTTAGCCCAGCCTTATTTCGCTTAATCGCACGTGCTAATGCGTGAAGTGCGGCGTCTTGCCCCACGACGCTTTGTTTTAAATGCTCCTCAATGTGCAAGAATTTCTGCTTTTCGCTAGTTAGCATTTTGCTAACTGAAATTCCCGTCCATTTGCTTAAAATTCCAGCCACAAGCTCCTCATCAACGCTATTTTTAAGCAACACGCCCTCTTTTTTCATCGCCTCCCACTTGCTTTCAAGCTCGGTTTGCTCCTTTTGCGCCTCTAAAATTTTGCCGTATTCAATCTCGGCAGCCTTGTTAAAATCGCCATTTCTACGAGCGAACTCAGCCTCGTTTTTTAGGCTGTCAATTCTCTTTTTGGTGTTTGAAATCGCATTAAAAACGCCCTTTTCGTTCTCAAATTTCGCTTCCAAACCATTTTTTTGCTCAACTAAATCCGCCCTTTCTTTTTCTATATCCGCTAAACGCCCGGCATTTTTCTCATCATTCTCCATTTTAAGCGCCTCTTTTTCAACTTCAAGAGTTACTATCTCGCGCTTAATTCTAGCCAGCTCAAAAGGCTCGCTCTCAATTTGCATTTTTAGCTCAGCCGCTGCTTCATCTATTAAATCAATCGCCTTATCAGGCAAAAACCTGCCCGAAATATAGCGGTCTGAAAGCTTTGCGGCTGCGACTAAGGCGCTATCGGTTATCGTTACGTTGTGATGAACTTCAAGGCGCTCTTTTATGCCACGCAAAATTTGCAAAGCCTCATTTACGCTTGGCTCTTTTACGTCAATTGGCTGAAAACGGCGTTGCAAAGCCGCATCTTTTTCAAAATACTTGCGGTATTCTTTTAGCGTCGTTGCACCCACGGCGTGAAGCTCCCCACGTGCAAGGGCTGGTTTTAGGATATTTGCAGCGTCCATACTGCCCTCGCTCGCCCCAGCTCCTACAATCGTGTGAATTTCATCTATAAAAAGCACGATATTACCGGCACTCTTGACTTCATCAATGACCGCTTTTAGCCTATCTTCAAACTCGCCACGATATTTCGCACCAGCGATTAAGGCGCTCATATCAAGGGCAATGACACGTTTATTAAAAAGGCTAGTCGGAACATCTTTTGCGATAATTTTTTGAGCCAAACCCTCAACTATCGCCGTTTTACCCACGCCCGGCTCACCTAGCAATATTGGATTATTTTTGCTCTTTCTTATTAGAATTTGCATCATTCTAGTAATCTCTTCATCTCGCCCAATAACCGGATCAAGCTCGCCATTTGCCGCCTTTTTGGTTAGATCAATGCCAAATTTCTCTAAGCTATCAAGCGTTTCATCAGCCGTTTGGCTGTCTATCTTTCGCCCAGCGCGAATGGCTTCAAAATTTTTTCTAATCTCGGTTAAATCGCTAAATTTTGATAAAATCTCCTTAATCGGCTTGGTGCTTAAATTTGCTAAAATCCACGTATCAACGGCGATAAAGCTATCTCCTAAGCTTGTCATTAGCCCCTTTGCGTTTTCAAGTGAGCTTAAAATTTCGCTTGAAAATTTCAGATTTTGCTGACTTACATTTGAGCTTGTTGGTAGGCTTGAAATTTGCGATTTTACTTCAAGCTCAATCGCCTCACGGCTCACGCTCATTTTGTTAAAAACCTGATTTAAGATTGAGCCACTATCAGCCACGAGTCCCCAAAAAACGTGCAAAGGCAAGACCTCTGGGTTTTTAGCGTGAAGTGCCAAACTCGCACCACTTTGCAGAGCCTCGCTCATCTGTGCAGTTAGTTGATTTTCTATATTTGCCATATTTTTCTCCTTATATTTATAATGAGCGTATTATATATATTTAGTCGGTTATTGTCAAGTTTATTGAATAAAATTTTTAAATTTTCAAATTTTAAGCTGATAAAATTTTTAAAATTTATCCTATTTTTAGGCAATTTTCATTAAAATTATGCCTTATTTAAAGTTGAGGAGAATTTTTTGAATAAGGGTAGAATTTTTCTGTTTTCAGCTGTTTTAGCTTCTGCAATTTTTAGCACAAATTTAAACGCAAAAGATGATAATTTAAAAGACAGACACGAGGCACTCTCAAAGCTTACAAAGGCGATAAGCGTTATTGAGGAGTATTATGTTGATGATATTAAAATAAAAGAGATTGTTGATAAAGCCATAACTGGACTTATGCAAAATTTAGATGCTCACAGTGCATTTTTAAACGAAAAGGCGTTTAAAAATATGCAAGCAGATACAAGCGGTCAGTTTGGCGGACTTGGGATCACGGTTAGCATTAAAGACGGCGCTTTAACGGTCGTTTCGCCAATTGAAGGCACACCAGCGGACAAGGCTGGGGTAAAATCTGGCGATATTATCTTACGAATTGACGGCAACGCAACGCTAGGCACGACCATTGATGAGGCGGTTAGCAAAATGCGCGGCGAGCCAAAAACTCCAATAACTATCACAATCGTAAGAAAGGGCGAACCAAAACCATTTGATTTAAAAATCGTGCGAGATGTGATAAATGTTGAGTCTGTATATTCAAAACTCATAAAAGATGACAATATCCTTTACGTTAGGGTTACAAGCTTTGATAAAAATGTCGTAAATAAGGTAAAAGAAGCCATTAAACAAAACCAAAATGTAAATGGGATAATTTTAGATTTAAGAAACAATCCGGGCGGACTTTTAAACCAAGCGGTCGGACTTGTGGATTTGTTTGTTGATAACGGCATTATCGTATCGCAAAAGGGGCGAAACCCAAGCGAAAATAGCGAATACAAGGCAAGTAAAGGCGCTACAATCACAAAGCTACCGCTTGTGGTCTTAGTAAATGGCGGTAGTGCAAGTGCTAGCGAGATAGTAAGCGGCTCACTTCAAGACTCAAAACGTGCCGTGATAGTTGGCGAAAACACCTTTGGCAAGGGTAGCGTTCAGGTTGTATTGCCTATTGAAAATAAAGAGGCGATAAAGCTAACAATAGCAAGATATTATTTGCCAAGTGGCAAGGCGGTTCAAGCCGTTGGTGTAACTCCTGATGTTGTCGTTCATCAAGGCAAGGTCCCACAAGATGAAAACAGCGCATTTTCTATCAAAGAGAGCGAGTTAAAGGCACATTTGCAGGGCGAACTTGAAAAGATTGATGGCAAAAAAGATGAGATAAAAGACACAAACACAACGCAAAAAAATATCATCACAAAGCAAAAAGTAGATGATGATATCCAGCTAAAAACAGCAATTGATGTGATAAAAGTATTAAAAACCAACATAAGGAGCTAGAATGAAAAAGGGTGAGTTGCTTTACGAGGGCAAGGGCAAAAAGCTATACAAAACAGATGATGAAAACCTGCTAATAGCTGAATTTAAAGATGATTTAACAGCCTTTAACGCACAAAAAAGGGGTAGCGAGGCTGGCAAGGGTGCTTTAAATAATAAAATTAGCACTCAAATTTTTAGACTGCTAAAAGAGCACGGCATACAAACACACCTAGTTGATACGATTAGCGAAACCGAGCAGGTTATTAAAAAGGTAGATATTATCCCACTTGAAGTGGTCGTAAGAAATATCGCCACTGGTTCGCTCACAAAGCGTCTTGGTATCGTTGAAGGCACGATTCTACCGCTGACTTTGGTTGAGTTTTATTACAAAAATGATGATTTAAACGATCCGCTTGTAAATGATGAGCATTGTATTGTGATGAATTTAGTAAAAAGCGAGAAAGATTTACAAATTTTACGCCATTTAGGGCGCGAGATTAACTCAATTTTGTTTAAATTCTTTGAAGAAAAAGGGTTAAAACTCGTAGATTTTAAAGTAGAATTTGGTGTTGATAAAGATGGCAATATAATTTTAGCTGATGAAATTAGCCCTGATAGTTGCAGATTTTGGGACGCTAAAACAAATGAAAAGCTTGATAAAGACAGATTTAGACAGGGCATTGGCGAAGTAAAAGTCGCTTATGAAGAAGTTCTAAGAAGAATTTTATCGTAAGGCACAAAATGAGAGCAGTTATAAATATAGCGCTAAAAAACGGCGTTTTAGACCCAGCTGGTAAGGCAACAGAGCACGCACTTGGCTCACTTGGCTTTGCAAATGTTAGCAACGTAAGAATTGGCAAACAAATCGTCCTTGACATTGACTCAAACGATAAAAATGAAGCCAAAAAACAGCTTGAAGTTATGTGCGAGGAGCTTTTGGCAAACACCGTTATTGAAGATTACGAGATAGTGTTATGAAAGTCGCTATCGTTTTATTTCCCGGCACGAACTGCGAGAAAGACACCGAATACGCATTTAAACTTCTAGGCTGTGATACGCAAATCATCTGGCACAAGCAAGACAGCTTTAATGCCGATTTGGTCGTATTGCCGGGCGGTTTTAGCTATGGCGATTATTTAAGGACGGCTGCCATTGCGAAATTTAGCCCAGCGATGAAAGCAGTCTTGGCTCACGCAAAGGCTGGCGGATATGTGCTTGGAATTTGCAACGGCTTTCAAATGCTCTTAGAGCTAGGACTTCTGCCCGGCGCTATGCGCAGAAACGAAAGTATGAGCTTTATCTCAAAGTATCATCATCTAAAAGTCATCGCAAATAGCAATAAATTTTTATCAAATTTAAGCGTAAATGAGATAGTAAATATCCCTATCGCTCACGGCGAGGGTAATTATTTCACCGATGAAAACACGCTAAGAACGCTTTATGAAAACGAGCAAGTTTTGCTTAAATACTGCGATAAAAACGGAGCTGAGCTAAATCCAAACGGCTCGGTTGATGGCATTGCTGGAATTTGTGATAAAGATAAGAAAATTTTCGGACTTATGCCCCACCCTGAACGCGCTTGTGAGAAAATTTTAGGCACAGATGACGGGCTAAAAATGCTAAAAGGGCTAGTTTGGTAAAAAAGCTACTTCTGTTTTTACTCGCCATAAATTTAGGAGCGACTAGCCTAAACGAGCCTAGCGTTTTTGATATGTTAGAGCGTGGCAAGAGCGATAATTTGGTGGATAAAAGCAGACTTACGCCTAAAAAAGAGAGTATCAAGGCTGATGATATAAAAAACATTATGCCTACCGACGAGCCAGATTTAAGCATACCTGATAGCTCACTTTATGACACGATTAAAAAGCGTGATTTAATCTTAAAAGTGCAAAATATGCCAAAAAACGTGGTTGTTGGCGAAATTTTTAAGGTTGAAATTACGGCAAATCCGCAAAGTGAGCTTGATTTTGAGTTTGAAAGCACCCTTGATGAGAGAAATATCAAGTGGGTAAATAGTAAATTTATCCAGTGGGTCAAATCGCAAAACGACACGACATACACGGCGACGCTGTATCTACAAGCCAAAAATTCCACGACAAAGAGCGTGAATTTTACACTAAACTTAAAGCACAACAGAACCGAGTATCAAAAGAGTAGCATAAATATATTTTTACCAAAAATCAAAGAGTTAAAAGCACCAAATAACTACAACAATATCGTTGCAAATAGCCTTGAAGTTAAGAAATTTAAGACAACAAAATTTGATGATTTAAGCAACATTATGATTGTTGAAATTTCTGGCAAAAATGTTGATTTGGCTTCGTTTTTCATAAACGACCGCACTCTGATAAAACAGGGCGTAGATACGATAAATGGGGACTTTGGCAGCCAAAGTGCATATTATTTTGCCGTATTTAAGCCAAACAAACGCTCACTTGATTTTAGCTACTACAACCTGCAAAAAGAGAAATTTGAGAGCTTTTCGCTGCCAGTTAGCGTTGAAGATGACGAGATAAGCACTCACGTGGGGCTAAATCCAAAGCAAAGCGATATCGCAACATATAAAAATGTTACGATTTACTCACTTGCCATTTTACTCTTTGTGCTTGGAATTTTTAGGCGAAAGATTAGCTATTTTATCGCCGTTGGCTTACTTGTCGCACTTGGAATTTACACCTACAATCCATTTAGAAAAGCGACTTTAAAGCAAGATGTAAGTGTAAAAATCCTACCAACTACAAATTCAACGATATTTTATATCTCAAAAACCAAAGAGGGCATTGAAATTTTAAATGAGCGAAACGAATATGTTAAAATTTTATTTAATGACGGCAAGATAGGCTGGGTAAAAAAAGATGATATTATCAAGAATTAAGGGCGGTTATTACGCCGTTGAGTTTGTTTTAAGCGTTTTAATTGTTATATTTTTTATGTGGCTTTTGCCAAAATTTATACACCCAGTCCGCAGATTTTGGGCAAAATCGCAGCGAATTTTAGGCTTTTATAAGCTTGAAGTCATCGGTAAGATAGCACCAGCAAATATGCTAATTATAAATCATAAAAGTATGCTTGACATTGTCGTAATGGAGGAGATTTATCCAAAAAATTTAGCGTGGGTGGCTAAAAAAGAGATAGGCGAAATACCCATAATCGGCAAAATTTTATCAATCCCAAAGATGATCCCCATTGACAGGCAAAGCCCAAGAGCACTTGTTAATCTCATAAAAGAGGTAAAGGACAGGGTTAAAAATGGGCGAGTTATTGCCATTTTCCCAGAAGGCACGAGAGCTAAGGGCGAGCGACTTTTGAAATTTCAAAGTGGTGCTAAAATGGTGGCTGATAAGCTAAATTTGGTCGTTCAGCCAGTTGTGATTGTAAATTCACAAATCTTAGATGTTAAAAATTTCAGCTTTAAAAACGGCACTATAAAGGTCATTTTCTTACCGCCAGTTGATAGAAGCGATGAAAACTGGCTTGAAACCGCTAGGGCGAATATGCAAAAAACGCTTGATGAGGCTAGAAAGTAGCATCAAGCTCTCTTGCCATATTTTTTGCCATTTCGTCTTCGTCTAAATAAAATTTCTTATCATTTTCGTATGGCTTTCTAATTATGCTTTTTGCCACATCGTGGGTTAAAATGGTGTTTAAAAGCTCTAATTCGCCCTGAAATTTAAAATAAAGCTTTGGTTTGTAACCCAAATTTTGCCTTTGCCATTTTGCAAAATCAATGCTAAAATTTTTACAATCTGGCAGGGTAAAATCATCAAATCCAAAACATAAAGCCATAGCGTAAAATCCGTGTGGAGCGGCGATTTTATCATATTCGTTTATATCAATTCGTGAGATTAAAGTGCAAATTTCTTTAAAACTCTCGCTTAAAATTTCAGCGTCCTTTTCATAAATTCCAAGCAAAAATCTCACGGCGCTTCTCTCCCAAAGCGGTTTTTTACTCTCGCTAAATTTCACAGCCTTTGGCACGGCGTAGTCTAAAATTTTCTCATCTTTATACCAAAGCCCCATAAAAAGGTTGCAAAACGCAAGATAAAAAGGATAGCCGTTTTTACAAATCCCAAGTTCGTGCGGTAAAATACGCTCAATCACGCCTAAATCATTGCAGTAAAACGAGCGAAAAATCGCAAAGGTGTTCATAGAGTGATCATATCCGCCAGAACAGCTAGGCATTAGCAAAAATCTATTCGCCTGATAGATAAGATCTAAGTGTTTTTCGTAGTCGTTAGTGCTAAAACACTCAGCCGTCCAACTTTTATCAAGCCCTATAATGCGATAACTCATCGCCCCAATTAAGCTTTGTAAAAACAAAACCCTATCTCCGCCGCTCTTTTGTAAATACTCGTTAAATTCCTTTTTAACCTCGTCTAAATACTCGCTCATTTTATCCCTCTCATTACTTCAAGTCTAGCTAAAAGCGTGGCGATTTTTTCGTCTTTCTCACACTTTTCATACGAGCAAAAGTAGCTTGTTTGATTTTCGCCCTGCCCTGTTTTTATAGCTGGTAAAATTTCGCACAAACGCCTTAAAGTGCCGTCAATCCCGTCAATAAACTCCACATTTTTTGGCAAAATTTCACGCATTGTGTCCTTAAAATAGTTAAAATGCGTGCAGCCAAGCACGAGTGAGCCATACTTGCTTAAATCAAATCCGCTAAGCTCACGCTCTAAATATTCACGCACATTTTGGCTCTCAAACTCCAAATTTTCAGCAAACTCTACAAGCCTAGGTAGTGCTAGTTTTGCCACCCTTTCGTGAGCGTTTAGGGTGCTTATGAGATTATCAAGCTTAGTGCCATTTATCGTGGCATTTGTAGCAGTAAGTATGCAGTTTGTGGATGTTTTTAGGGCTTGTTTTACCGCTGGCTCCATACCGATTATTGGCACGTCTAAATTTGCTCTAAGCTCGGCTACGGCGGCACTTGTTGCGGTATTGCAAGCAATGATAATGGCTTTAACATTTAAAGAAGCCAAAAACTCACACGCTCTAAGCGAAAGTTTGGTGATTTGCTCCACGCTTTTTACGCCGTAAGGGACGTTTTTTGTATCGGCAAAATAGATAAACTCACAGCCCTTAAACCTACCAAGCGCCTCGCTTAAAACGCTAAGTCCGCCAAAACCAGAGTCAAAAAATGCCACTTTCATCGCCAAAATCCTTAAAATCAAAAGCAAAATTATATAAATTTATAGCTATAATCTGCTTAAATTAAAGGATAAATTTTGAAATACCCACTTGATAATAAAGAAACCTTTGAGCTTTCACTGCTTTTTTGGCTCACTCGCTACGTGAAATTTAAGCTTAGCTCTCTCTCAAACAAAGAGCTTAGAAATCCGCAAATTCTAGCATCTGTAAATTATCAGCTAAACAGGCAGGTAAGCAGTATTGACGTGCTTGACGGACTTGTGAAAATGGCTAGAAACGCCGGACTTACTGGCATAAATACATATTTTAATCCGCTTAAAAAGATTTATGAAACGCTCTGTTTTTATGGGCTTTCTAGTCTTAAACAGATTGACGAGGAGCTACTTAGCGAAATTTTAGCCAGTGTCACTGGTGGGCTAAGTGACGCAAGTAAGAAAAATTACCGAATTTCAGTGATTAACTTTTTTGCATTTTTAGATAAGCAAAACGAAGAGGATGGCAAGGCTCACGTCTTTGACATTGAGCTTAAAAATTGGGGCGGTGTAAGTGGCAACAGAGGGCAAAAACTGCCTGAATTTATGAGCGAAGAAGAGGTTAAGCGGTTTTTAACAGCAATTGACGAGGCTGATTTTAAGAGCAATGAAAATCGCAATAAGTTAATAATCAAACTCATAATTTTCACTGGAATTCGTGTAAGCGAAGCTCTAAATTTAAAGCGAAAAGATATAACCGAAGATGGCGATTTATACGTTATACGCATACGTGGCAAGGGTAATAAATATAGAATTGTGATGATAAAACGCCATTTAATTGAGAAATTTTTAGACGCAATAGCGATAAGCTATATCAATAAAGAGGGCTATCTTTTCATCAACAAAAAGGGCGAAAGGCTAACCCAAGCTTACGTTAGCCGAATAGTGGAGCAGATTTTATTTAAGGCTGGAATTCGCAAAGAAAAAAACGGCGCTCATATGCTTCGCCACACCTTTGCGACAATGCTTTATAAAAAGCAAAAGGACATCGTGCTGGTGCAAGAAGCACTCGGACACGCTAGTTTAAACACGTCTAGAATTTACACGCATTTTGATAATGATAAGCTAAAATTAGCCGCAAAAGTAGCAGAGGATTTAAGTGAATGATTTAGCCATTTTTAAAATGGCTAAATTTTAATGAGAGATGCTTTTTGAGAAAAGTTGGATTGTCACAACTCCACCAATAATAAGTAAAATTCCTAAAATCGCAGGTAAATCTAGCTTTTGACCCATAAAAATCCAGCCAACAAGCGAGATTAAAACAATGCCAAGTGCCGACCAAATCGCATACGCAACGCCGATAGGGATATGCCTAATCACAAACGAAAACAGATAAAAAAGCAGTCCAAATGCCACAAGCGATAAAACGCCATAAATTGGCTTATTAAAACCATCGCTAAGCTTTAAAAGTGTGGTACCTAGTGTTTCAAGCACGATTGTAACGCCCAAAAGTGCGTAATACTTTACCATTTTTACTCCTTGTTTTAAAATTTTGGCGAATTATAAGAAAGTTTTTTAAACGCAAAAATTAACGAAATTTTAATAATTTATTTTTTTATATAAAACATACTAATCTTAAAAATTTTATATTGATAATAACTGGATAAATTGATATAGGTTTGCATTATGCACATATTTTTATTACTTTCTAATTTATGGCGATTTGTAAATTTGCAATATAAGATAAAAACGCACGAATTACGTGCGTTTTTGTTTAGAATTTGTAGTTGTATCCAGCATAGACGCTGTGTTGTTTTTGTGTTAAATCAAAATTTACCTCTTCGCCGTCATCTACGCCAAATTTTGCAATGTTGCATTTATAACCCATTTCAAATGAGTTGTGAGTGTCTATATCAAAAAGCAGACCAACTTTTGCACCATACATAAAGCCGCCACCGCCGCTATTTGAGTATTTTGGGTTTGTGTCTTTTATGTAGGCATAGCCTAAAAATCCGCCCAAAACGCCCCTTACACCGCTAGAAAATTCCGGTGTCCAGTCAGCACCGGTGTAAAGCTTGGTTGTTCGCCAGTTAATACCCTTATCCTTTGCCTTAGAATCTTGGCTTAAAGCACCATAAATTCGTGCCACGCCAAAGTCATAACCGCCCTTAACGCCAAGCCCTAAATTCTTGCCTTTAAATTTCTCATCATCTCTACCAGCCTTGTCATCTAGCTGTGTGTTAAACGAATAATCGGCTTCAAAGCCAACAAAAGCACCACTTTCAGCGGCGTTTGCACAGACAAAAATGGCAGAAGCTGCCAATAAACATAGCTCTTTTTTCATACATTATCCTTTCAAAAAAAGTAATGCCATTATACCCCTCCCTATAAAAGTAAACTTAAAATTTGAAAAATATTTAGAATTTGTTGTAATTTTTTGTGAAAAAAGTGCTACTTTTGGTAGCACTTTGTGGGTTATTGTTTGTTTGTGTTGTATTGTAAATAGACAACGTGTGTAGCAAGATACTCATAAAGTCCGTGTTTGCCGTCGGCTCCGCCAATACCGCTCTTTCTAAATCCAGCGTGAAAGCCCTGCATAGCTTCAAAATTCTCTCTATTTATGTAGGTTTCGCCAAATTTTATCTCTTTGCTAGCTCTCATTGCTATGTCTAAATTTTGCGTATAAATTGAGCTTGTAAGTCCGTATTCGCAGTCATTTGCCATATCTATGGCTTCATCAAGTGTTTCAAATTTTGCGATCGGCAAAATCGGAGCGAAGATCTCTTTTTGCATTATCTCATCGCTGTGTTTTACCCCAGTTACGACCGTGGCTGGGAAGTAAAATCCACTATCATCTGTTACTTTACCGCCACATTCTACCACGCCACCAGCACTCACAGCTCTTTCTAGCATAGCCTTTGCATTTGCGACGCCATCGGCATTTACAAGCGGTCCCATATCAAAATCGCCCTTTAATGTGTTACCAAAAGTAACCTTTGACATCTCTTTTACAAATTTATCCACAAACTCATCATAGACATCTTTATGCACATAAGCACGCTCAGCACAATTACAAACCTGTCCGTTATTGCAAATCCTACTTGCCTTAATCGCCCTAACCGCTAGGTCAATATCGGCGTCTTTACACACGATAGCAGGGGCTTTGCCACCTAGTTCAAGTGATACTTTTATGATATTTTTTGCAGCCGCTTGCATTACTTTTACACCAGCATCAACGCTACCAGTAAGGCTAACAATGCCGATATTTTCGTTACTTGAAAGCTCATTGCCTACGATAGCTCCGCTGCCAGCGACTAGGTTAAACACACCATTTGGTAGGCTACTTTTTTCAACGAGTTTTGCAAATTCAAAGGCGTTATTTGGCGTTTGTGAGCTTGGTTTGATTACGATTGTGTTGCCAGTTAGCAGTGCTGGAGCTAGTTTTCTAGCAATTAAGAAAAACGGGAAATTCCACGGCAAAATTCCGCCAACAACGCCGATAGCCGTGCGGTAAAGGTAGATATTTTCGTTTGGTCTGTCGCTTTGGATTATCTCGCCCTCATATCTCCTAGCCCACTCAGCCGTATAGTCAATGTAATCGGCTGTGAAATTTATCTCAATTTGCGCTAACGCCCTAACTTTGCCCTGTTCTGCCATAAGCACGTCGGTTAGGTGCTTTGCGTTGGCTCTGATTAGATTTGCTAGCTCTCTTAGGTGATTTGCCCTAGCGATAGCTGGCAGTGCCTCCCACGATTTTTGAGCCTTTTTTGCAGCCATTATCGCCTCTTTGGTTTGCTCTAAACTCGCCGTTGCAACCTGTGAAATGACCTCTTTTGTGGCTGGGTTTATGACGCTTATAAATTCGCCATTATCTGGGACAAAACGTCCATCAATGAAGTTGTGATACACTTGCATTTGCTCTCCTTTGTTGGGTTTTTGTTAATAAAAATTTATAACAAATTTGAGCGTTTTAGGCAAAAAAGTGCAAATTTTGCCTAAACATTGTTACGTTTGGTAACTAAATATCATCTATCTTTTTTAAAAAATCGTCAGCAGAAATGTAGCCGATAATACGTTTAGAAGCCACTTCGCTACCATTTTTAAAAAACAAAAGTGCTGGTGGGTCAATGAGCGAAAACTCACTTAAAATTTTTCTATCTTCATCGTTACCTTTTGTAACATCAATCTTAATTAGCGTGAAATTTTTAAGCTCACTAATCACACGCTCATCTTTAAAGGTCTTATTATCAAGCTCTAAACAACTAGCACACCAACTAGCCCAAAAATCAACCAAAACTGGCTTTTGTGAGCCTTTTATGATCTCATTTAGCTCGTTTAAAGTCGTGATTTTTTGAAATTTCACGCTCTCATTTTGCGTTTTGACGCCAAAATTTTCAAGCGGACTAAGCGGGTCTTTTGAGCCGATAAATCCGCCGACAATTAGCATAACCGAGTAGATAAAAATCAAAATGGCAAATGATTTTTTTAGCCTTAAAATTCCGTTATTTGCACTCTCAAAAGCACCCAAAAACACAGCCCAAACCACGCCTACAACGCCATATCCAATAAACTCAAACATAGCACCAAAAATTCGCGAGCTAAGCCAGAGCGCCATTAAAAGCATTAAAAATCCAAAGCTATTTTTAACCCCGTCCATCCACGCCCCCGGACGCGGTAAAAGCCTACCAGAACTAGCCCCAATCACAAGCAGTGGCAGCCCCATACCAAGCCCCATAACAAAAAGCATAATGCCACCATAGACTAAATTCCCGCTTTGCGAAATATAAAGCAAAGCCCCAGCAAGTGGTGCAGCAACGCAGGGCGAAACGATAAGAGCCGATAAAAATCCCATAACAAAAACGCCAAAATAACCGCTATTTTTCGTGCCTTTTTTATTGATTGCGTTTGTAAAACGGCTTGGAATTTTAATCTCATAAAATCCAAACATACTAAACGCAAGTGCGATAAAAACGGCACTAAACACGGCTAAAATATATGGATTTTGAAGCACTCCACCAATGCCAAACCCAAGCAAACTAGCCAAAATTCCAGCCCCAGCATAAGCAAGGCTCATCGCTAAAACATAAACAAGCGAGAGCAAAAATCCACGCTTTGTGTTTAGGGTGTTACCTTTTGAAACAATTATACTTGAAAGAATCGGTATCATCGGGAATACGCAAGGCGTGAGTGATAAAAGCACACCAAAGCCAAAAAAAGTAGCCAGTGATATGAAAAATCCGCTATTTACCAGCTCATAAGCTATGCTTTGCTCCTCTGAGAGTTCATCTGTTTTTTTAATCTTTATCTCTTTTAAATTTACGCCATTTAGCCCCATTGTTAAGTGAAATTTCTTAAATTGCGGTCTGTAACAAATGCCGTTTTTGGCACACCCTTGATACTCTAAATTAAGCTCATTTATGCCCTGAGATATGCGTTCTTTTAGCAGATTTATGGGGATAAAAATTTTAAAATTTTGCATAAAAATTTCATAGCCGTTTGAGTTTGTTGGGCGTGGCATATTTAGTAGATGATTTATGCTCTCTTTGCCAAGTTTTACAAAAAAAGTGTCTTTATAAATATAGATATTTTCGCCCAAATTGTAGCTAATCTCAATGCCGTGGCTATCGGTCTTAGTTTTGATATCAAACGCCTCGTCCAAATTTAAAACAGTACCAAATGAAAATGCCAAAAATATGAAAAATGGTAACAAAATTCGCTTAAACATATAAAAATTCCTTTCAAAAAAGTTTAATTCTACTAATTTTTATTAAATTTATTGTAATATTTTAAAACACTTTTTAAACAGGAGGCAAAATGTCAAACAAAACTTACAAATCAGAATATCAGCGAGAGCTTGCTTTGCTTCAAATTGAGCTTTTGAAATTTCAAAACTACGTAAAAGAAAAAGGGCTTCGTGTGCTAATTATAATGGAGGGCAGAGATGCTGCTGGTAAGGGCGGATGCATTAAGCGTTTGATTGAGCATTTAAACCCACGTGGATGTCGTGTCGTCGCACTTGAAAAGCCAAGCGATGTTGAAAAAACTCAGTGGTATTTTCAACGCTACGTAGCACACCTGCCAAGTGCTGGCGAGATCGTGATTTTTGATAGAAGCTGGTATAACAGAGCTGGTGTTGAGCCAGTTATGGGATTTTGCTCACAAGAAGAGCATAAGCAGTTTTTAAGAGAGGTGCCAAAATTTGAAGAGATGATAATTGATTCTGGGATTAAATTCTTTAAATTTTATCTCTCTGTAAGCAAAGAGGAGCAGAAAAAACGCTTTAAAGAGCGTCTAACAGATCCGTTAAAGCAGTTTAAAATTTCGCCAGTAGATAAGAAATCGCAAGAGCTTTGGGATCAATACTCGGTGGCAAAATACTCAATGCTACTCTCATCAAACACGCCGATTGCGCCTTGGACTATCATCACATCTGATGATAAGAAAAAGGCTAGGATAAACATTTTTAAATACATTCTTTCAAATGTTGATTATCCAAATAAGATTGACAAAAAAGCCCTAGCCTACGACCAAACGCTTGTTAGAAGTGGCGAAACGGAGATTAAGAGAATTGAGAGCGGACTAAACAAAGAGGGTCTAAAAAGTATAAACTAAATTTTTGGCGTGTGTTACGAAAAGTAACAAACGCCATTAAAGCAAGGCACTTTGCTGTTTTATGTTTTGATACAGGCGGTTTGCGGTTTTGCTAAATTTTATCAGCTCTTCTACGTGATTAAGGCTTGGCGGTAGGTTATCAAGCGAGATTTTAAAAATTTCAAATGCTGCTAAGGCGTCGCTTAACGCCCTGTGATGAGTGCTTTTAATCCCTAAAAGCTCTTTTAGTGAGCCAAGCCCATATTTTGGCGAAACTATCGTTCGCCTAGCAAGCTCAATCGTGCAAATTTTGCGGTTTAAAAGCAGACCAAAACCAGCACGAGATAGGCTGGTGGATATGAAATTATAGTCAAAATTTACATTGTGAGCGACAAAAACACTCACGCCCAAAAACTGCTTAAACTGCTCTAAAACGTGATTTAATGGCGGTGCGTTTTTTAAATCAGCCGTGCTTATACCAGTTAGCTCCGTAATGCTCTCAGGCACAAAATCAGCGTAGGCAAAGCTCTCAAATTTTGAGATAATCGTGTCGTTCTTGACCTTAATTGCGCCAATTTCTATGATTTGACCGCTATTTATGCCACCGCTCGTTTCAATATCAACAATGCAAAATTCCTGCTGATCTATCTGCCTTGTGCGTGTTTTTAGCTCAATTTTATCAATGTTTTTAACAATATCAAGCCCCAAAATTCGCCAGTTATCAATATCTTTAATATCAAAAAAATCCCTAAGCTCGGCGATTTGATTTGCCTTTAAGATAAACTCGTAATAGCTTAAATTTTTATTTGATAAGAGATTTAGCAGGTTTTCAAGATTTTTCAAAATTCAAGCTTTAATGAGTTGATTGCGGTTTTGTAAGAATTTGATGAAAAAACGTAGCTACCAGCGACTAAAATATCAGCCCCAGCCTCTTCTAAATCTGGTGCATTTAGCCCATTTACACCGCCATCAACCTCAATTAAGCACTTTGCATTTTTTGCGTCAATCATCTCTCTTAAAGCACGAATTTTAGGCAAAACACTAGATATGAAGCTCTGTCCGCCAAAGCCTGGATTTACACTCATTAATAGCACCATATCAACCTCGTTTATAATGTATTCAAGCGTGCTAACTGGCGTGTGTGGATTTAGCACGATGCCAGGACTTACGCCGTTTTTTCTAATGTAATCAATTAGGCGTAAAGGGTGCTTTTCTTCTTCAATGTGAAAGGTTAGAAATTTTGGCTTTAAAGGCAAAAAAAGCTCGGCAAAAAATGTGTTATTTTCTACCATTAAATGAATATCAAGTGGCTTTGTTGAAGCCTTTGCTACGGCATTTACCACAACTGGACCAATCGTGATATTTGGCACAAAATGCCCATCCATAACATCAACGTGAATAAGGTCAGCCCCAGCCTCACAAACCGCCTCTATCTCAGCCCTTAAATTCCCAAAATCTGCCGATAAAATACTCGGTGCTACATACATTTTAATCCTAACTGCTAACGAATATCGCCCCAGCCTTTTCATCTATGAAAAAATCCACCAAAGCCCCAACGCTAGTCGTATCAAAGTAATTTTCGCCAAGGTAAAATTTTGGCATTGCCACTTCTAAATTTAAATTTTTAGACGCAAAAAGTGCCGTGATTTTACTTGAAATTATGTTTAAAAGTCCATAAAGCGAGAGCATATGCTCGCTCTCATCATCAAAAAATCCCTTTGAAAGCTCGTCTAAAAGTGCCTTATCAAGGCTTAAAACAAGCCTAAAATCAATATCGCCGTAAAATGATAAAACACCGCTAGAAATTTCTAAATCTTGGTTAATTTCGTAGTTTGAAACTTTGATTTGTTCGTAAAAGACCTCTTTATTAAAGACAAAATCAAGCGAATTTACGCTCTCTTTGATGATTTTTGGCACAAAAAGTCCAAGCTGTTTTGTTATGTGTTTTGGGCTAAAATCCACCTTCTCATCTACATAAACCACGCTGTCATCGTTTAAAAACGCATCTAAGCTTGGGTAAAAAAATATGTGTAAATCGGTTAAAATTTTATAAATTTTTGCCGAAATATTTAGCTTTTTAACCCCACAAACGCTAATTAAAACGCCGTATTCTCGCCCGATTGATGAGATTTTGCTTAAAAATTTTGCAGCACTTAGCCCAAAAGCACCCGAACACTCAACATCAAACGCAAAAAATCTAAACCCAGCGTGGATTAAAGCCGTGTAGTGCTTGTAGCTAAAACTAGCGACAAAATCGCTATCTATAAGCCCCTTTACGCTGTAAATCACAGCCGTATCTCGCTCATAAATTTCATCAAATTTTTGTGTATTTAAAATAGTAAGCGGTGTTATCGTGTCGCTAAAATTTTCAATGTTTTTATTAAAATTTTTTGGATTTTTTGGTGCATAAACGCACTTTTGACGCGATGAAAGCGTTAAAAATATCTCATCTCTTAGCTCTTTTTTTGGCTCTAAAACGGCGACCCTTTTTGCTAAATTTTCAAAAAATAGCCGAGCGATTTTCTCACTCTGAAATAGCGAAAAATTCAGGATTTTTCTATTTTTTAAAATAAAATTAAAAACATCCTTATCATATTCACAAAATCCTATCTGTTTTTGCGTTTTTTTACCTAAAAATTCTAAAAATCTAACCGCTTGTTCAAGTCCGATGAGATTTATGTTTTTTGTGTTTTTAAACGAAAAAAGTATGCATTTTGTCTTTGAGATATAAATTTTTTGTGCGTCATCTTGGCTGATACTAAAATTTATATCTAAATTTTCAGGCAGATAACAAATGCTTAAAATTTCGTCAATGACAACGCTAATCAAATTTTACCTCTAAATTTTTTGGCTGATTTTATCTATCTTTGTTTTAAAAATCATTTAAAAAGAGTTCGTTTAAGCGTCTTTTTTGTTTTTTTTAGGTATCATCGCAGACTAAATTTTGTTTTTAAGGATAAGATATGTCAAGAAGATGTGCTATTACTGGTAAAGGCGTTATGGTAGGACATAATGTAAGCCACGCTAACAACAAAACCAAAAGAAGATTTTTACCAAATCTTAGAACTATCAGAATTTCACTTGAAGATGGCTCTACGATGAAGATAAAAGTCGCTGCTTCTACGCTTAGAACTATGAAAAAGCAGTCAAAATAATGCAAATTTAAAGAGGAATTTATGTCTTTTTTTTTAAGGCTTTTAAAATTCCTCAACTGGCAAAAATCTCAAAAACCACAAATCAACCTAAACACCGAACTCTACGAACAGCTAAGACCATTTAGACTGCCACTAATATCAGTGGTGTTGATGATGATGTTTGGCACACTTGGCTACGTTATCATTGATGATTTCTCACTAATTGACGGAATTTATCAAGCCGGTATGACCTTTACAACGGTTGGATTTACCGAAGTTGCTAAAATTTCAACCGCTGGTAGAATTTTTACCATTACATTTATTCTGCTTGGATTTGCTGTATTTACATTCTCAATAGGTATCGTTGTTGAGGTGCTAAAACGTGGCTCACTCATTGCCATTTTAAAGGAGAGGCGTATGCTTTATAAAATCGCAAGGCTAAAAAATCACTTTGTAATCTGCTATCACAACCTTTACACGATTGAGTTATCAGCTCAATTTAGAGAAAATCATATCCCATTTGTAGTCGTTGATAGCAGGGAAGATATCGCTCAAATAGCCGAAAAATACAAGTATCCTTACTACATAAAGGCTGCCCCACACACGCAGGTGGCTTTTTTAAAAACGCACCTTTCAAGTGCAAAGGGTGTGATTGCAATTAGCTCAAATATCGCTGATAATATCGCCCTAATCGCCTCTGTTAGGCTTTATGAAAAGGAGATTGGCAGACAAAAGCCCTACTTTATAATGACAAACTCAGATAACGATGATGATACCGAAAGGCTTAAAAAACTAGGTGCTGATAATGTCGTAAGTCCGTCAAAACTGGTCGCTCAACGCCTAAGCGCAATGAGCGTAAGACCCGATATGGAGAACCTTTTAGAGCAGTTTTTATACAAAAAAGACTCGCCAATTGACATTGAAGAAATTTTAGTGCCAGAGTATTCGTGGGTGAGGTTTAAGCGACTAAAAGAGACAAATTTAAGAAATATCACTGGCTGTGATGTCGTTGGAATTTTAGACAGCAACGGCAAATTCACAGCTATGCCAAGTGGCGATACGATGATAGGCACCGGCTCAAAACTGCTAGTAATCGGCACGGCACACGGCATAATCCTAACAAAAAGAGTGATAAAAAGCAGACATAGACAAGAGGAATTTAAAAATGCATAAGATTGAATGGCTAGAAAATGGGCTAGAAAATATCAGCGGATTTTACTTTGGTGGCGTAAATGCGGGCTTTAAAAAGGACGCAAACGACCTTGGGTTTATTAGAAGCGACGAGGCGGTTGATGTGAGTGCTGTTTTTACACAAAATCGCTTTAAAGCCGCACCAATTCGCCACTTTTTAAGATACGAGCGTGATTTTAAAACCAATTTTATCCTGCTAAATTCTAAAAACGCAAACGCAATGACTGGCGATGATGGAGTGGCTGATATTGATGAAATTTTTGCTAATTTAAGCCAAAATTTAAAGCTAATAAATCCGATAATGAGCTCAACTGGCGTGATTGGCTACCGCTTAAAAAAGGACAAAATCATAAGTGCCGCTAGGAATTTTAACCTAAACTCACGCGACTCAAATGCTGTTGTAACAGCGATAATGACAACAGATAGCTTTAAAAAAGAGTTAGCCTGCAAAATTACGCTAGAAAACGGCGAGTGCTTTAAAATAGCAGCCATTTGCAAGGGTGCTGGTATGATAAACCCCTGCCTTGCTACAATGCTCTGCTTTGTTTTAACAGACGCAAATATACCAAAAGCCGATATGGACGAGCTTTTAGAGCTTTCAGCACAGCAAAGCTTTAATGCCGTTAGCGTTGATGGCGACACATCAACAAACGACACTTTAATGCTTTTAGCTTCAAAAACAAGCGGTGTTTATGATAAAAATGCCTTTAAAGCTGGGCTTGATTTAATCACAAAAAAACTCGCTTTAATGCTCGTAAAAGACGGCGAAGGCTCAACAAAAGTGGTGGAATTTGAGGTTAAAAACGCCCTAAATTTAGAAGAGGCACAAAAAGCAGCCAAGGCACTTTCAAACTCGCTTTTGGTTAAAACTGCCATTTTTGGCGAAGACCCAAACTGGGGGCGAATCGCCTCAACAATCGGTGCAAGTGGTGTAAAGTGCGATGAAAACGAGCTTGTGATACATTATGATGACGTTCTAGTTTATGATAAAAATCACAAAGAGCTTGATGAGATTAGAGAGCAAAAAGCACACGAAGTGATGAAAAAGCCAAGCTACAAAATCAGCTGTGATCTTCGTGCTGGGGATGCTAAATTTAGTGCTTTTGGCTGCGATTTAGGGCATAAATACGTAAGTATAAATGCCGACTATCGCTCATAATTTTGCCTAAAATTTAGGCAAAATTACTTTACAACAAAGCTTTGTGCTTCTAAATCATAATCGCTTTGTGCTTCGTTATACATATTTTGGGCTATTACCGCTGGTAGGACGCACTTGCCGCTTAAAACCACCCTGTAAGGCGTGAAAATTTCGCCACTTTGTTCTAAGTCAAAAAAGCTTAAAACCCTATCATCTTTTATCGTTTTATAGCTTAAATTTACGCTATTTTTTACCGCTTCGGTGCGTTTTAAGCCGACAATATCTTCATTTACCGCTTCAAAACACGGACTAATCATCTCATTTATAACTCCAACTTCAATGTGATTTTTCGCACTAAGTGAAATTTTTGAGTAGATTAAATCGCCGTTTTTTAGGGCATTT
Source organism: Campylobacter gastrosuis (assembly GCF_030249845.1). GTDB lineage: Bacteria > Campylobacterota > Campylobacteria > Campylobacterales > Campylobacteraceae > Campylobacter_A > Campylobacter_A gastrosuis. The sequence continues at coordinate 51,853 of NZ_JANURM010000002.1, read as the reverse complement.
ATGCTTATTTCTTTGCCGTTTTTATCAACAAAAGAGCGGTAAATATCAAGCGGTTTTGGCTCTTTTTGGTGTTTAATTTTTAGTGGTGCGTTTGCGATTGAGCTAATGTTAATGAAAATTTCGCCACTTGGGATTATCTTAAACTCGCCGTTTTTTGGCGTGAAATTTTTTGTCGTTAAAATTTCGGTGCCATTTTGGATTTTAAACTCGGCATTTTGCGAAGTGTTCTTAAAATACTCGCTAATTGCCATTATCATAAACGCACGCTCTTGTGTTGAATTAACGCTATTTACGCTCTTAATTATCTGGCTAGCTAGCTCATCAGAAAAGCTATCTTTTTTAAAGTGTTTTGCGTGTAAAAACAATACAAACGCCATATCTCTTAACGCCGAGCCAAAATCACGGCTATCATAACTCTCATTTTTGATATTTTTTGCCGATTTTAGCACCGCTTTTACCTCCTCATCAAGCCCAGAAATTTTAAGCGAGCTAGCCATTAAATAACTCTTTAAAAGGCTATTTTCATAAATTTTTCGCTCGTAAATGCTATTTATTAACGAAGGCTCGGCTCTGTTATAAAGGCTTAAAAGATAGAGTGCATAAAGCTCGTTTAACTGGCTTTCGTAATTTGTGTTTTTTAGGGCATTTAGGGCGCGATTTTTAACTACATTTGAAATTTTATAGCCGTTATCATTTAGCGTTAAGAGCAGATGAGTGGCATAAATGCTTGCAAATTCATTGACATTTGAGAACTCATCCCAGTAGCCAAACGTGCCGTTTTGCTTTTGCATTTTTGAAATTTCATCTACGCCAAGCCCTAAAAATCGCTCTTTATCAGCTATCTCATCTTTATTTTGTGGATTTAGATAAAGCATAGCAAAAAGCCTTGATGAGCGTTGCTCAACGCAACCATAAGGGTATGAGATAAGCTCATTTAATGCAGAATCAAGCAGTGATTTTGGCGAATTTGAAGCATCAATTTTAACGCTCTCATAGCCATTTGGTAGCTTTATGTTTAGTGGCGATTTTAGCGTTATGCTCTTTGCGTAAGTGCTTTTTGGATATGGGCTTAAAATATCAAAATTTAGGGCGTTAAGATAGCTATAATCATCTGTTTTTGCCACTATTTTTAGCTCCGCTTTGCCACTATTTTTGGCTAAAATTTTAAGGTCTAAGAGCCTATTTTCAAACGGTTTTAGGCTGATATTTAAATCTGCTAAATCGGTCTTTATAAGCTCGCTTGATGAAATTTCAAGGCTTACATTTTTATCGTTTTGGGTCGTGTTTATCAGCCTTAGCTTTGTTTTTACTTCATCATCTTTTAGTAGATAAAGTAGCTTTGTTGGCTTTATTACCACGTCATCTTTTACTGCCACCTCGCTACTTGCCACGCCAAAACCACGCTCATTTGAGGCAATAGCGTCAATTCTAAGGGCTGAATTAAATGCGTTTGGAATTTTTAGCATAAAGGTCGCCGTGCCGTTGTTATCGGCTTTTAGCCTTATTTGATTTATGAAATTTAGCGCATTTTTATCATCAACTGGGCTTTCGTGCTTTAAAATCATCGCCATAAGCATATCGCCGCCAAAATTTAGCACAGAGCTGTATTTTTTAATGCCAGTTAGCTTTGAATAAATATCGTAATCAAACACGCCGTCATTTAACTTTTTGTTAAAAATTGCAAGCGGATTTGGGCTTTTTTGATTTATGATATTTAGCACACCAATATCTACGACAAATAGCGAAATATCGGCATTTGGCTCGGTTTTTATATCTATTTTAAAGCTCTCGTTGCTCTTTGCTGTTTTACTATTTATTAACTCTACATTTATCTTTCTGGCTTCAAATTTTGGATTTACATAAATTTTAGAATATGCACGAGCTGGGCTAAAAGTGGCGTTTTGATAGATATTTGCACCGATATATCCGCCAAAAAAGTCAAAATCAAGCTTAAATTTCACGTTTGCCGAGTAGTTTTTAATCTGCACTAACTTATACGCCCTAACACCGTTTGCTTCAAGCGTGATAAGCCCCAAACCCTCTTTTATCATTGAGCTTATATCGGCACTTATCTCATCGCCTTTTTGATATGCGTTTGCATTTAATTTGATATTTATGCGACTTTGCTCTTTTAGCGGACTTAGGGTTGAGCTATCAAAACCGCTCACACTCACGCCAAAACTGGCACTTGCACCGCTTTTTATGTCGGTTGCGATTATTACATACTCGCCACTTTTGCTAAATTTATATGAAAACGGCTCATCTTTTTTGTAAAACTCATCAATTTTTTCATAGCTTTTAAACCACTTTAACTCGTAATTTGAGTGTGAAAACTCCCTTAAATAGTCCCATTTTAGCTGTTTTATCTCAAATTTTAAAAGTGTATTTTGTGGTGCTTTACTCTTTGCATTAAGCACGACAGAGCTTATCTTAATCTCATCGTTTGGTGCGATAAAATCGCTACTTGCCCTAACGCCAACAAGCGTATCAAAAGGTAAAATTTCAAAGGATTTTGACCCGCTTACCATTTTGCCATCATCGTTAATATCAAGTCTGATGACACCCTTAATAACACTTTTTATCTCGTTTTTAATATCTAAATCATAGCTCATCATAGCCGTGCCATTCTCATCAAGCACAATACTTTCTAAGCTACTATTTATGTTTAAATTTGGGATTGTTTCATTTATAAATTTATAGCCTTTATACCGCTCATCTTTGTATTCGTTATCAAAAAGCATAAGCTCAACATCGGCATTAAATCCACTTGCAGGCACTCCAAAAAGATAGCTACTGCTTAGCTTTGCTTTTATGCTTTCATCAAGCGTAAAGCTCGTTTTTTTAAGGCTTATATCGTTTTTTAAACGAGCTGGCACAAAGCTTTCAACTTGAAATTTCTCCGACTTTATCACCCTACTTTCAAAAACCACTTCAAGCAAAAAAGCACCGCTTAAATCGCTATTTAAATCCACATTAAAATCTAAAATCCCCAAATCATCTGTGTTTTTGTTAATTTGACTTAAAATTTTGCCCCTTGGGTCTTTAAAAACCAGCTTAACTGGCATATTTTTAACCGCTAAAAACTCATCATCTCTTAGATAAATCACACCTTTTATCGGCTCATTTGGGCGGATTAGAGCGCTTGCAAAGTAGATAAAGGTGCTAGGATTTTTACTGCCATTTTCGTAAAATGCATCCTCGTTTAGCCTCTCATCTTCGTTTAAAATGAGAAAATTTTGCTCATTTGCAAGACTTACAACGACTGATTTTACCGACTTGTAAAGCCCTTTTTGGCTAAAATTAAAAACGCCCTCATCGTTTGTAGCACCATTTGCGATTAGCTCGTTTTTGTCATTGTAAATTTTCACATTTGCACCACCAAGCATCACATTTTGACTAAGTCTGTTTGCAAAGATGAAAATCTCGTCCCTTGCCACCTTTGCGTTTATTGCAATGTCGCTTAAATAGACCGCTTTTGTAACGTTTTTGTCATTAAAACTAGCCGTGATTAGATATACGCCATCGTTATTTGTGCCTAAATTTAGCCTAATGCCCTGCTCTTTTATCTCGTTTTTAACGCCACCCACATCGTAGCTTTTTTGTGCTACTCTTGTTACTAGGGTTTGCAGGCTTTCATTGTCTAAATTTAAAAAATAGCGGTAATTTTGCTCGCTTAGCTTATCTACAAAAATTTCTACTTTGTTTAAATTCGTGCTTTTTATGCCTATCTCGCCAACATTTGAAAGATATGGCTTATCATCAATAAACGCCACAAATGGGGCGTAATCGCCCGTTTTTACCCTAAAATTTAAAGGCTCTCTTACGACATTATAGCTATCGCCAAAGCCCTTTAAAATCGCAATCTCATATTCGCTATTTGGCTTAAACTCATCGCTAGAAATATCCACATAAGACCTGTAAATTTCGCTAGTTTTGTCGTATTCGTAATTTACATTTGAGATACTAAAACGATTTATGTTTGAAATTTTTACAAACTGCTTTAAATCATCATTAAGATAGCTTGGCAAATATAGTCTAAACGCCAAAACTCCGTCATCAAGGGCTTTAAATTCTGGGCTGTTTAGGGTTATTGTCTTTGCTTTTTGGTAGGCTTTTTCATCAAAAACGGCTTTTTTGTTGTTAAAATTCTCCTTGTATTTTAGTTTAAAATCGCCGATTACAAAAAGTGGATTTGAGCTGTTTTTATCAAAATTTAGCAAAAAATCGCCATTTTTTAACGGCTCAGTTTTAAAATTTATGCCCTTAATTTTTAAATTAGTATCAACAAAACTAGCATTTAGCTCATCAGAAAATCCGATTATAAAATTTGCATTATCAACCTTTGAGATTTTATCTATCTCAACGGCGTTTAAATTTAGTGCTAAAAGGGCTAAAAAAAGCAGTTTTTTCAAGCTATCTCCTTATTTTAAAATCTACTTGGCTAAAATTTGAGCCCTCATCAAGACAGCTAACTAAATGCTCTCCAAGCGGTAAAATTTTTAAAATTTCATCGCCACTTGTAGCGTTAAAATAAGGCTCATCGTTGATTTTTACGTGGATATTTTTGCCAAAAAACGAGTAGCATTTTATCATAATTTTGCTCTGGTTTGTATCGGTTTGGATTTGTGAATTTTGTGCTGGACTTGCAATTAATGGCTTTTTATTTTTAAAATCGCACGGACTTTTTGCCACATCATCTTGGGTGATGATCGCATTTTTAAGCATAAAATCAAGCTCCTCGCCCCTTATACTTTCGCACGAATTTATGGGACTTACTCCTAAAATTTGCTCATCGTTTTCATAGCTTTTACACTCATTAAATACAAACTCATCAACGCAGGTTTTTTGATAACTAATACCATTTGGCTGGGTAAAAAACTCCATTTTTTTACTAAACGAGAGCAGTTTAAACATCTCAAAAACGACACTTGAAACATCGTTTAGCCCGGTTAAACTCTCAGTTTTTAAAGCGTTAAAATTACCCACCCAGACAGCTATTGTGTAGTTTTGATTTACACCAATGGCGTATAAATCCCTGCTACCATAACTCGTGCCGGTTTTAAAGGCGATTTTTGGCGAATTTTTTGCAAATTCCCACGCATTTTTTAGATTTGCACGAGTTGCGTTTGAGAGAGCTTTTGCCGTTAAATAGGCACTTTGTGGCGTTAGCAAAGCAATCTCGTCCGTTTGATTATTTACAAAATCCCCTGCCATTTTTAGTGGTTTTAAAACGCCATTATTTGCAAAAATAGTATAAAGATGAGCTAGGTTTAAAAGGCTAATCTCAGCGCTGCCAAGTGCTATGCTAGCTCCGTAAAAATCGGCATTTTTATCCACTAAATTTGCCTTTTTTAAAAGCTCATAAAGCGAGTTTTGCCCTAATTTTTCATTTAACGCTACAAACGGGATATTTAGGCTAAACGCTAAGGCATCACTAGCCCTTAAAACACCATAAAACTGCCCTATATAGTTTTGTGGGGCATAATTACCGATATAAATTTGAGTATCTACTAGCTTTTTTCGTGGCGTAATTAGCCCATTTTCTAACGCCAAAGCATAGATAAACGGCTTTAAGGTGCTACCGACATTTCGTTTCATTTTTAGGGCTGAGTTTTTGCCGTCCTTTGCATTTTGGTCGTGTGAGCCAATAAAGCTAATAACCTGCATTGTTTTATTATCAATAACCACACCAGCAGCATTAAACGCCTTTTTGTCGTTTAGCTCACGCATTTTTACTCTTAATAAATTTAGTAAATTTTTGTGAATTTCAAGCTCGTATTGGCTATTTTTTATCCCATTTTTTATGGCGATTTTTGAAAATTCTGGTGCATTGTAAATTGCGTTTAAACGCTGTTTAACAAACGGCTCATTTTTTGAGCGTTTATAGGTGTTAAAATCTATTATTTTTGCCTGATAGAGCCTTTTTAAAACGCTGTTTTTTAGGGCTGTATCGCCATTTTTATCAAGGCGATTTTTGTTTGGATTTTTTGGTATTGTGGCTAAAAGTGCCATTTGCGAGTAGCTTAATTTATCCAAATCCTTATTAAAATAAAATTTAGCCGCACTTGCCACGCCAGAAAGGTTACCACCATAGGGTGCTAAATTAAAGTAAATGTTTAAAATTTCATCTTTGCTAAAATGCATTTCAAGCTGTAAAGCCCTAAAAATTTCAATAAATTTATTCGCATAAGTTCGCTCATTTTTGCTAATCATTCGTGCAACCTGCATTGTGATTGTTGAGGCACCAATGCGATTTTCGTGCGTTAAATTATGAAAAAACGCCCTAAAAATTGAGAGCGGATTTACGCCAAAATGATAATAAAAATAGCGGTCTTCAAAGTATAAAACGCTTTTTTTTAAAATTTCAGGCACATTTTTTGCATAAATCATAAAATCGCCATTTTCATTTAATCTAATCGTCATAATCTCGCCGTTTTTATCGTATAAAATCGGACTTTGTGCCGGTTTTAAGGCGTTTAAATCAAGCGGATAAAAAAAGTCAGCGATAAAAAATGAGCTAAAAATTAGCATAAAAAATATAAAAATTTTGCGTTTCAAAAGTCAGCTTTCAAAAAAATTTTCTAATTATACACTAAAAATTATTTTGATATAATCTGCGATTTTTTAGGAGTTTTTATGCCACTTTCAAAGCTAAATAAAGAGCAATACACCGCAGCAACTGCCCCAGCCGGACACAGCCTAGTCATCGCTAGTGCTGGCACTGGTAAAACTAGCACGATTGTTGCAAGGATAGCGCATTTATTAAATTTAGGCACGAGCCCTGATAAAATTTTGCTTCTTACATTTACAAACAAAGCCGCTAGCGAGATGATAGAGCGACTAAACCGCTTTTTTGATAAAAAAATCACGCAAAATATCACGGCTGGGACCTTTCACGCTGTTTCATATATGCTACTTAAAAAGCTTGGCATAAATATCACGCTAAAACAGCCAAGTGAGCTAAAAACTCTGCTTAAAAGCCTAATTGATAGGCGAAAATTCCACCATTTAAGCGACCTTAAACCTTATGGTGGGGCTTACCTTTATGACGTCTATTCACTCTATCAAAATAGTGCGGTTAATGAGAATTTTTACGAATATTTTTGTGCTAGAAATGAAGAACAAGCCATTTATGCTGAAATTTACGAGGATGTTTTAAAGGAGTTTGAGGAGCAAAAAAGCCAGTTTGGATATGCTGATTTTAACGACCTTTTAATCAAGATGAGAGAGGCGTTAAAGGGCGGTGCTGATGTGAAATTTGATGAAATTTTAATTGATGAGTATCAAGATACAAACACGCTTCAAGGCTCGCTAATAGACGCTTTTAGCACAAAAAGTCTATTTTGCGTAGGCGATTTTGACCAGAGCATTTATGCGTTTAATGGTGCAAATATTGAGATTATCGGCTCGTTTAAGGATAGATTTAAGGACGCTAGAATTTACGCACTAAATGTAAATTATCGTTCAAGCGGACAAATCCTAGCCCTAGCAAATAAGGTCATAGCAAACAACCCACGCCTTTATCCAAAAAACCTAATCGTAAGCCGTGAAGGCAAGTTTAAAAACCCGACCCTGCTTGTGTATAACGAGCTTTTTGACCAATATGCAAATATCGCTGATATCATCTCGCTTTCGCCATTTAATAGAGAAAATATCGCCATAATCTTTCGTAACAACTCATCGGCTGACGGGCTAGAAGTAGCACTTCGTGAGCGTGGTATCGCCTCAAAACGAAAGGGTGGCGTTAGTTTTTTTGAGAGCCGAGAGATTAAGGCGATGATTGACTTGCTTGGAATTTATGTAAATCCAAAGGATATTATGGCGTTTATTCACGTTTGCGAATATGCAAAAGGCGTTGGGGCCGCGATGAGCAAGGAGATTTTTGACGCACTTTTAAAGCTTGGGCACGGCGATATCATAAAGGGGCTTTTATCGCCTGATGAGAGCGTGAATATCAAGGGTGTAAAAAGGCAAAATTACCAGCTTGGGCTTTTTGATGATTTTGACGATTTTAGCGAAGTTACTAGGTTTAAAACGCTTGGATTTAGCCAGAATTTTCTAGCTCATCCGATACTAAAAAAGGAGAAGTTAAGCGAAAATGGGGCTTTGTTTTTGTATGAAATTTATAATTTAATGGCAAATTTAAAGCACATAAACCGCCCAAGTCAAATGGTAGATGAGATAAAAAATAGCAAAATTTTTAGCCTGATTGTTGATAATCTAGCCACAAAAAGGGCAACTCTAAAAAGTGGCAACGTGGATATTTCGCTTAAAAATGAGGCGACAGAACGCATTGAAAGAAAGGCTTTAATGCTTGTAAATATGAGTAAAAACTACTCAGATACGCATAAATTTTATAATTTTTTAACGCTTGGTAGCAACGAGATGAGCGAGGGAGAGGGGATTAGCCTTTTAAGCGTGCACGCAAGTAAGGGACTTGAATTTTCGCAGGTTTTTGTCGTGGATTTAGCACAAAATCGCTTCCCAAATTTAAAGCTAATGTCAATGGGTGGTAGTCTTGAAGAGGAGAGACGGCTCTTTTATGTCGCTGTAACAAGAGCAAAGGACGAGCTTTATTTAAGCTACGCAAAATTTGACAAGCTAAAAAAGGTAAATTACCAGCCAAGTTGCTTTTTGGTTGAGGCCGGTATGGCAAAAGTCGGCGATTTTTAGTAAATTTATCGCTTTTAAAATTTGTAATTGTGGCAGTTTTAAATAGGAATTTATGTCGCTAAGACAATGGAATTTACGATTTTTAGTAAAATTTTATGTAAAATATCTCATAAAATAATACTTAAAATATTTAGTAAAATTTTATGCAAATTCTATCTTTGAGCCTAAATCACAAACACCTTGTGTGTATGGTGCTGACGTGATGATAATGTCGCTTTTTGCAAACTCATCGCAGTTTTTTAGGCTAATGCCACCAGCGGCGGCGATGATTAAATTTTTAAAGCTATCGTTGCGAATTTTTAGGCACTCATCTATCATTAATGGCGTGAATTTATCGCAAACTACGACATCTGGGCAGTGCTTTAAAAGCTCGTAAAATTCATCCAAACCCTCACACTCCACCATAATCTTTTTCTCTGGCATTTTGGCTTTAAAAACTGGGATTTTCTCGCAAAACTTTGCAAAATTTTCATAAACAATTGTGTGATTTTTAAAAAACAAAACACTATCAAAAAGCCCTAGCCTGTGGATAGTCCCACCGCCTGCTATTACGGCTTTTACGCAGAGCTCTTTTGCAAAGGGGTGGTGTTTTCTTGTCGTGGCTAGGATGCAGTTTTTATTTACGGCTTTGATTTTTGTGCCATTTGATTTGTGTAGGTTGAGATTTTAACCGAGTATTCAAGCAAAATTTGTGACACCTTCCACGCCTTGTGGATATTTAAAAAGCTACCTTTTAAAAGACAAATTTCGCTATTTTGGCTAAAATTTTGCCCATTTTTGCCAAGTTTTAAGACCTCACACTCCAAACGCCTAGCTATATCTTTTATGAAATTTTCGCCACTAAAAACGATATTTTCTCGTGTGAAAATTCTCAAAATGCTTGGCGTTTGTAGGTTAAAATCATCGCCCAAAAGCTCTGTCGTAAGATCAATTAGCCCCACATCATCGCTAATTATCACTTTTTAGCCTTGCCTTTTGGGCTTGTTTTTGCAAGAATTTCTTAAAAATTCCATTATCATAAAGCCCGGCGTGATACACACTAAACGCCACCATAGCGACACCAGCGACTATGTGAGCCCTTTTAAAAGCCCTATTTTTCATATTAAAAGCAGTGATTGTCAAAACCGCAAGTGAAGCGGTCATACCAGCCTTTGCCACCTGTCTGTGAGTTGGTATATCAAAGAGTTTGCCACTTAATTTACTTTTCAATTTTGATGCCTTTCATTGAGTTTAAAAGTAGCCAAATTGTCGTGCCATTGTGAAGCACAGCCGTTGCGATAGGGTTTAAAAACCCAAGCGTGGCAGCACCTAATATGGCTGAGTTTATGCCAACGGTCGCTTTAAAATTCGTATCAATCAGTTTCATTGTCTTAACCGCCATCTCCTTTGCCACAGCCACACTCATAATGTCATCTTTAAGCAGACTAATATCAGCCGTAGCCTTTGCAATATCAGCACCTTTATGCATACTAATGCCGACATTTGCCTTTGTAAGGCTTGGAGCGTCATTTATGCCATCTCCGACAAATGCCACGTTTGCACCATTTGCTTTAAGCTCCTCAATGATGCGTGATTTATCGGTAGGCAGACAATTAGCAAAGACCTTATCAATCCCAAGCTCCGCTGCGACCTGCTCAGCTTTTTCTTTAATATCGCCACTAAGCATAACAAGCTCTTTTACGCCTAAATTTCTAAGCCGATTTAGCATATCTTTGGCGTTTTCTCTCATCTCATCTTTCATAGCAATCACGCCAACAAGCTCCCTGTCATAGCCGATATAAAGTAACGTAAGTCCGCTGTTTAGGGCTTTGCTGATAGTTTGCTCGTGCAAGGAGAAGTCAATCATCTCGTCATCTTCTAAAAAGTGGCGAGAGCCGATGACGACCTCTTTGCCGTTCATTGAGGTTTTTACGCCGTGAGCTACGATAAACTCAACTTCATCGTGATGAATGTGATCAAATCCACGCTTTCTGGCTGCATCAACTATCGCTTCTGCTACTGGATGAAAGTAATGCTCTTCGGCACTTGCGGTTAAATTTAGCAAGTCATTTTGGCTCATATCATCTTTAAATGAGTAAATTTCAACCACGCTTAACTGCCCTTTTGTAAGTGTGCCGGTCTTATCAAAAACAAAAGTATCAGCGTTATTTAGGGCTTCAATCGCCTTTGCACCTTTGATTAAAATTCCATTTCGCCCAGCCTTTGAAATGCTTGATTTAAAAGCCACCGGCGTGGCTAATTTTAAAGCACACGAGTAATCAGCCTGTAAAACGGACGCCACGCTATCCATATTTTTATTTATCACGTAGCTAACACCAGCTAGCGAGAGCGTGACTGGCACTAGGCTATCGGCTAGTTTTGTAGCCTTTAAGCCGATGCTTGACTTTTCGTTTAAAGAGCTTTGGATATACTCTTTTATCCTTGCTGTTGCCGTATCAGCACCGACATTTTCAGACCAAATTTTAATCCTGCCCTCTTCTACAATCGTCCCGCTTATGACCCTGTCACCACGCTGTTTTATAACCGGCTCAGCCTCGCCAGTCATTGAAACTTGATTTACACTTGCCTCGCCCTCAACAATATAGCCATCAACGCCGATATTTTCGCCAGCTCCGACCACTACGATATCGCCTTTTTTAAGGGTTGCTGTTTTAACTCTGTTTAAAATTTTCTCCCCATTTTGATTTATCTCAACCCAGACCTCTTCAATGTTTGGCTTGGCTAACTCTTTAATCAAATCATCGCTTCTATGAACGGCACTCTCCTCCATATACTCGCCAAGGCTTAGCATTAAATTCGTGCTATTTGCCGCTGTAAAATCGCTTCTAGCAATGCTTACGCCAACAGCCATAGCTTCAAGCACCTTTGAGGTTAGCCCATCGTTTTTTAGCTCCAAAACGCCATCTTTTAGCAGATTAAATCCAGCATAAAGGCTAAGTGCCATTTTGGCTTTTTGGTTTGAAACAAGGGGCGAGGCGACTAGCGTAAGGGCTGATTTGTAAATTTCAGCTTTGCTAATGCCGTGCGTTTTTGGCTTTGTTTTTAGCTCTAAATTCTCAATGAATTTTACGATTTTATCAGCATTTGTATCGTGAGTAATGATGATACTTTTTGCGGATTTATTAACCCTAACGCTATTTACACCGCTAAATTCGCTAATACTTGCTTCAATGTGGCTAATGTCGCTTAAATCTGAAATTTCTGCCACGCCAAAACGCACACGATTTGGCGTTTGGTGCAAAATTTTAACGCTATTTTTGTGCTTCAAGCTCAGCCTTAACATCTTCAAAACGCTCTTTTAGCTCTTCAATGCCAGCGTTTATTAAATTTGAGCCTTTAATTATGGCTTTAAATAAGCTCTCTTGTGCCTTTGGATTGCTTAGCACGTAGGCAGCGACAGCACCGATTAGAGCACCTTTGACAAACCCAGCAGCGTTAAAATTCTCAGGCACGAAAGGCAAATTTTGTGCCACTTCGTTTATTGCGTTATCTACCGCGCTTGGCTGATTTTGTTGATTTATGTATGGATTTTTCATTACTATCCTTATTTGATGATTTTTTGTGCTAAATAGACACCAGCAATGCCCACAGCAACGCTAATAGCGGCGTTTGCGTAGCGTCCTTGCACTAGTGAATTTGAGGCATTTATCACGCTTGCTGTTGCGATACCGCCTGAAATTGCGTTTTTAACGACATTTTTTACAATTTGCGTCGTTTCTAAATTTTGCGATAAATCATATCCAAGTGTCGTAATGCCACCAAGCAATGCACCGCTTAAAAGGTGATCTGCTGGTAATCTTGTGGTTGAAAATTTAGTTAAACTTGTCTGCATTTTTAGCCCTCAATCTCTGGCGTAACTACCTTTTTTACGGCACGTTTTTTTCTAGGTTTTTTAGCCACCACAGCCTCTTTTGGCTCACTTTTTCTAGTGCGTCTTTTTCTAGTGCCTTTTAGCTCATCAAGTCCGCTAAGTGCTAACTCTTTGCCGCGATTTAGGCTATTTGTCGCTAAATCTTTTAGCTCATCTTTTTTACTCCACGCAACTACAGCTAACGCGCCAGCTGCGATACCTGCGATAAATGGTAACATATTTGCTCCTTTGAAATTTGTATTATTTTTCATTTTTGTCCTCTAAATTTTTAGCTATCAAACTAGCACCAAAAGCACCCAAGGCAAGTCCAGAAAAAAACGAAAACTGCGGATGATTTAGGACGTTTGAGATTGCGTTTTTATCGGCTTTGCCAGAGATTATATCTTGTAAATTTTGTGTGATATTAGCAAAATCTTTTTGGCTTTTTTCTATAAAATTTGTAGTGCTTTCTTGCGATAAACACGACTTTAACTGCTCCTTTAAAGCCACGATATATTCGTTATTTGAAGTCGCCCAAAGTCTAAAAATGATATCTTTTAGCTCATCGTTTTTTAGCTCATCGGTTAAATTTTCGTAAGTGTAGCAGAGTGAATTTTCGTAATTTATCGCAAAAATTAGTGCGTCATCTAAATTTTTTGGATAAAAACTAGGCAAATCATCGCCGATTTTTAGCTCAATTTCGTTTGCTTTTGCGAAATTTTCTAAAAGCGTTAAGCCATTTTTTCTAATTTGGCATATTTGAGTAAAAATTTCAGAATAACTGCTTAAATTTTCATACATTTTAATGCCACTAACTTCGGCAATATATGCGATTTCTAGGCTCTCTTTCATAAAATATCCTTTGAAATATCGTTTATTTTTTGGCTTAAAATTTCTAAGTTTTTACCAGCTAAAAGCTCGTCCCACTCAGATTTTTTAAAAATCAAATTATCGTATTGTATCGTAACCGAACCTATTATTTTATTAAATTTTACGCTTTTTATCCCATTTATTTTTGATATTAAATTATCAATATTATTTAGCTCAACTTCGCCTGAAAGCTCCCTGATTTTGGGGCTTACACGCACTCTTAATCTGCCTTCTGTGTGGCTAATTGGTGTAAAATAAGAGATAATCTTTATTAAAATTTCTGGTGTTATACTCATTAAAAATTCCCTATCTTTTTATCATTTTGTATATCATTTTGATAAAACAAACGTTGGCAATTCTATCACAAAAAACTTAAATAAAGCATAATATAAGGTTCTTTTGGTATAGTTTCGCAATTTTTTAAAGCACAAAAGGACGTTTATGACATACGACGAGTTAGAATTAGACGCTGTTTTGCTTGAAGTTTTAGAAAATCGCGGTAGCTTTGATTCACTTGATGATGAGGAGCTATACGAGCTAATTGAGCAAATAGCTGGATATACTGACGGGGACGTGGAGGAGGCGTTTGAGTATATGACGCAGTTCTCTCCGATCCCAAAGAAACGCTTCGTTTCACTTTTTATGGTTTAGCACTTTTGCTAAACCTACAATATCTCCCTTTGACCTTTTGAATTTACTGGACTTACGACGCCCATTTTCTCCATTTGTTCAAGTATATTTGCCGAGCGATTATATCCCACGCCAAGTCTTCGCTGTAAGTAGCTAATTGAGGTCTTTTGCTCACTTAAAACTATCTCTTTTGCCTCATTATAAAGCGGGTCAAGCTCACCAGCACTTAAAGCCACCTCGCCATTTTCGCTGCCACCACTGCCACTTTCGGCTAAAAATTTCTCATCATAAACGACCTCTTGCTGTGATTTTAAAAACTCAACGATATTTTCTATCTCTTTCTCACTAGCAAATGGTGCGTGAAGTCTTATAATGCCGGGACTGCCCGGCGGAGTAAATAGCATATCGCCACGCCCTAAAAGGCTTTCAGCTCCCATTTGATCTAAAATCACCTTACTATCAACTCTCTGCCCTACCCTGTAACTCACACGGCTTGGCAAATTCGCTTTAATTAGCCCAGTTACGACATCCACGCTTGGGCGTTGTGTGGCGACTATTAGGTGTATGCCGCTAGCCCTTGCCATTTGCGCTAGGCGTCCGATATAAAGCTCCACGTCCTTACCGCTTGTCATCATCAAATCAGCAAGCTCATCAATAATAACCACAATGTAAGGTAGCTGCTCCCCACCCTCGGCTTTCATCTTTTCGTTATAGCTTTCAATGTTTTTCGTGCGAGTATGGCTCATTATCGTGTATCTTCGCTCCATTTCAGCGACCATATTTGATAGCGCCGTGATAGCCTGTTTTGCCTGTGTGATGACTGGCGTTAAGAGGTGCGGTATGTCGTTGTAAATGCTAAATTCAAGCATCTTTGGGTCAATCATCATAAGGCGTAAAGTCTGTGGGCTGTTGCGATAAAGTAGGCTTAACAGCATAGCGTTTATGCCCACGCTTTTGCCAGAGCCGGTTGTGCCAGCGATTAGCAAGTGCGGTAGTTTTTTAAGGTCGGTAACAAACGGAGTACCTACAATATCCTTGCCAAGTGCCATTGTTAGCGGACTTGAAGCGTTTTTAAAAATTTCGCTATCTAAAATTTCTTTTAGATAGATCGTTTCTGTATTTTGATTTGGCACCTCAATGCCGACTACATCTTTGCCAGGGATTGGGGCTTGGATACGTATCGTTTGGGCTTTTAGCGCCATTGCTAAATCATCTTGAAGCGTTAAAATTTTACTTACCTTGACGTCTGGCGCTGGACGAAACTCAAATGTCGTAACGATAGGACCGGTGTATGTCCTAACGACATCGCCGTTAATTTTAAATTTACGAAGTTTATCAAGCAAATCAGAGATTTTTTGGTCTATCTCAGCCTCGTTTATGTGATTTTGGCGTTTTGGTGGGTCGGCTAGGAATTTTAGCGGTGGGAGCGTAAAATCCTTTGGTTTTTCAAGTTTGCCCTTTTCTATCTCATCAAGCAGTTTTTTATTTTCAGCTACCTCGCTTAAAATTTCAACATTTGCATTTTTTAGCTCAATCGGCTGCTCTTTTGGCTCTGAAATTTCAGGCTCGTTTGCTTTTAGATCTAAATTTTCATCAATAATTTGCGTGTCAATAATCTCATCTTTTTGCTTTTTAAGCTCAATTCGCTTTGCTTTTTTTGGCGTGATTTCAGGCTCTTTTGTGAAATTTTTGCTCGGCTCAAAAAAGGCTTTTTTAAACAAAACAATAACATTATCCCTAAAAATCAGCCCAAGCGACATTACAAAAAATCCAAGTGCTACAATAAATGTGCCAAATTTACCGATAAAGCCGTTTAAAACGCTATTTATGCTACTGCCAACAAGCCCAGAATTTAGCCCACTTAATGCCATTGCCTGAAACATCAAAAGCGAAAAAAACAGAAGCAAAACACCAAAGCCACCCTCGGCAAACTCACTCGTAAATCCCCTAAATTTATAAAATCCACTCGCTAAAAGCACGAGCATAAAAAATGGATAAATGTAGGCAAAAAAGCCAAAAAATTTAAGATTAAAACTACCTAGAAATTTACCGACAGAGCCGACAAAATCGGCATTTGGTAAAAATGTGCATAAGCCAAAAAATACTAAAACACACATAGCAAAAACAAACAAACAATGACGTAAAATTTCAGATCCTTTAATTAATTTAAAATCAGGATTATAGCACGTAAGGGTTAAAAAAAGCCTAAGAAAACTTAGGCTTACATATAGTTAAGAAGGCTTAGCTGGTTGATTTTTGAGGTGGCTTGAAGCATTGCTTGATAGCTCATCATATTTTGCATCAGGCTTAAATAGCTCTCGGCGTAATCAGCGTTTATAACGTCGCTTTTTACGCTCTCAACATTTACTTTCATCAGCCTTGCTCTGTTGTTTGTATCTTCAAGCAGGTTTGTATATGAGCCGATTTTTACCTTCTCTTTATTTATGTGATCCATTAAGTGATCAATTCTTTCAATACCGCCTTGAATTCCCGTATTTCTAGGGTCAGCACTATCGGCTTCTGTCCTAAAATAGCCGTTTCTAACAGCCTCTATCATCTTAGTAAGGTCGCTAAAAAGATCAATGCTTGGCTCATCAATGGCTATTGCGTTATTCTCCATAAAGCTAAACACCGAGCCGTTGCCTTGCCTTGTAGCCGCTGTCGTGCCAGTGCTATCGCCTAAAAACTGACCGCCATTATTTGCTTTATCATACATCGTAAGCTCTACATTTGTAACAGATGACATCTTATCAGTTAGCTCAATTTGCCCTCTATGATTTAAATTTACCTCAATCGCACCCTTTGACTTATCAATAGCAGTTTTATACGCCTCGTAGTTTTGGCGTCTTTTTTCTATCGCCTCTGGGTGGTCGCTATCTATTGATACTGCTGCACCGCCACCGACTGGGACGAAATTCCCCTCGGCGTGAGGCGGATTTGGGATATTATCACTAGCTGCCATTGCGACTATATCCATTAGCTGTCGGTAGCTAAAATCAGGCGTTCTTGTGCGGTATTCGCCGTGCTCATCGGCGTTATAAACGGTTAGCGTTCTAGTTTGATTAGCATATCCTGGATAGGTCGGTGTGCCGTCGGCATTTGTGCCTTTTATTGAAAAGCTAACTGGGGCGTTTGGATTGTGAGTGCCCATTTTTACATCTATTTCATAAGTCGTGCCGAGCTTTGATTTTACCTTCATTGAGATTGTTTGATTATCAATGTTATACAAATCGTGATCTTTTGGGTCAATCCCCTTTGGGTAAAAATTCACATCATACGTGTCTTTTACGTATTGCACCTGTCCGTTTATGGTCTTTTGCACCGCTCTTGTGCCTGCTACTTCGCTTAGTCTTGTGTTTTCAGTCGCATATTCGCCAGTTTTTCTTACCACTTGCGAAACGTTTGAGCTTAGGGTGTTATCTTTGGCACTAAACTGCACCTTATCATAATCAAATGGATTTACCATTTCGCCGTTTATATCGGTATATTTGTTTTTTGTAAAAGTTGTAATATGCACTGGCAATTTACCTGCTGGGATTGCTACGGCTGGATTTGCAGCGTTTTCAAGGTCGGCTAGACTGCTTACACTTGATGGCGGATTTGCATTGGTGTTGTTTATTAAATTTCTATTTAGCACCTTCTCAGTCGCACCAACTAAACTAAAATCAAGCACCTGAGCACCCTTTGTCAGATCCTTTACCACGATTTGTCCGTCGTTGTTGATATTTACATCAACAACCTTTGTGCGTGTTGTGTTGCCAAATTCTATGCCGATTTTATCCATTAAGCCACGAATTGTCGTATCAGCCGTGAGTTTAAATTTTGACGTAAAGCTCGTGCCGTCGCTCTTTTTGCCCTGCATATAAAAGTAAGTATCGGGGTATTTTACATCTGAATTATCCAAAAAATCATAATCAGAGTTTAAACTAGCCTTATTTTGGACATAATCAAGTCCGACTAAATGCTTGATTTTGCTCTCTTCGGTTAAAATTTTCTCTGGTGCATCTGGGTCTTGGCGAGTGTTGTCGGTTAGCTTTACGTTGGTTGTTAAAACCTTATTATAATCATCATCTTTGCCTAAAAATAGGTCATATCCATTTAAATTATATGGGATTTCTACCTTTGAGCCAGCGATCGTTCTCATCTGCTCTTTGTTGCCATTGTAGCTGCCATTTTGGCTAATCGGCTTTGTATCAACGGCTGAACCAGAGAATAAAAACTGCCCATTTAGCGATGTGTTTGCGATATTCATTAGGTGATCTTTTATGCCCTCTAAGTCGTTTGCGATAGCACCAAGAGAGGTCGTGTTATGCACGTCGCTTGCAGCTTGGACTAGCTTTACCTTAAAATTTTCAAGCTGTTTGCTAAATTCTTGCAATGATTTATCGCTATTTTTTGCAAAATTTTGAGATTTTGAAGTAGCAGTAACCACCTGATCAAGCGAAGTGATCTCATAATCAAGTCTCATAGCGTCGTTATAAATACTTGCATTTTCAAATGAATTTTGTATCTTTAAACCGCTTGAAATTTGCATATTGTGCTTTTGAACGCCCTGCATACCACGCTGATAATCATACATAGTTTGAGCGTATTTCCATTGATTTGTTATTCTCATCTTAACCCCTAAATTTTCATAAAACTAGCAAAAAAAGTTCCACTTGTGCTAATATCGGACAAAATGGATAAAAATTTATACTATAATCAGATTTAAAAAGGGGTAAAAATGAAAATTTTATTTTCGCCAAGCGAAGCAAAAAGCAGTTTAAGTAGCGATATTTTGCTAAGTAGCAAGAATTTTACATTTAGCGATTTATACCAAAAACGCCTAAACATTATAAATTTATACGATGAATTTTTACAAAATGCAAGCAATGATGAGATTTTAGCCCTTTTTGGCGTGAAAAATTATGATGAAAATTTTAGAGTTAGTCTGTTTAAAAAGGGTTGCATAAAGGCGATTAGACGCTACACTGGCGTGGCTTACTCGCACCTAAAATACGATGATTTAAGCCAAAATGCTAAAAATTTCATAGATGAAAATGTGCTGATTTTCTCAAATCTCTTTGGAGCTATTTTAGCAAAGGATTTAATCCCAGAATACAAACTAAAACAGGGCGAAAAAATTAAAAATTTTGATATAGAAAAATTTTATAAAGAAAATTTTAGTCATAAAATTGATGAATTTTTAAAAGATGAGCTTGTTTTGGATTTAAGGGCGAGTTTTTACGAGAAATTTTACACGCTAAAACAGGAGCATTTTGCCTTTAAATTCACAAAAAATAAAAAAGTCGTAAGCCACTACGCAAAAGCCTATCGTGGATTGGTTTTAAAATGCGTCGCAAACAGCTTAATCTCAAACAAAGATGAGCTTTTAGCACTACAAATAGACGGCTTAAAGCTCGTTGATATTAAAAAAATTGGCTTAAAAAACGAGCTTTTGTTTGAAATTTTTTGATAAATAGCGAATTTTTGGCGTTTTTTTGCAAAAATTCGTAAAAATCTATTGTGTTTTTTTAAAAAAAATTGTAGAATAGCCCCTACATTACTTCTTTTAAAGGATATTTACAATGAAAAAGGCTGATTTTATTCAAGCTGTTGCTGAGAAGGCTGGACTTTCAAAAAAAGACTCAACAAAAGCTGTTGATGCTACGCTAGAAGCGATCTCTGCTGCACTTATTAAGGGTGATAGCATTAGCTTTATTGGTTTTGGCACATTTAGCACTGCTGATAGAGCCGCTAGAAAAGCAAGAGTGCCGGGTACAAACAAAACTATTGATGTCCCAGCAAGCAAAGCTGTGAAATTTAAAGTAGGCAAAAAGCTTAAAGAAGCTGTTGCTGCTACAAACGCTAAAAAATCTAAGAAAAAGTAATTTTTAGCACATTTAGGTTCGTCGCTTGGCGAACCTTGTGCCTGAGTGGTGAAACTGGTAGACGCGCCAGACTCAAAATCTGGTAAGGGCGACCTTGTGTCGGTTCGAGTCCGACCTCAGGCACCATTTTTATTTATTGTTTTAATCAAACGTTTTTAAATCGCTCCGACTTGTTTTAATAAATTTTCATTAACCTTTTACGATAGCGATTTCATCATCGCTTAGTCCGTAAAGTAAAAAGACCATATCATCTAGCTCATTTTCAAATTTTGCGATACTAGCTTTTAAGCGTGAAATTTCAGCCGTGTCGTTTTCAAAAATCGCTCTCCACTCGTTTTTAAACGTCCTCTCATCTAGCTTGTCTTTAAATTTCAACCCCTTAGCCTTAGCAAACTCCTTAATAAACTCATCAAAGCCAAGCTCGTAAAATTTCGCTAACTTCGTAGGTAGCTTATCAAGTCCAAGCTCACGAGTGAAGTCATCTATCTGCCTTTGTAGCGACTTGTTTAAGGATATTAGCTCATCAGCGATTTTGATAAACGGCTCTTGATCGGCTAAATTTTCAAGCTTTGGCAAACCAAATGGCTCAATAAATTTCGTTTTAAACCTAAAATATTCTCCACGAAGTTCAGAGCCTGTATTTTTAATAAAAAACCACATAAGAGATGAGTTTAGAATTGACAAATAAAATTTATAACCTTGCCTGTAATTTTCTTTTAAAATTAGAGCGTATGAAGTGTCGTTGTGATAAAAATCGCCGTTTTCATCAAAGCACATTGATGAGCCATAGCAAACATCTGGCGTTAATAGTTTTTTAGCACCCAAATTTTTAATATTTCTGAAATTCCATAGCGAATACCAACTCGGATACGCCATATTTGCCGAGCCACGAGCCAAAAGTCGGTCGCGAATTTGACTTAATGCGTTGTAGGTTAGTGGAAAATTTTTCTGCATTGTTTGCTCATCTATAAGCTGTGTTTTATCGTTTATAAGTTCATAAGGATATATGATATACTCTTTTTTATCATTTAAATAATATCTCTGAATATGTAAAACCGCTTTTCAAATCAAAGTCATTTTATGCTTAAAATCAAAGTGGGTTAAAAGCAGCATTTTCTCACTTTGATTTCTAACCCAAAATTTACATATTTTAAACACCCTTTAAAGCCAATTTACATCCCTCATAAGTCCGATAAACTTACCCACTATCTTGCACTCACACGCATAGTATCTAATAGGTGTATATAAAGGATTATAAGACACCAACATAAACTCATCTCCTTGCTTATAACACTCCTTTATCACAAGCCCATCAGGCGTATTTATGGCATATATTTCGCCGTCCTTATATGGCATACTTATACCTATCATGCATAAATCACCTTCCATTATATGAGGCTCCATGCTATCACCCATACATGAGATTATATCAGCAGGATACATCTCGCCAGCGTTTCCTCTACCAAAGTGTCTTAAAAGCCTCTTATCTATCACCACCTCGTCAAACTCTTCTTCGTCATTATTAGCTCCTCCGCCAAGACTAGCCTTTGCGTTAAACAACCTAAGTGTCTTATATCTGCGCTCTGCCTCTTCAAGACTCTCTCCTTGCTGATTATAGAAAAATAGATTTATTGAGATTTTACGCTTTGATAGAAAATCCATAATCTCCTTATATGGGACTGAGTTTCTAAATTTCATTTGAGTATAGGCATTTGGAGTAATGCCAAGCTCTCTTGCTACGTCTGCGTCTTTTATACTCTTTTTGCCTTCCGTTGCTAGTATATCCTTTAGCTTCTCATTTATCTCGTTCATATCCATTTTAACTTCCTTTGATTATAAAATATAAGCAAATTTAGCCAAATATCTTTAAAAACGTAAAATTATTTTATTTTGTAATAAGGCGGAGTTAACCGCCTAGAAGTTCATTATCAAAAGCTCACTCTTTACTCTATCGCTTGACTTTGCGTTTAAGCTGTAGTTTACTGATAGCTCCTTAAATTTAAAGCCCCCCGTATAGATGCCTTACCACCTCACAGTCGTTATAGCTAAGCATAAACTTACCCTTTATGCTCTTTAAAATTTTAGCTAAGTTTTCGTGATCTATCATAGTAAAGCCATTTATCATCTTATAGTAGTTTTCAGTGCCTACATAAGGCGGATCAACGTAAAAGAGCGTTTCATTGCTATCATACTCTTTAATAAGCTTTTCATAGCTTAGGTTTTTAATCAAAGCACGCTTTAATCTCTTTGAGTGAGCTATAAAATCCCTATAAATACTCTTACCACTTCTGCTTTTTCCCATAGCAAAATGATCTCCTTTTGCACCAAAACCAGCACAGCGGTGCCGTTAGGCAGGTTTCTAGGTGAAGCGAAGCGTAACTGGAAAAGCTAGTAGCAAGCAGATAAAAATAAAAAGCTGCTCTTTGTATATCGTTTCTTGGTTTTATTTTGCCTTGTTTTACGAGATAAAATAACTCCCTACTTCTAAGCATTGTATTTAACTCAGCCGATAAGCTCTGCGGTTTAGTTTTTATGATGCGGTGTAGATTGATAAGATCACCATTAATGTCATTTACGATCTCTACTTTTGACGGCTCTTTCTGGTAGAATACAGATAATGCTCCACCAAATACCTCTACGTATCTTACGTGAGGTGACATAAGAGGGATGATGTGCTTAGCTAGTAAGCTTTTACCACCTACCCAGCCAAATGGTGCTTTTAGTTTTGTCTGTTTCATATAAACTCCTTACAGAATAAAATAAATTTGTTGCCTATCTGTAAAGGGTTATATAATCACACGTTGCTTATCTGTAAAGATGGTTTAAAAGGCGTTTATTCGCCTTTTAAAATCCCACTTTTTATCTCAACTGTTAGCTTTTGGTTTATAGTTAAACCTAAAAATCTATCCAGCATATCCTTTGAGTTATACACGCCCTTATTATCAAAGCTACCACCAAGCAGTATACACCCCTCGGTATCTTTTGGGAAGTTGCCGTGGTGGATTAGGATATACCTATTTTTAGGCACATTTTCATTATGCAAAAGTGGCAATAAGCGTTTAAATTTAGGGCTATTATGCCACGCCACATCATACACTCCCACAGGCACACGTCTATCTAGACCACGCCGTACTTCGTCCTTTCCGGCTGGCTCAAGACTAAAACCCTTTAAAAGCTCCTTTTTGCCGTCCATTAGCGTAAACCGCCCCAAAGTTCCGTCGTGTATATCTCTAAACCTCGTTATTATTAGTTTCATCTTTCTCTCCTGCTAGTTTCATTACTCTTTTTATAAATAAATTTTCAAACAAAGTTATAGCCCTTGTCCCCATATGTGCTGATATGGCTATACATACAGCTCCTAGCAGGTCATCTATGTTAGCCCACTTACATAATAGATAGGTTATAATACCTATGAATGAGCTTATGACTATGTCCCCCACCCACTCACGAAGTGAGAAGTATGGAAGCTCTTTATTTTTAACTCTCTTTACTGTATAGACTGTTCCAGCCCATATGCTAAGCACGATAACATACAAAGGTACTGAAATTTTAAATAGCTCCTCAAGAACTCTATCACTCATTTTTTAACTCCGTAAAATAAATTATTGCGTAGCTGGGTTGTAGAAGCTGAGTCTTCATACTTCCCCTTTTTTAATTCGCTTACGCTCGTAACTGCAAACAGAACGTTTGGCCACGCCCTCCCAGCAGTGAGCGTTTTATAAATGACTTCACTCATCAACACACCCTTTTAGAAGTATCTCCACCTCTTCGTAGTATCTCATTAAGTCCTTTGCACTCTCTAAATTTTCACTATCATACACAGGCTTAACAGGCATAGTATCAAGACATTTTACAGGTATGTATACGTCTTGATACACTGTTTTAGTTATCAGCTCTTGCTTTGTATTACACCCCGTAAAAAACAACCCAACCACTGCAAATAATAAAATACGCTTCATCTCTTACCTCCTAAAAGCTCCTCATAAAATCTAAGCTTCGCACTGCAATTTGCATCTTTTTTAGGCACGCTTATAGCTTTAAATTTAGCGTTTAGGCTCTCTACCTGCTCTTTTGCTCTTAGCTCATCAGCCCTTATCCTCTCAAGCTTTAAATTTATAAGCTCTATCTTTGACTTGCACTCACCCTCACTTGCCTGGGCTAGCATAGTGTTAGCCTTTTGTAAGCTTAGCTTGTCTTTTAGGCTTGCTATCTCATCTCTAAGCTCATCTATACACCACAAAAGACCAACCATCAAAGCAAAAGCAAGACACATAGCCACATACGCATAAGTTGATTTTAAAAATGGCATTTTCACACTCCATAATATTTTTTACTTCGCAAACGAGCTAAGCCCGTCGCTCTCGGCGACGCCGTATCTTATTAGGTGATACACCCTGCAAGCGTAGTAAAAAGCGTAAATTTTCCACTTAGCTACTCCAAGTTCCGTCATCATCTTTTTTAAAATTTCATCGGCTTTTTTGTATTCTTCTTTGTCGCAAAGATAGTCGTGAATGACTACCGCCGATAAGTATTCAGGGCTATTAGGTGGATAGATACTCCACAGTAGACGTGGTACATTAGCTCCGTTTGTTTTATATCCAGCAGGTACTATTATCTCACCATACTTATAATCCTGCGTTAGTTCAAATTTATCTTTATCATATGGTTTTAGTATTGGACGACTTATCTTCATATTCCTTTTACTCCGTAAAATAAATTATTGCGTAGCACCGCTCGTAATCGCAGGGCGACATACCCTGGTTTTTCGCTTCGGCACGGACGATAAGCAGTTATCGTCCTACTTCGTGCCTTACTCATCACTTAGCTCCAGCTTAGGCATATCTTTTAGCACTTCATCCATACTTAGGGTTGTTATATCTATCTCTCCACTTTGAATTTTACCTAGCAGAGCATATCCCCAGCTCCACACATTGGCTCTCCATTTTCCGTAAGCCTCGGCTTGTGCCCTAAATGGGTTTTCATATCCTGCATAGCTTACAGCAGATACTATGTTGTCGTATCCTCGCTCTTTTGCTTTAGTGTCTAAGATATTTTGCACTGTGGTTTTAAACTCATATTCTAAAGTTATCATAATCTCCCCAATGCTTGGTGGCTCTTCCTTCATCTCTTCTAAGGTAGCTTCTACTTCTTTTTTATATAATTCTTTGGTTTCTAAATTTATATGTGTAGCTTGTGTTTTTACGGCTTCCTGCCATACTTTCTCGCTTATACTCATATTTGGTGTTGGGATATTTTCGTAGCCCTCAGGATAGTATCCCCATATTTCTAACGTATCTTGTTTATAGTGAACTTTCATTTTTTATCCTTTAATAACCTATTGCAAAATATACACCAGACACGGTTGAGTCCATAGTATTTATAAAGCTAAAACCAGCATTATCCATATTTGCTTTATAAAACACTCTTACTACATTATTAAAACCAACCGAAGTATATATTGTGCTCCCATCACGGTCTGTGGCGCCAGTAGAAACATCCATAAGTGAGCTAGACCCTGTTCCAAACCCGTTTTCTGTAACATTTGTTGTGATAATATCTTGCACAAATATGTTTTGTGAAACACCATTAAGGCTTAAAAAACAGTATCCTATGCAAGCTGTAGGAAAAGCTTTTGCAAAAGCTATCCTAGTTGTTGCCGCAGTAGTTTTTTTCTAGTTCCGCTTCCACGTGCAGTACCAGCTGCCGCACGAAAAGATGCCGTCCTAAAAAGCAACACTCCATCCGATGACTGCAGTGATGCAGTTATAAATTCCTTTAACTTGCTCAGTGTCATCGCCCTAAGATAGTTATCCGTATTTTTAAATATTAGCTGAGAGCTTACGTTAGCCAAGCTATCCTGCACGGCTTGTGTCATATTAAAGTGATTAGCTGTTATATGACGCCCTGCAAAGTCGCCGTTAGCATCACGTTTTACTACCTTGTTTGCACCATTTACACTGCTAAGAGCTGAGCCACTTAGCTCGCCGTTAAAGATTTGCGCTACTCTAAAAGTGTTTGTTTCGTTAGTTTTAGCTGTATTAGCAGTTAGGCTGTCTACTTCCGCTTTTGTATACACATTTAAAACTTCACGAAGTTTAGCCTGATTCATTTGGCGTAAGTAGCCATCTGCGTTTCTAAAAATCAGGAACGAACTGGTGCTAGCTGACGCACTATCATTATTTATGGTTGTATTTATGTAGCCAGTCCAAATTCTACCACTACCATCACGCTTTACACCCTTGTTTATCACGTTTGAAGTTTCTATATCATTACTACTTAGTTTTGATTTTAAAAGTGTATCTATCTCTTTTGTTGAGTAGCCATTTTTTATAGCTCCTGTGCCTACATCTATCTCACATATTACTCCCCAAGCATTATTTTCTGAATTTCTTAGTTTTAGATAGTGTGTTTTTGTATCCGCAGTGTCAAGCCATATCATCCCACCTTGTGGATTTGGTGGCTCAGTAGCCCCACTATTTTGTGTAAGCAGAGCTGTTAGTTTTTTTATAGTTTGTGCTCTAAAAGCAGTTCCGCTTAGATTTGCTGGTATGTTAAAATTTGATACCTGTGCCATATTAATACCCCTTTGCTATATAGTTAAATTCTCTTTTCACGCTTACTCCGTTTTTATCTATTATTTTTATACTAAATCCTTTGTTTGTTTGGTTTGTTAGCACCGCATCATCTCCGCTTTTTGCGTTTATGATAGTTATTTGCACCTTTGGGGCTATACTAAAATCATTTTTGTATCTTATGCTTATCTCTCCGGTGGTGCTACTTGTGCTACTCTCGCTCTCTATCACGTCAGGCATATCTACAAGTATGTTTAAAGCGTTTATAAACGGCGTTATAAGCTCATTTTTTGCACTCATAACTACTCTAAATTTAAACTCCTTAGCGATATACTCGCCACTTTCAAACATCTTAAATTCACTCCAACTTACGCCGTCTTTTGAGGTTGAAATCTCAAGCCTTGCTATGTAGTCGTTTTCGTTAGCGCCGTCTATATTTTCTACTAAGTCTATATTTTTAAACGTGTCAAAGTTTGAGTTTAGCACCAGACCGCTAACATCCATAAAGGCATTTATGTTACACACCTTTTCTCTACTTAGCCTAATCACCTTTTTAATATCATAAATACCATTAAGTGTGCTTAGCTTTCTTTTGCTTATATCCGCCTCTTCATACTCACCCAAAAGACATAGTCCGTTATTTGACACCTGAGTATTATTATGTCCTCCGTCCCAAGCCGGGTGCGAGATATACTCCATCACATTTACGTCAAGCCTACTCTCATCTACTACAAGACGAGTAGCAAGTCCTGAGTAAATTTTAAGTCCGTAGCTATTTTCATAGTAAGACTTTATTAGATACGTGCCGTTAAAATTTAATCCAGCCGTTAGCTGTGCTGTATCTGCCACCTTATATCCAAGCTCCCAGTCCTCGCCCTTTCGTATCTCATAGCCTAAAGCCTTACCGCTGCTCTCCCAGTAGCCATAAAGCTTATTGTCTTTATAAATAGTGCTAAAACCCCTTACCTCTTTTGGCGGCGACGCTTTTAGAGTGATTTTTTCTTGCTTACTCTTTATGCTGCTTGTGTCTACGGCTATGACACTTATATAGCTTAGCTCCTCATCTTTTTTTATCTTTGTGCTTAGATTTGTGGTGGTATCTACTAAATAGCCGTTTTTATAAATTTCATAGTGTTTAAAGTCGATAGGCTTATCGTCATAGCTCCAGCTTAGCTCATACTCGTCTAAAAACTCAGCCATAGCTAGGTTTGTTACCGGTGGTGGAGGGGATAGTTTGCCTACTACTTTATGGGTTTTATCGATTCTGCTTCCAAAGCTATCGCTTATGCTTATCTCATACTCCGACCCGTCTTTTACCGCTATCTCTAAGAAGCTATCATTTACAATTGCAGTAGATACCTTACCGCTCTTTATCTCTTTTAGACGGACGTTATAGCTAAGAGCCGAGCCACGCCATGCTAAATTTAGATATGTTTGAATGTTTTTATTTGCTTCAAGTCTTAAACTCTCGTTTATACGTAGGTTGCTAATACTCAAACTTGAACTATTTTGCGAAGAGATAAGCTCACTATCGTTATAGACATCCTCGTTATATTCAAGTGCGGTTATATGGCGTGTAAATTCTCCGCTAGTTGATATTTTTATGATGCGATAGAGCTTACTTATCTTATTTATCTCACCTATGGCGTAGTTATCATACATCTTGTAGCTTTCGCCGTTTAGCTCTACTCTTATTTTATTTGGTGCTATGATGTCAAGCACCATATACTCTTTAACCTCATTTAGATCATTTTTAAGTTGCAAGGCATATCCTGTAAAGTCCCTAAAATCTATCTCTCTATCAAGCGTAATCACACCCGTACTACTAACATCTACAAGCCTTCCGCTAAAACCATACTCCGGCACGTCGTGGCTAACTCTAATGATATCGCCGTATCTACACACTAGACTATCTTTGTCGGCTTCAAACTCCACTGTTTGCGTTAAGTAACGGTTGCAGTTTAGTAAAAACCTACCATAAGCTCTAGCTTGTGCTTCGTCTGTACAGCCCGGTAAGGTTATAGATGTTTTATTACTTACCCTGCTTTTGTTGTAGTTGTGTGCCATAAGTGAAACTATGCTCGGCTCATAGTCTTTATCTTTATCGTAGTAGGTTATTTCAAGAAAATTTGCCCTATCAATAAGTGGTAAAAAGGTCTGTTTGAAGCTATCTTTTAGGATGTTACCCATACCAAACATAAAACTTTGAACTGGTATAAGCTCTGCTTTATCCACTATCACGTCAAAGCGTGAGCCCATTTGAACAACACTAGCACGTCCTAACGTGCTTACCATATCAAGTGCCTTTTTAACACTCATCTCACTATCAAAGACTATGTTGCACTTTAAATTTTTATCATCGCAAAATTTAGCCCACTCGTTAAAGTTTGAGCTTATTCTATCCTCACTTACTCCGCTATCTTTTAGTATCTGTTTACACACATAAGCTGGATTATCTGAGTTTGCACTAACCACACAAGTTATGATTGGTGCTCCGCCGTTTAGCTGATCTGTTGCCATAGCACGCACGGCTAAAAGTGCAGTGTTTGGATATACAAAGTCATCCTTTGTGGTTTCCGTGATATATTCAAGCACACACTCACTACCATATCTACTTGAAGTAGCAGGAGTGCTATTAAATCTTGCCCTTATGTAGTACTTAGCTGGATATAGATTATCCATCTTATAGGTTTTTCTAAATGCCGATGTTGAAGCCGCACTTATGCTAGTTGGCATACCTGTAAAGCTTAGCCACGTTTTATTATCAAGCGAGTACTCTATGCTAACGCTTATAGAGTAGTTATCTAATGCGCCTTTATCGTTTGCATAGTATAGACCCCTTGACATAAGCAAAGTTACACTTAGGCTGCTTACTGCGTTGCCGTCCGTTTCGCTTATACTATAACTTTGATTAGCAGAGAGTTTTTTATTTACTGGTTTATCATAGTGTGTATCATTAAAGCTAGGTATTATCTTTTGCGTGGTAGTGCCGTTTCTTACCTCATACTTTACCTCTTTAAAATTTTTAATATCATCTTTATTTATACGTATGTCGCTAACGCTCTTTATCTCGCCATCATTTAGGGCATACAGTCCGTTAAAGTACTGCTTGTCGCCATTTGTTTGTATGTAGCTAGCGATGAGTGGCGGTGTTATCTTATGGGTGCCATAAATTTTAGGTATAACCTGTGCTTGCTTGGCGTGGTTTGTAGCCACTCCCCAGCCGTAGGTTTGCGAGTTTTTAAAGTCTTGTTTGTTTAGATCAAGGCTTGGTGTTTGCGGTGGAAAGATAGCATTTACAAGTAGGCTTCCAGTTATCATAATACCAGCCATAATAGCACCTTGCGTCATAGCTACAGCAGTAGCACTCATACTGGCCGCCATAGCACTCCCAGCAAACGCAGTAGCCGCACCATAACTCACTATGGTAACAACCACCATAGCTATTAGTCCAAGTATATTTTTACCGCCACCACCGCCACCTTTTGGAACTATGGTTATGTTGATTATATCTCCATCATCTATTTCAAAAAAACCATCCATAATGACACTATTTTTTGAAATCACTAAGTCATAAATAGTATTGTCATATTTTAAATCTCTTAAAAGCTCATCGATATTTTTATAGCTTCCGCTAGTTTTTATGACTCTATCAAGTGGATTTAATACATTGTTATAGGTTACTACTTTTGTTTGGTTTTTCATTTTTTATAGCCCCCACTTATACCTAAAAATCCACCAAACCTAACAGAGTTATTCTTTAGTCTGCAGTCGTTTAAGCTCTTATCACAAGTAGTATCACTCCCTTTATATCCACAGCACTCATCTTTAAATTTAAAAGAGCAAAAGTCCTTATACATCTTACGCGGTGGATAGCTTAGGTTAAATAGGCTTTGGGTGCCTAGGTTAAAAGTTACAAATTTGGAGTTTGAACTAAAATCACTAAGCTCAAAGAACTCTTCAAGTATAGCAGAGTTTAGATCAAGTGTGTTTAACACGTAGGCTTTAGCCTCTATGGCCACATTTTGGCTACCGCTTCGTTTTACATACTCATCATACTCTAAGATATATCTTTGCATAGCGCGACTTGTATTGTCTATATTTAGAGTAAATTTTGGTATTTCTCCTTTTGCGGTAGTTATCTCTGATATATTAAACGGAAATGCTATAAATTCATAGCCTTTAAAAGTTATATTTTCATTGTTGGCGACTACTCTGATAACCTCACCGCTGGGTAAAAATATCTCAAGTGCTACAAGTATAACGCCTTTGCTATCTAGGCTATTTAGATCTTTTATGGTTGTTAAATTTAAACTCATATTTCTATAAGCTCCACTTTGGTGCTACAATGTCCGCTAAAATCATCATTTGCCACTAGCTCATCCATAGCAAACACACAAACCTTGCGGATGTTTTCTATGGGGTGTGTGAAATAAAATTTTTCGCCTTGGTTTGTTTTAAAAAACTCATTCAAGATGTTAAATTCATCATATGTTAAACTTGGGTAGTTTAGGCTATATTTGCTCTTATCTCTTGTATATTTTTTTCTTGCAAAGATATATCCAGCCTCACTCTCGCTTCTTTGTGTTGGGTTTATGGTCGTGCGTGTAGGGCCTAAAAACATAGGCGGTTTAGTTGGATATGTATTCATAAAACCCCTCCACAAGTCTTTCTAAATTTCTAAATGGTTCTACTATTGCTCCGGTGTCCTTTGTCGTGTGTAAAACGTGGTTTTCATCTATCATATACCCAAAGTGAGTAACGATTTTAGGGTGGTTTGTGTCGTATTTTATAGCTACACATACGCCCTTTTGTCGCTCCACCCTTTGCCAGTTGGTTGAGATTTCAGCCAAAAACTCACTAAACACTGCACCCGAACGCTCCGCCTGCGCTTTAGCTGGTGGTATGATGATACCGCGGTCTATTTCGTATGCCTTGCGTACCAAAGCAAAGCAGTCAAGTTCAAAAAACGGAGTGCCAACCAAGTCCCTTAATATCATCTACTACCTCCCATAATGTCACGCATTCCACTTTTGTTTGTTGTTACAGCATTTATCACTATAGATATTACTTGCTCTTCTAAATTTTGTCTTGTTTGCACGTTTGTTACCTTTACATCCTCTTTGGTTTGATTTATTACCTCTATCTTTACGTTGTTTGGAGTGTTTTCATTTTGCACTCTTACACCTAAGTCGCCGTTTTTTGTGCGAGTTAGCGGCATTATGGCTTCTGGGCTTCCGCCGTTTTTCTCACCCATTACGCCAAGACTTGGCACACCACCACTGGCAAATTTAAAGTAGGTTGGCTTACTTACTACCTTATTTACGTATTGGTGCAAATCAGGACTATTTAAAATACCTCCAGTGGCAAACCTATTGGCAAAACTTGTCCCAGCAAACAGCCCAGAGCCTGAAACATAGTTTGTGTTTTGAGCGGATGAATTTAATACTTGTGGCATACCTCCAGCTGGTAGAGCCTCATTTGCACCACCACCCATCATCCCACCTATTGCACCGCGTATTGCTGAGATGATTTGAGATATTATAAGCTCCCTAACCAAAGCCTTATAAATATCGTTTAACACACTCTTTGCAACATCTCCAAATTTTAAAAACCTATCACTTGAGTAGTCAAAAAAGCTCATCATAGAACTCTCTAAGCTACTAAGCCCGCTTTGCATCACTTGCCCCCAACTTGAGGCATCAAATAGCTGTTTTTGATATAGTTGCTCTTCTAGTGCTATGGCTTTATCGTAGTATTCTTGTGTTATCTGTTCTCGCTCAAGCATAGCGTTATACTGCATAAGTGTCTTTTCATACTCTATACTTAGCAGTGTTTGTGTTTTTGTGGTATTTGTATCTATCAGCTCAGCTTCACGGCGTCTTAGCTGGGATTTCCTATCTTCAAGCTCAAGCTCTTTATTTAGAGCCTCTATCGCCTTTTGTTTCCTCTCCTCATTTACTCTTTTAAAATACTCATCTTTATTTAAATTTATAATGCTACTTGTATCAAACGCATTTATATTTGCATTTTTAAGCTGCTCTCTTAGCTCAAGCTCCCTTATAGCCCAAGCCTTGCCATAATCTCCTATTTGCTCGTAATAGTCCTTATATATGCCTTGTTGTAGTTTTAGGATATCTTTTGTTTTGCCTACATTGCCTTGATCTACTCCTACTGGATTTGGTTTGATCGTATCTTTTAACCCATCACTTTCTAGCTCTTTTGGCTCATTTTTAAAGCCCTGCAAGCTAAGTTCACGCTCCACGCTAGCCTTTTTATATCCTTCTATAAGTCCTTGCAGTGCTTCGTTTTCACTAGTTAGTAGGTTTATTTGTTTTTTGATGCCCTTAGCAGAGTCCCCACTTGAAAAGATATTGTAGCTATCGTTTAGCTCCGCAAAAAACTCCTTTGCTTTTAGCCCTGATATCTTTATGTCGTTTATAAACTGATAAATTTTAACCTGTGCTATTTGTAGCTGTGTGGCAAAAGCATCTAAAAATCTATATATCCATTGTTGCACGCTATTTAGCTTCTGCGCTCCGCTATCAAGCCCTTTATTTAGTGCCTTTATAGCATCTTTTGCCTCGTATATAAGATAGATAGTAGCCGTTGGTAAAAGAGTTTTAAACGCTGTATTAAGTATATTTAAACCCCTA
Organism: Campylobacter gastrosuis; assembly: GCF_030249845.1. Lineage (GTDB taxonomy): Bacteria > Campylobacterota > Campylobacteria > Campylobacterales > Campylobacteraceae > Campylobacter_A > Campylobacter_A gastrosuis. The sequence goes on along the minus strand of NZ_JANURM010000002.1, from coordinate 18,732 downwards.
CTTAAAGCAGCAGTAGCCACCAGTGAAGCCGTGAGAGAATTTACAAAGACCGTCTTAAACCCAGCTATAACCACTCCCATACCGCTAAGAGCAAAAGCACTAAGTTTTACCGCCCCAAAGGCTAGTGCGAGTTTAGCTAGCACCTCTATACCATCAGTTATATGTCTAAAATACTTGGTGAGCCACTCTCTGTTTTCTTTGATAAAATTTGTAAAATCACTTAATGAGCTAGTGATACGGTCAAACAGCGGTTTAGATAGCTCTTTTAAGATATCACTTAACTCATTTTTAAGCCCACCCAGTGCCACATCATAGCTTTTAGCTGCCTCGCCTGATAGCTCTTTAAAATTTGCTAGTTTTTCTATTAGGTAGTCATATAGCTTGCCACTCTCATTTGCCTTTTTAAGCTCCTCATTTGTAAGTCCCACTATCTTCATAAAGCTTCCCATCTCAGAAGCTGCTACAACTGTGCCAGTAGCTAAGCTATCCATCATAGGCGTAAGTGCTTTTAAGTCTTTACCAACAGCCTGTGCGGCTAATGCTATGCTGTCCATAGCCACTACGGCTTTATCTTTATCTCCTTGATTGGCTGAAGTTGCGTAAAACATATTAAAAGACTCAGCTATCTCGCTAAGGCTAAATTTAGTCCTTTGATTAGTAGTGTTTAACTCTTTTAATATCTTCTCGCTCTCTTTTAAGCCCATTCTCCATTTTTGCTGTGTGTTTATGGCATTACCTAGAGTGCTTATGTTTGATGAGTTTGCAGCTATTAGCCCCGTTAGTTGGATTTTTAGATTTTCAAATACCCTGTTAGCCTCTATACCGCTCTTTGCTATATCTTTTATCTTGATAGCAGCACCGGTAAAAACACCTAAACTAAGGGCTATCTTGCCAAAACTGCTATTTAACGCATTTGCGATAGTGTCTGTGTTGCTTAGGCTTTTACCCAGCTCATTTACATCCTTTCTAGCTGCCTTTACCTCGTAAGTACTAGCTCCGATGACGATTTTTATATTTACATCGTTATTTGCCATGAGCAAAACCCTTTAGAGAACGCGAACTGCTTCGCGTTCGTGGTTGAGCGAAAAGGGGAAGTATGAAGCTTTAGCTTCTACGACCCCGCTACGCCATAATGTAGTTAGCGGTAGCAAACTTTCTATTTCTAGCCTTTTATGGTAAAATAGTAGAAAAAACACAGGAGTTAATATGATTTGGTTTTTTATAAAATGTCTGCTTATAGCCTTTTTTGCACCCATCATACTCTTTATGTTTGTAGATATTATCGCCACTGACTTTGACGGATTTTTACTGCTCATAGTAGCTGCTATCTTTGTAGCCATAGCACAGATTATAGACAATAAAAAAGCTAAAAAACGCACATCCATCCTTTAATCATTGCTTTGTAAGCCAAAAATCAACTGCTTACAAACTCCATAAAACCACAAAAAATCTATTTCGCACTCTTTGCAAAACTCTTTAAGCACCAAGCTATCAAGGCTATACTCCACGCTCTTTATTCCACTTCTTGTATTTAGTGCTAGGTTAAAGCCTTGATACATTACCCTCTCAAACTCATCAAGCCCAAATTCATCAAGACTTAGATTTTTAAGGGCTACAAAAGCCCTAAGCCTCTCTACTTTTTTTCACGCTCCACCCCCACAGCTCTATCTATTGCTTGCAAAAGAGAGTGGTAGCTTATGCCCTCTCGTGCTACATACTCTTTTAGTTTGTCCTTGTCCTCGCCCTCTACGCAAAGCTCAAACCTTTTCATAGCCACAGCCTCTAAATCCACGCTTTTATCATCAAACTCTTTTAGCTTGCTTTTTTTATCCGCTATCTCATCAAGTAAGGCAAATATCTCATTTGTAAGCTCTCTTTTTTCATTGCCACTTAACTCTTTTACAAGCTCTTTTTTAAGCTCTTTTTTCTCATTAAGTAGCTCTATCTCGCCCCTTAGCTCATCATATGAGTCCATATCAGCCTTTAATGTCTTAAAGTCAGACAAAAACTCATCACTTTGCTTTTTGTTTGGGTCTTTATAGACAAGCTTAAATTTAGCCTCATCAACCTCTAGCGTAAAAGGAAATTTAGTTCTCATTCATCCACTCCGTCAATTAGTGTAAATATATCCTCATCATCCACCTTTATAGCCTTCCCACTTAGAGCAAGTTTTATAAAGTCATCTCCCACAAGTCCAAACTCCCCCTCATAACGCAGATTTACCTTTGGTATGATTAGGATTTGTGCTTTGCCAGTGGCTAGGTTTATACCATCGACTACTATGCGACCCATATTATTGCTTCTGCTTTCTGGATTTAGTATTTTTACCCTTGATGGGTATGTTTTACTAGCTAGGCTTAGTGCGTCAAACTCTTCATTTGTAGCATTTTCAGTAAGGATATAGATTTTGCCATCCTTTAGCACCGCATCACCTACCTTGCCACTTACATTTGCACTACCATCAAGTATAGCCTTGCCGTTTATAAACCTATCTCCCACCGAGTAAGTCTTATCCTTTACAAGCCCTTTAAACGCCAGTGCTAAATTTGCAAGGCTTAAATCGCCAATTTCAGTGCTAAACTCATAAGTCGTCTTAGTTTCTATCTCAGATGCCGTAGCCCCAAGGCTTGTATCGTTACTTAAAAGCTCTTTTACCTCCGAGCTTCTGTTTAGGCTAACCTTTTGGTTGTAGCCAAGTATTATCTCTTCTCCATACTCGCCATTTGAATTTATAGGCGTAAATCTAACCTCGCCACTAGACAACCTTGCTAGTTTTTCTTGTTTCATCCTTACTCCTTAATAATTTTTAACTTTAAACCTAAGCTCTATCTTGGCACAGTAAAGAGAGTTTGAGATAAAAGCAGTTTTTACATCTGCTGTTATACGTTCTGCTCTTGCCGCACCAAAGTCAAAAAGCTTTTTTCTAAGCTCATCTAGCTCTTCAAGCAACGAGCTAGTATCGCCGTTTAAAGAGTTGTGAGCGACTACGATACTAAAATTAGCAGTGTCAGTGCTATCATTTAGACGACTTAGTCCATCAAACATAAGATAGTTACCGTTTTGGTCTATTTGGGAGTATTCGCCTATGCTTATTAGCCCAAACTCATTAACTAAACACGAAGCAAGCTCGTTTAGGCTCATAAAACCTCTTTTCTTGCTCTGCTCTTATAAAATTTAGCAGAGCTGATATCTCCACTTTCTTTTACAAAAGGAGAATTTTGTATAGCTTTTAAAGCCATATCATAAAGCTTCATATCCTCTTCGCTTGGCTCTATTTTTAGATAAAGCTTTAAACGATAGTATGCAAAATCCTCCATAACATAGTAAGCCACCAGCCTACCACCACAAGCCTCTAAGGCATCACTCGCACAACGTTCGCAAAGATCGCTTGTTATCTCACTTTGGTTTTTTAATGCCTGTTTTGCCCTTGCTTGTAGTTTGTTTGCTAGCTCCATCATCTTTGACATCTTTATCGCTCTCTTTTATCTCATTGGGTGGCGATACCACTTCTTGTGGTTTGTCGCTATCACTTAGCTCTATTTCGCCGCCAGCTTGCTTTTCCTCATCACTCAAAGGCTTTTCTTCACTCGCAGCACTTTCATCTTTGCTTAAACCCCTTGCCTTTAAAAAGCTCTCATAGTTACCCATTTTTTATCCTATTCGCTAGGTATGTTTGCGTATGCTTGTTGCCACAAACCATAGCCTGCATTATCCTCAGTATCTACACCATACCTAAACTCTTTACGCATAAACGCTGCCTCATCTTCTAGGCTATCTTGAGCTACAAATTCAGCACTTTTGTTAATTTGAAGTATCAGTGGCTTAATAGCTCTTGAAGTATCAAGTAGATACCACGCCTTTTTCTTGGTAAGTTCATAGCAAACTAAGACTTCAACATCTTTATAGAGTGTGTTTGTTGCTCCGTTTTCATTTTTTTCAGCTAAAAATAGCTCTTTTGCCGTTGCTTCTAACTCAGGTGGAACAACTATAAGCGTAGGACGCACCCTAAGTGGTGAGCCATTATCTTTTATGAGCCGTCCCATCTCTGCTTTTGTTTTTAGATAGTTTTGTGCAGTAAGCTCAAGCTCTGCTAGATTTGAAAAATTTGCACCCTTTATCTCGTGGTCTTTTGCAAAGAATTTCTTACCATCATAGCAGTCGCCATTTTTTTCAAGCAGTCCAAACACCATAGTATTATAATGCTCTGGCACAGCAGAGGCTAAGTCTTGTATCCGAGGTTTTACAATACCTAAATTATCATACTCTATAACATCGCGATGCACTTTTATGCTAGCTTCCCAATCTTTTTTACTAATAGCATAATTCCAAGCCGCAAGTTCATTAAGTGTTCTATCGCCTACCCACTCCCTCATACTAGGAAGATCAGCAAGCCACGAGTAATTAACTGTAATAGTGTTTGCTTTTATCTCAGTTGCAACCTTAGTATAGTCGTTGTTTATGCTTTCTAAAGCGTTGTTAAAAACCGCTTTAAAGCCTTTTGAAACCTCTTTCATATATGCTGTATCTAGTGTTCTTTTTGGCATTTATTATTCTCCTTCTTTATATGTTTTGGCTATCGCCGAACGTTTTACTTATAGTCCCAGCTGAGCTTTAACAGATGGATCTATATTCTCGGTTTCGCTCTTGCTATTTTTCTCTATGTTTTTCTCTTTTAGCACACTTGCTGCTTCGCTCTTACAAACTTCTAAGTAGCTATTAAGGGCATTTGCTTCAAGTCCCAAAGCTGTCTCTTTGCGACTTGGTAGCATCTCACCATTTTTAATAGCACTTTCTATACGTTCTACTTTTGAGTTGTTTTGTTCGGTTTTTAAAGCAGTTTTTAAATTCTCATTTTCAGCTTTTAACACTTCAATCTCACCTTTTAGTCTGCTGTTTTCGCTAAGGCTATCATTAAGCTGTTTTGAAAGCTCTAACTCTTTGTTTTTATCTTCGTTTGGCACTTTTATCTCCTCTTTATTTAGTGATTTATTTAGCAAATTTGGGCGATTTACTAGCCCAACACTTGCAATCCTTACAACCTCTCTTACTCCGTTATCTCTATAATTTATCTCATAGGCTGGGCTTAGATACCTAAAAAGCCTTTTATCAACAAGCTCCTTTCCTACATCTGTATAGTCTAGCTTTGCATATATTCCATCATCTCTTGCTTCAAGGCTATTTATATCAAACCACCCCATAGCCTCACTATCTCTATGGTCTTTATCAAGCAAGATATCCACACCACCAGCTTTGGTATTTGCTAGGACAAAATTTGCATCTATCTTAAAAACTCTGCCGTCATACCCAAGCACCTGTTCGCCTACTGGACTAATTTTTATCTTCTCATTGTCCTTTATGCTATTTAGTTCTAAACATAAGCCTTTTTCAAGTTTCATATCTCACCTTTCGTTTTGCCAATTGTAAGAATTTTTAAAAATAAATCCACTCTAAATAACCGCTATTTAGAGTGAGATAAAAAAATATTTCTGTTAAAGTGTTGTTTGGTAAATATGAATTTAAAAGAAAGGAGAAGGCGAAGTATTTTCAAGAATTTTTGGTGGTTGCGACGTTAAAATTTAGCGAGATAAGACGTTTTGTCTATCGAGTTAAATTTTAACTAGCTCCGCAAAAAGCACCGAAAAGACAAGCCATAAATATGAAAGATAGTGTAAAAGATTTATATGTAAGTGGAAAAAGCATAGATGAGCTTTGCACTGCTTTAAATATATCAAGGCAAACATTTTACTATCACAAAAAGGCTGATTTTAAAAGAGGCATTGACTGGGACGCTTTAAAGCTTTCAAATTTAAGAAGCGAAGAGGAGCTTGAAAATAAAGAGGCGTTGTTTGTAAATAGCCTAATACAAAATTACGAGAAATTTTTACAAGAAGCCGGGACGCTATCGCCTGAGCACATAGAAAATCTACATAAATTTGCAAAAACATACTGGTCTATAAAAGCTCCACGCCAAATAAATCAAAAAGAGATTGAGCTAAAAACAGCAAAGCTTACCATTAAAAGCATAGCAGAACTTGCTATTTCTCACAAACAAAACGAAGTGGCTAACTGGCTAAGCCAAAACGCCGAAGCTATCATCTTAAAAGTGGTTAAAAGTGATAAAAATTAAAAACTTGCAAAAACAAGCCATTTTAAAGCGTTTTAGCTCTTGCCTATACTCTGATATTACCAAAAGGGATTTAAACGTTTTTAAAAGGGGTTTAAACATTTTTAAAAGGGGTTTTTGAGTGATGAATATTAAAGAATTAGAAAATTATTTAAAATCGCTGCCAAACATCCTTGATGGCAATGGCGATTTAAGATATAAAAGAGCCTGTGATGATTTTAAATTTTTCGTGCTTGAATATTTTAGCCACCAGCTAGGATTACAGAGCGGTTTTAATGTAGATAGCTTTAAAGAGCAGAGTAAATTTAGGCTATTTGTTTATAACGAGCTTGAAAAAACCTGCCAAAAAAACAGGCATATTTTAATAGAAGCTTACAGGGGTGGGGCAAAAACCACGCTTATTACAAGACTTCACACCTTATGGCTTTTGCTTACAAATCGTAAAAATTACGCCATAGTCGTAAGCTCAACGCTTGATATTGCCACCGAAAGTGCAGACACGATAAAAGTGGAGCTTGAAAACAACTCAAAGCTAATTAACGATTTTAAAATAAGCCTAGGCGAGAAATGGCGTGGCGATGAGTTTATATTTTTAACAAACAGCACCCCTAAAAAGATTAAATTTTTTGGTTCTGGCAAAAAGATAAGAGGCACGAATTTTTTAGGCAAACGCCCTGATATCATCATTGCTGACGATATAGAAAATGATGAAAACGTGGAGTCTTTAAAACAGCGTGAAAAGCTCTATAAATGGTTTAGAAAAGCTGTTTTAAAGCTACCTAGCAGACACGATAGCACCTATAATATTATCGTCGTTGGCACAAGGCTTCATCACGACGGCTTACTTGCTAGGATTAAACGGCTAAACTCATTTATTAGCTTTAACTTCCCATTAGTTGTTAAATTTCCAGATAATATTGATGAGCTAAATAAAGACAATATTAAAAAAGCCAAGATTATAAATATGGTGCTTGATGATGAGAGCCTTGATAAAAGGGCTATTTTAACCGACTTTTTAGATGATAAAGAGAGCTTTTATTCAGAGTATCAAAACGAGCCGTTAAGCAAAGACGGAGCTATTTTTAGCGAGTATAAAACATTTGACGTTATGCCAGTTTGCGATGCTTATTACATAGGCATTGACCCAGCACTTGGCAAAACTAGGGGCGATTATTTTGGTGTTGCCTTGCTTGGCAAAAAAGATAAGCAGTATTATCTAGACACAAAGGGCTATAAGTTAAAGCCTGATATTATGATAACAAAGATAATGCAGCTCTACTTAGGACTTTTAATGCTAGGTAAGCCAATAAAAATCGCAATTGAAACTATTGCATTTCAAGAGTTTTTTAAGGATAAGCTAAAAGAGGAGTGTGCCAAAAAGGGCATAACATTAAGTGTTTGTGAGCTTAAAAACTCAGTCGCAAAAGAGCTTCGCCTAGACTCATTTGCCCCTTATGTTACGGACGGCACGATTATGGTATGTGTAGATAACACACTGCTTATTGAGGAGCTTGATACATATCCAAAAGCGCCGCACGATGATTTATTAGACGCTTCTGAAATGGCATTTAGGATAGCCTCATCAGTTGGAGTGGCTGATTATAGGGCATTAAATAGACTAACAAAGAAAAGCAAAAATATAATAAAATCAATAAAACAAAGGTATAGTTAATGAAAAAAATAGTTTTAAAACGAACCGATAAGGCTGATATTCTAGGCTCTGTAAGTTATGATTTGGTAAAAACAGCTATAACAGGTCAAAATTTAGAAAGTTTAGTAAAGGTTTATGAGTATTTTAAGACCACCGATACACAGATAGGCTCTGAAATTTTTAAAAGAAGAGTGTATGTCTGCTCTTTACCACTTTTTTATGAGAGTGAAGATAAAACACAAAACGAGTTTATATCTAACTATTTAGAAAATGCTAAATTTAAAAGACTACTTTTTGATATGAGCTCAGCTATCGCTTATGGTTTTGCACCTTTTTTAAAGCAGTATAAAAACGATGACGGCAAGATATTACCTGACTTTAAATACATTGAGCCAAGATACTTTAACACTGACAAAGATGATAGACTATATCTAAAACAGAGCTTTGATAGGGTTTTTGTTGATGATGATAGTGAGCTTTTTTGGTTGCACTACCACCCAACCGATAGTGGAGATATAATCACTCAAAGTTTAATGTATCGCATAGTAACCATAGCTGCACTAAAACATCTAGTTATATCAAAGTATATGAGCTACTTTGACGCACTCTCTGTTCCACCGCTAGTTATAAACTCAGATGCAGTGGCTGACGAAAACCAAAGTGAAGCCATCATAGAAGCAGCCGTAAATTTAAGAGCCAATGGAGTTGGACTATTTGGCAAAGACGACTTAGTCAATCTTATAAATGGTAATGTTGATAAAGGTACTTTCTTAGACTTTATAAGATACTGCGATGAAGCTATATCAAAGTCTATCACAGGGCAGATTCTAGCTGGTAACTCCCAAACAAACGGCACACAAGCACTAGGGCGTGTGCATAACGAAGTAAGGCAAGATATTTTACGCTTTGATGCTGGAGTAATGTCAGCTAGCCTAAAAGAGCTAGTTTATGCCATACTAAGTCTAAATTTTAGCAATGTTAAACCTTTTAAGGTGGCACTTGATGCAGGACTTGAAACTGATGAGGAGCTTTTATCGCTAGTTTATGAGCGGATAAATAATATGGGTTATGAAATTCCGGCTGAATTTTTAGAACAAACCTTTAAAATTAAGGGGTTAAAATTAAAGCAAAACAAGCAAGAAAACAATAAAAGCACCATTTTAGAACTTAACAGCACTAAGCAAAATTTAGCGCTGGATAAGTTTGACTTAGCACTGCAAAGCACCGATTATCAAAACGCAGAAAAAAGCGTTTTAACAGAGATTGAAGGCGTGTTAAATGAGATTTTAAAAGATAGCTTTACCTTTGAAGAGGCTTTTAAAAAATTAAATGAGTTAAAAACCGATATCCCATTAGAAAAATTAGAAGCGTATTTAATAAACGCCATTGCAAACAGCGAGATTTTAGGCTATGAAAATTAATTTTTTTGATAAGCCAATAAACACTTTAAACGTTTTAGCTGGGCGAAAAAGTGAGCTACATTTTGATTATGATGAAATTATACACGAGGCTCATTTAAGAGCCTTTACGATAGCAAAAATAACAAGGCTTGATTTGCTTGATGACATAAAGCAAAGCTTAGAAATAGCACTTAAAAATGGACAAGGCTTTAAAGAGTGGAGCGAGAGTTTAAAGCCTACTTTGGCAAAAAAAGGCTGGCTAGGCAATGTCAGCGTAACAAATCCAAAAAGTGGCGAAGTAAAAGAAATTTATGTAGGAGCTAAACGCTTAAAAAGAATTTATGAAACCAATATGCGTGTAAGCTATGCAAAATCTAGATATGAAAGCCAGATGAACGCTACTGGTGAGTATTTTCGCTATATTGCAGTGCTTGATAGTAAGACGCGTCCTACACACGCTAAACTTCACGGCTTAATCCTGCCAAAAACACATAAATTTTGGGATAAAAACTATCCGCCAAATGACTGGGGCTGTCGGTGTGAAGTGCAGGTTTTAAACGAATTTGAGATTAAAAGCAAAGGCTATCACGTTACAAACATTAAAACCCTGCCAAACATAGCCACCGCTGACTGGGCGTATTCTTTTAAAGATGAAAGCCAAAATTTGCAAGATTTGCTTATAAAAAAAGGCGGCGGCGCTGATGATTTTAAAGCCATAAAAATCAAGACTTGGCAAAGGGGACTTGATGATATGTTAAACGCTGTGCTTAGTGGCAATATCATTAAAAACAAAGCCTACCAAATCGCACAGATTGGCGAAGTTAAACCAAATATCAAAGACACCCTAGCCAAGCAAGGCGTGGCGTTAAAAGCTAGCAGTATTGCCATTTATCAAAACACCATTTCACACATTATGCGTGATACTAAGCCAAAAAATAAAAAGCCAAACGTGGCTGAAATAAGGGGCGTTGTTGGTGTATTTGATGAAGCTAAGCACGTGTTTTATGATACAGATGAAAAAAGGTTATTATATTTTTATGGTTCTTTACAAGACGATAAAATGATAAATTACACAGCGATACATCTAAATTATGTATTAGAAAAATTTAGAACAGATAACTTTATTGCAACAATTAGCAAAATGCCTATTATTAATTACAAAGGGATTTTAAAAAACAAAAAGAGATATGAAAAAATAAAATGAGACAACGTTGGAAATCGAAATCCACCATCCACACCCTTTTGGCTGCCAACTGCCCTCTCTGTTGCATCTATTGTCTCATTTTAAAAAAAAATCAAGTAGTGCGGACTCGAACCGCCATATGTGTAAAGCCACTCGCCTACCTTATACTGGCGCATAGCTACTTGACCTATTGCGGAATTATATCAAAAAAACAAAAATTAGCAAAATTTAAAAAAAGGAATAAAAATGATTAGTTACACAAAAGCCCCCACTAGAAATTTCAAAAATGCATAAAAAATTTAAGGTAAAAAATTACGTGATAACGCTTGATAAGTTTTTTAGGCAAGAATTTTTTACATTACTAAAAAATGGTGAGATTAAAAAGGTTAAGTAGGGCGGTGGGACTTGAACCCACGATAACCGCCGTTGTTCCATCTAGTGGCGACGTCCAGCTACACTCTCTGCTGCCATCTGCCCTACATATTCAAGCAGTGCGGACTTAAACCGCCATACGTGTAAATCACTCACCTGCCTTATACTGGTGCATAGCTACTTGACCTTAATATTTAAAAGGGGTGGGTAGGATTTAAGCCCACAACATAAAGAGCACTATGTGCCTCACGCTATTACCCGTCATAAGACTTAGCAATCTTCACCCCAACTTATCTGCATAATATACCACGTTTTTATCTATTTAGCTCTTTTGTAGTTCTTGATATGATTAGTTTTTTGATATTTGATTTTAGTTTTTTCTCTAAATTTCCGCTTTTATCCACAGGCAAAAAAGGACGTGCGGGGATATTTCTTTTGTTAGAGCCGTATTGATGAGATAAACCGTATGCAAAGTCGTTATTTTGTGAGTTGTTTGATACGGTTACACTATTTGCAGTGCTTCTTACTTCCCATTTTGAGTATAGGTTGCCGCTATCTCTTAAAATTTTACTTGATTTACCTTTTTTCTTTTTATACTCTTTTGTCTTATTGCTTAGCTCTTGCCACTTATCGCCAAACGGCGAACTCTCATCTACAAAGGCATCTTTTATAGTATTTGATGTCATATTTCCTATATCATCAAATAGACTCTTTTTAAGGGTATTGCTTTCTATATTTTTTAGTCTTGCTTCAAGGCTAGTTAGCTCTTTTATGATTACACTCATATCTAATCTTTATGAAGTTTTCAAGATACTCATCATTTGGCTTTACACTCTCTATGGTAGTCCAAGTCTGTTTGCAGTTATCACACTTTCTAAAGCGTATAGTTTCAAGGCCTTTTATGGTAGCTCCCACCTTAGTCTTCTCATATCCGCAGTAAGGACAAAACATCTTTACTCCTGTTTTTTGCCCATTCTACCACTTTTTTAATTTTTTTCATACTCTAGGCTTTTGCTTTGTCTTTTAAGACAGCATTTAGTCCCGTTATCACGCTTGTGGCTTGCTTCTTGCTTAATTTATTTAAGTATGAACTATAAAGCAACAGAGCCTTACACTGTCTATTTATAAATTTCATTAGTCTAGCATCGTCCCAGCCGAGCTTACTAGCTAAGACTTTGATTTTTTCTATCTGTTTGGCGGTTATTTTAGCCGGATTTAGTATGTTTCGTCCGGCATAGTCAGGCTTTATATCAATTTCATCATTACATCTTTGATTTAATATGTCTATAACAATATTTAGCTCTTTTATGCTTAGCTCCTTACTGCTACTCACGCCAAATCTAAGCTCTAGCCACTCGCTCCAAGCCTCATTTTCTTTGATGATTTTATACTGCGGATGAGTATGTATGCGGGTTAGCAATTGCTTTCTATAAATCTCTTGAGCCTTGGTCATTTATAGCCCCTTAAACCATAAGTATTTATGCAAAAAACCCCAACTTAAACCGGTGCATCTAGCCATTTTTGAGAGATTTAGCTTTCCGTTTTTAAATCGGTAAAAGCTTAGGTCGTAATTTATCACATCTTCAAGCCTTGCTTTATAGGTAGCCCTTTTTATAGCCGCTAAATTAGATATGTGAATTCTTTGCTTAGTCGTTAATTTTTTTGCCATTTTAAATCCTTTTTAAAATATCTTTAAAGATACTTTAAAAAGGGCTTACGCCCCTATTTGATTATTAGGTTTTTTTGTATATCGGTGTGTCTTGCAACTTTTTAGCCATATCAAAGCACACATCATCGAGCAGATATAAAGCCTGTGTTAATCCTTTTACGCTTCCGTCATCATTACAAATCCTACCAAGTCCTTCAAGTAAAACGCTAAGTCCAAGTAAAAGATCTTTGGCATTATCTACCTCATCTAAGAAAAATACACTAACCTCTTTCATAGCACACCCCTTATAGCATTTCTTACAGCATCGCGACTTCTATCCATCCTTCGGCAAATTTCACCCTGAGATAGCCCACTTTTATACAGCCTTACTATTTCGTCTTTTTCGCTTTTATTTAGGCGGGTAGATTTTTTAATCGTTTGTAGCTCGTTATTTTTTGTATTTTCTAGCTTTTCTATAAGCTTTCTTTGAGTTGATATAAGTTCATCTTTTAGGGTTAAAATTTCAAGCTTAGCATTATCTGCTTCGGTTGATTTGTCTTTTAGAGCGGTTAGGACTTCGGTAAATTTATCGTTTGCTATGCTGCCATTTTTTATCATCGCCTCCATTTTATTAAAGGCGGCAATAAACTCTATTTTCCACCTGTAAGCCTTCTCGCCAGTAAAGCCCATAACCAAAAGCGAAAAGCCGTCACGTGAAATTTTATAATACGGCTCACTTCGCACGACAGCCCCAAATTTGGCGGTTCGCTCCGTGAGCCGAAAATTTAGCTCACGGAAATCATCGCTTGGATAGTCTTTAATAATATCTAAAATATGAGTGTGTCTTTTTTCGAAAACTTCTGCAACTTGCAATGAAGTGGCGAATATTTCATCGCCAACCACTTCAAAAACTACATTTACGTTATTTATAGGGATTAAAACACTCATTTTTTAAGCTCCTTAATCTCTTTTTTTATTTTGATGACTTCAATCGTCAAACCTAAAACAGACACCGCTAAAATTAGCGTTAAAACACTTTGTAACATAATAGCCCCTTTATGATATAATAAAGGCAAGCGAAACGATACGCAAGGTGGTTGGGGCGACCGCCCCCTTAGCTCACATTTTAACGCCTTTGGCTTAATAGTTTGATAATTGCCGTTATCAAAACTACAACCGCAGTGGTCAAGTTGATGATTTGCTCTGCGTTTTCCATCGTTTCGCTCTCCTTTCTATCAAACACTTTATTTGTGTTTGATAAAAGGATTATACCACTTTTATTGTGTTATTGTCAAGGTTTTAAAGTTATATTTTGTGTTTTTATGTAGAAAATTAACACTTTTAAAGTGTTTTTGATAATATGGCTTTTAAAGTCCTAAAATCTTCAAGCTCCTCTTTGAGCTTTAAATTTTCAAGATATAACATTATGGCAAATTTTAGCGGTTCGCTAATCTTATCTTGCCTTGAAGCGTTGTTTAACGCACTCTCACTATACCCTATCAACTCCCCAAGTTGCTTATATGTTAAACCAAGCTCTTTGCAGGTTTGTTTGATAAGATTGTCGTTTGCCATAAATTCCCCTTTAAAAGATGTGATATTCTACCTAAAAACCACTTTTAAAAACCTTAATCAAAAGCCCATTTTTAGGGCTTTTTGTTAAAGTTTAGCTCATCTCTAAACTCTCAATTTTTGGCACAATTCTAAAATTATCCTTTACCACCCTTTTAAGCCCCAGTTTTACTAAATCTTCATCTTTTAGCTCAGCTAAGGCTTCTTTATTTGGTGTTTCCGTATATGTTATGCACTCTTTGGCTAGTCCAAATGCCTTTATTGAGCTTATTAGGCTTTCAAGTTTTGCTTTTACTCTTGGTATGCTCACACTCTTGCTTATGCGGTAGCCTATCTCGCCAAAGGTAAATTCTTTGCTTCGCTTCTCAGCAAACTCAGCCTTATTATCCTCGCAAAATAGCGTTATTTGCTGCTCTATAAAGTTCTTTTCACTCTCTAAACGCTCAACTTCACTTTTGCGTGCCTCTTTTATGCGGTTGCATTCAATCGTTACTTCGCCGTTGATTTTCTCAATCCCTACACTTAGCTCACAAAGTCTTTTTAAAGCGACATCAACATCGCTAAAACTATTTATTTGCATATTTTCCTCCTAAGATTTTAAATTTCATCGCGAATTTGAGCTTGCAAACGTATCCGTAAAGAAAGCCTATGGCGTAGTCTTTATCTTTTTTGGACTTAGACTTACTAGCTTTTCTTACGATATGTAGTGGCATTAATCAATCCACAATCCGCCGTCTAAATCAAGCTCGGTTATGCCAAGCTCTCTTGCGTATTCTCGCTCTTTTTTCATACCTTCGCTAAGATGACTATCCGGGTGTAAGTCGTAAAAATACGCATAAGAGCAGTGGCTAAGTAGCTCAAGTCCAGCTTCAAGCACACGCTCTCTATCTTTTTGCTCGTCAAATATCTCGCTAAAAGCCAGTATGGGGCTAATAGGCGTATATCCAGCTTCTTTTACTCTTTTGCAAGTATCTTTAGCTATGCGTTTTGCTAAAAATGGGCGATTTGATTCGCTTACACCGCGCAATCCCGCATAAGGCGTAGCAACATAGACAAGTCTCATAGTCGTTTTACTCATCGTTTCTCCTTTCTTAAAATTTAACTTTATCGGAGGCTAATTTTAGCCCCCTGTAAAATCAATTTAAACTAGCTTTATAAGCCGTTACTTCATCGCACCGCTCTTGTATGTTTTTTACAAGTTCGTTTAAAACCTCTCGCCTTACCGCTTCTGCCGTATAACACACAAGTCTTATATTAAACTCGCTATCGTTTTTAATATCTACAAATAGTTCTACTTCAAACTCGCCCATGAGCCTAACGTCGGCTTCATAAATAGGCAACTTAAAGGTTATCTTGTTTGGCAGGGTTAAGTTCTCTTTCGCACCCGATTTTATCTCTACATCAAGGCTTATCTTTGAGCTTGTGTTCTTTTGCACGCTGTCAAATTTCTTTACTGCCTGCAGGCTCTGGGCTAGCTCTATTACGTCCATATTGTCGTTTGGTTTGCCGTCTATATTGGTTATATACATAAACAGAGATTTAAGTAAAAATACAAAATCTCTTTGTGATAAATTTACGCCTAAGTGTTCGTTAAAGCTATAATAAAATGGCGTATAAGCTAGGTTTAGCCCTATGCGTTTTTCGCAAAACTCCGCTCTGTCTTTGGTGTTAAAATCCACTATGCACTTTATGCTTTTATCATCAAAAAATAGCTTTGAGTTTGGCTCTTTATACTCATTTACTAGCCCTACGAAGCTATCTACGTCAAGTGCGTTTATGTCGTAGCTGTTTCTTAGAGGCTCTTTAAGCAACTCGCCTCTTAATATATAGTCTTTATGCACTATGACGGCTCTTTTATCGCTATCTATCTCTATGCTTGGCACTATGTATTCGTTTTCTCTTTGCATTTTTTATCCTTTATTTTTAAAAATCAAACACCAGCTGATCTGGTGCGTTTCTGCTAGGCAACATCTCGTTACTAACGTAAAATCTAGTCTTTATAGGCTCTTTTGGCAGATTTACGCTGTTTGAGCCAAACACTACTATTTGACCACTTTCGTGCTGGTCTGGCTTTATGATTAGTTTTAGAGTTACATTTGCTGACTTTTGGGTCTGAACAACTGAATTTATTGCTTGTTTTAGATTTTTTGAGGTTTCGCTTAAAAAAGCTCCACCACCTAAGCTTCTTAAAGCATCTATTAAGACATCTATGTCGCTATTTACTACTGTTTGTGTCATTTTTTATCCTTTTTTTTGTTTTTAGGGATTTTTAATCCCACCGCCACTCTTTTTAAGTCTTTTTGACGTCATTAAGCACTTAATTAAACCGCCCATAAGCGGCTTATTAAACACTTAAATTTTTATCGTATCAACGGCTTTCTTAGAGCCTTTAAAGCATATAAACTCGCCATCAAGCTCATAAAATTTGCGTGAATAAAATCCGTTTAGCCCTCGTATCATCCCACCACCTCACTTTCACTATCTCTTTTGGCTCTTTCATCCTCTATCTCTTGTAAAATTTCCCTTATTCTCTCCCACGCTTGCTTGTTTCTAGGATGAGAGAGTTTTGCGATAGCACGCTTTTCTATCTGTCTTACTCGCTCGGTGCTAAGTCCTAAAATTTTAGCTATCGCAGCGTGTGTCATCGCTTATCCTAGTATTACCATCTGAGTTGCATTTGCGATAATTTCATCATCAAGCTCACAACCATTTAGCTCTGCAAGTCTTAGTGCCTTTTTATATAGCTTTGCAGAACTTCTAAAGTTGCCTTTGCTATACTCATATATTCCCGTACCGAAAAAGCCCTCACACTCCGCCTCGCTCAGTCCTTGCATGCACCACTTACCGCATATGCGTGAGTAAAGTTGCCTTAGCTCCTTATTCTTACCCATTAGGTTATTTAGCAGTATCTCAGTCCCACAAAGCACCATCGTAGTGTGAGAAAAGTCATATATCCGCCTTAAATCCTCCAAAGCCCTTAAAGGCAGATGCTCTGCTTCATCTATTAAGATTATCTTGTCATTATCTTTTAAAAACCTAGCCACAGCCTTTAATTTCGCATTGATACTACTTACACCATCTATCTTTAACGCCTCACAAAGCTCCTCTAAAAGCACCTTAGCCGTAGTATGACAAGTAGCCTCTATTAGCACTGCATTTGGGCTATTTTTGGCAAATTCTTTAAGTATAGTTGTCTTTCCAGTCCCAGCACTACCGTATATCAGAGCTATCTCACGCTCATTTATAGCCTCACTTATGACAAACTTTGCCATCTTTGCATCTTTACTAGCATACACTTCATCTTTTAGCACGGCACTTTTTGTCTCGCTCTTGTTTTGGTAGTTGCTTATGTATTTTTCTATCTTTGTAGCAACGCTTTTAGCATCACCCTTATATGCACCCTGCCTAAACTGACTTATCACAGCACCGCTAACACCTATCGCACGAGCAAGTGCCGAAGCACTTATCCCCGTATCTTTTAAAAACTCATTGAGTTTAACTATGATCTCTTGCATATTTTTTGTCCTTTTTTGATTTATTTTAAAGACTTTTAAAAATGTTTAAATGCGTTTAAATGCCGTTTAATACGCTTTTAAAAGGCTTTTTATTTAGCTCCGAAATGCTCCCATCCTTTATGTTTTTTGCCTCTTTTTATATCACTTCCAGCCACTTTTAAAGCCTCATCACTTATTGCCTCGTTTTTCATAACTCCTCCAGCCACTTTTAAAGCCCTATTTATCATCATACCCTCACCATTTACCGCCTCTATCTTAGGGCACGCAGCACCACTAGCCTCCACGCTTCTTACAAAGCTCTCAAACCTAGCCTCACTCTCTCTTCTAGCTATCTGCATAGCCCCCTTAGTCTCTTTTACTCTTCTGTTAAAGAGCTTTTGTGATGCTTTTGCAACTTCTACGCTTGTTCTCGTCTTATCGTCAATTGCTACGGCTACATCTATAAATTCGCCCTTTTCGTTCCATAAAAAGCACTCGCTTTGATTGTTGATGTTTAAATTTGCATAGACGTTGTTATATCCGTGCATTGTGATGTTTTGATACCAGATGCCGCCCACGCTTATACCTTTTTTACTTACGCTTTTTAGCTCTCTTTTGCCAAGCCTTGCGCTTAGGCTTAGTGCGTCCATCGCCACCGCTTCGTTAGCTTTTTGATTATAAGCCTCCGCCACGCTCATTTCTAAACGCTCCAAATAGCGAGTATTTAAAAATTTCTCAGCGTAAAGGTCCATTAGTTTTTGCACTTGCTTTAAATTTTTAAGCTCTCTTAAATTGGTTTTATAGCCCTTTTTAAGGCGTCTTTCCTTTTTAGAGTAGAAAAACTCAATGGCTTGTCTTTGCGTGATGTTATGACCGATAAAGCCGGCTAAATTTGCGGTAAAGTTATGTTGAAGTGTTCTAAAATTTCGCTCCACGTAAGGTTTGAGCCATCCGCTATAAGCCCTTACGGCTCTGTATTCAATCTCAAGCGCATTCATCACGCTATTTATATATTCGCTCTTAAACGCCTTGCCGTTATCGCCTTTGATTACTTGCGGTTTGCCGTATCTTAGGATATATTTAGCCACCGCTCTTGCTATGCCGACAGAGTTTTCGGTGTCTGTTATATGAAATGTCGCCACGCCCGAATAGGTATCAATTAGAGCGATTATCGTGTAGCGTTTTTGCCACTCTTTAACATAGCTTTCAAACTCCTCTTTATCTTTAAATATGTTATTTACGGCCTTAAAACCTATCATTTCGCAAATATCACTTGCACTACAAATCAAAT
>NZ_JANURM010000019.1 GCF_030249845.1 Campylobacter gastrosuis | reverse complement strand
TATATCTACGATTAAAAAATACGAAGCTGGTTCGGTTGAAAATTTTACCTATGAAAATTTAAAAAAAATATCATCGGCTTTTAATGTAACACCATCAGATTTTTTAGATGAATTTTTGTCCGCCAATCTGTCCGACAATCCCTTAAACCTTAAAAAGTCACAGGTAGAACAGATTAAAAACGATCAAATTTATATACGTCAGCTTAGCTCCGCAGTCGGAGCTGGTGAAAGCGTGGATATTGAAGGCATTGAGATTTACGACACCGACATACTCGTGCCGTTTTCTGCTATGCTCTTTAAAGTCCGCCCGCAAAACACAAATAACATCCGCTGTATGCGAGTAGATGGCTACTCTATGATACCTATGCTATACCCTGATAGCTGGGTCATCGCTGATGTTACGGCTAGGTTTAGCGGTGATGGGCTATATATTATTAATTTTTGCGGTAGCTTTATGGTGAAGTTACTACAAAAGGCACCAAATGGCACTCTTTACATAAAAAGCGTCAATAAAGACTATCAAAGCTACGAGATAGGACCAGATGATCAAACAGAGGTTTATATCGTAGGCAAGGTGCTGAGGTGCGTGATTTAAAGCCCATTTAAACGGCTTTTAAAAGGTTGTAAAAGGTGGTGTAAAAAAGTGTAAAGTATTTGTAAAATAATGTAAAATAAAATTTCGCCACTTTGATTTTAAATAAAATAGCTCTCAAACCCTATATTTAGGCTTTCATCGCTAAATTTATCTCACTTTGATTTCTTACAAAACTTTACAGAATAGTTTTGCCATTTAAAATTTTTTTCGCAAGTTTTTGCTCTATTTTTATATCGCCCAAAATTTCGTGTTTGCCGTAAATAAAATCTCCAACTTCATTACAATTATAAAGATAAAAAGCCTTATTATCCCCACTCACTATCCCTTGATAAACGCCCTCAAAAACATCTTTAACTTTCAGCGGTTGATTTGCGATTTTGGCTAAAATTTTTGAGCTTTTTTCATCCGTTAAGCTCCATTTTTCACGGCTTAAATTCTCATAGCTAACGCTTAAAAACTCTAATTTATCCAAATTTTTAGGAGCGGTAAAGGCAAAATTTAAAGCGTCGTTATCTTGGCTTAAAATAACGACGCAAGTATATGTAGAGGCGTCTGCAAAAACGGCGTGAGAGCCAAAATGCACCAGTCTTTCAACCGCCCTATTTTTAGATAAAATCTCCCTAATGCCAACGCCAAATTCGGATATTAAAAATTTATGTGGCAGGATAAAGCCGACCTTGCCGTTTTGGCTTAAAATCCGCATTGAAAGCTCCATAAAAAGCACGTAAATATCATATTTGCCAGTCGCGCTTTTGAAATTTCGCTCATAAAGTTCGCTCTCGTTTTCGTAATTAGCTTTTAGCCCCTGCACCCTGACATACGGCGGATTGCCGATGATGACGTCAAATTTAAAATCAAACGGAAATTCTAGTAGCGAATTTGCGGCGATTATGTTTTTGTTTAGATTTATTAGCGTTCTGCCTTTTACGGCTGTTCTAAGCCAAAGCGAGAGTTTTGCAATCTCTACGGCGTCTGCGTTGATATCTATGCCGTAAAGGTTTTGCTCTAAAATTCGCTCCGATGTGTATTCGCTTGCAAAAAGGTCTTGAAATTTAGCAAACTGAACCGAGAGCCACTTATGCTCTTTGATTAAAAATTCCAACGCCTGATTTAAAAAAGCGCCCGAACCGCAAGCCGGGTCAAGAATTTTAAGCGAGAGCAAAAACGCCTTGTAGGCTTTTAGATTTTCTAGGTCTGTTTTTTCATTCTTTTTTAGATTGGTTGGCGTTTTAGGCTCGGCGATATTTAGGATATTTAGCTCTTGCTTTTTATCATCGCAAATTTTACCCAGCGTTTCATTTACTATGTAGCGAGTGATAAATTCCGGCGTGTAAAATATCCCGTCTTTTTTGCGTTTAGTCGCACTTTTTTCTAGCTTTTCGCCAGTGATTAGGGCGTTTATCTCCTCTAAATCATTAAGGCTTTGCTCAAAAATATGCCCTAAAATATTAACGCTGACATCGCTTACGAAGTCGTATTTGCAAATAGGCGTCAAATCAAGTGCAAAATCATCAATAACAAGCGAGTTTAAAAACTCATCATCGCAAAAAAGTCCGCCGTTAAATTTGTCAATATTATTCTTAGCGTCGCCTTTGTCAATGGCGTTAAATAAATTTTTATAGTAGTTATAAAGTGGCTCTTTGGTGCTAAAACCCTTATGGCTTGATTGATGAGAGGCGATTAAGTTGGCTATGGTTTGGGCTGGAAGTAGCCCTTTATCTTCGGCAAATGCGATAAATACGAACCTATCGCATAGCTTTGAAGTGGCGCTTAAAAGCTCGGTCTTATCTAAATTCGGATTATTTTTTACGATATTTTCAAAAAGCGCGGCGCGAAAGGCTTTAAAGTCCTTGTAAAGGCGGTTTGAAATCTATTGCTCTTCTTGGATTGATTTTTCTTTAAGCGATATGGGCAGGTCTGAGGCTATGTGATCAAAGTGTAAAAATAGATAAAGCTTATCAAAATCCTTACGCTTTATGTTAAATAGATCAAACTCCTCGTATTCGGTCTTGTCATCTATGTAAAAGCGTAGTTTGGCGAAATTTGAGATGATTACGTAGCGGGTGTTTTTGTGAGATACCTTGTAGCCAAAGGCTTGGGATTGGACATCATCTAGGTTTTTGGTTTTAGTATCTTTTAGCTCTATAACGCCCCTAACTTCGCCATCAATAACGATAGCGCCGTCAGCCTTTTTGCCGTCGGTGGCGTTTTTCTCCTCTCTGGTTAGGTTAAAATTTGGGTCTGGTTTTAGCGTGTAGCCTAAGCACTCTACGAAAATTTTACGCAAAAAGCCGTCTTGATACTCCTCTTCTTTTAGGGTTTTTATCAAATCTTGGTTATTTTAATAGCTTAAAAATATCTCGTAAGCTCTTTCTAGCTTTACAGCGTCAATGTTTAAAATGGCTTCTTGTAGGACTTTTTTTGTTAAACATAATTTACTTTTTGTGCGTTTAAAATTTGGATTGGGTGAAAATTTTGTTTAATAAAATGGATTAAATCACGCCAACCTATCTCCGATTGCGTGGCTTTTTAGCTCTCCAAGTTCGTAAAATAGGTAGTAGTAAATTAGTGCGTCCGTGCTTAGGCTTTTGTTACGAAAGACTGGGTTTATCATACTCATAATCCTATCAGCAATCCCAGCGACTTCAACTAGCAAAAGCTCATCTCCACGGCTCTTTGCGACCTTTATGCAGTTTGAAAAAAACGTGAAAATGCTTTTAAATTCCTTTAAAACGACGTTTGAAACGACCTTTGAGTCTAAATATGTCGCTTTTTCAATCTTCTCTTTAATCTCTAAAAGCTCGGATAAAACGGCTCGTATCTCTTTTTTAGAGCCACTATTTTTTGCTCCAAACCAGCGTTTTTTCTCATTTCTCGTGATATTTGCATACTCAACGACTAAGATATCAATGGTATTTTGTATTGTTTCTAGGCTTTGTTGTAGCTTTGCGTTTGCGTTTGGGCTGACGCCACTTTTTTTGATTTTTTGCTCTAACGAAAGCCTTGTTTGCTCCAAATACGAGCTTATATTTTCGTAATAATCAGCGGTGTTTAGGACGTTTTTAAAAAATTCGCTCTCGCTTGTTTCTTGCAGATTTTTCTCTTTTAATTTTTCAACAATTTGATTAAATTCCACGACATTAAGTGAAGGTGTAAGATCGCCAAAATCAACATTATCAAAGACTTCAAGCTCTTTTTTAAGATCATCTATCGTTCTTTTAATGCTAACAAAATCCATTTTAAACTCTCTAAATTTTATAAAAGACTTTTAAAGAAGTGGCGCGCCCGAGAGGATTCGAACCTCTGACCTTTTGAACCGCAATCAAATGCTCTATCCAGCTGAGCTACGAGCGCAAGTTTTAAAAGAAAGTGTGATTTTAGCCTAATTTTTCTTAAATAAAGCTATATTTTTAAAAATTTATCCATTTTTTAGGCTTAAATTGATAATCTTTAACAAAATTTTTAAAAGGATTAGCTAAATGAATGACTTTTTTGAGAGCCTAAAAGAGATAAAAAAAGAGATGACAAAAGTTCAAAAAGCACCCGAAAAAAAGCCAATTTCAAAAGATGAGGCGATCGCCTTAAAAGAGAAAAAATTGCGTGATGAATTTTTAGCTTACATTAAAAATAGCGATATTAAAAAGTTAGATTAATTTGAAAATTTCATACAAATTTGAGATTTCTGGGCTTGTTCAGGGCGTTGGTTTTCGCCCGTTTGTCTATTCTTTGGCGTTAAGATTTGGAATTTTTGGCAACGTTTTTAACGATGATAGTGGCGTAAAAATTAACGTTTATGGCGATAAAAACGCCATAGAAAATTTCACAAACGCCCTAAAAAACGAGCTGCCACCACTTGCTAGGATTGATGAGATAAAAATCATAAAAACGAGTGAAATTTTTAGTGATTTTAAGATAATTGCCTCAAAATCAGCCGATAAAATCGCTCCGATTTTGCCAGATTTTGCCATTTGTGGCGACTGCGAGCGTGAATTTTACGACAAAAACGACCCGAGATTTTTATACCCATTTATAAATTGCACAAACTGCGGCCCTAGATTTTGTATCACAAAAGCCCTGCCTTACGACAGAAAAAACACCACAATGAGCGTGTTTAAAATGTGTCCAAACTGCCAAAGTGAGTATGAAAATCCGCTAAATAGAAGATATCACGCACAGCCAATATCTTGTCCAAATTGCGGTCCAGAGCTTGTTTTAAAGGATAAAAACCGCAAAATTTTAGCCAAAAATTTAGACGCCATAAAAATGGCAGCAGAGCTGATAAATGAAGGTAAAATTCTAGCTATTAAAGGGCTTGGCGGATTTCATTTGGTTTGTTCTGCCTTTGATGATAGGGCAGTTTTGGCTTTAAGAGAGCGTAAAAAACGCCTAAATAAGCCTTTTGCCGTGATGTCAAAGGACTTAAAAACGGCAAAAACTCACGCAAAAATCAGCCAAAAAGAAGAAGAAATTTTAATCTCAAATCTAAAACCAATCGTGCTTTTAAAGGCAAAAAACGGCTCTAAAATTTCAAAATTTGTCGCACCAAAGCTTGATAAAATCGGCATTATGCTCCCATTTAGCGGTATTCATTTAGCACTTTTTAAGTGGCTAAAATGCGACATAATCGCAACGAGTGCAAACATCTCCGGTGAGCCAGTGGTTTTTGATGAAAACTCGCTTTTTAGGGGGCTTGGTGATGTTTTTGATCTCTATTTAGACCACGACCGAGAGATTTTTTCACCCAGCGATGATAGCGTGGCATTTTGCGTGCATAACAAGGCACATTTTATCCGCACTTCAAGGGGTTTAAATCCAAAATTTTTAAGAACAAATTTCAAAATTAAAGGCACTTTTTTAGCACTTGGAGCCGAGCTAAAAAATCAATTTGCAATTTATCATAATGGCGTTATAATGATAAGTCCATACATTGGAGATTTAAAAAATGTAGCCACTTTTGAGCGATTTTTAGCCATTTTAGAGCTATTTGTAAAAACCTATGAGCTAAAATTTGACGCTGTTATCGCTGACCTTCATCCGCACTTTTTAAACACAAAATGGGCAATATCACAAGGCTTTAAAGTGGTAAAAATTCAGCATCATTACGCTCATCTTTTAAGCGTAATTTTTGAGAATAATTTGCAATTAAACAAGGGCTATCTTGGCTTTTGTTTTGATGGGACTGGACTTGGCGATGATGATAAAATTTGGGGTGGCGAGGTGCTAAAAATAGATAAAAACGGCTATGAAAGGGTGCTTAGATTTGATGAGTTTAGCCTAATAGGCGGCGAAAATAGCATAAAAAATATCTACAAAATCGCAATTTCTATTATTTTAAAATACGATTTAAAAGAGAGAGCCGATAAATTTTTGTCAAATTTTGGGACAGATTTGGTTAATAATTTAGAAATTTTGTCAAAAAATGAGAAAATTTCGCCAAAAACAAGCTCGCTTGGCAGAATTTTTGACGCATTTGCTTGTGTGATTTTAGGCTTAAATGAGATAAGCTACGAAGGGCAAAGCGGTATGGAGCTTGAAGCGTTGTATGATGAAAATTTGAACGTTAGCTATGAATTTGCAGTTTGTAATGGCGTTATAAATTTTAAAGATGCGTTTTTAAACGCCTTAAACGATGAGCCAAAAATAGCAGCCACTGCCCTGATAAATGGGCTTATTGATCTAATTTTTAAGGTGGCAAAAGAGCATAATTTAGAAATTTTACTCTCTGGTGGCGTCTTTCAAAATAGCACGCTTTTAGCCGGTTTATATAAAAAATTTGAGCAAAATGGGATAAAATTTCACACAAATTTAGAGTTTTGTGCCAACGACTCTGGCGTGAGTTTGGGGCAACTTCAATATATTTTAACAAAGGCAGAAAATGGACGAGATTATTAGATTTAGCGTGTCGCTACCTAAGGGGCTTTTAGCTGAGCTTGATAGCAGGGTGGGTAGCAAGGAGTATGCTTCAAGGAGCGAATTTATCAGGGATTTGATACGAGAAAAAATGGTAAATGACAGCTGGGAGGCGCAAAATTCCGAGCTTATCGGTGTTTTGACGCTGATTTACACTCATCATCACAGCGACCTTGTTTTAAGAATGCTTGATTTACAGCACGACGCACAGGTGCAAATCGTGTGTAGCACGCACATTCATCTAAATCACGATAATTGTCTTGAAACACTGGTTTTAAAGGGCGAAGGTGCAAAAATAAAGGCATTTAGCGATAAAATGGGTGGTTTAAAGGGTGTGAAATTTTATGAACTTACAAAAACGGCAATAATTTAGCGGTAAAAACCGCTAAATTTTAAAGCCCTTCAAATGGATTTGTTACTACATTATCCCTATCAACGATATATGGGATAATGGCTGCGTGTCTTGCACGTTTAATGGCTTTTTCAACCATTTCTTGATATTTTTTTGATGTGCCAGTTAGGCGTCTTGGCATAATTTTAAATCTCTCAGACAAGCAATACTTTAAAAGTGAAGTGTCTTTGTAATCTATAAAATCAATTTTTGCCTCTGTGTATTTGCAATATTTGCGTGAATATTTTCTTTTTTCTGCCATCTTTTATCCTTTTTAAAATGGTATATTTTCGTCCGATTCGTATCTGTCGGCATTTATATCTATCTCTTGGTCTTCAAAATTCGCTCTTTTATTTTGCTGTGGGCGTTGTGGTTGGCTGTTTTGCTGATATGAATTTTGGTAGCCTTGATTAAAATTACCACTATTTTGAGCATAACCACCGCCATCATTAAAGCGATTTTGAGAGTAACCACCTTGATTTTGACCTGCTGTGCCACCTAGCATCTCCATATTTTCAACGCTCACGCTGTGTTTGCTTCTATTTTGTCCGTTGTTGTCAGTCCATTGCTGAAAAACAAGGCGACCTTCAATTAGCACTTTTGAGCCTTTGTTTAGATATTGATTTGCTATTTCGGCATACTTTCCAAAAAATGATATATCAATAAAGCACGTTTCTTCGCGTTTTTCACCATTTGTTGTAAATTTTCGTGTTACAGCAATGCCAGTATTTCCAATAGCTGAACCTGATGGTGTATATCTAAGCTCTATGTCACGAGTTAAATTCCCTACCAAAACTACTTTATTAAACATATCTTATCCTTACTCCTCTGAAAAAGTCTTTTCGTCTATCTTTTCAGCTCTTGGCTCACGAGGTGCTCTTGGCTCACGTGGCTCTCTTTTTATGGTCTGCTTAATGCCTTTGCAAAGTCTTTCCCAAGCTGCTATTTCGCGTTTGTTTTCATATTTAACGCTTAAAAATCTAATAATGTCCTCTGTGATACGAACATTTCTAATTAGCTCTGCTAGAAGTGCTGGTGGTGCTTTGTAGTAGATTACAAAATACGTTCCACGCTCGTATTTTTGGATAGTGTAAGCAAGTTTTCTAGTGCCCATTTCTACTACACTAGCGATCTCGCCGCCGTTTTTTGTTATGACCTCTTTTACGAAATCAACCTTAGCCTTAACTTCTTCTTCCGTTAATGTCGGTTTAAGAATAAATAAAAGCTCGTAATGTCTCATTAATTCTCCTTATGGGTATTAAGCCTATTTTTTGAGTAAAACAGGCAAGGTTTTTGCTTAAAAAGCAAGTGCCGATTTTACCTATTTTTTACTTAAAATTTGCTGTTGAGATTAGATTACGAAGATTAATTAAAAGCGAAAGCATAAAGGCGGTTTTATCCATTTTAGCGTCAGTTTTTAGCTCAATCTCGGCTAAATTTAAAAGCCTAAAAATCTCTTCATAGCCTCTTAAATTTATAGCCAAACTCTGCTGTTTTAGGGTATTTGCTATGTTTGGCGGAGGAGCGTAGCCAAGTGCGTCTTTTATATCAAACCTGCCATTTATTTTGATAAAAGCGTGGAGTTTAAAAAGTCTAAAAAACGCCTTGTAAAGTGAATTTATAAATAAAATTTCGCTAAAATTTTGCTCTTGTTCTATCATTAAAAAGTCGTTTTTTATCTCCTTTAACGACATAAATTTATTAAAAAAATCATCAAAACTAATCCCACTCACGCCAAAAACAAGACGCCTTACTAAATCCTGCTCAATGTGCGTATTTAGCGTGGCTAGTTTTGTTAGCTCGCTTGCGGCTAGGTATAAATTTTCATTGTGGATAAAATATATCTCATAAAGTGCGTTTTTTGTGATATTTAGTCCGATTTTAGCGGCACTTCTAGCAAGTAGCATTACCGCTTCATCTGGGCTACTTGGCTTAAAAAATCTAGCAAAATTCACGCCAAAAGCACGGCTTGTTTCGGTTAAAATTCGCATATCGCTCTCATAAAATTCAAACAAAAATTTATTATTCGGATTTTTTTTAAGGGCTAAGATTATCTCTTTTAGCTCCTTTGTGGCGATTTTTTTATCGCTTTTTACGTGAAGGACATTTTTATCGCCAAAAAGCGACGGCTCACTAAGATGAGAGATGGCTAAATCGTAGTCATATTCATCAAAATAAAGGCTCATTAAATTGGCGTCTTGGGTGCTATAAATGGCTAAAATTTCTTTTGCAAAAAGTTCAATTTGATACTCATCAGCACCAAAAAGTAAGAAGTGATTTGGCAGGTTTTGCGTGCTTAAAAGCCCTTCAAGCTCACGCCTATACATCTTTTACGACCTTGCCAAAAATTTTAGCACTCGCTATGTCAGCTTCTGTGATTTTTACCCTGATTTTGCTTAAAAGTGGTGCTGTGTAGCCACTTATGAAAATTCTAGCACCCACAAAAATATCATCAAGTTTTGCGACTAAAATGTTCTGATTTTCGCTTACGTAGCAGTTGAAAATTTTGCCGATATTTAAACTAGCCCAACGTGCAAATTTTCTATCAATAAAATCAAAAGCGACCCTGTCGGCTTCTCGTTCAAGCTCGCTTAAACTAGCACAGGTTTGTTCAATGTTTAAAAGCAGGTAGTTATAAAATTTCTCATCGTTTTTTAAAATCGCCTTTAAAAGTCGGTGCAAAATCAAATCAGAATACCGCCTAATCGGACTTGTAAAGTGCGTGTAGCGATCAAATCCAAGCCCAAAATGCCCTAAATTTTCACTGCTGTATTCAGCCTTTTTTTGCGATTTTATGATAAGTTTATCAATCTCATCTCTGTTGCCCATTTCATCGGCTTTGGCTTGAATTTTTCGTATTAGATTTGCTAGGTCGCTTTGATAGCTAAAATCAAAACCGAGTAGGGCTAAATCATCTAATAAATTGTAAATTTTCTTTAAATCTGGCGGAGTGTGATTTCTAAAAACACCCCTTCTAATCCGCTTTGCAGCCGCCTTATTTGCTAAAAGCATACAATCCTCAACTAGCTGATGAGAAGGTGTATCGGTTTCAAAGGTCGTAGCCGTTATCGCCACAGCCTCATCTAGCGAAATTTTAAGCTCATTTGTGCGAAAGTCAAAGCCGTTTAAAAGCCGTTTTTTACGCAAATTTTTAGTAATTTCATAGAGATTTTTTATCCAACCTATCTCATCTGTTTGCTTATCGTTTAAAATTCTATCCACTTCGTCATAATTATAACGACGTTTTGAGCAGATTATCGCCTCAAAAAGCTCCTCTTTTACGACATTTAAATCATCATCAAGCGAAATTTTAAAGCAAAAAACAAGGCGAGGGACGTTTGGTTTTAATGAGCAGATATTTTCACTTAAAGCATGTGGCAGCATAGGCACGGCAATGTGTGGGAAATAGATAGAAAATCCGCGCTTTTTAGCCTCAATATCAATGCTGTTATACGGGCTTACATATTCGCTCACATCGGCGATCGCTACGTAAATTTCACGCCTTTTTTCATCAAAATATATGGCGTCATCAAAGTCCTTTGCACTAACTGGGTCAATCGTACAAAAGGCTAAATTTTGCAAATCAATGCGATTTGGATACATTAGCGCATCTACTTCATCGCCCCAAGCTGCCGCTTCAAGCTCCGAGCTTTGCGAAAATTCCGAGCTTTTGTTATAAATTGCTAGTGAAATTTTATCATCAACAAGCGGATCGTTTATATTGCCAAGCACTTGCGTAATCTCGCCGTTTAGGTTATTTATCTTTAAAAGTGTGCCAACAGGTAACTGTTTTAAGCTCTTTTGTGACGCTTTTAGCGTGGTGCTTAGCCCGGTTTTGATATTTACGCCAAGCAGGGCAGAGCCAAAAAATTTCGTATAAACCACACTTGTTTCGTTTGCGAGTTTTAGGCTAATTACGACCTTGCCACTTTGGCGTTTTTTAGCCGTTTTCAAAAGCTTAACAAGCACGATATCGCCGTAGTGTGAGTTGTTTAAATTTTTATTTTCTATTAAAATATCTTGCTTAAACCTATCATCAAATGGCATTAAAAAGCCAGTGCCATTTGAGCTAATGTCAAGCCGTCCGCAAACAAAGCCGTTGTTTAGATAAAATCTGCCCTTGTGTTCGCTAACGGCGTTTAAACTGACTAAATTTCGTAAAACTTCTAAATTTGTAGCTGAAATCTCTCTTTGGCTAACGCCATTTAAAAGTGAGCGTAAAAATTCCTTCACAGATTGTCTTTAACTTTTGCCGCAGCCATTAAAAACGTGTCGTGGTCATAGCCATACTCATCAAGCAAAGGTAGCGTGTTTTGAATGCTGACATCATCAAGCTGACTAAAAATATTTATCGCAGTTTTTACCACTTTTAACGCCCTAGCATAGTCTTTAACGTGCTTTGGAGCGTCATCTGGCTCGTTTGAGTAAAGTATAGCATTTACAAGCTCGCCCTCTAAATTCCACTGCTCAAAAATTTTAGCCGTAATCTCTTCGTTTGTGATTTGTAAAAAGTCATTTTCTAGCATCATAAGATCGCTTGGATGTGTAAGCTCTTTGATTCTAGCCTTAAAATCGCTATCAAAGCCATTTTCTATCATCTCTTTTGCAAGGACGATTTTGCCTACTTCAAGCATAAATGAAGCTGGCGAAAGCACTTCAAGATCGCGTGGCTTAATCTTTGAATACCAGTTGTACATCAGGGCGTTTTGCATCATTGAGATATTTAAAAAATCGTGCGAAGTAATGCCATAAGGCTCTAAATTTATAGCAAAACTGCGTTTTATCGCACTTGAAAGAGCAAAGCCACGAATGGTCGCCATACCAAAAATAGAAACAGCCCTAGCCACACTCGTAACCTCTTTTGAAAAGCCATAAAGTGGCGAATTTGCCGAGTGTAGGATATTTGCCGTTAGCATTGGGTCTTTTTCTATTATTTTTGTCAAATCGCTTATTGAGCTATTTTCATCAGAGCATATTCGTTGCACCTTTACAACGGTGTCATCAAGCGGTGGCAACGTTTTTATCTTTGTGTAAATAGAATCATTCATAACTTTCTCTTTTTAAAAAATTTTTGGCATTTTATCCAAAGCAAACTTAAAAGAAAAAAATTTTAACATTTCAGCGTTGTTTGAGTTCTTAAAATGTATAATCCACAAAATTTTTTCATTTTAAGGAGAACAAATGGCAGTAAATATTTACTACGACAAAGATTGCGATTTAAGCTTAATAAAAAGCAAAAAGGTCGCTATCATCGGCTTTGGCTCACAAGGGCACGCACACGCTGAAAATTTAAGAGATAGCGGTGTAAAGGTCATCATCGGACTTGCTAAGGGCGGTAAAAGCTGGGCGAAAGCAGAGGCAAAAGGCTTTGAGGTAAAAAGCGTGGCAGAGGCTAGCAAAGAGGCTGACGTAGTGATGATTTTAACGCCTGATGAGCTTCAAGCTGAAATTTACAAAAAAGAGATTGAGCCAAATTTAAAAGACGGCGCGGCTATCGCATTTGGACACGGATTTAACGTGCATTTTGGACAAATCAAAGCACCTGCAAACATTGATGTAATAATGATAGCTCCAAAAGCGCCCGGACACACGGTAAGAAGCGAGTTTGTAAAGGGTGGCGGGATACCTGATTTAATCGCTGTCGAGCAAAACGCAAGTGGCAAGGCAAAAGAGCTAGCCCTAAGCTACGCAAGTGCGATAGGTGGCGGCAGAACCGGCATTATTGAAACGACATTTAAAGATGAAACCGAAACCGACCTATTTGGCGAGCAAGCCGTGCTTTGTGGCGGACTTTGTGCGCTCGTAAATGCTGGATTTGAGACGCTTGTAGAGGCTGGATATGAGCCTGAAATGGCGTATTTTGAGTGCTTGCACGAGCTAAAACTAATCGTTGATTTGATGTATCAAGGCGGTATGGCTGATATGCGTTACTCTATCTCAAACACCGCTGAATACGGCGATTACGTAAGTGGCGTAAGAGTGATAAACGAAGATAGCAAAAAGGCGATGAAGGATATTTTAAAAGAGATTCAAAACGGCACATTTGCTAAAAATTTCGTCCTTGAAAGAACGACTGGATACGCTAGAATGAACGCTGAGCGTGGCATTGCTGAAAGAAGTCTGCTAAATCAAACTGGCAAAAAGCTTCGCGCGATGATGCCATGGATCGGTGCTGATAAGCTAGTAAATAAAGATAAAAACTAATCTTGGATAAAAAACCTACAAAAAGGCGTCCAAAAAGGGCAAAAAAGTCAAAATTTGGACGCCTTTATATCGCAATTTTTGTCATTTTTTCAGCTTCGTTAATTATTGCGTTATTTTATCTCTCAAATCGCCATTTTAACGCCCAAACTATGGTCGTAACAAACACTAAAAAAGATGAAAAAGTAGAGAAAAAACCAGAAAAAATAGCCAAAAAAACAGAGCAAAAGCCAGTTATAAAATTTAGCAAAGATGAAAATTTAAGTAGAATTTTTCTTGACCCAAAAAGCACCGATGAAACGGACGCCCTAAAACAGCTACCAAAACCAGCCAAACAAAAGCAAGATATTAGCGTTTTTGACGCTTTAAAAGATATAAACAAAACCAAAATTGATAAAAATACGACCCAAATTAAACAAAGTTCTAAAACAGACGAGATAAAAACAGAGATAAAAAATGAGCAAAAAATAGAGCAAAAAGCCAAAAATTTTTCTGAAAAAACAGAACAAAAATCTGAAAAAATTCCTGAAAAAATAGAGCCAAAAATAGAAAAAATCCCTGAAAAAATAGAGCCAAATAAAAAGGCAATAAGCACCAAAAAGCCAAAACTAGCCATTATTATTGATGATATGGCTTCAAGGGCTCACGTGGAGATGATTAGGCAAACTGGGCTTAAAAAGCTAACTCCGTCATTTTTCCCAAAGAACAAATTTCACCCAGACACGCCAACTCTTGCAAATGAGTTTGAATTTTTTATGATTCACCTGCCAATGCAGGCAAATCACTTCTTAAAACCTGAGCTTGATACACTAAATATAACTGATACTTATGCACTCATAGATAAAAAAATCGCAGCCGTTAGGGCAAACTTCCCAAAGGCAAAATTTATAAACAACCATACCGGCAGCCGATTTACCAGCGACTTTAACGCTATGGATTTAGCTTACAAGGCGTTTGTGAAGTATAATTTTACCTTTGTTGATAGCAGAACAATTGCTGCTTCAAAGGTAAAAGATGTCGCTAAAAAATATAAAATGCCCTACATTTACAGGGATGTTTTTTTAGATGATGATAATGATAAAAGTGCGATAAAATCGGAGCTTGTTAGTGCTATTGAGCGTGCAAAAAAGCAGGGATTTGCCATTGCTATCGGTCATCCACGCAAAAATACGATAGAGGTGCTAAAACAAAATAAAGAGTATATACTAAACAATGTTGAGTTAGTTTATGTCAAGGATATTTATGAACTTTACAGATGAGAATTTCATAAATCAATCAGAGCTACCAAAAGAGCTTTTAAGGCTTAAAAATCCGCCAAATGGGCTGTTTTATCTTGGCAACAAAGAGCTTTTAAACGCCCCAAAAATCGCAATTGTCGGCTCACGAAAAGCTAGTGTTTATACTAAAAACTGCGTAACTAGCCTAGCTAAAACCCTAACAAACGCTGGAATTTGCGTAGTAAGCGGTGGTGCTATCGGCGTTGATATTTTTGCACATATCGGTGCTATGCCCCAAACTATCGGCGTTTTTGCAAACGGACTTGACATAATCTACCCAAGCTCAAACGCAAAAATCATCTCTGAAATTTACAAAAACGCCCTTGCATTAAGCGAATATCCGCTCAACACACCGCCGTTAAGGCACCATTTTTTGGAGCGAAATCGCATAGTCGTATCGCTGTGTAAAGCCCTAGTGGTCGCACAAGCTGATTTTAAATCAGGTTCACTTCAAAGCGCAAGGATAGCCAGTGAGATTGGCGTGCCAATTTTCGTCCTGCCTCAAAGACTAGGCGAGAGCGACGGCACGAACGAGCTTTTGGCTAAAAATAGGGCTAGTTTAATTACAAATTTTAGCGATTTTGCGGCTAAATTTAGCGATTTTAACGTGCCAGTTTTAAATCAAAATGATGAAATTATGGAATTTTGCAAAAGTGGCGTTAGCCTTGATGAGACAGTTAAAAAATTTGGCAATAAAATTTATGAATACGAGCTTGAAGGTAAAATTTCTATCTCAAATTTACTGGTAAAAAGCATTTTTTAAGGCAAAAATATGAGTGTAAATATCAAAAATAAGATAAAATTAGCGTTACAAATCGTAACAAATATCAAAGACAAAGAGCTTATGCATTACGCTTCAAGCCTTAGTTTTCACACGATTATGTCCATAATCCCAGTGCTTTTGCTTAGCTTTTCAATCTTTACGCAAATGCCGATTTTTAGCGAATATTACGGCAAAATCAAGGAATTTGTATTTAATGCCCTACTCCCATCTCATCAAGATGTCATCGGTGCGTATCTTGATAGCTTTTTGCAAAATAGCCTTAGTCTTGGAATTTTTGGCTTAGTCGCCATTATTTTTACATCCGCTATGTTTTTTACCGATTATGAATACGTAATAAACCGCATAATGCAGACAAAAAAACGTAGCTTTTACAGCTCGCTAAGTGCCTACTGGACGCTCATCACCCTAGCCCCGCTCGGACTTGCTTTAAGCTTTTATCTATCAAGTAAATTTCAAGAGATTTTAAACTCAAACGAATACACGAGCTGGATAAATTTTTTAAGCATATTTCCTTACATTATTATATGGACAATTTTTTGTGTAACTTATTTAATCTCTGTTAGCGAGCCAATCAGCTTTAAAAACGCCCTATTTGGCTCATTTGTGGCGTCTTTGGCTTGGTATCTTGGCAAATCAGCCTTTATCTACTACGCAATAAACAACAAAACCTACCTTAGCCTTTACGGGTCGTTTTCAATAATGCTTCTGTTTTTTTTATGGGTTTATATCTCGTGGGTTATCTTTCTTTATGGGCTTAAAATTTGTGCGTTTTTAGAGCAAAAAAATAAAGCATAAAGCACCAAAAAGTGGCAAAATAAGGGCAATTTTTTTAAATTTTATCGCTAAAAGTGATAAAAAAATGTAGCCTAAAAAGACAAAAAGTGGGATTTTTGCCCAAAAATATGGGAGCGAAAAGTCTAAAAATTTAAGTAAATATTCATCAAAAACACTGCCAAAACCAAACAGATGAAGCACGGCACTAGCCGGATAAAACAGCCCAAAAATGTAGGTAATTAAAATTACACCAAACTGCTGGATGCTAATTAAAGCAAAGAATTTTAAAACAATAATTTGCATTACAAAAAATAGATAGAAATTTAACCCCAAAAAATGCAGGAATTTATGCCTTAAAAACCCAAAATGTTTAACGTATAAAAAAATGTAAAACACCCCACAAACAGAGAAGAAAAAGCCGATATTTAGGGCTAAACTCGGCAAAAATGCAATGCAGATTAAAGCCACAAAAAAGAGATTTAGAAAGCTTAAAATTTTGATATTTCTTACTAAAAAATAAAAGCCAAAAAGACTCATTAAAAACGCCCTTAAAAAGCTAGGCACAACGCCAAGAAGCCAAAAATAAAGGCTAATAAAAATAAAAGCAATGATAAAAATGTCAAAATTATAGTTGCGATACGGACAAAATTTTGCATAAACTACCCTAAAAATCGGCGTTAAAACAAGATAAAAAAGCCCCAAAATCACGCCTAAATGATAGCCACTAATTGCGATTAAATGTGCTATCCCCCAGCGATTTATGTCAAGTCTAAGCTCTGGCGAAATGGGCGTGGCAAAAAACAGGATTGAGTAAAGCTCGGCGATTTTTGGATTTTCGTGCTGATTTGTGATAAAAGCTATCATTTTATCCCTGAAATTTTGCTCACTTTTTAGCTTTTGCAAGCGAAAATTTGGCATAAAAAAGCTACCTTTTAAATAGTCTAAAAAGCTAACATCAAGCGTTATTGCCGTTACATTTAGGGTTTCGTTTTGGCTAAATTTTCGCCCCTTTTGCGTGGTGGTGTAGAATTTAAAATCATCGGTTTTTAAGAGCAAAACCCTGTAAATTTTGCCGTCTTGTGCCGTTTTTAGATAGTTTTTCTCAACTTTTGCAATAAAATCTTGCTCGCCATTATCTAAAAATTTACGAAATTTAGAGTATTCATAAGCTAAATTTATAAGAAAAATGCAGATAAAAACGGCTAGAAATTTTAAAATCTGCCCTCTTGTGTCAAAAAGTGGCACTAGCCGTGAAATTCTGCGGTAGAAACTGGCGAAAATGTCCTATCCACAAAGCGTGTAAATTGCTTTTCAAAGACCACTTCAACGCTGCCCGGCTCGCCGTTTCTGTTTTTGCCGATGATTATTTCAGCCTTCTCCTCAAAAAGATTATCTGGCTTCCACTTTGCTACGTATTCTTTGCCCTCTTTTTTGGCTTTTTGCTCGTTTTCTTTCTCATTTTGTGCTAGATAAACCTCTTCACGATAGACAAAAAGTATCATATCAGCGTCTTGTTCAATTGAGCCAGACTCTCTTAAATCGCTTAAAAGCGGTCGTTTGTTATCACGGCTTTCAAGGCTTCTGTTTAGCTGTGAAAGTGCGATTATTGGGATATTTAGCTCACGTGCTAAGAGCTTTAAACCCCTTGAAATTTCAGCGATTTGCAGGTGTCTCTCACTAAAATTACTCGTGCTCATCATAAGTCCAATATAATCAATCACGCAAAGTTCTATCTCTGGGTGGGCTGTTTTTAGCTTTCTTAGCTGGGTTCTTACCTGATGAATATTAACATAACCGCTATCGTGTACAAAAAGCTTTCGTGAGCTCATATATTCGCACGCATCGCTTAGTCTAGCTAGCTCCTCGTCGTCCATTTTTGAGCTGATTATGTTTTGAAGTGGGATTGAGGTCTTTGATGAGAGCATACGCATCATAATCTGCTCGGCTGGCATTTCAAGCGAGAAAAATACCACACCCTTGCCGTCTTGCAGGACTTGATTCATAAAATTTAAGCAAATCGTGGTCTTACCCATACCCGGACGTGCTGCTACGATGATTAAATCGCCTTTTTTAAAGCCATTTGTCTTTTCGTTTAAGGTACGAAAACCGGTGCTAAGTCCGACCACGCCCTTTTCATCAAGGTCGGCTTGTTTTTTAATGTAGTCAATTAAATTTGCCACAATTTCAGGCGCTTGTTTTATCGCTCCTGATTTTTTCGTATCAGAAACGGCGTAAATTTCAGATGAAATTTCATCAACAATGTCCCTAACCGGCATATCCTCGCTTACCTTAGCTGGGACTTCTTGGGCGATTTTTAGCAGTGAGCGTTTGATTGATTTTTCTTTTAGCTCGTTTGCATAGCTCATCACATCAACAATAGCACTTGTCGCCATAACATCGCTAAGTATGCTCTCATCGTATTTTTGACCTAGTTTATTCTTTAAAAAGGTCGTGGCAATCGGCTGGTCGGAATTTAAGCACTCAATCATCGCCATAAAAATATCGCTATGCCCTTTTAGATAAAAATCATCTTTGTTTATCGTGTCAAAAATTTCGCTTAAAAGGTCATTGCTTGATAAAATTGAGCTTAAAATGGCTCGCTCCATATCCAAATCATAAAGCAAACTTAGGTCAAATTCTACACTTTTTCTAGCCACGTGACTTTATCTCCTCATCAATTTCAAGCAAAAAGCGATCAACTAATTCGCTCTCTTTTAGCTTTGCCACCACTTCGCCACGACGCATTATTAGCCCATTGCCCTTGCCAAAGGCTATTGCCACATCAGCGCCCTTTGCTTCGCCAATAGCATTTACCACACAGCCCATTACACTTACATTTAGTGGCTCTTTTATGTGCTTTGTTTTTTCTTCAACCAGCTTTATCGCACTCATCAAATCGCTTTGCAAACGCCCACAAGTCGGACACGAGATGATATTTAGCCCCTCTTTTTGAAGGCCGCTATCTTTTAAAATCGCCTTTGCAACCTTGATTTCTTCTTCAAGTTCGCCAGTAATGCTAACTCTCATCGTATCGCCAATGCCTTTTAGCAAAAGTCCGCCAAGTGCGATTGCCGATTTTATCGTAGCGTGAAAGGTCGTCCCAGCCTCTGTAACGCCAAGATGAAATGGATAGATGACCTTTGGGCGAAGCTCTTCATAAGCTCTCATCGTCCTAGCAACATCGCTTGATTTTAGTGAAATTTTAATATCCGTAAAGCCAAAATCCTCTAATAATTTTATATTATAAAGCGCCGAAGCCACCATTGCCTCAACACTTCTGCCGTATTTTTGCTCAAACTGCTCTTCAAGTGAGCCAGAATTTACGCCAATTCTAATTGGCAAATTTCGCTCCTTGCACGCATCAACGACCGCTTTTATCCGCTCTTTTGAGCCGATATTGCCAGGATTTATACGCACACCATCTACAAATTCACTTGCGATTAGTGCTAAGCGGTAGTTAAAGTGAATGTCAGCTACAACCGGCAATGGGCTAAGCTTAACTATCTCTTTTAGCGCAGCTGCGTCATCTTTATCAAGCACGGCGCAACGCACAATATCACAGCCCGCAAAATAAAGGCGATTGATTTGTTCAAGTGTGCCTTTAACATCTTTTGTCTTTGAAAATGTCATTGACTGCACCGAGATTGGGGCGTCGCCACCGATTAGGACGTTGCGAATTTTTATCTGTTTTGTAGGATATCTTTGCAAAATTTCACCTTTTAAATTTTTAAAATATTATAGAAAAAATGGGCTTTTAAAAAGATGAAAAACTACTCATCAAAGATATTTTTGTTTAAAATTTGCTCTAAAACTACGGTGGCGTATGAGCCTTTATTAAGCACGAAACTCATCGTAAAATGGGCGTTTTTCTCATCATATTTGTAAGCTAAATCGCTTAAATAACTCCAAGCAAAACGGCGTGAGCCACTCATTTTTTTACTAAACTCAAACGCCTGAGCGTAAATTTCACGCTCTAAATCGTAAGCCACGCCACTTGAAGCATAGGCTCTATCGCCTACAATTAGCCCACAGCTTGTAATATCTCGCCTTAAAAATCGCTCAATTTCAGCCCCTAAATCCTCGCACAAAAAGCACTTGCCAAACGGATAATGCCCTAAAACTTCGCCTAAAATTAGCTTAAAAAACTGCTTTTGGGATTTTAAATTTTTAGCCATTTGCGTATCAAATTTGTAAATCTCACAAAGCTCTTTTTGGCTAAAATCATCGCTAAAACGTGAAATTTCAACCCTTTTGCTAAGATAGCGGTTAAAAAGTTCGCTTTGATATGCCGAGATTAAAAAATCGCTAAGTTTTGGATTTTTAAGTCTTTTGCCATTTAGTGTGCCGTGCTTTAAAATTTCAAGTCCGCTTGTTGCATTATCGCCATATTTTCCAAAACGCTGATAACCAAAGTAGTTTGCAAAGCCTTGTTTATCAATATTTAAAAGTGCTTGTTCTAGTTTTTTAGCTTCACTTGGCATAACTTTTTTTAGGCGGATAAAAAAGCTATTTGACTTTAAATGTCCGATTTTTAGCTTGTTATTGTGGTAGTTTGTGCTTAAAATTTTTAACTTTTCGTGGCGAAAATTTGCTAAATTTTGCTCAAATTTGCGTGGCATTGTGATAAATTGCGTCGTTAGCCCCTGCTTATCTTTAAGCCCAGCATAGCCAAAATCGCGAATTTTTACACCGCTAAATTCGCTTAAAATTGATAATGCTTCTTGGGTTGTCAAGTCCTTTTTTTGTATTAAAATCATCAAGTGTTCGCCCTCGCCACTAGGCTCATAAAGTGGAATTTCACGCACGACAAAATCATCTGAATTCTTTGAAAAATGGGCGTTTATTGGCGTGTGAGTAAGTGGCAAGAGTGGCTTAAAAGTGGTGTGATTTTGCATTGGTTTTATAATGTCCTTTCGTTGCTTTGGCAAAAATTGTGATTTTTGTGCGTGTTTTTTTTGCGATTTGCTCTATTTTTGTGCGATTTTTTGGCGAAAAGCTAAATAAAATTTCATACTCCTCGCCACTTTTTAGCTCATTTTGACTTAGTTTTTTTATAAATTTAATGCCCTTTTTGCTCGCATTTAAAATTTTTGGCAAATCGCTATTTAGACCATCAGAAATATCCATAGCGGCGTTTATAAATTTTGCTGATTTGTAAAAAAAATCGCCCTTTAAGATTGGTTTTACAAAGCGTGAATTTGATGAAATTTCATAGCCATTTAATAGCGTTTTTAGATTTTTTAAACTCTGACCTAAATGCCCAGTAAAGGCTAAAAAATCGCCATTTTTTACGCCATTTCTAAACACTGCCTTTTTTTCTAATCTGCTAATAATAGTAACGCTAATGCCGATTTTATCGCCCTTAATCGTATCTCCGCCGATGACTTGTATGCCATAATCTTTGCAGGTTTTTTTAATGCCAAGCGAGATTTGTGCTATCTCGTTTTGGCTTAAATTTTTTGGCATTACAAAGCCAAGAAGGGCAAATTTTGGCTTTGCATTCATCACGATTGCGTCTGAAATATTTACAAGCATTGCCTTTTGTCCGATTTGAAAGGGCGTTAGCCACGATTTTTTAAAGTGTGTGCCTTCAAAAAATAGGTCTTTACTATAAACAAAATCGCCAACAACTGCCCCATCATCGCCTAGAAATGGGCTTTTAAAGCAACTTATCGCAAAGGCTTCTTTATCCATTAATAGCTAAATGCACCAAGAATTTCTTTGAGCGAAATTTTATCGTTAAAGACTAAATCCTCTGTGTTTTTATCAAGCCTAAACGCCATTTTTTGGGCGTTTGCTTCGCTTACAAAAAGCTCGTTAAACATACCTGCTAAAATTGCAAAGGCTGGGATTTGAGCAAAAAACTCATTTAAGTTTGGCGAAAATTCTAAAAATCCGCCAAAATTTGCGTATTTTATAGGATTAAAATCATCGTTTATTTTGCCGTTAAAGCCATCAAACCCAAAGTCAAGCTTAAAGGTCATATTTGCGTTTTGGTAATTTTTTGCTTCAATTTTTGTGCCAAATTTTGGATTTTTAGCGATTATCGTG
Source organism: Campylobacter gastrosuis (assembly GCF_030249845.1). Classification (GTDB taxonomy): domain Bacteria; phylum Campylobacterota; class Campylobacteria; order Campylobacterales; family Campylobacteraceae; genus Campylobacter_A; species Campylobacter_A gastrosuis. Next base: position 9,880 of record NZ_JANURM010000019.1, on the reverse strand, counting down.
GCTAAATCATCTCTTACTTTAAGTCCAAAATTTTCAAAACTATTTTCATCATTTAAAAGTGCTGGGTCGTTTAGCTTTAAAAGCACGGCATTTAAGCCACTAACGCTTAAATTTTGGACATTTGAGCTGATTTTTATATCGTTAAATTTCACGCCATTTATTGTAAAATTTTCAAATTTCAAAACATCATCTCCGCCTAATAAATCGCCATTTTGTGCGGTTTGTCCGTCGTATTTTAGCCCATTTAGCTCAGCCTTTGCTTCGTTTGTTTCAATGCTAATTTGTTTGCCGTTTGCGTGGCTTTCGTAAGGTGCTATTTCGTTAAAAAACTGGGCTAAATTTATATCTGTTTTTGCGATTGTTTTTGCGTTTAGTCCGATGATTTGAGCCTTAAATTCTGGCGATTTTAGCAAAAGATTATCAATATTAAGCGTGGCATCTTTTACGAATTTATCTGAATTTAGGTTTATCTCTCCCCAAAATCCGCTACTTTTTATCTCATTATCGCTCTCTTTAAAGTCGGCATCTTTTAGTGCAAATTTTAAATTTTTATCGCCTGATATGCTTTGTTTGTAAAAAATTTCAAACATCTCATCACTGCCAAGTGTGCTTCTAGCAAATGATTTTGTCGTTTCATCAAGTGCTTTTACGCTGATTTTTGCCAGTGGATTTTGCGATAAAAATGTAAAAATATCGCTTTTAATATCGGCGTTAATCTCTGTTTTTATCTCGTTTTTACTAGCTATAAATGAGGCTGTTGAGCTAAAAAAACCTTTGTTGTAAATCTCATTTTCTATCGTTATACCAGCCTGTTTTGCCATATCTATGGCTTTGTTAAACTCAACTTCTGCCTTGTTTGAAGTGTAGTAGTTAGCACCTGCTAAAATCGCTAAAATAGCGACGACTGAGATTGAAATTTTTTGCATTTTATATCCTTTTTTTTGTTTGTTTTTCTAAAAATAGCCAAATTAAGCCAAGTAAAATTAGCATAAAAATCGGCATAACCCAACCGTTATCGCCAAATTTATCCCAAAATTTCACGGCAAAATTACCAGCTAAGAAACTAGCCGTGCCAATTATAAACGCCCAAATAAACGAGGCGATGAAATTTAAAATGTTAAATTTAAAAAATGGGTATTTTGAAAAACCAAGTGCGATAGGCACGAGAGTTTTAACGCCGTAAATGTATTTTTGGATAAAAATCATCTTATCGCCGTGCTTTTTCATTAAAATTTGCGAGTAGGCGAGTTTTCGCTTGTGATTTTTTATGTAGGGCATTAGGGCTGGTTTATTGTAGCGTCCAAGATAAAAAAGTAGCGTGTCGCCAAGTGTGTTTGAAAGCGTGGCTATGGCGATTGTAACGATGATATTCATCTCGCCTAAAAAGCTAAGCACGCCAGCGGCGATGAGTGCTAAAAATCCGCCACCAAGCGTGTAAAAAAATAGCAAAATATAGCCATAAGTGGATAAATTTGTAAGCATATCTTGCATAATTTTACCTATTTAATGCCAAAATAAGCTGGTCGTAAGCGTAGCCACTGCTTCTAAACCGAATTTTGTTTGAGCTATTAATGATAACTCCGCCAAAACTAGCCCCAGCAAAAAATCCGCCGTTTGTGGCGTAAGCATACATATCTTTTGAAAATTCAAAGTCTTTAATGCTTTTATAACCGCCGCCAACATCGCCAAATGAGAAGCTAGCGTCTGCGTTTATGGCGAGTTTGCCGTCGCTAATGTCGGCGACAATGCTACTTTTTAGCACAAAAATCACAAGTGAGCTATCCTCATAGCCCATTTGAAGTCCAAGACTGCCACCACCTATCGTGACTGATTTTAGCACCCTTTTATCGCTTAATGGGTCAATGACAATCACACCGCTACCGCCCATACCGCCGACTAAAAAGCCGACTTTTTTTACGCTAGGTATGATTACAACCGCCTTTGACTGCTTGATTAACGCCTCAAATGGGGCTTTTTTATTTAACCGCTCAGTCATTATAAAGGCGTTTGCTGAATTTAACAAAAGCTCTTCATTTGCAAACAAAAAGACACTAAGAAGTAAAATTATTAAAATTTTTCTCATTAAATTCCTATTTTGCAATCTCAATCGCACGAGTTTCTCTAATTACATTTACTTTTATTTCGCCCGGATACTGCACCTTGTTTTCTATCTCAGAGGCTATCTCTTTTGCCACAAGCACCGCTTCATCGTCGTTTATTAGCTTTGCATTAGCAATGACCCTGATCTCACGACCAGCGTTAATTGCGTAGGCTTGTTTTATGCCGTCCTTGCTTTTTGCGATATTTTCTATCTCCTCAACACGCTTTAAAAAGCTCTCTAAAACCTCACGCCTTGCACCCGGTCTAGCCGCACTTAGGGCATCAGCAGCACAAACAGCCGCACTCTCAACGCTAGTAGCCTCCTCGTGTCCGTGGTGAGCATAAATGGCGTTTATTACGACTGGGTGCTCTTTGTAGCGTTTGCAAATTTCAGCACCCAAATCCACGTGACTACCCTCGTAATCGTGCGTTAGTGCCTTGCCAATATCGTGTAAAATTCCAGCCCTTTTAGCGAGCTTCTCATCTCCGCCAGTTTCAGCAGCGATAATGGCTGCAAGGTGCGCTACTTCAAGGCTGTGTGCTAGGGCGTTTTGTCCGTAGCTGGCTCTAAATTTTAGTTTGCCAATTAGCTTTGTAATCTCTGGGTGAATTTTGTTTAACCCCAAATCAATCACGATATTTTCGCCCTCTTCAAGAATGCTCTGCTCAAACTCATCGGTTACCTTTTTATGAAGCTCCTCAATGCGTGCTGGCTGAATTCTGCCGTCCTCAACCAAAAGCTCAATCACACGCGTTGCAATCGCACGGCGATAAAGATTAAACGAGCTTAAAATAATCGCATTTGGCGTATCATCAATGATAATATCAACACCAAGCACCATTTCAAGCGTCTTGATATTTCGCCCCTCTTTGCCAATAATCCTGCCTTTTAGCTCGTCATTTTTGATATTTACGACATTTATTAGCCTCTCAGCCGCAAACTCCCCAGCAAAACGCGAGGTCGCCTGTGCTAAAATGTAATTTGCCTTCTTTTTCGCCTCTTTTTTCGCCTCTTCTTCGTATTTTCTAACGATATGTGCTATCTCAGCACGGCTCTTTTCTTCTACCTTTTTAAGCACCACTTCACGTGCCTCGTCCTCTGTTAAGCCGGCTGCGTGTTCAAGGACTTTTAGGGCTTCTGCGACCTTGCTTTGGTAGGTAGCTTTTAAATTTACACCCTCTTCATAGGTTGCTTTTGCTTCATTTTTCTCACGCTCTAAGGCGTTTTTACCGCTATTTAAAAGCTCTTGTTCGTTTAATAAAGTCTGCTCTTTTTTTGCTATTTCATCAAGTTTTAGAGTATATTCTCTTTGAAGTTTTGTTGTCTTTTCATCATACTTTTTTTTGGCTTCAAACTCAGCTTCTTGGACTGAAATTTTTGAGTTTTTTAAGACCATTTGTGCTTCGTGCTCAATGGCTTTTGCCTTGGCTTTTGCCTGTTCTAAAAATATGTTGTAGTTTGCATCATTTATCTTTTTAGCGACCACATACCCCACGCCAACGCCGACCGCGCCAGCACCTAATCCTACTAAAATTTCTATCATCTTTGCCTCTTTTAAAGTATTTTTTCTTTGGAGTTAAGTAAAAATCGCAGATTATATCGTGGCTTTGTGCTAACTTTTGCTTTGTAAATAAATCCATAATCTGCACAAAAACTACGACCTTTGGTGGGCGTTTTAAACTAGCAAAAAATCTATCATAAAAACCCTTGCCGTGCCCTATCCTAGCCATACTCACATCAACTCCAACCACCGGGACTACTGCCATATCAATATTACTTTTAAAAGCGTTTTTGTTAATCGGCTCTTTTAAGTTAAATTTTGACACCCTAAATGGCAGGGCTAATTTTACCATTTCTAAACTAATACCTACCATAAACGGCACAAAAATGTTACAATTTTTGCTAAATTCTCGCCTTAAACGATAGACATTTGGCTCGTAAAAAAGTGGCATAAAAAGCAAAATATTTTTTGGCTTGTAAATTTTAATCAGCCTTTTTATATCGCTTAAAACTGCGTAATCTCGGCACTTAGCACCGCTTTTTGCTCGGTTTTTTAAAATTTGTAAATTTTTAGCTCTAATTTCGTTTTTAACGCTCATTTTATCAACTTTTTTATATAATCGCACCATTTTTATTAAAAGGTAAGATATGAATTTAAAAATGCTAATTATAGCACTAAGTGCGACATTTTTGATACTTGGCTGCGAAGATAAAAAGAGCGAAGTAGAAAATTTAGATGAAAATAAAAGTGAAATTTTAGAGCAAAAACCACAGATTAAAGATGAAAATATCACGCTAAATTTAGTGAGTGGCGAGAAACTTAACCTAAGCGTAAAAAACGCAAACATTAAGATAGCAAACAACGATAAAGCGACGCTATTTGTCTTTTTTACCACTTGGTGTCCGCCGTGCCGTGCTGAGATCCCTCATTTAAATAATTTAAGCGATAAATTTACAAAGGATTTAAATATCGTTGGAATTTTGCTTGAAGAAAAGAGCGGTGATGAGATAAATGAGTTTATAAATAGATTTAAAATCAAATATGAAATTTCAAACGGCGAGAGCAATTACGCCCTTGAAAAAGCAGTCGGTGGCGTGATTGGACTGCCTTTTTCTATCCTTTATAAAGCTGATGGCTCACACGCAGCGACTTACACGGGGCTTGTGCCTGAGGAGATGTTGGAGAGTGATATTTTAAGGGCAGTAAAATGATAGGATTTTTTAAAAGCATTTTTAGTGCTAAAAAAGACGCCAAAATCACAAAAGAGGTGCTTGAAGAGCTACTTTTAGAAGCGGACGTGGCGTATGAGATTGTTGAGGAAATTTTATACTATTTGCCCCCACAAGACGAGGTAAAAAGAGATGATTTAAAACGTGTGATGAGTAGCTATTTTATCTACGAAAAAGAGCGAGTAATAGCCGATGATAAGCCGTTTGTAGAGCTAATTTTGGGCGTAAATGGCGCTGGTAAAACCACAACTATCGCAAAACTAGCAAATTTATACAAAAATAGCGGTAAAAGCGTGATTTTGGGCGCTTGTGATACCTTTCGTGCTGGTGCGATTGAGCAACTTCGCCAGTGGTCGCTTCGCCTAAATGTGCCAATAGTCGCCTCACAGCAAGGACACGACCCCTCGGCTGTGGCTTTTGATACGATTAGCTCGGCACTTGCAAAGGGCGTGGATAACGTGATTTTAGACACTGCTGGCAGGCTTTCAAACCAGACAAATTTAGCAAACGAGCTAAGCAAAATCGTGCGTATTAGCCAAAAAGCTTACGAAAAAGCCCCTCACCGCAAAATTTTAATACTTGACGGCACACAGGGCAACGCTGGCGTGGCTCAGGCAAAGGCGTTTAATGAGATTGTTAGCCTTGATGGCGTGATTATCACAAAACTTGACGGCACACCAAAGGGTGGCGCGTTATTTGGCGTGGCGCGTGAGCTTGAACTGCCGATTTTATACATCGGCGTGGGCGAGAAAATGGATGATTTGGTGAAATTTAACCCTGATGAGTTTTTAAACGGATTAATGGATAGCATTTTTGGCTAAAATTTGCTTTTTTATCACGCTTTTTGCGGTTGAGTATCTAGCGACCACTTCAAAAAGCGTGGCGATAAACGAGGTTTTTTGGGATAAAACAAACCACTTTTTGGCGTTTAGCGTCCTGTATTTTTTGCTAAATTACGCATTTAATCTTAAAATTTTAACTAAAATTTTAGCACTTTTAGCCTTTGGTATTCAAATAGAGATAGTCCAAAGCTTTCTGCCAAGCAGAGAGTTTAGCCTAATTGACATAATCGCCGATTTTATCGGAATTTTGGGTGGAATTTTAGCGGTGTTTGTGATTAAGCGAGTAAAATTTTAACTATTTGGTTTTAACTTCTCATCTTTATCACTATAAAATTTATAAAAAACATAACCGATAGTGCCAAAACCCAACACAAAAGGCAAAAAAGCCAAAATCTTAAAAATCATTTCATATCCCCTATTTTTTCATTTTTCTCTTTAAATTTTCTCTCTGTTAAATAATAAAAAGCACAAAGTGGCACAAGTGCAAAAAGTGCAAGTAAAAATTTCACCACACTAAAATCAAAAGTGCCGCCATACCAGCCCAAAACTGCCAAAATCGCACTAAACGTAATGCTTAATTTTGTTTTTAATGTATCTATCTCATTTTGTAATTTATCTTTTTTACTCATTCCCACATTATACCCAAAAATAATGCTATAATCCAAGCAAAAAAGGCAGAAAAATGGCAAAAAATAAGGCAGTTTTTGAGTGTCAAAGCTGTGGCAACCAGCAAGGCAAATGGCTTGGCAAATGCCCAAATTGCGGTGCTTGGGATAGCTTTATAGAGCTTAGTCAGACGCAGATAAAGGTAAATGAAGAGATAGCAAAAATTTCAAACACTCCAAGCAAGGCAGTTAGCATTGACAAGGTTGAGATTGAGAGCATTAATAGATTTTCAACCAGCGATAAAGAGCTTGATTTGGTACTTGGAGGCGGTGTGGTTGAAGGCTCACTTGTGCTAATTGGAGGCAGTCCGGGCATTGGCAAATCAACGCTTCTTTTAAAAATCGCCTCAAATTTAGCTAAGGACGCTAAAAAGACGCTTTATGTAAGTGGCGAAGAGAGCGCAAGTCAGATAAAAATGAGAGCTGATAGGCTAAATGCAGTGGATAAAAATTTATATCTTTTAACTGAAATTTGCCTTGAAAATATCATCGCCGAGGTGCGAAAGAGCGAATACAAGGTGCTTATCATTGACTCAATCCAAACGCTATATTCAGAAAAAGTAAGCTCGGCACCGGGCTCAGTTTCACAGGTTCGCGAGATCACATTTGAGCTTTTAAGACTTGCAAAAGATGAAAATATCTGCGTTTTTATCATCGGACACATCACAAAAGAGGGTGCGATAGCAGGTCCAAGAGTGCTTGAACATATGGTTGATGTGGTGCTTTATTTTGAGGGCGATGCGTCAAGAGAGCTGCGAATTTTACGTGGTTTTAAAAATCGCTTTGGCTCAACAAGCGAGGTTGGAATTTTTGAAATGGGCAAAAATGGCTTAGTTTCAGCCACTGAAATTTCAAGCAAATTTTTTACTCGCGGCAACGCCATAAGTGGCTCGGCAATCACGATAATAATGGAGGGCACGCGCGCTTTAAGCGTTGAAATTCAGGCACTTGTTTGCGAGAGTGGCTACCCAAAACGAAGTGCGACTGGATATGAAAAAAACCGCCTTGATATGCTTTTAGCACTTTTGGAGCGAAAGCTTGAAATTCCGCTGGGACATTATGATGTCTTTATCAACGTTTCAGGTGGCGTTAAAATCACAGAAACGGCGGCTGATTTAGCAGTGGTTGCAGCTATTATTTCAAGCTTTAAAAATCGTCCGATTAGCAAAGAGAGTGTTTTTATCGGAGAGCTTAGCTTAAACGGCGAAATTCGCGATGTTTTTAATATAGACCAACGCCTAAAAGAGGCAAAAACGCAGAAATTTAAAAACGCCATAATACCTAGCAAACCGCTTGATACGCAGGGTATTAAATGCTTTTACGCAAAGGAGCTAACGCAGGTGATTGAGTGGATGTAAGCTTAATTTGTTAAATAATTGTTGGCATTTTAACCTGCAAAAAAGCATTTTAAAATTTAAAAACGCTAGAACGTAAAAATCTAAACTGCATACACTGACTTGTTGGCAGTTAAAACCTGCAAAAACACAGCAACGATAGAGCATAGCCCTTGGGAGCAGATGGCAACAAAAATGGTGTTGCGATAGCATTTTTGTGATCTGCGAGTTATAGTAAAGGGAGAGAAAGGGCGACCCTACTTTGCTTTTCTCGTGATAAAGCCGTATAAAATTTAGCTTGTAATCTTTGTCTTTTGACTAAAAATTGAAAAACGCTAGAATGTAAAAAGACTAAAACTTGCGAACGCCGATTGAAAATCGGCAGGTGTTCGCACGAAAGAGCGTTGTCGGGGTTGTGGGTTGTTAAGAGAGAAGGGGGTGACCCTACTTTGCTTTTCTCGTGATAAAAGCAGAATGAAAAAGAAACCCATTAACAAAATGTAAAGTTCTGCTAAAAATCACGTGAATTCTCATTAAAAAAACAGCATATTTTTTTAGACTAAAATTTTAAAAATGTTAAAACGTAAAAAATCCAAAACTTGCGAACGCCGATTGAAAATCGGCAAATGTTCGCACGAAAGAGCGTTGTCGGGGATAAGGGTCGCCCCCTTCTCCCTTAAAGAAAAACAAATGACACCCTGAATAAAATGCAAAGTTCTATTTCAAATAAAAATTTTATTTGCAAGTTATGGTAAAAAAGTGGGTAAGGGGGGGGGGAGATAACCCCTGACTTTGTTCGTGCTAAAAGTCAAATACAAAAACCACACTTCTTTTTTTAAATATTAAAACGTGAATTTTACTGCGATTTTTTATCAAAAAACAAAATTAAAGGATTAAAATCCATAGGTTAAACCTATGGATTTTGTAGTTATTGTAGCAGTTTTAGGACGTTTTGTTGCACTGAGTTTGCTTGGCTCATTGCGTAGCTACCTGATTGTGCTAGGATGTTTCTTTTTGAGAAGTTTGCACTCTCAGCTGCAAAATCAACATCTCTGATTTGGCTCTCGGCTGATTTTACATTCACTTGTGTTACGGTTATATTACTTACCGTTGCAACAAGCTGATTTTGGACTGAGCCTAAATCAGAGCGAATGAAATCAAGGGTTTTTTGTGCTGATTCAGCGATATTCATAACAGCCATAGCACCACGAAGTGTCATAACACCAGCACTTTGGTTTGATGTCATCTCTGATTTTGACATACGAGAAAAGCCCATTGCGGCAGCAGCTGCTTTGTCTATCTGACCTCTTATATCTCTTAGAGATACAGATTGTTGATTACCACCATTTGCATCAGAAAATGCGGTAGAAAATGCACCATTTGCTTTGCCATTACCACCACCTGAAATTTTTATATCCCGTCCGTCAAGTCTAACAAGGTTTAAACGACCAACAAACATTGAAGTTGATAATTGCTCGGCGACTTTATCGCTAATACCGAGTGCTTTACCTATCTGTTTTTGACCGCCATTATCTCCACCAGTAATATTTATTGCTCTGCCATCACGACTTGTTAAAACAAGGCGTCCTTGCGGATCAACTGACGCTTCTACGCCTGTTTGGTCTTTTACTGAGTTTATCGCATTTACTAAGGCACCATTGCTGTCGCCGTCTTTTACAGCTAGGTCGCCGATTTTTACGCCATTGATTGTGATTGATTTTAGACTGCCCGCTGATATGGCTTTTTCGGCTCTGATTGTTACATCAAATGTCGCTCTTACACCAGTTTCATTTGATACCTTATTGATGTTTTCAGCGAGTTTGCCCAGTCCGTTGCCTAAACCAGTTGAGATTACGGCAGCTGCTACTTTTACGTTATTTACGCCATCAACATTAATAAATGTAAGTGAAACCTTGCCGCCAGCGGTAATTAGTTTTGAACTTTCAAACCTAGTTAATCCAATCTTATCCGAAGTTGTTGCACCGATACTTGCTTTTACTACTTCGTTTGAGTAGGCACCGATTTGAAATTCTTTGTTTGAGAATGTGCCGTTTAGGAGCTGTTGTCCGTTAAAGCTAGTGGTGTTGCCGATATTATCTAGCTCCTCCATTAGGCGGACTATGTCAGCTTGAAGTGCTTGGCGTGATTTAGAAGTTTGTCCGTCTTGGGCGGCTTGGGTGGCTTTTACTTTGATTGTATCAAGAATTT
>NZ_JANURM010000018.1 GCF_030249845.1 Campylobacter gastrosuis | reverse complement strand
TTCAAATACTTACAAAAATCTCTGAAATCCAAAATGTTGTCAAGGATAATAAAGATTTACTTCAAATTATTGCAGTGATAAGTGCTTTCACTCAAAAAGAGTTAGGTTTTATGTGCGAAAGTTGAGTCATATAATAATGATACCTATAGCAATATTAATGATGCCAATGACTGAAGCCTTAAGCTTTGCAATATATTTTATTATAGCAATATTAGTTAATACCTCACTTTTTGTAAGGCGTTTGCACGATATAGGTTTAAGCGGTTGGCTAATTTTACCATATTACCTTGGTTTAATATTAGGTAATCTGATATCAAACAACGCATCACCAGAGTTTGGAGCTCTTATTTTGATATGTTGTTTTATATTTTTCTTAGTTGTTGGTTTGACCGCAAGTGTGCCAGATAACAAATATGGCAAAAATCCACACGAAAATTTAAAACAAATATAAAAATAGAATAATTTAAATGGTAGCTTATTACACTCAAAGCGTGTAAATTAGTCGTGAATTAAATAAACAAGGAGTTAGACGATGAAAAAGTTAGTATTTTCTTTGGCAATTTTTGCCACTTTGGGTTTTGCAGATTTATTTGATGAAGGCTTTGAAGCTTATAAAAATGGCGATTATCAAAAAGCTGTTAATTTATATCAAAAAGCTTGTGATGGTGGAGAGGCTAGGAGCTGTTATAATCTTGGAGTTATGTATGCACAAGGACAAGGTGTAAGACAAGACTATCAAAAAGCTGCAAATTTATATCAAAAAGCTTGTGATGGGGGAGAAGCTATGGGTTGTAATAATCTTGGATTTATGTATAAAAATGGGCAAGGCGTAAGACAAGATTATCAAAAAGCTGTAAATTTATTTCAAAAGACTTGTGATGGGGGAGAAGCTATGGGTTGCAATAATCTTGGACTTATATATTATAATGGGCAAGGCGTAAGACAAGATTATCAAAAAGCTGTAAATTTATTTCAAAAGACTTGTGATGGGGGAGAAGCTATGGGTTGCAATAATCTTGGACTTATATATTATAATGGGCAAGGCGTAAGACAAGATTATCAAAAAGCTGTAAATTTATTTCAAAAGACTTGTGATGGGGGAGAAGCTATGGGTTGCAATAATCTTGGACTTATATATTATAATGGGCAAGGCGTAAGACAAAATTTTAGTAAGGCAAAAGAGCTATTTGGCAAAGCGTGTGATTTAGGAGGGCAAAAAAGGTTGCGAAGCATACAAAATTCTAAACAAGCAAGGCGTCAGATAAGCCAACATAAATGTGCCGAGCGTAAAATGCTAGGCGCATTTAAAAATTCATAATCAACACGCACGATTTTTTACTCAAATAGCTTTAATATTTATTTAGAATTTTCAAATAAAATCCGCTTTTGTTTTAGAGAATAGATGAAATGTTTTAAAATTCTAACGTTAGTCGCCCTGTTTTTTGGCTTTTAAGGCTCACAGCTACCAGCACACAAAAATGCGACCGCAAAGGCAAATTACGCTAATTTAGTCTTTTTAATAGAGCAATTTTTGACTAAAAAATGGCAGCATCCGGGCTTTGAAGGCACTTAAATTCTCATTAGCAAATCCGCTGGTTAAGCTACCGATTGGCGTTAATGAGATTTATAAAGGCATTGATATCGTGGTCGTAACTCACGCTCACCTAGACCACTGGGATGATGAGGCGGTCAGGGTTTTGCCAAAGGATATTAAAATTTTAACGCAAAATGAAAGCGACAAAAGCAGGTGTTTAAAAACGTTGAAGCAGTGTCAAAAACTACGACAATAAACGGCGTAAATCTACACAAAATCACGCAAAAATAGGCTAGTGCAAAATTTAGCCCAAATGATAGCGTTGTTTTTGAAAAAATCGGATACAAAACGCTTTATATCGCAAAGGACGCTGTGTATCAAGATAGCGTAGAAATGGCGATTTCTCGCTTTAAACCAAAAATTTTAGTCCTAAATGCAAGGGGAGCTAAAACAATTGGATTTGAAAACGAAAGCAAGGTAATGGGCAAAAACGACGTGCTAAAAATCGCAAAAAAAGCTAATCACCGTGCATTTAGAAGCGATAAACGCAACGACCCTAAGCTGTGATGATTTGCGAAATTTTAGCGATAAAAACGGGCTAAAAAACGTGCTAATCCCAAATGACGGCGAAACGATAAATTTCTAGCGATTATTCGTTTTTTGGGCGTTAAAACGCATTTATAAACGCCCAAAATCCGTGCGAATTTGTAAAGCCAACCAAACGCTTTTACGTTTTAAATTTATTTAAACTCTCGTTTAACCTTTGCGTCATATCGCTTAGCTGGACGGCTAATTTTGTAATCTCATTCATACTTTTTGCGTTTTGCTCTGAAATTTCATCAATGCTTTTTACGCTCACAGCCACGCTATTTAGGCGTTCGCTCGTGCTTATGTATTGAGCGGTGGCGTTTTTTGTCAGCGAAAAAGTTTCATCCATTAGGCGGTTCATCGTTGAGATTTTCTCGTCAATTGAGGCTGAAATTTTAGTCAAATCATCGGCTTTTTTGGCGTTTTGCGTGATTTGCTCGCTCGTTTTTACGATACCTTCAACGATTAAATTTATGCTTGATTGTATCTCGCTAAGGCTGTTTTGCGTGCGTTCGGCTAGGTTTCTCACCTCATCAGCCACGACCGCAAAGCCCCTGCCGTGCTCGCCAGCGCGCGCCGCCTCAATAGCGGCATTTAGGGCGAGTAGGTTTGTCTGGTCGGCTATGTCGCTTATGACTTCAAGCACCGATTTTATGCCCTCGGCGTTTGCCGTTAGCTCTTTTATGCTCTCTGATAGCGAAATTTCAGTCTGTGCGACGGCATTTATCTCGTCGCTAAGTCCCAAAACCGCCTCGCCGACTTCATTGATGTATGAGCGAGTTTGGTTTAAGTTTTCACTACTTTTTTGCGCCTCTTTTAGGGACTCTTCTATCTTTTCTTGCATATCTTTTGCCGTTTGCGTCGTGCTTAGAACGATTTTGCTCTGCTTTAAGATTAGCTCATTCGCACTTGTTGAGGTTTGAGATAGATTTTTAGAAATCATTAAATTTTCATTTGATGAAAATTTTTGGCTCTCAATGGCGTTTTTAAATCCGCCTAAAAGATCGTTTATTGACCCTCTCATTGTTGAAATTTCATCGTTTGAGCTAATTTCAAATTTATAAGTAAGGTCACCCTTGCCCTCTTTGATATCCTTTGCAAAACCGCCAAGCAGACCCACGATATTTAAAATCGGTTTAATAACAATCCCTCTTAAAAGCCATAAAACGACTAAGATTAAAACGAGCGCTAAAATGAATGAGATTATCAAAAATGTAAGGGTATTTTTATGGCTTAAATGTTCTAGCTCAGCCCTCTCTTTTTGCACCTGCGTTTTGATATCATCAATGTAAATTCCACTGCCAATCATCCAATTAAAGGGCTTAAACATCATAGAGTAGCCAAGCTTATCAACTGGCTCAGACCCCTCTTTTTTAGCCCAGCCAAAGAGTAAAAAATCGCCGCCGTTTTGCGCGTTTTTAATGAGTTTGTCTATCAATAAAAGCCCATTTGGGTCTTTTAAATTTATCAAATTTTTACCAACGAGCGACGGCTTTTCAGGGTGCATAACGACCGTGCCGTCCGCTTCGTAAATAAAAATATAACCGCTCTTGTCGGCAAAAAATTTCACCGGCTCAATTGTGGCGATGATTAACTCCTTTATCTCGTTATCGCTCTTGCCGTCAGCCTTTGCACTGGTGTAAATTTGTTGCATTATTTGAGAGAAAGTCTCAACTTCGGTCTTTAACTCGTCTTTTCTAGCCTCAACCAAATCATCGTAAATTTTCTTTGAAAACCACTCCGTGCTTGACGCCGAAAATTTTGCATTTAACGCCGTAAAAACGGCACTCGCTAATAAAATAGATACTACAAAAACCATTATTAGCTTCGTAGAAATTTTCATAAAAGCCCCTTTTTTGTTTTAAAAGTATAATTTTTCGTTAATATTCTATTATTAAAAATATAAAATGTAAATAAAATTTAGATAAAAAATTGAGTTTAGAGATAAAAATTAATTGTTTTTAGCTCAAATTAATATTAAAGCAAAAAATAATTGCCTTTATTGTGAGATGATTTTAAATGTTGTGTAGAAAATTTTTATCAAGATAAGACATTTAGTCTATCGCAGATAAAAATTTTTAAACTCATTTAAAAGCACTCACAAGAAAGCAATTAAACATTGAAGCGAAAGTGCATTACGTCGCCGTCTTGCACAACATACTCCTTGCCTTCAAGCCTCATCTTGCCAGCCTCTTTTGCGGCATTTTCGCCGCCACAGCTGATATAATCATCATAGCTTATTACTTCGGCTCTGATAAAACCACGCTCAAAGTCGTTGTGTATCACACTTGCCGCCTTTGGAGCCTTCCAACCACTAGTAATCGTCCAAGCGCGAACTTCAACAACACCAGCGGTAAAATAGCTAATCAAATTTAGCTTTGCAAAGCTAGTGCGGATTATCTTTTCAAGTCCGCTCTCATCGGCTCCAAGTGAGCTTAAAAGCTCGTGTGCTTCATCATCGCTAAGCCCAACAAGCTCCTCTTCAATCTTAGCGCAAAGCTTGATGACCTCGTGATTTGACGCCGCCGCATACTCACGCACGGCTTTTACGTAGGCGTTATCTTCTGCAATGCCGTCCTCATCAACATTTACGCCATAAATCACATCTTTTGCCGAAAGCAGCCTTAGCTCTTTATTAAGCGCTTTGTAAATTTCGCTATCTTTGCCCTCAAAACTACTTGCCGATTTGCCCTCATTTAGGTGCGAAAGTAACGCATTTGCAAGCCCTAAGCTCTCCTTTGCACCCTTTGCGTTAGCCTTTGCCTCACGTCCCAAACGCTCAATTTTTTTATTTAACTGCTCAATGTCGGCTAAAATTAGCTCGGTGTTAATAATCTCAATGTCGCGCACCGGATCAACTCCACCCTCAACGTGAGTGATATTCTCATCATCAAAACAACGCACGATATGAAGTATCATCTCGGCTTCTCTGATGTTTGAAAGAAACTTATTGCCAAGCCCCTCGCCCTTGCTTGCGCCCTTTACGAGCCCCGCAATATCTACAAATTCTATGGTTGAGTATTGAATTTTATTTGGCGAAACAATTTTTGCTAGCTCATTTAAACGCTTATCAGGCACTGGCACGATAGCTTTATTTGGCTCAATCGTGCAAAACGGGTAGTTTGCGCTCTCGGCGTTTTGTGCCTTGGTTAGGGCGTTAAAAGTTGTTGATTTGCCGACGTTGGGTAAGCCGACGATGCCTACTGAAAGTCCCATAATTATCCTTTAAAATTAATTCTACTTGTTTTATGCCTGCTTGTGCTGCGGGTTTATGCTTTGTTGTAAATAAAAAACCAATACTCACGACCGACAAGGTCGCTCCGTTTGCTTTTTTATTTACGCCTCGCCTAAACATCACATCACTTTGCGATTTACGCTTAAAAATTTTATATTTTTGCTAAAAATAGCATTTTACTTAAAATTAGTTTCATTGCTAATTTGACTAACGCCACGCTTGAAATTTTAAATTCGCCTCGCTATGCTGTGCGATACTTCGCATTTTACGCAAACCGCTCGTAAAATTTTGCGATTTACATTAAAATTTTATATTTTTACTAATTTTGGCTCTTAAAGAACGTAAATCGCAAAGTATTGCGAGGCTTAGACTAGGCGGTTTTAAATTTTACGACGGGAGTTACCAAATGGGTAATGACCGAGTAAAATTTAAAACCAACGACGTATAAGACCGCAAGACGAGCAGGTCTATTTTAAATCCCTAGCAAGTTCGTTTAGGTAGTATAAATTCATTCTCACTCCCGCCCCACTTGCGCCATATTGATTATACCCCCACGCCTTTTGCACGTAGGCGGGACCTGCGATATCTTGGTGCATCCACCTATCTTTATACTCATCTTTTATGAATTTATCAAGAAAAAGCCCAGCCGTTATCGCGCCGCCATAGCGTGAGCTTGAAACGTTACTAACGTCGGCTATTTGGCTTTTTATCAGCTCTTTTAAGTGGTCGTTAAAGTGCAAAATGGTCGTTAGCTCGCCACTTCTGGCGATTTTTTTGCGAAAATCCTCTTTTAAATCCTCGTTATTACCCATCAGACCGCTCGTGTATTCGCCAACGCCCACCACGCAAGCGCCAGTCAGGGTCGCCATATCTATTAAAATATCTGGCTTAAAATCTTGTGCGTAGCTTAGGCAGTCAGCCAATACCAAACGCCCCTCGGCGTCCGTGTTTCTAACCTCTATCGTTACGCCGCTTCGCGAGATTAGCACGTCATCAGGCTTATATGCGTTGCCACCTATCATATTTTCAGTCGCACCCAAAATCGCGTGAATTTCAAACGGCATTTCAAGCTCGCTAGCGCCCTTTATAATGCCAAGCGCGGCGGCAGCTCCGCTCTTATCGGCTTTCATCGTTACCATATAATCGGCTGGTTTTAGGCTAAGTCCGCCACTATCGTAAGTTAGCCCCTTGCCGACAAAAATAATGCGCTTTTTAGCACTCTTTGGCTTGTAAATTAGATGAATTAGCCGTGGTTTATGCACACTGGCGCGATTTACGGCTAAAAATGCGTTCATATTCTCTTTGGCTAAAAATTTCTCATCATAAACCTTGCAAGTTACGTTTTTTAGACTTTTTGCGAGTTCTGTCGCCTCATCTGCCATTTTAGCTGGGGTGTAAATTTCAGGCGTTTCATTTACGATATCTTTTGTAAAATTCGTAGCGTTTGCGATAATTTGCCCATTTTTTATGCCAATTTTTGCCTTATCTAAATCCACGCTCTCTCCGCCAAATTCATCGGTTGAAAAGATCACGCTTTCTAGCTTTTGGCTCTTCTTTTTCTCTTTGTATTTATCAAACTCATAAGAGCCTAAAATAAAGCCCTCAACGACGGCTTGAAGGCTCATCTTAGCGCACCCAGCAAAGTAAATCGCCATTTTTAGGCTCTTAGCCTCGTAGTTTTTAACCGCCTCATAAGCCTTAGCACAACCAACTCTTAATGCCTCAAAATCAAGCTTAGAAATTCCCACATAAAGCGTCTTGCTCTCTTGGATAAAGCACGTCCCAGAGCCGTCAAAACCTAGAAATTTAAAGGCTTTTGCGTCCTTTATAAATTTATGTTTTAGGTTTTTATCCACCACAAAAACAAGGCTGATGTCCGCCTTGATTTTATCAATCGGTTTGTTTTCTATTTTAAAATTCACTTAGTTTTCTCCATTGTTTTTCTTGAAATTTTTAGTATCGTTTTTCTTGGCAAAAATGGCAAGATAAAATCACTTGCAAATTTTAACTCGCCTTGATTAAATGCGATCAGATCGCCCTTTTGCATTGCTTTGTATCCGCAAAGTGCGACAGAGTAGGCGTCTTTTGCTAAATCCCACGCCTTTACGCCGGCTAAATCGCCGTTTTTAACAAAATCGGTCTTAACCGCGCCCGGACAAAGCACGCAAACACTTACGTTTTTATCTCTTAGCTCCTCAAAAAGCGCTTGTGAAAACGAGGTAACGTAGGCTTTTGTAGCGTAATAAACGGCTTGAAGAGGTCCTGGCATAAAACTTGCCATTGACGAAACGTTTAAAATTTTACCGCCGCCATTTTTTATCATCTCATTTGCGTAAATGTGGCAAAGCTCTGTTAGAGCGGTTATGTTTAGATTTATCATCTCGTTAAATTTGCTCAAATTTTGAGAACAAAACTCGCCGTGCCAACCAAATCCGGCGTTATTTACTAAATTATCAATAAAAATCCCATTTTCTTGCGTGATTTTAAAAATTTCAGCCGTTACGTTTGGCTTTGATAAATCACTAGCGATAACTAAAACTTTAACGCCAAATTCATTTTCTAGCTCGTTTTTTAGGGCATTTAGCTTATCTTCGCTTCTTGAAGTTAAAACCAAATCGTTGCCATTTTTAGCAAAAATTTTAGCAAACTCTGCCCCTATGCCACCTGATGCGCCGGTGATTAACGTGCGTTTATTCATTGTTTTCTCCGTTTTTAAAGCCCTTTTTAATCTCGTGCTTTTTGCTTAAAACGTTGTTTTCAAAGCGTTTAAACGCAAAAAATACAACGCCTAAAAACGTCGCTGCAACTGGGATCGCCACATACCAATACTCTTTTGCTTTTGCCAAAATATCAAGGATATGCTCTCCAAGCAGATACGCCGGTATAATCGTAATCGCCGCCCACGCCCACGCTGAAAATAGGTTAATAATCGCAAATTTTTTAGCGTCGTAGCGAGTAAGTCCGATACTCATCGGCAAAATCGTCCTAAGCCCGTAAAGATAGCGTTGGATAAAGATTATCGGCGAGCCGTATTTTTTCATCAAAAGGTGCGCTATGGCGAATTTTCGCCTTTGTGAGCGAAGTTTTTTCGTGATGTAGCGTTTGTTGTAGCGACCGATATAAAAATAGACCTGATCGCCTGCAAATCCGCCAAGTCCAGCGATAAAGATAGCAAGCTCAACGCTCATATGCGTCTGGTGGGCTAAAATCCCAGCCATAATAAGCGCCATTTCGCCCTCTAACATACACCAAATAAATAGGATTATGTAGCCGTATTGGGTCAGTAAATTTATAAAAAATTCCTCCATTTAAACCTCTAAAACACTATAAACTTTTGTAAATTTCTCAATCTCTTGATAGCCGTTTAAATCAACCAAATTTATCAAAAAACACGCCTCAACGCACTCTCCACCGGCGTTTTTAATCAGCTCCATACTAGCCTTTGCCGTCCCGCCAGTGGCGATTAAGTCATCAATTAGCAAAATTTTCGGATTTTTTATGTGATTAAAGGCGTCAATGTGAATTTGCACCTCATCTACGCCGTATTCAAGGCTGTATTTTTGAGAGATTGTAACGTAGGGCAGTTTTTTGGGCTTTCTAATCGGCACAAAGCCCACACCAAGCCTTGTAGCAAGCGCTGCCCCAAAGATAAAGCCACGACTCTCAATCCCAACGATAAAATCAATCTCGTAATTTTCATAACGTGCTTGTAAATGCGACATCAAAAACTCAAACGCCTTTGCATCATTTAAAAGCGTGGTAATGTCACGAAAGACAATGCCCGGGCGTGGGAAGTCATCAATTAAGCGAATAGAGTGCGACAAATACGCTCTATCATCGTCGTTTAAAACCTGCATATCTCGTTTTTTTGCAAACATTTTTTTGAAATTTTCTATCATAATAACGCCTCAATTTTACCTTCAAGCTCACGAATTCTGCCACGTAGCTTATCATTTTCAAGGCGATATTGAGAATTTCGTGTGCGAAGCGAAGTGACATCATTTTTTGTCTTATTTAGCTCATCGGTTAAAATGTCAATATTGCCTAAACTCCGTTGTAGTTGGATTTGTAGTTTTCTTATTACTATCTCGGTATCTTGTAGATTATTTTTCATAAAATCCTTAGTCGCTCGCTCTTTTTTAAGCAGGGTTTTAAAGTAAAAAACCATTACCACAAGGTAGATACAAACGCAAACTAAGGCAGTCGTAAAAAACCATTCTGTTATCATTTTTGCTCTTTTTGGTTGATTTTTTCTACTCGGTTTTGGTGTCTGCCACCTGCAAAATTCGTGCCAAAAAAGGCGTTTAACATATCAAAAACGACCACTTCGCCAAGCATTCTAGCACCAAAGGCGATCACGTTTGCGTTGTTATGCTCTCTTGCTAGTTTTGCAGTGCTAATATCGTGACACAAGGCACAACGCACGTTTTTATGGCGGTTTGCAGCGATTGAGATACCAATGCCAGTGCCACAGATTAAAATTCCAAAATCGCTATCATTTACTAAATTTTCTGCCATTTTATGTGCAAAATCAGGGTAATCCACGCTAATTTTTTCATCATCACAACCCAAATCAATAACGCTAAATTTTTCAGATAAAAAGCCCTTAACTCGCTCTTTTAAGCCAAATCCAGCGTGGTCGCTAGCTATGTAAATTCTATCTATTTTCATTTTAATCCTTAAAAAGCCTAAATTATACCAGCAAACATCTTAAACACATATCTAATGGGCTCAAAAAAGTAGCCTGAAAGTGGGCTTATTAAAATCACGACTAGGATTATCATACCATAGCGTTCAAGGCTGTAAATTTTATCTGCTAAACCCCTAAATCCAAGCGATAAGAGTGCGTAAGTAAGTGCCTTTGAGCCGTCAAGTGGCGGTATCGGATAGAGATTAAAAAGCCCTAGAAATAGGTTTGTGCTAAATAAAAATACCAAAAATTTTGCAAACAAATCGCCAAATAAATCGCCAAAATTTACAAGCATAAATAGCGAGAAAATCGCTAAAACGATATTGTAAAAAATCCCAGCAAGGGCGACAAAAATTCCAGCCTTGTATCCGCCGTTTCTGATAACCACACTCATATTTACTGGCACTGGCTTAGCCCAGCCAAACAAAAAACCGCCCGTAAAATAGAGCAAACTAGGCACGACAATCGTGCCTAGTGGGTCAATGTGTTTTATCGGATTTATGCTTAGGCGACCTAAATTTTTAGCCGTGCTATCGCCAAATTTATACGCCACCCAGCCGTGCATAATCTCGTGTCCGACAATGGCAATCACAAGTGCGATGACGACTAAAATAACACGCTCTAAATCAAAATTTTCAAACATCAATAAATCCCCTCGGCGTGGCTCTCTTTTTGTGCCATATCAATGATATTTTCATCATTTTCTAGCGTATCAACAAAGCGACCGATTCGCTCCCAGCGGACTTTGTAGTCCTTATCAAGGCTAAAATAAACAAACCAAGGCTGTCCGACTATAAATTTATACTCCACACTGCCCCAAAAACGGCTGTCGTTTGAGTGGTCGCGGTTATCGCCGACCATAAAAAACTGCCCGTCTGGCACTTTTACGTAAAAGGCATTAAATGGCAAACTATCCACAACTGGTGGCAGCTCATCAACCTGCAATGGCGTCATCGCAAGGCGTTTTGCGTTGTAATAATAAAGCATTTGCTCAAACATATTTACGCTTTTATCGTAATTAATACCCTTAAATTTATACGGCTCACGCACGAAAATTTTACCTCCAAGCGTGATTAAATCATCTTTTTTGTAATTTGATTTTATAAACTCATCGCCCTCGCTCGGTCTTAAAAATATCGCCTTTTCAGTAAAAATCACCTCATCGCCGCCGATTGCGAAATTTCGCTTAACGTAGTGAATTTTTTCATTGTGCGGATAGCGAAAGATTACGATATCGCCACGTTTTGGCGTGTCGCCTGAGATTAAGTGGTCGTTGCCGTTAAAATCTGGCAAAACCCTAATTTCAAGCCAAGGAATTCGTGGCACTGGTATGCCATAACTAAATTTTTTAGCAAATAAAAAATCGCTAACTAAAAGCGTGTTTTTCATTGAGCCAGACGGGATTACAAAGGCTTGTGCAATGAAAAAAATCACAAACAAAACAATAACAATCGTCCCAGTCCAAGAGCTTGAAAAATCGTAAAGTTTTCTTAGAAATTTCATATTAAACCTAAATTTTTAGCGCGATTTTTGGCTGATTTTATGGTGTTTGATAAAAGCATCGCAATTGTCATTGGTCCAACGCCACCTGGCACTGGCGTGATAAACTCGCATTTTGGAGCGACTTTTTCAAAATCCACATCTCCAACCAAACGCCCATCATCAAGGCGGTTTATGCCCACATCAATGACAATCGCGCCATCTTTTACCATATCGGCACTAACAAAATTTGCCCTGCCAATGGCAGCTACAAGCAAGTCAGCCCCAGCACAAATCTCCTTTAAATTCTTAGTCTTTGAGTGGGTTATCGTCACGGTGGCACTCTCGTTTAAAAGCAGATTTGCCATTGGCTTACCAACAATATTACTTCGCCCGATCACAACGGCATTTAAGCCACTCACGCTTATGCCGTATTCTTTAAGCATTACCATTATGCCAAGCGGTGTGCAAGGCACGAAGCCGTCAAGTCCGCTTGAAAGTTTGCCAACGTTTATTGCGTGAAAGCCATCTACATCTTTTTGCGGTCTAATCGCCTCTAAAACAGCATTTGTATCAATGTGTTTTGGCAGTGGCAACTGCACTAAAATTCCATCAACGCTATCATCTAAATTTAACACATTTATGAGTGCTAAAAGCTCACTTTGGCTCGTATTTTCAGGCAATCTATGCATTATTGAGCCAATTTCACACGCAGCACACGCCTTCTCTTTTGAAGCCACGTATGTTTGACTAGCCTTATCTTCGCCGACTAAAATCACAGCCAAACAAGGCTTTACGCCTAAATTTGTAAGCTCTATCGCCTCATCTTTAACCCTTTGTTTTACACTAGCACTAACTGCCTTGCCATCTAAAATTTTCATTTGCTAACCTCATTAAAAGCATTTTTAATCACAAAAATTGTATGATACCCAAAAAATAATTAAAATTTTAAAAAATGGGAGATTATGCGTTCGCTTTTTTTTATATTTTTTGTAGTTTCTCTCTCTTTTGGAGCTGATTTTATCACAAAAACCGAATACGCAAAGATGCTTTATATAAATCCGCGCGGTATTGGTTGCATTAGCTGTCACGGCAAAAACGCCGAGGGCAAGGTCATCTCAAAATACAAAGAGAAAAACCGAAAAACAAAGCAGGTTGAGCAAAAAGAGCTAATCTCGCCACGCATAAATAATGTCAGCTTTGAGCGTTTTAAAAAGGCACTTGATGAGCCAAAAAACATAATGCCAAGCTATTTTTTAACAGATGAAGAAACGAAAATTTTATACGACTACACAATAAGTTTAGATAAGGATGGCAAATGAGTAACAAAACAGAGTTTGAACTAGCAAAAAAATATATCCCCGGTGGTGTAAATTCGCCAGTTCGTGCCTTTGGCAGTGTCGGTGGAGAGCCGGTGATGATAGCACGAGGTGAAGGTACTTATTTAATTGATGTTGAGGGTAAAAAATATCTTGATTTTATCCAAAGCTGGGGTCCTTTAATACACGGACACTGCGATAAAGACATAGAAAATGCAATCACAAACGCCCTAAAAAACGGCACGAGTTACGGCGCACCTAGCTTAAATGAAACTGCTCTTGCAAAGCTAATGTGCGAAAAATTTTCGTGCGTGGATAAAATTCGCTTCGTTAGCTCTGGCACAGAAGCTACGATGAGTGCGATAAGAGTTGCACGTGGATACGCTAAAAAAGACGGACTTATAAAATTTGAAGGCTGCTATCACGGACACTCTGATGCCCTGCTTGTAAAAGCTGGTAGCGGTGCGACAACTTACGGCAACGCTTCAAGTGCTGGTGTGCCACAAAATGCCGTTAAGGACACGCATTTAGCTATTTATAACGACATAAAAAGCGTTGAAGAAATTTTTAAAAACCACCAAATTGGTGTCGTGATAATTGAACCAATCGCCGGCAATATGGGACTTGTGCCTGCTAAGAGAGAATTTCTAAAAGCACTTCGTAAAATTTGCGATGAAAACAACGCTGTTTTAATCCTAGATGAAGTGATGAGCGGATTTAGAGCAAGTGAGATTGGGGCGTTAAAATTTTATGATATTACGCCAGATTTAATCACATTTGGCAAGGTTATTGGCGGTGGGCTAAATGTAGCTGCCTTTGGCGGTAAAGCCCAAATTATGGACGTTTTAAGCCCAAATGGAGCGGTTTATCAAGCTGGCACATTAAGTGGCAACCCACTTGCAATGGCTGCTGGTATTGCAGCTCTAAATAAAATCACGCCAGAAATTTACGTTAAGCTTGAAAGCCTAGCAAAAAGACTAATGAGTGGCTTTAAAGAGGCTGCAAATGCCGTTAAAATTCCACTTCAAACGGAGGTTAGAGGCTCAATGTTTGGCTTTTTCTTTAACGAAAAAGAGGTGCTAAACTACGATGACGCCCTAAAAAGCGACACAAAAATGTATGCGAAATTTCACAACCAAATGCTAAAACGTGGCGTCTATCTAGCACCTAGCCAGTTTGAAACGGGCTTTATCTGCACGGCTATGGGCGAAAATGAGATTGACTTTGCCGTTAATTGTGCCAAAGAGGCGTTTTTAGAGATAAAAAATGGCTAAGATAAAAAAGGTAGTTGATGCAGCTGATAGCCTAAGTTTAGGCATTTCTATCGTTGTTGCCGTGCTTCTTGGTGTCGGACTTGGCTTTTGGATAAAGTCAGCTACTGGCTGGGGTTTTGGGCTGTTTATTGGCGTTTTTTTAGGCATAGCAGCTGCGATTTTAAATGTCTATAAAGCGTATAAAAAACAGATAAAAAGCCTTGATGAGCTAAAAGATGAAAATCGCTACAAAGCCCTAAAAAACGGAGATGATGAGTGATAAAAAGGCTAGTTTTTATCTATCTTTTTTTTACTATTATCCTATTTAGCACGCAGTTTTTTATTGGCAAAAATTTTATGATTAGTAGCCTAATTGCCTATTTTTGTGCGATTTTTATCGCAATTATTAGCTTTTTTAGCTACAAAAAACGCATAGAAAAAAAGCTAAAAGATAGGCAAGATGATGAAAATTTTGATGAAGAAAACGATGAAAATATCACGCTTGAAAGCGAAAAAGCAAGGCTAAAAGCCAAAAAAACAAAGCTAAAAGACCTGCACCTTGGCACGGCGTTTGTGCCGTTTAGACTACTTGCTTATCTCGTGCTTGTCGTGTCCTTTTTACTTTTAAAGCGTTATGAAATTTTAAACATCGCTGGATTTTTAGTAGGGCTATCTGCTATGCCGCTTGGGGCGCTCACGTTTGGCTTGATGATTAAGGATAAAAATGTCAAATAGCAAACGAGTTTTAAAGACACTAAGTCCGCTATTTTTGGGTATGAGTTTGCTGTTTATTGGCAACGGACTTGTCGTTAGCTCACTCTCAGCCCTTTTAAAGCAAAGAGAAGTCGGAGAAATCGCTATCGGACTTATAAATTCGTGCTTTTTTATTGGAGCGATAATTAGCACACTGACCTCTTTTATCATCATCTCAAAAGTCGGACACATCAGAGCTTTTGCCATTTTTTCAGCACTTTTTGCCGTGTGTTCTATGTTTTATGAGTTAAGCGATAATCTCTATTTTTGGGCATTTTTACGAGCTGGGCTTGGGTATTGTTATTACGCCCTGCTTGTCGTGATTGAGAGTTGGCTAAATCAAAGAGCAAAAAACACAAACAGATCTCGCATTTTAGCCATTTACGAGGGCGTTTTTTACGTGAGTTTTAGCGTTGGGATTTTAATCCTTGCTCTAAATTTACGCCCAACGCAAATTTTTATCATCTCAGCCGCTTTTATTATGATTTCAAGCATACCGCTTAACCTAATCCGCATAAAAGAGCCTGAAATTCCAGCCAAAAAAAGCGTGAGTTTGCCAAAAATTTTTAGCATTGCCCCACTTGCTCTGCTTGGTAGTGTTATCGCTGGTGTGCTAATAAACGGCTTTTTCTCAATGGCTACGATTTTTATATTATCTCAAAATTTCAGCCTATCACAAGCATCGTATTTTATGACCATTGCGATGATTGGCGGATTTGTTTCGCAGTTTTTCATCGGACAGCTATCAGATAGATATGGCAGACGTTTAGCTATCATCTTAGCCACCTTTATTTCGCTACTTTCAGCGGTTTTGTTTTTATTTTTCATCGGTCAAATTCACGTTCAATTTTGCCTTGCATTTTTCTTAGGCAGTGGAGTTTTTTGTCTTTATGCACTCTCACTTGCAAGGGCAAATGATATGTTAGAGCATAAAAGCCAAAGCGTAGAAGTCGGCAGGACGTTACTTTTTAGCTACTCGCTTGGATCACTTTTATCATCAACAATTATGGGATTTATGATAAGTTTTTTTGGCACACTTGGCTTTATTTATGTCTATATTGCCCTACTTTTTATCTTAATGGTCTTTGCTATCACGCAAAAAAGCGTGCCATTTAGCGACCGCCGAAGCTACAACCCACACACGATAAAAACGATAGCCATTGATAAATTAGAGGCAAAAAAAGCAAATGAATAACATAGCAAATTTACAAAATAGCATAAATCAAACCGGTATCACGACACAAAAACAGCCACAAACCACTCAAACCACGCAAATTTTTAAAAACCAGCCCCAAACACCAGCACAGCAAACCGCACAACAAGCCGTTGATAGCATTGATAAGCTAATAAGCAAGGTCGTTGATGAACTTCAAAGTGCCTCAAATATCAACCAAACAAGCAAAATTTTGCAAATGGCAAAAGATACCAAAATCGCCCCAAATTTCACAAATGATATTAAAAATTTAGCAGCCACAATTCAGAGCGACCCAGCATTTGAAAACAGCCCTACTTTAAAGGATTTGGTGCTAAAATTAAAGGAATTTTTAAAACCCATTGCCGATTTAAAAACCGCACCGCTAAATGAGCAGATAAAAAGCTCTGGCGTCTTGCTTGAAGCAAATTTAAAAGAAGCTCTAAACACCCAAAAAATTCCACAAAGCATACAAAAATTGCTAACTGATATTAAAAATTTATCAAACCAAAACCTGCTAAATCAAATCCTAACCCTAGCAAACGATGAGAGCTTAGATAATCACAGCTCGTTTGTAAAACTAAATGAAATTTTAACAAACGAAGCAAAAACTGCCCAAAACACGCTAAATAACTCAAATATAAAAGCCCTATTTAGCGACACAAACAAGCTTGATAATATCGCAAGATACCTAAATAACACAGCCCAAAAAGGCGAAATTTCAGCCCAAAACGCCCTAAAACAAGCCAGTAGTTTAAACAGCTTTTTAACAAACCTAAACGAGAAAATTTCAAATATCACAAGCGAAAAACTAAACCAAACCCAAGCATTTAGCCAAAACATAAAAGAGCTAAAAATTCTCATAAAAGATATGCAAAACAGCCTAGCCTCGCTAAATAAAATCGGCGATGAAGCTGGGGTTGTTAGAAATTTTAACGCCATTTTAAACGACCCAAATGCCTCGCTTCAAGACAAACTTTCAAGTGCGGCTAGACGCCTTGGCGTGGCACTTTTAGTCGCCGATAGCCACGCAAGTAACGCAAAAGTAAATCTAAACGAGATAAAATCACTTCAAAAACAGATAAAATCAGCCTCAAACGACGTCGCTCAAATCGCTTTAAAAACCCAAAGTGAGATGACACCAACTAGCGACATAAAAAGCACACTCTTATCAATCGTAAAAGAGGCAAACACACAAAATTTAAACCAAACTATAAAAGACACCAGCCTAAAAATGATCTCGCAAATTGAACTTCATCAGATCGTTTCAAGCGTAAGTGGCGGACTTCAAACCTACCTGCCCTACGTTTGGGATGGCGTTGATGAGGGCAAGGTGGCGTTTAAACAGGGCAAAAAGGATAGATTTTACGCGCAAATTGAGCTAAATTTCAAGCAATACGGACAGGTTAGCGTAATGGTTGGATTATCAAATAAACGCTATATTGATATCTCAATCGCCACTGCCACGAGCGAATTTAAAGAGCTAATCTTGGGGCAAAATAGCGAGTTAAAACGCGCCATTGGGGAGCTTGGTTTGGTCGTTTCAAATTTTAATCTTAAAGTTTTATCAAAACACGAAATTAGTCAAAAATTTAAGAATTTTGACGGACTTCAAATCGGTTTTGATAGGAGGGCTTAGTGGCAAATGTAATTAAAAAAAAGGCAGTCGCACTAGGCTACAACCGCAAAAAGGACAACGCTCCAAAAGTCCTAGCCACCGGCTCTGGCGAGATAGCAAACAACATAATCAAACTTGCAAAAGAGAACAAAATTCCAATCAAAGAAGACCCAGATTTAATTGAAATTTTAAGCAAAGTAGAGGTAAATCAAGAAATTCCACCAAATTTATACAAAGCCGTCGCCGAAGTTTTTAGTTTCTTATACAAAATAACTAACAAGAATTTTTAAATTATTTACTTTATATTGTTATAATAACAGGCTAAATTAACACAAAGGAGAGCAAATGAAAATTTCAACCAAAGTCCTTGCTATGGTTACGACCTCATTAATCGCACTTCTTGTCGTTCTTGTATTTTTATCAAACAAAATGGCAGAAGATACGATAAAACAGGCAAAAGATAGCATTATCAACACCGCTTACGAAGAAAAGAAGGTGGCTTTAAGCGAGGAGCTTGACATTATCACTGATTTTATTGACCAAATCAGCGATGAATACAAAGAATCAAACGAAGAACCGGGAGTAATTACAACCGATGTTCTACAATTTTTAAAAGGACTACGCTTTGGCGAAAACGAGCAAGGCTATGTTTATATCTTTGATGAAAAGGGCAACGTCATCCAAAATCCAGGCAGACCCGAGTGGGACGGCACAAACCGCTATGACGTAAAGGATAAAAACGGCAACGAATATGTCAAAAAACTAATCGCTTCAAGCGAGAGTGAAGAATATGTCCCTTACATTTTAGACGTAAATGGCAAAGATGTCAAAAAACTAGCAAATTCTTACAAAATAGAGCTTGAAGGCAAAAAATACATTTTAGTAATCGCCGCAACAACCGATAATGCCTACGAAAGAGCCGAAAATACGGCAAAACAAATGGATGATGAAGCCCACGTGGCAATTAGAAATTTCATCATCACAGCCATTGTGATTATGATCCTAGCCGTAGTTTTAGCTGTGATTTACACTCAAATGTCAATCTCAAAACCCCTAAACCAGCTAATCTCACGTGCTAGAAACCTTTCAAGCGGAGATGGTGACTTAACCCGCAAACTTGAAGTAAATGGCAAAGATGAAACAGCCCTAGCAAGTGCTGCGATTAATGATTTCATAGAAAAAGTGCGCGTTTTAATCAACGACGCAAAACACCTTTCAAGCGAAAACTCATCAATAGCAAACGAGCTAAGCTCAACTTCGCTTCAAACTGGCAAAAGGGTTGAGGACTCAACCTCAATCGTAACAAGCACTTCGCAAAACTGCCAAAATATCCAAGAAAATATGAAAATTTCAATTGAAACTGCTCTAAAAGGCAAGGATGATTTACAAAAGGCGACAAATTACATTGAAGAGGCAAATAAAGCCATAGCCGAGCTAAGCGCTGAAATAACTCACACCGCTCAAACCGAATACGATATGGCAAATAAGATTGATCAGCTAAGCAAGGACGCCGAGCAGGTAAAATCAGTCCTAGTTGTGATTAACGACATAGCAGATCAAACGAATTTACTCGCTCTAAACGCCGCCATTGAAGCAGCCAGAGCTGGCGAGCACGGCAGGGGATTTGCCGTTGTCGCTGATGAGGTAAGACAGCTAGCTGAGCGGACACAAAAGAGCCTAACTGAGATAAATGCGACCATAAACGTAATCGTTCAGGCAATCACTGAATCAAGCACAAAGATGAATGAAAACTCAAAACAAATCGGCGAGCTAACAAAGGTCGCCTCAAATGTAGAGAACACCATAAAAGTGATGAGTAAGGCTATTGGCGAAGCCATAAAGCTATCTGATAAAAACGTGGAGGACTATATCCAAACTGGCAAAAACATTGATAGTATCACAAGCGGTATGAATAACATAAATCAAATCTCAACCGAAAACGCAAGAAGCGTAGAAGAAATAGCATCGGCTGCTGAGCATCTAAACAAGATGACTGACACACTAAATGCGAAACTTGGGGAGTTTAGGACATAAGTAAAACAAAAGCTAACGATATTAAGATATCGTTAGTGGTTTTACGCAAGATGTCCAACCGATAAAAAGCTAACGATACAAGGTGTCGTTAGCGGTTTTTACAGCTTTAATCAAACCGGCTAAATTTAGCAATTCATTTTTATCACAAAAATTTACAAATTTTTGATAAAATCCAATTTTCAATTTTAAAATAAGGCTTTTTATGGCTCAAAAATTAGTTTTAATAGGTGCTTCAACCGGCGGTCCCGGACACATTAAGAAGCTTTTAAAAGATGTAAAGCTAAACGGCGCAACAATCGTAATCGCCCAGCATATGAATAAAATGTTTATTGAATCCTTTGCAAACCAAGTCGCAAAAGAGTGTGGCATTGAAATTGAGCTTTTAACCGCTCGTGCCGTGCTAAAAGACAAGGTCTATGTTTGCGAACAAAATTTCACAATCGGCGAAACGCTACCGCTTCTAGCCAAACCAAACGTTGATGATAAAACCACCTACACGCCAAATGTTGATATGCTGTTTTTATCTGGCGTAAGCATAGCAAAGAGCCTAAATACAATGGCGATTTTGCTAACTGGCATAGGCGATGACGGCGCTAGTGGGCTTGATAAACTACACAAAGCTGGTGCAAAATGTATCGCCGAGAGCGAAGAAACCGCTATCGTTTATGGTATGCCAAAACGTGCAAAAGAGCTAAACCCAGCCATAAAATCGCTAAATTTAATGGGTATAAAAAAAGAGTTGGAGGATTTTTTAAATGCTATTTAATAAACAAATTTCAAACAACACAACTCAAATCACACAAGAAATCCCCGTGCCAACCGATATGGACGGATTTGATGAGTTTATGCAAAATATCAAAATTTTCTGTGGTGTTGATCTTAGCTCAAAGCGAGAAATCACGCTTCAAAGACTTGGGGCATTTGCTAAAAACAAGCAGATTAAAACCTTTAAAGAGATAGCCTCGCTCATTCGCTACCACTCAGAAACTAGGCAGGATTTGCTAAATTTAATAACCGTTAATGAAACCTATTTTTACAGAGAGCTACCACAGCTAAAAGATGTCATCACATACGCAAACGACCTGCCTGACGCTAGAATTTTGTGTGCACCTTGTTCAAGTGGGGATGAGGCATTCTCACTTGCTATGCTAGCTAGTGAGATAGGTATGGATGCTAGGCGTTTAAGTGTCGTTGGCGTAGATATCAACTCAGAAGCCATAACTCAGGCAAACAGCGGAATTTACAACGAGCGAAACCTGCACCGCCTAAGTAGCTTTCAAAAAGAGCGATTTTTTAACAAAAACGGCGATAAATACGAGATAAAAAAGCAAAATTTAGCAAGGTGCGAGTTTAAAATCGTAAATGTTTTTGATGATTTGATCTTTAATCTAGGCAAATTTGACATAATTTTATCACGAAATATGATGATTTATTTTGATGACGCATTTAGATTAAAGTGCGTTGAGAGGCTTCACAAAATGCTAAAAGACTACGGCAGGCTCTACACCGGACACGCCGATTTAGTCCCTTACACCCCACTTTATGAGAAGCGTTTTAGCAATGGTGCTTCGTTTTACGAAAAACGATAACATAAATTACCTTTTTAAAATAACAAATTTATTTTAATTTTATTTTTCTTTTAAAAAGCCCTTTTTTGGGCTTTTTTGAAAATTTTACTCTACATTTTCTCTAAAAATTTCGGTTTTAAATTTTAAATTTCTTGCAAAAAACTTAAAAAAATTATTTTTTTATTTTCATTAAAGTTTAATTAGAGTAAAATACTAATCAAATTTTTACAAAATTTTTTTAAAACATAGTAAAATTTGGGAGGTGAAGTGTGTTAAAACCTGTATTTGTTTGGGGCAGAGAGTTTGAAACAGACTTTCACAAAATTGATACCGAGCATAGATATTTAGTTGAGATTATCAATACAATCGGTCGTAAAATCGCCGAGTTTAACCCTAGATTTGAGGATTTAGAGCCGATTTTTACCGAGCTTTTTAACTACACAAAATACCATTTTATCAACGAAGAAACCATTATGAAGGACGCTAACGTTGATAAAAGGCATATCAAAGAGCACCTTGTCGCTCACAAAACATTCATTCGTGAAGTGACCTCACAATACGAGCGTATTGATAAGACAAATATCAAAGAGAGTGCCAAAGGTTTGCTTGATTTTTTGGTGCAGTGGCTGACGTTTCACATTTTGGGTATGGATAAAAATTTAACGACACAAATAAAATTAATTGAATCAGGCTACTCGCCAGAGGACGCATTTAACGAAATTAACGGCGTAAATCACGAGCAGCTTGACACGCTTGTAAAGTCATTTAATGGAATTTTTGGCGTTTTAATGAAATACAACGACGAGCTTTTGGTGCTTAAAAAATCACTTGAAGATAAGGTTGAGGAGCGAACGACCGAGCTTCAAGAGGCAAACGAACGCCTTGAAGCGGTCAATAAACAGCTAGAATTTATCGCTATGCACGACCAATTAACCGGACTTGCCAACAGACATAAAACGATGTTTGAGCTTGAAAAATACTGGGATAATTACGCTAAAAACGGCGAAAATTTTTCGGTGATTATGCTTGATCTAGACAATTTTAAGGGCATTAACGACACTTACGGACACGACGCTGGCGACGCCGTGCTAAAATCATTCGCAAAAACGCTAAGTTTTAGCATTAGAACAGATGATTTAGCGTGCAGGCTAGGTGGCGATGAGTTTTTCATAATCTGTCCAAACACCGATAAAAACGGCGTTTTAAACCTAGCGCAAAAACTTCACAAAAATATCGTGGATTTAAAGGTTGAGTTTGAAAACGGCAGTTGGAGTGGGATTTCAAGTATCGGTATTGCCACGACAAACGATACGATGAGCAACAAAGAGGATTTAATCAAAGCTTCGGATAACGCCGTTTATGAAGCAAAAAGACGCGGTAAAAATCAAATTTTTGCCATTTAACAAAATTTTAAACTACTTATTTACAATTTGTTGCTAAAATAGTTAAAATTTTTACAAGGAGAGCCAAATGCTACACGAATACACAGACCTAATAAAAGAGCTAAGAGCCAAAAATCCACACTTTGACGCACTTTGCCAAAAACACGACAATCTAAATGATGAGATTGATGACAGAGATGACCTAAACAGCCCAGAACTTGACACGCTTAAAAAAGAGAAACTAAGACTTAAAGACCTAATCTACGCTGAAATTTTAAAATACAAAAACGAAAAATAATACAACGCCCTAATTTCAGGGCGTTTTTTAAACATCAAGCATCTTATAAAAATACACCAATGTGTCCAGTAAATATGCACCATAAAAACTCATTTTTTTAGCCTCAAATTTATATCAAAAATTTCTGCTTTTTTCTTTTGACCTATAATTTTTACCTGCAATATTAATTAAATTAATCTGCTTACGTGAATAATTTTATATCCTATTCTCATTGATATTACTATTCTCTAATGAAAGCTTAATCAACTTGCATTTGTAACTCTTTAGTGCTTAAAATCTCATATCTTACTTTACAAAGCCATTATAAATTTAGTGTATTTAAATGTCAATGTGACCCTTATATGGCTCTAAAATAGAATTATAATCTATTTTTTGTATTATTCTAGTTATCTTTGTTTACATAAAGGCATTTATATATTAACATATTTTTATAACTATACAAGAAAACCATCTCTAATAGCATTTTCATAAAGCTCATACAAAATCTTGGCTTGCTTTACAGTTGGGAGTAATATTTCCTTATTTGCAACTTTTGTCAAAATATCAATTTTATATATTGGTACTTGATTCTTAATTTCTATCCTATTATAATATTCCAAAACTTTATCCCATTTTTGAAATTTAACAACAAATGATTGTATCTCTATATCATTATCAAGTCTTTTTTCTTTTTTTGCTTCTTTTTTTATATATTTTTCTTCCTCTTTGCTACTTAGATTTTCATCGTCAAATTCTAAGTTTAATTTAATATTTTTTACACTATCCCAGCATAGCTTTTTCTTGCACCACTGTCCTATATTTGCATTACCATCTGGTGGATTAGTTATTTTATTATAAATTTTTTCTGAAACAATTGATATTATGTTTTCTATGTTGTTAGATATTTTTTGCTCATCCCAAATTTTAGAAAAATTTAGAAAGAGACCATTTTGTTCTAAATAATAAGACAAATATGATATTGTATAGGCAACACATTGGGCTCTATAACCACCATTATACCAAGTAGCATTAGAAACAATTTTTTCAGTTTGCTTAAAGATTATAATTCTTGAAATTGCCTCTTTAAAATAATTATTTGTTATATAAAGACTATCTTTTTCCAATATTTGAGTAATATGCTTTGCAAATTCCACAAAACTATATTGAGCACCCTTAGAGACAATATCGGGGGATTGTAACCAAGCAATTTCACTCTTAGCCAAAAATGTTTTATCAACAAGCTGGGATTTTGGATTCTCTATTAAAAATTTATTCTTATCAGCCTTACTAAGATATGTCTGCTCATTTAAATATTCGCCTCTTACTCTTTCATAAAACCAATGAGTTCTTACCTGTAAGCCATTAATAGCAGGAGCCAAGTTTCTTTTTGAGTGCTCTTTAAAATCTTTATGAAAAGGACTATTTGAAAAGAAATCTGATTGATTTATCTTGTTTTGTGTGTTTGCATATTCGCTTACTTTTGATACAAATTCATCTTCTTTTTCTTCATCAGTAACCACGGATAATTTCATTTGGACATAAATTTTTGATACATCTAATTTTGAATTTTTACTTGAAGCATATATAGATGATATTGTCTGACCACCATTAACTATCTGAAAATCTGATATTTTAGTAATTCTGCCATCTTGCAAAACAACATTGCTAGCAGTAGCAGTTATGCCGTTATTATACGCAAAAAACATTTCTGGATTATATTCAATAGTATTTCTTAGACCCTTATTTACGTTGCCACGAAATTGCAAGAAAGTTCTAACGTTTTGTTCTAAAAGTCTAGAACCAAATTTATCATAAATAGAAGCTATTGTCTTGCCATCTATTACACTAAGGTATGAACGATATTTTTTTAAAGGGGTATCTACTATTAATGTTGGCAAATCTACTTCTACATCAAAGCTATTCTTGGAGCTGTTGATGGTGTAAATTTTATATAAAAACTCAATATCTATAATACGATATTCTGTATCAATATTAGCAATTTTTTCATTTAAAATGCTTGATAAATTCTTAGTGATTTTTCCGTCAGTTATAATTATAAATCTAATTTTTCTAATCTCATTTTTTATTAGATACAAATAGATATTGTATGCCATAGAGTGATGTTCAAACCCCTCTTCTAAAGTTTCATAAAGTTTTTCACTGCTTTTTAAAAAGAAAGTTTTTAGCTTTTTAAATTTTGTTTCTATTTGTATTTTTGTAAGAGTTTGTATTTCATCGTTTTGAAAAAAATAATGCACCAAAAGACTAAGTTTGCCACGTTCTTCATCAAAATCATATCCACTTACTTCCATATCCCTTTTATTATACTCAGCAGCCATATAGTCTTGCGACAACTCGCCTTCGCTCACAAGAGAATCGCAAACAGACTCAAAAAATACCTCTTGTTTACTTATGCCTCTACTTTGAGCTTGACTAATAATATCTTGCATAAAATCTTGATGAAATTCGTCTAAACTAACCATACCTTGTCTTTAAAGTTTTATTTGATCTAATAAAAATTCGTTGCATTTTAATAAATTTATAGTATATTTTACGTCACAAATTCTATGGTCTATATCTGTTGTGACAATTTTTGGAAATTTATCATTTACATTGAAAAATAAAATTTTATCTATTTTAAATTTTTGTAAGTTTGACTGATCATTTGCCTTGTAGCCATATAAAAAAAGCTTTTTATAAAATGCTTCTATATCGGTTATTTTTGCTTCTACGCTTTCTACAATATCTTTAACACTAAACCCTTGATTACTCGCAGATAAAGCATACGCAACCAAATATAATTTTTCTTTGTTTGTATAAAGTTGATAAGCAGATGAGATTGTTATATTTTGAGGTCTTGAAGTTTTATACGTTTTTATCTCAACAGCACAATCATTAAATATAAAATCCTGTTTATCAAAACTTGCTCCAACCCAAGAATCCAATGCTTGTTCAAAACCAACCTGACTAGAAGCAATGTCATTTAAAAAACTTAACTCACCAAACAATCCCATTTGCTTTTCTATTCCAAAATCATCATCAATATTTAAAACAAAAATTTTTCTCCACTTTAAAAGTCGCGTCTCCACATTGTCTATAACGTTCTTATTGTTTTTATGTGTATTTAAAAGCAAAATAATATCATCACAAACTAATTTAAATAATTGCCAATTAGAGTTATCATTTAATGCTATATAAAAATTAGTAGTATTTTCAGATTTTTTTATTAATGTAGTTAATCCATTAAATTTTATGCCTTTTCTATTAGTTTTTAGATAAAAATCCAATTCAATGCCAAAGGCATATCTCCCATTTAAATCAACTATCCAAAAAATATTATAACTACTATTGCTATACACTCTTCTTTTTGTATTGTTTTGCATATCCTGCCAAGGATTAATCATCTTGCTCCTCTGATTCATTAATTTCTAAAAGTATCTCATCTTGATAAACCTTATTAATTAGATACTTAATTGTTTGGGAGTTACTATCAACACCAACATTAGGAAAACAAATACCGTATGCAGGCAATAAACTGCTTTCAAAGCCGATTTGATTGCTTTTTACATCTAATAAATGTAGCATTAAAACTGGATTTTTAAGTTTTTTTCTTAAAAATGAAGATCTATTACCTCTTTTTTCTTTTTTACTTTGTTCGTAGATTTCGTCATCTAGTAATGCTTTTTCAGGATCCCCTGATGACAATTTTCTATTTCCCAGTTCTATGTATTTGCCCTTATCTTGCAACTTTAAGCGTTCTTCCATATTTATCTCAAACCCTTCTGCAAATTCACCCTTGCCTCCATAAAGAACAACATCCCACAATGCATTCTTTTCTTCTAGATATGTCTTGACAAAATCTAACTGCATATTATTATCTTTTATAACTTCAAAATTATTGATAAAATTCAATATTTCACTTTTATCTATATTTTTATATATAATAGCTTTTCCTTTTTTATTGCTTTTATCAAGAGAACCTATGAAATTTTTTAAAGTAGTTAAATTTCTATTATGAAGTTGTGGATTTTTAGCAAATCTTACGGTTTCTATTAACTTTCCGCTTAAATCTAATGAAGTATATCTCTCCTCAGCATGTTTCATCTTGTTTTTAGCTGTAATTTGCAGATGGCTATTTGGGTCTTGTCTAACAGCTAATCCAAAATTATAGGGCGTCAAACCATCTTCTGCCATATCTTTAAATTTATACATAAGCTCATTTGTAGCCTCAATGATAAATCTAAAATAATTTTGAATATCCTCTGGCATATAAATTTTACACAAATCCTCATAACCTTGCCTATAACCAAACCATCTGCCCATCTGCATAAGAGTATCATAAAATATAGTGCTTCTTATAAAATAACTTACACTAAGTCCTTCAAGAGTAAAGCCACGCGATAAACTAAGTCCTCCAACCGCAATAACATTTATTCTTTCGCCAGTATTATAATCAAGTGGTTTATTATTACTAGCATTTTGATAAACTCCTATTACTAGAATACTATTTGCTATTTCAGATAATTTTTTTGAAATATCCTGCCATGAAAATTCTATATTAAATTTTGTTTCAAAAATACTCTTTAAATTTGATATAAAATTACTTTGTTCTGTTGAATTTGAAAGTAAAATATATGAGTTAATATCTTTTTTAAATGCCTTTAAATATTCATCTATTAGATAGACAATATTTTTATGCATATCAGAAAAACGGCTAATATTAACAAGCATGCTATTGTGATTGATTTGCCCCATTAAATCTCTTATTGCAACATTTAACATAAATATATTTATAGCTTCAAATAAGCTATTTGGTAACCGAGTTATGCAATGGTCTTTTTTGTGCTTTAAGGGGATACACTCATTGTAATCATCAATATTTACCAAAAATTTTTCAGGATTTTCTATAAAAATTTTTTCAGCACCAAAATAATTACTTGGCGCATCAAGAGAATAAATAAAATCTCTTGGGAATAAATCTTTTGAAATCCATTCATCCGCATCTTCAATCTTTACACTTTGTTCATCTTCTATTGTATGATCTATAAAAATATTTGCATAAGGGGTAGCAGTATATGCAACATATGAGCTTTTTTCAAAAAGTTCTAAAAGAACCCTTATATTTTTATTTATAGCAGTTGGATTATTTTCTTCTTTTGTATTTATAGAGGCATAATCAGACTCATCATCTATTAATAACATAGCGTGTTGTGAAATTTTACCCTTATAATGAGATTTAATCCATTTTATAACATTAAAAAGTGTATTTGCATTTTTCTTTATAACCAAAAGCACAGGCGTATTTATGTTGTCAAAATTTATACCTTGCGAATTTTTATGTGCGTCTTTTCTATTAAAATCACTTTCTTCTGTTGTTAAACTAATAGGTTGCATTTTATTTGCATTTTGCAAGTCATTAAGCCCAACACCAACTTCTTTTATATCATTTTTGCCAACAAAAGCCTCATTTATACGAACCTGCGTCTGATTTCTAAGATTGTTTTTATCGCCGGCTACAACAACTATAAATTTATAACCCATATCAGCAGCTTTGCATATTAAAGAAGCATAGTTTGATGTTTTACCGGACTGAACGTGTCCTACTACCATACCATATATACCAAACTTATTTTCTCTTGGATCTCCGATTTGATTCATTATCATATCAGTATCATCATCTAATGTTCTAATAACCTGTGGGGATAAAAAACCTTTGTAAAATTCTTCTAGTCTATCCCAATAAAAATTATTATTATTGGCTTTTGTATTAATACTATACCAAGAAGTATTACGTTGCTTTTGCTCATCGCCTTTTATTACTAGTCCTGTATTCATTCTAACATTAAAATATTTTTCTAAATCATCTTGTAGTCTTTTATAATCACTATCTGAAAAATTACCATCTTGACCAAATATTTCAGTTTTAAATTCAGATTCAATAATTTTTCTTATTTTAGTTATTTCGTTATCAATATCACCTACTTCTAAAACACCATTTTGCTTTAAGTATGTATCAGTTAAACGTTTTTTTGAAAATTGAAAAACCTTTTCATAAAAACTACTATTCATTGAACAACTCCTTATGTTTTTTAAAAATCTCTATTTTTTTAATCTCATCCTCACTAAGACCTATATCTTGCAAATATTTTAAAATTTCAATTATATCTTGTTCTAAAATAACATCTTCTTGTTTAAAATTATGTGGATTTTGCTGAACTTGTACTTGTATTGCTTCTAACGGTATGTATGCCTGAAGTGCTTTTAGATATATTTGCAACATTTCTATTGATTTAAAATCCAACAAATCCAATAATTTTTGATACATTGGATTTTCCTTATTTATGACAAAATAAGGTTTATTATCCTCATAAACCAAATTCCAAAACCTTATAATGCTCTTATCGTTTATCTTGCGACCACGGGTAAAAAAGGGTTTTATTCCATCCTTTGCAGAATGCAAAGCAATCCTTTTTAATTCATCCTTTAAGCCAGAAATAGGATTTGCAATAGATTTTTTTACATCTATATTCCACAGTTCATCTTGATCATTTGAAATTTCAATTTTTATACGGACAAGCTTTGTTGCATCACTAGATTTTAAAATCCCCCACCATTTACCATAAACAAGTAGCCTGTGTGCTCTATAAAGATAAAAGCCTTGCGATTTTATATACCCGTCACTTCCTCCGTATTTTTCCCACTCGGAGTTAGAAACTTTTGAATGGTGCGGTAAAATAAATGGAGTTACTTTTATCTCTTTGTCATAATATTTTATTAACTCTGTTGATTTTATAAAAGTTGCATCGTGTGTTGGGTTAAAAGGATTAAAAGGCAATAAAAGTTTATTGTTTATATATATCTTTATTTTTCTTATGCCATCTATTCCTTCTAAAAATTGATGAAAAACTAAAGATAAATGATTTCTTAATATTTCTAAATATTCTGAAATTTTATCAATTTTATCTATATCTTCCCATATTACAAGGGTGGAGCTACTATTTTTACAAAAGTCATTAAAAATTTCAATGTTTTTATATTCACTTGCATTTACTTCTAAAAGCAACCATTTATTGTTTTTACTAATATAATCCAAATCCCATCTTACAGCAAAAATATCATTATTTTTCTTTGTTAGAACAGTAAGCTTTTTACATTGTGAGAACGAAGCAGTTTTAAGACCTAAACCAAATCTACCAAGCGTGTTGATATCTCTTTTATCATCAGGACTTTTTGATGATAATCTCATTGCCTCTATTAATTCATCTTTGTTCATTCCTGACCCATTATCCAAAACACAAAACAAAGGCTTAGGATTTTGCACTGCGTAAATTTTTATACTACTTGCACCAGCTGAGATACTATTATCAATAATATCGGCAACTGCTACTTCAAAAGTATATCCTATGTCACGAAGTGATTTAATAAAAT
Organism: Campylobacter gastrosuis; assembly: GCF_030249845.1. Taxonomy (GTDB): domain Bacteria; phylum Campylobacterota; class Campylobacteria; order Campylobacterales; family Campylobacteraceae; genus Campylobacter_A; species Campylobacter_A gastrosuis. The sequence goes on along the minus strand of NZ_JANURM010000018.1, from coordinate 1,644 downwards.
TTGCAACATTTGGATTAACTTCTATCGAATGCATCTAACACCGTAACAATCTCTTTTGCAATTTTCTCAACCATTGGCACAACAACAGAATTTCCAGCTTGCTTATATAGTTGTACTCTTGATATATTTTCTGGGAGTATAAAATTTCTTGGAAAACCTTGCAGATTAAAGCATTCCTTTGGGTTAAGTCGCCTTATTACTCCATTATTTAATATAATAGGTATATTATGTCCGCCTGCACCCATATTTGCAGTTAAGGTAGGACAAACATTTGATTTATTAGAACGAACGTAATAACGCCTATACTGATAGACAATATTTTCATCTACAACACTATACATAATCTTACGATGAATTTCATTGCTTTGATTACTATATATATCAGATGGAATAACATAGCTGTTATCCAAAAATGATTTTATATTTTTAGGTGCTTTATTTGTTTGTTGTGGTATTTGAAATTTAGCAGACAACAAATTATTTTTACTGGTTTGTAATATATTTTCTTTTATTGGTTTGCTAAAATAATAATCACCCTCATCTCTAAATCCAACTATATAAATTCTCTCTCTACCTTGAGGTATATCTGTATATTTAGACGCATTTAATACAAAAGGAATAAAAGAATATCCTATATCTTTTAACTCTTCTTTTATTGTCTGAAATGTTTTACCATCATTATGAGATGCTAAAGTCTTAACATTTTCTAAAAAATATGCTTTTGGCTTTAACTCTCTTAATAATCTAGAAACCTCAAAGAAAAGCTTACCACGCTCATCCTCAAAGCCTCTGCCGTGACCAGCTTGTGAAAATGGCTGACAAGGAAAACCGGCAGTAAGTATATCTATGTCATCTAAGTTTTTATTACTTATATTTCTAACATCGTCTTCAATAAGATTGGTATTTTTATGATTTAGCCTATACGTTTTACAGGCACTATGATCAATTTCGTTTGCCCAAACAACTTCACAATTCAAATTTTTAAACGCCTGGCATATACCGCCAACACCAGCAAACAAACTACCAACTTTATAAATCATAAATAAATCTCCATTAACCTAATATTATATAATACTTTATATTAAATCACACTAAAATAATTGCTATAATTTTTTATTTATAGACTAGAATAGTAGTTATTATGCAAAATTCACACAATATCAATAAAAAGCAATATCTCGATGGCACCTTTAAACTTTTAATTTAATTAAAAATACGCTGTTTGCTACTCCACCAGTTTCAGAAAGCATATGATTATAATACACCAATAATATTAACATTTGTTGGTTTTATAACAAGTTGTGTCATAAAATTTTAAAATTTAGCGACACAACCTGTCAAAAGCACCTGATATAATTTTTGCTACTTTAAAGCAAGGATAACAAATGGCATTTAAACCAAACCCGTATCATTCAATAAGAAGCAGAAAGTATATTTGCAAAAAATGCGGTTACAGCGAGGTCGTATTGCCTACAAGCGACGAGGCAAATGAGAAAATTTTAGGCGGTATTTTTGGTAATTGCCCTAAATGTGGAGGTAATGAATTTGAAAACAAAAGGGCTAGTCGTTTTGATATAGCGATTACATTATTTTTTCAAAATTTTAGGTTTTAAAAAAAATTAAAAGATGTGATTTGAAAAAATT
>NZ_JANURM010000017.1 GCF_030249845.1 Campylobacter gastrosuis | reverse complement strand
GTGGCAAAGAGCTAGAACACGAAATTTCAAAAGCAGCCAAAGAGCATAAGTTAGATATAGAATACGCCCTTTTAGGACTTGGCAGAGATAGCAACGTAAAGCTTTCAGTGTTTAAAGAGCCAACGGCAAGGACTAAGAAGTGGGATATTAACCCACTTTATATTTTTATGAATTTAAAATTATTTTAACTTTTTAGCACTAAACATAAATTTCACAAATCCACCCTTATACCAGTTTTTACTAGCCTTTATAAACTCTTCGCCTAGTTTGTATTCAAGGCTATCTTTTATCTTTAAAGCCTCTTTGTAATCTGGATAATCTTGCAGTTTTGGCAGGGCTAATTTTGGATTTTTCTTGATTTTATCCTGATAGGTAAGTTGGTCTTTTTTGTGTTCATTGTGTATGTAGCTTAAAATAAATGGTAGCTTTATGTAGCCTAGCGGACTTTTTTTGTTTTGTGCTATGGCTTTGCCTATTTTATAGTTTAGTTGATTATAAATTCTAAGCTTAGCCGTGCCGTTATTTAGAGTGAAATTTAGGGTATTAAGCTCATTGTTTTTATTTTTTAGCTCGGTCTTGGTTTTAAGTAATTCTTGCCTTATCTCATCTGTCTCTTTTTTTAAGCGATTTATCTCATCTTGTAGCGTTGGTGGTGGCGGGGTTGTTTTAAAGGCAGTATCTTGAAATTTTAAATCCTTAAACATAGATTTAAACTTGGGCAACTCTAAATCATAAGGGCAATCTTTAAAATAAGCAAAACGATTTTTGTTCTTATTGCAATACAAAGCATCATAGACAAATTCAAGCTTTTCATAGGGGCTATTTAGGGCTTCAAGCCTTTCTTCAATGGCTTTTGGCGAGAGAAATTCAGATTTATCATAGCTGTATTTAAAGTCATCTTTTAAGACGTGATTAAATTTTTCAGTCATATTTTCATCCCAGTTATGCACGCAGTTACCTAGCCAAAAAATATCGCTTTTTATCTGTTTTGCTGGACTGCCAGCGTTAATGGTGTTTGAATAATACATTTTTGTCGCCACGCTTCTAGTGCCTATTATCGCACCAGAAGCGACAAAACACCCCTTTAAAAATGCCACCTCTTGACCCACCCAAACGTGGTCTGCTATGTAGATACTCTTGGTTTGATTTATGCGTTTATTTGTTTTGGCATCATAAATTAAATGCGGGTCGGCATTTCTAAACCAAATTGCACTAGAAAACAGATTGTCATTGCCTATAATTATATTTTTACGCTCAGATAGCATAAGTGTTCTTTGCCCACTCGGATTATAGTAGTTGTTGTTACCAGTATAAAATACACACTGGCTGTTTAGACTGATATTTAATATATTTACGCCATCTCCTAAAAATACAAGGGCGTTGTCACCACAAAAGTTTATGTTTGAATTTTTAATCTTGCAATTTTGAGATATAAATAATATGTTGTTTTTACCGATAAAGTTGTATTTAAAATTTGTATGCCCGTTTAATTCGCCGTAAATTACGTTGTTATTTTCTAGAAGGTGTCTTTGCATAATATCTCTTTTTAAGCGTTTTGGGCTTGATATTATCAAAAAAAAAAAAAACGATATTAGAAAGAAATATTAATTTAATTTTTTAAGATTTATTTTTGTTTATAGCAAATTTTACTCTTTCACCTTCGTAAAATCAAGCTTTGCTATGTGAAATTTATAAAAAAACGTGCTGCCTTCATTTAGTTTGGTCTTTACATCGTAATTAATGCTGTATTTTTCGCAGATATCAGAAACTATGCTAAGTCCAAGTCCAAAGCCACCTTGTGCTAAATTCTCACGCTCATATCGCTTAAACGCCTTTTTGACATCCTTAATCCCACAGCCAAAATCCTGCACGCTAAATATGGCGATACCATCATCTTGACGTTTTAGTTTGATGATGATTTGGCTATCTTGTGGGCTGTATTTTATGGCGTTTGTGATTGTGTTGTCTATCACTCTTTGAAGTGCCATTTTGCTCATTACGATATTTACGCCCCTGTCAATATCATCAAAAACGACCTTCATACGCTTAGCGTCAGCCATTGAGAGCAGAAATTTCACACGCTCAATGAGATATTCGCTTAGATCAATTATCTCGTTTGGAAAGATGATATAGCCACGTTTTATATAATACTCAATGTCTTCGTAGGTTATTTGCATCTGTTTTAGGGCGTTTTTTATCCGTTTTGTCTGCTTGTTTTCAATGCCAAGCATCTCTAAATTTATCCCAGCGATACCAAGCGGAGTTTTTAGCTCGTGCATAGCGTCATTAAAGAAGTTATTCATATATTTTTGTGCGTTTTGGTAGGGTTTAATGCTAGCAAGATACGAAAGATAAAGCACAAAAGCGACTAAAATAAAGGTAAAAGTAAGCATTAAAGTGATGATAAAAAGATTTCGGCGGCTTGAAATTTCTTGTGAGATGATTAAAAAATATGGAGTTTTATTAATAAAAAAGAAATCTTTATAAAACAAAGTATCATCATCTTTTAGGGTTACGAATTTTAAATCGCTGGGTTTTTTAGCCAGATTTGAGAAAATTTCTGTGCCGTTTTCATCATAGATTGCGTATTTAAAGATGAGTGAGTTTGGCAGGAATTTTTGCTCAATAAAGCTCTGTTTTACTTTCTCTTCAAATTTTATGATTTGAAAAAGGCTTTTTAGCGTGTCGTCTTGCTCAATTAGCCCAAAGGTCGTAATGCTCTTTGCAACAAAAAGAACCATTATCACCAAACACGCTAAAATTGGAATTTTAAACTTTTTTGGCATCTATTTTGTAGCCGATTCTTCTTTTTGATGTTATAAATTCACTTGAAGTTTTGTTGCGAATTTTTAGCACGTGCATACGGATATCCGCCTCTTCAATGTCTTTATTCTCCCAAACCTGCTCTTTTAGCTCTGGTATGCTTACGTAAGCGTCAAGATTGCTTACTAGATACTCAACTAATTCAAGCTCTTTTGCGCTTAAATCAATCATTGAGCCGTTTTTAAGCAGGGTTCTTTTATTTGTATTAAAGCTAAAATCGCCGTTTAATAAAACCACGCTCTTATCATCAACGCTGTAATACTTTCTCATAAGCTCGCCAACTCTAAATTTTAGCTCGGCTAACTCAAATGGCTTTTTAAGATACTCATTGCAACCAAGCTCGTATCCTATCGCCATATCGTTAATATCCACAAGCGAGGTCATAATCATAATTGGCGTGTCAATATTTAGGCTTTTTATGTATTTTATAACCTCAAATCCGTTGATATTTGGCACCTTAATATCAAGTATAAAAAGATGATAAAAGCCACTTGCTATCTTATCACAAGCAGCAACGCCATCCCCAACCGCATCAACCTCATAACCAAGAGAGGTGAGATACTCACTCACGCTCTCTTGATATTCAAGCTCATCTTCTAAGAGTAAAATTTTCATCTATATCCTATAAAATTTGTCCTGCATAGACTATGTAACACCTTAAAAGCACGACGCCAACAAGCACCAAAAGTGTGTTTAAAACTATCACACTAGGTTTGTAAGCGTGGTTTTTAAGGGCGATTAAGTCTATTAAAATAGGCATCGCTAAGCCAACGACAACAACACCTACCCAAAACATCGTAGCAAGTCCGCCAACGCTAAGTGCATTTTTAACAAACTCAACTCCACTTACGCCATTTGATGAAACAAAGGCAAATAAAATGCCAATTAAAATCGCCTCAAAAACAATGGCAAAAAGGTCAAGTCTTAAAAGCAAAGATACCGAGTGCTTATCAACACTGGCATTAAAAAACCAAATGCCACAAAGCACACTAGCTGCTACACCTGAACTAAACCCTGAAACTAAAAATAGTATCGGCAAGATTGGATTGCTCCAAAGCAGAATTTTACTAACCGCACTTAGTAAAAATCCAGTATAAACCCCCACGCCGATAGCTAAAACGAATAACAAAATCTCAATGAATTTTAAAAATCCACAAGTGGCGATTTTAGCTAAAAGCCCCTTAAACGCACTTAATACCGCACTATCTTTAAACGCAACAGCGGCGTAAATAAAGGCTAGTGGCGTGTAAATTAGCAAAAGTGCCACGCCAAGCGACATAACAGAGGTAAAATTATACTTTAATAAAATCCAGTAAAAATCAAGCGGTTTGCCTAAATCAAGCACCAAAAGCACAAGTCCCACGCTTATGGTAAGTGGTGCTAAAATCGCTGCTGCTTTAAAACAAGCGTCGTTTTTACCACGCCAGTTTTGAATAACTGCTACCATCATAGCGCCAGCTGAAAGTCCAGCTAAAAACAGATAAATCGCAATTGGCCACGGCCAGTAAATGGCGTCAAATTGTGCCATTGAACCCCACATATTATTCATTGTATCCCCCTTTTTTGTTTGCTACCATTGCTAAGCGAGGGTAGGTTTTAAGCTCCTCTTTTGGATAGTAAATTCCATCTTTTTTGGCGTTTAAATACTTGCTAACGGCTGATTTTTCATCGTTTGCGTCGCCAAAGATTAAGGCGTCAGTCGGGCAGACGCTCACACAGGCTGGGTCTTCGCCCTTTGCTAGGCGAGTTTCATAACAAAACGTGCATTTGCCGATATTGCCGTCTGGCAGGACAAACCTAGCGTCGTAAGGACAGGCTAAAATGCAGTATTTACAGCTAACGCAAATTTTATTATCAAGCAAAGTAACGCCGTCAGCTGTTTTAAAACTAGCCCCAGTTGGGCAAACATCAACGCAGGGTGCGTCCTGACACATAACGCAACTATGGCGTAAAAAGTCCATTTTTAGCTTTGGGAAGCTGCCGCTCATTTTTGTATGCACTTGAAGTCTATAAAGTCCGCTTGGCACGGCGTTTTCGCTCCTACACGCAATGCTACAACCCTGACAGCCGATACATAAATTTTCATCGTGGATCATTAAATATTTTTTCATCTTTTTACCTTTCTATAATGATATTATTTTAAATTTATAAAATAATACCGCCTCTCTTTTTTGTTTTTACGCCTAAATTCTCACGCCTTTGCGATATCAACGCCGACATTTGTTACCATTGTAGCAGCCACTGGTCCTTCGGCTGGATTTAGCAAAATGCTATCGTTTGTGCCGATTCTTGGGGCATTTTTATCCACTAGGTGTCCAAATCCGTGGTAGATAAATAGCGTATCTTCTCTAATACCCTCGGTTAGCATTATTTTGCCCTTTTCTTTGCCGTATTTGTTTGATAAAATCACGCTGTCGCCGTCTTTTAAACCCCTTTTTGCAGCGGCTTTTGGATGAATCCAAATCGGAGCGTCGCTCATTAAATCATTTAAAAATGGTATATTTTGAGTGTGTCCGTTTGTGTGAATTGGCGTTTTACCGCTCATTAAACAAAGCTCGTGCCCCTCAAAAACGTCAATATCTTTTGTGTTTAAACAACCATAACCCTCAAACATTTTCTCCACATCTTCGCTAAATAGCTCAATCTTACCGCTCTTTGTTTTTAGCTTTGCTTGACTATCCATTAAGCCGTTTTCGCCGACATACTGGGCAGTTTGTGGGAAGCGTTTTACAAATTTCTCAACGCTACTTTTCTCTCTAAATAAAATTCCCGGCACATCATAATTTACATAGCCGTCCTTTTCAAGTTTGGCTAGAAGCTCTACATTGCCCTTTGCTTGTGCCATTCTAAACTCACGAATATCGCTCCATTTATAAAGCTCATCTACCTTTAAACGCCTTGCAAGCTCTCTAAAAATGCTAGCGGCATCTTTTGTGTCGCCAATTGGCTCAACGATTTTATTTCGTATCATATAGGCTGGTTTTTGACCTGATTTATCTTCAATATTTTCATCACGCTCTAAATATGTGCTTTCAGGTAAAAACACATCCGCATAAAGCCCCATATCGTGCATATAAATATCGCTAACTACGATAAAATCAAGCTTTTTAAGTGCCTCTTGGGTTTTAACTGGCTCAGATACATTTATAAATGGATTAAAACGAATATTAAACCAGCCCTTAACTGGATATGGTTTTTCGCTTAAAATCGCCGTTGGGATATCCATTAAAACGCCGTGTGAGCGACTTACGAATTTGTGCTTGCCATCCTCACCAGCAAAGTCAATCCTGCTCTCTTTTGGGACTTTAAACTCCTTATCTGGGTTGCTTAGCTCATCTATTAAATTTTCGCCGATTAGTTTGTTGTAGGTTTTTGCGTTTTTACCGCTAAAAAGACCGCCTTTTTTCTCCCAGTTGCCCATCATAGCGTTTGCGACCATAATGGCACGAGTTCTCATATATTCAGCCCTTGTTGTGGTGGTTTTGTGTCCAAAGTCAATGATGACTTGTGGGGCAGCTTTGTAAATTTCATCAGCGATTCGCCTAACATCATCAGCCTTAATGCCAGTAATCGCCTCTTGCCACTCTGGCGTGGTATCTTTTGTATCACGAATGACCTTATCAAAGCCGATTGTGAAATTCTCAATGAACTCTTTATCATAAGTGTCGTTTTTAATCCAAGTGTGAATTAATGCCATAACAAAGGCAATATCAGTGCCAGGACGCACCGGCAGCCACTCATCAGCCTTTGCAGCCACCACGCTAAATCTTGGCTCTAAAACTAGCAGTTTTGTATCCTTTTTATCGGCAAATTTTGCTAGTTTTTTTGCGTCAGAGATAACTATACCCTCAAAGAGATTGTGTCCGAAATTTACGATATATTTTGCGTTGCCAAAGTCCCTTTTTAGCTTTGAGTCGCCATACATATGTTGGCAGACCATTTGGTAGGTTATCGGACAGCAAGAAAAGTGCGAAAAGCAGTTTGGAGAGCCGTAGCTTGAAGCAAAATTTGTCATAAATTTATGCGTTTGGCTTGATTTTGCACTAAAAATAAAGCTCTTTGCGCCGTATTTATCCTTAATCTCTTGCATTTTTGTCGCAACTAAATCAAGCGCCTCGTCCCAACTAGCTTCTCTAAATTTACCCTCTCCACGCTCTCCGACACGAATTAGTGGCTTAACTATGCGTTTTGGGTCATAAAGCTGATTGTGTCCGCTGCCACCCCTAGCACAGACCGATGTAGCCGTGCCGCCGGCTTTTTTGTTGCCTTGAATGAATACATTTTTGCCATCAACCACACGCCCTTCAATCGGACAGCGAGTTGAACACATTTCACAAAAGCTAGGCGTGAAATTTTCGCTGCCATTTAACGCCTTTGCGCCCACACTAGCAAGCGAGCCGGGCGTGATACAGGCACTAATCGCACCAGCTGCTGCTGTGGATTTTAAAAAATTTCGTCTTGAAATATCCATTTTCTCTCCCTTTTAAAAATATTTGATTTGTGTTAATTTTACAACACTAATGTAAATTTGTAGTCAAAGTAAGCTTAAATAAAAATTTTAGTTTAAATTTTAAGAATAACTGCAAACCTTTATCAAAATCCTTAACATTAATCAATGAAAATTTCACGCTTTTTAACTATCATTTTTTAAAATTTCAAAGGAGAAAAAATGCAAACATTTACTTGGCAAAGCAGTGAATTTAATGGAGTTTTGGTTGATAAAATTCACGAAATGGGTGGCGTAAAAGAGATAAGAATACGCCTAGAAAAGGGAGCTGTGATGAAAGAGCATAAAGCACCCGGAGCCATAATGGTACAGGTGCTTCGTGGCGAGATTGATTTTAGCGTTAATGAAAATTTGGTTAAATTAAACGAGCTTGATATGATTACTCTTGATGCAAATGTGCCTCACTCGCTTTTGGCTTTAAAAGATAGCATTGTGCGTTTAAGTCTAAGCAAAAACGATGATGTCAGCCGTGTTTTTGGGGTTTTAAAGTCCTAGTCGTTACATTTTAAGAAAACAAACGCCAAAAATCTCTGGCGTTTGTAAAATTTTATCCACGCTAAAAACTTTTGATTTAAGCACATTTAAAACATTTAATATATATGATTATAAAAATATTTAATTTAGGGTCAAAAATGCCAACCATTTTAAGACTTAATGGGTTTAAATTTTTCTTTTATTCAAACGAGCACGAACCAAAACACATTCAATGAGAGCAAAAAGGACTTGGGATGAATATTTTAGCGATTAAGGGCAAAAAGGTGCGTTTTAGTGATGATTTGCTTTTTGTTGAGCTTGATGATGGTAGGGTTATAGGCACTCCAATGGCGTGGTATAAGCCACTTCAAGAGGCAAGTTTAAAAGAGCTAAATAACTATCAATTTATCTGTGGTGGCACTGGCATTGAGTGGGAGAGTTTAGACTATCATTTAAGCATAATTTCTATGCTAGAAAGCCAAAAAATCTCTAAAAAAGTATCTTAAAATTTAAAAATAGTCGTTACATTTTAAGAAAACAAACGCCAAAATCTCTGGCGTTTGTAAAATTTATGCGTAAAACTCGCTAAAATATGCGTCCAATTCGCTCTTTGCTGTTTTTATTAGCTCATTTTTATCTATGCTAGAAACTGCCGTGCCTTGCGCTCTAATAATCTTAAAACTATCAAAACCCATCATATTTATAAACATTTCTTTAATGTAATTGTGGCTAAATTCTAACGGCGTGTAGCGGTCGTTTGCCGTGTAAATCGCACCGCTTGACTGCAAAAGTAGCACCTTTCTGCCGTCAGTAAGGAGCGGGACTGAACCGCCAGTAACGTATTTAAAGGTCTTTTGCGGGATTAAAATATTATCCATATAGTCTTTAAATTGAGAAGTGATATTAAAATTTAGCATAGGCATAACGATAACGATTCTCTTTGAAGCCAAAAATTGCTCCATTAATCTATTCATTTGATTTTTTATCTTAATCTCACGCTCATTTAAATTCTCGCCTTTTGTAAAAACGCCTAGCATATCGCTATCTAAACGTGGTATAAACTCATCTTTTAGCGTTAAAATTTCTAACTCATTTTGGCTAAAATTCTCTAAAAATTTAGCACAAAACTCATCAAGAAGTATTTTTGAAAATGAGTTTTGGCTCATAAATGGATGAGAATTTATGATAAGTGTTTTCATATTTATCCTTTTTTAATTTAAACGCTTATTTTACTTAAAAAGATCAAATTTCTCATCGTAAAATTTCGTTTTTATACCAAAAAATCCAAGAACCGAGCTAAAAACATAGTCGTGGCTTAGCTCTTTATCTTTTATCGTTTTTAGTCTATTTAGAGTGGTTTTATCACTTAAATAAATGATTGCTGGGACGTGTTTTTGCACGTTTGGAGCGATAGCGTAGGGCAGTCCGTGCAAGTAAATGCCGTTTTCGCCAAGACTCTCGCCGTGATCGCTAAGAAAAAACATCGCCGTTTCAAACTCACTTTCACGCTCTTTTAGGGCGTTTATTAGCTCGTTTTGTAAAAAATCCTGATATAAAATGGTGTTATCATAGGTGTTTAAAATAGTGTTAAAATCGCACTTGTTTAGCTCTGCCGTGTCGCAGGTCGGGCGAAATTTCTTAAACTCATCTGGATAGCCTTTAAAATAAACTGGTCCGTGTGAGCCTTGCACGTGAAGCACGATAAAAACGCTCTCATCGGTGGTTTTTATGAGATTTTTTGCCTCGTTAAAAATTTCATCATCATAGCTTACAGCACGCAGATCAATGACATTTTTTACTCTCTCACACACGCCTTGACAACCACCGCTGTTATTATCAAACCAAAGTGTTTTAATGCCGACTTTTTGCGTAAAATCGGTCAAATTTGCCCTTGATTTTGCAATCCTAGCGTCATAATCTGCCCTTTTTAAATCAGAAAACATACAAGGCACACTAACTATCGTAGAGGTCCCGCACAAGTAAAACTGGCTAAAACTCACGATATTTTGGTGCTTCGTGTAAAAATTTGTATCATTTTTAGTGTAGCCATTTAGCGAGTAGTTTGCACTTCTTTGCGTTTCGCCAACGACAAGCACGAAAATTTTCTTTTTTGCTTCATCTATTGTGGCGTTGTTTGCTATGTCTAAAAATGGCAATGGTTTTTGGGTTAAAATTTTGTATAGTTTAACACTTGAATATATTGGATAAAATGGTAAAGTATAAAATCTAAGCTCTTTATGTTCTCTAAAAAATGGTATAAAAATTTTTGAGCTTAACGCAAAAATTAGAGCAAAAACCGCAAGGCAAAGTGAGCAAATTTTAGCTCTATTTTTTAGCTCAGTTTTGAAATTTTCATATTTTAAATCAGCAAAAATTATAAAGGCAATTGGCAAAATGACAGCAAAAATCAGGGCAAAAATAAGGTCAAAACCAAAATAGCTAAATGCCTCTTTTGTGTCGGTATTAAAGACATTTAGTAGCATATCTTTATCAATTATCACGCCATATTTTAGGATAAAAAATAGGCTAGTTGATGAGATTAAAACAGCCAAAACGGCAAGTGGTTTTAATAAAAATGGCACGAAAAACAAGCAGATAGCCACACAAAGAATTGACAAAAGCATAACCGCTAAAACAATGGTAAAAAATGCCGAAAAGATAGGCGAGTTTTGCTCTAAAAATCCATCAAAAACGCCCTTAAAAAAGGCGAAATTTACAAAAAGCAAATAGGCTAAAAACAGGGCTAGAAATTTTGTAAAGCTAAGATTTTTAGCCATAAGTATAAAAGTTCTTTCATTTTATATCCTTTTAATCAAACGAGAGATTTCTCTCTCGTCTAGGCTAAAATTTGCTTTTGTATGAGAGCATTAAGCCGTCTTTTACGTAGTTTAGTGCGACTTTTGGCTCTTCTTTTTCATCTACAAAAACCCACGTCCAAAGTGCAGCGATACCAGCACCCATAGCGACATCGTGAATGTAGTGTTTTCTTGCATCAACTCGTGAGTAAGCTACAAAAGTAGCCAAAGCGTAAGGAAGTAGGGCTTGTTCTAAGCCGTAACGTTTATGTATGTATGTTGCACCGCTAAATGCACCGGCTGCGTGTCCGCTGGGGAATGAGTGCTTTTTATCACCCTCTTTGTAGTTTGGTCGTTTTTCTTGGATTGTTCGTTTTAGGATTTCAGTAGTTGCTTGTGTAGAGAGTAAGGCTAGTGTGAGCTGTCCTACCCCCCCCCATATCGTCATTATACGCACTTAGGGCGTAAGCGTATGCTGGGACTACGATTTGAACGATATCGCCTACTTTTTCTGTGTCGTTTGCACTGCTAAAATTTACAAATGCAAACAGCGTTAAAATTAGTTTTTTCATCTTTTCTCCTTTTTAAAGTTTTTTTCTTAGTTGTTTTTTGTTTTTACTCTTTCATCTTTTCTCCTTTCTTGCGTTTATGTAAAATTAAAATATCAATCCGCTATCATCTGCTTCTTGCATTATGTTTTGCTGATTATCGCTGTTTGGCAGCGGACTTTCATCTGTGTAAAACTCATCGCTACCATTAAATCTGCCACGATAAACGCCGTCTGGTTGCATAAAATTCTTACGCATATTTGGGTAATGTTTTATGTATTCACTTAAAAATATACGAAAAACCGGTGCTGCTGTTCTGCCACCACCTTCAACCTTTTTCATCGGCGTATTGTCATCATTGCCATACCAAATAATCGCTTGAATATCTGGCGTGTAGCCACAAAACCAAGCGTCAATATTGTTATTTGTCGTGCCGGTTTTGCCAGCGATTTGAATGCCCGGAATTTTGGCATTTCTGCCAGTGCCGTTTTCAACGACATTCATCAGCATTGATGTCATTAAAAAGCTCTGTTCTGGCGGATTTATTTGAGTTTTAGTTGGCTCAAATTTTAATAAATTTTTATAACGATTTTCTACACTTTTAATTAAAATTGTGCTTACGATTTCGCCGTCATTTGAAAAAATTGAGTAGAGTTTTGCAAAATCAACAAGCGAAATTCCAAAGCTACCAAGTGCGATTGAGAGATTTTCAGGGATATTTTCAAAACCAAAACGAGTTAGCTCTTTTTTGACTAAATTTAGCCCCAAATCGTTTAATAAATTTATAGTTGCTAGGTTTATTGATTTTGTAAGGGCTGTTTTCATTGTGATGTAGCCTGAAAAGTCGCCGCCGTAGTTTTTTGGCGTCCATTCTTTGCCATTTCCCATATCAAAGCTACGTGATACGTCAGCTACCGATGAAACGACTGAATAGCCGTTATTTAGGGCGATTTGATAGATAAATGGCTTAAAGCTAGAACCAGGCTGGCGTTTGCTTTGTGTGGCTCTGTTATAGCTACTTTTGGCGTAATCAACTCCGCCAACAAGAGCTAAAATTTCGCCACTTTTTGGCTCGGTTACGACTATTGCACCATTTAGCACGGCTGTATTTGCATTTTTATCACGTTTTAAAATTTCATTGTAGCCGTAATTTAGGGCATCAGAAGCCATTTTTTGCACTTCTAAATCAATTGTGCTTACTATTTTATAGCCACCAGTTTTTATATCATCATATTTTTTTGAAAGCTCTTTTATGATCTCATCAACGACATAAGGGGCTTTGTTTTTACTAAGCGTATCGTCAAAAACCACTGGCTCTTCAAGTGTGCCTTTTTTGTATTCATCTTCGTTTATCCAGCCGATTGTATGCATTCGCTCTAAAACCCTATTTGCGCGTCCTAGCGATAAATCAAGGTGCCTTGTAGGATCATACGAGCTTGGTGCCTTTGGCAAGCCCACAAGAATGGCTATTTCTTTTAGGCTAAGCTCATCTAAATTTTTTCTAAAATAGCCCATAGCAGCGGTCTTTATGCCGTAATATCCGTGTCCAAAATAGACGTGATTTAAATAACGCTCAATAATCTGCTCTTTTGTCAGCTCGTTTTCAAGCTTGATTGAAAGCACAATCTCTTTGATTTTTCGCTCTATTTTTTTCTCGCTACTTAGGGCTAAATTTTTAACGAGTTGCTGGGTTAGTGTTGAAGCGCCTTCAACTAATTTTCTAGCTTTAATATCTTTAATAATCGCACGAATTATCGCCTCATAATTTACTCCGCCGTGCTCAAAATAGCTAGTATCTTCAATGGCAACAAGCGCCTCAATCACTCGTGGCGGTATGTCGTTAAACTCAACGTAAAGGCGATTTTCTTCAAATACATTTGCGATTAGCTCGTTGTTTCTGTCAAAAATTTGCGTCGTTAGCTTTGGTTTGTAATCAATTATGTCGTAGGCGTTAAAGCGAATTTGTGAATAAACATAAAAAAACGCACCACCAAAAATCGCAGCACAAATAAAGAAAAAAATCAAAATGTATCTCATAAAAATGCCCTTAAAAGCTCTAAATTTAGCCCTCTGGCATTATTTGTCGTGCCAGTTTGGCTTAAAATGTAGTTTTTATTAAACCCCTCAACCATCATAGCCCCAGCCTTACCGATATACTCGCCACTTTCTAGGTATCGCTCAATCTCATTTTGTGCAAATTTTGCAAATTTATACGTGGTCGTGCTAGTGGCAATAAGCTCAAATTTTGGCGATAAAAATATCATTGCAGTTACGACACTTGCGAAGTTATCGCTCTGCTTATTTAGCATAGCTCTTGCGTGCTCCTTGCTTACTGCTTTGCCTAAAATTTCGCCATCACAAACCACGCAACTATCGGCAAAAAGCAGGTTTGTAAGCTCTTTTTGGGCGGCTAAAAACTGCTCTTTTTTTGCCTTAACTACGTTTAAGACGTATTTTGTCGGCGTGGTGTTTTTTAAGACCACACTCTCATCAAAATCAAAGGCGATTTGGTTAAATTTAATGCCGTTTTCGGCTAGAATTTTTGCTCTTGTTGGCGAGGTTGAGATTAAATTTATCACTAAAAGCCCCTGTATGCCACGCCAAGATATGTAGCCACCAGCGAAATTACCAAATTTAGGGGCATAAAATACCTAGCGATTACAAGAATATTCTCAAAGCACTCAATCATCTCATCGCCCCTAAACGCCCTTAACGCCTTTGTGTAGCAGTAAAACATATACGCCGTATTTAGGGCTAAAAAGCCACAAAGGGTGTATTTTGTGGCTAGGATTGCATTCGCCATTGGGTCGGCTGATTTTAGCTCATCGCTTTGTCCGATTAAAAGTCCAGTAATTGCAATTAGTGCTAAAAACACAAAAATCGCAATGATGAAATTTCTAAGCACATTTAGCGTCTTTGCGTAAAATTTTGCCTTGCTGTTTTCATCTAAAAAGTAGCGAAATAAAAACCAAAAACCAGATTGAAAACCGACAAAAAATATCACAAAAGTGATATGTAAAAACGGCATAAAATAGCCAAGTCTGGCAAATGCGATATCATATCCTTGCATTAAGACAGCTTCTCTTTTATAAATTTCATCCCAAAATCTTTTGCTTCGCCAAGTTTGCCTATCTCTTTGCCACCAGCGGTCGCAAAATCATCGCGCCCACCGCCGTTGCCACCTAAAATTTGAGCGACTAGTTTTACCCACTCGCCAGCTTTTATTTTTGCGTTTTTAACCCCGGCAGCGATTGTGATTTTCTCATCTTTTGGCTGAATTAGCATCACACAAACACTCTCATTTACGTTTTTAATCTCATCAATAATGCCCTTTATATCGCCGTTTTCTACCACTTCAACCGCTACTTTTACGCCGTTAATTTCGCTTAAATTTATAGCCTTATTATTACTTGCATTTTTTAGCTCATCTTTTAGGGTTTTTATCTCGCCTTTAAGCTTTTTAACTGCTTCAAGTGGCTGGGCATTTTTTAGCTCATCTTTTAGCAAGTTTAACTCATCTCTTAAATTTAGTGCGTATTTTAGGGCTGATTTTGAGCAAATCGCCTCAATACGCCTAACCCCAGCGCTCACGCCACTCTCTTTTACGATAAAAAATGCGCCAATTTCGCTTACGTTTTTAACGTGCGTGCCGCCGCAAAGCTCCTTACTAACATCGCCAAGACTAAGAACCCTTACGAACTCATCGTATTTCTCGCCAAAAAGTGCGATCGCTCCGCTGTTTTTCGCCTCATCTATACTCATTATCTCAGTCTTTGCAGTAGCACCATTTGCGATAGCTTCATTTACGAAATTTTCAATCTTAGTAAGCTCATCGTTTGTAAGCGCTTTTGGGTGCGAGAAGTCAAAGCGAAGCTTAGTCGCTTCTACGCTTGAACCAGCTTGCGCGATATGAGAGCCTAGAATTTTTCTTAAAGCGGCGTGAAGTAGGTGCGTGGCGCTGTGATGACGCGCTATTTCGCTTCGCTCACTGCTTACTTTTAGACTCACGCTCTCGCCTATTTTTAGTGGTTTTTTGGTGTTTATTTGCGATAAATTTAGTCCGTGAAATTTCTGCGTATCAAGGACATCAGCAAAATTTACAATCTCGCCACTATCGCCCTTTTGACCGCCACTTTGCGCGTAAAATGGGGTCTTATCAAACATAGCCCAACCGCTTTGATTTGCGTTAAGTTCGCTTACTTCTTTGAAATTTTCATCTAAAAGGGCTAAAATTTTGCTGTTGCTCTCTAATGTATCGTAACCAATAAATTCATTCTCTCCAAAACGCTCTAAAAGCGCCTTAAAATCGCCCTTCGTGCCTTTATCGCCACTGCCACGCCAAGCCGCTTTCGCGCGTGCTTTTTGCTCTATCATAAGCGTTTCAAAACGCCCCTCATCCACTCTAAATCCCTTATCTCTTAGCATATCAGCCGTAAGGTCAAGCGGGAAGCCGTAGGTATCGTAAAGCTTAAATGCGACATCTCCGCTAAAAATTTCATCGGTTTTGGCAAGTTCGGCGTTAAATAGCTCCAAACCACTTGCGATAGTGGCTAAAAATCGCTCCTCTTCAAGCCTGATTTGCTCTTTTACGCTCTCTTTTTTCTCGTTTAAATAGGTGTAGTGTCCGCCCATAAGCTCACAAACCTTATCAACTAGCTTATACATAAACGGCTCTTTAATGCCAAGCAAATATCCGTGTCTAACGGCACGGCGTAAAATGCGTCTAAGCACGTAGCCACGACCTTCTTTGTCAAAATTTGTCCCTTGTGCTAGTAAAAATGTAACCGAGCGGATATGATCGCTTATGACGCGATAACTCGCGCCAGTTGCGTATTCGTAAGGTTTGCCGCAAATTTTAGCCACTTCGTTGATATAAGGCATAAAAAGATCGCTGTCGTAATTGCTAAATTTGCCCTGCATTATCGCACTTACTCGCTCTAAGCCCATACCGGTGTCAATTGATGGCTTTGGCAGTGGCGTCATAGTGCCGTCAGCTGAGCGTTCAAACTGCATAAATACTAAATTCCAAATTTCAAGAAAGCGGTCGCCATCCCCACCCATATAATCCTCATCGGACGTGAAATTTTCTGCCCCCTGATCGTAAAAAATCTCAGAGCAAGGCCCGCAAGGTCCAGTATCGCCCATAGCCCAGAAGTTATCCTTATCGCCAAAGCGGTAAATTCGCTCTTTTGCGATGTGCTTTTGCCACAGCTCATAGGCCTCGTCATCGCTTTCGTGAGTGGTTACGTAAAGGCGATCTTTTGGTAGTTTTAGCACCTGCGTAACAAATTCCCAAGCGTAAGCGATAGCGTCCTTTTTAAAATACTCGCCGAAGCTAAAATTGCCAAGCATCTCAAAAAATGTGTGATGACGCGCGGTGTAGCCTACGTTATCAAGGTCGTTGTGCTTACCGCCAGCACGAATGCAGGTCTGACAGCTGGTGCGAATAGGCGGATTTGGGCGTGGGACTTCGCCAGTAAAAATGCTCTTAAACGGCACCATACCGGCGTTTGTAAATAAAAGCGTAGGGTCGTTTGGCACGAGCGGAGCGGAGGCTATGACCTCGTGTCCTTTTGATTTAAAGAAGTCAAGATATGCTTGTCTAACGTCTAAATTTTTCATCGTTTATCCTATATAAATTTAAAAATGCTAGATTTTAGCGAAAAATCTTTAAATTTAGGTATTTTTGAGTTGATTACGTTTATAATACCAAGAAATTTCAAAAAAGGCGTCAAATGAAGCTAAAAATCGGCATCGTAGGCTTTAAGGATGTGGGCAAGGCACATTATAGCGAGCTTAGAAGACTAAATAAATTTGACGTTTGTGGGATTTATGATAAAGATGGGGCTAGTGAGTTTAGCAGGGTTGAAATTTATGGCGATTTTTCTAAATTCATAGATGAAGCAAAGCCCGAAATCATCGTTATTTGCGTTGATGAGAGTGAAATTTTAGCCACGTTTAATGAGTGCGTGAAATTTGTAAAAAATATCATCATAGCAACGCCGATTTTTAAAAGCATAAACGACATTAGAGAGATTAAATACAATGCAAATGTAAATAAAATAAATGTCTATTTGGCGTTTAACTCAATCTTTAATCAAACGATAACATCGCTAAAAAGGGCGATTTGCCGTGATGATGAAATTTACAGCGTTGATATTTTTCACACCGATTTTAACGTAAAAAGGGACATTATTAGCGGACTTTGTGTCTTTGATATTTATTTGGCAAAATTCATCACAAACAGCGAAAATTCTGGCTTTTCATACGCTTTTTTAAGCAAAAATAATCAAATAAATAACACCCACATAAACTTTAAAACCAAAAATCAAATCCTAATAAGCATAATAAACTCAATTTCAAGCCCAATTTTAGGCTTTAACATACGAGTTAGCACGAGCAGTGGCGTATATTTTGCCGATATGATTTCGTTTAAACTTCATCAAATAAACCCAAATGGGCAGATAAATTTAAAGGTAAATAGCGATGATAGCGAGATAAAAATGCTCTATGAAAATTTTTATGAATTTATGCAAAATGGCGAGAAATTGGGGCTTGTATCGCTTGATGAGATGATTAAGATTAAAGAGTTGTTTGTATGAAAAAGTTGATTTTGCTCTTAAATATGGGTGGCCCTAGAAATTTAAATGAAATTGAAATTTTTTTAAAAAATATGTTTAACGACCCATTTATTTTAGGCGTAAAAAATAACTTTTTGCGTAAAATTTTAGCCTCTTTTATAACCAAAATGAGATTAAAACAAGCTAGACAAAACTACGCACAAATCGGCTCAAAATCGCCACTTTGCGAGATTACAGAGCGACTTTGTGCAAAAATTTTAAAGGCTAGTGATGAGTTTTTGGTTGATTTTGCGATGAACTACACACCGCCATTTACAAAAGATGTCCTAAAAAAGTATCAAGATGTCGCTCAAATCGTGCTTGTGCCACTATATCCTCATCACTCGGTTACGACAATTACTTCAAGCGTGAATGACTTTTTTAGAGCTTACAACGAGCTTAGTTTAAATGCAAATGTAATGGTTGTTAAACCATTTTACGATGATAGCGACTTTAACGATTTGATTGTAAATGATATTAAAATGGCTAGTTTGGGTGCTGATATTAGCGAAATTTCGCTGATTTTTTCGGCTCACTCTTTGCCACAAAGAGTGATTGATAATGGCGATTTATACGAGATGAATGTCCTAACACAGATAGAAATTTTAAAACAAAAACTAAACGAAAATAATCTATTTTTTAAAGAGATTATCCTAGCTTATCAGTCAAGACTTGGTCCAGTAAAGTGGCTTGAACCTTCGCTAAATAGCGTATTATCAGGGCTAGAAAGCAAAAAAGCCCTAATTTATCCGCTCTCGTTTTGCATTGATAACTCAGAGACGATTTTTGAGCTTGATATAGAGTATAAACACCTTGCAAATAGCCTAAATTTTGAGTTTTTCAGGGTTGTAAAATGCCCAAATGACAGCGATGAGTTTGTAAATTTTATCCTAGATTACGTTAAGGAATAGTTTTTGCTTAAAGCCCTAAAAAGGGGCAAAAATGAAAATAGAAAATAAATTAATATTAAACGAAACGGCAAAAACTACTAAAAAAACTGCTACAAATTTTGATGAAATTTTAAACGCTAATTTAAATAAAAAAATCACTTCAAACGAGATTGAAAATTTCAAACAAGAGCTTTCAAAAGTCGGTGCAAGTGGCTATTTATCAAAGCTAAACGAGGATAAAATAGCACAAAAACTAGCTACAAAACAAGCCGAGCTAGAAAAAATTTTAGGACTTGATGATAAAAACAAAGACAGCCTTGAAAAATCAAGACTTAGCAGCCTTTTAAAGGGCTTTTTAGGCGAGTATGAAAACAGCCTAAACGAGCGTGAAAATAACACCATAAACGAACGCCAAAACAACCTAAAAAGAGATGGCACTTTTATAAATTTAGCCGAATTGATGAGTAAAATTTAGTCTTAAAACTTCAAACAAAATTTAGTGTTACTTTTCTACACACTCTTTAAAGTGCGTTAAAATCGCACTTTAAGCCACATTAAACAAATAAAAAACGCAAAAAAACAAAAAAAAAAAAAACGATTTTGAAATTTTAATTTTTTTATTATAATCAAAAATGAATTTTTAACAAAAAGGATAAATTATGAAAATTTCAACCAAAGTTTTAACGATGATGTTTTTAGCACTGCTCTCACTGCTTCTTATCTTGGTTTTTTTAATAAATTCTATGACTAAGAGTATGATTTTAGCCCAAAAAGATGGCATTATTGAAGCAGCAATTTCAGAAACAAAGGTAGCTTTAAGCGAGGAGCTTGATATAGTTACCGATTTTATTGATCAAATTAGCAAAGAATACGAGCGGGCTGACGAGCCAGAGGGGGTTATTACAGATGATGTTTTTAAATTTTTAAAAAATGTCAGATTTGGTGCAAATGACGCTGGTTACGTCTTTGCCACCGATGAAAATGGTGTGTTTTTACTGCATCAAGAAAGACCTGAATGGGTCGGCACGACTAAAATTAATGAAAAAGATAAAAATGGCAAGGAATTTATAAAAGAGCTAATTAGAACTAGCGACAAAGAGGAGTATGTAGGCTACGTTAGAAACGTGGGTGGCAAGGAGAACAATGTCATCGCAAACTCCCAAAAAATCGTGCTTGAAGGCAAACCAGTGATTTTAATCATCACGGCTGGGATTGATGATGTTTATGAAAGGGCAAACGAGGCCTCAGCTAAGAGCGAAAAAGAAGCAAACGATAAGCTTGTAAATTTTATCTTAACGGCGATTGGAGTTACGATTTTATCGCTACTTTTATCGTTTTTCTACACCGCAAAATCAATCTCAAAACCCCTAAACCAGCTAATCTCACGTGCTAGAAACCTTTCAAGTGGAGATGGCGACTTAACACGAAAACTTGAAGTAAATGGCAAAGATGAAACTGCCCTAGCAAGCGCTGCGATTAATGATTTCATAGAAAAAGTAAGAGTGCTGATAAACGACGCAAAGCACCTTTCAAGCGAAAACTCATCAATAGCAAACGAGCTAAGCTCAACCTCGCTTCAAACTGGCAAAAGGGTTGAGGACTCAACTTCAATCGTAACAAGCACTTCGCAAAACTGCCAAAATATCCAAGAAAATATGAAAATTTCAATTGAAACTGCCCTGAAAGGCAAGGATGATTTACAAAAGGCGACAAATTACATTGAAGAGGCAAATAAAGCCATAGCTGAGCTAAGTGCTGAAATAACTCACACCGCTCAAACCGAATACGATATGGCAAATAAGATTGATCAGCTAAGCAAAGATGCCGAGCAGGTAAAATCAGTCCTTGTTGTAATCAATGATATCGCAGATCAAACAAATCTACTCGCTCTAAACGCTGCCATTGAAGCAGCCAGAGCTGGCGAGCACGGCAGGGGATTTGCCGTTGTCGCTGATGAAGTAAGACAGCTAGCTGAGCGAACACAAAAGAGCCTAACTGAGATAAATGCGACCATAAATGTAATCGTTCAAGCAATCACTGAATCAAGCACAAAGATGAATGAAAACTCAAAACAAATCGGTGAGCTAACAAAGGTCGCCTCAAATGTAGAGAACACCATAAAAGTGATGAGTAAGGCTATTGGCGAAGCCATAAAGCTATCTGATAAAAACGTGGAGGACTATATCCAAACTGGCAAAAACATTGATAGTATCACAAGCGGTATGAATAACATAAATCAAATCTCAACCGAAAACGCAAGAAGCGTAGAAGAAATAGCATCGGCTGCTGAGCATCTAAACAAGATGACTGACACACTAAATGCGAAACTTGGGGAGTTTAGGACATAAGTAAAACAAAAGCTAACGATATTAAGATATCGTTAGTGGTTTTACGCAAGATGTCCAACCGATAAAAAGCTAACGATACAAGGTGTCGTTAGCGGTTTTGCAAAATTTGACAAAAGAATAATACAAAAAATCGGTAGCGGTTTATGTAAAATATCTGATGACTTAATTTAAAATTTCACACAAAAGCCAACCAAATGGTTGTTTGTTTATGATCCACGTTGTGGTTTCTTCGTTTTTGTTGTCTGTGGTTTCTTTGTTTGTGCTATCTATTGTAACCGCTCTGTTGCCACTATGTTTGCCGATACGCACTAAAAATTGATTTTCGTTTGGGGTGAAATTTTCATAGTTTTCAATAAATATTGGCTTTAAATTTGCCCTTGTATTTTTATCGGTTTCATAGCTAAATTGTGATTTAAATATAGGTAAATAGTGTTTATTGCACGCTTTGATGATATCATCAATCATTAACTTATCTGCTAAATCAAATGTTGTTTCAAATACGCTTTTTGCAGAAATAGCCTCCATTAGTTTTGACACTCCATTTTTATTGTATTCTCGTTTTATATTTTGAGCTTTATCTATAAATGTGCTAGAATTTTCAGTTTTGCTATCAGATATACGTAAAAAATCTATGCCCTTTTCTTCTTTTACTGGGTCTTTGCCAAGTGCCGTTAATATCGCTCCTTTTAGCGAGCTACCCGGGATTATGGCTTTATTTAGATTTGGCGAAGTGTAGGTTTTTTCTATCATCATTTGATTTATTGTTTTGTCTTCTATTTGCACAAAGTTACCGATTTTTTCGTAATAATCATTTGCAACACTTTCTGAAACGACTATCTTTTTATAGGCTATTTTTCTAGCGATAATAGTTTTTTCTTTAACAAATTTTTGTGTTTTTAATAAACCTAGTGTTGATGCGTCATTTAATAGTTTGCTAAATTCCAACTTATCTTTTTCTGGCAGACTTTTAAAAAATAAAATTTCATCAAAAGCGTATAGGTAATACTTATACTTGCCTTTATAAACTTCAATTTTATTAATTGCATAATTTATCGGCAAATAAAAATCGCCAGTGCCTATGTGTATTGGGCTTATTGGTGTTAGTTTGATTTTGTATTTTTTAAATTGCATTATAAATCTCCGTTGCAATTACGATGCTATAACCTTGATGAACGGCGTTTTCGTGGCTTGAATGCCCCTTAATCGCCCTGCCTATGTAGTCTTTCACGCACGGCTTTTCATAAGTGATGACAGCACCAGTATCGGCTAGAAGTAGCGGCGCTTTAAAGGGGTTTGTGTTAGATAACGCTCCGCCGTGTTTGCCAAATCTAGTAAATGGCTCGTAGTAGCACTGGCTAAAATCGCCACCATAAAAAGCACACGGGCTAAGCGTCATAAACGCCTTTGCTTCGTTTTTAAAGCTAACTTGCGTAATTTCATCAAAGCTAAAATGCCCCTTGCCGACACTTGCCTTTTTGCCATAGCCTATCGCTACTAATTTTAGTGCCTTTTTTAGCTCATCAACACTAAAATTTTCATCTAGCAAAAAATAGATATCTTGTTTGCCAAAGCTAGTTTCTATAACGGCGTAAGGCGAAAAAACTCCGCTATCATCGGTGCTAAATTTTAGGTAGTTGATTGCGTTTTTTATGGTCGCTGTTTGTGCTGTTGCTTCGTTTATTTCACTGCTCTTTTTTGCGTTTTTAAAGTTGCCACGCTCTAAATCATTTTGAGTTAGCCAAATTTTTTTGCGGTTATCTTTTTTATCCTTTAAGTCCTCGCCTAAAAGTGAGCTTGGCATAGTTGGCTTTGGTAAGTAACCGCTTGTAAAGCCGTCTGAAACGATTAAAAACGGCTTTGTTTCATACTCTTTTAGCAAAGAATTTAGCCGTTTTTCATCATAAATATATCTTATCGCCCAGCAAATCTGACCAAATAACGTATCGCCCTTTAATGGCGTTGCAAAGCTTGAAATGGGCGTGATAGTCGTTTTATAAAGTTTCATCGCTCCACTCCAAATTTAGGAATTTCACCCTGCCATAACCCCTTGAACCGCTACCGCCAAGATAGTCGTTTTCTAAAAGTTTTATGCCTTTTTCAACCATTGCTTTTAGCTCGTTTTCGTTATCATCAAACGGCTCTTTTTCATCAAAAATTTTAAGCTTTAAACTAAAATCAAACTTCACACCAGCTGGGACACGCTCAATCTGCCTTGGGTTACTTGCCGTGCCTTTTTGCCTATCAATTACGTTTTCGTATTTTGCTTCGCTTAGCTTTAAGTCCTTGCTATCATCGCTAATAAAGCAGTCGCTAAATGTTATCCTTGTAATGCCGGTGTCTTTTTTTGCACTATTGTCGCCAAAGATTTTAAGCAAATTAATCGCTTGTTTTTTACTTGGTTCTGGGATTTTATCAAACAAATCAGAGCCAAAAGGCTGTCCGCCCGAGTAGGCTACAAGACGATTATCCCACTCTAAAAGGCTTCTTATTTTGCCTTTTAGTGAACTACCCGGTATGTATGGTTTGTTTGTGTTTATGTCTTTTACGACGCCAGAGTCAATGCCACCGATTTTCATCACATCATCGCCACCGCCTATGTGAAGTCCGCTTAAAATTTCTATCTGTCCGCTTAGTGTTACAATTTTCATCTTTCTTTCTCCTTCTCCTTGTTTTTATAAAAACCTAAAACTGCTTCAAAAAAGAGTTTAAAAACGTTTAAATCATCTTTTGTATTGACCTGCTCAATGCATTTTTTTATCATTTGCACAAAATTTTGGTCTGCGTTTCCTTTGCCTTTTGAGTAAGCCACTTTTGAGTTTAGCATCTTTACAAAAGGTAAAATTTCATCAAAATCCTCGCTGTTTGCCCTTTCGTTTAGGTTTAAAACGTAGTCGTAAAAATTGCGAATTTGATTTGACGTCATCTTTGAGATTGCGTTTGCTGTTTTTTCTGCGGTTTGGTTTAAAAGCTCTTTGTCCTTTTTGTAATCAAGCACGATTTGTGGCAGTGGAATTTGTGGCTGTTGGTTGTTCTGGTTTTGATTACTGCGATTTTGATGGTTGCTGGGTTTTTTGTGTAAATCACTCATTTTTCTCTCCTTTTATAGATATATTCACATACGACCATTTTCATCTCCTTTGGATTTTCTTTAATTTGATTATTTAGCATTAAGAGCATTTTTTCTTTTTGCTCATCTTTTACTTGCTCAAAATTTCTATAAAAGCTGTAACTTAGCTTTGAACGCCACATTGTGTTTTTTATGTCATCATCAACTTTTTTGCTCATATCGCAAAACTCTAAAATTCGGTATAAAAATGCGGTGTTAATGTGCTGTTTAAACTCATCAAAGTGCGATAAAACCTGCTCTCTTACATCTATGTAATTATCCCATTTTACGCTCTCGTTAAACATACTTATGCCGTCTTTATTTTCAAGCTCTTTTGAGCTTTCAAGTAAATTTTCAGCGACATTTGCAAGGTAGCTAATTGGCACTGAGGGTTTTGCTAAAACTATGCCAAATGAAATTGTAAGGTGTTTGTTTTTTACAAATTTTAAAAACTCCTGCCTTACAAAAATGGCAAGCTCTATCATCTTATCGTAGCTACCAACCAAAAGCAGGTCATCGCCACCGGCAAAAATCGTGTAGCTATCAGGGTATTGCTCTTTCATTTTTCGTGGTATGTATAGCGAAAAGAAGTTGTTTATGCTCTTTGAAAATGTGTCAAAATTTGCAAAATTCTCGGTAACATCGGTATCTTTTATGAAGTTACCCATATTATCCACATCGGCTTTTAGCACGGCTATGGCGTTCTCGCCGTTTACTCTTGTGGCTAGCTCGCTAAAATCAGCGATTTCGTATCCAAGCTTTAAAACGTATGATTTTATGCTCTCGCTTAGTTTGATTTTGGTGCTAAAAAAGTCAATGCCAAGCTCATCGCTTGTAATTTCGTTTTTATCGCTTACTAAAATTTCGCCAAGTTTTACGAAGGTGTCGCAAATCTCGCACTTTTCGTTTTTTGAAATTTTTCTTGTGTTGCAGATTTTGCATAAGGTTTGATTTGTAATACTTTTATCATAGCTAAGCACTGGGGGTTGCGTAGCTAGGCTAAATTTTTTAAATTTTTGAGCTTCAATGGCCTTGCTTACTTCATCTCTTAAAGCCTTGTATCTGCTTGAAACTAAAAAATCACCTCTTTTACACGCAACACAAACAAGTCCAATGCCACTAATGCCAAAGAAATTTTTAATAAAATATTTATCTATCTCGCTTTTGATTTCGTTAAAAATTTCTAGGCTAAATTTTGGCGTTAAAATCTCAAATTTACCAGCCGTGCAGGATAAAATATGCTTGGTGTCTATTTGAAATTTATGGCAGATAAATTGTGCTAATACGTTTGTAAAAAGCTCACAAAATGCCGACTTTGCACGTAAAACTTTGGTAGCGTTTTTTGTCGCTAAATTATCAAAAATAAACTTTTGTATGCCGTAAAAATCGCCACTTACAAGATACATTTCATCACATAAAAGTGCGTTTATATCAAGTAAATCTGGTGCTAAATCCTTAAAATCACTGCTAAAATAATCGTTAAATTTACTCACTTTTACACTCCATTTTTATTTTGCCAAGTCCATAAACACATTGTTTGCCAACACCTATAATCTCGCCAAGCCTTAAAAGGCTAAAATTTTCAAAACTAAGTCCGTTAAGGCTTATTTGCCCTAAAAATCCGCCAAGTCTTAAAGCACTATTTCTAACGTTTAAAATTTTAAAATTAAGCTCTGCTTTGCTGTTTGGGATTTTTAAAAATTTATCATTTATGCCAAAAATATCTGCTTTTCGCTTTGAAATTGAGTTTAAAATATCGTTTATGTCAATGTTTTTTGAAAAAACGCCATCTTTTTTAATCCGTAGCGGAGTTAGAAAATTTACTGATAAATCCTTAGCGTATCCGCTAAAATCAAGGGTAAAATTAGTTTTGCTTGGTAGTTTTATCACGCCATCTTTTTTGCAACTTACCCCATTTATAAAAATTTGAAAATCTCTATTCATTCTATCTAGCATAATTTGTAAAGCAGATACAATGTAGGGCAAATCATCGCAAATTTCATCAAAAATATAAAGATTAAATTCGTATTTTTCTTGATTTAGCAAAAAGTCAAATCTAAATTTTTTATATTCGTTTTTTTGCTCGTAAAGCTTGTAATAAAGGCACTCGTTTAGGGCAAAACAGCCGCTGCATTTGTAGGTGCGGTTTATGCAGCTTACGCCCTTTAATGCAAGGCCAAATGAGTTTCTAAGCTCCAAGCCCATAAACGGCGGTGGCTTGTGTTTGCTAGACGCTTTAATCTCAATCTTGCAAATTTTCATAAATTAATCTCTTAATTTTTGTCCTTAAATAGCACTTTTACTTTTTCAATGTAAAGTGGTAAATTCTCAATGGCTTCTCTTGGTGTTATTTTTGTTTTTCTATTTTCTAAATCTAGTGCGTGAGCTATTGAGTGTCTTATGTTTTTTATTTTAAAATATATGTCGTATTCGTTATCTTTTTTATGTGTATTTTTTTTATGTGTATTGTTGTTTGCTCTTTTATTTATTATTTTTTTTACTTTTTTTTGTTTTTCTTCTGTTTGTAGGTCTGTGTTGTTATTTTCTGCTACTGCTGTTAAAAACGCTTCGGTTAAAAATATATACGCCATAGAGTAGTTTTTGCTCTCATAATACCAAATCGCCATTTTGTATTGCAATAAAGATGGGCTTGATACATTAAATATATCTATAAATTTCTCTAAATCTTTGCTAATAAGTCTGTATATGTTGTTATGGTTATTTTTAAAAAATGCCATTCTTGTTTTTAATTGGTTAATTGAAAGCTGAATGTATGTTATATCTGACATACTAAGTGAGTCAGAAAATGATTTAAATTTATTTAACACATCTTTGCCAACTTCATCGTTTGATTTTTGAAGTAGCATTAAAATTTCTTTTGCATTACCATATTTTTTAAGCTCACGTATCGCCTTTGACCACTTTAAAAGCTCAAAAAACATACTAAGATTTACAATCGGCGTAATGCCATTATTTTCTTTTGAATATTCAAGCATACCATAATAAACGCCCTTTATATCAAGCTCATCATCAAGCGAATTTGAGACAAACTCGCTCATTACAAAGCTCATTAGCGAGAGCGATCTAAACGAGTGAGTGATATCCATATAAATTTCATCATTCTTAGCAAAATTATTTGCAATTTGTAAAAATTTATCAAAATTTTGCCAAAGTTCATCATCATCTAAGCCGTATTTTATAACAAAGCACTTTGAGCCTTTTGTGCCTAGTTTTGTGTCTATGATTTGTTCTATAATCGGTAAAAATTCATCTAATTTATCATTTTCTTTGGCTTCAAGAATTTTTAGTCCAAGCTCATAATTGCCACCAAAATCTTGATAAACAGCCTCCCAAATTGACTTTTTTGTGCCGACTAAAAATAGCTTATCAATACCGATATGTTCGCATAAAGCTTTGGCTATAAATTTCTCATCTTTATAAATTTTATCATCTATTTTGTAGTTTGCTTTGGCGTAGTCTGTGATACCTCCGCCAACACCAATTGAGCTAATTAAAATTTTTGCCATTTTTACCTCCGATTATTATTTAAAAAAGTCATCTATTTGCCCGGCTTGAAGTCTTTTAGCGTATTCTTTTAGTGCGTCGCTGGTTTTAAAAAATTCAAGCAAATCCTTGTCTATTTCACCCCTAAAAGCCATATCATCTAAAATTTCAAATGTCTTTTTAAGTGTTTTTGGCGATTTATACGACCTATCTTGTGCTGTTAGTGCCTCAAAGATATCAGCTAGGATTAGTATTTTATCTTTTATATCTAGCTCATCGTGTGCTAGTCCGCTTGGATAGCCCTTGCCATTTAGCTTTTCGTGATGATTTATTGCGATATGAAGGACATCTTTGTATTTTTTAGGGTATGGCAAGTTTTTAAGCATATCTTTGCTTAGCTGGGCGTGGTTTTTTATCTTTTCTAGCTCGTTTTTGGTTAAATTACCACGTTTGATTTTAAGATTTTCTATCTCACTTTCTGAAAAAATTGGGCAAATTTTATCATCTTGCAGATAGGTTTTACTGGCTATCTCATCTAGGCGTGCTGACTCAATTAAATCTTCTGATTTATTAAGCGTGTCTATAAATTCAAGGTCGCTTTTTAGCTGGGTAATCTTTTTATCGTATTGTTCTTGTGTGATTTTATTTTCTAAAAACTCAATCTTAGCGTCCCTTTTTAATATCTCAAACCTATCTTTTACCGCTTCAAATCTATCATAAATACATTCAAGTTTTGATGATTTTTCTAAGATATAATCAGGGGTTGTGATTTTGCCAACATCGTGTAGTTTTGCTGCTAGCTCAATCTGCTTAATGTCATTTTGGCTAAAATTTACATTTGCATAAACCAAGCTATCGTCGTTTATGCTTTGTGCTATCATTGGGGCAAGTTGGGCTATGTTTGTTATGTGGTTGTTAGTTTGGCTTGATTTATCATCTATTGCTTTTGCGATTACATTTACAAAGGCGTTCATAAAATCATCTACACTCTTTACAAGCTGAGCATTTGTGAGTATCATTGAAGCTTGTTTTGCAAAAATTTTAATGATATTTTCATCTCTTTGAGTAAAAGAAACTGGACTTTTATTATCGTTTAGCTTGTTAAAAAGCTGTATAACGCCGATTACTTCGTTTTCGTGATTAGTCAATGGTAGTGCTAACATAGATTTTGTTTTGTAATTATGGCGTTCATCAAATGCTTTTGAGCCTGAAAAATCGTATTCTTTTGTATTGTAAATATCATCAACTTTTATAAATTTATTTTCTAACGCAGACACGACAGCAACCCTTGAAGTGTTTGCCTTGTCATCTTTATAAAGCGGTATTGGTGCCCAGTCACCCGGATTTTTTAGGTTTATATTTAGTTTGTCATTTTGTGTGATTTTGTATATAAGATTTTGATTTTTTTCATCTACTATATATAATGAACCGCCGTCGCTGTTTGTGAGCTTTTTGGTGTATGTTAGTATCATCTCTAAAATTTTATCTATGTCTTGTTCTTCGGCGATTTTTAGGTTTATATCTAGTATATCATTAAGCTGTTTGTTGCTTTCAAAGCTCATAGACTGCCTTTTGTTTTAGTTGAATGATTTTAGCAAAATATCTTAAAATTTTGCTTTTTTAATGGATTTTGTTAGCATTTTTTAGTTTTTTGTTGATTTGTGGTTTGGTTTTTATTGATTTGCTTTTATTAAAAAGCGTTTGTAGTTTAATTAATTTTTGGTAGATTATGTCCATATATTGATAGAATTTTTATTGTTTCGTTTTCAATTATAAATGAGATTACATAGCCTTTAAAAATCAAATCTCTAACGTTGTCTTTTTCAAAATATCTATTTTTTCTAAAACGATAAGCCATAAAGGCAATACTCTCAATTTTTTCAAATAACTCATCAAGAAAAGTATTTGCGACCATTTGGCTCTTACTTGCATAAAAATCCAATATGATTTTTAACTCTGCTTTAAATTGCTCTGTTAAAATAATATCCATTTTAAGAACCTATGCTTTTAACATAAGCTCTCATTTCGGCTTTAAATTCATCAAAGGTTTGATATTTTAATTTACCGCACTTATCGGCTTTGATTAGTTTTTCTAAATCTTTTTTATCTGTTTGGCTCAAATTTATATCATCATAAACTATACTTGACTTTGGGTCAAGGGCTATAATAGCCTTAATAGCTTCTATGATATTGCTATTTTCAGTCTGAATGCTAATTGTTTGCATTTATTCTCCTTTTTTGAAAATTATACCAATATTTTTGATGATATTGTAAATTCTTGCAAGGTGTTGATATGTTTGCTCATCCCCTAAGTCGGGGAGGCTCGAGCGAAATGTTGTTTCTGTAAACTGGAACAGTATGTGGCAAGACTTTGAGTTTCAATCCCCTAAGTCGGAGTTTTTATTGGCTAGTAATGCAAATTTACATTGACAAGTAGTCCCATTTTTTTGCAAACTCGTAAAATTATATAGTAATCATTTTTACAAGGTGTTGCTATCTTTCGCAAACCAACAAAATGATATCGTAATATCATTTTGTTGATATGTTTGCTCATCCCCTAAGTCGGGGAAACTCGAGCGAAATATTTTAAGCCATATAATGAAGTGATGAAGGCAATAAGTTTCAATCCCCTAAGTCGGAGTCTTATTGACTGTTAATACAAATTTACATTGACAAGTAATCCCATTTTTCGCAAACCAACAAAATGATATCGTAATATCATTTTGTTGATATGTTTGCTCATCCCCTAAGTCGGGGAAACTCGAGTTAAATTAAGCCACATCAGTAGTGCCACACAAGAGCTGTCTGGTTTCAATCCCCTAAGTCGGGGAAACTCGAGTTAAATAGCCTAAAATTCAATCTTAAAAATCAACAATGAATTTTAAAAGAACTATTTGGGTGTGATTGTAGCGTAAAATTGTAAAAAGTTCGAGAATCTAACAAAATTTTAGTTTCAAAAACGGGGTATTTTGCTAAATTTAATCTTAAAATATCGTATTTTAGGGTGTTTGCGAGATAGTAAAAGTTCGAGAATCTAATTTGAAATTTTAAAATTTAATAGGTTTTCGAACTTTTGCAAATTTAGGGCAAAAAAGATGCCCTAAAATAGGGGCTTTAAAAAGGGCAAAATTTCAAAAGTTCGAGAATCTAAAATTTAAAAGGGTAAAAAAGTAGATTTTCGAACTTTTTAAAACTTATATGAAAATTAAAAGCCCTAAATTTGGGGATTTTGAAATTTTAGAAAGTTCGAGAATCTAAATTTAAGAAAAATGACAGATTGTGTCAAAGATAACCCATATAATTACGAGAAAAAAGGAGAGAAAAAGCAAGAAATAGAGATCATAAAGATAGAGTGGCTAGACATTTAGCCTTAGATACTCTTTTAATTCATTTAAAATTTCATCTTTTAGCTCGTGCTGGGCTAGGACTTGTATGAATGGTATCCATTTTTTTATAAATGGCTTTATCTCCATAAGGTCGCTGACTTCGTAGGTTATGATTTTTGAGCCGTCATTTTGGGTGTCTAAAATCATTTGAGATGGCAGGAATTTTTTATCTTTTGTGAAGTATTTAGCCACGTTTGGCAAGACTTTTAGCTTTATGTGGATTGTTTTATTTTGAATGAAATTTTCATAGCTACTCCACGGCGTTTGAAGTGCGTTTTGTATAAATTCATCAATGTAAAAACTCTGGCTATGGTTGAATTTTTCAAGCTTTTTTGGCTCTTTTATATTTGAAATTCTAAGCATTTTAAACCTATCATCATCTAAACAAGCAAGGTAGAAATTCTCATCTATAAAGACTATTTTATATGGTTTTATGATTAGCTCTTTTTCGTTGTAGATTAGGCTAATTCGCCTTTGTAAAAGTATGCAGTTTTGCAGGATTTGCATTGTTTTTGCACAGACATTCTCAAATGGCTTGGTTATAAATTTATAGCTTTTTTTAAGCTCTTTGACGGCTTTGTTTAGCTCTTTTTTGGTCTTATCGTCAATGTTAGAAAATAGCTTGCTGTTTGAAACCATAAATTCATAAGTGATTGCCATTAGCGTAAAAACGCTTGGATTTAGGTTTATAAAGCCCTTTTTTATCGGCTTACATAAATTTGCTTCTTTGTCGTATTTGCAAATGTCGCCAAAAGTTTCGTTTATGGCTTTTATATATCTTATATTATTTCGCTCGCTCATTTGAAAAAACGACATATCAAGCTCTAATCCGTCATTTATGGCTTTTAAAATTTCTAAGACTTTTTGCGCTGAGCCTATTTTATTTACTTGCATAATTTATCCTTGTTTTGGATTATATTTTATAAAAAAATGACAAAATATGTCAAAAATCTAGTTTATAATTTGCCCTGAAAAATAAATCAGAAGGAGAAAAAATGAAAAAGACAAGGGATTTAAATATGGTCGCTTTTGCTAAACGAAGGATAGATTTAGGCACGAGGGTCGTTAGGTCAAAAAAAAATCTACTCACGCAAACGAAAAGAGCAAAATTTAGCTCTCATACTCTCTAAATCTTTCGTGTCTGAATTCCCTAGTTGATACGATTGTGCCGTCATCTTTGATTACTTCGTTGATTACTCGTTTTGTTGTGGCATAGATTGCAATTAGTCCAAAATTTTTAGCAAAACTAGCCATATTAAAAGTCGCTCCAAAGTCGCCTTGCACCAGCAAAATATCGCCACTTTTGGCGTTTAGTTTTAGCAGGTCTTTGTATTTTTGAGTGCTTTGTTTTACGCTTTCAATGCTCGGATTTATGCAAGACCAAGCATCATCTGAGATGTTTATAAACTCGCTAACGCCAAATTCCTTTTTGGCTTGTTCTACCTGAGTGTCGGTTATTTTGTGGCTCATTAAAATAAAAAATTTTCTCATTTTGCTACCTTTTTTGACAAATTATATAAAAATTAAACATATGTATCAAGTGGAGCGAAAATTTTACCATCGCCAAGGCTCTCGCTTTTAGCTAGGCAGTTAAGGCAGATACGATAAAATAGGACTTTGTCGGTTTTAAAATCAATCAAAGTTGCGATTTTTTCTTTTATAAACTCATAATCTTTTTGCGTGATTTTAAGCTCAAAAACCGAGTAGTTTGCACGCACGCCGTATCCTTCAAGCAGGGCTACGATTTTTTGGTTTTTAGGATTGAGATTTGTGAGGTCGTGTTTTTTGGTATTGCGTTATTTGAAGTAAAGAGCGTGGCGTAGCTTAAATTTGTCTTTTCATCTATAAAATCAATAGAAATTTTACGCTTTGAGCACTCATAAATTACTGCTGAGCTAAGCGAAATTTGGGTGTTTATGATGATTTGGTTTATCTTTGAGATTGGGAATTTGTGCGTGATTTTGCCGTTTTGTTTTAGCACAAATTTACCTTGCAAAATCGCTAAAAACAAAAATGGCGTAGTTACGTGAAGGACACTATCTTTGGCGAAATTTCGCAGGTATTCTCGCTTTTTGGCTTCAAGCGTGGCTGTTATGGATTTTACTCGTGGTAGTTTTGCGTTTTTGTAGTATGAAAGCAGGAGTTGCTTTTTAAGTGTGTTAGCGACTGGATAGGCAAATTCTAGGTTTAAAAGTGCGTCTGCTATGGCTTTTTTATCAAGAATTTTTATAAATTTACGCACGAGATTTGTTATAGTTTGGTTAAAATGGGCGTTGAAATTCTCCTTTTGCTCTGGCGAAAATAGTTGAAGTTTTATCGTTTTTAGGTGCGATATGTAGGCGTTTAGGTTGGTTATTGCTGTGTTTATCTCTTGTTGTTTTATCTGTGATGAGAGTTTTGCTAGGGTTTGTCTAAATTTCTCATCGCTTATGCTTAGCTCATCGCCTTTAAAATTTACCCCAAGAAAAGTAAAATCGCTGAATTTATCGTGTATGGCTGTTTTGTTTTGATTTAGATTTAGTTTTATTGTTAAGAGAAAATTTTTAAGCATTTTTAGCGTATTTGTGGCGTCTTGCTCGCTTACAGTAAAGATGACAAAATCATCGGCGTAACGGACAAAATCTAGCCCATTTTGCTCTAAAAATTTATCCATTTGATTTAAATAGATGTTTGAAAGTAGCGGACTTAGCACGTCGCCTTGATGAACGCCCTTGTGGTGCTTAAAGTAGCTGTATCTTAAAAATTCGCCATTTTTAATCCAAAGCGTAATTAACCTGATAATTCGCTTATCGACTATGTGAACATTTAAAATTTCAAGCAAAATTTCGTGATTTATGCTCTCAAAAAAGTCCTTAATGTCCGTTTTTATCACGTGTGAGTATTTGCGAAAAAAATCCCTTGCGCGAAAAACGGCGTTTTTGTAAGATTTGCCCTGTCGGTAGGCGTAAGATGAGCTAGAAAATAGCTTGTCAAAATACTTATTTAGCTCAAAAGCGAGCATATTTTGGGCGATTTTGTCCTTAAATGATGGTATGCCAAGGTGCCTTAACTCGTTTTTGTTCTCTTTTGGGATAAAAAGCTCTTTTAGTGGCGTCGGGGCGTAGGTTTGAGATAAAATTTCATCTTTTAATTTGCCAAAACAAACTTCATCAATTTTTAGTCCATCAAGCCCAAGACTTACGTGTTTTAGCCGTTTTGTGGCATTTAAAAAGGTGTCGTTGGTAAAAAATTGCTCTAATTCTAGGCTAAATAAATCCATCATTTTAGCTGCCTAACGCTAATCTTGCCAAGCCCAAAAGTCACGCTTTTGCCGATATTTGTAAGCGTTGCTAACTCTAAAAAATTGGCCGAGCGTTCATCAAGTCCGTAAATTTTCATACTGCCAAAAATCCCGCCAAACTCCATT
Source organism: Campylobacter gastrosuis (assembly GCF_030249845.1). GTDB lineage: Bacteria > Campylobacterota > Campylobacteria > Campylobacterales > Campylobacteraceae > Campylobacter_A > Campylobacter_A gastrosuis. The sequence continues at coordinate 2,495 of NZ_JANURM010000017.1, read as the reverse complement.
TTACGCTCTTTTCGGTTTGAGTAGCGAGTGATATCATAAAAGCTAAAATTTTGCTCAATTTTATCAAAATGAACTTCAAATTTTGGCTGTTCTTCGCCGATAATTTCGCCAAATTTCATCGCTATTTGGCGGATAAAAATTGTAAAATCAAGCGAGTTTTTAACGTAGATATTTTTTTGTTTTATGCGAAGTGGGGTTATGGTTTTTAGCTCGTAATTACCGCCTTTAAAATGGGGCGTGAATGTTAAAAAAGTTGGCGTGATATCGTCTATTTTTGCGTTTGTAATCTCGCTTTGATTTAGAAAAATTTGCTTGTAGTTAAACGGCAATTTTTTCACGCCAAGTCCGATGCTAGGCATATTTTTTATGGCTATGATGACTGGTTTTAGGTGTTTTATGGCGTCTGCAAAAAGATAAATTTCAAAGTCGTAGTTTGGCTGATTTAGCTTGATATTTAGTTTAAAATTTGGAGTTTTTTCGTTTTCATAAAAGCTAAAATAGGCACAACTGCCTTTAAATTCGCACTCTTTGCATTTTAAATTGACATAAACACAGCAAGCCTGCCTAAGTGCGTATCCGAAAATTCCACGAATTGTTGAGCCGATAAACGGATATTTTGGCTTAATATCTATGCCACAAACCCGCAAAATTAGGTAATTTAGCATAAATGTCCTTTTGTTTTTTGCGATTGTATTTTTATTTAAAAGCTTTGCAAGTCAAAAATCTTTTAATACAAATACCATTTTTAATATTGTTTTGATTTGTATTTTAACAAACTAATCTAAATTTGACAATACAAATGCCTTAATTGATATTTTTATGTTTTAAGACGATATTTTATAAAATTTATGTGTTTTAGCACGTAAATTTATGGAATTATGTGATGATTTATGCAATGTGTTTTAAGGTATTAATACATTAGCAAAAAAACAAATTTTAAACTCTTAGTAAAAAAATCTAAATATCTCATAACAATACACAAAAGCTTAAAAAATTTTAAGAATTAAAAGAATTTCTAGCAAACCGAAGTTTGCTAGAAATTGTAGTTATTGTAGCAGTTTTAGGACGTTTTGTTGCACTGAGTTTGCTTGGCTCATTGCGTAGCTGCCTGATTGTGCTAGGATATTTCGTTTTGAGAAGTTTGCACTCTCAGCTGCAAAATCAACATCTCTGATTTGACTCTCGGCTGATTTTACATTTACTTGTGTTACGGTTATGTTGCTTACCGTTGCAACAAGCTGATTTTGCACAGATCCAAGATCTGAGCGGATAAAATCAAGGGTTTTTTGTGCTGATTCAGCGATATTCATAACAGCCATAGCACCTCTTAGGGTCATAACGCCAGCACTTTGATTAGAAGTCATTGCACCGCTGTTTAGATAGCCACGTGCAAAACCCATTGCAGCAGCAACTGTTTTATCTATCTGACCACGAACGTCTCTTAAAGATACAGATTGTTCAGAACCGCCGTTGCTATCCGTTTTACCAGCACTAAATGCAACAGAAAATGCACCAGCCGCACCATTGGCACCAGATGATATTTTTATATCTCGTCCATCAAGCCTTACAAGGTTTAAACGCCCAACAAAAGTGCTTGACAAAGCCGCACCTAATTTTTTATCTAATAATTTAGCCCCATACCCAAAAACAGAAGACATAGTATTTCCATCTGATTTTGCTTGTATGGCTCTGCCATCACGGCTTGTTAATACCATTCTACCTTGTGCATCTATTGAGGCTTCAACGCCAGTTTGGTCTTTTACCGAGTTTATCGCATTTACAAGGGCGCCGTTGCTATCGCCTGCTTTTACTTTTAGGTCACCAATAATCACGCCATTAATATTTAAATTTTTCAAATCGCCTTCGGCAACGGCGACTTTACCAGTCCAAGTAACATCAAATGTAGCCCTAACACCAGTTTCATTTGAAACTTTATTTATATTCTCGGCTAATGCACCAAGCCCCTGACCGATACCTGTGCCAATTGTTGCAGCTGCGACTTTTACGTTATTTACACCATCAACGTTAAAAAACGTAAGGCTAACAGCACCAGCTTTTGTCGCAGTCAAAAGCTTTGAACTCTCAAACCTAGTTAATCCAATCTTATCCGAAGTCGTAGCACCAATACTTGCTTTTACTACTTCGTTTGAATAAGCACCGATTTGAAATTCTTTGTTTGAGAATGTGCCGTTTAGGAGTTGTTGTCCGTTAAATGAAGTGGTATTGCCGATATTATCTAGCTCCTCCATTAATCTAACGATGTCAGCTTGAAGTGCTTGGCGTGATTTAGATGTCTGTCCGTCTTGGGCGGCTTGGGTGGCTTTTACTTTGATTGTATCAAGAATTTTAAGTTGCTCGTCCATTGCTTTATCGGCTACTTGGATTATGCCGATTGCGTCGTTGCCGTTTGCGATGGCTTGACCGAGTGCTGATGCTTGGCTTCTTAGACTATCAGCTATGGCTAGACCAGATGCGTCATCTGCTGCGGTTTGGAT
>NZ_JANURM010000016.1 GCF_030249845.1 Campylobacter gastrosuis | reverse complement strand
TAATGGAGGAGCTAGATAATATCGGCAATACCACTTCATTTAACGGACAACAACTCCTAAACGGCACATTCTCAAACAAAGAATTTCAAATCGGTGCTTATTCAAACGAAGTAGTAAAAGCAAGCATTGGTGCTACGACTTCGGATAAGATTGGACTTACACGTTTTGAAAGCTCAAAACTCATCACTGCTGGTGGCAAGGTTTCACTTACATTTATTAATGTTGATGGCGTAAATAACGTAAAAGTCGCAGCTGCCGTAATCTCAACTGGTTTAGGTAACGGACTGGGCAAACTCGCTGAAAACATCAATAAGGTATCAAATGAAACTGGTGTCAGGGCTACTTACGATGTAACATTAAGAGGTAGTAAGGCAATAACCGCTGGTAACCTTTATTCAATCACAATCAATGGCGTAAAAATCGGCGACCTAGCTGTAAAAGACGGCGACAGCAATGGTGCCTTAGTAAATGCGATAAACTCAGTAAAAGACCAAACAGGCGTAGAAGCGTCAATAGATCCACAAGGCAGAATGGTGCTAACAAGTCGTGATGGACGTGCGATAAATATTACGGGTGGAGATAATGCAAAAGCGAAAAAGATAGGTGAAGCTCTCGGTATGCAAGGCAAAATTGCAGAACAACTTTCAAGCTCAATGTTTGTAGGTCGTTTAAACCTTGTAAGACTTGACGGCAGGGATATTAAAATTTCAGGTGGCAGTCAAGCAAATGGTGCGTATTCGGCTGCGTTTAGTCAAGACGGCGGCAACCAACAATCAGTTTCACTTCGTGATATCAGGGGACAAATAGACAAATCCGTTGCTGCTGCAATGGGATTTCAGCGTATGTCGCTATCTGATATGACTTCTAATCAATCAGCTGGCGTAATGACACTACGTGGTGCTATGGCAGTTATGAATATCGCTGAATCAGCACAAAAAACACTTGACTTCATTCGCTCAGACCTTGGATCAGTGCAAAATCAGCTTGTTGCAACCGTTAGCAATATCACGGTAACTCAGGTCAATGTAAAATCAGCAGAGAGTCAAATCAGAGATGTTGATTTTGCAGCTGAGAGTGCAAACTTCTCAAAAAGAAACATCCTAGCACAATCAGGCAGCTACGCAATGAGCCAAGCAAACTCAGTGCAACAAAACGTCCTAAAACTGCTACAATAACTACAAATTTCTAGCAAACTTTGGTTTGCTAGAAATTCTTTTCATTCTTAAAACCCAATTTTTATATATACTGGTTTTTGATAACAATTTTGCCTGAAATTTAAAAAGTGTTGTTTTTTAAAAGAATGTGGCTTTTAGAACAAGCAAAGCGGATTAGGGTTATAACTTGCAAACAAAATTTTGTTTATTTTGCAATAGAGCTTCGCTTGAAATTTAAAAAGTGTCGCTTACTCTATTTTAAGGGAGAAGGGGGCTTGAATTGCGAAGTCGCCCCCTTCTCCCTTAACAACCCTTATCCCCGACAACGCTTCTAAGGTGGCGAACATCTGCCGATTTTCAATCGGCGTTCGCAGGTTTAGATTTTTTACGTTTCAACATTTTTAAAATTTTAGTCTAAAAAAATATGCTGTTTTTTGAGAATTTTTGTGGTTTGAAGTAGAACTTTGCATTTTGTTAAGGGGGCTTCTTTTGCGTTCTACTTCTAGAACGAGCGAAGCGAAGTAGGGTCGCTCCCTTCTCCTTTGCCGTAACTCGCAGATCACAAAAATGGTATCGTAATACCATTTTTGTTGCTGTCTGCTCCACCTTCCCCACGACAACGCTCTTTCGTGCGAACACCTGCCGATTTTCAATCGGCGTTCGCTGGTTTTTATTTTTTTACGTTTTAGCATTTTTAAATTTTGTGTTTTTCGCAAAAAATTTCGCCATTTACCAAGTAAAAACGCTCTTTTATTGCTATGCTTTTGCAGGTTTTAACTGGCAACAAGTCGGCTTTTACGTTCTGGCGTTTTTAAAAATTTAAAATCCAGCGAGAAAATCCGCATAATTTTTCTAAATTTTAAAATTTTACTGAGTTATTAAATATATATTTACTATTTAGCTATATAATTTCGCAATTAATAAATTTTATTATAAGGAGAAAAAATGTTAGTTACAAAAAAAGCACCTGATTTTACAGCTGCGGCAGTTTTAGGCGATAATCAAATCAAATCAGATTTTAACCTATACAAAAATTTAGGCAAAAACGGAGCGGTCGTGTTCTTTTATCCAATGGACTTCACGTTCGTTTGCCCTAGCGAAATCATCGCATTTGACAAGAGATACGACGACTTTAAAGAGCGTGGCATAGAGGTTATTGCGGTTTCAACAGATAATCAATTCTCACACTTTGCGTGGAAAGAGACACCGGTAAATAAAGGCGGTATCGGCAATGTCCGCTTCCCAATCGTGGCTGACACAAATCACGCTATTTCACGTGGTTTTGACGTGCTTATTGAAGAGGTTGGCGTTGCACTTCGTGGTTCGTTCTTGCTTGATAAAGACGGCACAATCCGCCACGCAGTCGTAAATGACCTACCACTTGGCAGAAACATTGACGAGATGATAAGAATGGTAGATACAATGCTATTTACAAACGAGCACGGCGAAGTTTGCCCTGCTGGCTGGCACAAGGGCGATGCAGCTATGAAACCAAGCACAGCTGGTGTGGCTGAGTATCTTTCAAAACACGAAGGCGAACTATAAATTTTTAAGGCAGGATAACCCTGCCTTTTTTAATACTTCTTAAATAAAAATTTCAAAAGCAAAATTACATTATAATAAGCCAAAATTTTTCAAGGATAAAAAAATGATGTTCGTAAATGGCTTTTTTAACACCAAAATTTCTCTTTTTAACGAGCTTGAAGCCGATTTTTTAAAGGACGGATTGGAGTTTTGTAAGGAGGTTAGCTTTGAGCTTGATAGCGATGAAGTTACTATGTTTTTAAAGGATATCTATCTAGCCTTAGTTAGCGATGAGCTTGATAATTTAAAGCTAAAAGATGATTTTGAGGTGCTTGTAAGTAAAGCAAGTGGCGTTATTAGGCTACCCGAGCACGTTTTTTTAAATTTTCTCATTCAATACGCCAAAAAGAGCGAATTTGGCATTAGAGAGCTGGTTTTTAGGATTGATTTTATCATCAAAGGATTAAAGGCTAGAAAGGTCGTTTCAGCCCAGCCATCGGTGCTAAATTTAAACAACGATATGTTTTTTGAACACCCAATTAACACCTTTAAAAAGATAAAAGACCTAGAAAAAAGCGTTACATTTTTAAACCTTTATGACGGCGTAAATATCCAAAACGACGGCACGATCTTAAATATCGGCGAAGACAGCGTCACGCTACAAACGACGATAAATCAAATCCTAGCGATGAAGCAAGAGGGCAACGCCTACATTTTAAAAAACGACTACTTTTTAAAGCACATAAAGGCTGATATTAGCGATTTTAATCTCTCATCAAAAACGATTACGCTTACGAATTTTAAGCGTGTTGAAAAGATGAGTGCCAGCCTTAGAAAGCACCAAAGGGTGCATCCAAATAAATTTACAAGAGTCACGCTAAAAGGCGAAAACAGCGAACTTCTAGGCAACCTTTATGATATTTCAAAGGGTGGGCTTAGCGTGTTAAGCCAAGAGGACGTGAAATTTCATCCGCACGAAAATATCACGGCGACCTTTGAGCTTTGTGTGAGCGAGGATAACTGCGTTAAAATCACGCTTGATTTGACGCTAATCGTGCAGATAAGTCAGAACGGATTTATGCGTTATTGTATGCAAAATCGCAACCAAATCACGCCAGAGCTTGATAAATTCATAGATAAAAGGGTGCAAGACACGCTTGATGAGCTAAACGAACTTCAAAGCTCATACAGATGAGTGGCGAGCTTTGGCTAGGCACGAGCGAGAATAAGCCGTTTTTTTATAAAAGTAAAAATTTAACCACACACGCTCTAATCATCGGTATGACTGGCTCAGGTAAAACTGGGCTTGGTATCACGCTACTTGAAGAGATTTGTCTTAAAAATATCCCAAGCTTTGTCATTGACCCAAAGGGCGATATGGGCAATCTTTGCCTAGCGTTAAAAAACACCGATGAGTTTTTGACTTACACAAATGATAAAAGTAGGGCTGAAAATTTAGCAAATAGCCTAAGACTAGGGCTTAATGATGATTTAGAGCGAGTTAGCGAGTTTAAAAACAGCGTGGATTTTACCATTTACACGCCAAAAAGTAGTAGCGGGGTCGGCGTGGCACTCTTAGGCGATTTTGTGCCACCACAAAATTTAGATGATGAGGCGATGATAAATTATGTAAATTCGCTTACAAGCTCCATTTTATCGCTACTTTCAATCAACGCTGATGATGCGTCAAAAGAGCATATTTTAATCTCTAAAATTCTATCAAACGCCTTTGAAGAGGGCAAAACTTTAAGCCTAAGTGAGCTAATCTTAGCCATAAATGAGCCACCATTTAGTCAAATTGGCATCTTTGATATTGAGAAATTTTACCCAGCAAATGAGCGTTTTAAGCTTAGCGTTAGGCTAAATTTACTCATTGCAAGTGCAAATTTTAAAGCCTACACAAACGGCGAACGCCTAAACATAAAAAATATGCTTTTTAACGGCACGAAGGCAAAATGCAACATTTTTAGCATAGCCCACCTAAACGACAACGAGCGAATGTTTTTTGTTACGTTTTTGCTAAACGAAATTTTAGCTTGGATTAGAACCACAAGTGGCACGGACGAGCTAAAAGCGGTGCTTTATATGGATGAAATTTTTGGCTATTTCTCGCCAAATGCAAATCCACCCTCAAAAACGCCGATGCTCACGCTTTTAAAACAAGCTCGTGCTTTTGGGCTTGGCTGTGTTTTAAGCACCCAAAATCCAGTGGATTTAGACTACAAAGGGCTTAGCAACATAGGCACGTGGTTTATTGGTAGATTAATCACCGCTCAGGATAAAGAGCGTGTAATTAGCGGACTAAACGGCGATAAAACCGAGCTTTTTAGCCAAATTTCAAACCTAGAAAAAAGGCAGTTTTTAATAAAAAATATCCACGATGACGCCCTTAAAATTTTAAACACTCGCTACGCACTTAGCTACCTAAAAGGTCCGCTAACTGCCGATGAGATTAAAAATTTAATGAGCCAAAAACGCCAAAATTTTAGCCACAAAGATGAGCAAAATCAAAGACCGCTCATCTCAAACGAGATAAAACAGCTCTTTGCCAGTGATAAAAATGAGCTAAACGCCTATTTTTTAGGCACGGCAAGGGTTAGATTTTATGATACAAAGCTTAATATTGATACAAATTTAGACCTTAGCTTTTTAGGCGAGGCGTGTGAGAATTTTAGCTGGGATAATGCTAGTAAAAATCCAGAGCTAAATTTCACACAAATGCCACAAAATGCGACTTTTATGCCATTGCCAAGTGAAATTTTACGCCTTAAAAACACCAAAAATTTACAAAGTGATTTAAGGGATTTTATCTACCAAAACGAGGGACTTTATCTTTACGCCTCGCCTCGCCTTAACTCAAATCCGGGCGAAAGTAAGCAGGAGTTTTTAGCCAGACTAAGCCTTAATGATTCAAGCAAAGAACAAGAGGCGTTAGAGCAGAAATTTAAGGCTCAAAAAGCAAGGCTTGAAGATAAATTAGCAAGTGCAAGACAAAGACTTGTTAAAGAGCAAAACGACGCAAAAACAAGCACGATTGACGCTGTGGTTAATATCGGAGCTAGTTTGATCGGTGCATTTTTTGGCAAAAAGAGCGTTTCAAAAATCGCAACTAGCGTAAAAAGCACAAATCGCCTTTTAAAAGAGCGAAATGATGTCAAACTAAGCGAGGCTGGGGTTGATGAAATTTTGGCTCAAATTGATGATTTAGAGCGTGAATTTGAGCTAAAATTAGCTGAGATTAAGAGCAAAAATTTACAGATAAATCAGATAAAAATCGCCCCAAAAAAGAGCGATATTTTTATCCAAGATGTGGTTTTGGTTTGGATGTAGCTACTTTTTTGAGAGCTTGATTGCGTTTGCTAAATCGGCGATTAGGTCGTTTGCGTCCTCAACGCCGATAGCTAGGCGAAGTAGGTTTGGCTTTATGCCGATTTTTTCTTGAAGCTCGGCTGGATAAGACTCGTGTGTCATTGATGAAGGCTGACAAATCAGGCTCTCAACACCGCCAAGGCTCACTGCTAAATCAAATAATTTTAGCGATTTTGCAAATTTTTTGTAGTCGTAATTTTGATTTAGCTCAATTGAGATTAAGGCACCGATATCGCCAGCTTGGCTCTTTTGGACTTTTGCCTCATATTCAGAGCGTGAGCCAGCGTAATGAACAACATCAATGGCTTCGTTTGATTTTAAAAATTCAATGATTTTGTGCGTATTTTGCATCTGTCTATCAAAGCGAACGCTTAGGGTTTTTAGCCCACGAATGAGCGAATAAGCATCGGTCGGGCTTAAATTTGAGCCAAGCGTGTTTTTAATAAACCTTAGCTTTTCACCAAGTTTTTCATCATTTGTCGTGGCAATACCAGCGATAACGTCAGCGTGTCCGCCGATATATTTTGTAGCAGAATAGACCACGACATCTACGCCAAAGTCAAGCAGTTTTTGAAAATACGGCGTTAAAAATGTGTTATCAGCGACTACTAAAATTCCCTTTTTGTGAGCTAGCTCCACGATTTTTTTAATGTCAGTAACCCTTAAAAGCGGATTTGAAGGCGTCTCAACAAAAATCATCTTAACATCTGGCGTTAAATCATCTTCTGTGATTACATTTAAATCATCAACTAGCTCGTATTTTATGCCATTATCGGCAAAAATCGTGTGAGCGTATCTAAACGTCCCGCCATAGACATTGTTGTTTAAAAGCACCTTATCGCCACTTTTTAGCAGGTGAAATGCTGCCGTAGTCGCTGCCATACCAGATGAGAAGCTAATGCAACACTTAGCGCCCTCAATCTTTGCAAATAGTGTCTCAAAGGCGTCGGTTGTCGGATTTAAGCCGCGCGAGTAGCAAAATTTGCCAAACTCATCAAGCCCATCTTGTGCAAATGTGCTTGATAGATAAATCGGTGGCACGACAGCCTTGTGCTGGTCGGTGTGAGCCGAAATGCCTTTAACCAAAAGTGTGTTTAGATTCATTATCTCTCCTTAAAATTTCATCGCTGAAATAAAATTTACAATTCTATCGTTGTCGTTATAAAAAAACTCATCGCTCGTGCCATCAAAGATGATATTGCCCTTGTCTAAAAATAAAATTCTATCCGCCGCACGCCTTGCAAATTCCATATTGTGAGTTACGATTATGATTGAGCGTTGCTCTTTGCTTAGATCAAAAATCACCTTTAAAACCTCCGCTTCAAGCTCTGGATCAAGCGCTGATGTCGGCTCATCAAGCAGTAAAAAATATGGCTTCATCGCTAAGGCTCTAACAATAGCCACCCTTTGCTTTTGACCGCCTGAAAGCGTGGCTATGTAGGCATTTTCTTTTTGCGATAAGCCGACCTTTTTTAGCAAATTTCTAGCAGTTTCTACCGCTTCATCTTTTGGAATTTTTAGCACATTTATCGGTGCTTCAATGATATTTTCAAGCACGTTTAAATGTGGGAATAGGTTAAAATCCTGAAAAACCATACCAGTGTGGCTACGAAACGGCAACTTTTGTCGCTCTTTAATCGGTAGTGAAAAATTTAGATAAAATCCACGAAGATACATCTGACCGCTATCTGGGGTTTCAAGCAGATTGATACAGCGTAAAAGTGTTGATTTGCCAGAGCCAGAGCTGCCTAAAATCACCGTTGTTTGCTTGTCGTAAATTTCTAAATCTATATCTTTTAAGACGTGATTTTCGCCAAAAAATTTATTAATTTTTATAAGTTTTACTGACATTTTTATCCTAAAAATTTTGATGAGCGTTTCTCTAAATACGACTGCAAAAACGTAAGGGCTGTGCAGATGATTAGATACATAATCGCAACTAAAACATAGAGCAAAAACGGCTCAAATGTCCTTGCTGCAATGCGTTGAGCGACCATAAACATATCAACCATCGTAATTGAAGCAGCCAAAGATGTGTCCTTAACCAAACTTATGAATGTGTTTGAGAGTGGCGGGATTGAAATTCTCATCGCTTGTGGGGCAATGATTCTTCTTAAAACCATAAATTTACCCATACCAAGCGAGAGTGCCGCCTCCCACTGACCCTTTGGCACTGAAAGTATAGCCGCTCTAATCGCCTCTGATGCGTAAGCGCCGACATTTAGGCTAAATGCGACAATCGCCGCACTCCAAACGTCAAACTGAATGCCGACCTTTGGCAGTCCGTAAAATACGATAAAAAGCTGAACGAGCATAGGCGTGCCACGAAAAATCCAAACATAAAAGCCAAAGATTAGCTTTAAAATTTTAATCTTTGAAAGCCTTGCAAGTGCCGTGATAATGGCGATAATAAGCCCAAAGGCAAATGAAATAATGCTAAGTGGTATCGTGATTTTTGCCCCAGCTACCGCAAGTGGGATAATCGCCTCAAATATAATTTCAAATGCCCGTTCTATGACCTATCCTTTTTATTGTGAAATATCTTTGCCGAAGTATTTTATTGAAATTTCCTTTATTTTTCCATTATTTTGTAACTCTTTTATCGCTTCGTTGATTGCATTTACTAAATCTGTTTCGCCTTTTTTAACAAGTCCAGCCGAAAGTATCGCCTCATCGCCGTTTTTTGCGATTTTTATCGGCGCGTCTGGTTTTTGTTTTAAATAATCATAAAATGTAACATCATCATTTATCGTAGCGTCGGCTCGTTTTGTGATGATTAGCTCCACAGCCTTGCTAAAACCATCGGTGGTTACGATATTTGCACCATAGCTCTCGGCTAGTTTTGCCCAGTTGCTAGTGGCTGAATGAGCTGAGCTTTTACCCTTTAAATCGCTAAAATCCTTAATATCATCGTTGTCTTTATGAACGACAATGGCACTTCTTGATTTTATATATGGCAGGGTGTAGTCGTATTTTTTCTTTCTGTCTTCATTTATTGTTACTTGATTAAACACGACATCTGATTTACCAGCATCAAACGCCGCTAACATAGCGTCCCAAGGTGCTTCAACAAACTCAACCTTAACGCCCATTTTTTCGCCCACCGCACGAGCGACCTCCACATCATAGCCCACTAGCTCGTCCTTTTCGTTGTGATACGAAAATGGCGAATACGTGCCTTCTGTGCCGACCCTTAAAACGCCCTCTTTTTTGATACGCTCAAAGGCACTTTGGCTCTTTGCTTCATCGTTGCCACAAGCTACAAAAAATAGCGACACACTTGCTAAAAATAGCGTTTTTGCTAGAATTTTTAGTTTCATTTTTTATCCTTTTTATTTACGTTTACTTTACGTTTAAGTGATTTTAGCAAAAAGTCATTAAACTTGGCTAAAATTTTAAAAATTTTCTAACTTCATCGTTAATAAATTCTAAATCTCCGCTCTTTTTGTTTAAAAATGCCGAGCGGTTAAAGGTTCGCTGTCTTTTTGCAAGTTGAGCTGTGTGCGTAAAAATCAGCGTTTCAAGCTCATCTTGGCTTGAAATTTTACCGCTAAAAAACTCGCCACACTCCTTTAAGCCGATTGATTTAAGTGGCTTTAAATCGCTATCGTAATGCTCAAAAAGCCATTTTGCCTCATCAAGAAGTCCATTTTTTAGCATATTTTTGGTGCGAATTTCTATCCGCTCCCTGATTTTTGGCACGTCCCATAAAATTTCAAAGATTGAAATTTCGCCTAAAATCGGCTCTTTTGTGTTGTTTTTAAGCCATAAACTCGGCTTTTGGTCGCTAAATTTATAGATACAAAACCACTTTTGAAGGCGGTAGGTGTCATTTTGGCTAAATTTCGCCCCAAATTCCGGGTCAATTTGCCTGATTAGCTCGTAAATTTGGGCGTTATCTGGCGTGTCATATTTTGGCACATCTGGCGTTAGTCCGCTCATCATCGCCTTTAAATAAAATCCGCTCCCGCCGGTGATTATTAAAATTTTGCCTTGATTTTTGGCGTAATCTTTTGCTTGTTTGTAAATTTCAAAAAACCTGCCAACGCTAAAATTCTCATCTGGATTAATTAAGTCAATGCCAAAATGTTTAACGCTTTTTAAATCATCTTTGCTCGGTTTTGCACTTGCGATGTCAATGTAGCGGTAGATTGAGAGGCTATCAAGACTTAAAATCACGCCGTCAAATTCACGTGCAATTTGCAAGGCTAAGTCGGTTTTGCCACTTGCTGTTGTGCCGATTATGCAAAATTGTCTAAACATTTTAAACCCTTTAAAAATGAAAAATTATACTAAATTTAAAGAAAATCCGAGTAAAATCCGCTAAAAACTCTTGGATAAAAATGCAGAAATTTCTAAATTTATTAAAAGATATCAGCGATTTAATCGTTTTTAAACACTCAATTTTTGCCCTGCCGTTTATTTTTACGGCGATGATTGTGGCTAGTTTTGTTAAAACTAACTCGGCGTGGTTTGGTTTTAAACTGCTAGTTTTAGGCGTTTTGTGTGCTGTGAGTGCTAGAAATTTTGCGATGGCGTTTAATCGCTACGCCGATAGAGATATTGATAAGCACAACCCACGAACAGCCTCTCGCCCTAGCGTTGATGGCAGGATTGGAGCAAATAATCTGCTTATTTTTATCGCCCTAAATGCCCTTGTTTTCGTGCTTGTTGCGTATTTTATTAATGACTTGGCATTTTATCTTAGCGTGCCAATTTTAATCATTCTAGCTGGTTACTCAATTTTTAAGCGTTTTAGCCCACTTGCTCACGTGGTTTTAGGCGTTAGTTTAGGACTTGCACCCATTGCTGGGGTCGTGGCTGTTGCTAATGAAATTACGCTTTATTCGGTGCTTTTATCGCTTGGCGTGGTCTTTTGGGTGGCTGGATTTGACCTGCTTTATTCGCTTCAAGATTTAGAATTTGACGTTAAAAACGGACTTTTTAGTGTGCCTAGCATTTATGGCAAGGACGCTACGCTTTTTATCTCAGCCTTGTTTCACGCTCTTGCTGTGCTGTTTTGGCTACTTTTTTGCTGGGGTGCTGGGCTTGGTGGATTTGCCTATTTTGGCGTGGTGCTAAGTGGGGCGATTTTATGGCAAGAACACCGCATTGTAAGGCGTGATTTTAGCAAGATTGACAGGGCATTTTTCACGCTAAATGGCTATCTTGGCATTATGTTTTTCATCTTTGTTTTGGTTGATTTATTATGAGATTAGTCCCGGCTAGTTTAGAGATTGAATTTTCGCTTGATGATGATAAAAATGAGCAGTTTTTTATTGAGTTTAACTCAATGACAAGAAGCGAAGAGGACGCACTTGGAGCGTGGCTAAAACGTGCAAAGGCAAGGGGCGACACAAAGGAGAGCGACCAAGTGCTTTTAACACTTTTAATTGAGCTTCATCGCAAGATTGACGAGCTTAGCGATACGCTAAAAAATGAGCAAAAAAGCAGGATTAAGCTTGAAAATAGGGCAAAAATCACTGGCATTGGCTTTGAGGGCATTAGTATTGATGAGCCAAAATTTCAAAGTGGCAAGAGCTATTATGCTAGAATTTTAATGCCAATATTCCCAAAGCGAACGATAGCGATTTATCTAAATGCAATTGATGAAAAAACGGCAAAAATCACGATGATGCACGGCGATGATGAGAGCGATTTTAACGCTTATGTAACGGCACGTGAGCGCGTGATGATAAGACAAAACAGAGAGTAAAGGAGAGAATTTGGATTATATTTTATTTTTGGTGTTTAGCGTGATTTTAGCGGCACTTTTGGGCTTTATTTATCTAAAAGAGATTGAGACTAAAAAGAAATTTTCAAGGTTTGAAAAGGTCATTGAGGGTGTGATTCAGGAGAATTTTGCCTTAAAAAAACAGCTTTTATCGCTAACAAGCACAAATGACGGCAGCGTGGTGGATTTAAGCGTGCTTGAAAGACAGCTTGATGAGAAGATAGAGAGCCGTTTGAGCGAGAAAATTTTGCCACTTTTTAACTCGCTAAAAAGCATTGAAAGCACGATTGATGAGTTTCAAAGTGAGCAACAAAGCCGAATTTACAACCTTGAAGAACGCACCAGAGATATAAACAAAATCACGCCGCCAAGTATGCAAAGCGAGGAGGAGCAGATAATCCGCCTATTTAACGACGGCAAAAGTAGCGAAGTCATCGCAAAAGACCTAAGGCTTGGGATCGGCAGGGTTGAGTTTGTGCTAAAAATGCATAGGTTGATTTAGTTTTTAGCGTGATTAAGTGCGTTAAATTTGCGTTAAAATTGTGGTTTTTTGATAAAAATTTGTGCGGTTTTTGGTAGAAATTCGCTTTTTTTGGTGTTGCTTGCTGTGTTTTAGGAAATTTTGTGTTTGATTTGAAGTAGAACTTCGCATTTTGCTTTTAGAACGAGCAAAGCGAAGTAGGGCTGCTTTTGTTGTAACTCGCAAATAAATTTTTGTTACTTAAAAACGTAAATTTTTGACTTGGCTTGCAGTAGAACTTTGCATTTTATTCAGGGTGTCGCTCACTTTATTTTAAGGGAGAAGGGGGCTTGAATTGCGAAGTCACCCCCTTCTCCCTTAACAGCCCACAACCCCGACAACGCTTCTAAGGTGGCGAACACTTGCCGATTTTCAATCGGCGTTCGCAGGTTTATATTTTTTAAGTTCTAGCGTTTTTAAATTTTTAATTAAAAAGCAAAATTTACAAACTAAAATTTATACGGCTTTTATCACGAGAAAAGCGAAGTAGGGTCGCCCCATTCTCCATTTGCCATAACTCGCAAACAATCAAAACAATGTCGTAACATTATTTTGATTTTCGTTTGCTCCCCCACGACAACGCTCTTTCGTTGCTGTGCTTCGCACAGGTTTTAATTGCCGACAAGTCGGCTTTTTACGTTTTAAAATTTTAAACTAAAAATTTATGCTGTTTTTGATAAAAATTCACGTGATTTTTAGCAGAACTTTGCATTTTGTTAAGGTGGCTTTTTGTGTTTTGCTTTTAGAACAAGCAAAGCGAAGTAGCGTCGCCTCCACTTTTATAGCTCGCAGGTAACAACATTCTTTTATTATTGTGTTTTTGCAGATTTTACGAAATTTTAACCTAAAATGCCGTTTGCCATAGGTTTGGTGCTTTAAGTTACGCACACAGATAAAAAAACGGCAAACAAGAGCGTGGGTAAAAATCACAAATTTCGCGATGATTTTTGTGTTTTAAAATTCGTTACGATTTTACACATTTTTAGGGTGGGTTTTTGTGCGTTTTTTTGGTGATTTGGCTTAAAATTCAAAATTTTAGCCATTTTGCCGATAATAATTTTTACTAAATGACACAAGATTTACAATTATGTTGTAAATTTGTAAATATAAAATTTACAAAAAGGATAAAAAATGAATAAATTGTTAAAATATTCACAGGTCGCATTAATCGCAATTAGCCTAAGTGCCTGTGGCGGAGGCGGTGGAGGGGGCGGAGGCGGCCCGTCAGCACCCACAAATACCCCCGCTACCCCCCCCCATACCCCAAACACGCCACCTGATAATAACGCCAATTTAGGTGGCTCTGGCGGGTCAAATTCTGGTGGTAATTTAGGCGGTGGTTCTAGCGGTGGCACTGGCAGTGGGGGCAGTGTAGGTGGTGGCTCAAATTTCAGCGGTAGCAGTAACACCACTGCTAACACGACCCCACCAAATAATCAAGGTGGTGCCGTAACTCCGCCAAGTGGTGGCAACACAAACCAAACTCCACCAAACAGCAATCAAATCACGCCACAGCCACCGCAAAATTTACCAAAAGCAAGTGTAGAAAATTTACGCCCAGCCTTAATTTATTCAATAAACGATGAAGATAAGGTTATGAAAATCGGCGTTATAGACACCGATTTTGTTGAGCCAAGAAATGTCTATTTTAATTCACGAGACCCAAATAAAGATGTCGGCGACACCTACAAAGATGAAAATGGGCAAAATAGGCTAATCCTAAATGAGGGTAGCTATAAAAACGCCAACGGCATAAAAAATTCTCACGGCACACAGGTTTCTGCAATTATTGCAAGATATACCAAAAATATGCCAATTTATGGCTACACGGCAAAAAGCACCGACAAAGAGACCGCCGTAAGTGCTACAAATCAGGAATTTATGGACGCAGATGAGAGTAATGTGCGGATTATAAATAACTCTTGGGGTTCATTACAAGACCTAAAAAATCCAAGCAGTGCAGATGATTGGAGAAAAATACCAGCTGCAAAAAATGGATTGTTTGAATATATCGCAAAACAGGCATCTACAAATAGCATTATTGTTTTTGCCACTGGCAATGAAAATAAAGATTATGCTTCGCTTGAAAGCCACATACCAGTGATTTATAACGATATAAACGCTAGAAAGGGCTTTATTGCCGTATCGGCTACTACTTATAACCAAAAAGCACCTTATGCAAATAAGCTTGGCTCGTTGGCTAAGGTTTATGGCATATCAACGGATGGCAGACATACGCTATTTCAAAACACGCTTGGCGGAGAGAAAATTTGCGAAGGCACGTCCTGTGCTGCTCCAGTCGTATCAGCAGCAGCTGCTAATGTTTGGGAGAAATTCCCTTGGATGAGTAATCACTTAGTCGTTCAAAGCATACTCTCAACGGCAAATCAGCTTGGGCAGGGCGATAATGTAACGACCGAGCCACGAGATGACGTCGGCTGGGGCGTTTTAAATCAAGCAAGGGCTTTAAAAGGACCAGCTAGATTTGATAAAAGGCTTTTAGCCGATGATGAGAAAAACTTCGTAGTAGCCGACTTTAACTACCGAAACTACACAAAAACTAAAAACGGCTACACAGCAAAAGACCGCTTAACATTTTCTAACGACATAACTGGCGACGCTGGGTTTAAGAAAAAAGGCACTGGCATTTTATACTTTACTGGCTCAAATTCTTACACTGGCGAAACGATCGTAGAAAATGGATATTTGCAAATTGAAAAAGAGCTAACAAACTCAAAAGTAACGATCCAAAACAGCGGGACGCTAATCGCAAGAAACGACAACCAAAAAGTTACAATCGGCAACAACAACGGCTACACACTCACAAACAACGGCTCACTTGAAGTTTTCGGGCAGGGGCTAACGATAAATGGCAACTACAAAGCAGGGGCAAATTCACGCACAGCCATTGACATAAACACTGCCCAGCTTGAAGTAAAAGGCACAGCAGATATGGGGAATTCTCGCATTTTAGCCCACATAAATAAAGTAGAGCAAGTCCCACAAAACGGACAGCAAGAAAAGACAATTTTAACAGCTCAAAATTTAACAAATTACAGCAATTACTACACCATTTCAGACTACATAAATCCGTATATTAAGATTGATGAGCTAAAAACTGAGGGCAACCAAGTCAAGGTAAAATTCACAAGAAACAGCACAAATTACGTAGCAAGAGCGATAGCATTTAGCACGACAAGCTCGCTAAATACGGCAAATAACCTTGATACCGCTCTAAACGAAGTCGCTGCAAATTCCAGCAGTCCACTTAGTGCAAACGCCCTTTCTATCATCACGGCAACGCCATTTGCAATAACTCAAACCCTACAAACACTCTCGGCTGAAATTTACGCTTCAAGCCAAAACGCCCTGCTAAATCAAAACCACCAAATAAGCCAAAAAATGGCAACTCGCACCCTTAGCGATGAGAGCGGATTTTATAGCAGTTATGACTACAACCGATATGAAATTTCAAGGCAGGGTTTTGCTAGTGGTGATACAAAGAGCCATTTAACAAGCGTTGGCGTGGATAAAAGTGTTGATGATTTTAAATTTGGAGTTAATTTAAATCGTGGCGAGATAAAGTCAGAATTTACTAATCTTGCTGGTAGCTCAAAAATTACAACAAACGGCGTAAATTTCTACGCAAAAGCTGATTTTAGCGACTTTTATACGCTTTTTGGCACTGGCGTTACTTGGCTAGAAAATAGCGTCAAACGAAACCTAATCATCGCTGATGATGGCTCACAAATAAACGTAAAACAAAATGGTAAAATTTATAATCTCTACGCCGAGGCTGGATATAGCTTTGGCTTTTTTACGCCGTTTCTTGCTTACGAGCTAAATATGTTTAGGCAAAATGGCATTGATGAGGGGCAAAATTTTGGCATTAAAAGCGAAAAAACTTCAAACGACATCAGCTCATATTTAAGCGGAGTAAGGGCAAATTTTAACGCGCAAAATTTCAGCTTTAACGCCGCACTTACCTACATTTACACGCCAAATGCCGACTTTGACTTTAAGGCAAAATTCGTTGGTGGCAACAGCGACATAACGATAAAAGGCATAAATGTCGCCAAAAACCAAGTGGGGCTAAATTTTGGCGTGGGTTACTCATTTACGCCTAGTTTTGGGGTGTTTAGTAGCTATGCTTTAAATAAAGGCAAGGATACAAAGTCGCAAAATTTAAACGTGGGCGTGAAGTATAAATTTTAAACTTCACAAACGCCAAAAATAGGCTGAAATTTTTAGTCAATTTTAAAAATTTTAGCCTATAATGGCAAAAGGTTGTTTAAAAAAGGGAGAAAATGCTAATAGACGCACACGGCAGAGTTGTTGATTATCTGCGTATTTCAGTCACTCAGCGTTGTAATTTTCGCTGTAAATATTGTATGCCAAAGACCCCATTTGAGTGGGTACCAAAGGAGAATTTGCTCAGTTTTGAAGAGCTGTTTTTGTTTGTTAAGGTCTGCATTGATAGCGGTGTGAAAAAGATTCGCCTAACTGGCGGAGAGCCACTTTTGCGTAAGGATTTAGACCAGTTTATAAAGATGATAAACGACTACAAGCCAGATATTGATTTAGCCCTTACGACAAATGGCTTTATGCTTCGCCACTACGCAAAAAATTTAAAAGACGCTGGGCTAAAACGCATAAATATGTCGCTTGATAGCTTAAAGCCAAAAGTCGCGCAGCAAATCGCTCAAAAAAGCGTCCTGCACGAAGTTTTAGCTGGATTTGAGACGGCACTTGATGCGGGATTAAAGGTTAAGCTAAACACCGTTGTCTTAAAGGGCGTAAATGATGATGAGATCATTAATCTACTGGAATTTGCAAAATTTAAAAATTGCCAGATTAGATTTATTGAATATATGGAGAACCACCACGCAAACGATGAGCTAAAAGGGCTAAAATCAGATGAAATTTTAAGCATAATCGCTTCAAAATACGAGTTTAAAAAAGATGAGAAATTGCCAAATGCACCGGCTTCGCTTTACACACTAAATGATGGCTACACATTTGGCATTATTGATCCGCACAAGCACGATTTTTGCGAGAGTTGCAATAGAATTCGCCTAACTGCCGAGGGTTTTTTAATCCCTTGCCTTTATTTTGAAGACGCAATGAGTATCAAAGACGCCGTTAGAAAGGGCGATATTGTGGGGGCTAGTGAAATTTTACGCAAGGTTTTAGCAAATAAACCTGAGAAAAACAAGTGGGAGCTTGGCGAGAAAAACGAAACTTCAAGCCGTGCGTTTTATCAAACGGGTGGCTAATGCTTGAAATTGTTGAGAGTTTTTTAAGCATTCAAGGCGAGGGTAAATTTCAGGGGCGTTTAGCCATTTTTATCCGCCTTTTTGGGTGTAACCTAAACTGCTCCGGCTTTAATGTAAGTCAAAAATCGCCAAAAACGAATGAAATTTTAACTGGTTGTGATACAATTAGGGCAGTTTTTAAGTCGCATTTTAGTGCTAAAAAGTATAAAAGTGCCGATGAGATTATGAGCCTAATTTATCAAAAATGCGAGAATTTAAACGCAAAACCGATGATTGTAATTACTGGCGGAGAGCCGTTAATTCATCACAAAAATGAAATTTTGCTTGAAGTTTTAGAGCGTTTAATTAAGCAAAATTTCATCGTCCAGTTTGAAACAAACGCCACGATAAATGTTGATTTTACCAAATTTAGCATTTATAAAAAGTGCATTTTTGCAATGAGTGTAAAGCTAGAAAATAGCGGCGAAAGCAGAGCAAAACGCATAAAAGCACAGGCGATTAGGCAGATAGTTAAAAATGCGGACAGCTTTTATAAATTCGTGCTTCGTGGCGATGAAAACGAGTTAAATCAAATAGATGAAATTTTAAAAATCGCACAAAATGAGGTCTGGCTAATGCCAATGGGAGCTGATATTAAAGAGCTTGAAAAAAACGCCTTAAAAGTAGCACAAATGGCGATAGCTAGGGGCTTTTGCTACTCGGACAGGCTTCACATTAGACTTTGGGATAAAAAAGAGGGTGTTTAATGATTATTAGAAAAATGTTTAAATTTGAAAATGCACATATCGTTAGGGATTGTAGCTCAAAAAGGTGCAGGACTAGCATTCACGGACACAGCTACAAGGCTGAAATTTTGCTAAGCTCAAACTACCTTGATAACGCTGGTATGGTTTATGATTTTGGGCTGATGAAGCAAGGCATTAAGTGCATAATTGACAGCTTTGACCACGCCACGACGATATTTTCAGGCGACAATGATGAGTATAAAAATGACCTAAAAAAGCACTCAGAGCGTTGGATAGAAATCCCTTTAAATCCCTCTGCTGAGCAGTTTTGCAGGATATTTTTTGTCATCATTGATAGGCTATTAAGTGCCACAAAAATGCAAAACGGCGAAAGAGATGTAAAAATTCACAGCGTCATAATCCACGAAACCGACACCGGCTACGCCCAGTGCTTTAAAGAGGACGCTTATAACGCTAAAATGGGCGAGATAAATCTAAATGAAATCATCTTTTCAGAAGCGATAATTAGCGAATGGGAGGATAAAAAACTCTTTGAAAAGATAAAATTTAAAGATGAAATAGTAAATCCAAAGGACGTTTAATGGCTAAAATTTTTAAAATTCTCACGCTTTTTGTGCTATTTTTTAGCGCGTGTAGCGATGAAAAGCCACAAATCGTGGAGCAAAACGAAACAATCCCAGCCGATGTGCCAATCTCACAAAGCGAAACAAACACGACTATTGATGAAAATTTCCCACCAGAGCCGGTAATTGAGGGCGGACAATGAACGAAAACCTAGCCCCACTTTACGCACAAGTCCTGCCAATTCACAGCGGGATGATGCACCTGCTTTTAACGCTAGTTGCTATCTATCTCATACTCACGCAGTTTGGGCTAAACACCAAAAATTACGTGCTAAGAATTCGCTATTTTTTGCCAATTTATCACGCCATTTTAGCAGTCATCGTTTTTAGCGGACTTTTGCTTTTAACTGCCCTAAATTTTGGCGTTTCAGAGCGAGTTTTGCGTATGATTTTAGCTGTTATTTTACTAATCGCCCTAAGTGCGGTCGGCTTTAAACGGCTAAAAATTTACGCACGGCAAAAAGAGCTAGTTAAATTTAGAAAATTTGCTCTTTTTCAGGGCATTGCAGAGATTTTTTTAATACTTTTTGCAGGGCTTAGCTAATGCAATTTTTATACGATAAAAACGCTGGCGATGAGCGACTTTTGGTGCAAAATGAGCCGTTTTTGCACTTAAAGGCAAGGCGAGTTAAGGTCGGCGATAGACTTGAAGTCCGTAATTTAAAAGACGGCAAAAAATACCTTTATGAGATTAGGCAAATTGAGCGAAAAAGTGCCGATTTAGAGCTTGTTTTTGCTAGTTTAAATGAGCGT
Source organism: Campylobacter gastrosuis (assembly GCF_030249845.1). GTDB lineage: Bacteria > Campylobacterota > Campylobacteria > Campylobacterales > Campylobacteraceae > Campylobacter_A > Campylobacter_A gastrosuis. The sequence continues at coordinate 22,035 of NZ_JANURM010000016.1, read as the reverse complement.
GAGAGTTACGATTTTAGCGTGGCTTGGGCTGTTGTTGATCCAAAAACGATTGAAAAAACCCTGCCATTTTTAAACGAGCTTGGAGTTGGCAAATTAATCTTTGTCTATACGAAATTTTCACAGGGCGATTTTAGGCTAGATTTAGAGCGATTTGGGCGAATTTGTGCGTTATCGTGTGAGCAGTGCGGGCGAGATAGTTTAATGGAGTTTGAAATTTATAAAAGCGTTGATGAGTTTTTGGCAAATTATAACAACGTTGCGATGATAAATTTTGACGGCGAAAGTTTAGAAAATTATAAAAATGAGCTACTTTTTATCGGTGCTGAGGGTGGTTTTAGCAGTGATGAGGTGGCTAAAATCAAGCGTAGTTTTGGGCTAAAAAGCAAAAATATCCTAAAATCACAAACTGCCATAACCGCTGTTGCTAGTAAATTTTTAGCCTAAATTTATATTTGTTAATGTATAATCACGCCTTACCTAAATTATAGCTTATAAAACACCAAAAAGGAAAGATTATGAAAAAAGAGATCCACCCAGAATACGTTGAGTGCGTTGTAACTTGTGCTTGTGGAAACACATTTAAAACAGCTTCAAACAAAAGCGAAATCAGAGTTGATATCTGCTCTGAGTGCCACCCATTTTTCACCGGTAGCGAAAAAATCGTAGATAGCGCTGGTAGGGTTGAGAAATTTAAGAAAAAATACGCTTTAAAATAAAATTTGATATATTTTATCCCCACGCCAATAGGCAATTTAAAGGATATCTCGCTTCACGTGCTTGAAATTTTGCGTGATTGCGAGATAGCACTTTGCGAGGATACAAGAGTTAGCAAATCCCTAATAAATCTATTAAACGAACGCTTTAATGCGGGTATTAAAATTAAAAATTTCATCTCACTTCACACGCACAATGAGAGTGAGTTTTTTAAAAATTTAGACGCCGATTTTTTTAGCAAAAATGTCGCCTACATAAGCGACGCTGGGATGCCAGGTATTAGCGACCCCGGCGTTAGTTTGGTTAGATACGCTTTAAAAAACGGCATTGAGTATGAAATTTTAAGCGGAGCAAACGCAGCACTCTTAGCAGTCGTCGCAAGTGGTTTGGTGGATAAAGAATTTACATTTTTGGGGTTTTTGCCAAACACCGGCAAAGATAGAGCCGCCGCAATCCAAAACGCCCTAAATAACGCCTATCCTTGCGTGATTTATGAGAGCCCAAAACGCATAACCTCGCTGATTGATGAAATTTTAAAAATTGATGAAAATAGGCAAATTTTTGCCATAAAAGAGGCGACAAAAAAATTTGAAGCAAAGTTTAAAAATACCCCAAAAGCCCTGCTAGATGAGTTAAAAAATGCAAATTTAAACGGCGAATGGTGTGTTGTCGTTGATAAAAGTCAAAATTTAAGCACACAAAAAATCACGATTGATGACATAAATCAATTAGAAATTCCACCCAAAATCAAGGCAAAATTGCTAAGTAAATTAACTGGCGAAGATGTCAAAAAAATCTACAATAAAATAATAAAATAAGTTAGTTTTTACTTGCTTTTTGCTATCATCACGAGATGATAATTTACGGAAAACAGCTATTTTTACACATTTTAGACAAGCACCCAAAAAAGATAGAAGAAATTTATCTTGCAAAAGAGTGCGATAAGGCGTTATTTTCACGTATTGCGCGTGTTGGAGTGAAAATTTTACGCATTGATAACCAAAAGGCACAGGCACTCGCTCACGGCGGTAATCATCAGGGATTTTTAGCCAAGGTTAGCGAGTTTAAATTTGCCGATGTTAGTGAGCTAAAAAAGCTAAATTTCATCGCTCTGCTTTGGGGGGTTAGCGATGTGGGCAATATCGGCGCTATCGTTCGCTCAGCCTACGCACTAGGTTGTGAAGGCATCGTGCTAGTGGCTAAAAATGTAAATGTAGAGGGCGTTTTACGCACCAGTAGCGGAGCTGCTTATGAGCTGCCAATAGCCGTTTTTGATGACGGACTTAGCCTTATAAATGAGCTAAAACAGGTCGGTTTTGGCATTTATGCCACAGCAAAAGGCGGTAAAAGCGTGAGCGAGATAAAATTAAAAGATAAAATCGCACTTTTAATGGGTAGCGAGGGCGAGGGACTGCCAAATAAAGCCACCCAAAAAGCCGATGAGTGCATTGGCATAAGGCTAAAAAACGACTTTGACTCGCTTAATGTAAGCGTTGCGTTTGCGATAATTTGCGACAGGATTATAAATGAATGATTTAAATATTTTAAAGGACGTTGGATTAAAAGAGGTCGCCAGAAAGACCCATATTCAGCCTGAATTTTTGCAATACATAATAGACAAAGACTATGAAAAACTCGTGCGTGTCAATGTCGCTGGATACATTAAAATTTTACAGCGTGAATACAGCCTTGATTTAAGCGAGTGGTTGGAGCAATACAACCAGTTTTGCAAAGAGCATAAAACAAGCGAAGCAGCAAAGGCGAGTGTCAGCCCAAAATTTGAGGTCTATACGCCAAACGGACACCACGCAAGACTATCTGGCAACTCGCTTGGTTGGCTACTTTGGCTTATCATCATCGTTGGTTTTATCATCGCTTCATATTTTTTTGACGCTCATAAATATATTGAGCAAATTCCAAACATCTTTGAGGATAAAAACCGAAGCGCGACCTACTCAGACGCAAGCGTCGTAAAAGAGGTGAGTAAAAATATCAGCATTTTTGATGAAAACAGCACTCAAAATGATAAAAATTTAAGCTTTGTAATCTCATTAGAGCCAACAAAACAGCTACAAAATATCTTAAATAAAGATGAAAATTTAGCCGAGCAAAACACAACACAAATCACAATAAAAACCGATGAAGTAAATGCAACAACCACGCAAGAAACACCGGAGATAAAAGCCGATGAAGCCCCAAAAATAGGCACTTTTGTGGCAAAGGGTAGCACCGCTTTAATCGTGCCAAAAGGCAAGGTTTGGCTTGGCGTGATTGACCTAAAAAATGGCAAAAAAACATCGCTAACCACACAAAAAGAGTATGAGCTAAATTTATCAAACGAAATGCTAATAGCTTGTGGCAACGGCAATATCGTGCTAAAAATCAACGGCGAAGATAAGAGCTTTGATCCGGGCAGAGCGGCTAGATTTTTGGTAAAAGATGGCGAAATTCGCTTTTTAAATTACGATGAATTTTTATCTTTAAATGGCGGTAAATCGTGGTAAAAAGGGCAGTAATTCTTACTTTGTTTTTGCTTGGTTTTGCATTTTCAAGCGAGTTTGTAACGCTAAATTTTAATGCCAAAAACGCAAACTCAAAGACGCTTTTAGTAAAAGCGATAAATTTAAGCCTAGATGAGATAAACGCAAGGGTCGCATTTATCAATGAATTTTCAAACGAGCCATTTTTTTACTCACTAAATCTTTGGCGAGATAAGAGCCTTGATTTAAATAAAATTTACGCAAATTTCATAAAACACGGCATAAAAATTTCAAATATCGCAAAAAGTCCAGATGTTTTTGACTTTACGCTTGACGCTAGAAATTTAAAAATTGCCATCTTAGAGCCAAAATTTAACGAACCAGTCGTGCTTGATAGGGCAAATTCTAGCTATTTTATAAACCTAAACAACGCAACAAAACTAATCATCACACCCACACAAAGTAGCGAGTGGCTAGCATTAATCAGGCTTTATGATGATAATCTAAATCAAATAGAGCTTATCCAAAAAGATAGCCCAGTGGCTAGATTAGAGCTTGATTTAAGGGGTGCAAGTTACGCATTAATTAGCGATAGCATTGATATAAACAACATTAAAGGCGGATTAACACTAAATTTCAAGAAGGAGTGAAATATGTTTGATGAGATTCGTTTTAACACAATTGAGCGTTTGCCAAATTACGTTTTTGCCGAAGTAAATGCCATAAAAATGGCAGCTCGTAGAAACGGCGATGACATAATTGACTTTTCAATGGGTAATCCAGACGGCAAAACCCCACAGCATATAGTTGATAAGCTCTGTGAAAGTATCGCAAAGGACAAGACGCACGGATATTCAGTCAGTGCTGGAATTTACAAGCTTCGCCTTGCAATTTGCAACTGGTATAAGAGAAAATACGATGTAAATTTAGACCCAGAAACCGAAGCAGTCGCTGTAATGGGCTCAAAAGAGGGCTTTGTGCATTTAGTCCAAGCTATCACAAACCACGGCGATGTCGCTGTCGTGCCAGACCCAGCCTATCCAATACACACACAGGCGTTTTTAATCTCTGGCGGTAATGTCGCAAAAATGCCCCTTGTTTATAATGAAAAATATGAGCTTGATGAGAATCGCTTCTTTGATGATTTGATTAATACATTTAAATACTGCTCGCCAAAGCCAAAATTTGTTGTCGTAAATTTCCCACACAACCCAACCACCGTTACAATCCAAAAGAGCTTTTATGAGCGTTTGGTCGCCCTTTCAAAAAAGGAGCGATTTTACATTATCTCAGATATTGCTTATGCTGAGCTTACCTTTGATGGCTATAAAACGCCAAGCATTTTTGAGGTTGAAGGTGCAAAAGATGTCGCCGTTGAGTGCTACACGCTTTCAAAAAGCTACAATATGGCAGGCTGGCGTGTCGGCTTTGTGTGCGGTAATAAACGCCTAGTTGCCGCACTTAAAAAGATAAAATCGTGGTTTGATTATGGTATGTTTACCCCAATTCAAGTCGCCTCAACAATCGCACTTGATAGCGAGCAAAACTGCGTTGAAGAGATACGCCAAACTTACGAAAAACGCCGAGATGTGCTAATTGACGCATTTAGCGGTGCTGGTTGGGATATAGTTAAGCCAAATGCGAGTATGTTTGTCTGGGCAAAACTACCAAAAGAGGCGGCTGGTATGGGGAGTTTGGAATTTTCAAAACAGCTTTTAACAAAGGCAAATGTTGCTGTTAGCCCGGGCATTGGCTTTGGCGAGGCTGGCGATAGCCACGTGCGTATTGCGTTAATTGAGAATGAAAACCGCATACGCCAAGCAGCAAGAAACATAAAAAAATATCTAAAAGAGATATAAATTTAGCAAAAAGAGTTTTAATGAACGTAGCAATTTTAGGTGTCGGAGTAGTTGGCGAGCAGGTCGCTAAAATTTTGGTGCAAAATGCCGAGCTTATCAAGGCAAGAAGCGGTAAAGAGATACGCCCAGTCATCGGCGTGGTTAGAAATTTAGACAAAAAAAGGGACGTTAGCATACCGCTTACAACGGACATTGACGCCGTTTTAGCACGCGATGACATTGATGTTTTTATTGAGCTTATGGGCGGTGTTGATGAACCTTACAGGGTCGTAAGCGAAATTTTAAAACGCAAAAAAGCGATCGTAACGGCAAACAAAGCCCTCCTAGCCTATCATCGCTACGAGCTTGAAAAGATAGCAAGCACCACGCCTTTTGGCTTTGAAGCAAGCGTGGCTGGTGGGATACCTATCATAAAAACCCTACGTGAAGGGCTTAGTGCAAACCATATCTTTGGCATTGAGGGCATAATGAATGGCACTAGCAACTACATTTTAACCTCAATGATGAGAGGTGGTGCTAGTTTTTCTGACGCCCTAAAAAAGGCACAAGAGCTAGGCTATGCCGAGGCTGACCCGACCTTTGATATTGGCGGATTTGACGCCGCTCACAAGCTTTTAATTCTAGCAAGTATCGCTTATGGCGTAAATTTAAAACCAGAGCAAATTTTAATTGAAGGCATTGATAGAATAAACAAGGCTGACATATTTTTTGCAAACGACTTTGACTACACCATAAAACTTCTTGGCATTGCAAAAAGGGGCGAAAATTCGGTTGAATTAAGAGTTCATCCAACGCTCGTGCCAAAGGATAAGATGATAGCTAAGGTTGATGGCGTGATGAATGCCATTAGCGTTAAGGGCGACGCCGTGGGCGAGACGATGTTTTATGGTGCTGGTGCTGGCGGTGCTGCAACGGCAAGTGCGGTCATAAGCGATCTAATAGACATAGCTCGCGGCGTAAATCCGCCAATGCTAGGCTACAAATCGCCACTAAAACCGCTCACGCTTTTAAACAGCGATGAGATAAAAACGAAGTATTATTTACGGCTAAGCGTTGATGACAGGCTTGGCGTTTTGGCAAAAATCACAAATTTAATGAGCGAAAATTCTCTCTCAATTGATAGCTTTTTGCAAAAACCACGCCAAAATTTAGAGCAAAACGAACCAGCCACGCTATTTTTTACCACGCATTTAAGCCGTGAAGCGGACGTTAAAAGAGTGATAAACCTGCTAAAAACGCAGGATTTTATCAAAGAAGAGCCATTTATGTTAAGGATTGAAGATTAGCGGATTAGCCTCGTATCTTTTTGGCAAAAGTAGCGAAGATGTTGCTTGTGCGTATTTAAACGAGCTTGGCTTTAAAATTTTAGAGCGAAATTTTTACTCAAAATTTGGCGAGATTGATATCATTGCCCTTGATAAAAGTGGGATTTTGTGCTTTATTGAGGTTAAGGCAACAAGTGGCAATTATGATGCGATTTTGCGTTTAACGCCCAAAAAATATGAGAAAATTTTAAAAACGATAGATTTTTATATCTTAAAAAATGGTCTAAATCACGATTTTGAGGTGGCATTTTTAGTTATTAATAAAGAAAATTTTGAGCTGATAAGAAATATTAGTTTATAAAAATTATTATTTAGATAAAATTTAAAAATTTTAATGTATAATGCGAACTTTAATTTAAACAAAGGAGAAAAAATGGGAAAATACATTGAACTTACGTCAGAGAATTTTGACATCGCAAAAGAGGGCGTTGCCCTAGTTGATTTTTGGGCGCCTTGGTGCGGACCTTGCCGAATGCTAGCCCCAGTTATTGATGAGCTAGCGGCTGATTTTGAGGGCAAAGCAAAGGTTTGCAAGGTAAATACAGATGAGGTGCAAGATTTGGCCGTTGAGTTTGGTATCCGCTCAATCCCTACGATTTTATTTTTCAAAAATGGCGAAGTCGTAGAGCAAATGGTCGGTGCTCAGTCAAAACAAGCCCTAGCGGACAAGCTTAATTCACTTCTTTAATGAAGGCAAGAAATAGAGGGAGTCTGCTCCCTCTAACTTACATTTTTGGCTCGTTCTTTGGAGCCGCTATGATAGCTGTGGTCTTTGCTTACAATAATTACCGCTTTTCGCAATATAAATTCATAGACTTCTCGCAACTAATTTTTTACCAAAAAAGCGAAATTTTCGTGCCACAAGATGAGCGTTATCTGCTCGTTTTATTTAGCTCAAACGGCACAAAACTATCTGAAATTTTGCCTAAAAATGGTAAAAATTTAAGCGTCATCGCCGTTGATTTTGCGCAAAAACGCCTTGATAGCAACGCCACGCTAAACTATGTAAGTGCCGATATAAACACCATTTTAAAGCTACTTTGGACGCTAAATATCAAAGAGCTACCAAGTAGCGTTGAAATTTTGCACCAAAAGGGCAAAATTTACAAACAAGACTCAAAAATATTTAAAGGATAAAAAATGTTAGATTTAGCAATAATTGGCGGCGGCCCTGCTGGGCTTAGCGCTGGACTTTATGCCACTCGTGGCGGACTTAAAAATGTCGTGATGTTTGAAAGGGGAGAGCCGGGCGGTCAAATCACTGGCAGTTCTGAGATTGAAAACTATCCGGGGCAAAAAAATCCGGGCGAGAGCGGATATGACTTTATGAGCACTTGGTGGGCTCAATGTAGCCATTTTGGGCTTATTCATCGCCAAAAAAGCGTCGTTCAAATCACACAAAATTCTGATAAAACATTTACGATTAAGCTTGAAGGTGGTGAGAGTGAAACCGCAAAAGCCGTCATCGTAGCCACCGGCTCAACGCCAAAACGCGCTGGATTTACTGGTGAGGATAAATTCTTTGGCAGGGGCGTTAGCACGTGTGCTACTTGCGATGGATTTTTTTATAAAAACAAAGAAGTCGCCGTGCTTGGCGGAGGTGACACGGCTGTTGAGGAGGCGATTTATCTAGCAAACATCTGCTCAAAAGTGCATCTAATCCACCGCCGAGATGAATTTAGAGCAGCTCCCGTGACGCTAGAAAAGGCACGCAAAAACGAAAAAATTGAGTTTATCACGAGTGCCACCATAAACGAAGCGTATGGCGATAACTCTGGACTGACCGGACTTAGCCTAAACACCAAAGACGGCGTTAGGGATTTAAAGGTGCCCGGCGTTTTTACATTCGTGGGGCTAAATGTCAATAATGACGTTTTAAGGCAAGATGACGGCTCATTTTTGTGCGAAACTGACGCAAATGGACAGGTTAAAGTGGATTTAAAAATGCGAACAAATATCGGCGGACTTTTCGTGGCTGGTGACCTTCGCATAGACGCACCAAAGCAGGTAATCTCAGCTGCTGGCGACGGCGCTGTGGCAGCACTTTCGGCGTTAAATTACATTGAGAATTTACACTAAAATTTGGAGCGAAATTTGATAGACAAAAGATATTTTAGATACGTTTTTGCGTTTTTTATGGCAGCCGTTATGGCGGCGATTATGTCTGGCGTTCTTACGTTTATTAATCTTGGTTTTGTTGAGAATTTCGCTCAAATTTGGTTTATTGGCTACCTAAAATCCTTCGTGGTAGCCTACCCTTGCGTGGTTTTTATCGCACCGATAGTGCAAAAACTCACACAAAAAATTTGCAAGTGATTTAAAAATTTCTCCTTTAAAAACAATCCCCACGTAAAAACCATAAAAAGTCACAAAAATATTTAACAGAAATTTAATCATTTTTTAAATAGGGGGGGGGTATAATTACGCCTTAAATTTCATACAAGGAAGGTAAAATGTTAAACAAGGTCGCAAATAAAATCGCCCTTATCATTTTGGTGCTATTAACGCTATCGTTTGGTGTTTTTGCAACGATAAGCTATCAGCAAAATAAAAACTCAATCATAGAGCTATCCGAAGATGCCAAGTCAGCACTCACACACTCGGTTCATATCTATGCTAGTGAATACATCGGAACTAGAATAGCAGCGGTTGAAAATTTTGTAAGCTTTATAAACAAAAATCCAGGGCTTATGCAAGATAGAGAGCTTTTAAAAGATAAGCTAATGACGATGACCCCATTTGGTGGGGATTTGGTAGAATTTATCATCGGTTTTGAGGATAATGGAGAGCTTTTTGACGCTGTTTTTAAACCAGGTGGCGCGGAATTTGCTAATTTTACAAAAGAAAAAGACAACTACGACGCAAGAACTCGTGGCTGGTATAGACAAGCTGTCGCAAAGGGCGGTCTAATCTTTACAGAGCCATACACCACAAGTGCTGGAAAATTTGCGCTAACCATATCTAAGCCTATCATCATAAACGGAAAGGTTGCTGGTGTTGCAGGAACGGATATCGTTATCTCTGATATGGGCGCTTTGCTTGAAAAGATGAAAAATAGCGAAAATAGCGTTGCAATTATAACAGATATCAATAGCAGAAAAATGTTTTATCACCCAAATAAAGAATACATTTTATCTACAAGTAGCCAAGCGACAGAAATAGTAACTAGCTTTATTGATAACTTTAATAAAAATGGTGATAACAGCTTTCACTACACAAACGTAAACGGACAAGAAGCTGTCGCTGCTTGTATGAAATATGACGTAGCAAACTGGCTAATCTGCTCAGCAAACCCGATGAGCGACTATGATGGAATTTTAAATGCCATATTTAAAAACCAAGCTCTTTTCTCAATCATCTTCATCATAGCCATAGTAGCCATACTAGTATTTGTAATATCAAGATCACTTAAACCCCTAGCTAACATCACAGACGGCCTAAATTCATTCTTTAAATTCCTAAACTATGAAGTAAAAGAGCCTTCACTTATAAAAGTAAGCACCAAAGATGAATTTGGAGTAATGGGCAACCTAGTAAATGAAAATATCAAAAAGATACAAGATTCAACAGCACAAGATGCACAAGCAGTAGCACAATCTGTATCAACAGCAGACGCAATAGGTAGAGGAGATCTAAAAGCAAGAATCACTCAGAACCCAGCTAACCCAAGCCTAGTAGAGCTTAAAAACGTTCTTAATAAAATGCTTGATACCCTTGAAGCTAAAGTAGGTTCAGACCTAAATGAAATTCAAAAGGTATTTGATAGCTTTAAAAGCTCAAACTTTATAGCTAGGATAGATAATCCTAGAGGAGAGGTAGAAAAGGTTACAAATGTATTAGGTGATGCAATAGCTGGAATGCTCCGTGACAACCTAGACAAAGCCGAAATCCTGCAACAAAAGGCGCAAATCCTAAGCGACTCTATGAAAGAGCTAACCGATGGTGCAAATTCACAAGCAAACAGCCTACAAGAAAGCGCGGCGGCAGTGGAGCAAATGTCAAGCTCAATGTCGGCAATTAGCCAAAAAACCCAAGACGTAATCCGCCAAAGTGATGAGATAAAAAATATCATCACGATAATACGTGATATCGCTGATCAAACAAATCTTCTTGCACTAAACGCCGCCATTGAGGCTGCACGTGCTGGTGAGCACGGACGTGGCTTTGCAGTCGTTGCCGATGAGGTGCGAAAACTAGCCGAGAGAACCCAAAAATCGCTTGGCGAAATAGAAGCCAACACCAACGTCCTAGCCCAATCAATCAACGAAATGAGCGAGTCAATCAAAGAACAAGCTGACGGCATAAATATGATAAATCAAAGCGTGGCTCAAATTGATAACCTAACTCGTGCAAATGTCGGCGTAGCAAACCGCACAAACGAAGTAACCGCCGAAGTTGATGATATGGCAAAAGCTATCGTCGCTGACGTAAGAAAAAAGAAATTTTAATTAAAGGGGCAATGCCCCTTTGCTAAACTCACGATTGTAATAAATCTTATCGGTAACGATAAAGCAAGGCTGTGAAGCCATAATGGCTGAAAATAGGATTTTAGCTATTTGTCGTGCTGTACTGTCGCTTAAAATTAGCTTTATTTCATCATCGGCTAAGTTATAAATTTCAAACTCTTTAAGGTCAATTAATATGATGGGTGCTATAGTTCCGTACCTAAGGTCGCAACAAACTAAAATACAAAACTAATATATTTTTGTATTTTTAAAAAAGTTGATTTTTATGTGAGATAATAATTATGGATAAAAAAGACATACACAAGAAAGCATGGGATGAGGCAACATTAACTAAACTAAATGTATTTGAGGTGTTATTGTTTGAATGGCTAAATATAGTATTAGAAGCAATTAAAAAATTTAATAATCATAAAGAAATTGCTATATATGACTTATGTTGTGGAGCAGGGCATGATATTGATGGCAAAGAGGGATCTCCATTAAAAATTATAAATATACTTACTAAAAAGATGTTGGATGGCAATATAAAGATCAATGTTTATTTAAATGACAAAGAAAATTATAAGATAGATAAATTAAAAAAAATTTTATAGCAAAAAACAATATTGATAAAAAGTTAATGAATAAGAATGTTTTTATTAATTTTTCGTCTTGCGATATCTCTGAATATAGCCTAAATAAAAATGCTTATTTTAATTTGATATTTTTAGATCAATATGGTATTGAACATTCACAAAAAATTAGTGAATTTATGAGCAAGGGGACTGATATTTTAATGTTTATATCATCTGCCAATATAAAAAGATTCAAAGATATGGATTCTTTTAAAAAATTTTTGGGTAATGATATAGGCAAAATTAGTTTTGAGGGAATGACAAACTACGAAACTCATAAAGTGGTAGCTGGATATTTTAAGCAGATGTATCCAAAATATTACATAGGACAATTTTCATTAGTAAAAGATAACAAAAATACAAATGGATTAATATTTTTCTCAGAGCATAGAAAAGGGCAAGAAAAATTTCTAGAGGCTGCGTGGAGAGTTGATCCGATAAATGGAGAAGGCAATAAAAATCTACATAATGATTTTGACAAGCAAGAAGGCTCTTTATTTTTTGATGAAAATTCTCCTACTTCAAAAATGGAAAACTATAAACAAGATTTAATAGAATTTTTAAAAGAATACAGAAGTAATGTAGAGATTAAATATTTTAGTTTAGATATGGGTTTTTTAACGAAACATACTACTCCAATACTCAAAGAGCTAGAGGCAAATAAAAAAATAGAAAGAACAGGTGGCAAAGAAAAAGCATTTTACTTAACTGAAGAAAATGAAAAAATTCAAATAAGGTTTAAACAATGAAACCAACAAAAATAGAATGGGCTGAAGCCGTGTGGAATCCAACCATTGGGTGCAATAAGGTAAGTAGCGGATGCAATAATTGCTATGCTGAAACAATGGCTAAAAGACTTCAAGCAATGGGGAAATGCAGACTATAAAGATGGTTTTCAATTTAAAATGCTAAAAGAAAGACTTAATGAGCCTAAAAATAATAAAAAACCAACACTTTATTTTGTAAATTCTATGAGTGACTTGTTCCATGAAAAGATGGAAATTTCTTTTTTAGACTCAATAATGGAAACAATAGTCCAAACGCCATATCATCAATATCAAATTTTAACTAAACGACCACATAGAATGAGAGAGTATTTTATAAATAAAAATATTCCTGAAAATGCATGGCTTGGAACCACAGTAGAATCGCACCAAGTCAAAAATCGAATAGATTTAATAAGAGATTTAAATGCCACTATAAAGTGGCTATCTTGTGAACCACTAATAAACGATCTTGGTAATCTAAATTTGGATGGCATAGACTGGGTTATAGTTGGTGGAGAAAGCGGTTTTAATGCTAGACCGATGAAGGAGGAATGGGCTATCAATATAAGAAACCAATGCAACAAACAAAATATAGCATTCTTTTTTAAACAGTGGGGAACTTGGGGTAGTGACGGAATAAAAAGAAATAAAAAAACAAATGGTTTTTTATTGGATGGAAAAATTCATAAAAATTATCCAGAATTAAAATCAGTATTGCAATTTTAAGTTTAGACAATTATTTACTCAACAATACAATAAAGTGTTAAAAAATCGCCCAAATTTGGATTACTATACGTAGTTTTTGTCATACTCATAGTATAAAAAATTACGCAAAAATTTGCAAATAATTAGCTATTTAAAATCAGCTTTATTTCATCATCGTTTAAGCCATAAATTTCAAAGACTTTTGCGTCAATTTCGTTTGAAATTTCATCTACTCTTTTTTCGTTTTGCTCTATTTTTTCGCTTATTTCTATTTTCTCAACGGCGTTTAATTTATCAAAATGCCTTTTAAATTTCTCATTTTGCGATTTTAAATTTATAATCTCATCTACTAAAATTTCAAACTCTTTTTCTTGCTGGGCAGATATTTTTGGGATTGGTAAATTTTGTATATTTTCTTTAAAATATCTCACGCTTTCGCCAAGTCCGCCACCAGAATAATAAAGTTTAAAAAACATTGCAACAACATCAGAATTTAAAAGTGAGCATATATACTTTAAATTCGTGCCGTTTATCATATAAATTGTGTTTTGCGTATAAAAATTTTCTTTATCAAAGAAAAAAGATGGTGTTTTGGCTATATCGCTATAAACAATCTTTTCTTTCTCAAATTCCGCCAAATACGCACAATTTCGCAAATTATACGGCGTTTTGCCTTTATCCGTTCGCTTTGAAAGGGCTGGCTCAAATTTATCAAAATGCGCTTTTAGGGCTGGATAGTCATCTATATTTATAGCAGGCGTATTTTCATAGCCGTTGTGCGTGTTGATTAGATAAATCCCAGCCCACTCATAGCTATATCTTTTGATATCGCGCCCTCTTAAAATCGGCTTGATAAGCTCTTTTGTGCGGTTTTTCTCATCAATGCTAAGGCAGGAATTTAAAATCTCATCTTTTGTATTCTCATCTATAATAAAGGCTTCGTTTAGCCCTGTTAAAATTCCACGATAGATATTTATATCCCACTCTTTTAGCGGTGTGCCGATGTGTTCTATCTTTTGTTTTAGGCTTAGCTCCGCTGGATTTAAAAAGTTAAATGCGTTTTTATTTAGCTCGTTTTGATTTAAAAGGCTAAAATCCTTTAAATTTGGCGAGTAAAATTTAAACGATATGGGCTTGGTTAATGCTTTAAAATGCTCTTGTAAAGTTTTAATTGGTTCATTTATTTTATTAATTTGTTCATTAATTTTGTTAATTGGCTCATTGATTTTATTTATAATTTCTTTAAAGTTAGGCAAATTGATTTTTGGTATTTGAAATAGTGAATTCTCCATAGTTTCTATATAAGATAGTATTTGCGTATCATTTGAATATTGTTGCTTTAAAGTTTTTATATTTTCTCTAAAACTACCAACTGTAACTTTACTTTTTCTTAGTATCGTTATACAACTATCAACGGCGGCGTCAGCAAAAATTTTTACGCCGTTAAAGTCGGCGATATCTGTGATTTGGGTGTTGTTTAATATAAACTCACGCAAATTTTGCCCATATTTTGCACGAAAGAATTTATTTGAGCAAATAAAGCCCAAAAGTCCGCCATTTTTAAGCGACTTTATACCAAGCTCGTAAAAATAGACAAACAGATCCGCCGTGCCGTTATAGACGCTATAAATTTCGCTAAGCTTTGGCTTTATATCTTTGATGCTCTCTTGCCTTACGTAAGGTGGATTGCCAATGACTACATCAAATTTAAAATCAAATGGAAAATTTAAAAGCGAGTTTGCCGTGATGATTTTATCGCTTAGGTTTGTTAAGGCTCTGCCCTTTTTTGCGGTTTTTAGCCAAAGCGAGAGTTTAGCTATCTCCACAGCATCAGCGTTTATATCAACGCCATAGAGGTTATGCTCTAAAATAGTCGTTTCTGTGAAATTTAGCAGGGTTATGTCTTTAAAATTATGCAAAGCGTTTTCAATAGCTCTGTGTTCGTTGATTAAAAATTCTAACGCCTTGTTTAAAAATGCACCGCTCCCACAAGCCGGATCAATGATTTTAAGATTTAGCAAAAATTCCTTGTATGCGTTTATGCTTTCAAGCGTTTTTAGCTCATCTTTGTTTGGCTTTTTGCCCTTTATCTCGCTAATTGCGTTAAAATCAAGATTTAGCTCAGCCTTTTTATCATCGCAAATTTTGCCAAGCGTGTTGCAAATAATAAAATCGGTAATAAACTCAGGCGTGTAAAAAATGCCATCTTTTTTGCGTTTTGACTTTGTGATATCAAAGCTCTCACCCCTGATTTTGGCGTTTAGCTCTTCAAGGTCGTTAAGCGAGCTTTCAAAGATATGCCCTAAAATATTTACGCTAATGTCGCTTAAAAAATCATAATCGCTTAAAAACTGCGCCTTTAAAACACAATCATCTATTTTTAGGCTATCAAGCCTTTCATCGCTCGCAAAAAGTCCGCCGTTATAGCGCGCTATGTCTAGTCTGTGACTGCCCTCGTTTATGGCGTTAAAGTAAATTTTATACATATCATAAAGCGAATAATCGGTAAATTTTTGCTCTAAAAACTCCTTTTCTATCTCAGCTATCGTTTTTAGTCGTAAAAGCCCTCTATCCTCGGCAAAAAGGATAAAGATAAAGCGGTCGCAAAGCTTTGATGTTAGGCTTAAAAGCAGGGATTTGTCGGTGTTTTGGTTGTTTTTGCAGATATTTTCAAATAAATTTAGGCGAAAGGCGCAAAAGTCTTTGTAAAATTTCTCGCTGATCTCTTTTTCAAAATTTGCAGATTTTAAGGCTAATGCTTCGCTAACGCCGCTTAGTAAATTCTGTGCCGATAAAATCGTGTGAAGCTTGATAAAATCACGCTTTGTAAGGTTAAATAGGTCAAAACTCTCAAAGGCGGTCTTTTTATCAATGTAAAAGCGTAGCTCTTTAAAGTTGCTTACGATGATAAATTTTGAGGCTTTGTGGCTGTTGTGGTAGTTAAATGCTTGCTCAACCGCTGAAAGGTCGCGGCTATAACGGCGATCTAAATCGCTGGTGGTGCAGTCTTTTAGCTCAATGACGCCAATGATTTTAGCGTCTGCCCCCCCCCCATTTAGCGTGATGACGGCGTCAGCTTTTTTGCCATCTGTCTCATTTTTCTTTTCACGCTCAATGTTAAAATCGGTCGGATTTGTCGTGTTTAGTGTGTATCCGAGCGATTTTTCAAATATATCTCTTAAAAATCCATCTTGATAAATTTCTTCTTTAAAGCCCTTAATTTGCTCGGCTTTTGCTTGATAAGCCTTAAAATTTTCGTATCGTTCGTTTATGATTTTTTCATCTTTTGCTAGTTCATTTAAAATTTTATCTTTAAAAATTGCCATTTTTTACCTTGAAATTTTAGTTTCGTATTTTAACGGATTTTAAATTAAAATATGTAATTTTTTAGTAAAATATCCAAAATTTTAAGGATTTTAATGGATACAATTCAGATTATCGTTTTGGCGTTAGTGCAGGGCATTAGCGAGTTTTTGCCGATTTCAAGCTCGGCTCATTTGGTGCTGGTGCCTGAAATTTTAGGCTGGGGCGATCAAGGTCTTGTCTTTGATGTTGCCGTTCATTTAGGCACTTTAATCGCCATTTTGCTCTATTTTAAAGATAGAATTTTAAAGCTCTTAGGCGATTTTTTTAGCTCCATAAAGGCGAAAAAAGCGGTCGGAGAGAGCACGCTTGTATGGGCTGTGGGATTTGGCACGATTCCTGCTGGAATTTTTGGCTTGTTGCTAAATAATTTAATAGAGCAATACGCAAGAAGCAGCGTAATAATCGCCGTTATGACCATAGTTTTTGGCGTGATTTTGTGGCTAAGTGACCGCAAAGGTGGCACAAAGGGCGAGGCTGATATCACTATAAAAATCGCCCTTATCATCGGACTAGCTCAGGCACTAGCCTTAATCCCTGGCGTTTCACGCTCTGGGGTTACGATGAGTATGGCTTTATTGCTTGGGTTTTCTCGTGTTACAAGTGCTGATTTTTCGTTTTTGCTCTCAATCCCTATCATCTTACTTGCTGGTGGATTACAAGCCGTTAAGCTTACTAAAATGGATACGCATATCGCTTGGGGCGACCTAGCACTTGGCGTGGCTGTAAGTGCACTGAGCGCGTATATCTGCGTAAAACTCTTTATGAGTTTAATCTCAAAAATGAGCCTAACGCCGTTTGTGATTTATCGTTTGGTTTTGGGTGTGTTTTTGCTGTGGTGGTTTTTGTAAAAACTCTTTAAAAATTTCAGCCCTTATGCCGTAAATTTCGTTTAAATTATGCGTATTTACGGCTTCATCGCTACTGCCTATCTTAAAAATCACGCCATTTTTTAAAAACAAAACCCTATCTGAAACAAATTTTGCGTGGCGTGGGTGGTGGGTGGTAAAACTATCGTTTTACCCTCGTTTTTTAGCCACTTTATCATCTCTAAAAGCTTTATTTGATTGCCAAAGTCAAGCCCATTTGTAGGCTCATCCATAAAGATAATCCTTGCTTCTTGGGTTAAGGCTCTTGCGATGTATGTAAGCTGTCTTTCGCCACCGCTTATCTTTGTGTATGCTTCGTTTTTTAGGTGTAAAATGCCTAATTTTTCTAAATTTCTAGTAGCTAAAATTTCATCACTTTTGCTAAAACTGCTAAAAATTGAGCCTTTGTGTAAAGCACCCATTAAAACAACATCAAAAACGCTGTATTCATATGCTGGATTTGAGCTTTGAGGTATGTAAGCAATTAGCCTTGCTAACTCCCTTTTTGTGTAGCTTTTTACGGGTTTTTATCAACTAAAATTTCGCCCTTAAAATCTAAAAAGCCAAGCATAGATTTTAAAAGTGTGCTTTTACCACTACCATTTGCACCCAAAATGCTTAAAATTTCACTGCTTTTTATATCAAATGTAATGCCTTTTAAAATTTCTTTGCTTTTATAGCTAAATTTTAAATCTCTAACTAAAATCATCTGCCCTTTACTCTCATTAAAATCACGATAAAAACAGGTATGCCAAAGAGCGAAGTTACAATGCCAATTGGTATTTCATAGCCTAAGATTAGTCGTGAGAAGTTATCACAAAATAGCAAAAATATAGCGCCAAAAATAGCAGAGTATGGCAAAACGGCTCTGTTGTTTGCCTCATAAATAAAACGTACGATATGAGGCACGACAAGTCCTATCCAGCCTATAATCCCGGCTATGCTAACGCTTAGTGCGCTAATAAAAGTAGCCACTAAAATCACGCAAATTTTGGTTTTAAAAACGTCTATGCCAAGGCTTTTTGCCTCGTCCTCTCCAAGACTTAAAGCGTTTAAAAATTTCGCACAAAAGCATAAAAACAATATGCCAAAACTCATCGGAGCTAAGCTTAAAAAAATCAAATCTTTTGGTACAAAAGATAGACTACCCATTAGAAAATATGTAATGCTTAGCAGTGTGTCGTTTGGGTCGGCTGCGTATTTTAGCACCGAAAGTAGCGATGACAAGAGCGATGAGCTTATCACTCCGCCAAGCACCAAAAGTATCACGCCCCTACCACGCTCATAAATTCCAGCTATTAAAAGTGCAACAACGACAGCTAAAAAGCCAAATAAAAATGTGCTAAGCTGGATAAAAATCGCATCTAGCCTAAAAAACATAGCAAGTCCTGCGCCAAATCCGGCTCCGCTTAAAACGCCAAGAATTGAGGGCGAAACTAGCGGATTTACAAAAATAGCCTGATAGGTAGCACCACAAATGCTAAGCGCTGCTCCGATGATGACACAGGCTAAAATTCGTGGCAATCTAACTTCAAAAATAAGCGTGTGTAAAATTTCGCGCTCTTTTAAATCGCCACTAAAATACTCCAAGTAATCACTAAGCAAAAAGCCGTATTTGCCAAGTGTGAGCGAGATTAAAACACAGATAACTAAAAGCAAAATATGAGCTAAAATTTTCACTTTATGCCTAGAATTTCTCTTGCTTTATCATCGCTAAGATTTATGTCTAAAAAAAGCTTGTAAAAATGCTTTGTTTCTTTTACCAAATCAAGATTAAACACATCTTTATAATTTAAATCTATAAGCCACCTAATGCCTAAAAATCTCATAAACGAAGGCGGTCTATCAAACTAGCTAAATGGCTCTCTTGGGATAAAAAACACCTTTTTGTTTTTAACAGCACTTAAAAGTTACCACTTTTTGTCATTAAAAATTTCATCAAAAAACTGCCTTTGATAAACTAAAATCACATCAGGGTTATAAGCTAAAACCTGCTCAAAACTCACGCCAACCCTGCCATATTCGCTTAAAATCCCGCATTTATGCACGTTTTGTGCCCCGCTTAGCTCAATTAAAATTGCGTGGGCTGAGCCTTCACACTCTGTTAAAAGCCCGTCCTTGCCCTGTGCGTAGTAAATTTGGGCTTTTTAAGATTGTTTTGTTTTATGTATGAGTTTAGCTCATTAGCCATTTTTAGGCTCTCTTTTGCGTAAGCAATAAGAGTATCTGCTCTGTCTTTTTTATTTAAAATTTGCCCTAAAATTTCAAAGCCAAGCACGTAATCATTAAGCGAAGTCGCCTCTAAAAAAAGCATAGGCTTTTTAAGTGTGCTAAAAATTTATTTCATTTTTAGCTGATTTTTTGAGCTTTTATTTACCAAAATAAGGTCTGGATTTAGCTTTAAAAGTATCTCGGCGTTTGGCATTTTACCCTTGCCAAAAAACCGCTAACAAATGGCTGGTTTAAAACCTGCTCTTTTAAATATGGTTTTTCGTAGTTGTTAAACTCAAAATTTACGCCACTAATTGCGTTAAAATCAATGGCGTAAAGCATATATAAAAGCGTTGGCGAACTGGCATAAACACGCTTTACTGGCTTTTGCAAAGCGTAATTGCTAGCAAAACAGCCACAAATTAAAATGGCTAAAAGCAGTTTTTTAAACATTTAAAACCCTAAAATTTATAATTTACATTTGCAAAAAATGTGCGACCCTCTTCTAAATAGCCATCTTGGTATTCGTAATTTTTATCAAACACATTTGAAATTCCAGCGCTTAGCTCAATTTTTTTAGCCGTTTTGTATGAGAGTTTAAGATTTGTAACGCCAAAGCCTGAAATTTTAGCGTCATTAACGTATCTGCCACTCACGCTTGAATACCTTGATGGGCTTAGCTCTTGGCTTATATAAAGGCTAAGATTTGGCGTAAAATAGATATCGGCGTAGATAAAGCCCTTGTGCTTTGGTAGGTTGTAAATTTTCTCATCGCTGTTTTTATATTTTGCGTTTATGTAGGTGTAGTTTGTGCCAAAATTAAACATTTCGTTTAGTGCATAGTTTGCGCTAAACTCAAAGCCAACGTATGTTTGTAACAACCTCAACCACTCCAAGCTCAAACTCTTGTGCTAAAACAAAACAAGCACAAGCGGATAAAAGCAGTGTTTTTCTCATCAAAAATCCTTCTAAATTTTATTTTTATATAGATTAAAAGCCATAAAATAGTTTTAAATATATAAAAACAATTTTGAAATAAAGATAAAAATTTAGGATTTATTTAATTTTGTTTCAATGATTAAAACGATGACAAAAAATATATTTTTATCGTTTAGTTTTGCGATTTTTCTAAGAGTTTGATACTCATCGTTAAATTTTACACCCTCGTTTTTTATGGTATTTAAAAGCAATTTTAAATTGATATCAAACGCCACGCTTAGGCTTTTTAGCGTGTGGTGTTCTAGGGCATTTACTAGACGCTCCATATTGCAAAATGACGGATTTTTGCGTTTTAAGATGATATCAAGAAATTCGTTTGTGAGTTTTATTAACTTTTTTCTTTTTAAAATTATGTGTAAAAAGGCGATTAAAAATAGGGTAATACCTGCGATTTTGTGGGCATTTAAAAGGTTTTGGGTGTAGTTTTCGTTTATGAAATTTAGCCTTGAGATTAAAAGCGTTAAAATAGCCAAAACTAGCAAAATGATGATTGAAAATTTATAAATTATTTTAACTTTAAGCATTCAAAACTCTCCTTAGTAAAGCGTCTAAACAGGCAGTTATAACAGCTCATTTCTTTCGTGCTAACAAAAGCTCACTATAATCGCTATCAAGCCTAAAATTATCGCAATTTTGTGCCATTAGCTCTGCCTTTTTATAATCAAATTTACCCCATAAAAACACACCAAAATCATCAAAAAATTTCACTAAAACGATCTTAAATTTTCTATATCAAGTGTGATGAAATTCTCACCCACTTTTTTAAGCAAAAGCGTGGCTTTATCATCTTTTACGATTAACTTAATTTTTAATTTTATTAAAACCACTTCATCGTGAGCAATTTATTTAAAATTCTCATCAACAACCTCATCAATAAAGCCAGTTTTTAAAAGCTCACAAACGCTTAATTTATCGGCATTTAGCTCAAATTTGCCCTTAACTCGCCCATCGTTTTTACTTAGCCTTAACCCAAGTGCGCTAAGTGCCCCCAATAACGCCAAAACCCTCGTTTTTTAGGGGTTTTAAGTAGATGTTTTGCTCTTTTGCTAAATTTATAGCTTCATCTTTTAAGATAAACTCACTTTTTGCCTTTTTGCCAAAATTTATAACCTTTAAAACGTCTTTAATCTTATCAAAAAATGCCACACAAAGCCCCGGATTTGAGCTTTTTGCACTCTCGTTTATTAATAAATTTGTAGCAAATTTTATCACTTCATCTTTTTCTTGTGTGTTTAAATGGGTGCTAAAACGTATTGAGCTATTGTGCGAAGTATAGTTTATACGCTAATCAAGCAAGAGTTGGTGGCGACTAATAAATGAGCATTTGTTAAAATTCTCATCTATATAATCAGCTATATTTTGTGCCAACATACTAGTTGATTTAACATAGCCTATCTCATCGGTATCATCTATACAAACGTATAAAAGTCGCCCCATTTGACATCCTAATATCAATATAAAAAAGTAATTTTACAGTTTTAAAATTTTAAAGAAGTTTAAGTCCGTGCCAAAAGGCACGGATATTAAATTAGCTTTGTAGCATCAATAATATTTAAATCAAGTCCAAGTGCTTTATTGTCAAGTCCAAGTGCTAAACCTACAAGCTGTGAAAGGTGGATTATTGGCTTTCTGATGCTTGAATTTTGAGCGTCTTGGTAGCGTT
>NZ_JANURM010000015.1 GCF_030249845.1 Campylobacter gastrosuis | reverse complement strand
GCCACAATTTATTGCAAATGCACTTGGGCATTCAAGCCTAAATCACGTAAATAATACCTACTCGCACCTGATTTTACAAAAATCACAGCTAAAAAAGGCACAAAAGGTGCTTGATTTTGGGTAGTTATCAACAAAATAAAAGCAAAATTTTGATATAAGTTTGCAAAAAATCAGGATAAATTTATGGCAATAACACTAAAACGCCCACAAGAGATACAAAAGCTAAGAGAGGCAAATATAATCGTCGCAAAGACCCTTGATTACGTGCAGAGCGTGATAAAACCGGTGATGAATTTGCTTGAAATTGATAAAATTTGCGAAGAGATGATATTATCAAAAATAAAAATTCAACAAAAAATGCACCAAAAATTCTCGTCGCGAAACTTTTCATTAGCATTATAATTTTGCAATGAAAGCACTTTTATTTCCGTTTGTAGCAGTGATTTTTTCGCTGTTTTGTTATAGTTTTAGCGAGTTTTTTGTGCCTTTTAAGGGGTTTATTATGCCTTGTTTAATGGCGATAATGCTTGGTATGGGGCTTACTCTAAATTTAAGCGAATTTCGCGCTGTTTGGGGTAAAAAATACGCAGTTGTTTTTGGCGTGGCGACCCAGTTTGTGCTTATGCCACTTTTTGCACTTCTTGTTTCAAAAATTTTTGGCTTTAACGAGGCGCTCACCATTGGTATGATGCTTGTTGGGACGAGTGCTGGTGGGACGGCGTCAAACGTGATAACCTACCTTGCAAAGGGCGACGTGGCGTTGTCCGTGAGTATGACGCTTATCTCTACGCTGGTTTCAACCTTGCTAATGCCTGTTTTAATGTGGTTTTATGTGGGTGCTAGGGTTGATTTGCCGGTGGCGTCAATGCTTTTTGATTTGGTTAAAATCACGCTCTTACCACTTGTGGTGGGTGCTTGTTTAAATACATTTTTTAATAAATTTATAAACTCATTTAAGCCGTTTTTGCCCGCAATTTCAATGGCAGCCATTATCTTTATAATCGGCGTAATCGTGGCGGTTAATGCTAAGAATTTTGCCGATGTGGGCGTAATCGTGGCTTGTGCGGTAGCTGTGCATAACGTGCTTGGTATGCTAAGCGGATATTTTGGGGCTAGGGCGTTTGGCTTTGATAAGAAGACGGCTAGGACGATTGCAATTGAGGTCGGTATGCAAAACTCGGGACTTAGCGTGGCTTTGGCGATGAAGTATTTTACGCCAGTTTCGGCACTTGCTGGTGCGATTTTTAGTATTTGGCACAACATTTCAGGTGCGATTTTTGCTGGGTGGTGTGTGAGAGATGAGAATTTAAAGCTGTGATTTTAAACAAATCGCACTTGTAAAATTTGATAAATTCTAGGGATTTCTCCCTAAAATTTACTGACACCCTTCGCATTCTATCGAGCGGTCGGCGACGTTATTTACCTTTTCGCTATCTGGGCTTTCTGAGCGTAGATAGTAGGTTGATTTTAGCCCTAAGCTCCAAGCAAGGGTGTAAATTTCATTTAAATATCCGCCGCTTGCCTTATCAAGGCTCATAAAGATATTTAGGCTTTGTCCCTGATCTATCCACTTTTGGCGGATAGCGCCAGCGCGGATTAGCACCCTTTGGTCAAGCTCGTAAGCTGGTGTATAAAACTGCCACGTATCAGGGCTTAAATTTGGCACGACATTTGGGATCATACCGCTTAAATTATGCTCAAACCACTTGCGTTTATAGACCGGCTCAATGGTCTGGGTTGTGCCGACAAGTATGCTTATGCTTGAAGTTGGCGCGATCGCCATTAGGTAGCCGTTTCGCATACCATCGGTTTTTACTTTCGCCCTTAGCTTGTCCCAGTCGCAGGTGTTTTCATCAAATAGCCCGCCGCGATTTACCAGCGCTTTTGCGTTTTCGTTCGCGACGTCTATTGGCATTATGCCTTGGCTCCACTTTGAGCCTTCAAAGCTAGGGTATCTGCCCTTTTCAACGCTTAAATTTGAACTAGCGTAAATCGTGTGGTAGCTGATATTCTCCATTACGCTATCAATTAACGCCAAATGCTCGTAACTGCCCCATTTTACCTGCTTTGCGGCAAGCATTTGCGCCTCGCCCATTACGCCAAGTCCTATCGCGCGAGTTTGTAGGTTCGTATCCTTTACCTTTTTGTGCGGGTAGAAATTTAGATCAATCACGTTATCAAGCATTCTAACGGCTATCGGCACTACTCTTGCGATATCTTCTGGCGTGCTAATTTTACTTAAATTTATACTTGCAAGGTTGCAAACTGCCGTTTGCCCGGCGATCGGCTCTTTTTCTACGATGAAAATTTGATCATCTTTTATGCTATCAAGGGCTGAGAGTTTTTTAGCCTTTTTTGTTATCCCGCTATCAACTAAAACATCGTCCTCTTCGTCATAAAGGCTGATTTTACCGCTCTCAAAGGTAACCTTGATTTGATAGTAGTTTGGCTGTGTGTTTTGAAAAATTTCGGTGCATAAATTTGAGCTTCTAATTATGCCGGCGTGATCGTTTGGATTTGCCTTGTTTGCGTTATCTTTAAAGCCAAGAAACGGCATACCAGTTTCAAAATAGCTTGTTAGCACCTTTTTCCAAAGCTCTTTTGCAAGCATTGTATTTTTTTGTATTGTGTCATCATTTTCGTATTCAATGTAGCGTTTTTCAAACTCATCGCCGTAAAGGTCGGTTAAATCGCTTACTTGCGCTGGGTCAAAAAGCGTCCATTTTTCATTTGCGGCAATTCGCTTCATAAACAGGTCATTTATCCAAAGCGCTGGAAATAGCTCGTGCGCGCGACGTCTTTCTTCGCCTGAGTTTTTACGCAAATCCAAAAAGTCGCTCACGTCCATATGCCAAGGCTCGACATAAACGGCGATAGCGCCCTTTCTCGTGCCAAGCTGATCGACGGCAACTGCGATATCGTTTGTAACTTTTAAAAATGGTATGATACCGCCAGCGGCGTTTTTATGCCCGTCAATGCTGCCGCCCATAGCGCGAACCTTGCTCCAATCCCAACCGATACCGCCGCCAAATTTTGACAGCAAAGCCATCTCTTTGTAGCTATCAAAAATACCTTCAATATTATCTGGCGTAGAGCCGATGTAGCACGAGCTTAGCTGGTGGCGCGGCGTCCTTGCGTTTGAGAGCGTCGGCGTGGCTAGCATTACTTCAAATTTGCTGATTAGATCGTAAAATTTCTTAGCCCAGCCTTGGCTATCAAGCTCGTTTTGAGCCAAAAACATCGCAATTGCCATAAACATATGCTGAGGCAGTTCTATCGGCTTGCCCTCTTTATCCTTTATCAAATAGCGGTCATACAGGGTCTTAATGCCAAGATAGGCAAACTGCAAATCACGCTCTGGCTTAATGTAGCTATTTAGGTCATCAAGGTCGTATTTTTCTTTAAGCCCCGGCACGATGCGACCGGCTTTTTCGCCCTTTATGAGATACTCGCGAAGGTGGTTATAACCGCTAAAACCAGTAACCTTGTGATAAAGGTCGTATAAAAACAGCCGTGCGGCGACAAACGTCCAGTTCGGGCGGTCAATGTCAATCTTTTCAACTGCCGTTTTGATTAGCGTTTGCTGAATTTCTTCGGTCGTAATCATATCTCTAAATTGGATTTTCGCATCAACTTCAAGCTCGCTAAGGCTTACGTTATCAAGCCCAAGCACCGCTTCACTCGTGTATTTTTTGATTTTTGAGACGTCCAGCTCTTCTGTGCGTCCGTTACGTTTTACTACTTTCATATTTGTGCTTTCTGTAAATTTTAATTTTGAGATTTTACCTTTTTAATGGTTTTAAATAGCTTAGGATTTTGTGTGCAAATTATTTATGTTGTAATGGAGTTCTTGCGGGCTGTTTTTGTTATTGAATATAAGCATAAAATCATAATAATAACATATAAAATATACGTGGATTTGTAGATTTGAGTATTCATCGTATCTAGTGTTATGGCTTTATAAATCTTAAAATATATCTCTTGTTTGTCTATGATTGTTTTTAATTTTTGTATTTCGTTTTTATTTTGCATGAGAATATTAGTAATTAAATTAATTTCTTTTTTAATTTCTTGTTTTGTAGCTAAATGCAAAAACAGTCTAAAACCATCTTTAAATTCCATATCATAAGTTTTTCGTGTATATTCTTTATTTGCTGCATATATTAAATCCAATGCAACTTGTCTATTAGTATGATCTTCTAAAATAGTTTTTAGTTTATTTTCATCATCTATGTTTTGTAAAAGGGCGTATTGCTTGTCTTTTTTATCTATTTTTACTAGAAATTTAAAAATATCGTTAAGAACATCTTTGTTTGATATTATGATTTCTTTTTGATTTACTATAATATTTTCAGAAAAATAGCTACTGACACTAATATCATAATCCCTAAACGACAGCCTTGTTAAATGTGATAAAATATCGTAATCTAGACTATTTATTTGTTTTAGTAATTCGTTATTTTCTATATTTTCTTTATTGAATAAATTTAGTGTTGGGTTTATAAGACTTGGATAATTAAATAAAACAAATATTGGAACAAAATATGTAAAGCAACCGGTTGCAAAAGATATAAATTTATTTTTAGTAGTATAGCCAACAAGAAAGATATATAAGATTACAAAATAGACAATAACACCAAACACTGAATATTGTTGAAAAATAAAACTATATATAATAAATAGTGTACATAAAACAAAAATTATCCAAATACTAGTA
This sequence comes from Campylobacter gastrosuis, assembly GCF_030249845.1. Taxonomy (GTDB): domain Bacteria; phylum Campylobacterota; class Campylobacteria; order Campylobacterales; family Campylobacteraceae; genus Campylobacter_A; species Campylobacter_A gastrosuis. The sequence continues at coordinate 37,226 of NZ_JANURM010000015.1, read as the reverse complement.
TCACTAATATTTTTAATATTTTTTAGACATATATAAATTGGAATTATCGCTAAAAAACATACAAAAATAAACAACATATTTTCCATATTATTGTTTATTATATAATTATTAAGTTTATTTATGATGAATAAAAATGTACCATAACTTGTAATCATTAAAAGCATAAAATGAAAAATTTTGCTTAAATTAGTATGATGATCACTTGTTGTGCGATAAATTTTTAAAGATATATAGTTAATCCATTTTGTAAAATTTACATTTTTTTCTTTGTGTAGATCGTATAATAGCTCCATTTCTTTACAATATAATTCTGCTTTATGATGATTTTTTGAATCTATTACATTTCCGCTATTAATTAGCGTAGTTTTTAATATGGAAAATGAATTTCTAAAATCTGAGTATGTTTTATTAAAAATATCATCTTTTGCCTGTTTGTTTTTATTAATATTTTTTAATTTGTTGTGTATAGTTTCGGCTTGATTGTTGCAGTCTATTTTAATATCATCAAAGCTATTTGCTTTAAAACTCGTATTTATTAAAATTGGATTTTTATCAAAATTAACACTACTAAAATTTGGTGTTTTATAAAAATAAACCCCATAAAACGATGCTATATTTTTAAAATTGCTCTCGTGAAAATCGGTAAAATTTCTAAACTCTGAATTGTTAAAATAGGTCTTATTTGTAAATATGGAGTTTGAAAAATCTGTATTATTATAAAAAATATTACTTTTAAAATTTGAATTTCTAAAAATACAATTTTTTACCATGAAATTACCAAAGATTTTACAATCTTGAAAGTTAAAAGTTGCAAATTTTGCCCCATTGATATAAAAATCTTTAAAGGCACACTTTTTAAAATTTATATTTTTAAAGTTTGTTGATCCGAGCTCAAATTTTCTAGTAAATTTACAATCTATAAACTCCAATCTCTCTTTTTTATTACCTTCGGGCATCATTGATTCAAAAACATTAATCTTGCATTTTTCAAAAGTTATATTTTTAAAATCATTGACAAATAAAGAATTTATTTTACATTCCTGAAATTTTATATTGTGTTCTTTTAAAATTTTTCTTAAATCTTCATTATTTATAGGATCAATTTTACAAACTTTATATATGATGTGTGTTTGTACTATTCCACTAATACTAACCGATATGTTGTCGCTAACGTTATTTTCGCCAAAAATTTCTTTTAGTTTTTTGTTGGCTAATTCAAAATCATTTGATTTTTTTAAAGGAACTTGCAAGACGCTTTTCACTACTTATATCCGTTTCATAGTATTTTTGAAATATTACATTATGTAAAGTCTCAATATCGTTTTTATCGTAAATTTTTATCTTATTATTTTTAAAAATATCAGTGTATTTTATAGAATATTTTTTATATGTATTAAAATTTTTTTCTAAATCATCAATACTATCTACTATTTGAGCAACTTTTCTCAGAGTGGTTTTTGGCAATGTTTCTGAATTTAAATCAGTATTTATATCCATTTTTTCGCAGGCTTTAAAAGCATTCATATCATCGTTAGTGGCTTCTCTATAATAGTGGGCTAAAAAGCCAAAAATAGCCGTTAAATCACTAAATTTTAAAAAATATATTTCATCGTTTTTAAATACAACTTCTGTTCGGTTTTGAACAACCAAAATAGTCTCGTTTTTGTGCAATTTTGCTATATCATTTGAAAAAGCCAAAAATGGTTTACTGATAAGATTTGCTTTAAAAATACGTTGAAAATATATATTTTTTTTATCAATAACAAAAAGATATTTTATATTTAAAAGAGATTTTTTATCTATGTTATCAGCATTAGTTGTATTAAATAAGTCTTTAATTTTTTTACTTTCTTCATTATTTAATTTGATAAAAAATATCTCATCATCTTCTAGTTTATAATTTCCTTTTTCCTGCAAAAAATCAATAGGCTTTAACTCTATATCATAATCCCAAATATTTTTTAAATTATCTTCTAAAATCTTGAAAATTTTATTTTTACTATTACCAAAAACTGATTTTTTACTCATTTTCATCCTTTTGTAAAAATGTAAAATTATTAAGTCTGATTAAATTTGATATTTTATCTATATTTTTAATATTGCGTTTAGATATTAAAAACAAACGATAATTAGCTCCGGTATTGTTCTTTGCATTTGCTTCATAAAAGTTAAATTTTAAAAGCACAAATGGATTAAAAAAACTAAATTTACATCCTTGAATCAATATAAAAATGCCTAAAAAAATTATCCAAAAAAGCAATATGTTATCATTATTTACACTCAAAGCCACAACAAAATATGCAATGTAAATAGGTATAAACTTGGGTTCGGCAATTTCTACAAAATCGCATTCAACGCTCTCATCTCCAAATTTTTTAAGGCAACAATTTAAAAACAAATTTGAATAAACAAAAGCAAACACAAATAGGCTAAATGCACAAAAACAGGACTCTTTTTTTATTAAAAATATGATAACGATCGGTGAAACTGCCGTAAATATATAAAGTTGAGTTGCTATTTTTATAAGTAAATTCATTTTACTTTTCAAACACCCTTTTAAAAATTCTATCCACGTTTTTTGTGTAGTATGAGTAGTCAAAACACGCCCTAATCTCGCCCTCATCAAGGCTCTCTCTAAGCTCGGCGTCAGCTAGTAAATTTTGTAAAAACAAACTCTCGCCGTTTTCGTTTAAAACCGGCTTATTCTGCCCCAAATCAGCCCAAACTTTCATCGCATTTCTTTGCACGATTTTATAGGCGTTTTCGCGTGAAATTTCACGTTTTGGTAGCTCTAAAAGCACACGTTGAGAAAAGACCAAACCGCCAGTTAGGTTTAGATTTTTCATCATATTTTCTGGATAAACGACTAAATTTTTAACCAAATTCGTAAGGCGAGCGAGCATAAAATCAGCCGTGATAAACGCATCAGGCAGGATAAAACGCTCAACCGAGCTGTGGCTGATGTCCCTTTCGTGCCAGAGCGCCACGTTCTCCATCGCTGGGAGCGCGTAGCTTCTAAGCATTCTACAAAGCCCGGTTACATTCTCGCTTAGCACTGGATTTCGCTTGTGTGGCATAGCCGAGCTGCCCTTTTGACCGGGGCTAAAATACTCCTCGCACTCATAAACTTCGGTGCGTTGGTAGTGGCGAATGGCGACGGCGATCTTTTCACAGCTTGAAGCCAAAATCGCAATCGCGCTCATCACCTGCGCGTAGCGGTCGCGCTGGATTACCTGATTTGACGCTGGGGCTGGACTAAGTCCTAGCTCGGCACAGGTTAGCTCTTCAAGGTCAAGCGGAGCGTGGGCGAAATTACCCATTGCGCCTGAAATTTTACCAACCGAAATGACCTTTTTTGCGTGTTTTAAAAGCTCTAAGGCACGAACAATCTCATCATACCAAATGGCTAAAACCAGCCCAAAAGTTATCGGCTCTCCGTGAATTCCATGCGATCGTCCGACCATTAGCGTGTTTTTATGCTCAAATGCGCGTGATTTTATCGCTTTTAAAAGCTCGGCAATATCAGCTTCAAGAAGCTCCAAGCTATCACGAATTTGAAGCGCCACCGCCGTATCAATGCAATCTGAACTAGTCATACCAAAATGCACGAACCTGCTCTCATCGCCAAGGCTCTCGCTCACGCTCGTTAAAAATGCGATCACATCGTGCTTTGTCGTAAGCTCAATCTCATCAATCCTAGCCACGTCAAATTTTGCGTTTTGGCAGATTTTTTTGCAGTCCTCATCGCTAATAAAACCAAGCTTATTCCACGCTCTAACCGCAGCTAGCTCCACTTTTAGCCACGCATCATATTTTGCCTGTTGCGTCCATTTTTCACTCATAATCTTACGTGAATATCGCTCTACCATAATCTGCCTTTTTTACAAAATTTAAAGCCCAAATTATATAAAATCGGCTCTTTAATTTTAATAAAAAAGGAATTTTTTGCCCTACGTAGATAAAAAAATCACAACCGCAAACGGCGAAAAAGCCTATGAAATTTTGCTAAAAAATGGCTACGATATGAGAACGGCTCAGCGTTTGATAGATAGGGCAAGACTTCATTGTAACGGCGTTTTAGTAAGCGAGAAAAATGCTGTTTTAAAGGGCGTGGTAAGCCTTATTGATTACGAGTGCCGCCCACGTGGCTTAAAGCCGATTTATGAGTTTAGCGACTTTGCGGTCTTTGATAAGCCAAGCGGTGTGCTAAGCCACCCAAACGGCAGACATTGTGAATATTCATTAAATGATGAAATTTGGTCGCTTTTTGGGCGAGAGGCGGCTGTGGCTCACAGGCTTGATAGAGAAACTAGCGGACTTATCGTGGTGGCTAAAAACAAAATTTCACAGGTTAAATTAAAGCAAATTTTCCAGAGCCGAAGCGTGAAAAAAAGCTATCTCGCCGTGGTTTTTGGTAGGGTTCTTTTAGATGAATTTTGCGTTGATTTGGCTATGGACTTGGCAGATGATTATGGTGACATAAAAACTCGTATGAAAATTTGTGAAAATGGCAAAAAAGCCGTAACTGAGTTTAAGGTTTTGGAGCGTTTTTCTAACGCCACACTGCTTCGCTGCTATCCGATAACAGGCAGACAGCACCAAATTAGGCTGCATTTGTTTCACGTGGGGCATAAAATTTTAGGCGAACCGCTTTATGGGCTAAACAAAGAGCAAATCACTAAAATTTTAGATGATAAACTAAGCCAAAGTGAGCGGATAAATCTAACTGGTGCGGATAGACTTTTACTTCACGCTGATGAAATTTCGTTTGAATTTGACGGACAAAAATATGAATTTAAGAGCAAAATGGATTTTAAAGATGAAATTAAAAAAGTCCTGAAAAATCAGAACTTTTTATTTTAATTTAGTATTTTAAAATTTCGCCCTCTTTTGGCACGGCGACATTTTGAATTTTATTTGTTTTTACAAAATTTCTCATATCATCAGAGCTAATAGTCGTGTGATTTACAGCGTCCATATGCACAGTGATAAGATTTGCATTTGGTGCGTATTTACTCATTTTTACTACGTCATCAGTCCCCATAATAATCCCGTCGTTAGAGCCTTCAAGTTTAGCATAGCCAGTATTTAGCACAATCACGCTTGGCTTAAATTCATCAACTGCATTTTCAACCGCTTTTACCCAAATGGTATCGCCTACGATATATAGTGGCTTTTCATTTTGTGCGCTAAATACAACTCCCATCGCATCACCTAGAATTTCAGCAAAAAAAGGCGTAGCATACATTTGGTCGGTGCCGTGCTGACCGCCTTTGATACGACTTAGTTTTACGCCGTTAAAATCAGTTTTCACGCCCATTACTCTAACGTCTTTAAAGCCTTGTGAGCGAATAATTTTGGCATCCCCTGCGTTTTGGACAAAAATAGGCATATTTTTATCTATAAATTTAGAAGCCACCTCGTCCCAGTGGTCATCGTGCGTATGCGTTACGATGACGGCATTAACGCCTTTTAAAATCTCATCTTTTGAGAGTGTCATATCAATTAGTGGATTGCGTTTATCGCTATTTATCGTCCCATCAAAGCCTTTGTAAGCACCCTTGTCGGCTAGATACGGATCAACTAAAAACGTCGTCCCTGCGTAGTTTATCTTAGCAGTTGCGTTACGAATATGCTGATATTCAAAGGCATTTGCCACGCCAAAAAGCATTAAAGTAGCCATTGCAATTTTAGAAATTTTCATTTTTATCCTTTTATTTTAAATTTTAGCAGATTGTAACTAAAATTTATTCAAAGCAAACTTACATTATCAAAATATATGTTTTTTTAATAATACTCTGTTATAATTTCATTTTATCAATTAAGGAGTAAAAATGAGAAAATACGAAACGTATAAATGCCAAAAATGTGGCAATGAAGTTGAGGTGCAAAATGTCGGCGGTGGGACGTTAAGTTGCTGTGGTGAGCCGATGACTTGCGTAACTGAAAATTTAACGGCTATAAATTTAATGAAAGCGTTTGCAGGAGAAAGTCAAGCTAGAAATAAATACGAACTTTACGCAGATATCGCAAAAGAGGCTGGTTATCACGCTATCGCAAGACACTTTTACGAGGCGGCTGAGAATGAAAAGTGGCACGCAAGAGCGGAGTTTAAACGCTATCACGAGCTGATAAATGATCCGATTGACAAAATGGACGCAAACCTAATCGCAGCGGCACAGGGCGAAAGATATGAGCACGAGATAATGTATCCTGAGTTTGCAGCTATTGCAAAAGAGGAGGGGTTAAGGGATATTGAAAGACTATTTAACGCCATTGGTAAGGTTGAGGTTGAGCACGAGCGTGAGTATTTGGAGCTAAAACGCATACTGCAAGAGGAGGGATTTTTTAGTAGCGATGATGAGGAGATTTGGGTTTGCGAGGTCTGCGGACACGTCCATCGTGGTAAAAAAGCACCAAACGCCTGTCCTTTGTGTAAAGCCGGACAAGAATACTTTAAAAAGGAATTTTTGGGGTAATTTTGTTAAGATAAACCGCCGTTTTGGCGGTTTGTTTCTAAAATTTCAGGCGTTTAGGTTGATATAAAGCGTGAAAAAAGCGAGATAGAAAAGGGTTTATTTCTAAAATTTCAAGTGTCTAGGCTGTGGCAAATCGCTACTTTGCGTTTGATTTGCGTCGCTTTTGATGAACTGCGTGGCGTTGTTTGCCAGTATTACGGCTAGCAAACCGCATTTTTGGCAGTTAAAATTTTAGCAACTCTTTTATACTTTCTTTATTTAAATACGGCGAAAAAAGCAGAATTTTATCGCTTAAAAGCGGTGGGACTTTGGCTAACATATCGCCCTTGCCTAGCAAATTTTCAGCCCCAGTTTCATCTATTATGATTTTTGAGCCACTTGCATTTTGTGCTTTTAGCGCTATTCTTGATGAAAAATTTGCTCTTAGCTCTTGTTTAAAGATATTTGAGTTTGGCGTTTGTGTAGCAAGTATCACAAAAATGCCAACCGCTCTTGCCTTTTGAGCGATTAAGACCACGCTATTTTGCATATTTTCTAAATTCATAAACGCATCAGCCGCCTCATCAATGATGACTACAATATTATTAAATGGATTTGTTAGCTCAGAGTTTTTACTAGCCCCAAATTTTGCAAGCTCTTTGTATCTTAGCTCCATTTCATCAATTATCCCGCCAATCACATTTTCAAAATTTAAAATATCTGTCGTAACCTTATTTTGTGCTATCTTGCTTAGCTTAATAAGTCCGTCATAAACGCTAAATTCAGCACCGCCCTTTGGGTCAATTATTATAAATTCCGCGTCTTGATTTAGCTTAGCAGTTGATGTGATTATGGTGTGTAAAAGCACGGATTTACCGCTACCACTTGCACCGCCGATTAAAAGGTGCGGACACTCTGATAAATCAAAGAAAAACGGCTCATTATTTATATCTCGCCCAAGATAGCTTACGATTATCATTTTTTTATTATTTTTAGCTAAATCAGCTCTAAATTCGCTAGCACCCAGAATTGTCCAGTTTGAAGGTGGCTTTGGCAAAAATAGATTAAAACTCATCGCCTCGCCCACTCTTTCATTAAACATTGCGTTTGCATAAAGTCCAAATTCTCGCTTAAAGCTTGAAATTTTAGAGTTTAGGTTTCTAAAATCACTCTCACTTGCTAGGTGGATTTTAAAAACATCGTGCCTTAACGCTTCGTTTATGGATAAAATTTCTGCGTTTATGGCGTTTGTTTTAAAATACTGCGTTAATCTGCTCTTATCAATTCTATTTGCTTCTACGCTCTCTTGCGTGAAATTTTGACTTTTGAAGTTTAAAAATTCATCTAATAAAAACTGATAAAAGTCATCCTTGCTTTTATAAAGATTACTTAGCTCGTAAAGTCCCCTGTGGATATATTTATCAATCGTGCTTGTAAATACGCTATCATCGCTAAAATCTAAATTCTCATCTTTGTGCCTAAACATAAAAAATGCACGAAGCAAAGAGGTGTAGTCTTTTAGTCCTTTGCCCTCGCCGATAACTTGTGTCATATTGTATTCAGCCCCGCTAATAGAGCCATCATAAGGGATATAGTTTGAGTAGCAGGGGTTATCTAGGCTTTTGTATTCAAGGCGGATTGATTTATTTATTGCAAGGCGTAAGATGACATATTTTGGCAGGTCTATTTGCAGAGAATTTTTAATTACATTTGCGATAAACTGCTCTTCGCCCGGTTTTGTGTAAATTTTACCTAGCATTTTAATCCTTTTTAACTATTTTTGCGTGACTTCTTGTTGATTCTTGATTTGTTATCTCATAAACACCAGCGATTTTATTATCCATAAAACTAAGCTCTCTTTGTCCAAATTCCGTGCTAGTTGGCAAAACAATAACCTGATTTGATGCATCTGTGTAATATTTTTGTATTAAATTTTTGCGGTTAATAGCATCTAAACGACCAATTGGGGTGTCTATGATTAGTGGTAGTTTTTTATCGCTAAGGCGTGAAAGTGCCCAAAAAATGCTAATGGCAGCGATTTGCTTTTGACCTGCACTCTGATTTGCTATTGCGATAATTTCGCCATCTAAATTAACAAGCTTTACTGCAAAATTTTCAATCCTAACATCGGCTACATTGTCGTTTGGCAGAAGGCTTTTGTAGTTTTTTAGCACCTCGTTTTTTAAACGTTTGCTCGTTCTTTGTATTCTGCCTTGCTTGTAGTTGTTAATCTGCTCTTTTGTTTTTAACAAAATTTCAAGCTCCTTTTTTACTCGCTCATCTCGCCAAACCTTGTCTTTTAAGTCGGTAATTTCAATCTCACAATTTGAAATTTTGTTTTCAAGCTCTATTTTTAGCTGTGATTTTTGCTTTAAATTCTCATTTAAACTTAGCTTTTCTTGCTCTAAGGCTTCAATCTCTTGTGAGAGTTGGTTTATTCTTTCTTGATGAGCGGTGTCGGCGTTATAATTGTTTAGATTATCCATTGCTTCTTTAATTTGCGTCCTTGCTTCTTTTGCGTTTTTTAGGGCTTGTATTAGCTTTAAAGCGCCGTTACAAGCACTTTGGTATTGATTTATCGTGGCATCTTTGTTTATGCCTTTAAAAATTTTGCTGTCGTTTTTTATAAATTCTAAAAACGCCTCTTTAATTGCATCGTTTAAGTCGTATTTATCGCATTTAAGTGCTAATTTGTGGTGCAAAATTTCTGTGCTAAAATTTGCTAATTTTGTTAAATCATCTTTGTTAAAGGCATTTTGACTAATGCTTTTTTCTAGCTCGCTAAAAATTTCTGCATAAATCTCATCAACTCCTAAGAATAAAATTTCGCCACCATATTCTGAAATTTCTTTTTTAAATCGGTCTAAATCGTCGTTTGCTTGTTGTTTAAGCAGGATTAGGCGTTCGTGCTCTTTTGAGCTGTTTTTGATATTTAAATCTCGCTGGTTTGACTTTTCTAATAAAATTTCGCTGTTTTGTTTTATATCTTTGCGAAGTAAATCTATATTAAAATTTGTATTTTCAAGCTCCTCTTTTGCACTGCCAAGCTCGCCTTGTAGGTGAATTAGCCTTGATTTTTCGCTGCTTGCGATATTGCTTTGTGTGATTAAATTTCTCTCTTTGTTGTTTAGTTGTTTTATTATCCTATCAAGCACCGAGATGTTTAGAATGCTTTGAATTTTATCTTTTAGTTCAGCACTCATCTCATCAGCCATATTGACAATCTCCTCACCATCAAAGACAAAAAACTGCAAGAAGTTAAGTGGCAGGATTTGTTCTATCTCATCTTTTGCTTGATTATCGTGTAAAATTTCGCTCTCTTTTTGATAGGTTAATCTCTCTTTTAGCTCTGGATATCTTGACCACTCACGCCTTATTCGTATCTCTTTGCCGTTATCATCAAGTAAAATTTCAACAAAAAAGTTATTTTGATTAGCCCTAACTGCATTAGAGTTAAACACGCCCCGCCAGTCATCGCCCTTGCCTAAGAGTAGCTGTTTTGGAGTAAAGCTACCCCTGCCTTTGTTATTTACAATATCTAAAATAACGCTTGGGACGCTAGCATTATCGCTTAAAAGACCGCTACCGGCAAAAAGTAGCTTCACGCTTCTTATAAAGCTTGTCTTACCAAAGCCGTTTTCGCCAAACAATAGATACACTGGCTTGCCATCTTCTTGCGTAAAATTTACGCTTTGAGTTTCGTAATAGGCAAAAAGATTGCAAATTGTTATTTTTTTATAAAATATCAACTTTATCTCCTATTTTTGATGTTTCATCTTCTAAATTTTTACTGACAATATCGTAAATATCTTTATCTTTTATGCTTGTTTTTCTAATGACCTCTAAGATTATTCTCTTTGCGATAATACCGCTAGTATCGGCTTTATCAAGTAAATCAATGTCTTGTAAAACTGGCTCATCTGTGTTAAAATTTTGCATTCTGCCAAACTCCTTTGCTATTTTTATGCACGAATTTTCGCTATCAAATTCTCGCTCCCAAATTTGTGCTATCATAATTAACTGCTCATCGCTTATAAGCTCGCTGCCACCGCTATTTTTATGCTCTAATTCAGCCTTTAAAAGGCGTTTTAAAATCTCTTTTCTAGCACTGCTTGTAAATGGACCTCTTTTAAAACTGCCATCTTTTTTAAAATCGCTTCTTAATGCTGTGTTTTCTCTGGCGTCTTTGATGAAATTTCTAAAATCGTTTAGTGGTTTTAAGCTGTTTTCTCCGCTTTTAATAAAGCCTTGCATTGATTTATCTTCATTAACGAGTGTGCAAACCCAGCAACCAAATCGGCTGCCACCACAACTGCTTTGATTTTTATCAATTATAAACTGGCACTCATCGCCACTAGCTTGTGTATAGAGTGAAAAAAGCCTATCGTGGCTTATGCCCCAAGGGGGGGGTATGAGTGGTTAAGTAGCTCCAAACGTCATCTGTAAGCCACTCTTTTATCGGAGAGTAGATTAGGACGTTTTCGTAGTCATCGTGTTTGTTAAATCCATCTTCGCTTAGCGTGCGTTTTTCTATACTTTGTTTGCGATTTTGACTCTCGCTTTTTCTAACGCCAAGCGTCATTATCGCACTGCCGTGCTTGTTTGTTATCTCTTTTACGATTGATTTCATCGGATTTATTTTAAGGCGTTCGGTGCACCACCTAAACGTCCTTGTAGGGCTTGGATAGCCCTTCCCGATTAGATTTACCCAAAATTCATCGTTTGAAGATGGCTTTGCAATGAGAATTTCAAACGGCAAATTTCTATTTTTTGCATCTAAATTTATGGCATTTACCAAATTTTCAAAGTATTTTTTTACATTTGGTGCTTCAACCAAAGTATCTGAAAGTATCGCATAGGTCGGATTTAGCTCATCTTTTGGCATTTTTAAAATCATCTCATACATAAGCTGTAAAACGCAAGTTGAGTCCTTGCCACCGCTAAAAGTAACAATCCACGCACGTTTGTATCGCTTGTATTTATCTAAAATTTCAGCCCTTGTTTGATTTAGTAAATTTATAAATCTATCATCGCTAGAAAGAAACTGGGCTCCACTATCTTTTGCATCTAGGATTGTGCCAAGGTAGAATTTTACTCTCGGATTTGCTATCTCTTTTGCGAAATTTTCAGCACGTTTTGAGCTAGAACAGCACAAAATATATTCGCTTTTTGGATTTTGTTTGATGAAATTTTCTATCTCATCTTTTGTGGTTAGATTTACTGAATTTGCAATATGATTAGCCAAATACGCAGCGCGCGACCTGATGTCTATAATCACGGCATTTGTGTTTTTAAGAGAATTTACAGCCAAACTAGAATCGCTCACGCTCTCGTGATTTAGGGCATTTGCGTTTCTAAAAATATCTTGTTTTGGCATTAATTACTCTTTGTTTAAAAATGAAGCACGATTTTAATAAAAAGACACTTAAAATTTTATTATTTTTAAATTTGCATTAAATAAATTTTATTTTATGCGTCATTTGCGGATTAGTCGTGATTGTTTGCATTTTTACCTAGCACCCTAGCTAAAATTTCTTTTAAAATCGGCGATTATTTTGTGGTGTAAAATTTTGTTTGCAAAGAGTTGTAAATTTTTAACTTCTTTAAATTTTAAAGATTTGGTATTTAATGACTTAATTTATTTAGAATTAAGAGCAATTTAAAAGCTGAAAGAGAATGGTGGTTAGAGGCAGAATCGAACTGCCGACACGCAGATTTTCAGTCTGCTGCTCTACCGACTGAGCTATCCAACCACCTAAAAAGAAAAGTGATTATACATTTAAAAATATAATTTTTAGCTTAAATTACAAATATTTTATAAATTTGCAACAAATTCTTTAAATTTATCCCCACGCTCGGCGTAACTTTTAAACTGATCAAGACTAGCACAAGCCGGGCTTAAAAGCGCGATTTCGCCTTGTTTTAAAACCTTTGCGATCTCGCTTACCGCCACCTCTAAAAAGTCGCATTTAACGCACTCAAAGCCAAGCGATTTGCTCATATCAAATAGCTTCTTAGCATTTGAGCCAATCGTATAAATTCTAACGTCAAGTCCGCTTAAAGCCCCAAAAACTGGGCTTAAATCCACACCCTTATCATCGCCGCCTAAAATGAGGTGAAGCGGTTTATTGGCATATCGTTTTATCGCCTGAATCGCTGCGTCAATATTTGTCGCCTTCGTGTCATTTACCCACACTCGCCCCATTTTATCGCTAAATTCTTCAAGTTTATTTGGCTCAATCACAAAGCCGTTAAGCCCTGCCACATCGCACCTATCAAGCAAAATTTTCTGCACCGCCAAAGCCAAAAGCGCGTCCATTAAAAACGGCGTTTTAAAGGCTATCTCATCAATTTTTACACCGCAAAATTTAGCTAAATCAGCCTCATTTTCATAAGCTATAACGTGCGCAAGAGTTGAGGTCTTAGCGTAAATTTTTGGCAAAATCGCCACGCTATTTTCGCTCATCACGCTTAGCGGTTTTAGCTTTGCCTTTTCATACTCGCTAAAATCGCCGTGCCAGCTAAGATGATCTGGCGTGATAGGCAAAAGCACGTAAATATCAGGCTTTGCGGTCTTTGTGTAGTGCATCGTAAATGAGCTAGTCTCTAACACCCAAATTTTGGCGTTTTTATCCAAATTTGCAAGTGGGATGCCGACATTACCGCCCATAACCGAGCAGTAGCCTTCAAGCAGGTGCTGGGTCATCTTTGTGGTGGTCGTCTTGCCATTTGTGCCACTAATCCAAACGCAAAATGGCGTAATATCCGCAAAATAGTCGTATTCGCTGATTAAATTTCTAGCCTTTTTAATAAGCTCGTGACTTGGGGCGATGCCGGGACTTGTGATTTCAAGCTCGCTTTTTGCGGGGTTAAACTCGCTAACAGGTAGGAGTGCATTGCCAAACTCATCGCGCGAGATTTGCTCAAATTTATCATCATAAATATCCCAACCGCCGCTTTTTGCTATCGCTTTTGTCGTGCCACCGTAGCCAAATAAGCTTTTTTTCATATAAGTCCTTTAAATCTTAGCGGTATTTTAGCGAAGCTTTAACGCTATTAACGCAACCAAATTTGCAAGCAACGCAATAATCCAAAATCTAATGATTATCTTATTCTCCGCCCAGCCTTTCATCTCAAAGTGATGATGAATCGGTGCCATTAAAAATATCCGCTTTTTGTTTCGGTATTTGTAGCTTGTGGTTTGCAAAATCACGCTTAAAGTTTCAATCACAAATACAAAACCGACCAAAATCAAAAGTACCTCATTTTTACTCATAACACCCATAAGTCCGATAAATCCGCCAATACTAAGACTGCCACTATCGCCCATAAAAACCTGCGCTGGATAGCAGTTATACCACAAAAATCCGAGCAATCCGCCAATCATCGCCGAAGCTACGATGATGACCTCGCCCAAATTTGCAACCTTTGGCAGGTAAAGATACGAGCTAAACACGGCGTGACCGCTAAGATAGGCAAAAACGCCAAGTGTGATTAGCGAAAAAATGCTTGGCACTGCTACAAGTCCGTCAAGTCCGTCCGTTAAATTTACAGAATTTGAGGTTGCTACAAGCACCAAAACCCAAAAAAACACGCTAAAAATCCCCATATCAAAGAGTGAAAATTTATAAAACGGCACGTAAAATGCACCACCTAAATCAGTGCAAAAATAAAGAAGTCCGCACACGATAAATGAGAGCGTTAAGAGCAAAGTCATTTTTGCCTTTGGGCTAAGTCCAGCGTGATTTTTTCGCCCAACAATCTTTGAATAATCATCAAAAAAACCAATCCCACAAAACCCAAGAAGCGTTAAAAGCGAGATAAGCACGTAGGCGTTATCAAGTCTAGCACAAAGAATGCTTGCCAAAACTGCCGTGCTTACAAAGACAAGGCCGCCCATTGTAGGCGTTTTGCCCTTTTCTTGGTGCGTTTTTGGGGCTAGTTCGTAGATTGGCTGACTTGCGTTTTTTGCCTTTGCCCAAGCGATAAATTTTGGCATAGCATAAATTGCAATGAAAAATGCGATGAAAAATGCGATACCAGCGCGAACCGTGAGATACTGAAAAAAGTTTAAATTTATGATTTCATAAAGATAGTAAAACAAAATTTTGCCTTTATTTTAAAAAAGGTTGATTTTAGTATAATGCCACTAAAAATTTCATAAATTTGGAGCAAAAATGGGGCAAAAAACCATACTTGTCATCACTGATGGCATAGGTTACAATAAAAGCGAAAATTTCAACGCATTTGCAGCGGCAAAAAAGCCGACTTACGACTGGCTGTTTAAAAACGCACCGCACACTTTGCTAAAAACCTCTGGACTTGCCGTGGGGCTACCAGACGGGCAAATGGGCAACTCAGAGGTCGGACATATGACCATTGGTGCTGGGCGAATTTTGTATCAAAATTTAGTCAAAATTGATAAAGCGATAGAAAATGGCGACTTTTTGCGTGATGAAAATTTACAAAATTTATTTAAAAAATGCAAAAATATCCACATAATCGGACTTTACTCAGACGGCGGTGTGCATTCGCATTTAAGCCACTTTCACGCACTTTTTGATTTAGCAAAAAATGCAGGTTGCAACGCTCACGCTCACATCATCACTGACGGCAGAGATGTGCCGCCCAAATCAGCCTTTGAGTTTGTAAAAAACGGCGAAAAAGAGCTAAAAATTTCAAGCGTTTGCGGCCGCTTTTACGCTATGGATAGAGATAATCGTTGGGAGAGAGTAAAACAGGCTTACGATGCGTATTTTGGGGCGTTAGAACCACTTAGCATAACTCCAAGCGAGTATATAAAACAAAGCTATGAAAAGGGCGAGTTTGATGAGTTTATAAAACCTGCTACATTTGGCGATTTTAAGGGCATAAAATCTGATGACGGCGTGGTGTTTATAAATTTTAGAAACGACAGAGCAAGAGAGCTAACATCGGCTTTTGGCGATGATGATTTTAGTGCGTTTAATCGCTCATTTGTGCTAAAAAATATCATCACGATGACTGAGTATGACGCTAAATTTAAGCACCCAATTTTAATTAAAAAAGATGAGTTAAAAAACACGCTAGCTAGCGTCATCGCAAATGCGAGAAAAACGCAGTTTCACACCGCTGAAACCGAAAAATACGCACACGTTACCTTTTTCTTTAATGGCGGCGTTGAGGATATGGTGGAGAATGAAACTAGGCTTTTAGTGCCTAGCCCAAAGGTCGCCACATACGATAAAATGCCACAAATGAGCGCGGACGAAGTTTGCAGTGCCGTTTTAAACGCTATAAATTCTGGCTTTGATTTTATCGTAGTAAATTTTGCAAACGGCGATATGGTCGGACACACTGGCGATTTTGACGCCTCGGTTAAAGCTGTTGAAGCGGTGGATTTATGCCTAGCTAAAATCATAAAATCAGCACAAGAAAACGGCTATGCCTACGTGCAAACTAGCGACCACGGCAACTGCGAAGCTATGCGCGATGAAAACGGCGAAATGCTTACAAATCACACGACTTTTGACGTATTTTGCTTTGTTTTAGCACAAAATGTCAGCGAGTTAAAAAGTGGCTTGGGACTAGCAAATGTGGCTTCATCGGTACTAAAAATAATGGGACTTGAAATTCCAAAAGAGATGGATGAGCCACTATTTTAAGGTGGCTAAAAATTTATCCACCTCTTGTTCTAAGTGCGAAATATCAAGGCTATTGTCAATCACAAAACTAGCCATTTCGCGCTTTTTTTCAATATCCATTTGCAACTCAACCCTACTTTTTGCCGTGCTAAAATCAAGTAAATTTCGGCTCATCACGCGTGAGATTAGCAAATTTTTGGGTGCATAAACGACGATGATTTTATTAAAATCGTAATTTTCTTGCTTTTCAAAAAATAGCGGTATATCCACAAAATAGGGCTTTGCGTGGCTTTCATAAATTTCACACTGCCTTTGTATCTCGCTTTTTATCTTTGGGTGAAGCAAATTTTCAAGCCATTTTAGCTCATTTTTGTCGTTAAAAACGATACTGCCTAGCTTTTTTCTATCCACTTTTTTTTCATTTAAAATTTCACTCCCAAAGTGTAAAACCAGCTCGTTTTGTGAAATTTCAAGCTGTTCGTGGGCGATTAAATCAGCGTCAATCACGCTAAATCCACGCTCTTTTAGAAGCTTTACAAAGGTGCTTTTACCGCTACCAATTGAGCCAGTTACCACGTAGGCGTTTTTAAAATTTGACATATTTTGCCCTAAATTTTTACTGAGATTTTAGCAGATTTAGGCTAAAATTCCCAAAAATTCTAAGGGGCAAAAATGATAACCTACAAAGACGCGGGCGTTGATATTGACGCTGGAAATGAGTTTGTAAATGCGATAAAACCGCACGTAAAATCAACCTTTACGCCACTTGTTTTAGGCGGGATCGGCTCGTTTTCAGGGGCGATTAGACTGCCAAGCGGATATAAAAATCCAGCGATTTTGGGCGCGACTGACGGCGTTGGGACAAAGCTAAGACTTGCAATTGACGCAAATCGCCTTGAAAACGTCGGCATTGATTTGGTCGCAATGTGCGTAAATGACTTGATTTGCAACTTTGCAACTCCGCTGTTTTTTCTTGATTATTACGCAACGGCAAAGCTTGATATAAAATCCGCCGAGGTCGTAGTTAAGGGCATTGCGCAGGGTTGCGTGAGAGCAAAATGCGCCTTAATTGGTGGCGAAACGGCTGAAATGCCTTCAATGTATGAGGGCAAGGATTTTGATTTGGCTGGATTTGCTGTGGGTATGGCTGAAATTGATGAGATTGACCGCACGAAATTTGTAAAACAAGGCGATATTTTGGTGGCACTGCCTTCAAGCGGACTTCACTCAAACGGCTACTCGCTAGCACGAAAAGTGGTTGAGAAAAAGGGGCTAAAATTTGATGATAAAATGGGCGAAAAATCGCTAATAGAGCTACTTTTAGAGCCAACTAGAATTTACGTTGATGAGTTTTTGCATTTAAAAGATAAGATAAATGCCCTAGCTCACATCACTGGCGGTGGTTTGGTTGAAAACTTGCCACGCGTTTTTGGCGAAAATTTAGGCGCAAAAATCAACAAATCAGCCATAAAAACGCCAAAAATTTATGAAATTTTTAACGGCGTCGTTGATGAGGCTGAGCTTTATAGGACGTTTAATATGGGTGTTGGCTTGGTGCTTGTCGTGTCAAAAGAAAATGTGGATTTTGTGCTAGAAAACAGCGACGGCTACGTCATCGGCGAGGTCGTAAGCGGTAGTGGCGTAAAAATCGTATAAAAAGTTATTTAAGAATTTTTTGCTAATATTAACTTTTTTAAAGGAGAAAAAATGACAAAAAGAACAAACGAAGTTACATTCGCAGGTAACCCACTAACAATCCTTGGCGATAAGGTCAAAGTAGGCGATAAAGCTCCTGATTTTACGGCTTTAAAAACAGATTTAAGCCCAGTAAAACTTAGCGATTTTGCAGGTAAAGTAGTCGTAATCGCCGTATTTCCGTCGGTTGATACGCCAGTTTGTGCTATGCAACTTGGTAAATTTAACCACGAAGCAGCATCATTTTCAAAAGATGTCCAGCTACTTACAATTTCAGCCGATTTGCCGTTTGCATTAGGCAGATTTTGTGGCGATAAGGGCATAGAAAATGCCGTAACTGCCTCAGATCACAAAGACCTTGACTTTGGCACAAAATATGGCTTTGTAATTGAAGAGCTTCGCCTTTTAAGTCGTGGCACGATAATCGTTGATAAAAGCGGTAAAATCGCATACGCCGAGTATGTGAGCGAGATCACAAACGAGCCAAATTACGACAAAGCACTTGAAGTAGTAAAAAGCCTAGCTTAAAAATTTGCCACAGCGTGTCTGTGGCTTTAAATTTAATTTTCGCTAAAACATAGTGCTTTATTTGGTATTAAAAACACTAATTTATCAGAGTTTTTGCGTGGCTTTAAACAGCCTATTTTGCTTTAAGACAAGCTACTTCATTTCCTAATTCACAAGACTTTTTAAAAAATCTCTTTGCTATTTTTGGATTACTTTTTTGATTAGCAACAGCAACCAACAAGCAACCTTCGCTATCATTTAAATCACAAGCCTTTTTATGAAAAACCAAAGCCTTTTCATCGCTGAAATTTATATTGCTTTGTAAACAAAAATACTCTCCAACCTTAACACAAGCTCTACTATCGCCGTTGTCGCAACTTTGTATTAAATTTTCTAATTCATCGCCAAAACCAAGCGAAGCAATAAATAAAATTAAAAATTTTTTCTCATATTAAATCCCTTTATGTTATTTATCATTTTTAACCCTTTTTGTTAAATCTTTAAAAAGCCTTGCTACCCCCCCCCATTTGTGAGACGATTTTTTCGTAGCAGTCATCTAAAATTTTTATGCCTTGCTCGTTTGTATAGCAACGAAAGAGCTGATAATAGTATCTAAGCGTCATTGCTGTTGCCTCTTTTGGCTCTAAAATTCTCTCTTTGACGTCTTGCAAAATTGTCTTATTAAAACGAAGACAGATATCGTTAAAATCATTGGCATTTAGCTCATCTAAAAAGCCATCTTCTATGCAGTTTAAAAGCATTAAAAAACTTCGTTGATGAAGGTTGTTTGAATGAAGCATTTTATCTAAGAAATTTGGCAGACCTTTATACTCTTTTTCAGGGTATAGTTCGTAGTATTGTTTGATATAATCATCAAATTTGTTGTCGTTTCGTGAGAAAAATAAAAGCTCGTAAATTTCTGGTTTTTTATAGGCGTAATCGCAAAAGCATTTACAAACCTGCATATAAACTTCAAGTGAATTTTTACACGTTGCTATGCAGTTTGCTAGGGCTTTGTTGTATTCTTCAAGCTGGTTAAATGTAGCTAAAAAGATAAGATGAGTTAGGTTATCAAAGTAATTATAAAGCGTGGCACTTGAATAACCAGCTATGGCTGAGGCGTTTCTGATATTTACGGCACTTATGCCATCTTTTTGTATGATTTGATTTGTTGCCTCAATAAAATACTTCATAATTCGTGATTGTTTTAGTTTTAATCTATCTTCTTTGTTCATATTCTTGCCTAAAAATTTTTATTAATTGTAGTTTAATTAGGCTAAATCTAAATTAAAAAGGGGCAAAACGCCCCTAAATTTAAAAGCTGTATGATAGCCCTAGGCTAAGTTGAGTTAGGCTTGGATAGTAAGGCTGTGCCTTAAAGGTCTTATCAAATGTGGCAAAAACGCTTAAATCCTTTAAAATCGGATAGTTTAGCCAAAGACTAACCTCATCTTGGGTGTATTTTGTGTTATCGCCACCTTTGATTTTATAGCTTGTCGTGCCGTAAATCGCTGAAATATCTAGCTTTTGTATCTTTGTAGAGACCATAGCGTAGTAGGTTTTAGCGTCTCTTTCATACATCACGTCGCCCTCTTCAAACTGCACGATTTTATCGCCAGCTATGTTAAAGCTACCCCAGCCATTTTTCTTGCCACTTTGTGCGTAGCCTAATGAGAGCTTTATGTCGCTAAATTTCACGTAGCTAAGTGCTTCAAAAGCCAATCCATCATCGGCGTTTTTCTCGCTACTTTTTGCGTAGTGTAAAAATCCACCAAAGCTCAAATCATCGCTTAAATTTTTATCGTATAAAATTTTTGCTCCGCTACCAAAAAACAGCTCATCTGCATACATAGCATAAGCCCTAATGCCAAAACCAGAATCAAATTTATAACTAGCACCAGCTCCAAACAAGCCCCTGTTTTCGTTGATTTTTTTGATTTTTATCATCTCATTTACTTGGGCTTTGCCACGTGATTTTGTGTAAAATGCATCAAGGGTTAAATTTGCAAATGAGTTATTTATGATGCTAACGCCATCGTTTAACTTACTCACCCAGTCAAAGCTCATATTTTGGCGACCAACTTTTATGAGCGTATCGTAGGCGTTATATTGAAGGTATAAATTTGAAACAACGGCTCTGTTATGCTCATAAAATCGCTCTGTTGAGTCGCCCTTGCCGTGTCCGGTGTCGTAGTTTTTATCCTTTTCATAAAATGGCGCGGCACCTCTAAATCCAACACCAAATTTGAAATTTCTAAAATCATCTGTTTGATAGTTTAAGCCAACCGAGCCGACTGCCCACGCTGTGTCGTTATAATAAACCGACTTTTTGCCACTATCCACGTGCCTACTCTCATAATAGGCTGAAATGTCGCCACTTGCCTTGCCGTTTTTAAACGCCTCTTCAAGTGTCTGTCCACTAGCCACCCCACATAGCACAAGTGCTAAAACCAAACTACTTCTCATAAAATCTCCTTTTAAATTTCTAGCCCTCTCGGTATTCAACACCAAAAGTGCCGTTTGGATACTCCCATTTTTTAA
This sequence comes from Campylobacter gastrosuis, assembly GCF_030249845.1. GTDB lineage: Bacteria > Campylobacterota > Campylobacteria > Campylobacterales > Campylobacteraceae > Campylobacter_A > Campylobacter_A gastrosuis. The sequence goes on along the minus strand of NZ_JANURM010000015.1, from coordinate 16,402 downwards.
TAATCGTGCCTTCACAAAGCACCCTACAAGTCCCGCATTCTAAACAACCAGCATAATCAAAGATTATATTGCTTTTTTCATCAATCTTATAAAGCCCAGCAGGACAAACAAGTGATAGCTTTTTAAACTCATCTAAATTTACATTTTCGTTTAACTTTATGTGAGCATTGCTCTCATCAACAAAGAATTTATTCAAACCCAATTTTTCATCTACATTTACAACTTTCATATTGATTTTACCCCCGTAAATAGATCTTTTGCTAAATTTAGATAGCCTACGCTTTTAAGGCGTGCTAAGACTTTATTTTTTAGTGGCACACTTGCACCATTTATCGTAAATAAATCCCTGAAAATGCCATTTATCATCTCTGGATATTCGTTAAATATTCGCTCGTTTTGCAAAAAGTGTGGTAAATTTTTATAAAGTGTCAAATCTTTTAAAACAAAGCTATCTTTTAAAAGTCTGTCATATTCGCTTAAATCGTTAAAATCGCCTCTTTGTTTTGCATTTATGATCGCCTTTACTGCAAGCTCTGCACTCTTAACTGCTAAATCCATACCACGAACTGAGTATCCGACATTTAGACAAAATCCGGCACTATCGCCAACTACAACCACGCCCTTATCACTAATCTTTTTAATAGCACCAAGTCCGCCCTCAGGCACAATGTGAGCTGAGTATTCGGTGGTTTTGCCGTTTTTTATGAGTGGTTTTATTGCTGGGTGGGATTTAAAATTTTCAAGAAGTTGTGGCACATTTGTGTTTGGTGTGCTATGAAGTCCAAAGACTACTCCAAGTGAGATTGAGCTTTTATTGGTATATAAAAAGCCGCCGCCCATTTTTCTATCTGACACGCCCCCTGCAAATAGCCACGCAACGCCCTCATTCTCGTTTACGTTAAATATATCATTTACTCTGTCTTCGCCAAGTTCAATTATCTCTTTTACGCCGACTGCACAGGTGTGTGGATTTAGCGTATAACCTAAACCATACTTTTGGCACAACGTAGAATTTGCACCATCTGCTAAGATAACAACATCGCTAAACATCTCGTCATCGCCTGATTTAACACCGCAAATTTTGGCATCTTTTGTAATTAAATCATCAACTCTAATGCCATTAATTATATTTACCCCAGCCTCTTCTGCCATTTTGCCAAGCCAAGCGTCAAATTTTACCCTTAAAACCGAGTAAGATAGCTCGTTTTTGTTTTGGCTTAACTCTGATGTGTAGTTTATTGTTGTGTTTGTTTTATCTGTCATAAAAGATAATCGCTCGCTAGTTATTGCACGCTCAATCGGTGCAATTTGTGCGAAATTTTCAAAAATCGGCTCAATGCTGTGTGCGTAAATTCTACCACCACTTGTGTTTTTTACACCAATTGCACTGCCACGCTCAATCAAAAGTACTTCAAGACCATTTTTTGCCAGTAAATATCCAGCCACACAACCAGCAATGCCACCGCCAACGATAATAACATCAAATTTTTCTTCCACTTTTTATCCTTTATGCTCATTTTTTAAAATGTTTTTTCTAACTTTGCCAGTGCAAGTTTTTGGCAAATTCTCATAAAACTCAACTATGCTTGGCACTTTAAATTTTGCTAAATGTTTAGAGCAAAACTCTCTTATCTCATCAGCGCTAAGAGCAAAACCCTCTTTTAGCACGACACAGGCCTTAATAAGCTCGTTATTAAAGCAGTCTGGCACACCAATGACTGCTACTTCAAAAACGCCACTAAGCCTAGAAATGCAATCTTCAACCTCAATGCTTGAAACGTTTTCGCCAGATATTTTTATAAGATTAATCCCCCTATCAACAAAATAAAAATAGCCCTGCTCATCGTAATATCCAATGTCGCCAGTGTGAAGCCAACCTTTTTTGTTTAAGACCTTTTTTGTAGAAATTTTATCTTTGTAATAGCCTTTAAAAATGCTCTTGCCTATCTCGCCTTTTATGTAAATTTCGCCCTTTTCGTTTGCATTTAATTCGTTGCCATTTTTATCAATAATCTTTGCTTCATAGCAAAATCCAACCCTGCCAATTGATGGAAATTTACGCCTTTCGCTTGGTCTATCGCCAATTAACCCAACAATTGTTTCGCTCATACCATAAGATACTAAAATGCTTGGGATATTAAATCTATCTATGAAATTTTGCATATCTTTATCATTTAAATTTAGATAAAAAAGCATCTGTTTTAGGCTGTGATTTTTCTCATTTAACGCTACTCTTTGAGCCATTAACGTGCAAATCATCTTTGGAATAGTTTCTGTTATTGTCGCTTTGTGTTTTATGACTTGCTCCCAAAATTTATGTGCTGAGTAACGCTCTAACAAAATAAACGTAGCACCACGAGAAAATGTAGGCATCATCGCTGTGCATTGTGCGTCTATGTGCCAAAGTGGCATAGCTGTTAGATATCTGTCATCTTTGTTTAAGCTTATCTGCCACGAGCTGTAAAATCCAGCAAAGATTAGATTATAGTGCGTTATCATCACGCCTTTTGGAGTTGATGAAGTGCCTGAGGTAAAGATGATTTGGGCTAAATTTAGATTTGAAAATTTTGGCGTTTCATAAATCGTGCTTTGATTTTCTAGCTCGGTTTTATGGCTGTTGATGTCTAAGAATTTAATCTTGCGTGTTTTATTAATTAAGGCGTAAATTTGCATAAATTTTGCCTGTGTTAAGATTAAAACTGGCTTGGTTTTTTTAACGATAAAAAGAGCGTCGGCGTGGATAAAATTTGCATTTATAGGCACGATGATTGCACCTATTTTTGCTACTGCAAAAAAATTTATAACATACTCAATGCTATTTAACATATGAATGGCTACCCTATCGCCACTCTTAACGCCAAGAGATACTAAAAAATTTGCACTTTGATTTATCTTTTCGTTTAAAATTTTATATGATAGGCTTGAAATTTTACCCTCTGCGTCTTCGTGGATTATGGCTGTTTTATTGCCGTGTGTGGCAGCTAACTCATCAAAATACGCACCAAGTGTCAAATCGCCTATCATATCCATTTTAGCCTCTTGTTTTTATGATTTTTGCTTCATTTAGCTTTGAAATTTCATCTTGTGTGTATCCAAGATGAGCCATAATATCTGCCGTGTCTTCGCCATATTCTGGCATTGCACGCCAGATTTTGCAAGGGTTGTTTTTAAATTTAGGCATTATATTTGGGCCTGTAAATTCCTTGCCTTTATTGTTTTGCCACGTTGTAAAGCTCTGTCTTGCTATGTATTGTGGATTGCTTTGAAGTTCGCTTACTTCAAGCACCTTTGCACCAGCGACATTTAAACTAGCTAGAATTTCTAACGCCTCATCAATGTTTTTCTCGCCAAAGAATTTATCCAAAGCTGTTTCAAATGCGTCATTTACCTGCATTTTACGGCTAATTAGCTGTGTGCCAACAGGCACATCATCACTGCCATAAAGACTAGATATACCAATTAGCTCAAACATCTTTTTAACCTGCTCGCCACCAACTATCTCAAATACAATATAGCCGTCCTTGCAAGAGTAAAGCCCACAACCAGCATATAGCGGATCTTTGCCCTTTATCATTCTAGGACACATCTCGCCACCATTTAGGTAGTCCATCATATAATATTGCCCAACTCTTAACATTACTTCATACATTGCAACATCTATACTCTCGCCCTTGCCTGTCTTTTGTGCGTTATAAAGTGCTGCTAAAACCGAGCTAGTAACGCTAAGTCCACACATATAATCAGCAGTGTATGGAAAGGCTGGCATTGGCTGGTTTGTGTCGCCATTTTGGATTAAATATCCGCTAAATGCCTGTGCTATGGTGTTATAAGCAGCTAAACTCGTATAATTAGGATCGCCAACCTGACCAAATCCAGAGAGATGAGCGATGACTAATTTTGGATTATGCGACCATAAAACCTCATCTGTTATGCCCTTTTTAGCAAATGCTGGACCTTTGCTAGCTTCAATAAAAATATCTGCTTCTTTTATGAGTTTGTAAAAAATCTCTTTGCCCTCATCGCTAAAAATATTTAGCGAGAGTGCGTATAAATTTCTACGGCTTAGCTCTTTGTAGTTTTGCTGAACTCTTATGGTGTCTGGATATTTTGAGTTTTCTATCCAAATAACCTCTGCACCCCACTCTGCAAGCATTTGAGCTGAAAATGGACCTGCGATTTCCATTGCTGAAAAAACTACTTTTACTCCGTTTAACGGACCAAATTTAGGAGTGTTAAATTTCATTTTAATCCTTTCAAAAGGCGTTGTCTCGCTTTGTTATGCTTTGTTGGTTTAAAATTTTATTCGGTCATTACCAAAGCGGTAACTCCCTTCATAAAATTTTAAACCGCCTCGCCTAACTTTGCGATACTTCCGCCCAATCTTTAAACGTTCATAATTTCTATCTATATTTTTTAAGCACTGCGCGACCAAGAGTTAAAATTTGCATCTCATCAGAGCCACCTGAAAGCCTATCAACCCTTAAATCACGCCAAAATCTACTAACTCTATGACCAGTTACACCAATACCTCCAAGCACCTGCATAGCCTCATCTACCACTTCAAAAGCGGTATTTGCACAATAATACTTACACATAGCGCTTTCGCCTGTTACATTTTCGCCTCTATCCATTTTAAAAGCCGTGCTATAAACCATATATTTCATAGCGTTTAGCTTCATTGCCATATGGGCAAATTTCTCTTGGATTAGCTGAGTTCTGCCGATCGTTTCGCCAAATTGCACACGCTCGTTTGCATATTTTGCGGCGTCCTCAAAGGCGCAATATGCAATGCCGTAATTTGTGCAAGCCACTAAAAATCTCTCGGCGTCAAATTCCTCTTTAACTCTATTAAAGCCGTTTCCTTCTGTGCCAAACATATCCTTTTCATCAAGCTCAACGTTATCAAAAACAATCTCACAACAACTATCCATTCTAAGACCAAGCTTATTAAGCTCTGTTAGCTTAATGCCCGGCTTTTTCATATCCACAAACCACTCAGTAAATACTGGCTTTTCGCTTTGGCTATCTCTTGCCATTACGATTAGATACGGAGTTTTGGCACTTGAAGTGATAAAGCACTTTTGCCCATTTAGATAAACTTTGCCATCTTTTTTTGTATATGTTGTTTTTAAACTGCCAACATCTGAACCTGCACTTGGCTCAGTAATTGCAGAGTTAAACATCTGCTCGCCAGTGCCACGATATGCAAAAATTTTATCTATTTGCTCTTGTGTGCCATATCTTAAAATGGTGCTAAATCCTGGCAACTGATAAAGCACATATGTAGGTGCCCCGCACCTGCCTAACTCCTCCCAAATGGCTGTTAATGTAATAAAACTAGCACCCATTCCGCCTTGCTCTTCTGGCAAAAGCATAGTATCTACGCCAAGCTCTGCAAGTGCTTTGACCCATTTTATCGGATACTCGTGTGCGTCATCACACTTTGCAAAATACGCCTCCCAGTTCTCTCTTTGCATAAGCTCTCTTACAGCAGATACAAATAGCTCCTGCTCATCTGTTAAATTAAAATCCATATTATTCTCCTTAAAATTTTTAATTAATACCAATTGCTCTTTTTGGCATCTTTAAAAAATGATATTAAAATCAAGATATTGACAAAAAATAGCGGACAACCACCAGCGATAATTGCTGTTTGTATAGGCTTTAATCCACCAAGTGCAAGAAGTGTAACGCCAATGATACCAACCAAAACAGACCAGCCGACCCTAACCCAAAGTGGTGGCTCATCATAGCCTGATGCCTCTTTGCAAGTGCTCATCGCAAGCGTGTAAGAACAAGCATTTATAAGCGTAATGGTGGCAATAAAGCACAAAATAAAAAATCCCCAAATCGTAATCGTAGAGAGTGGCAGTGCTGCCCAAGTCTCTATAATCGCCCTTGCCATACCTTGATTTTTAACAATCTCTTGCATATTCACAACGCCGCTTATCATAACGTCCATTGTATTTGAGCCTAAAATCGTCCAAAGTATCCAAGTCGTAGCCGTTAGCCCAGCAACCATACCAACACAAAGCTCTCTAACGCTTCTGCCACGTGAAATTCTTGCTAAGAAGATACACATTTGAATACCATAAACAACCCACCAAGCCCAGTAAAACACCGTCCAGCCTTGTGGAAAGCCACCTTTGCCAATAGCATCTGTATAAAATAACATTCTGCCAAGATAGCTAAACATCACACCAACGCTATCGGTAAAATAGTTTATAGTAAATGTTGATGCACCAACAATAAACACCCAACCAAGCATAACTATCATAAGATAGCTTCTTACATCACTTGCGATTTTTATGCCTTTATTTAGTCCAAAAGCAACGCAAATGGCGTTAAATACGACCCAGCAAGTAATAATCATCGTATCAAGCTCTAATGTCCTTTTAATCCCAAAAAGCCACTCAATGCACTCTGTCACAAGCGGAGTAGCAAGTCCAAGACTAGTGCCCATAGCAAGGATTAAGGCTACGATATAGACATTATCTATAAGTGTGCCAAGCCAACCTTTTGCAAGCTTCTCGCCAACTGCTGCCTCAATCGTGCCACTAGGGCGAACGACATTTATCTTTTTAACAAATAAAAAGTATCCAAATGCAACAGAAAGCAAACTATAAGTCGCCCAAGGTAGCGGTCCCCAGTGAAAGAGGCTATACGCAAGTCCAAGCTCTTTTGCCTGAGTGCTAAGTGGCTCAAAACCAAACGGCGGATACGTAACGTAGTAGTAAATTTCTAAACTGCCCCAGTATAAAACAGCCGCCGATGTGCAAGATGCAAACATCATAAATATCCAGCTAATCGTGCTAAACTCTGGCTTATCGTCCTCATCGCCTAGTTTTTTATCCTTCATCGGACCAAAAACTAGCCAAAACCAGCCAATAACCATAATCACCATATACCACTCAAACGCCCAACCCCAAGAATTCGTAACATACGAGAAAGTGGCGTTTATTACGCGATTTGCAGCGTCTAAATCACGAACGACTAGATAGCTTAAAATCGCAACCGCAATAAGCGAAGGAAAGAATACCTTTGGCTCAATCCCAACCTTTTTTACCGACATTTTTTGCTCCTTTGTAGGGAATTTTATTTCAAATAATCTAAGTTTTTTTATAACCTAAATATTTTTTATAATCGTGATTATATATTAATTTTTGATAACTTGTCAAGAATTTTTTATGAAAAAAATATAATTTTTATATTTTATTTTTAAATAAGCATTGCGTAAAAACTAAATTTATTTTATTAAGCACAATCTGATTACAATAACAGAAATTTCGCACAAAGGAGCAAATTTTGAGCCTAAATAAAATAAAATCCCTAGCACAAAAACATATCAAGCAAAATCCGCACATTCGCTACGGACAAGCCGTTTTTAACATATCTTACGAACTATATCCAAATGCAACAGATGAGCTTAGAGCAAGTGAGTTTGATTGTTTTTATGATGATGAGAAAGTTTTGATATTTTTAGAAAAACTTGATGAAATTTTAAAAAGATAAGCCCCAAAATGGGGCTAAGATTATTTTAAAGAGTCTTTTGCAGATTTTGCAAGTGCCGCAAATGCGTTCGCGTCATTCATAGCTAAGTCAGCTAAAATTTTTCTATCAAGCTCAATACCAGCCTTTTTAAGACCAGCGATAAAGCGTGAGTAGCTTATGTCATTTAGTCTGCAAGCCGCATTTATACGCACTATCCATAAACGGCGGAAATCGCGTTTTTTCTGGCGTCTGTCGCGGTATGCATAGACTAAGCTTCTTTCAAGCTGTTCTTTTGCTTTTCTAAAATGTTTATGTCTTGCACTATAAAAACCACGTGCAAGTTTTAAAACCTTTTTATGGCGTCTTCTTCTAACTACGCCCGTTTTTACTCTTGCCATATTTATCCTTTCACAAATCGGCGTCCGCTAGGCGGATCTTGCCCCTAAATTCGGGGGAGTTTGAATGACTTTTGTCAAAAACTAAATTAAATTCCAAGCATTGCTTTAACGCTTGCAACATTCGTGCTATCAACGTATTTAGCGGTTCTTAAATCTCTTTTTCTATTGCGAGATTTTTTGGTTAAAATGTGGCTTCTAAAAGCAGAGCCTCTTTTAATCTTATTTTTACCCACTTTAAAACGTTTAGTAGCGCCGCGAACGGTCTTCATTTTGGGCATACTAATCCTTTTTTGGTATTTTACGAAATAGACGTAAGTTGGGGATTATACTCAAAATTTTCTTTAAAGATTTTTAAGTCGTTAAAATTTATCAAACATTTATTTTTAATTAACTCTACTTTTATAAAATCGTGCGAATTTCACGTAAAAGGATCTAAAATGAGAAAATTTTTATTTACCGGATTTGTTTTAGCCAGTGCTTTGTTTGCGGCTGTAAATATCAACACAGCTACAAAAGATGAGCTAATGAGCGTTAAGGGTATTGGCGAAACGAAGGCAAATGCAATAATTGAATATCGTAAAACAAACGAATTTAAAAGCCTTGATGAGCTAAAAAACGTAAAAGGCATCGGCAATGCAAATTTTGAAAAAATCAAAAACGAGCTTACAATAAATGGCAAAACCGAAGTAAAAACCGCTACAAAAAAGGCAAAAAAAGCCGATAAAAATGCTACGAAATAATGAAAAATGGATTTTAAAAGGTTTATTTGTATTAAACCTTTTAAATAATTCATAGGAGCAAAAATGCAGATACGAAAAGCGACAATTGATGATGCAAAGGCGATAATCGCTCTGATTAAAGAGTTAGCGGAGTATGAGAATTTAAGCGAGGCGGTGGATATTGATGAAAATGTCTTTATCTCGCATATTTTTAAGCGTGAATTGGCTCACGTTTTAGTTGCCGTTAGCGATGAAAAGGTTGTTGGCTACGCGCTGTTTTTCTACTCGTTTTCAACGTTTTTAGGGCGTTCTGGAATTTATCTTGAAGATTTGTATGTCAAAAAGGAGTTTCGTGGGCGTGGCATAGGGCTAAATTTCATCAAAGAACTAGCTAAAATTTGCGAGAATGAAGGGCTTGGGCGACTTGAATGGGAGTGCCTTGACTGGAATGAGCCAAGCATTAAATTTTATGAAAATCTAGGCGCAAAACGCCAAAACGGCTGGATAAAATTTAGAATGACAAAAGATGAGATTAAGGAGCTGATAAAATAATGATATACGCAAAGTGCCTAGCGACACGATAGCTAGACTAGGTGCCGTGCTTAGCTTAGAAAAAATAAAGTTTGCAAAATCATAAATGATGAGTGTGTGTTAAAATTTAAATCAAATTTCACACCAAAATAATGATACTTTTAACATAATTTAAAGCAAAAAACAAATTTTGTAATGCCAAAAATACATTTACGTGGTTTTTGGCTTAAAAATAAAGCTAGATAAAACACCAAACAACAATACAATTAAGACCACATACAGACTATTTGTAGCTGAAATCTCATATCCGTGATGAAATATGTGATTGGTTGAGCTTAAAGCTAATTTAAATGATATAAAAAATAGCAATATAATAACTGCTTTTTCTAGATGCACCAAATAACCCTTTAAAGCTTCAAGCACAAAATATAGCGATCTAAGCCCAAGTATGGCAAATATCATAGCCGAATAAACAATAAGTGGCTCACGAGATACAGCAATTATAGCAGGGACACTATCAAAAGCAAACATAACATCGCTTATCTCTATCACACAAAGACATAAAAATAATGGCGTAGCAATTGGTAGTATGCTATTTTTGATGCTAAAATTTTTATCCACTTCATCTTTTGACACAAAAAAATTATGCCCCACAAGCTTCGGAAAAACTGGGAAAATTTTATATACCATTTTATATGCAAAATGGTTAGAATAATCCTCTATATCAGCATTGTTTTCATCTTTTGTAAGCATAACATAGCCAGTATAGGCAACTATAAGTGCAAATAAAATTTCAACCCAAACGCTTAAAAGCAACAATCCAGAGCCAATGGCAACAAATATTAAACGAAAAACAATTGCACCTAAAATTCCATAGTAAAGCACTCTGTGGCGATAAATTTCTGGAATTTTAAACCAAGCAAATATAGCCATCATAACAAAAAGATTATCAACACTAAGGGCTTTTTCAAGAGCGTATCCTGTAAAATATAGCGAAGCCATATCTTTGCCTTGTGAATAATAGACATAAAAACCAAAAATAAGTGCAATAAAAAAATAAAAAAATGACCATAATATGGCTGATTTAAGCTTAATTTTTTCATCTTTACGGTGTGCAAAAATATCCACACCAAACGCCACAATAGCAAGTAAAATAAAGACTATAAATATATCGGTATAAAAAGTGAAATGTTGCATAAAATATCCTTTAATAGCCACACTCTTGATATGGCAATCCATTTTCTTGATTTAGTTTCTTTGCTGCTTCACAAGCAGATTTTGACTGTTTGTCAGCACAATTTAAGTTATACCAATCAACCATTTTGTTATAACTTTGTAAATTATTGTTGTAAGTATTTACTTCATTTAAAGAGTATTGATTGACATAGGCAGTATTTAGATACTGCCCTAGCCGTTCAATTTTATTATATATCTTTACACACTCTTTCATTTGTTTATCGCTTATAACAGGCACATAACCACTGGTTGAAGATGTAGGTGGAATTTTATATGTTTGGTTGCAAAACGACAAAATAAAAGCAATGGCTGGTAATATAATTAATTTGTGCATATTTATTCCTATAAAAATTTGGCAATAGAATTTTGCAAAATCTCTTCTAACCTAGCATCTCTTGATGGTTCGCCAATTGCTGAAAATTTCCAATTTCCATCTTTTTTATAAAGCTTTGCTAAAATCACTGAAAATTTATAAGCAAAAGAGTGATCGTTTGTTAAATTAAACATAGCAAAAACACGATTTACTCTTTTTGGTGTGCCCTCATATAGTCTTATGCTGACAAATGGTATTTTGTCAAATTCAATAATATTGTATGAATTTAAAACAAATACCATTTGTTCTACATTTTGTGACACTCTTGATAAATCTATGCTAATTATCTCATTATCAAGCCCATCATCTCCGCTAGTATCGCCAGTTAAGTCATCTCCGCTATGAAATACGCCTGGTGCTTCTTTTTTGCCAAAATATACAATATCTATAATTTGTTTATTTTTATCACACAAAACAAGACTTAAATCCAAATCAACCGGTTTTATGCTATCTCTAAAAAAGCCTTTTTCAGTAATTGCACCCCAATTAACACCAGCACAAAAACTATTAAGACAAGACCCATCATCTTTTTTTAAAGATATTTTTTGCCCTTTTACCAAACTAATTGACATTTTTTATCCTTAAATATTAATGCCATATTTGTTACAAAAACCTGCGAGTCCGTCATTAAAACCAGTCCCAACAGCATTAAAATTCCAACCGCCATCCTTTAAATATAATCTGCCAAAAAGTATTGCTGTTTCAGTAGAAAAGTCCTCTTCAAGGTCGTATCTAGCTATCTCTTTTTGGCTGTTTTCATCAACCAATCTTATAAATGCATTTCTAACCATGCCAAAATTTTGTTTTCTTGATTTGGCTTCGTATATTGTTACAACAAATACTATCTCTTTTACATCCGATGAAACTTTTGTTAAATCAACTTTAATTGTCTCATCATCGCCATCTCCATTACCAGTTAAATTATCCCCAGTGTGTATTACAGAGCCATCTTTGCTTGATAGGTTATTAAAGAAAACAAAATTCTTTTCATCTAAAACCTTCTCATTTTGGTCAAGTAAAAATGCCGATGCATCAAGGTCAAAACTTGTACCGCTATCGCTACTATTTGCATCCCAGCCTAATCCAACTAAGATTTTACTAAGACCAGGAGCCCCTTTACTTAATGAAACTCTTGCCCCTCTTAAAAGATCTACTGACATTTTTCTCCTTTGCGGTATAAAATTTATGAAATTATAGATTATCAATACTTAATTTATATTTAATCAATAATTTTTATACATATAATTCTACCAAAACTATAAAAAGCTAAAAAATGAGAGTAGTAGATAGAATAAACGAAATTTTAAAAGAGAAAAATATCAGCAAAAGAGAGCTTGCAAAGCGTCTTATAAACCTAGATATGAGAGCGTCAAAAACTGGCGAAACTCCGACAGAATCAAGCATATACGCCTATCTAAACGGCAACATAGAGATTAAAGCCGATATGCTCCCGTTTATTGCAGACGCGCTTGGCGTATTTGAACAAGAGCTATTTTCAAACAATACAAAGCAAAATGATAAGATTTTAAACCGCATTTTTAGCAACGATGAGCTAAATTTCAAATATAAAAATATTATAGAACTTCTTGAATATCTATCCCCAAAAAGCCTTGAAATTTTAAAAATTTCGCTAGAACAAAACAAGCAAAACGTAGAAAAACTAAACTTGATAATTAGGCAAATCTAACTTTTAATTAACAAAAAGTCCTTAAAATTGCAAAAATTTTAAAGGATAAAATATGAAAAAATTACTACTTTTTGTGCTGGTTTTGGCTATAAATTTAAATGCTTTTCAAACAGAAAATGAACACCCACCACTTTCAGAAAGCACCAAAAAAGCCATAGCAATCTATAAACAAAATCCAAACGAAACGAACAAAAATGCACTTTTAAACACGCTAAATAAGAGTTATGAAAGCGTGATTTTAAGAAAAGAGCAAAAACTAAACTCATACATAGCCCAAAGGGATAAAACTATACAAAAGTGGCTAAATTCGGTAAAATTTGGCAAAGATTTGCCTTTTATGAAGCTTGACAATTCTAATAACAAAGAGCGAGAAAAGATAAAAAATGCAATCAGTCAATACCAAAAAAATCCAAAAAATGAAGCAATTTTAAAAGAAGCACTTAGCGATTATTACGACGCATTTTTAAACGAACAGCAAATTCATATTAAACAAACAAAAGAGCTAAAAGATGAGAGAATAAAACAGAGTTTGGAGTATTTTACCAGCAAAAATTTTAACCCAAAACGCCAAATTTTAGGGCAAAATAGCACCAGTTTAAACGACGCTTTGGCTGAAATTATAGCTAGTTTTATATGTAGTGGAGCTGAAATTTTACCTGTAAATCCAGAATTAAGAGTGGCAGAGCGTTCGTTTAACGCCAATATCAACGCCTTAAAAAAGACATACGATGAAAACAGAACAAACAAAGAGGCGTTAAAAAATGAGCTAGAAAAGGCTTACAAAAAGCTTTACAGCTACCGCTTAAATGCAATCTCAAACGCCATAAATAGGGGCGAAGCTGGGGCTAATTTGCTGTTTAACAAAATGCAAAATAGCGAGTTTTTAAACGAAAATTTCGCCGAGCTAAAATCGCAAAGAAACCTTTACGGACGCATTGACAGGCTCATTTGTTTTGGCACAAACACGGCTAATAGCGACTTTCATCCAAGATTTAAGGAGCTTTCAAACGAGCTAGCTAAAAATTTCACAAAAACCAACTTTACAAGGCTTTATCAAAAGGTGCTTTTAGAGCAAAATGCCCACATAAACGCCATAAATTTAAACGAGCTTGTCCAAAAAAATTTAGATGAGCTTACAAAATAAATTTGATATAATCGCCCTAAAAAAGGTCTTAAATGTTCGCTCTAAATTTTCGTCCAAAAACACTTGATGAGATTTGCGGTCAAAGCGAAGTCGTCGCTGTTTTTAAAAAATTCGTGCAAAATAACAAAATCCCACACAGCATATTTTACGGACTTGCTGGGTGCGGTAAAACTAGCTTTGCACGTGCGGTGGCTAGGGCGATGAGCTATGATTTTTACGAGTTTGACGGCGGGAATTTAAAGGTTGATGAGTTTAGAAAAATCCTAAACAACTACAAAAATGCCCTAAATAAGCCACTTTTTTTCATTGACGAGATTCATCGCCTTAGCAAAACGCAACAAGAAGCCCTGCTCGTGCCGATGGAGAACTACGCTGCCATCATCATCGGAGCAAGCACCGAAAATCCCTTTTTTACGCTAAGTTCAGGCATTAGAAGCAGGTCAATGCTCTTTGAGTTTAAGCCCTTAAATTCCGCCGATTTTGAAAAACTGCTCTTAAACGTGCAAAAAAATGTGAAATTTAGCATTGAAGATGACGCAAAAGAGTATCTTTTTAAAAGCAGTGGCGGAGATGCCAGAAGCTTTTTAAATTTGCTTGAATTTGCGCTTGCAATTGACACGAATATTACGCTAGAAAACCTTAAAATTTTAAGAGCAAACGCCGTAAGTGAGGGCATAAGTAGCGATGATACGCATTATGAGCTAGCCTCGGCACTCATTAAAAGCCTTCGTGGCACGGATATTAACGCCTCTCTTTACTATCTTGCAAGGCTGATTGAAGCGGGCGAGAGTGCTGATTTTATCGCTAGAAGGCTTGTGATTTTTGCAAGTGAAGATGTGGGTAATGCCAACCCAAATGCGCTAAATCTAGCCACGAATACGCTCGTTTCAGTCGGTAAAATCGGCTTTCCAGAAGCTAGGATAATCCTATCTCAATGCGTGGTTTATCTAGCCAGTTCACCAAAGTCAAATTCAAGCTACGAGGCAATAAATAAGGCGATAAGTTACGTTAAAACCGAGCCAAAGCTTGAAATTCCAAAATATCTAATCAACAATTCGCCAGAGAAAAAATTCTACAAATATCCGCACGATTTTGGCGGCTTTGTGGGGCAAAAATACCTAGAAAAACCGCTCAAATTTTATGAAAGCAAACAAATTGGCTTTGAAAAAACGCTTGATGAGTGGGTGGATAAAATAAAAAAGTAACTTTTTGTAAAAAACTCATAGAAATGTTATTTTAAATCAACTCTTTTTTTAAAATAAAATTTTATAATTACAGAATTTTTTTAAAAAGGATAAGAATGAGATCAATCACAAACAAAATCGCCCTAATGCTCATCATCGCCCTAGTCGTGTCGTTTTCGGCTATGTCGGCTGTTAGCTACTACACCTCGCAAGATAAGGTCGTGGAGCTAGTTAGCCAAACGCAAGACAAGATCTTGCAAGACGTCAAAATCACGCTAGATTCGTTTTTTAACGATCGTTTAAGCCTAGCGGAAAAAATTGCCAAATCGCTCTCAAACCAAGAAAGAGACGCTTATGAAATAGAGCAAAAATTAAAAAGCTCAAAGGCTTGGTCAGCTGATACGATAGATCTTATTTACGCTGGATACGAAGCTGACGGTGCGATGTATCGCTCAAACGGCAAGCACCAAATGCCAAAAGATGGCTACGACCCGCGAAAACGCGACTGGTATGAGCTAGTCAAAGCCCACAACAAGCCAGTTTATAGCGAACCATATATGCCTGTTAGTAAAAATGAGCTAGTCGTGGCGTTTGCGGCGCCTATCGCAAATGACAGTGCATTTATAGGCGGAGTGGGCGTAAATGCCTTTGTTAAGGAGCTAAGCGATAAAATTTTATCAATCGGCAAAACCAAATACGGCTACGTTTATATAATGAATAAAGATGGTAAAATTCTAATCCACGAAAACCAAGACAATGTCGGTAAAATCGTCCCAGCAACGCAACAACTCATAGAGAAATATAACAAAAAAGACTTTGATGAAAACGGGCTAATCTCATACACAAACACACGTGGCGAGAATGTTTTTGCAAAAATAATCCCTGCAAACGAGCAAGGTTGGCTTATCGTTACGGCGCTTGGTGCAAACACATTCTCATCAAACACAATGCCACTTTTAAAGACCCAGCTTTCACTTGCCGTGCTATTTATCGTGATTTTGTGCGCGTTTGTGTTTTTCTTGCTTAAAAAATCGCTCCGCCCAATTGGCATAATCCAAACAAAACTAAACGAAGTTTTCGCATTCGTAACCCACGAAGCCAAGGCTCCAAGCAAATTAGAGCTTCACACAAACGACGAATTTTCGCAAATGAGCGACAATATCAACCTAAATATTGACAAGGTTACGCAGGGCGTCAAGCTTGATAACACGATGATTTCAGAGCTAAACAACGCCGCAAATTTAATGATAAAGGGCAACCTTGGCGTCAAAATCTCATCAGACCCAAACAACCCAGCCCTAGCCCAGCTAAAAGAGCTTTTAAACACGTTTTTTAACTCAATCTCAAAAAATCTAATGGACGTCGTAAATGTGCTAAATTCCTACACCAAAAACGACTACACGGCGACTCTGCAAATGCCAAAGGGCGCTGAGGGCGAGTTAAAAGATATGATTTTAGGCGTGCAAAATATGGGTAAAGAAGTGGCAAAAATGCTAAGCGATAACCTAAATCAGGCTGAAATTTTAGAGCAAAAGGCAAAAATCCTAAATGATAGTATGAAAGAGCTAACCGATGGTGCAAATTCACAAGCAAATTCACTTCAAGAAAGTGCAGCAGCAGTGGAGCAAATGTCAAGCTC
>NZ_JANURM010000014.1 GCF_030249845.1 Campylobacter gastrosuis | reverse complement strand
GAGCTGGAATTATATAAGAGTAATGCTTAAATAACGCTTAAATTTATTAGAAAAAATGAGAAAATTTTAAAAAAGATTTTTTTGGGTGGGGGAGGGAGGGTTAAATATATATAATGTAAGTAAAATTTGCAAAAATAAAATTTTTAACTATTTTTGGCTAGAATTTTGCAAAATTTTAAAGGACAAAATTGATAGAAATTTTAATCACAAACGATGATGGATATGAGGCACAAGGGCTTTTAGAGCTTAAAAAAGCACTTTTAGAAATTCCAAACACGCACGTTACAATAGTCGCTCCAAGCACTGAAAAATCGGCTTGTGGGCACTCTTTGACGCTTACAAAACCGCTTAGATTTATTAAGGTTGATGATGATTTTTTCAAACTTGATGACGCCACGCCAAGCGACTGTGTCTATCTTTCGCTTCACGCACTCTTTGTTAAAAAGCCAGATTTAATCATCTCTGGCATAAATCACGGCGCAAATTTAGGCGAGGATATCACCTACTCTGGGACGTGTGGGGCGTGTATGGAAGGGGTTTTGCAGGGCGTTAAAAGCATTGCATTTTCGCAGTTTTACAAAAATAATTCGCTAAACGAGCTTGGTTTTGATTTGGCTCGTGATGTCGTTAAAAAAGTCGTTAAAAAGGTAATTAGTGGCGAAATTTCGCTCCTTAATAGGCAGTTTTTAAACGTAAATATCCCAAGCGTCGCAAAAGCCGATTTTAAGGGCTTTCGTGTGGTAAAAGCTGGGCTTAGAAAATACGGCACCGAGGCGGTTTTAAACCGAAATCCGCGTGGAGTTGAGTATTTTTGGCTTGGCAACGCTAGGCTTGATTTTATCGCACAAGATGAGCCGAGCGATTTAAGCGAGATAAACGCTGGTTTTGCCACACTAACGCCGATAAAACTTGATTTAACAGCATATGAAAGTTTAGAAAATTTACAAAGGGCATTTAATGGATAAAATTGACAGATTTACACGTTCGCGTTGGCTTTTTGGCGATGATTTTACAAGGTTAGAACAGGCAAAAATTTTAGTTTGTGGCGTTGGCGGCGTTGGCGGTATGTGCCTTGACGCGCTTGCTCGTGCTGGGGTCGGTAAGATTGTTGCGATTGATAAGGATGTTTTTGACATCACAAATCAAAATCGCCAAATTTACAGCGAAGCAGTCGGTAGTGTCAAGGTCGGCGAATTTGAAAAACGCTACGAAAGCGTGAGTGCAATTCGTGAGCTTATCACGCCGGAATTTATTGAGAATTTTGATTTTAGCGAGTTTGATTTGGTTATTGACGCCATTGATGATATGACTGCAAAGGTTGCTCTTGCAAACAAAGTAAGCCATAAGCTCATCGCCTCAATGGGCGGTGCAAAACGCATTGACGCCACCGCCATAAAGGTAGCTTCGGTGTGGAAAACTCACAGCGACCCTTTGGCTAGAAAATTTAGAAACGAGCTTAAAAAATCGGGTTTTAAAGGCGATTTTGAAGTCGTGTTCTCAACCGAACTGCCACGCTGTAAAGTGCTTGGCAGTTTTATGGGTGTAACTGCCGTTTTTGGGCTAAACCTAGCAAGTCTAGCTGTAAAAAAACTACTTAAAATTTAGCTATTTTGACAACTTTTAGAACAACCAAAAAATCCCTTTAATGGGATTACTATGGTTGCAATCGCTACGTAAAAAACGATACCAAACACCGCTGCCATCGCAAAAATAACACTTAAATCAGCCAGTGTTGAGTAAAGCCTAAACTGCTCTAAATAATCAATTAAAAACCAAAGCCCTACGCCAAGTGCTATGCTAAACACATAAAATGGTAGTGAAAATATGAATCTACACATAAAAAACCTCCAAAAATTTTAAGGATTTTATAAAAAATCCATTTTAATTTACCTTAAAACCGCCACCAAATGCTCTAAACACGCCAACGGCAGCCTGATTTGCGTTTAACTTTGCATTAATCTGACTAATTTTTGCATTTAGCAAATTTCGCTGAGCATCAAGCAAATTTAGATGATCAATGTAACCAGCATTGTATTGAGCGTTTATAAGATCGTAAATTTGACTTTGAGATGATAAAAGCTCGTTTTGGTGGGTTAAAATTTCATCGGCATTTTTTCGCGTATCAAGTGCGACCTTAACATCGCTAAGTGCCGTTTTTACTGCTTTTTCGTAAGTTAAAAGACTAATATCTTGACTAAGTTTAGCTAGTTTTACATTATTTGATGTCTTGCCATAATCAAAAATCGTCTGAGCAAGTGAGCCACCAAGCGACCACGCACTCGCACTCGGTATAAAAAGCCTATCAAGCTCATTTGAGCTGTAACCAAACATACCAGTTAGCGAAAGTGTAGGAAAATAAGCGGCTTTTGCAACGCCAACTAGGGCATTTTTGCTTTTTAAATTTTCATAAGCACTTGCTACATCACTACGTTTTAAAAGCACATCTGAGCTAATGTCGGCGTCAATTTGTGGTGCGTTTGGTAAATTTTCAGTAGTTTTAATAACCGCTTTTAAAATTTCATCGTTGCTTTTGCCGGCTAAAATTGCAAGTGCAGTTGCCGTTTGCGTAATTGATGTTCTTACCTCATTTAAGCCGATTTTTGCACTCTGCACTGAAGCTACGCTTTGTAGATAAACATCTTGCGTGATTGAGCCAACTTCAAGCTGTTTTTTGCGATAATTCATCGTATCTTCATAGCTTTTTAAAGAGTCAATATAAACCGCTTCTTGCATTTTTAGGGCGACTAGCGAAAGATAGCTATTTGCCGTATTTGAAGCAATACTTAATTTAGAAGCGTTATAGTCATATTCACTTGCCTTTAAAAGTGCATTATTTGAAGCAATTGTATTTCTTACCCTGCCCCATAAATCAATCTCGTAATTTAACGCCGTATTTAGCGAAAAGCCAGCTTTTGAGTTGGTATCAACACCATTTGCTGACCTTGTAGCTTGTCCGTTTAGACCTAAATTTGGTAATAAATCAGCCTTTGAATTTTTAAGACTAAGCTCTGCTTGTTGCAAATTTATATAAGCAACCTTTAAATCTATATTGTTTTTTAGTGCCTCTTCAACAAGAGAATTTAATCTCTCATCGCCAAAACTCTGCCACCATTTATCGCTAATTTGCGTTGTTTCGTATTTATATTCAAAACTCGTATCAACACTTGGAATTTCAGGACGAAACGAGCAACCAGCCACAAACAAAGCCAGTAAAAAAACTATAAAATTACGCATCTTTTACCCCTTTAAATTTTGCGTTTAGCTTTTCAAGTAAATAATAAAATAGCGGGACGAAAAATATCGCTATCGTAGTCGCTGCTATCATACCGCCAATTAGTCCAGTTGCCAGTGAGTGGCGTGATGCTGCACCTGCTCCGCTTGAAATAACCATTGGGAAAATTCCAAGTGTAAATGCAATAGATGTCATCACAATAGGGCGAAAGCGAAGTCTAGCAGCATTTATGGCAGCATCAAAAATCGCCCTGCCCTTTTCACGCTCAGCCATTGCAAACTCAACAATCAAAATGGCGTTTTTAGCCGAAAGTCCGATTAAAAGTAACAATCCGATTTGAAAATATATATCATTTTCTAGTCCTCTTGCGTAGGTTGCCACAAGTGAGCCAAAAACCGCAAAAGGCACGGCTGTAATAACCGCAAGTGGGATTAGCCACCTCTCATACTGGGCTGCTAGGATTAAGAAAACAAATATCATACCAAAGATAAATGCCGTTGAGCCAGCACCGGTTGAGTCCTTTTCTTGATAAGCCGTGCCAGACCAAGCCACTGCATACTCATCTGGACTTAGCGTTTGTCTAACAACCTCTTCAATGGCGTTTAATGCGTCGCCAGAGCTATAACCAGGTGCTGGTTCGCCCATAATTTTTGCAGCTGGGAAGAGGTTAAATCTCTCAACCAAATCCGCACCCATACTTCTTGTAAGCGTGGCGACTGCGTTTAGTGGCACCATATCGCCTTTGGAATTTTTAATAAAAATATTTCTTATATCATCGGCTGAATTTCTAAAACTCTCTTTTGCTCTGACATAAACCCGATAAGTCTTGCCATACATTGAAAAATCATTGACATAATATCCACCAATTGTCGCTGCTATTGTTGAGAAAATATCACTTTTGCTAACGCCTAGCAAATTTGCCTTATCCTCATCAATGTGAATGTCATATTGTGGAAATGTCGTATCTAGCGTGGTTCTAACACGAGTTAGCTCTGGACGTGCATTTGCAGCAGCGACCACTTTTAGCGTGTCTTGTTCTATCTCATTATAGCTTTTACCACTTCTATTTTGCAAATACATATCAAAACCGCCAGTCATTGATAATCCCATAATCGGCGGTAAATTCATAACAAAGCTAAGGCTCTCTTTGCTCGGTGCTAACATACCACTAAATGGTCCAACAAGGCTAAAAATTTGATCCTTTGGCGCCTTTCTCTCACTCCAATCTTTAAGCTCAATAAATGCAATACCAGCATTTTCACGAAGCACTGATGAGAGCATATCAAAACCAGCAATCGCCGTAACGCTTTTTACATTTTCATTTGATAAAAATTTAGCTGAAATTTCTTGCATCTCTTTAATCGTCCTTTGAGATGAAGATGCCGACGGCAACGAAGTAATCGCCATAGCATAGCCCTTATCTTCATAAGGCACGAGCGAGCTTGGTAGAATTTTAAATAGCCCAACCATTGACCAAATAATAACGCCAACGATGATAAGGCTTGGGATTACGTGGCGTAAGACCTTTGCGACACCGGTCGAGAAAACACCAGTACTCCAATCAAAAAAGTCGTTAAATTTCTTGACAAACCAAAACGGCTCTGAGTGTTGGCGTTTTAGCATAACTCCACAAAGTGCTGGCGTGAGCGTGAGTGCGACAAATCCAGAGATACAAACAGAAGTAACAAGCGTAAGTGCAAACTGCTTTTGAATAACGCCAACAAAGCCCTCCATAAACGACACCGGCACAAAGACCGCTGAAAGCACAAGCACGATTGAAATTACCGGCGTGGTAACCTCCTCCATTGCCTTTATTGTCGCCTCTTTTACGCTTAAATTTGGCTCTTCGTGCATAATCCTCTCAACGTTTTCAATAACAATAATCGCATCATCAACAACAATACCAATTGCCAAAACTAGGGCAAAAAGCGTGATTAGATTTATACTAAATCCGAGTGCGTAAAATCCAGCAAATGTGCCAATAATTGAAACCGGCACGGCAAGCATAGGGATAATAGTCGCCCTAAAACTCTTTAAGAACATATAAATTACGATTAAAACCAAAAGCATAGCTTCACAGAATGTCTTAACGACCTCTTCAATTGAAATTTCAACGAATTTTGTCGTATCGTATGAAACGTAGTGTTTTAGTCCGGCTGGGTAGTTTTTGCTTAGCTCATCAAGCTTAGCCCTTATAAGTCCCATTGTTTCAACGGCGTTTGCTCCGTTTTGTAAATTTAAAAGCATTGGCGCCATTGTTTCGTTGCTTAAAAACGACTGCGTTGAGTAGTTTTGAGAACCTATCTCAATCTCGGCAACATCTTTTAAACGCAAGATATTGCCATCGTTATCGGCACGAAGGATTATGTTATTAAACTGCTCTGGACTTTTAAAACGTCCGTCTGCTTTGATACTATAAACATATGGTGTTTCGCCTTGCATTGGTGCTTCGCCGATTTTGCCGGCTGCGTATTGGCTATTTTGCACCTTTATGGCACTTAGCACTTCTGAAATGCTTAGGCTATATTTTGAGAGCAAATCTGGCTTAATCCAAATTCTCATCGCATAATCTTTGTTGCCAACGATATTGACATCACCCACGCCCTTAACACGCTTAATCTCATCGGCGATATTTAAAATCACGTAGTTTGAAAGCTCGGTTGAGCTCATATTTGGATTTGTAAATGCCACAACGCCAAGAATTGAGCCACTTCGCTCACGCACGGTAACGCCAATTTGCTGAACTTCATCTGGCAAACGCGAAAGTGCGGCTTGAACCCTGTTATTTACATCAATTGTCGCCTGTTTTGGGTCGGTGCCGATTTTAAAATAGACACTTAAACTCATTGAGCCAGATGAGCTTGAAACGCTTTGCATATAGATCATATTCTCAACGCCATTTACCTGATCTTCAATCACAGAAGCAACGGTGTTTGCGATGACGTCGGCGTTTGCACCAGTGTAGGTGGCACTTACGCTAACTTGTGGAGGCGTAAGCTGTGGATACTCCTCAACTGGCAAACCTCTCATCGCCATAAAACCGCCGATAACTATGATAATAGAGATAACACTAGCAAAAATCGGGCGATTTATAAAGAATCTTGAAAACATTACTTGCCGTCCTTAATCGTAGCATTTACTGGTGCGCCAACGCCGATTTTGCTAAAATTGTTTAAAATCACCTGATCGCCGTCGTTAATACCACTGCTAATAATGGCGTTCATTGAGGTTTGATATGCGATTTTTATCGGCTTTTTAGCCACTTTACCCTCGCTTACGACTAGGACATAAGCGGTTGTCGTGTCTTGTTTGATTGCAATTTGTGGCAGTAAAAAGCTATCTTTTTGCACAAAGCCGTCCATTAAAATTTTAGCAAATGAGCCCGGCAGTAGCTTACCGCTGTCGTTTTTAAACTCGGCTTTTGCCAAAACACTGCCCGTGTTTGTATCAACTAAATTATCTATAAATTTTACCCTGCCACTGAAATTTTCGCCGTTTAAAAGCAAGGTCGCATTCGTATCAAGCTGCACCCACGTGCTGTTTTCAAGATTATTTATCCTATCAAGATTTGCACTATCAGCGATATAAAACCTAGCCTCAACCACATCAGTCTTGCTTAGCCTTACAAGCTGGGTAGCACTAGCACTCACATAAGCGCCGACATCTACTAAATTCTCGCCAACAACACCGCTAAATGGGGCTTTAACCTCTGAATATTCTAGGTCAAGCTCAGCTAATTTTGCGTTTGCCTTTGCACTAGCTAAACTTGCGGCTGCGTTTTCGTAGTTTGAAACGGCTGCGTCATACTCTTTTTGGCTTGTGGCACTTTGTGAGTAGAGCTTTTTAACACGCTCAACCTCGTTTTTTGCAGATTTTAGCGATGCTTGTGCTTGTGCGATCGCTGCCTTTGCGACATCGTAGTTTGCGTTAAATTTATCCTGTTCAATCACAAAAAGCACGTCGCCTTGCTTTACATAATCACCAGCTTTGAAATTTTGAGCCGTGAGTGTGCCTGAAACCTTTGGCGTAAGCACGACGTCTTGGGTGCTTTCAAGCCTTGCTGGATACTCAAAGCTCATCGGATTATTTGCCTTTTTTGCGACCAACACATCAACTGGTGCTGGTGGCATTTGTTGCTGTGTTTGAGCTGTTTGTGCCTTTTTCTCAAACAAATCACAACCACTAAACGCTACGGCTAAAAGCCCAGCTAAGGCGATTTTGCCTAAATTTGCATTCATAAAATTCTCCTGATTTTTTATTTGTATCTTAGATTACACTTTTTAAAGGCTGGATTATACATTAAAATTGTGAAATAAATGTTAAATTATTTACAAATTCCAGCCAAAAATAGCTCAACCATAGCACTAATATCTTTTTCTTTTTGCTCTTTTGTGGCTGGTGCTATGCTACTTTCGCCCATTAATAAGGCACTTATATGAAGTGGCTCTCTGATTAAAGCACAAAATTTATGTGCTAGAAGTTCGCTACTTGCTAGATTTTTTAGCTGTTTTTTAATCTCAACTTTTTCAAAAAAGTCAATTAAAATTTGCATAATTTTTGAGATTATGCTCTTAAATAAAATCTCGCCCAGCTCCTTATTTTTGTAGCTTTCTGAGATGATTATTCTAGCAAAGGCGATATTTTGCGGTTTGTAAAAAATTTCAATGTAAGCAAGTGCGAATTTGTATAAAAACTCACGCAAATCGGTGGTGTTTTTTAGGTTTTCATCGTAGTTAAGCTGGTCGTAAAAATCGCTAAATTTCTTATCCAAAACCGCGCTAAACAGCCCTTCTTTGTTGTTAAAAAATTTATAAATGCTAGCCAGCGAGCCACCACTTTTTTGCACGATATCGCTAAGGCTAGTGCCTTCATAGCCGTTTTGTAAAAACAGCTCCAATGCCGTTTCTACAAATACATCACGCCTTTTTTCGCCCTTTTTTGAAATTTTCAATGTTGCGCTTTTTAGGATAGACAAAAATCGCCTCTCGCTTTGCTCTAATTGTTGCATTTTCATCAACGGCATAAGCGTTTATTGTGATTTTTATCGGCGTATCTTTTTGTGTGCTTAGCCCTAAATTTTTAGATTCAAGCGTTACGACTACACGTTTTTTTGCCCCAGCTTTTATATCAACTGGCTCGGTTGGCGATGAAATTTTAATGTTTGTGTCGTTTGTGTCAAAAAAGTAAGAGTGTGCGTTTTTATCGGTATTTTGAAACAAAAATATGTAGTTATTTTCAACATTGCCATTTTGATTTATCTCGTAAAGTTCGGTTGAGCGGTTGATATTTAAAAGCATATTCTCCTTTTTGCCGCTCATTAAAAATAGAGCCACACCAGCCACACAAAGCACGATAAAATAAGCAATCGTCCTAAATCTAGCGTATTTTACCTTCTCTTTTGTCAGGATAGAATTTTCGCTAGTCCAGCTAATTAACGATGGCTTATTAAGTCGCCCCATCACGACAGAACAGGCGTCAGCACATTCAAGGCAGTTAATACAATCAAGCTGCATACCCTTTCTAATATCAATGTGAGTTGGGCAAATTTTGACACAGGCCTCACAATTTATGCACTCTTTTAGGCTGTTTTTTAGCTCGGTTTTTTCAAATTTATGTCCGTTTTTATAAACCAAACCGCCACGGCTATCATCATAAATTACCTGCATTGTGTCGTTATCAAACATAACCGACTGAACCCTAGCGTAAGGGCAGATATAAACGCAAAATTTCTCAGCCAAAAAGACAATATCAAAGATAAGCCAAAGCGTGATGAAAAACAAAATTCCTATTAATGTTTTATGTTCGGCTGGGTTTGATAGGTAGTTAAAAAAATCCTCTGGTGGCACAAAATACCACATAAAATTTGAAGCAGCAATGAATGAAACAACAGCCCAAATTCCAACGCCAAATGCCTTTTTAAAGCCGTCTTGTGCTGGGGTTTGCTTATTTTTTATGCTCTTTCTAATGTTTAAAATTTTTGTTTGGATTAGATCTCTGTAAATCACGCGAAACATCGTTTGAGGACAGCTCCAACCGCACCAAACGCGACCGCCAAGCGTAGTCATAAAAAAGATAAACAAAAACAAAAATATGAATAAAAACGGCATTAAGTAAAGCTCTTGCATATCAAAACGCACAAAAAATAGGTGAAGCTCCTTTTTATCAAAGCTTAGCAAGAAAAAATGCGTTGCGTTTATCTGTAAAAATGGTAAAAACATCGCAATACAGGTGATTAGAGCAAATACTAAATATCGTTTTTTTGCATACATTAAACAGCCTTTTGTGAAAATTTGAAACACAAGGGCTAATTTTAGTCCTATCTAGCTTAAATGTGCCTAAAAAGGATTTACTATCATCACCCAAATAATGATTAACATTGCGATTGTTGGCACCTCGTTATAAGCCCTAAAAAACATACCATTTTTCTTGCAAGTGCCGTTTTTTAGCTGTTTCATAAACACGCCAAGGCTAAAATGATAAACTGCCATTAAAACAACGACTAAAATTTTAAGATGAATGTGTCCGGTTTTTAATAAATCTGGCATTGCAAGAAGTATTAAAATGCCCGTAGCAAACGAGCCAATAATCGCTGGATAGCCGATATATTTATACATTTTAAACTCCATAACCTCAACGACCTTAACGTAATCTGGCTTGTCCATATTCTCAGCGTGATAGACGTAAAGTCGTGGCTGATAAAAAAGCATTGCCATCCACGAAATGAAAAAAATGTAGTGTAAAAATTTAAAATAAAGGTAGTATTCTGCCATTTTAGCTCCTAAATAAAATTTCTTTTCTAGCTTCAAGCTCTGCCTTGCTAATCTCGCCACGCTCAAAAAGCTCGTAAAGCTCCCTTAAATCATCGGCTTTATCTCTGATTTTTAGCTCGTCTTTGAGCTTAGTTTTTTGTAAATTTTCATCAACAATCTTACCGACTAAAAACACATCAATAATCCACCAAATGCCCCAAATCGCCCAAAAAAACCAGCCGACTAAAAATACAAAGGTAGCAGAGCCTAAAAACCAAAGCCCCATCATCAAAAAGCCACTTATAAATTTACCAAGATAGAGCCTGTGAGCCCCTAACCAGCCTAGAAAAAACCAAAGCCCATATGCGATATATACGTTATTCACGCACTCTCCTTTTAACAAAACCCCTTAAAATCAGCACAAAAACGGCGACATTAATGATAACATCTGCTAGATTAAAGATAGCAAACTCAAACCACTTGTGCCAAAATACGTAATCCACGACACCGCCGTGCATAAAGCGGTCAATGATATTTGAGCACCCAGCACCAAAAATCGCCCCAAGCTCAATCGGGTACTCTCCAAGTAAAATTTTCTCATAATAAAGATACGAAAACGCAGCCAAAACCAGCAAAATTTGAATAAATTTTAGCCACTCGCCAAGAGAGGCAAACATAGAAAAAGCCACGCCCCTGTTATATGTAAGCACAAGGTCTATAAACTCGCTTTTTGCATGAAAATTTGTAGCCACAAAAAACCACTTCACCGCTTGGTCAGCCACAAGAACAGCAAAAAACGAAAGTGCAAAAATAGTTAAAATTTTACGCATTTAAGGCTTTTATGAAAAATTTTTCAACCTCAGCCATACGCTTTTCAACCAAGACCTGATTTTTGCCTTCTAGCAAAAGGCGGATTAAATTTTCAGTGCCTGAGTAGCGAAATAATGGGCGAATTCCCTCTTTTTTTAGGCTGTTTTCAAGCTCACTTAAACCTGCAATTTTATCCAGTGGCTTTTTATCAACGACCTTTAAATTTAGCAAAATTTGCGGATACGGCGTGATTTGACTAAAAATTTCACTCGCTTTTTTGCTATTTTTTAAAAGCATAGCAACAACCTGCATCGCTGTTACAAGTGCGTCACCAGTCTTTGCAAAGTCGCTAAAAATCACGTGTCCGCTCTGCTCTCCGCCAAAATTTACGCCCTCTTTTTTCATCATTTCAAGCACGTATTTATCGCCGACATTTGAGCGTAAAAGCTTGATTTTGTGCTTTGATAAATAGTCTTCAAGCGCGGCATTGCTCATTATTGTAGCCACGACAGCACCGCCTTTTAAAAGCCCTTGCTCTTTTAAAAATGTCGCTAAAACACCAAGCAAAATATCGCCGTGAATAACCGCCCCACACTCATCAACGACCACGAGCCTATCGGCGTCGCCGTCAAACGCAAAGCCAATATCAGCACGAAGTCTTTTAACCTCACTGGCTAAATTTTCAGGATGAAGCGCGCCACAGCTTTGGTTGATATTTGAGCCATTTGGCTCGTCATTTATCACGATAACATCGGCTCCAAGCTCACTAAAAATAGTCGGAGCGACCTTGTAAGCAGCGCCGTTTGCCACGTCTAGAACGACACGAAGCCCCTTTAAATTTAGCTGTTTTGGGAAGGAATTTTTAATCTGGACAATGTAGCGTCCCATAACATCATCAATCCGCTTGTTTGAGCCAATTTCAGTCATTGTTTTTTGAGCATTTTCTATCATCTCATCATCGTAAAAAATCGCCTCAATCTCGCTCTCAACAGCCTCTTCAAGCTTATCGCCGTTAAAATCAAAAAATTTAATGCCGTTATCATAATATGGATTATGGCTAGCACTTATCATAATCCCAGCGTCACAACGCATATTTTCGGTCAAAAACGCCACAGCAGGGGTCGGCATAGGGCCAATTTGCAGGACGTTATACCCCACAGCCGTAAGCCCAGCAACGATTGCCGTTTCTATCATATAGCCCGATTTTCTAGTGTCTTTGCCAACTAAAATCACATTCGTGCTTGAATGCTTTCTAAAATAAATTCCAGCCGCCATTGCTAATCTCATTGCCGTTTGAGCTGAAATTTTCTCACCAGCTTTGCCACGAACGCCGTCAGTGCCAAATAGTTTCATTATTTTTATCCTTTTTCTGTTTGTCTTTTTCGTTTATGCTTTGTTGCTCTGTTTTAAATTTTAAAATTTCATAACGAAGCATATCGCACCAAGAAACCTTTTTGAGCCTTGCGAAAAAAGGAATTCTTGTGCCGATAGGGCGTTGCGTTCTATGCTGAGTTATGAAATTTTAAAAACTAGGGCAAAATTTTCGCTGATTTTATCAAAATCCACTTAAATTTTTGTTTTAATTAAACCTCACTTAAATTAAGTGTCATTTAAATATATTTTTAGTAAAATCGGCAATTTAAAATTAAATCCAAAAAAGGTAAATTTATGGCAAATCACAAATCTGCTGAAAAAAGAGCAAGACAGACAATCAAAAGAACAGAGCGAAACAGATTTTACCGCACAAGACTTAAAAACATCACAAAAGGCGTTGTGGTAGCTGTTGAAGCAAAAGACTTAGCAAAAGCAGAAGAGGCTTTAAAACTAGCAAACAAAAGCTTTCACAGCTTCGTAAGCAAGGGCTTTTTGAAAAAACAGACAGCTTCACGCCGTGTAAGTCGCCTTGCAAAACTTGTAAATTCACTAAAAATCGCATAAATTTTTAAATGTTAGCCGACAAACTTCGTCCATTTTTGGATCGCTATGATGAAATTTCATCGCTTCTTAGCGATCCAAACATTGTAAATGACATTGAGAAAATGACGAAACTCTCAAAGGAGCAGTCAAACCTTGAAGAGATAACAAATGCGGCTAAAAACTACCTAAAAACCCTTGATGATATTGAAGAAAACAGGGCTTTGCTTGATGATAGTGAGCTTGGCGAGCTGGCACGAGATGAGCTAAAAAACGCACAAATTCGTAAAGAAGAGCTTGAAAACGAGATAAAAATTCTGCTCCTACCAAAAGATCCAAACGATGATAAAAACATCTTTTTAGAAATTCGTGCTGGCACTGGTGGCGATGAGGCGGCGTTGTTCGTGGGCGATTTATTTAACGCTTACATTAGATATGCAGACGCCAGAGGGTATAAATTTGAAATCGTTAGCCAAAGCGAAGGTAGCGTCGGCGGTTTTAAAGAGATAATCTTGCTAATTAAGGGCAAGGGCGCATACTCACGCCTGAAATTTGAGGGTGGCACTCATCGCGTCCAGCGTGTGCCAGAGACCGAATCTCAGGGGCGCGTGCATACTTCGGCGGTCACGGTCGCCATTATGCCAGAGGTTGAAGATAGCGAGATTGAGATAAATCCAAACGACCTTAGAATTGACGTAATGAGAAGCTCTGGGCACGGCGGACAAAGCGTAAATACGACCGATAGCGCCGTTAGAATCACGCACATACCAACAGGTATCGTAGTAACCAACCAAGACGGCAAATCTCAGCACAAAAACAAAGAGGCGGCGATGAAGGTGCTAAAAGCTAGGCTTTATGAGATGCAAGAGAGCGAACGCCTTGAAAAAGAGATGAAAGATAGAAAAGAGCAGGTCGGCACCGGCGATAGAAGTGGTCGCATACGCACCTACAATTTTCCACAAAATCGTATCAGCGACCACCGCATAAATCTCACGCTTTACCGCCTTGACGCGATAATGACGGCTGGGCTTTTTGATGAGATTATTGACTCACTTATCGCACACGCTCAGTCAGAAGCACTGCTTGAAGCTGGGCTATAAAAGTATCTTTAAATCGCTTTTGCTGTTTAATGGTAAATTTTTATAGGCAAGGTCGCTCCTGCCATAGATTTAAAAATAAAATTTTTGTTTAGTTTATAATATAGAGTTACTTTAATTCTAAAATTTTTAACTTAATTTTTAACACAAGTAAAGCGAAGCAAATTGCCCTTTCGTGCAAATGCTTGCCGATTAAAGTCGGCATTCGCAAGTTTTTATTTTTTTACGTTTTAACATTTTTGAAATTTTAATCTAAAAATTACGTCAATAAAGCCATAAATTTGCTGATTTTTTAACATTTTTATGTTTTTTATTAAAAATTTGCATGATTTTTGGCGAGAATAAAATAAAGATGTCCTTTTTTAATATAAAATTTTGTGGCTTGAAGTAGAACTTTGTTTGAAATTTAAAAGTGTCTCTTGTTTTTAAGGCAAAAGGTGGCTTTTTACGTTCTACTTTTAGAACGAGCAAAGCGAAGTAGGGTCACCCCCTTCTCCTTTGCCGTAACTCGCAGAGCAAAAAAATGGTATCGTAATACCATTTTTGTTGCTGTCTGCTCCCCCACGACAACGCTTCTAAGGTGGCGAACACTTGCCGATTTTCAATCGGCATTCACAAGTTTAGATTTTTACATTTTAGCGTTTTTAAAATTTTAATTCACAAACCACGCCGATAAAACCAAAAGTTTGCCAAAAGCACCGATTTTTAGGCTTTACGTTTTAGCGATTATTTTAATCACATTGCCCCATATAAAGGCTCGTTTTGCTGTGGTTTGGTGTCGCAATCCTTGCTCATTATGCGTAAATTTTTAGCACTTTTTATCTTTGCGTCATCCTTAAAAATCGCCCTGACCCTATCCATACCAGCGTAAAAATCACGCATTAAAGTAACGCAAAGATATCTGCCAAATCGTGTCGGTTTGACCACGCCACCGCTTTGTTTTATCGCACCGACCAACTTTAACATTGATAGCTCAAACGCCAAATCCTTGCGTAAATTCGCCCCATTTTGGGCGTTGTAGTCAGCAATATCCACAGCCCCGTCAAAGAGTTTGACTAAAAATTTATACTTTAACTGCTCTTTTTTGCTAAATCCGCACTTTGCGATGACCGCACTTTTGCCACTTTTAACACGCCTGCCGTAGTCAAGCAAATTAAACGCATTTATAACAAGCTCGCCGTTTAAAAAGCTAAACGCACCACTGCCGACGCCGACATATTCGGCATTTGAGCCGACATACTCATCACGCAAATCGCTAACATTTTTAGAAAATGCCCAAGCGTTATTTTGATGATAATCGCTAAAATTCTCGCAAATCAGCTCGTAAAATTCACGCTCGTTATCCACATTTGAAACCCCAAGCGTCCTAGCTATCGCCTCTCTTGTGAGATTTGACTTCATCAGCGGATAGAATGTGATTTGCTCTGCTTCAATGCTTTTTGCGATATTTATGTCATTAAGTAGCTGGGATTTGGTTTGATTTGGCAGGTTAAAAATAAGGTCAATACTAAGTGTTTTAAAGACGCCGAGTGCGTTTTTTAGGCGTTCTTGCACCTCTTTTGAGCTACCAAATTTCTCATATCTGCCGACCTTTTTTAAAATCTCATCATCAAAACTTTGCACGCCGACACTTAGGCGGTCTATCAAGCCACGAAAGCGTTTTAGGCTCTCTGGGGCAATGTGATTTGGGTCGCTCTCGGCTGAAATTTCAGTTATGCCAAAAAGCTCTTTTGCCAAAATTAGTGTCTTTTCAAGCTCGGCTTCGTTAATTAAAGTCGTGCCACCGCCGACATACATTGAGCTAAAATCAAATCCAGCTTCTTTGATTTGCCTCATCTCAGTGCGTAAATTTTCAAAGTAAATTTTAGCTAACTCCTGCTCGTAGTGATATTTGTGAAACGAGCAATACGGGCAAAATGTGTGACAAAACGGCACGTGAGCGTAAAGCATATAACTTTTGTTTGATTCTGGCTTTTTATCGTAAGTTTCGTTGTTTAAAATTTTGATATTAAACTCGTTGTAAAGGGACTTTTGGATACTTTTATGAGCGTATCTGACCGCTAAATTCTCAAAAATGCTGTTAAATCCCATTACAACCCCTTTGCGTAAAATTAATCCGCAAGAATAGCCAAAAATGGCTAATAATTCACTTATAAATGCGAATTTTACGCAAAGTTTATGCTATTTTAAATTCTTAAAACTAAGTGGTAACTCCAAATTTAGCCCACGAATTAGCTTTATGCACTCTTGCAAATCATCAATGCTTTTGCCGACCACCCTGACCTCATTGCCACGAATGCTAGGCGTTACTTTTAGTTTTGCGTCCTTTATGGCTTTTGTGATTTTTTTGGCATTTTCGCTATCAAGCGTGTCATTTAGCTTTAAAATCGCCTTAATATTACCGCCACTTGCACTCTCTCGCCTACTCTCGCTAAGTGCTACTGGTGGGATATTTCGCTTAATCATCTTTGAGATTACGATATCTTTTAAAGCGTCAATCTTAGCGTCAGAGCTACTTAAAAGGCTTATAAATTTCTCCTTCTCATTTAGCTCAATTTCTGCCACAACGCCCTTAAAGTCATAACGCCCTGAAAGCTCTTTTTTAGCCGTTTCAAGAGCGTTTTTAACCTCCATCATATCAACACTAGCCGATACGTCAAAGCTATGCTCACTCGCCATTTATAAAATCCTCAATATTTTTTACCATTAAATTTACAAGCCTAATCCTAGCCTCAAAACTCGCCCAAGCCACGTGTGGCGTGATGATTAAATTTTGCTTGTTTTTGACGTTTAAAAGCGCATTATCAGCGTTCATCGGCTCACATTCAAGCACGTCAAGCACGGCTTTTAGCCCACGCTCATCAATCGCAGCCGCAAGCGCACTCTCATCAACAATCCCGCCACGACCAAAATTTGAGATAATCGCGCCTTTTTTCATCAAATCAAGCTCTCGTTTGCCAATAAGCCCCTTTGTTTTCTCATTTAGCGGTGCGTGAATGCTTACAATATCACAGGTTTGTAACATCTCATCAAGCCCAAATCTCTTATAAATCACATCTTGCGTGTTGCCACTTGGCGAAAAGTAGCAGACATTTGCACCAAAGGCACTTGCGACTTTTGCCACGCTCTTGCCTATCTCGCCAAGTCCGATAATGCCAAAATTTTTGCCACTTAATTCAAAAATTGAGCGGTCTAAATTCGTAAAAATTTCGCTCTTTACCCACTCGCCGTTTTTGACATAATCATCGTAATATCTAACTTCGTTTAACAGCGAAAGAAGCGAAGCAAAGGTCTGCTGGACGACGCTTGGCGTTGAGTAACCAGCGACATTTTTTACTGGTATGCCTTTTTCTTTTGCGTAAGCCATATCAATGTTATTTGTGCCAGTTGCACTCACGCAAATTAGCCTTAAATTTGTAGCGTCCATAACCTCTTTTGTGATTAAAACTTTATTTGTAATCACGACATCAGCACCGCTTAAACGACTAATCGTTTGGCTTGGATTTGTCATATCAAAGCTTACAAATTCCCCAAATTTCGCAAAGACATCCAGATTAACATCGCCAAGTGTCGCCGCATCAAGACAGACAATTTTCATTTTTACCCCCTTTAAATTTGATTTAAATTGTGTTTATTTTACCCAAAAATTTTGCAATATTAATAAATTTGAAGCATAAAAATCACGGCGTGTTACGATATGAAATTTTAGCCTTGACAATGGGGGGGGGTATTGATAACGGGGGGGGGGCGTGGTAAAATACGTGAAATTTTAAAGGAGCTGTGATGGTCGTAAGAAACAAAAAAAGAACTAGCAAGAGCAGTAGAAAGCAATGAAAATCAAATAGAAATAGAGGGCGATTTAGCAACCAAAACCATAAAAATCAAAGCCGTTGGTGCCATTGTTTGGTTGGTTGTCATAGGTGCGATTGGCATTGGTTTTGCCTTAATCCTAGCCTTGCTAGCAACAGCTGGGGTTTCTGGTATAGCAAGTAGCGCGGCTCTCGTGCCTGCTGTTGGCGTTTTAGGGCTTGGTGCAACGACCGCCCGCCATAAGCATTGCAGTCGCTGCTGGTGGGGTTGGCGTTTTAAATAAACTCAGAGATTATAAGTTAGAAAAAATCTCATCAAACAAAATCAGACTAACAAAAAAGTAGTCACAAAGGGGCATTTGCCCCTACTCTATGTAATGCCCTACAAATTTTGAAGCGTTATTTAAAATCTCGCCACCTTTTCTGTATCCCAATGCACACCCCTCAAATGCAAAAAACACACCAGCTTGATAGCACTCGCCTTTTTCATCTTTGTTAAACTCGTAAAATTCCTGATAAATCGCCCTATTTTGTGCGTATTCGCCATCATTTTGGCTTAAAATTTTACCGCTCTCACCAAGGATTGCCACATTTGCGCCCTCACGCCCAAAAATCGGCTTTTTCACGCACTTTTTACCAGCTAGTGGCTCATCTTTTGTTTCTAAAAGCAGCGGGTGATTTGGGTATAAATCCCACAAAATTTTAAGTATGCCCTTGCTTTGAAAAAGTAGCGTGTAGGCTGGATTTAGGATTATCGCCTTGTGATTTTGCACGATATTTTTAAGGATTAACGCAAGTTCGCCCTCTTTAACGGCGATGTCCTCCCAAGGGATTAGCTTAAACCAGTATTCGTAATTTTCATTATCCTTAAAAATGCCGTCCTCATCGCTAAAAACCACCTCATCAGCATAAGCAAAATCGCACCCAAATCCAGCCTCATTTGCCGCTGCCATAAGTAGTTTTGTCGTCTTTTCATCTTCAATACTACCTGCAACCGAGCTAAATAAAATTCTCCAACCCTCATAGTATTTTGCAAAATCATCGGTGTTCTCATCAAGCGTGACAAGGCGTTTGAAATTCTCAACAAGCCCAGCGTAAAGGTCGTTAAACTGGCTGTTTTCATCCATTTTGTTAAATTTTAGCATCGCCCACTGAATAATTGCTGTTTCAAAAACAGCAGTTGGCGTATCGGCGTTAAACTCAATGAGCTTTATAGGCTTACCGTCAAGCCCGCCCGCTAAATCAAAACGCCCATACAAATGCCAATGAACATCGCTCTGCCAGCTATCTTTAATAAGCTCAACTAAGTTAAACGGGATACCGACCTCGTGAAAAAGGTTGTTATCTATTATGTGCTGGGCGGCGGCTACATACATATCGTATAGCTCATTTACCGCCTCGTAATACGCCTCACACTCATCGCTAGTGACAGCAACTATCTCATCAGCCACATAAGCCGTGCCGTCAGAGTCCGTGTGCCACGAAAAGCCGATTTGCTCCATAAATTCGTTTGTTAAAGGTTGTATTTTTTTTAATTTCATCTTTTATCCTAAAATTTTAGCTCAAAGGCTATGTTTGCCCTTTCAAATGGGAATTTTTTCTTATCAACTGGAATTTGCTTAAAGCCAAATTTTTGATACAAATGCACAGCACTGGTGCAATCTGTGTTTGAAACGATGAGAATTTTACCGATTTTAAGGCTTTTTGCGTAATCTATACACGCCTTCAAACAAGCACTCCCAGCACCAAAACCCTTATACTTATCATCTGTAGCAAATTTCATAATCTCCCAGTCGCCGTCATCCCTTGGGGCTATCATACAGCAAGACATAACACTCTCATCATCATCTAAGGCAAAAAATATATTGCCACCATTTTTTATATATGGCTCTATATTTTCAAGCTCTTTTATGTCTTCATCCTCAACTTTAAACATCAAAGATATCCAAGCCAAATTTAAACGGATAAAATCATTTTTAAATTTAGCGTCATAACCGACTATTTTCATCTCAGCCACCGCTTGACTGCGTGCTTTGTGTGCCTTTATCCGCTCCGCCAAAAAATCCGCTCTTACCACTAGTTGATTTTGGCGAATTTGCCGTAGTTTTGGCTTTGTTAAAGCTATCAACGCTTCTTGTGTAGGCAGTTGGCGATTTGTAGCTTGTTTGGCGGTTGGCTTGAAAATTTTGGTTGCCAAAGAGTTTGCTACCTATCCAGCTACCCAAAATCGCACCAGCAGCCGAAGCCAAAAGCGTCTCGCCAAGCCCCAGCCCACCGCTTGTTAGCTGTGCGTCTGGCGACTTTGTCAGATTTGATGTGCCGTTATCAATTTTGGCGTTTTCTTCGGCGATTAGCTTATCAATCTCGTCCTTACTAAGCACCCGCTCAACGCCGTTAAGATCCTTTAAAACCACCCTAGTTTCGCTACTTGGATACTCTTCAAGCACCTTGTATTTGCCCGGTGCAGTCTCCTCAATGACGACAAAAGCACCCTCTTTGACCGCTACATTTTGGCTCTGCTCACTCGTGCTTTCGCCACACCCAGCAAGTCCAGCCATAACCACCGCTCCAAATCCGCCAATAGCGGCGTAAGTTGCTATTTTTTTAATGTGTTTCATAAATCTCCTAAAATTTGTTTTAAACTTTTATCTTTTTTAACCAAAATCACGCCATCTTTAAATTTTATAAATTTTGAGCGATTTGTGCGTTTGATTATCTTTTTTTGTGCCTTTTTTAGCTCACTTTGGCTTAAATTTAGTGTGCGTAAAAACTCGCTTAGACTTATAAATTTTCTCTCGCTAATATCATCAATCTCAGCCTCAATCACGCCCTCTTTTATCTCGCTTTTGCCCTGCAAAATTGGCTTTTGCATAGCGTTTAAAAACGCCATTAGCTTCTCGTCGCGCTCTTTGTAAATTTGCGAAATTTCGTTTTTGCTGTCAATTAGCATCTGCTCTTTTTCTTTAAAAAGTCGCTCTTTATCACCCTGTAAATTTTCGTTTTTTGTCTTTAATTCGCTTAGTTCATTTAGTAAAAATTCTATGAATTTATCTTGATTTATCTGCGGTTTTTGTGTGGATTTTTTTGGCTTTTCATCGGCTTTGTCATTTTCATCATCATCAAGCAGGACAAATTTCACGCCATCTTTTTCAACCGATTTTAACGAGCCTCGGCGGATTCTGTTATAAACAGCTTCTTTTGAAATTCCCAAAATCAAAGCGACTTCTGAAACGGGCAATCTTTTCATAAAATCCCCTAAAAAAGCCGATGAAAGCTCATCGGCTTGTATGGCTTAGAGCTTTGACTCATAACGTCTAAGCATATATAGACGTTTTAGCATTTTCTTTCTAGCAGCGATCTTTTGTTTTTTTCTAACCTCAGTCATCGGCTCAAAAAAGCGTCTAGCACGAACTTCTGTTACGATTAGGTTACGATCAACTTGCTTTTTGAATTTTCTGTAAGCTTCGTCAAAAGACTCATTAGGATGCACCTTAATACCCGGCAACGTCCTCACCACCTTTCGTTTAAGATAAAAGCCTGATTATAGCCTAAAAAAGCTTAAATTTATTTTTTGTTTTAAAATTTATTTTAAATAGCTATCTTGTTTATACTCCACGCCCTTATCATAATCCCTTAAAAGCTTCACGACAATTGGACTTAGGATTAAAATCGCAATTAAGTTTGGCAAAACCATAAGTCCGTTAAACATATCAGCTAGCTCCCAAACGAGCTTGACCTTTAAAATACTGCCTAAAAATACGAATAAAACGACTAAAATTTGAAAGTATTTTATCCCCTTTTTGCCAAAAAGATAGCGGATATTTATCTCGCCAAAATAATACCAGCCAACAATTGTCGTAAATGCAAAAAAGAATAGGCAAACTGCGATAAATGCGTATCCAAAACCAGCTCCAAGCAGTGATGAAAATGCGTGCTGAACTAGCCCAATGCCCTCAAAAACTGGCTTACCGACCGCACTAAACTCCACCACGCCAGAGGTTAGGATAACAAAAACAGTGATGTTTAGCACGACAAAGGTGTCAATAAACACGCTCATCACGCCTAAAACCGCCTGTTCTACTGGGTGTTTTGCTTTTGCGGCGGCGTGTGCGTGTGGGGTTGAGCCCATACCAGCTTCGTTTGAAAATAGCCCCCTAGCTATGCCGTATCTCATCGCAGCGGCGATTGTAGCACCAGTAGCACCGCCCCAAGCGGCATCTGGGTTAAAGGCGGCTTTAAAAATTAGAAAAAAGACATCTGGAATTTCTTTGTAATTTGAGCCGATTATGATAAGCCCTACCAAAACGTAGCAAATTGCCATTATAGGGACGACCTTCTCGGCCACCCTTGTAATTCGCTTCACGCCACCGATAAAAACAATCGTGCAAATGAGTGCTAAAACCGCACCGCTAAACCACTTTGGCACGTTAAAGGCACTTGCAAAGCCATCTGAAATTGAGTTTGCCTGAACCATATTACCCATAAAACCGAGTGCTAAGATGATAGCCACAGCAAAAAATGCAGCTAAAATTTTGCCAAATCTACCGCCAAGCCCACGCGAAATGTAAAAGGCTGGGCCACCGATGACGTGTCCGGTGTCGTCTTTGCTTTTATAAATTTGAGCTAGGCAAATTTCAGCAAAATTGGTCGCCATACCTAAAAATGCAGCCACCCACATCCAAAAAATCGCACCCGGCCCGCCCATAATAATCGCCGTTGAAGCGCCGACTAAATTGCCCGTGCCAACCTGTGCTGCTACCGATGTAGCAACGGCTTGAAACGAGCTCATACCATCTTTACCAGCTGCCTCTCCGTGAAGTGAAAAGCTACCAAAAAGCCTACGATAGGCGATTTTAAATTTAAAAATTTGAACTAATTTTAAACGAAAAGTAAAGTAAATTCCAGTGCCAAGAAGCAGGGTTATTAAAAAATAAGGACCCCAAATAAAGCCGTTTATGTCGTTAATTATCTGCGTAAAACTCTCCACAAAATCCCCTTTAAAAAGCAAATGGAGTAATTTACTTAAAAATTACTAAAAAAATAATGAAAATTTATAAATTTTTGCTAGATTTTAAAATTTTTATGCATTTTGGTTAAATTTCACGCTAAACTCAGTCAAATTTTCATCGCTTTTTACGCTAATTTTAAAGCCAAGCTCATCGCAAAATTTCTTAACAATGCTAAGTCCAAGCCCAAGTCCGCCGTTTCTATCATCAAATCTCGTAAATGGCTTAAAAATCGCCTCTAAATTCTCTCTTTTAATCCCGCTGCCACCATTTTTTATCACAAGCTCATTTTGCCCCAAACGCACCAAAATTTCGCCGTTTTCATCGCTGTATTTTATGGCGTTGCTTAAAAGATTATCCACGATTTTTGTAAATTTTATGCGGTTCGTGTTTAGGCTAAAATTTTCAATCTCGCTAGTGATTTTTAGCCCCTTGTTTTTTGCCATTGCCTCAAAGTATAAAATCCGCTCGCTAACGACATCGCTAGGGCTTAAAATTTCGCTTTTTTGCGTGTTTTTAAGCAACGAAAAAGCCACCAAATCATCATATAAATTTGAAAGCGTCAAGGCGGCTGTTTTTATGTTATTTAGGTATTTTTGCGGATTTAAATTAAACATCTCAACGCTCATTAAAATCACGCTTACTGGGGTGTTTATCTCGTGCGTGGTGTCCCTTACAAAGGCGTTTAAAAGCTCAATTTTCTCATAAAGTGGGCGAATTGATAGGCGAATTATGAAAAATGCGATGAGTAAAATCAGACACAAAAGCAGGGCTAAAACCGCTAAAATTCTCACTTTTAGCTCAAAAAGCACGGCGTTAAAATCGCCTAGTTTTACGCTTACTAATAGCTCTAAATTTCGCCTTTTATCAAATAGCACAAAGTGGCGAATGTCGCTAAAATTTTGACGCTCTAAACTGCCACTTTTTACGATCGTGGCGTTAAATTCGCCCAAATCCGCCCCAGTTAAAAAGCCGTTAAATTTTAGCCTGTTTTGAAGCTCGTGCCTAATCTCACGGACTGCCATTTTCTCCTTTTGCTCTAAAAATCCACGCTCACGCTCGTAAAAAAGGTAGCCAAAAAAGCCCAAAAACGCCGTGCTGGTTAAAAAATAGAGCAAAAAAATCGGTAAAATATGGCGATATTTAGACATATTTATAGCCTAATTTTGACTGGCTAATTATTCGTTCTTTGCCCAAAATTTTGCGTATTTCAGCGATATAAACCCGAAGACTAGTTTCGCTAGGCATCTCATCAAAGCTCCAAATCTGGCTAAAAATTTCATCGTGAGTAACAAATCTATCACGATTTTTTAAAAGCAAAGAAAGAAGCAAAGCCTGTTTTTTAGGCATTGAGATTAAATTTTGCCCCTGATAAAGTGTATTTTGTGCTAGATCAAAGCTGTAATTTTCATCTAGCTTTAAAAGCGAGCTATCGCTGTGTAAAAAGGTGCGTTTTAGCAAATTTTGCACCCGTAAATCTAGCTCTTTTAGCTCAAAAGGCTTTTTTAAATAGTCATCGCAACCGCTTAAAAAGCCCTTTGATACGTCATCAATCGTGTTTAGCGAGGTCGTAAAAATGCAAGGTGTGAGCCGTCCGCTCCGCCTTAAATCGCTAAGAAGCGTAAAGCCGTCCTTGCCGATGATTTTAACATCAAAAATCCAAAGTGAAAATGCGTTTTCATACGCTAAATCAATCGCCTCATCGTAGCTTTTTACGCCCACGACTTCGTGTTTTTGACCAAGATACTCACACATCATCTCATTTAGCATAGCCTCATCTTCAACGACTAAAATTTTTGCCAATTTAACGCCTTTTTAACTCTTTTTTGGCATTTTATCTAAATTTTTGCAGTTGCCATTTTTTTGCCTATCTTTTTTGCCAAAAAAGCCAAAATTTTTAGCATCTTTTACGCTTAAATTTTCAAGCTTTTTCTCATAATTTTGCCTAAAATCGCCCATAAATTTCTCACGCTCATCATCGCTTAGCTTTGAAATTTTATCTCGCATTTTATCCTTAAAATCGCCCTTGATTTTTCGCGCTTGCTCCATTAAAACCCCAGCACGCTTATCAAGCTCAAACGAGATCTCGCTCATCGTCTTAGCGTCAGCCGTGGCTATCATCGCCATTAGCTCATCATTTGTGCGGTTTTTTAGCGTGTTTGCAAATAAAGCACCAGCTAATAAAAATACCAAACCTAACTTTTTCATTTTCTATCCTTTTTAGTGAATTTGTGCTGGGATTTTAAATAAATTTTGTGAAGTAAATGTTAAGTTGCTTTTGGTAATAATTTTATAAATGTTTAAAAGGATTTTTATGTCAGAGGCGATTTTTAATAAAATTTATGAGTGTTTATCGCAAAATGGGGCGAAATTTCGTGTGATAAATCACGAGAGTGCAGGCACCTCAGAGAGCGTAGCAGCCGCTCGTGGGACGCATTTAGGGCAAGGTGCAAAGGCGTTAGTTTGCACGA
The DNA here is from genome assembly GCF_030249845.1 of Campylobacter gastrosuis. GTDB lineage: Bacteria > Campylobacterota > Campylobacteria > Campylobacterales > Campylobacteraceae > Campylobacter_A > Campylobacter_A gastrosuis. The sequence goes on along the minus strand of NZ_JANURM010000014.1, from coordinate 26,924 downwards.
TTAAGGGCGTGAGTGGCTCATTTTTGGCTGAAAATTTTGGTATTTTAAGCCAAAAAGAGAGCGTAAAAGTCAATGTAATTGCGATTTTACCAGCCGATCATAGTGCGAATTTAGAGCGACTTGCGGCAGTTTTTGGTGCAAAAAAGGCAAGCCTAGCAAGTCCAGCCGAAGTTACAGAATTAACGGACTGCGTCTTTGGCTCAATACCGCCATTTAGCTTTGATGAACGGCTGCTTTTGGTCGTAGATAAGAAGCTTTTTGGCAGGTTTAGCGAGATTGCCTTTAACGCTGGATTGCTTGACCGCTCAATCGTTTTAAACGCCGAAGATTACCTGCGTATCGTAAAGCCAAAGCTTGTTGATTTTGCGGATAAAACCCCCAGCCTTTGATTTAAAATTTCACAAAGATACGATTTAACGGCGTATGGTATTACTCTAAAAATTTAAGCATAAACGGATATATCATTTAAAAGGGGGCTAAGCCCCTATTCTATCTTTTTACCTCTTGCTTTTATCGTTTCTATCTCATAAAGGTTTAAATAAATTTTCATCTATAATTACACGAAAGGCGGAGCGACTAACACTTCTAACCAATCTTTAACGTTTTTATCCACGTTTCTTTAAAATTCAAAAGCTTTTTAGTCTTTATCCTGCTTAAATTTATAATGTAAAATCATTTTTCTGCTTAAAAATTTCGTTTTAAACGCTTGATTTTTGGGTGTTTTAGAAATAAATTTTACCTAAGTGTATGTAAAGTGAAATTTATTTTAAGGAGTAACCTATGAAAAAGGGTTTTACAATGATTGAGTTGATCTTCGTGATCGTTATTTTAGGTATCTTAGCTGCTGTTGCCGTGCCTAGACTTACAGCTACACGTGATGATGCAGAAATGGCTAAGGCCGCAACAAATCTTACTACGCTAATATCTGATATTACGGCTTACTATACCTCTCAGGGGCAGTTTGCGCAAGATGGTAATGTTGCAGATATCAAGGCAATGACTGCTGTGCAATTTGATGAAAATGGCGCTAAAAATAAAGGCATTATAAAAGCCGCTGGCAAAAAATGCTTTGAAATTGAATTAGTAAAATCAAGCGATGCGACAACTGGTGCTGGTTCAACTCAAACAACAGTTACAACGCCTTCTCACATAAAACTATCAAAAGGTAGCGAATCAACAGCTGATATATGTGCTAAACTTTATAAAAATAAAGGCATTAGTGATTTATTTACTTCTACAATTACAAAAAGCGATGGTTCAAAAGTAACAGAAGCGAATAAAGGTCTTATCCAAGTCGGCGGTATGGGCGTAGTATTCTAAACCTATAAAACGGCTAGAAATAGCCGTTTTTCTAACTCTTTTTATTAAAAATTTTACACATTAAATTAAGAAATAATTCATATAAAACTTAATGCCATTTTTTACAATTGATTAAATAAGAAATAAAATGTTTTACAGAGTTTGTTAATCATAATTTTGCAAAGATTAAAACTGGTGGAAGCGAGGGGGATCGAACCCCTGTCCAAAAACAAAACAACCGCAGCCTCTACATACTTAGCAGAAGTGAAAATTTCATCTAAAAAGGCTCACTTCCCAAAACCAAAATTTAGACTAAGACTAAGCTTCGCTTCAAGGCTCGTCAAACCCCAAAACTACACTACCTGGATTACTCGCAGACCTTTTTAGATAGTATCAAAAGGTGCAAGGCTCAACTGAACTTACGCAGCTTTAGCGTAAGCAGGAGCGAATTTAACGTTATTTGCGTTTAATTTTAATTTAGGCTTTTTACGCTTTGCCAAAAGCGGTATGCCACCACGACCACTCTGCTCCTGTCGAAGCCAAGTCGCTCCCATAAAGAAGTGCTATTTTACAGCGATTTTTGGATTTAGTCAAGCTTTGTCGGGATATTTATGATTAGCGGTTCAAGCACGCTAAAATACTCGCTGTCACTCTCTAAATCATCTTTGTATTTTGAAAACTGGTCAGCAACAAGCAACAACCAGTCTATGAATTTATCATTTGCAGGGCCTCTTATGTCCCTAGCCTCCGTGCAAACCTCTTCTGCAAGGGCTGCGAGTTTTACGATAGGGTCAAGGTGCATATAACCAGCAGCTGACTTGATATTGTGATAAATTCTAAACAGCTCTTTTATGTTTTCTTGATACTTTTCTGGGCGATTTAAATTTATCACCAAAGGCTCAATGATGTCGCACATTAGCGAGTAGTGAGATAAAAACTCTTCAACAATGTCAAGCGAATAATCAATCTCTAAATTCCTAAGCATCCCCATTTTATATCCTTAAAAACATTAAGGGCTAATTGTATCAAAATTTTGCTAAAATTAGCACAAATTTTAAAAAAAGGCAAAAACCAAATGAGTATAACGCAAATATTAGGCAAAAAAGGCAGAGAAAAAATCGTGGCAATCACCGCTTATGACGCACTTTTTGCTTCGCTTTTTGATGAGTTTGTAGATATTATTTTGGTCGGAGATAGCCTAAATATGAGCTTTAACGCGCAAAAAGACACGCTAAATCTTGGCATAAACGAGGCGATTTATCACACAAAAGCTGTAAGAAACGGCGTAAAAAAGGCACTTTTAATGGCTGATATGCCCTTTGGTAGCTATCAAAGCGAGAAACAAGCCCTAAAAAACGCCACGAAATTTATAAAACAAAGCGGCGCTGATTGCGTGAAATTAGAGGGCGAAGATAGGGCTATCTCAATCATAAAAAAGCTAACCGGCGAGGGCATAGCCGTGTGCGGACATATCGGACTTATGCCCCAAAATGTGCGGTTTGAGGGCGGTTATAAGATAAAGGGCAGGGGCTATGACGAGGCTAAACGGCTAACCGAGGCGGCTTTAAATTTAGAGGCGGCTGGGGCGTTTGCCATTGTGCTTGAAGGTGTGATTTCAGATACCGCTAAACAGATCACAGACGCCCTAAAAATCCCGACTATCGGCATTGGCTCTGGCGTTGATACCGACGGACAGGTGCTTGTGTTTTCCGATATGCTGGGGCTTTATCAGGGCTTTAAGCCAAAATTTGTAAAAGAGTATTTAGACGGCAAAACCTTAATCAAAAACGCCGTAAAAACCTACGCGAACGAGGTAAAAAGCCAAAAATTCCCAACCGATGAATTTAGCTACAAGGCGTGAAAATGGATAGAATTGTTGAGATAGAAAAAGTAAGTTTTGAGAGCGATTTTGAGGTCAGCCTGCGTCCTAGCGGATTTGATGATTACATCGGTCAGGATAAGATAAAGCAAAATTTAAACGTATTTATAAAAGCGGCGAAAAAACGCTCTGAGTGCCTTGATCACGTGCTTTTTTATGGGCCACCAGGGCTTGGTAAAACGACACTTGCACACATAATCGCAAACGAAATGGGCGTGGCGATAAAGATGACAGCTGCGCCGATGATAGAAAAAAGCGGCGATTTGGCTGCGATTTTAACGAATCTCCAAGAGGGCGATGTGCTTTTTATTGATGAAATTCATCGCCTTAGCCCAGCCATTGAAGAGGTTTTGTATCCAGCTATGGAGGATTTTAGGCTAGATATTATCATTGGCTCTGGACCTGCTGCTCAAACGATTAAGATTGACCTGCCAAAATTTACGCTAATTGGCGCCACCACTCGCGCCGGTATGATATCAGCACCGCTTCGTGATCGCTTTGGTATGGATTTTAGGTTGCAGTTTTACACAGCCGATGAGCTAAGTCGTATCGTGCAAATCGCTTCAAGCAAACTTGGCAAAGAGTGCGATAAGAACGCCTCTCTTGAAGTCGCTGGGCGTTCGCGAGGCACACCACGTATCGCTTTACGGCTACTAAAACGAATTCGCGATTTTGCCGAGATAAATGATGAAAATTTCATCTCGCACGAGCGAAGCAAAGAAGCCCTTGACGCACTTGGTGTAAATTCGCTCGGATTTGATGAAATGGATATAAAATATCTGCAAATTTTGCTTGAAGCAAAACGGCGTCCTTTGGGGCTTAGCACGATTGCGGCTGCGATGAGTGAGGATGAAGGGACGATTGAGGACGTTTTGGAGCCTTATTTGCTTGCAAATGGCTACATTGAGCGAACGGCTCGTGGTAGGATAGCAAGCGCAAAGGCGTATGAGATTTTTAACCTGAAATTTAGTGATGAAAAAGGACTTTTTGATTAAAACATCTTTTTTAACACGGATTTTAGGGCTTTGATGCTTTTTGCGTCAAGCTCTGTGATTTTTGAAACGAGCCTACTTGTGCTAACACACCTGATTTGGTCACACAAGATAAGTCCGTCTTTGTCAAGTAGTTTGATTTTGATACGGTATGGTGCCTCAAATCCTTTGCTGGTTATTGGTGCTATTAGCCTAGTTTGCAGATAGTCAAGCTCTGGTGGTGAGATGATGACACAGGGGCGAGTTTTTTGTATTTTGGCTCCTATTGTTGGGTCAAGGGCGACAAAGTATATCTCATATCGTTTCATTACCACTCCCACTCATCTAAATCTATTGTGCCAAAATCGCACGTTTTTTCATCACTGGCAGCCTTTCTTAGCTCTGGCGTATCCCAGTCAGTTATGTCGTCTTCTTTAACTGGTTTTAGTAAAACCCCCTCTTTTAAAATTTCAAGTGAAATTTTATCAAACCCAAACTGCTCAATTATGCTTTTAGGTAGTCTTATACCTTGCGAGTTGCCTATTTGTATTAAATTTGTAGTCATTTTTAGCCTTTTTTTGTAATTATAAAGTAATTACTATAAAATTTGACTTTAATTAAAATTTCAAATGAAGCAAATTTTGCTATAATTGCACTTTTTTAAAGGATAAAAATGCTAAGTCAGGGTCGGATTTATTTTGGATTTTTCGTGCTTTTTGCACTTTCGCTTGTGCTGTATCTTTTTAAGCCGTTTTTGCTAAATATCTTCATCGCTGCCCTTTTAGCGGTCGCTACTTCAAATATCAACGTAAAATTTCTAAGCATTAGCAAAGGCAAAAAGACGCTCTCTGCTACGCTCACGACCGCTACGCTGTTTTTGCTCTTTATTGCGCCGTTTTTATACGCCGTAATTAGCGTTGCAAAACAAGCGGCACACTTTGATATAAACTCAGCCACAGCGACCTTTGAATACATTAAAAACTACGATTTAAAACTGCCAACAAGCATTGCGTTTTTAGAGCCAAAATTTAAGGAGTTCATCTCTGACATTGATGTTAAAGTCTTTGCTTCAAATCTGGCTTCAAATCTAGCAAGTCTTGGCAAATTAAGTGCTAAATTTATGATGGATATGGCATTTATCCTTGTCTTTTTCTTTTTTGCGAATTTATACGGCAACGAGCTTGTAAGCTACCTAAAAAACGCACTGCCGATGAGAGCCGATGAGAGCGAGTTTATTTTAAGTGAAGTGGCAAACGTAATGAGCGTGGTCTTTTACTCAGTCATCATAAACGCCGTTTTTCAGGGGTGTTTGTTTGCTATTATTACTGGAATTTACGGCTATGATATGGTTTTAATGGGAATTTTATTTGGATTTAGCTCACTTATCCCAGTTGTCGGCGGAGTTTTAATGTGGTTGCCACTCTCGCTTTATGAGTTTGCAAACGGCAACACCGCTGCTGCTGTGGCGATTTCGCTTTATACAATCATCGTAATTTCAGTCATCGCCGATACATTTTTAAAGCCGTTAATCATAAAATTTATAAACTCAAAACTCGTTAAAATTCCAACCAAAATCAACGAGCTTTTGATATTTTTTGCGATGATTGCTGGTATGAGCACATTTGGATTTTGGGGGCTAATCCTTGGCCCAGCTATCGTTACGTTTTTTCTCTCAACGATTAAGCTTTATACCCTGCTACGAGAGCGACTTTAAGCCCTGCCACTTAAAAGTGGCACAAAAAGGCACTCATCAAGGACGATTTTTTCTATATTTTCATCGCTGTGTTTTATAAATTTTGTGATGAACTGCTTGTTTTGCCCCACTGGTGCGACTAAAATTCCACCAATTTTTAGCTGATTAAACAGGGTTTTTGGCACTTCGTTTGTGGCAGCTGAGAGCAGGATTCTGTCGTAAGGTGCGTAGCTTTTTAAGCCAAAATTGCCATCATCAAAGCGAACGTGAATGTTTTTGATATTTAAAATTTCAAAGCGTTTTTTGGCTTCGTTTGCTAAATTTTGTATCCGCTCCACGCTAAAAATTCTGTGTGCTAGTTTTGATAAAATCGCCGCTTGATAGCCACTGCCACAGCCGATTTCTAGGATATTATCCACATTTTCACACTCTAAGGCTAGGGTCATTTTTGCTACCGTTAAAGGCGAGCTAATCCACTGGTCATCGCTAATTGGCTGAGCGTCAAGCTTGTAAGCGTGGTTGCTAAATGGGACAAAAATTTCACGCTCGGTTTCGCAAAATGCCCTAAAAACGGCTGGGGTTAGCGTAACAAAATCGCCGATTTCAACGGCAAGGGCTTTGCACCTTTCTCTTTCTAAATTTGTCATAAAATCGCCAAACTTCGCTTGACTTTTGCCCCAAAAGTGGAGTCAAAGTCGCAACTTTCGCAAATTTCGCCGTTTGGTTTAAAAACGGCTTTGTATTTAAAATCAAGGTCGCTTGATGCTACAACGTAGCAGAAATTACTCACCGCTAACGCCCTACAAAGCGTGGTATAAACGTCCCCACGAGCGCTGCCCCACATTGCTGGCACAAGTATGATTTGAGCCTCTTTTAGTCGCTGCCAAAGGTCTAAAAATCTAAGCTCAAAGCAGATTAAAACGGCGATTTTAATGCCATTTAGCTCAAAAACCTTGATATTATCAGCCACGGCGTTAAAAAATTTATGCTCATTATTTGGCAAAAATAGCTTGTGTTTGCCCTGTCTGTAAATTATGCCATCCCTTGAAACAAGGGCGAATTCGTTGTAAATTTCGCGGCTTTTTACAATTCTTGAAAATCCAACAACTCTATCCTCAGCCACGCTTGAAATTTTTGCTATCAAATCATCATCAACAACAAGCTCGTATCCGCTAAGGCAAAGCTCGCCAGCTAGGATTAGTGAGCCATTTGGTGCGTTTTTAATCTCGGCTAAAAGGCTATTTACACGCTCATCGTAGCTTGTGCCAGTTAGTGTAATTGGGTGTAAAATTTTAGAAATCATCAAAACTTATGCTCCCTTTTGAGTAGTTTGTAACCTTTGCTTCAAAGAAATTTGACTTTTGGTCGTTAAATTTCGCAAAGTCATCAACCCACTTTATCGGGTGCTTTGCGTTATAAATTCTATTTAGTCCGATCGCCACCAAGCGTTGGTCTATCAGATAGTGGATATACTCGCCGATGATATCATCAGTAAAGCCCATAATTTGGTTTTGCGTGATGTATCTGCCCCATTTTATTTCAAGCTCACCAGCCTTTTTAAACATATCATAAATTTTAGCCTCAACCTCTGGCGTAAAAAGGTCTGGGCGTTCTTTGCGGACTGAGTTTATCATATTTTGAAAGAGCAAAAGATGAGTGATTTCATCGCGCTGGATAAAGCGTATCATCTGCGCGCTGCCAAGCATTTTACCAGCGCGTGCCAAAGCATAAATCGCCGTAAATCCGCTATAAAAATAGATCCCTTCTAAAATTTGATTTGCCACCATTGCAAGAAGCAGTTTTTCGTCCGTTACCTCGCCGGCAAGCTCTTCATAAACGCTTGAAATGTAGTCGTTTTTCTCACGTAAAACGTCATCGTGCTTCTCCATTTCATAGATTAAGTCAGTGTTATCACAAATCGCTTCAACCATAACCGCATAAGATTTGCTGTGATTTGCCTCCTCATAGGCTTGACGCGCCAAACAGGCGTTTATCTCAGGTGCTGTAATATAGGGATTTATGTTATCGGCTAGGTTGTTTGTCTGAAAGCTATCCATTGAGATAAGCTGGCTCCAAACTAGATCATACATACGCTTCTCGGCTTCGGTTAGGTTGTAGGCGTAGTCGCGCACATCATCGGTCGTATCAACTTCTTTTGGAAACCACGTGTTCGCCTCCATTAAATCCCAAAGCTTTAACGCCCACTCGTATTTTGCCTTTGTAAAATTTAAAATTCCGTGCGGATTACCGTTAAAAACGCGCCTGTCGGTTAAATTTTCATTTGAGCTTGGGTTGTAAATTCGTTTTCTTTGCATTTTTTGCCTTTGTAATTTTTAATGGATTTTACCAAATAAAAGCTAAATTTTTCACCTATCTTTGGGTATAATTTTGACACTACTTTTTAAAGGGGATTTAATGAAATGGAGCGAAGATTACGCAAATTTTATCAAAGAGGCAAATAAAATTTGTCCAAATCGTGTCTTTGAGAGTTATCTTTTAAGATACGCTTATGGCATTGATGCAAGTTGCTACAACTACACGCCAAGGGTCGTGGTTAAGGCGGTTAATGAAGATGAAATTATCTCGCTTTTAAAGATTGCCACTAAATACGAAACGCCAGTTACATTTAGGGCAGCTGGTAGTTCGCTCTCTGGGCAGTGTAGCTCAGATAAGGTCTTAATCATCGCAAACGACGGCTTTAAAGGCATAAAGATAAATGATGATGCAAGTGTGATTGAGCTTGATTGTGGCGTCATAGCAAGCGAAGCAAATAACGCCTTAAAGCCATTTTCTAAAAAAATCGGACCAGATCCAGCTACGATTACTACGGCTTTAATTGGTGGAATTTTAAATAACAATTCAAGCGGTATGTGCTGTGGCGTGGCACAAAATAGCTACAACACAATTCACTCAATTAGGGCGATTTTGCTTGACGGCACGATTATTGACACGGCTAGTGATGAGAGCGTTGAGAGCTTTTTAAACACGCATAAACACATTGCAAATGGGTTGTTTAAACTTAGAGATGAAATTTTAGCCGACGATGAGCTTGTTAGTTTAATAAAACGTAAATACAAAATCAAAAACACCACTGGCTACTCTATAAATTCTCTGCTTGATTTTAGCGATATTAGAGATATTATAAATCACATTTTTGTCGGTAGCGAAGGCACTCTTGGCTTTGTTAGCAAAGTGCGTTATTTTGCCGTTGATGACTTTAAATTTAAGGGCTGTGGGCTTTTATTTTACGATGATTTAGCACAAGCTTCAAAGGCGGTCGTAAAACTAGCAAATTTAGGGCGAGATGTCGTTGTAGCGGCTGAAATGATGGATTATGCTTGTTTAAACGCTACAAAAGAGATTGAGGGTGTGCCTTCAATTATTAAAGAGTGTAAAGAGGGCTACACAGCCATTTTAATCCAAAGCGAGAGCGAGAATGAAGCTAAGCTAAATGAGAATTTAGAACGCATAAAAGCCGAGCTAAGCGATATCTCTATGCCACTTACTCCGCTTTACTCAACCGACGAGGCCGAGTTTAGCTCGTGGTGGCGTATCAGAAAGGGAATTTTACCAATTGTGGCTGGGGCAAGAAAGCAAGGCACGACAATTGTAACAGAAGATATCTGCTTTACGATTGAGAAATTTTGCGACGGCGTTGCGTATTTGCAGGAGCTTTTTAAAAAGCATAACTTTGAGGGCGTGATTTTTGGACACGCTTTAAGTGGGAATTTACACTTTAATATCACGCCAGATTTTAACGACCCAAAAGAGTATGAAAATTTCTCAAATCTCGTAAAAGATATGAGCAACGACGTCCCAAATATGGGCGGTAGCGCCAAGGCTGAGCACGGCACTGGCAGAATGGTAGCGCCTTTTGTTGAGGTTGAATGGGGCAAAAAGGCGTATGCGATAAATCGTGCCATTAAAAATTTATTTGATGAAAAACGCCTAATAAATCCAGATGTAATCATCAGCGACGACCCTGAAATTTACAAAAAAAACCTAAAAGCGATGCCAAAAAATCTCTTTAATATCCCAGATAACACCGAGATTATAAATCGCTGTATGGAGTGCGGATTTTGCGAAAAGCACTGCCCAAGCAAAAATTTAACCCTAACCCCACGCCAAAGAATCGCCGTTTTGCGTGAAATTTCAAGGCTCTTAGCACAAAATGAAAATGACAAAGCAAACGAGCTTTTAACTCAATATGAGTATTATGGTATCTCAACCTGTGCTACCTGTGGCGAGTGCTTTGAGCTGTGTCCGCTTGGCATAAATACCGCAAATATCGCAACCGAGCTAAGAAAAGCGATAAGTGATAAAACCCTAAACACCGCTACAAAAATTTACAATAACTTTGCCAATGTAACAAAAATCGCAAAATTTGGGCTAAATTTATACGGCTTTGGCTCGGCAATCATCGGCGAAAAGGGCGTTTCAAATCTAACAAAAACGATTAGAAATTTTAGCGTAAATATCCCTTTTACTCCGCCATTTATGCCACGCTCAAACGATTTTAAATTTAGCGACAAGCTAGGATTTAGCGATAAAGTCGTCTATTTTTCAGCCTGCACAAATAGAATGTTTAAGCCAAACGCAAAAATGAGCGATAAGCGAAACATTCAAGAGGTCTTTGAGAGCGTGTGTAAAAAGGCGAAATTTTCGGTAATTTATCCAAAATCGCTTGAAAAAATGTGCTGTGGCAAGATGTTTGTTGATTATGAAAATATCTTAAAAACAAACAGAGAATTTTTAAAATCCGAGCTTTTAAATGCGAGCCAAAACGGCAAATATCCAGTAGTCGTGGATCATTCAAGCTGTTTTTATCAAACGGCAAAAACGCTAGAAAATGAGGGGCTAAGAATTCTTGACATATCTGAGTTTTTGTTTGAAATTTCATCTCGTTTAAGCTTTAAAGTCCTTGATAAAAGCGTTTTAATCCACAAACTCTGCCTTTTAAAACGTGCTAAAAAAGCCGATTTTATTGAAAAACTAGCCAAAATGTGCGTAAAAAAAGCGGACGTGATTAAGAGCTTTGAATGCTGTGGATTTGCTGGTAATAAGGGCTTTTTCACGCCAGAGCTAAATCAAAGCTCAACAAGGGATCTGAAATTTGAAGCCCAAAACTACGACTTTGGCGTAAGCACGAGCGGGACTTGTGAGATCGGGCTAAACGCCTATGGTGGCATTGAGTTTAAAAATATCGTATATTTAGTTAATGAAGCGACTTTATGATATTTTTAGCACAAACCGACACGACAGCTGGGCTTTTAAGCAAGGATTTAAAAGCCCTAAATGCCATTAAAAATCGCCCACTAAATCAGCCCTGCCTAATCACAACCGCAAAATTTTCACAGCTTTTAAACCTAACTCGTGTGCCAAAAATTTTTAAAAATAGGGTTAGAAAAGCTACAAAAACGACCTTTTTATACAAAAACAAAAGGGCAATTCGCGTGATAAAAGATGAAAGACACGAGAAATTTTTAGCTAAATTTGACTGGCTTTACTCAACTTCGGCAAATTTGCACGGCAAAAATTTTGATGAAGCGTGGGCAAGGGGCGTGGCTGATGTCGTCGTTGATGAAAATTTTAGCCAAAATGGTGCCTCAAAAATCCTAAAAGTTTCAAATCGTAACATCAAACGCCTAAGATAAAATTATTAATTTAACTTTAAACTAAAAAAAATTATAGCCGTGTTAAAATCCAACTACAATTTAACAAAAGGAGAGCGTATGAGCAACTACGTAAATAGGATTTTAGACAACCTTAAAAGGTCGTGTGTCGGTCAAGATGTCTTTATCCAAGCGGCAACTGAGGTGCTTTTTAGCCTTAAACCACTACTTGACAAAGAGAGTAAGTATGAAAAACACGCTATTTTAGAGCGTATCACAATCCCTGAAAGAGCCATTAGCTTTCGCGTAACTTACGTAGATGATAACGGCAAAGTGCAGGTAAATAATGGATATCGCGTGCAGTTTAACTCGGCTATCGGACCATACAAAGGCGGACTTAGATTTCACCCGAGCGTTGATCTTGGCGTTTTAAAATTTCTAGGTTTTGAGCAGATCTTTAAAAACTCGCTAACTGGCGTGGCTATCGGCGGTGGCAAGGGCGGATCTGACTTTGACCCAAAGGGCAAAAGCGATAATGAAATAATGAGATTTTGCCAAAATTTTATGACTGAACTTTACCGCCATATCGGCAACACAACCGACGTCCCAGCCGGCGATATCGGCGTTGGCGGTCGTGAGATTGGTTATCTTTTTGGGCAGTATAAAAAGCTAACTGGACTTTATGATGGAATTTTAACTGGCAAAGGGCTAAACTGGGGCGGTAGCCTTGCTAGAACAGAAGCTACTGGCTATGGAGCGGTATATTTTATAGATAATATGCTAAAAAAAGCCGGACTTGGCTTAGAGGGCAAAAAATGTGCAGTTTCAGGCTCTGGCAACGTGGCGATTTACACCGTTGAAAAACTAGCCCAGCTTGGTGCAAAAGCTATCACCGTTTCAGACTCAAACGGCTTTATTTACGACCCTGATGGCATTGATTTAGCACTCTTAAAAGAGCTAAAAGAGGTAAAACGTGCAAGACTTAGCGAATACGTAAAATCTCGTCCGAACGCAAAATACACACCAGTAAGCGAATATAAGCCCGGCACAAACGGCGTTTGGAGCGTGCCTTGTGATGGCGCATTCCCAAGTGCTACACAAAATGAGCTAAATTTAGAAGATATCAAAACTCTTTATGCAAACGGCTGCCGCTTTGTAAGCGAGGGTGCAAATATGCCAAGCACACTTGAAGCTATTGAGTTTATGCTCTCTAAAAAGGACTTCTACTTTGGCCCAGCAAAGGCTGCAAATGCCGGCGGCGTGGCTACAAGCGGACTTGAAATGATGCAAAATGCTGGTATGACAAGCTGGAGCTTTGATGAGGTTGATAGCAAACTAAAAGGCATTATGAAACACATTTTTGAGCTATCTTATGAAACTAGCGTTGAATTTGGCGAAGCTGGCAACTTAGTGCTTGGCTCAAATATCGCTGGATTTAGAAAAGTAGCTGACGCTATGATTGACCAAGGATACGTGTGAATTTAGGGGCTTTTGCCCCTAAATTTTATCCTGCTTGACATTAAACTACTAACTTTTAACTTTTTAGCATAAAATTTTAAGTAAAAACTGCGGTAAATGGCGTTTTTGGATTAAAATTTAAAATGATAAAACGTAAAAAATCTAAACCGCAAACGCTGATTTTTAAACGCTGGGCGACTTTGCTTTGCTTTACTCGTAAAAAAGCCATATAAATTTTAGTTTGTAAGTTTTTGCTTTTTGATTAAATTTTTCAAAAATACTAAAATGTAAAAACCGACTTGTTGGCAGTTAAAACCTGCAAAAGCACAGCAATAAAAGAGCGTTTTTACTTGGTAAATGGCGAAATTTTTTGCAAAAAACACAAAATTTTAAAACTGTTAAAACGTAAAAAATTCAAACCTGCGAACGCCGATTTTAATCGGCAGATGTTCGCCACCTTAGAAGCGTTGTCGTAGGGGAGCAGACGGTAACAAAAATGGTATTACGATACCATTTTTGTGGTCTGCGAGTTATGACAAAGGGAGAAGTGGGCCGACCCTACTTCGCTTTGCCATTTTTTAGATTGTTTGACTTTTAAAAATAAAAATTTTCAAAAACGCTAGAACGTAAAAGCCGACTTGTCGGCAGTTAAAACCTGTGCGAAGCACAGCAACGATAGAGCGTTGTCGGGGTTGTGGGTTGTTAAGGGAGAAGGGGGCGACTTCGCAATTCAAGCCTCCTTCTCCCTTAAAGAAAAACAAACAATACTTTTTAAATTTCAAGCGAAGTTCTACTATAAATCAAACAAAAAATTTATTTACAAACTACAAATTTTCATCAAAATTTTTATGCATTTCGCCCCAGCCACTCATCTAAAAGCCTAATTTGCTCATTCACGCTTTGTGTGCTTGTGCCACCTTGCGATTTTCTTGCTTCTCTTGATGCTTCAAGACTTAAAAATTTCATCGCTTCTGGCGTGATATTTTCATCAATATCACTAATCTCATCGTGGCTTAAATCGCTTAAATCCTTACCAAGCTCCTCAGCCCTAGCCACGCATTTGCCAGTGATAAAGTGAGCTGTCCTAAACGCCACGCCCTTTTCACGCACCAAAAAATCAGCCAAATCAGTCGCGCTTAAATGCCCCTTTTTGCAGGCATTTGCTAGATTTTGCTCGTTAAATTTCGCCTCTTTTAGCATTTGATTTAGGATTATTAGCGAATTTAGTGCCGTGCTAACGCTATCAAAAACGCTCTCTTTATCCTCTTGCATATCTTTGTTGTAGGCTAGTGGCAGGGCTTTTAGCGTGGTTAAAAGAGCGATTAAATTGCCGTAAATTCTGCCTGTTTTGCCACGAATTAGCTCACAAACATCTGGATTTTTCTTTTGAGGCATTATTGAGCTGCCTGTTGAGAAGCTGTCGCTAATGCTAACAAAGCCAAACTCCTGCGAGCTCCATAAAATCAGCTCTTCACAAAGCCTTGATGTGTGCGTAAAAATCACGCTAATATCAAAAAGTAGCTCTAATGCAAAATCCCTGTCACTCACGCTATCCATCGCATTTTGCGTTACACCACCAAACCCAAGCTCACGTGCTACAAATTCTCGGTCAATATTATGAGGTGTGCCAGCAAGGGCTGCTGAGCCAAGCGGACTTAGATTATTTCGTTCGTAGCTACTTTTTAGGCGTTTGGCGTCACGCACAAACATAAAAGCATAGGCAAGTAGATGAAAGGCTAGGCTTACTGGCTGGGCGTGTTGTAGGTGCGTAAAGCCCGGCATTAGCGTGTTTTTGTGAGCTTTTGCTATCTCATTTAGCGTGGCGATTAGGTTTAAAATTTCGCCCCTAATTTGCAAAAACGCCTCTTGACAAAAGAGCCTAAAATCAAGTGCGACTTGGTCATTTCGGCTCCTTGCTGTGTGAAGTTTGCCGCCTATTTCTTTGCCAATAAGCTGACTTAAACGCTTCTCCACGCTCATATGAATATCCTCATCTTCAAGCCTAAACTCAAACTCCCCACGCTCAATCTGCGCTAAAATTTCAGCCAAACCACCGACGATTTTTTCGCACTCATCTTGCGTTAAAATGCCCTGTTTTGCTAGCATTTTAGCGTGTGCAGTGCTACCAGCGATATCTTGCTTGTATAAATTTTTATCAAACATAATTGAAGCATTAAACGCCTCTAAAAGCTCGCTACTTTCGCCGCTAAAACGACCCGACCACATTTTTTTCATAAATTATCCTTTTATTTTTTTGTGATTTTATAAAATTTGCGCTGAAAAACAAAAGTGGTAGCAGATATTTTTTGCTTACTTTTTGTTTAAAAATGCTAAAATGGCACAAAAAAGGTTTGCGATGAGAATTTTTGGTTCGTTTTTTGCTGGATTTTTGTTTGTTTTAGCGGTCGTTTTTAATGTTTTTGTCGGACTTAAAATTAACTATTTTGAAAATTTTAAGATAAATGAGTATTTTAACGCAATTTTTGTTGATAATCTAAATTTCTACGCTCTAATGGGCTTTGGCGTGGTGGTGGGCTACCTTTTGCTTTACGCTAAATTTCGTAAAATTTTTAGGATTTTTTACCTTTTAGCATTAATTGTTTCGGCTTTGACTTGGCAAAAAGATGTCGGACTTTGGCTTGGATTTGAAATTTTTAGCCAAAAATCAAAGATGATTGTTGGCTACAAAGACAAGGTCGCCGTTTGGGCGGACGGCGTGATTTTGTATCAGGGGCGTGAGTTTTTGTATTTTTTAAAAGATGATGGCGTGGTGTTAAAACGCCAAAAAACTGGCATTTAAATTTTTAATAAATTTGATAAATGCAAAATTCTCGCAACAAAACGCAAAATCAAAACTGCCAAATCACCACGCAAACTAAATCGAACGCAATTTTTTGCAAACAAAAACGCTAAACGATACTTAAAATTTCAGCCTTGCCGTTAATAACAGCCACGCAATGCTCATAATGCGCTGTCCTAAGCCCGTCCTTTGATGTGACCCTCCACTTATCAGCTCCGATGACTGGTGTGCCGTCCTTTTGGCAAATCATCGGCTCAATGCAAAAGACCATACCATTTTTGATTTTTGGACCAGCTTTTGGGTTTGTGCCTTCAAGGTAGTTTGGGATTTCAGGCTCTTCGTGCGGCCTGCGACCTATGCCGTGTCCGCAAAATCCACGAAGTGGGACAAATCCACGAGCGGTTATAAATTTTTCAAGCTCAAAGCAAAGCTCTTTAAAGTGAATTTTTGTGCTGATAAAATCCACAGCAAAATCTAGGGCGTCCTTTGCACAAGCGATTAGTGCTTCATCTTGTTTTGAAATTTTGCCGACTGCAAAAGTTCGTGCCGAATCGCCAAAAAATCCGCCCAAATTTGAGCCGATATCAACGCCAACAATATCGCCCTCTTGTAAAATCGTATCATCTGGTATGCCGTGGATTACGACCTCATTTAGGCTAATGCAAGCTGCGTTTGGGAAGCCATAAAGCCCCTTAAATGCGGGCTTTGCACCCTGTGATAATATCATCTCCTCGCAAATTTTATCAATTTCAAGCAAACTCATCCCCGGTTTTATCACGCTCTGCACGTAATCAAGGGTCTTTGCGACGATTATATTTGCCTCTCTTAGCTTTTGTATCTCTTGTGGGCGTTTTAGTGTTATTGCCATAAATTTATCCTGATTTTTTGCAAACTTATATCAAAATTTTGCTTTTAAAGCTATAAAAATTGGCTTGATATAAATCAATAAATGATAAATAAATTTGCAATAAAATACTTTTTTAATTTTGTCTTTAAAAAGAGTGATTTTGAGATTTTACCTTTTTTTGTGTTTTGTTGTGTTTTTATTTGCAAATGATGAGATTGTGGCAGTTGATTATGAAAATCTACTTGGTGTAAAAAAATCTGGATTGTTTGTAAAAATAGATGAAAATTTAAGCCAAAAAGAGATTTTGTTTTTTAATAAAACGCTTAAAAATGCCGACAAAATAGCTGTTTTTGATGATAAAATTTACGGAATTTTTGATAAAAATAAATTTTATAAAATAGATAAAAATGGCAAAATTTTAGCCTTTATTGATAAAAAATTTGGGCGAATTAATGACTTTAAAATTTTAAAAAATGAGATTTGTTTGGTCGGCTGGGATAAAAATTTAAGCTGTTATGATGATGATTTTAATCTAATTAGTGCTAAAAATTTTAATGTAATTTTAACAGCACTTGGTCGTTGTAGCAAGGTTTTGCTTGGTGATTTAAATGGTAATTTAATAAATTCTAACGAGAATTTTAAACACCCAATAAAACAGATAGAGTGCGTAGATGAGACAATTTTTTTGGTATTTGATAATTTTATTTTAAAAAAAGATGAAAAAGGCATAAAGGAGGTGTTAAATACGAAAAAAGAGATTGCGTTTGTAAGCGTAAAAAGTGGCGAATTTATTGCTATTTTTAAAGATAAAACTAAACAAAGATTTTAAAGGAGAAAAGATGTTAAAAAGTTTTAAACCTATGCTTTTTGGCTCGTTGTTTTTTGGCTCTGTGCTTTTTGGTGCAAGTGAGCTTGAAACGATAATGAAAGAGCGAAATTTAAGCGAAAAAGACATTTTAGCAGCGGCAAAAACCTACCAGCCAAGCGGTAGAAAGGACGATTTTATCGTGTTTTCATCAGGCGGTCAGAGCGGTCAAGTTATCGTTTATGGCGTGCCAAGTATGAGAATTTTAAAATACATAGGCGTTTTTACGCCAGAGCCGTGGCAAGGGTATGGCTATGATGAGGAGTCAAAGAAAGTCCTAGCAGGTGGCAATATCAGGGGCAAACAGATCACTTGGGGCGACACTCATCACCCAAATTTTAGCGAGAAAAATGGCGAATATGTCGGTGATTTTCTTTTCATTAATGACAAGGCAAATCCACGTGTTGCGGTTATAAATTTACACGATTTTGAAACGACACAAATCGTAGCAAACCCAGTAATTAAGAGCGAACACGGCGGTAGCTTTGTAACGCCAAATACAGAATACGTAATTGAAGCATCTCAATACGCCTCGCCACTTGATAACGAATATCATCCGATTGATGAATACGAGGCGGTTTATCGTGGCGCGGTTACGCTTTGGAAGTTTGATTATGCTAACGGCAGGATTGATGAGAAAAACTCATTTACGCTTGAACTACCACCATATTGGCAGGATTTAAGCGACGCTGGCAAGGGCGAGAGCTTTGGCTGGGCATTTACAAACTCTATAAATTCAGAGATGTATACCGGAGGCATTGAGAAAGGTTTGCCACCATTTGAAGCGGGAGTTAGCCGAAACGACACCGACTTTATGCATATTTATAACTGGCAAATTTTAGAAAAACTAGCCAAAGATAGCAAAAACTACAAAATAATTAACGGACACAAGGTTATTAGCATAAAGGCTGCTGTTGATGCTGGCGCTCTATTTTTAATCCCAGAACCAAAAAGCCCGCACGGCGTGGATGTAACGCCTGATGGCAGATACATTATCGTTGGCGGTAAGCTTGATACTCACGCATCAGTTTATGATTTTAAAAAGATTAAGCAGATGATTGATAAGAAAGAATTTGCGGCAAAAGACCCATTTGGCATACCGATTTTGGATCTAAAAAAGGCACTTCACGGACAAGTAGAGCTTGGTCTTGGGCCACTTCACACGACTTTTGACGCAAAAGATGGCATAGTTTATACTTCGCTTTACGTTGATAGTCAGGTCGTTAAGTGGGATTATAAAAATTTAAAGGTGCTTGATAGAGTTAATGTGCATTATAACATCGGACACCTTGATACAATGGAGGGTAAATCGGCAAAACCTATCGGCAAATACGCAATCGCGCTTGATAAGCTATCAATTGACCGCTTTAACCCAGTTGGCCCACTTCATCCACAAAACCACCAGCTAATTGACATTAGCGGCGCTAAAATGGAGCTAACTTACGATATGCCTATCCCGCTTGGCGAGCCTCACGATGTTATCTCAATTAGTGCAAGTAAGCTAAAACCAGCGATGACTTACAAAATGGGCACAAACTCACGCACTGGCAAACAGCACGAAGCGATGACACTAGCTGGTCAAGAAAGAGTTGAAAGAGATGGCAAAAACGTAAAAGTCTATGCCACGGTGGTAAGAAGCCACATAAATCCAGAGCATATTGAGGTTAATAAAGACGATAATGTAACGATTTATCTAACAAATTTAGAGCGCGCACAAGATGAGACTCACGGCTTTGGCATTGACCTTTATAATATCCACGCCTCAATTGAGCCGGGTAAAACAGCAAGTGTAAATTTCATCGCCGATATGGAGGGCGTTTTCCCATATTATTGCACCGAATTTTGCTCTGCACTTCACCTTGAAATGATGGGTTATTTATACGTAAAAGACCCAAATAAAAAGTATGAATCAGCTAAAAATTCACAACTAAAAACCCTAAGTCCAGACGCCCTAAAAGCCGAATATGAAAAGGTAATTGCTACAAATAAAGCCACTGATGATGTAATCCAATCGGTCGTTAAATTCCTAAAAGAAAAGGGTTATGAGAAATATCCAAGGGTAAAAGAGCTAGTAATTGACGCGCTTGATCAATACGGCAAAATCGGCGAAGTTAAGGCAAAAGCCGACGCTGCTGCAAAGAGTGGCGACTTAAACAACGCCATTTTATGGGAGTATCAAGTTTGGCAGTATTTAGTTAAGACCGCTGATGTTGGACTTAGGGCTAAAAACAACCTTGTACGTGAGCTTTCAACGCCGATGAGCGAGGCTGCTAGTAGAGGCGAGAAGGCGTATTTAACAGGCGGTTGTAATGGTTGCCACGTAATAGGTCAAGTAAGCTCAGGCCCAGATTTAACAGGTGTGCTTTTAAGACACGAAAACGGCGAGAAATTCGTATTTGACTTCATAAAAGACCCAGCGAAATTTTACGAAGATGAATACATAAAATCAATGATAAACTACTTTAATTTACGTATGCCAAATCAGCATATGAAAGATAATGAGATTAAAGATATCATTGAGTATTTAAAATGGATTGACGAAAACGCCGGTCTAAATTAATAAAGCCCCCAAATTTTGGGGGTTTAAAAGGATAAAAGATGCCAAAATACAAAATTTACACGCTCATTGCCTTAGCGATTATGACGCTGTTTTTTACAATCCCAACACTTGGATTTTTTAAACTTCAAAATAGGATTGAAAACTCACAAATAACAAGCGAACAAATCCCAGCTTACGCAAGTGCGGTTTGGAATTTTTACACGAAATTTTATTACAAAAATCATCTAATCTCTGATGAGGTAAAAAACGACCTTTTAAAAATGGTGGAGAATAGATTTGAAGTAGGTGCACCAAGTGTGCCGGTGTGGCAAATCTCGCTTGAAGCACCAAACTACCCAAAAGAGGCGTTTCCAAACGGCATACCAATTTATGTACATATTGATGGATTTAGTGGCGATGTCGGCGAGATGAATACACTAAATCACTATATTGGTATGTATCCAGTTAAGCGTGGTGGGGCATTTGAGCACGCTATGTCGCCTTATTATTTAATAATCGCTACGATTTTAATGATTGCCTTTTTGTATTATGACGGCAAGGGGCAGACACTTTTGATGATTTTACCTATCATCGCTCCGTTTTTGTTTTTGGCGTGTTATGTTGGGTGGCTTTACTGGTTTGGGCATAATTTGCAAGAGTGGGGTGCGTTTAAGATTAAGCCATTTATGCCAACAGCCTTTGGCGACGGCAAAGTGGCACAATTTACCACTCATTCATACCCAGCTTTTGGCTTTTATCTTATGATCGCCCTGTCGGCGTTTTCGGCTTTGGCGTTGTTTTCAAAATTTAAATTTTTAAAACAAAAATGAGAAAATTTATATTTTTAACGCTAATAGTTTTAAATTTAGCCTCAAATGAACTTCAAGAAGCCATAAACAACGCTAAAAATGGCGACACGATAGAGCTAGGCAGTGGCGTTTATAAGGGCAATATTACGATAAATAAACCGCTTACGATTGACGGCATTAACAAAACTGCCATAATCGTAGGCGATGAAAATGGCAGCGTCATAAACATAACTTCGCCAAATGTAGTGATTAAAAATTTAACCATAACAAATAGTGGCAAAATTCACGCCGATGAAGATAGTGCCATAAAAATTACAAACTCAAACAACGTAGAAATTTTAAATAATAAAATCAAAGACACACTCTTTGGCGTTACATTTTTAAAATCAAATAACGCAAAGGTAATTGGCAACGAAATTTCATCTTATGATAGCGTTACGGCGTTTAAAGGCGATGCCTTAAAATTTTGGTATAGCCACGATAATAAAATAATAGATAACAATATCACAAACTCACGAGATGCCGTTTTTTGGTATTCAAGTAAAAATTTAATCAAAAACAACCACGGCAAAAACTGCCGATATTCGCTTCATTTTATGTATTCAAGCGATAATTTAATCCAAAATAACACATTTGATAGCAACAAAGTCGGTATATTTTTTATGTTTTCAAAAGACACCACGCTAAAAGATAATCTAATTAAAAATTCAATCGGTGCTTACGGCGTTGCAATCGGTATGAAAGATAGCTCAAATTTAAAAATAATTAACAACAAAATCATCTACAACGCACGTGGATTTTACCTAGACCAGTCGCCTTATCAGCCAAATACAATTAATGAATTTGTTGGCAACCTAATCGCTTACAACAGCGTTGCCGTGCAGTTTCACGCACTTTTAGAAAAGAGCATTTTTAAAGATAACACCTTTAAATCAAACATTGAAGTCGCCCTAAATGACACACCGGGCGTAAATATGAACAAAAACGAGTGGAGCAATAACTACTTTGATGATTATGATGGCTTTGATTTAGACAAGGATGGCTTTGGCGACACGCCATATCTTAGCTACTCTTATGCTGATAAGCTCTGGCAGCACCGCCCAAGTGTTAGATTTTTTTACGGCTCAAACGCCATTTCGCTTTTAAATTTCATCGCTAAACTCGCCCCATTTTCAGAGCCAGAGTTTATCTTAAAAGATGAAAGACCAAGAACAAAGGCAAAAGATGAAAACTAGGCGAAATTTCTTAAAATTTATAGCACTTTGTGCCGTTAGCCTAAATGCAAACGAAACAAAATTCAAGCTACGTCCGCCCGGCGCATTAGATGAAGGGGCGTTTTTGTCAAGTTGCATAAAATGCGGTCAGTGCTTGCAAGTTTGCCCTTATGATAGCATTAAACTTTCAGATATTAGCGATATTTTTGGTATTGGCGCACCTTATATTAGCCCTGAAAATAGAGGTTGTTATCTTTGTCAGGCGTTGCCTTGCGTTTTAGCCTGTCCAAGTGGGGCGTTAAATCACGAAGTAAGCGAGGTAAAGAGCGTTTTTATGGGCAGGGCAGTGATTGATGAGATTAGCCCTTGTTTTGCGTTTAAAAATCAAAATGTAAGTAGCGTAAATTTAAAAAAGGCAAAAAACGAACTCACGCGAAATTTAAACGAAAAGCTAAGCCAAAGCGTTGGTAAAATTTGCGATTTATGCGTGCAGTTTTGTCCGCTTGAAGATAAAGCCATAAAGATAGAAAACAACACGCCTGAAATTTTAGCTAATTGCGTTGGTTGTGGGGTTTGCGTTGAGCTTTGCCCTGCAAAAATAATAAAAGTAATCCCAAAATAAAGGAATTTTATGAGAAAAAATTTACTCTTAGTTGCGATTTTAGCCCTGTTTTTTGGTTGTAGCGATGAAAAGCAAAAATCAAGCGAAACAAACAGCACCCAAACACCAAAAATCACAATAAAATCTGGCAATGCCGTAAAAAACGATGATAAATTCATAGCTTACGATATGGATGGCGTTAGAAAGGTTGATTGGACGCTAAATAACCAAAATGATGACACAACAAAGCAAATCGTAGCCCACTCACGCACAAAACAACCTCTTGAAACGATAAACCTAGCCCTGATTAAAAAGACGCTAAGCAGGAATTTTATCGTTAAATGCTCCGCTTGTCACAACGACTACGCAAACGGTATAATCGGACCATCTTTGCTTGAAAAAACAGATACGCAAATTGCTGATATGATAAGAAAATACAAGCTAAAACAAAAGCCAAACGTGCTGATGAAAGAGCTTGTGGCAAATATGAGCGATGATGAGATAAACGCTCTTGCAAGTGAAATTTTTGAGTTTAACAAACAACTAAGGCAAAAACAATGAAAAGTGGCAAAATCATCGCAATAATCGCAGTTTTAGGGCTTTTAGGACTTATGTTTTTTATGATTAGTCAAGAAAATGTCCCGTTAAAACCGCAAGAAAAAGCACAAGAAAAACCGCAAAATTTAAAGCCACAAATCAGCAAAGAAGAGCAAATTTTAAACGAACTAAATAGTGGCATAAAAGAGCGTGAATTTGCAGTTTCTAGGCTGTATTTAGTGAGTTGTTCGCCCTGCCACGGCGATGACGGCAGGGGCAAAATCGCTCCACCAATCGGCTCAAAAAGCAAAGATGAAATTTTAGCAAGACTAAACGATTACAAGCAAGGCAGGGTTAAAAATAGCCTGATGAATGGCATTTTAAGCAACGTTAGTGATGAGAATTTAACCCTTTTAGCCGATGAAATTTCAAAATTTAAGAGCGAACGTGAATAAGTATCAAAACCGCCAAACGCTAAAAGACACGAGCTTTTTAAGCACCTTTTTTGCCACCACAAAAGAGGGTAAAAAACACCCAAGTATCCGTGCTTTTCGCTATTTTTGCGTGATTTTTATCCATCTTGTTTTTGTGCTTTCGTTTTATGCAAATTTGCAAATTTTAGAAGGCGATATTAGCGGTTCAAGAATTTTTGGCTTTCATCTAGCAGACCCATTTATCACGCTTGAAGTGCTAGCAAGCTATAAAATTTTAGTGCCAAACCTGCTAATTGGCTCAATCTCAATCATCGCTTTTTACCTGATTTTTGGCGGTCGTGCCTTTTGTGCTTGGATTTGCCCTTACGGGATTTTTAGCGAAATTGCAGAGAAAATTCACGCAAATTTAGTCGCAAAAAAGCTAATAAAAGAGCGCGTATTTTCATCAAAAACACGATACATTTTTATGGCATTATGCCTTGTGTTTTCGGCGTTTAGCTCACTTTTGGTGTTTGAGATTTTTAACGTAGCTGCCATTTTGTCAAGGTTTATCATTTATGGATTTAGCTTTGCTATTTTTTGGGTAGTTTTTGTTTTTATTTTTGAGATATTTTTTGCTAGGCGATTTTGGTGTAAAAATCTCTGTCCGCTTGGGGCGACCTACTCGTTAATCTCATTTTTTAGCCTAAATAAAATTTCGTGGGATAAACAAAAGTGCGACCATTGTGGCGTTTGTATGGATGTTTGTTTTGTTAGCGACGTGCTTAAAATCACAAAGAAAAACGCAAAGCTAAAAGAGGGCGAAAATTTTAGACTAAGTGGGGTTGATTGCACCTTGTGTGGGCGTTGTATTGATGTTTGTCACCACGACGCATTAAGTGTAAAAAATAGATTAAAAGATATGATTTAGGACTTTTTATGATTGAAATTTCAAATGTAAGCAAAAAAATCAAAGACCAACTCGTCCTTGATAATATAAATTTACTCATCAAAGATGATGAAAACGTGCTTTTTACAGGGCAAAACGGCGCTGGCAAAAGCTCGCTTATGCGTGTGATTTTAGGCGAATACGTAGCAAGTAGCGGATTTGTTAAGATTAATGGCTTTAACGCCTTTAAAGACAGGCAAAATGCCCTAAAAAACGTCAGCTTCGTGCCTCAAACCCCACCGCCTTTTAAGCTTAATCTAAGCGAAATGATATGGTTTGCCAAGCAAAGCTCAAATGCAAATTTAAGCATCATAAACGAAATTTGTGGTGAGCTAAATTTTAATATTAATGAGAATTTGCACAAGCCATTTTTTAAACTCTCAGGCGGTATGAAGCAGAAATTTTTAATCGCACTTGCATTTTCACGCCCTGCAAAAACGATGATTTTTGATGAGCCAACGGCAAATCTTGACCCAGAAGCAAGGCTAAAATTTAAAGAAATTCTAACAAATTACAAAAACAAAAAGAGCTTTATTTTTATCTCTCACCGACTAGATGAGGTCGCTGGGCTGATAAATCGTGCAATAAATATGGATTTAGGGAGGGTTGTTGATGATAAACGTGTTTAAAATTTTAGCGATTTTGCTATTTTTAGTCGGTTGTGATGGCGAGAGTTACGGCAAGGTGCATTTTGATAGAGAGCCTTGCAAACACTGCCAAATGATAATTAGCGATAATAAATTTAGCGTTGATGTGGTTTTTAATGGCAAAAATCTCTATTTTGATGATATTGGTTGCTTTGTAAGCTACGCTGTTAAGCAAAATCCAGAGCTCATCTCAAAGGCGAAAATTTACGTAAATGACTACGAAAGTGGCGAGTTTATAGAGGCAAGAACAGCATATTTTTACCACGGATACGGCTCACCGATGATGTTTGGCTACGCTGCTTTTAAACAGCCACTAAATGGCAAAGAGGCACTAAATTTTGACGAGCTAATTAAGCATTTAAAAAATTCAAAGGCACACCATTGAAAACTCTACTTACAATCGCACTCTTAGACATTAAAGAGTCCTTTCGCTCACGTTGGTTTTTGATATATCTTTTCATTTTTAGTGGCATTGTGGCTAGTTTTTTTATAAGCGGAGTTATGGAGTCTCGTGTGCTTGGATTTAGCGGACTCTCACGGCTTTTATTGCTTTTTATTCAAATTTGTATCATTATCGTGCCGATTTTTGTGTTAATTAGCACAAGCAGGACGATTTTACAAGACAGGGATTTAAATATACTTGAATACCTTCTAAGCTATCCAATCTCACAAAGTCAGTATTATTTTGGCAAGGCACTTGGGCGACTTTTTGGCGTGAGTGCTCCGCTGTTTTTATCGCTTTGTTTGGCTATTATTTTTGGTATTTTTAAGGGTGCTAGTGTGCCAGTTTTGCTCTGTCTAGTCTATACTGGCATACTTTTTAGTATGTGTGTGGCGTTTTTAGGTATTGCTTTTTTGATTTGTAGCGTTTCAAAATCGCAAGAAATGGGGCTTGGGCTATGCTTTTTTGTGTGGATTTTAGCCCTTGCTTTTTTAGATATTGCATTAATTGGAATTTTAAGCAAAACAGATATTAGTGAGAATTTCATCTTTGGCGTGGCTTTAATCAACCCAATTGAGCTGTTTAGAATTTCAGCCATTAGCCTTTTTGACCCTGATTTATCGGTGTTAGGTAGCACGGCTTACTTTGTGCTTGATAGCTTTGGTAGCAGTGGTATTATTGCTTTTTCGCTCATTTATCCTGTGATTTTAGGGCTAGCTTGCCTTGTTTTTGGCTTTTATCTGTTTAGAAAAAAGGATTTAGCGTGAGAAAATTTTTCGTGCTATTTTTCGTGCTATTTTTGCACGGCGAAATTTTACAAAAAGATGTCGCTAGCTGGCTAAATAATAGCGATTTGGTTTGTAAGCAGTTTGGTATTGACACGACAAATATGCCAAAATTTCGTGCTTACATTGAGCTAAATAACGGCGAAATTTTGGTATTTAGCTCGGTTAAATCAATGCTTTTATATTTTTATGAAGTTGGCTTAAAACACAACGATGTTGGCATAAAAGAGCTTTTAGTTACCGATTTTAAAAGTGGCGATGTGTTTAGTGCAAGTAGCGGATTTTACGTCTTTGGTAGTCGCATCGTGAGCGCAAAAGGCGATGATTTGATACCATTTAAAAATGAGTTTGATGCAGAAAATTTTAAATTAGCAAACTCTGGACATAAAATCTTAAAATTTGAGCAAATCAACAAAAAATTGATTGATTATTTAAGGTAACTACCCAAAATCAAGCACCTTTTGTGCCTTTTTTAGCTGTGATTTTTGTAAAATCAGGTGCGAGTAGGTATTATTTACGTGATTTAGGCTTGAATGCCCAAGTGCATTTGCAATAAATTGTGGC
>NZ_JANURM010000013.1 GCF_030249845.1 Campylobacter gastrosuis | reverse complement strand
CGGCAATATCATCAGCCGAGCTTATGCCTTTTGGACAGCGGTCAGCACACTCTTGACAATGCACGCACTTCCAAAGACCATTTGCAATGGCTGGTTTTAGGTGAGTTAGCGGGTCTTTTGAGCGTGAATCATAAGCTGCTCTAAATGCGTGAGTAAATACAAAAGGCTGCATATAGTCGCTTGAATCAGCGGCTAGTTTGTTACACTCACTAGCACAGCTACCGCATAGGATGCAGTCCCATTGCTTTTTAATCGCATCAACTTCTGCTTGTGTCTGAACGCAACCTTTTTTCTCAGAAAAAGCTTCTTTTGGTGTGATAGTAGGCTTTATCTTTCTTAAATTCTCAATACTTGGCTCCCAATCAACGACTAAATCTGAAAGGACTTTAAAATTCGCTAATGGCGAAATTCTAAAACTCTCTGGATTTTCGTATTCTTCTAAAAGCTCCTCCATTTTTGTATCACAGGCAAGATATGAGTGTCCATTTACTCTAACCGCACAAGCTCCGCAAATCGCCGAACGGCAAGAAGCTGTGAAATTTAGCGAGATGTCTTGTGTGCGTTTTATGTGTTGAAGTAGGCTTAAAAGCGTTTTGCCCTTTACTTCATCTATGCTTAGCTCGTAAGTTTGTTCGTATTTTTTGACTCCGTCAAATCGGTCAATTATAAATTTCATTAGTATTTCCTCTCTTCAACTGCAAATTCAGTAATAACCACATCTTTGTAGTTAATATTTAAGCTATCATCTTTTAGCGTAATTAGGCTGTGTTTTAAGAAATTTACGTCATCTCTTTTTGGATAGTCCTCACGTGTGTGAGCACCACGGCTCTCTTTTCTATTAAGGGCTGCTAAACAAGCACATCTTGCTAGAAGTATAAGGTTGCCAAATTCTAAATACTCAATTAGAGCTGTGTTGTAAAACATATTTGAGTTTGAAATTTTAAGATTGTTGTATTTAGCCCAAATTTCATCTAAAATTTGAATGTGTTTTTCAAGCTTTTCGCCGGTTCTAAAAATTCCCATATTATCCCAGTTGTATTTGCCAAATTCCTCTCTTAAATCGTAAAGTTCATTTGGCTTTGAGTTGCCACTTGTGATATTTTTAAGTTTTTCTCTCCACTTTTTAGCAAGCTCATCTGCGTGTTTGCCAGAGCCAAAATTTTGCCTTTTATCCGCATAATCACCAGCACCCTCACCAGCTAATTTGCCAGTTACAGCAGCGTCAGTTAGGCTATTGCCACCTAAGCGATTTGCGCCGTGGATAGAGGCACAGCTAGTTTCACCAGCCGCAAAAAGACCCGGCAAATGAGTGCTCATATCATCAAATTTAGCAATCTCAATGCCACCCATTGAGTAGTGAGCGGTTGGGCGAATCTTAATCGGCTCTTTAACCAAGTCTATACCCTCAAAAAGTAGTCCAACGTGGCGAATTTGTGGTAATTCATTCATAATTCGCTCCTCGCCTAAATGCGTAACATCTAAAAGCACATACGAGCCCATACCCTCGCCAAAGCCGTTGCCAAGGCGTATTTCGGTTTCTATTGAGCGTGAAACGATATCCCTTGGGGCTAACTCCATACGTTTTGAGTATTTGCTCATAAAACGTTCGCCCTTGTTGTTAATTAGCTTACCGCCAAGCCCGCGTGCAGCTTCTGTTATCAATGCACCGCCGTTTCTAACGCCAGTTGGGTGAAATTGAAGCATTTCAGGGTCTTTAAACGCCAAACCAGCTCTAAGTGCTGCTGCTACGCCGTCACCACTTGCGTTAAATGGTGTTGAAGTTCGGTTAAAAAACACTCTTGTATAACCACCAGTCGCTAACACGACCGATTTTGCCAAAACTGGCGTAACATCGCCGTTTTGCATATTTAAAAGCACCACGCCCTCGCACTCATTGCCGTCAATTGCAATATCAAGCAAGTAGTGATCTAGCAAAAATTTCACGCCAGTTGTGATGGCTTCATCAAGACAGGTATGCATCATTATTGAGCCGGTTTTATCAGCGGCGTAGTTACAGCGTTCATACTTAGCACCACCAGCAAAACGCCTTGCTACGGTGTTATCCTTTTGTCTATTAAATGGCATACCAGCATAGTCAAGCTCGTGAATCGCCTCTGTGGCTTTTTGTGCGAATTTTATAATGGCGTCTTGATCTCCTAAAAAGTCGCTACCCTTTACCGTGTCATAAGCGTGAAGTCTTTGAGAGTCGCCGTTTTCAAAGTCAATAACGCCGTTTATACCGCCTTCTGCCATACAGGTTGCGTTGCGTGATGGCATACCTTTATTTACGACTACTACGCTTAAATTTGGGTGCTTTTTTCTAACAGCCACAGCAGCCCTAAGCCCCGCTCCACCCGAGCCGATGACTAAAACATCAACGCTAGGCAGAGAGTTTTTATTGCCACCTTTAAGCTCACTAGCTATAACAGACGCTGGGCTAGAAGCCGCAAGCGCACCAATGCCGATAGTGGCTGATTTTATAAAATCTCGCCTACTAAATTTTTCTTCATTCATAAATAACTCCTTAAACAAGACCTTTTATATCTTATTATTTTATTAAACCAAAAAATTAATGGCGAAATTTTATTCTAAATTTTTATATAAGTCAAATATTATTTTATATATTGCCTTATAAGATAAAAATTATAATATCTTAAAATTTTAAGTTTTTGATATAATTAGTCCAAAATTTCAAGGCATTAGATGAGAAAAGAGCTATTTAAAAACACAAGACGCATAGTCGTAAAAGTCGGCACTTCAACGCTTACAAACAGCGACGGCACGTTAAATGAGAGCCTGATAAAAAGCCTAGTGGCACAGATTTGCGCTATTAAGAATTTAGGTTACGAAGTGATTTTGGTAACCTCAGGTGCCGTTGGCGCTGGTATGGGGCGACTAGTGGTTAGCGTAAAGCCCAAAAACATCGCGCAAAAACAAGCCTTAGCAGCAGTCGGACAGGTCGCACTTATGCACCTTTATGAGCGCGTATTTTGGGCGTATTCACGCACGATCGCACAGCTTTTATTAACAAGAGCCGACTTTGACGATAGAAAACGCTACCTAAACGCCAGAAACGTCTGCAACGCACTTTTAACGCAGGGCATAGTGCCGATCATAAACGAAAACGACCCAGTCGTAGCCGATGAGCTAAAAGTAGGCGATAATGACACTCTTTCAGCGCTCGTTTGCGGGCTAACTGACGCTGATTTGCTCATCATTTTAAGCGACATAGACGGACTTTACACAGCAAATCCAAACAGCGACAAAAACGCAAAACTGCTAAATTTAGTGCAAAATATTGATGAAAATATCGTAAAAATGGCTGGTGGCGAGGGGAGTAAATTTGGCACTGGCGGTATGGCTACAAAGATAAGTGCGGCAAAAATCGCCACAAAAAACGGCACAAATATGCTAATTGCAAATGGCAAAACGAGCGACATTTTAACTAAAATCATAAACGGCGATGAGCTTGGAACGCTATTTTTGGCTAAAAACGGCGTAAATTCGCGTAAATTTTGGGTCGCATTTGGTGCGAGTAAAAAGGGCGTTTTAGTCGTTGATGAAGGCGCGGCAGCGGCTTTAAAAAGTGGCAAAAGCTTGCTTGCTGTGGGGATAAAAAAGGTCGTCGGCGAGTTTGAGCGTGGCTTTGTGGTAGATATTTGCACCGCTAAAAACGAAACTATCGCAAGCGGTATCACAAACTACTCATCAGATGATATAGCTCGTATTTTAGGGCTAAAAAGCGATGAATTTGAAGCGATTTTGGGGCACAAAACGGACGATGAGATTATACACGCTGATAATGTGGCAGTTAAGGGGTAAAAATGAGTGAAATTTTAAATCTTGCAAAGAGAGCAAAAGAGAGTAGTTTTAAGCTAGTAAATTTAAAAACAGGCGTGAAAAATAGCGTCCTAAACGCCGTAGCAAACGAGCTAATAGGCAAAAAAGAGTGGATAAAATCGCAAAATGAGATTGACTTAAAAAATGGCAAGGATAGCGGTCTAAGCACGGCTTTGCTTGACCGCTTGACGCTAACTGACGCGCGAATTGAGGCAATGGCAAAGGGGTTAAATGAAGTTGCGAGTTTGAGCGACCCAGTGGGCGAAATTTTAAGCGGATTTAAGCACCCAAATGGTATGCAAATCAGCAAAATTCGCACTCCGCTTGGCGTCATCGGTATGATTTATGAGAGCCGTCCAAACGTCAGCATTGACGTGGCAGCGCTTGCATTAAAAAGCTCAAACGCCGTGATTTTACGGGGCTCAGCAAGTGCTTTAAACTCAAACATCGCCCTTGTTGAAATTTTTAACAAAGTCGCCACAAAACACGACGTGCCAAGTGGTGCGATCTCGTTAATTTGCGACACAAGGCGAGAGAGCGTAAGTCAAATGATACGCCTAAATGGGCTAATTGACGTCATAATCCCAAGAGGCGGTAAAAATTTAAAGGAATTTATCACGCAAAACGCCACGATACCGGTGATTGAAACTGGCGCTGGGATTTGTCATATTTTTGTTGATGAGAGCGCGGATATTAGTAAAGCCTTAGCGATAATCAAAAACGCCAAAACGCAACGTCCAAGCGTGTGTAACGCCGCTGAATGCGTGATTTTGCACAAAAATATCGTTGATAAAATTATGCCGCTTTTAATCGCTGAGCTTTCAGGCGTAGAGCTAAGATTAGAGCGTGAAATTTGGCAAAATTACGAAGGGTTTGAAAACGTGCGTTTAGCCGATGAGAGCGACTTTGGGGCGGAGTTTTTAGAACTTATTTTGGCGGTTAAAAGCGTGGGCGATTTAAACGAAGCCATAAATTTCATAAACGCTCATTCTAGCGGTCATTCAGACGCGATTTTAAGCAAAAATTACGAAAATATAGAGAATTTTTTAAATGCGGTCGGCAGTGCGGTCGTTTATGCAAACGCCTCGACTAGATTTAGCGACGGCGGCGAGTTTGGCTTTGGCGGAGAGATTGGAATTTCAACGCAAAAACTTCACGCAAGAGGACCAATGGGCTTAAAGGAGCTTACGACTTACAAATATATCGTGCGTGGAGCTGGGCAGGTTAGATAACATATTGTCTAAGTTAATGCTTCCTTGGTTTTCTATTAGGTTGCTTAATTAAATTTTTAAGGATATTTATGGTACCACAATATAAAGATATGATGTTTCCGATATTGAAGTTTCTTGGCAAAAACACCAAAGCAAGACTTCAAGAAGTCTACGATGAGACCTATAAATTTTTAACTGAGGATTTTAAGTGTGAATCAAATGAGTTAAAAAGAGTGGTTACAAACGGAAAATTTGTTTACGAGGATCGTGCCGGTTGGGCTTTGACATACCTTACGATACTTAAAACCTTTAAACAAAATAATCAAGATAAAAACTTGGTTAAGAGAGTTGAACGTGGGATTTACGAAATTACCGAATATGGCAAAAAAATACTTTTAGACAAAGACGCGCGAAATAAATTTGAAAATTGGTACGATGAAATATATAAAAATAAAGATACGTGTAAGACATTAAAAAATAAAACTAGTACATCAAAAAACAAAGAAGAATCAAACTACACGCCAATTGAAATTATAGAACAAGCCACAGGCGAGTTAAATGAAAACCTAAAATCCCAAATTTTAGATGAAATTTCACAAAAAGATCCAAATTTTTTTGAATACTTAGTATCAAAACTATTAGAAAAGATGGGCTACGGAGTAGGTAGGCTTACTAAAAGCGGTGCAGACGGTGGAATTGACGGCATTATTAATGAGGATGAGCTGGGTCTTTCTCAAATTTATATTCAAGCTAAAAGTTGGCAAGGTAGCGTTTCTCGCCCTGAAATTCAAAAATTTGTCGGAGCTATATCTGATAAACAAACCAAAAAAGGCGTGTTTATTACCACTTCAAATTTTACGAAAGAAGCTAGAGAGTACGCTAAAAACGTACAGAGCCACACTGTAATACTAGTGGATGGGGATAGACTTGCAGAACTTATGATAAAGTATAAAATCGGCGTGCAAGTAAGGCAAATTTTAGAGATTTGCGATATAGACGGCGACTTTTTTGGTTATTAAAAATTCAAAGGATAAAAATGAAACTAGGTTTTATCGGTGTTGGCAATATGGCAAGTGCGATGATAACTGCACTTTTGGGGCAAAAAATATGTGCGTTTAGCAAGGGTAAAAATGGCGAGTTTTTAAGCAAAAATGGTGCTCGTATTTTAAGCAGCGAAAAAGAGGTCGCTAAAAACGCAGATATCGTGATCTTGGCAGTTAAGCCAAAAGATTACGATGTGATTTTAGGCGTTATTAAAGACGAGATGAGTGGTAAAATTTTAGTTAGTTTGGCTCCAAATTTTAGCATTTCTAAGCTACAAAATACACTAAAAAACGCAAAAATCGCTCGTGCTATGCCAAACACACCAGCCCTTGTCAAATCAGCCACAACCGCACTTTGCTTTGATGAAAATTTTAGCGATTTAGACAAACAAAATGTGGCTGGTATCTTTAAAAGTTTTGGCGAAGTTTTTGAGATTAAAGAGAGCGAATTTGGGGCATTTGTGGGCATTGCGGGAAGCCTTCCTGCCTATGCGTTTATGTTTATTGAGGCCCTTGCTGACGCTGGGGTTTTAAACGGGCTAAATAGAAAAATGGCTTACAAAATCGCCTCAAACGCCCTTTTAGGCTCAGCCAAAATGGCGCTTTTAAGCGATAAACACGTAGCAGAGCTTAAAGACGAGGTTTGCTCGCCATCTGGCACAACCATTGAAGCGGTGGCGAGTTTGGAGAAAAACGGCTTTCGCTCAGCCGTGATTGAAGCGGTAAATGCCTGCGTTAAAAAGGCAAACTCATAAGTGCTTTTTAACTAGCTCTAAAATCATATCGCAAACGCCTTGTGGCAGGGATTTTAGGCGGTTTTTCACGCCGTTTAAAATCTCATTTTTATAACTAATTGCACCGCTAACGCCAAGTAAATTTGTAAATGAGTTTTTAACGCTGTCATTATGCACTGGCTTACCAGCCTCGCTCTCATCGCTAGTCGCGTCAATTATGTCATCTTGAATCTGAAACGCAAGACCCAAATCAAGCCCAAGCTCGTAAATTTCATCGCACATTTTCTCATCACACTCAGCGATCACAGCTCCCATTTTTAGACTTGCAGCGATTAGTTTTGCGGTTTTGTGAGTGTGTAGGAATTTTAGCTCATCAAGTGTGAGCGGTTTTTTCTCAAAAAAGCAGTCAATGGCTTGACCCAGCACCATACCGCTAGCACCGCCATTTTGGCTTAAAATTTCAACGCATTTAATGCGAATTTCACTGCTTAAATTAGCACGAGAAATTTCAAAAAAAGCGTGAGTATTTAGCGCATCTCCTGCTAAAACTGCCGTGACTTCATCGTATTTAACGTGCAAAGTGGGCTTACCACGCCTAAGTGGGGCGTTATCCATCACTGGCAAATCATCGTGGATTAGCGAGTATGTGTGAAGTAGCTCCACGCCAAGTGCCACACGCATTGCAGCAGCTAAATTACGCGGTTTTAAAGCACTAACAACACCAAGCAAAAGAGAGGCACGAAAGTGCTTACCACCGGCTTTTAGCATATCGCTTAAAGCGATTTCATAGTGCGGATGAAAGCTAGGTGCAGTCGGCAAATTTTCGTTTAAAAAATCGGTAAAATTCATCTAACTACCCTTGCAAAAAAGTCAAACTCGCCACGCCTAAATAGGAGCAAAAAGCTACTTTGGGTGTTGATTTTTGCGTCTAAATCCTTTTTATTTTTTACCAAATCTTTGTTAAATTGCAAAATTTTATCATTTACGCTGACGCCAAAATTTGACGCTTCTGAGCCTTCATTTACCTTTGTAACGACTAAATTTCTATCCACCACGATGCCGTATTTGCCCAAAATCTCATCAAGCCTTACAAACTCACTAGCCTCGTTTTGCATTTTGTCTAAAATTTCACTAACTTTTGGCGAAATTTCATCTATTTTGTTATCCTTTAAAGCCACATCACCAGAGACCGGGACAAAAATTTTAAGCTCTTCATCATTACGCCTGATTTTAAACTCCAAAAGTGTGCCTTTTTTAGCAAACAAAACCGCCTCATTTAGCCACCTTAGGCTATCTGGGGCTTTGTTATCAACGGCTAAAATTTCATCACCTTTCATCAGTGCCTTGCCACGCCCAAGTGGGTCAGATGAGCCTACAAAAAAGCCATTTTCTTTTTGTTCAAAAACCACGCCAATATCGCCGTAATAGACATCATCATACTCCGCAAAATGCCTTAAATAGCGGTTTGGGATAAATTTATCCGTGCCGATTGCAATGCCTATCATCTTACAGCACGGCGAGTTAAGCTCTGCTGTGACATTCACGTCAAAATTTAGTGTGTCAAGGTCGCCAAGCCCAAGCCCAAACGCCTTAATATGCCCCATTAAAGTGGCGTTTTTATCGCTTAGAGTGCCGATCCACGTGGTTTTATTTACCTTTGATTCATCAAGCTCATCAGCCATAACTGGCACAAAAAGCTCCTTGTCGCTCTTAACCAAATAAAGCCCCAAATATGGGTCAAATTTCACATAATCATTAATCGGCGTGTCTGAATTTTTAACCACGGCGATTAAATTTTTACCCACGCTAACGCCGTAATTGCCATTTACAGAGATGATTGATGCCTTGTTTTTTTCATAGCAGACATTAAAATCGTCTTGTGTCGGGCGTGGTGCCGCTAGAAGTGCCACACAAAGGGCAAAAAATACGAGTAGTTTTCTCACGCTAATCCTTTAAAATTTTAATCCGCCAAGTCCGCCTAAACCGCCAAGCATTTGCGTTGCCATCGCCTTTTTATCATCTTCTACCATTTTTAAAACATCATTAACAGCACTAATTAGCAAAATTTGCAAACTCTCCTTGTCATCAAGCAAACTATCATCAATGCTAATGTCTAAAATTTCGCCCTTGCCGTTTGCTTTGACGCTAATTAAACCGCCACCACTTTTAGCCCCAAACTCCTTGCTTTCACGCTCTTTTTCAATCTCGGCTGCCTTTTGCTGTGCTTGATTTAGCACTTCGCCCATTTTAGAAAAATCAAAATTTTCAAACATAAAAATTCCTTTTAAATTTTGGCGATTATAACAGATTTAATCTTTTTTAAATTTAAAATCTAATATAATCGCCCTTTTAAAATTTTAAAAAGAGAGTTTTATGGCAAAAGATGATGTTATAGAGATTGATGGTAACGTGATTGAGGCACTGCCGAGTGCGACTTTTAAGGTTGAGCTTGACAACAAACACGTGATTTTATGCCACATCGCTGGTAAAATGAGAATGCACTACATAAAAATAATGCCGGGCGACAGAGTAAAGGTAGAGCTGACGCCTTATAGTCTTGATAAGGGTCGTATAACTTATCGCTACAAATAAAAAATTTGCCTAGAATTTCTAGGCAAATCCTGCGTTTAAAAATTTATAAAGCTACTTTTGGATAAAATCCCCACTTTGCAACAAAGCTGTATGAAGAACTATTTTTAAAATTTCTCACTTTATTTTAAAAATCGTTGGTTTGGGGCTTTCGCCAAACCTGTGTGCAGTTTGCTAAAAAGTGAAATAAATTTTTAGGAGACACAATGAAAGTTCGTCCTTCTGTAAAGAAGATGTGTGACAAGTGCAAAGTTGTCAAACGCCAAGGTGTTGTTCGTATTATCTGCGAAAATCCAAAACATAAGCAAAGACAAGGATAAGCGATGGCACGTATAGCAGGTGTAGATTTACCAAACAAAAAGAGAATAGAGTATGGCTTAACATACATCTATGGTATAGGTCTTTACAAATCACGTCAAATTCTTGACGCTGTTAAAATCTCTTATGATAAGAGAGTTTTTGAGTTAAGTGAAGACGAGGCTGCGGCTATCCGCAAAGAAATTCAAGAACACCACATTGTTGAGGGCGATTTAAGAAAGCAAGTTGCTATGGATATAAAAGCACTTATGGACTTAGGTAGCTATCGTGGTCTTCGCCACAGAAAAGGTCTTCCTGTTCGCGGTCAAAAGACTAAGACAAACGCTAGAACTCGCAAGGGTAAGCGTAAAACAGTCGGTGCAGCGACTAAGTAATAAAGGATAGACAATGGCAAAAAGAAAAATCGTAAAGAAAAAAGTCGTTAGAAAAAGTATAGCCAAAGGTATCGTTTATATTAGTGCATCATTTAACAACACTATGGTAACCGTTACCGATGAAATGGGAAATGCGATAGCGTGGAGCAGTGCTGGTGGTCTTGGCTTTAAAGGTAGCAAAAAATCAACTCCTTATGCAGCACAACAAGCTGTTGAGGACGCATTAAGCAAGGCAAAAGAGCACGGCATAAAAGAGGTCGGCATTAAGGTTCAAGGTCCGGGCAGCGGACGTGAAACAGCGGTTAAGAGTGTAGGTGCAGTAGAGGGCATAAAGGTGACTTTCCTTAAAGATATAACTCCACTTGCTCACAATGGTTGCAGACCACCAAAACGCCGCCGCGTCTAATGAAGTAAGAATTTAGGAGAATTATTATGGCTAGATATAGAGGACCTGTTGAAAAATTAGAAAGACGTCTTGGTGTATCTCTTGCGTTAAAGGGCGAGAGAAGATTAGTTGGTAAGAGTGCGCTTGATAAACGCCCATTCGCACCAGGTCAGCACGGACAAAGAAGAGCAAAGATAAGTGAATACGGCTTACAACTACGTGAAAAACAAAAAGCTAAATTTATGTATGGCGTAAGCGAGAAGCAGTTTAGCCGTCTATTTGCAGAAGCTGCACGTAGAGAGGGCAACACTGGTGCCTTGCTTGTTCAGCTATTAGAGCAAAGACTTGATAACGTAGTTTATAGAATGGGCTTTGCGACAACTCGCCGTTTTGCACGTCAGCTTGTAACTCACGGACACATTTTAGTAAATGGTAAAAGGGTTGATATCCCATCTTACAGAGTTGAGCCGGGTGCTAAGATTGAGATTGTTGAAAAGTCAAAAAACAACCCACAAATCGTTCGTGCAGTTGATTTAACAGCACAAACTGGCATTGTTGGCTGGGTTGATGTTGAAAAAGATAAGAAATTTGGAATTTTTACAAGAAATCCAGAAAGAGAAGAGGTTATCATCCCAATTGAGGAGAGATTTATAGTAGAGCTTTACTCAAAATAATAGAAGGTATAATGATGAGAAAAATTACCACATCAGCTTATATGCCGACTGAGATTAAGGTAGAGAACATTAGTGACAATGAAGCTAGGGTGATAGCATATCCGTTTGAAACTGGATATGCCGTTACATTAGCACACCCGCTTCGCCGCCTACTTTTTACTAGCACCGTTGGATTTGCTCCGACTGGTGTTAAGATTAAGGGCGTTAGCCACGAATTTGATAGTATGCGTGGTATGCTTGAAGATGTTGCTCTTTTCATTATAAATTTAAAAAATTTACGCTTTAAACTTAAAAATGACAACCAAAGAGAGGTTGTTGAGTATAATTTTAAAGGACCAAAAGAGATAACTGGTGCTGATTTAAACAACGACATCGTTGAGATAGTAAATCCAGACGCCTATCTTGCCACGCTAAATGAGGACGCTGAGCTTAGTTTTAGCCTAATCGTTCAAAAGGGCATTGGCTACGTTTCTAGCGAGGATTTAAGGGGCGATGTTGATGATGATTATATCGCACTTGACGCATTTTTCACGCCGGTAAAAAAGATAGTTTATGATATTGAAAAGGTCTTGGTTGAGGATAATCCAGACTTTGAAAAAATCGTATTTACTATCACGACAGATGGGCAGGTTAAGCCAGTTGAAGCGTTTAAAAACGCCCTTGAAGCTATGTATCAGCAAATGTCGGTATTTAAAGGAATTTTAAACATTGACATAAATGCCGTAAGTAGCTCAAATTCTAGCATTGGTAGCGAGTATTCAAAGCTTTTAGCTAGTGTTGAGGAGCTTGGGCTTAGTGCTAGAAGCTTTAATTGTATTGACAAGGCTGAGATTAGATTTATCGGTGAGCTTGCCTTAATGGACGAAAATGAGCTAAAAGATCTAAAAAATCTTGGCAAAAAATCTCTTGATGAGATTAAGGCTGTTATGGAAGAGATAGGTTATCCAGTAGGCGTAAATTTACCAAAAGACAGCAGAGAACAGCTTAAAAAGAAGATAGCTGAGCTAAAATCACAAATGAGCCCAAAAGAAGGATAAAAAATGAGACATAAACACGGATATAGAAAGCTTGGCAGGACATCATCTCACCGCTCTGCTTTGCTTAAAAATTTAGCAATTGCAATCATAAAAAGCGGTAAGATAGAGACAACTTTGCCAAAAGCAAAAGAGTTAAGAAGCTATATTGAAAAGCTTATCACAAGAGCTAGAAAGGGCGATTTTAACGCTCACAGAGCTGTTTTTGCTAATTTACAAGATAAAGAGAGCACAAATAAGCTTGTAACAGAAGTAGCACCAAAATTTGCAAATCGCAATGGCGGTTATACTCGTATCATCAAAACTCGCATTCGCCGTGGCGATGCTGCCGAAATGGCTTACATAGAGCTAGTTAGCGAGTAATCTTAGGGGCGATTGCCCCTTTTTTCTAAAATTCACACTTTAAATCAAATTTTCTAAACTAAAATCTTTTACGGACAGAATTTGTCAAAAATTTTAATTATACTTGCGTTTAATGATTTGCAAATCAAACCAAAATAAAAATCATTTTTAGGAGTTTAAAATGGCTTCAAGCAGTATTGACAGCAGAGTTTTTGGGGTGCTTTTTGCAAGTGATGAGATGAAGAAAATTTTTAGCGATGAAAACCGTGTTCAAAAGTGGTTAGATACCCAAGCCGCACTTGCTAGGGCTTAGGCAAAGCTTGGCATTATTACTAAACATCAAGCAGATCAAATCACAAAATTTGCCAAAGCCTAGCTTTTAGATATTGACGATGTTATAGTATTATAAAAGCCCAATCACAACTATCTCACTTTTAAAAGAATTTTTGACGATAACAGCGGAGAATTTGTGCATTGGGGTGCTACTAGTCAGGACATAATGGATAATGGCTTGGTACTTCAAATTCGTGAGGCACACGCACTTTTAGTAAAACTTTTAACAAAAACATATCACGAATGTTTAAGGTTTAGCGATAAATACAAAAGCACCGTTATGGCTGGTCGCACACACGTTATACACGCATTGCCAATTACTTTTGGCTTTAAAACTGCTATGTGGGCACAAGAGATCAAGCGAAGCTTAGAGCGACTTGATAAGATAAAGCCACACCTTTTTGTCGGACAGCTAAGTGGTGCGGTTGGCACACTTGCTAGTCAAGAGGGCAAAGGCTTTGAAATGCAACGCCTAATGATGCAGGATTTGGGACTTAATGTGCCAGTCATCTCGTGGCACCCAAGTCGCGATCATATCGCTGAGTTTGTTTTGTTAGAAGCGATAATTGCTGGGACGATAGGTCGCATTGCACGTGAAATTTTAAGTCTTCAAAGAACTGAAATTTGTGAATTAAAGAGCCATTTTTTATGGGTAAGGTCGGTAGTTCAACAATGCCACACAAACGAAATCCGCAAGTTTGTGAAAGTGTCATCGCTCTAACTAGAATTGTGCGTGCCCAGGCACCTTTGGCAGTTGAAGCTATGGGTTGTGAAAATGAGCGCGACTGGGGTTGTGAAACAGTAGAGTGGATATCGTGCCACACGCCTCTGTCTGTTTAGCAGCCGCACTTGAAAAACAAAACGACATTTTAGAAAATTTAATCGTCTATCCACAAAATATGCGTGAAAATTTAGACAAACTAAAAGGCGCTATGCTTAGCGAGGCAGTAATGCTTCACCTTGGCGAAAAGTTAGGCAGATTAAGCGCTCACGAGATTGTTTATGAGGTTTGTATGAAGGCGTTTGTGGATAAAAAGCCAGTTATTGATGACCTTTTAGAGCGTGAAGAGGTGGCAAAATACTTTACAAGAGCGGATTTAGAAAAGATTATGAATCCAGAGCTTTACATCGGTGAGAGCGTGGCGTTTGTCGAGCGTGTTTTAGCCGATAGTAAAAATTTATAGCCAAACCCTAAATTTTAGGGCTAAGGACTAGCTATGAAAACTAAAAAATCACTAATTATTTTAGCAGTCGGTCTTTTGATATGGTTTTGTCCGCACCCAAGCGAGGTTAGTGCTAATGCATGGCACCTTTTTGCCATTGTGACAGCTACGATTTTAGGGCTTATTTTGCAACCCTTTGCTATTGGGGCAGTTGCGTTTATGGGCGTTAGTGTTGCTATTATCACAAATGTTTTAAGCCCAAAGGACGCACTTAGTGGCTTTGGCAATACCACGATTTGGCTTATCTTTTGTGCGTTTATATTAGCACGTGGTTTTATAAAAACTGGACTTGGCAAGAGAATAGCCTATAAAATCATCTCGCTTTTTGGCGATAGCACCCTAAAAATCGGCTATGGCATTGTTTTAAGCGACCTTTTTATCTCGCCTGCTATGCCAAGCAGTGGTGCTAGGGCTGGTGGAATTTTATACCCAATCGTAAAGGGTCTAAGCAGCGCATTAGGCTCAGAACCAGATGAGAGCAGAAGACGTGCTGGGGCGTTTTTTATGCAGACCCTTTGGCAGGGCAACACCATAACAAACGCAATGTTTTTAACATCAATGGCAGCAAATCCGCTTATTGCAAAACTAGCTGCTGATACCTTTAACGTGCAAATTTCTTGGACGCTTTGGGCGCTAGCTGCGATTGTGCCAGGCATTGTTTCAATTATCGTCATACCATATCTTTTGTATATAATTTATCCGCCAGAGATTAAAAAATACAAAGAGGGTAAAGAGATAGCAAATTTAGAACTAGCAAAAATGGGACGCATTACCTACGGCGAAAAAGGTGGTTGTATCTGTCTTTATCATCTCGCTTGTGCTTTGGGCGACTGGTTCGCTTACAGGCATAAATGCCACGACAACGGCGATGATAGCAGTTTGTGCATTAATAGCCTTTAATGTTATTACGTGGGATGATGTACTTAGCGAAAAGGGTGGCTGGAATACGCTTATTTGGATGGGCTCACTCATCACTCTTGCTGGCGGGCTTAGCAAACTTGGTTTTGTGAAGTGGTTTGCTAATTCTATGAGCGGGATATCTTGGGTGGTTGCGATTTTGATTTTGGTGCTAATTTATGTCTATACGCACTACTTTTTTGCAAGTCTAACGGCTCACATCGCTGCTATGTATGCGACCTTTGGGGCAGTTAGCATAGCAGCTGGGGCTTCGCCTATGCTTGTAGTTCTTGTATTTGCATTTGCTTCAAATTTAATGATGCCAATTACTCACTATGGTGGCGCACCAGCTCCGATTATCTTTGGTGCTGGATATGTTACGCAAAATGAGTGGTGGAGACTTGGTTTTATCACAACTACTGTAAATTTAGCCATTTGGCTCATCATTGGTAGCCTTTGGTGACGAGTGCTTGGACTTTGGTAATGCAAAATAAAAAGACGTTTGAACTTTTAAATCTATTAAAAGAGCTTGGCAAGACAACCCAGATAAATGTCAAAAACTACGCCATAAATCAGGGCTTGTCCGAGCGGACGATTAGGCGTTATCTTGATGATTTAAGAGAATTTTTTGGCAGTGAGTTTATAGTGCAGATAAAACGCGGGACGTATAGTGCGGTGGATAAAAATTTAATGCAGACGATTTTGCTACCAAACCAAAAGCAAAAAGATGAGTTTGAAAATCTAATTGATCTTTTGCATATCATAAATCCAGGCTTTGCAAACGTCCTGCCACCAGCCTATAAACAAATTGATGAAAAACTGGCAAAAGAGCTAGCAGACGTCTTTTTAATCAAGGGCAGTCCAAGAGAAAATCCGATAAATTTAGAGATTTTAGCCGAGCTTAAAAAGGCTATAAAATTTCACAAATACTGCGATATTTTTCTTGAAAATAGGTGGCTTAAAAACATTAAAGCCCTAAAAATCATCTACTGCAAGGGCAACTGGCAACTAGCCATTATTGATTTGCAAAATCCACAAAATAACGGATTTTGCGTGGTTAGACTTGGTTTTATAAACAAGGTCATTTTACACTCAAACACATTTAACGCAAACCCAAATACCGAAAATTTTATACAAAATATGCAGACGTTTTTAGAGGGCTATGGCGTTACGCCCTATCTTTGCAAAGTCGCCGTTGCTCCTTGGTGTGAAAAATACTTTTTGCGTAAGAAATTTTTTAACTCGCAAAAGTATAGAGGGACGACTTGAAAATGGCTGGGCAGAGATTAGTTTTGAGATAACATCTGATGATATGATTTTGATGTTAGCACGTAGGTGGTTTCCAAATTTTGTGATTTTAATGCCACAGAGTGCTAGGGATAAATTTGAAGCACTTTTGGCTAAATATAGTGAATTTAAGGCAGAATTTGCTAATTAATAAAAATTTGTTACACCCCACCAAATCCCCTAATAAAGCCTTTTGTGTATGAATACGGCGAGGTTTTGATGATCTTTTTAATGCCGTCAAGTAGATTAAGTGCAGCTAGAATTTCAACCTTTCTAGTTGAGACGCTCTCTACGTTTGCACCTACGCTTATGCCCTTGTTTGCGGCGTATTTGTATAAAAAATTAAACAGCTCTAAGCTTAAATCAACCGAGGCGTTTAGA
The DNA here is from genome assembly GCF_030249845.1 of Campylobacter gastrosuis. Classification (GTDB taxonomy): domain Bacteria; phylum Campylobacterota; class Campylobacteria; order Campylobacterales; family Campylobacteraceae; genus Campylobacter_A; species Campylobacter_A gastrosuis. Next base: position 35,385 of record NZ_JANURM010000013.1, on the reverse strand, counting down.
ATGTCGCCTGAGTTTTTTAGCATATTTTCGTAACTTTGCGGGATTGAAATGCCAAGCCATTTGATAAATTCCAGCGTCTTTTCGCTGCCACACGGCGTAAAAGTAAAGATAATCGGTGCTTTTTTGCAGGGCATTTTTGCGTAATCATCTATGAAATTTTTGGCGTTTTCAAGGTTATAAACGGCTTGCGTGATGAAAAATTCGCAGCCATTTTCAATCTTTTTTGCCACTCTTAAATGCTCGTCGTGCTTTTTTGCGTGGCGTTCAGGTATGCAAATTCCACCAAAAAACGCCCCAGTTTTATTTGCTATCTCGTAAGCCTCATCAAGGCTAGTTTTTACCGGCGTGTCCTTTGAGCTAACGCCTACAAATACGCTAATCGCACCGCTTTTTAGTCCGTTTAAATACGCCTTTAATTCGCCCTTTTCGTATTTGCTAACTGCCTTGTAAATTATGGCTGGCACACTTGTGTTTAGGTAGTTTTGGTAGTAAATTTCAGGTGCTAGGGTTTGTAAAAACTCAAAAGGGCGGTCGCTAGCGTTTCTGTCGCTCTCATCTTGCAGGTCATAAAGCACGATGCCATCAACGCCAATGCTCTCAACTCGCTCACGCCAAATGCCAGCGATTCTGTGCTTCTCGCTCTCATCAATGTGTGCTTTTGGCGGTGTGAGCCCATAAAGTAAAATTCCAGCTTCGTTATTTTTTAACTTATTTTTTAGCAAATTTTATCCTAAAATAGCCCCAAATTTTGGGGCTAAGATTACGAATTTCTCACGATTTTAACAGCTTGTGTCATATTTATTAGACTTGGCTTAACCTCTTCCCATTTACGAGTTTTAAGACCGCAATCTGGATTTATCCAAAGCTGTTCTTTTGGCAGAACTTCAAGCAGTGCTTTTATCTGCGTCACTAGCTCATCAACGCTTGGCACACGTGGGCTGTGGATATCATAAACGCCTGGACCAACTTCTTGCTTGTAGCCGACTGATTTGAAAATTTTAAGTAGCTCGTTGCCACTTCTAGCCGTTTCAATAGAGATAACATCAGCGTCCATTGCTTCAATGGTTTTAATGATATCGTTAAACTCAGAGTAGCACATATGCGTGTGAATTTGCGTTTCTGGACGTGCTGAGCTAACTGAAAGCTTAAAGCAATCAACAGCAAATTTCTCATACGACGGGATATTTTCAGCACGCAAAGGATAGCCCTCTTTAAACGCTGCCTCATCAACTTGGACGATTTTTATGCCGGCATTTTGCAAATCTGCAATTTCATCGTAAATGCAAAGTGCAAGTTGCTTTGCGATTTCAGCACGTGGCTTATCATCACGCACAAACGACCAGTTTAGGATTGTAACTGGCCCAGTTAGCATACCTTTCATTATTTTATCGGTTTTGCTTTGAGCGTAGCTTATCCAATCAACGGTCATCGGCTTTGGACGGCTTACATCGCCAAAAAGAAGCGGTGGCTTCACGCAGCGGCTGCCGTAGCTTTGCACCCAGCCATTTTCGCTAAACGCATAGCCTTTGATTTGCTCACCAAAATACTCAACCATATCGTTTCTCTCAGGCTCTCCGTGAACTAGCACGTCAAGTCCGCACTCTTCTTGGAATTTCACGCAATCATCAATGTATTTTTTAATATCAGCCTCGTATGCGTCTTTGCTAATTAGCCCCTTTTTGTAGGCGTTTCTAACCTGTCTAATCTCGCTAGTTTGTGGGAATGACCCAATTGTCGTTGTCGGTAAAACGCCGTAATTTAGGGCTTTGTGCTGGATTTTAATACGCTCATCAAAGCTTAAATCTCTTTGGAATTTACTTAAATTTTCTACTCGTTTTGCGACCTCTTTATCGTGGATTAGTGGCGAGTTTGCGCGTGAGTTTGCACTTTTTTTGTTCTCATCGTAAATTTTAGTGGTAAATTCGCAAAGTGGCTTGTTGTTTGCAAGTGCTGTGATGATGTGAATTTCATTTAGTTTCTCAACCGCAAAGCTTAGCCACGACTTTATCTCTGGGCTTAATTTGTTCTCGTATTTTAGCGTGTAAGGCACGTGTAAAAGCGAGCAAGATGAGCCGACATAAAAGTCCTTGCCACCTAGTTTTTGCTCAATTTCTTTTACGAATTTTACCTTTTTATCAATATCGCTCGTCCAAATATTTCTACCATTAACAACACCAGCAAATAGCACGACGTTTGATTTTGCTAAAATTTCAAGGGCGTCTTTGTTTTTCTCGCCATAAACAAAGTCAAGTCCGATGCCGTAAATTTTAGTTTTTACGACCTCATTTACCGCTTTTAATGCGTGTTCAAAATAGGTCATAAATACGATTTTAACGTTGTTTGCCGCACTTGTTAGCTTCTCATAAACTGGTGTGATTTTATCCACTAACTCATCGCCCCTATCGGTAACAAAAATCGGCTCATCAAACTGAACGATAATCTCATCATCAAGCTTTGAAATTTCAGATAAAAGCTCGGCGTATCTTGCCACAACCTCATCAAGGTGGCAAAACGCACAGCTATCATCAGTCGTCTTTGCAAGGGCTAAAAATGTGATTGGACCAATTAGATTGATTTTTGTTTTTATCCCTTGTGCTTTGGCTTCGTTGTATTCGTTTATGATTTTTTTGCTATTTAGGCTAAATTTTGTCGTTTTATTTAGCTCTGGCACGATGTAGTGGTAGTTTGTGTTAAACCACTTTGTCATCTCCATTGCCACGGCTGTATCAGCGCTCCTTGCCATTGCAAAATATAGCTCATCGCCGCTAAATTTCGCAAATCTAGCAGGTATAGCACCAAGCGTGATGATAGCATCAAGGACTAGGTCATAAAGCGAGAAGTCGTTGCTTGAAATCAGGTCAATGCCAGCCTTTTTTTGATACTCCCAGTGTCTAGCACGAAGCGTTTTTGCCGTGTCGTTTAGCTCATTTACGCTTACTTTTTTGCTCCAAAAATTCTCTAAAACCTTTTTTAATTCGCGTTGTTCGCCGATTCTAGGAAAGCCAGTAACATAACTTTTTATCATTTTTTATCCTTTTTTTTGAAATTTAAAATTTTGTGTTAAGAGTTTAAAAACGGCGGATGACAGCCTGATTTTCGCAGACTAAAATGAAATTTATAATACCAAACGCCAAGCAGTAAAAGCAGAAGTTTTGAAATTTGCTGGAATTTTAGGTATTTATCCAAGCATGGGACGCAACATTTTAGCTCCGTTTTGTAAATTTTAAAAGGCAGATTATAGCCTTTTTTGGCTTGTTTTTAAATAAAATTTTTAGTTTTATCAATGGTTTGCTGATTTTTTATTGTTTTTAAACATATTTTTAATTGAAATTTTAAGTAGAAGTAAGCGTAAGTATGGTGTCAAAGGGGAGACTTGAACTCCCGACCTCCGGCTTATGAGACCAGCGCTCTAACCAGCTGAGCTACTTTGACAGATAAAAACTGCGATTATACTCACTAAAAGCTTATTTTTATATTAAAATCAGCTAAAAGCCGTCTTAACAATGCTTTTTTAAAACATATAAAAATTCGCTGACGTGAATGTTTCTGTTGTTTAGGTTTCGGCTGGCACGAAATGTGTTGTATTTTTGCTCTAAGATTGTAACCTTGCCCATTTTTGATAGCTCATTCTCAAAATTCTCACGGCTAATAAAGCCCTCTGAGTTAAATGAAATTAAAACAAATCTAGCTCTTAAACTTGCAATTAGCTCAAAAAATGCCCTGTTTGATTTTGATTTATTGTTATAAACCGAGCGATTCCAGCCCTTTGCTATGCCTGAAATTTTTGAGATTTGCTCTGGGCGTTCGTTTTTTGCGATTAAATTTAGCATAAAGTAGTTTGAGCCGTAGGGGTGCTGATTGTAAGGCGGATCAAGATAGACTAAATCAAGCGTCGGCAGTGCGGCAGCAAGGGCGTTTGCGTCCATATCAAAGACGCAAAAATCGCAGTTAAAATTTGAAAAAATCGGCAAATTTAGAGCCATTTTGGCGCGTATTCGTTTTAGGGCGTTTTGGGCGTCTCCGCCAAAGCGACCTACGCCGTTTTTATCCTTGTAAAAGCCCTTAAAAACGCCACTTGTGTTCGCCTTTGTGCTTGCTTCATAAAGCAGTGGAGCGATGAAAAATTTACGCAAATTGCTTGGCAAATCATCAATGTATGCCCTTGCTGTGTCTAGAAAAACGGCGTTTTCTTGCGTGTAAAAGACCCGCTCATCAGCCCTTATCGCCTCATCATTTTTTGGTGCGTAAAGCTCGGCGATAAAGCCCTGTTTTGGCTCGTTTGCAATCTTTTGGTTTAAAATTTTATGCCACTTTAAAAGCTCGTTTTTTAGCTCATCATCGGCGTTTGTTAGGTAGCACTCGTTTGTGATTTTTGAGTAAAGCTCCAAGTCGTTTGCGACTAAGAATTTTGAGTGCTGTTTTAAAAACCTAGCCACCACGCCAGAGCCTGAAAATAGGTCGCACGAGCTAAGTTTGTCTTTGTTTAGCTCATCTTTTGCGATTTTTATCCCCTTTGCGATAAAGTCAAGCAGTGAGCGTTTGTTGCCGATGTAGGTGATGATTTGCTCTTTTAAAAAGGCGTTATTTTCGTGCATTAGCCGTGCTTTTTGGCAAAATCATTCATAAAATTTACAAGGGTTTTGACGTCATTTAGACTTACAGCATTGTAAATTGAGGCACGAATGCCACCTAAATGGCGGTGTCCTTTAAGCCCTAGCATATCGTTTTTTAGGGCATCAGCAACAAAAATCGGCTCTAAATTGCTATCTTTAATATTAAAGCTAATATTCATCACCGAACGGCTATCTTTTTGAGCGTGTCCTTTGTAAAATCCGCCAGAATTATCAATAGCATCATAAATTGCGGCTGCTTTTTGGGCGTTTATGGCTTTTATGCCGTTAAGTCCGCCCTGATCTAGCACCCACTGCATCGTTAAATCAAGCAGGTAAATGGCAAATGTCGGTGGGGTGTTATAAAGGCTCTTTGCGTCTGCGTGGGTTTTAAATTTTAGCATAGTTGGCGTGTGTGGCTTTGGCGTTCGCTCCAACAAATCTTTGCGGATTATTACGATTGTTACGCCACTTGGGCCTGCATTTTTTTGAGCGCCGCCGTATAAAATGCCGATGTTTGTAAAGTCAAGTGGCTCTGAAAAAAAGTCGCTACTTGCGTCAATGACAAGCGGTGCTTTGGTCTTTGGTAGGGATTTATACTGCGTGCCGTAAATCGTGTTGTTTGAGCAAATGTAGGCAAAATCGGCGTCATCGCTAAATTTCACATCTGGTATGTGGTCAAAATTGCTAGCCTCGCTACTTGCGACCACCTTGTGATTTATGCCTAAATTTGCCGCCTCTTTTATGGCTTTATCCGTCCAAACGCCCGTGTTTGCGTATTCGCTAACGCCGTTTTGGCTTAGATTAAGCGGTATCATCGCAAATTGCAAATGCGCTCCACCTTGCAAAAACAAAATTTCATACTCATCGCCAATGCCGTAAAGTTTGCGAATTTTATCCATCGCTCCAAAATGCACCTCTTCGTAGGTTTTTGAGCGGTGAGAGATCTCCATTATAGAGTAGCCCTCGCCCTTGTAGTCGGTAAATTCAGTCTTTGCGTGTTCAAGCACACTTAGTGGCAAACCTGTTGGCCCTGCACTAAAATTTATTTTTCTCATTTTTGCTCCTTAAAATTTTGTATTAAAACTAACTATTGTCGCTGGGACGCCTAAAAATCCTATATCAAATTTTAAGCTCGGCTCTATCATAGTTGAGGCGTTGTGAATGCGAAATTTAAAGCTCCAACCATTGTCTAAATAAAGCTCTAAGGTGTTTTTGCTATTTTGTTTAAAATCAAGAGAAATTATACGATTTGGTAGCTTTGAAATTGGCAAGATTGTTAGGCTATTTTTGCCTAAATTCCCACGTAAATTAAAGACTAAAATTTGTGTAATTTTTTGCTTATCATTGCCGATTAATTTATAAAAATCAAACTTGCCAAGCATATATTCAACCATTTTTGAGGCGATATTGTGGCTTTTATTTTGCGAGAGAATTTCATCTTTAAAGGCGTTTAAAATTGGCAAATACACTAAATTTTGCTTATCTTTTAGCTCACTCCATTTTGTGTCTTTTAGTCTATTTAGCATTTCAAAAATGGGTGAAATTTGAAAAAAATACTCACTAGAACAGGGCAAATCATACCATTTTTTACCAAAATCAAGCGTTTTTGATAGCCGTGAGTGTTTAACAGCAAAGGGGTTGTGCTTAATACTAAGTCTAATTTGGTGTTTGTCGCTTTGTAAAATTATATCTCTAACATCGCCAAATTCGCCGTTTTTGCTATCTTGCATTGTTGCTAAAATTGGCTCGGTTAAATTTGGTTCGTATTCTAAAATTTTACTAATCCCAGCCGTGGCACTTGCTAAAAATAGCTCTTTTTCTGGCTCTAAAAGCGTGTTAAATGCATTTAAAGCTACGTTGTAGGCGTTATTTTTGGCTATTTTTACACTTTTTATTTTGCTTAATGCAAGAATATAAGCAAACTCATAAGCCTTGCCATTTAAGGCACTCTTAGCACTCATTTAATGCCTTTTATAGGCACAGCATTACCTATCATTTTATAGCCATAATCAACCCTGTCGTAATAAAACACAAAATCATCGCTAAAACCCTGCACCCTAGCGCACTCTCTCACGCTTAAACGCCTATATAAATTTTCAAAATTTGGGGCAAAAATGTGGCGATTTTTGCCGATTTGTGGCATTTTTGGGGCGTTTGGGTGAAGCTGTGCTTGGCGACCGCTAGCTTGGATTGTAAAAGCTGGCTCATCCCAGCCCCTAACTCTGTTTCGGCTCATAAAAATTGTGGAGTAGCTACCGATATAATACTCGTGGTTGGCGATTTTTAGGGCTTTGTTGGCTCTGTTTTTTTCAAGTGCTGGTGTTGCTGTGTCTTTTAAATCATAAATTATATCTTTTAAATTTAGCTTTTTTTTGTGCGGTTTTAAAGGCGTGAAATTTACCTTTAAACCCTTTAAAAATCCGATGAAAAAAATGCGAATTCTATCTTGTGCCACGCCGTAATCTTTTGCGTTTAAGACACAAATTTGCACGTTGTATCCAGCGTTTTCAAACTCATTTATTATGCTTTTTACCGCATCTTTATGGCGCCTTGCTAACATACCACGCACATTTTCGGCCACAAAGAATTTAGGCTTAATGCCGTTTAAAATTCTAATATACTCATAAAAAAGTTGGCCTCTTTTATCATCAATGCCCTTTAAATTCCCAGCCTCACTCCAACTCTGACAAGGCGGCCCACCAATAATGCCATCACAAATTTCTAGCTCTGAAATTTTCAGCTCTTTTATATCTTTTTGTATTAGCGGTGTGTCGTGATTTGCCTTGTAAGTGGCATAGATATTTTTATCAAATTCATTTGCTAAAATAATGTCAAATCCAGCCTTTTTAAAGCCAAGGTCAAGCCCACCAGCACCACTAAAAAGCGAGATTAGTTTCATAAAATTTTTGCCCTTTTGGTTGTGGTTTGTGAGATTAGCTCAACTTCATCGCCGATTTTTAGCTCGCTAAGGGCGATTTTTGTGCCGTTTTGTCTAATTTCAATTAGCGTTTTTGTGTTTTCGTAGAAAATTTTAGCCGTTTCTAGGCTGTTTTTAGCGGTGTTTAGCCGTGCTTCAAGGCGATTTATCTTGTTTAAAATCGCAGTTTTTAGCATAAATTTCTTGCTGTTTAGCTCTGAAATTTTAAGCTCAATTTTTGCCGTGATTGCGTTTGGCGAAAATTTTGCACTTAGCAGATTTAGGCGGTTTTGTGCGTTTGTGATTTTGGCGTTTATTGCGTTATTTAGGGTGTCCCCAGTGTTATCAAGATACTGCATAAGCCCTAAAATTTCAGGCACGAGAGTGGCTGCTGCTGTTGGCGTTGGGGCTCTAAAATCAGCCACAAAATCGCTAATAACATAATCAATCTCGTGTCCGATAGCCGAAATTATGGGCGTTTTAGCGTCAAAAATGGCACGCACTAAGCTCTCGTCGTTAAAGCACCACAAATCCTCCCTGCTACCGCCGCCACGAGCTAGGATAATCATATCAACGCCGTAATTATCGGCTTTTTTAAGGGCACGAATGAGCGATGCTGGGGCGTTTTCGCCCTGCGTGAGCGCGTCAAAGATGAAAATTTTAGCTAGGTTGTAGCGTTCGTTAAAAATGCGAAGCATATCTTGGAGCGCGGCTGAGGTGGCTGAGGTGATTAGAGCGATTTTTTGGGGTAGTTTTGGCAGCGGTTTTTTGCGTGAAATGTCAAAAAGCCCTTCGCTTTCAAGGCGCGCTTTTAGCTGTTTAAAGGCAAGTTCAAGCTCGCCTTCGCCGTCTGGCTGCATTGCGTTTGCGATGAGCTGGTAGCTGCCGCTTGGGCTATAAAGTGAAATTTTGCCGTGGATTACGACCTTTAAGCCATCTTTTACTTCAAATTTCAAGCGTGCGTTGTTCGTTTTATACATTACCGCCGAAATGCTTGCGTTTTCATCTTTTAGCGTGAAATACCAATGCCCCGAGCCGTGCTTGGTAAGGCGTGAAATTTCGCCGACTACCTGCACGTAGCCAAAGTGCGCTTCAAGTAAATTTTTGGCTTGTTCGTTTAAGGTTGATACGCTTAGCATTTTGGTTTTTCAAATGGAATATCAAGGTTGTGTAAAATTTTGCAAAAATCATCAATTTGATTTTTGTTGTTTTTTAGTTCTAAAAATTCAATATTTAGTGATTTTAATTGAGTTTTATTTTGTTCGCTTAAAGTATCTGCTACAAAAATATCTGTGTCTCTTGCTATTACGGCATCTGCTGATTCTGGATTGCCTTTGCCCATTAGTTTAACTTCTACTCTATATTCTTTATTTTTATGCTTGTTATAAAGTTTAAAATCAACCTCCCTGTCAAAATCCAGCTCTTGATTTTTTGTAAAATGAGTTTCGTTGATAAAGTCCGGCAATACGCCACATTTTTGGCACAAAGCCATCATTAAAGGCTTCTCTGCTCGTTTGCCTATGCTACTCCAAGCACCGCCACGTAGTGCTATTTTTTTGGTAGCAAGTGCATTAATAACTAATAAACTTTCGTTATGATTTAACTCCACTGATATATTATTGTAAGAAATTTTGATACAAACCCCTATATTTTCACTGTTTTCTCCAAGTGAATTTAATAAATCCTCCAAATAATTTATATTATGATTTGCGACTTCTAGCATAATTTCTTTTGTAGTTGAGCCATATATATTGCTTATAGTTTTTTTATTTATGCCTGCAAAAATTGTAGCTTCATCAGGTTTTATATTTGGATTGTTAATAAAATTATCTTTATACCATTGTAGGTTTGGTTCTTTATTTTCTAGTTTTGCATTTAAAATTTGTTTGAAAAAATCCATAGCAAAATCAAGGAATTCTAAATTTATTGCATTTACAATTTCATCTCTATAATCACCGCCTAGTAGTAATTTTTCAACAACGTTTTTTACAATAATATTACTAAATTTCAATATATCCTCCTTTTTTTAAATTTGCAATATAGGTTTTATTTTGCTCACATAAAACCGGTATTCGCTCCATTTTTTTAGCAACTTTACCAAAGGTGCCAGAACCTGCAAAAGGGTCGCAAACAACATCGCCTTTAAAAGAATAATACTTTAATACTTTTTCGCAAAGTTCTTCTGGAAAAACAGCTGGATGATTTTTATCTGATTTTGGCGATATATACCAACAATTCGTGCTATCAATAGTATCATCATTTTTTAATTCTTTATCATATTCATTTATGTTTTTATCTAGTAGAAACGGAGCGTTTTTACGATAAACTAAAATGCTTTCTGTTATACAATTTGGCTTATAACTCAAAGGTTTTTTGCTTTGAATGTATCCACCAATGCGATTTGGGACACTAAATTCAGGCTTAATCCATATTATCTCATCTATAAAATAAAATCCGCTTTCTGTTAAAATTTTATGAAAATCAAAATGAATTGGATAGCGAATGCTTTCAAATTCTCTGCCTGCTCGCTTTGTTATAACTGGCGATACATTGATGATAATAAATCTACCATCATCAAGAACTCTAAAACACTCTTTTAAACTCTCTTTCATTGCTAACAAATAAGCATCATAACTTTTATAATCGCTATAAATTTTAGCGTTATAGTAAGGTGGAGATGTAAATATTAATTTAATTTGTCTATCTTTTATTTTTTTAAGAGTTTGTCTATTATCTCCACATAATAGAGTTGGTTTTAAAATTTCTGTTTTTTTGGTTAATTTTAGCTTTTTTGATTGGCGAAAATTGTAATAATCATTCATTTTTTGCATAAATTCATTTTTATAAAATTGCAGCATTTTGTCTTTTAATGCCAAAAATCTATCATCATTTTTTGATTTATATAGTGCAGTTCTAAACATTTGATAGATTACTTCCATGTAGTGATTTTTAAAAGCTTCACTACTTAAAAAATCAAAAACCTTGTCATTTTGCTTATGTCTGCCTATACTTGATACTACCTCTCTTTTTAGGTCAATATCTAAATCTGCATAAAAAAGCTCAAAAAGATATTCTAAATTTTCTCCATCTGCACCCATTTTTTTTATTGTCGTAATGCTTGGAGTGTTAAATAAATTTAATGCTAAATTTTGCACTACCTAACCTTTTGCGCTACAAAAAGCGTTGAGATCTCCATTGAAAAGCCCTTGCATTCAAGGATTTTAAAGCCGGCGTTTTCTAGCTCATTGCAAAAGCCTTTTGCGTCTAAAAAGCCCTCAATTGAGTTTGGCAGATACTCGTAAGCCTCTTTGTTTTTGCTTATCGCACCGCCGATTTTTGGCAAGATTTTTTGCAAATAAAAGTCGCGTAAAGCTGTTAAAAAGCCCTTTTTTGAGCGTTTTGTAAATTCTAAAACGACCAAATGCCCGCCCATTTTTAGCACTCTGTTAAACTCGTTTAACGCCTCTTTTCTAGCCACGACGTTTCTAATGCCGTAACTTATGCTTAAAATATCGGCAAAATCGGATTCTAGCGTGGTTTTGTCGGCGTAGGCTTGAATGAATTTAAAACCTGCAAATTTCTTTCGCCCCTCATCAAGCATACCGCTTGACGGGTCTATGCCGATAAGCTCGTCTATTTTTACGCCAAGCAGCCCAGCCTCGCTTTGCCACATACCCATCATATCGCCCGTCCCGCAGGCGACATCTACGATTTTTACTTCGCTGTTTTGGTAGTTTTTTAGCACCTTTTTGCACGCATATTTTCGCCAACTAACATCTACGCCCATACTCAAAACTCGGTTAGCGACATCGTAAGTTGGGGCGATATCGTTAAACATTTGGACGATTTTTTCTTGTTTTTGCAAATTTTTACCTTTTTAGCCGTAAATTCTTAAAATTTTTACCACTTTTTGTAGCTGTTTTAGGAATTTTTCTCGTTTTTTTATGATTTTGTTGCGTATTTTATAAATTTTTTCGTAAGTTTTTGCTGATATTTTTTGTGATTTTTTCTCATCGCTTATGTAGCTTAATGTCGCTTTTAGTAGCGTATCAAGGGTGTTTAGGCTGTTAAAAAGGGCGTGAAATTTGCCTAATTTTTTGCTAAATTTTTGCACATTTTTGTCGTTAAAAATCGTTTCAAAACTGCTAAAAACTATAAAAATTTCGCTTAAAATTTTCTCTATTTTGTAAAATTCATCGTTTTTGTTGTCTTGATTTAACGCCCTTAATGCCCTTCTTAACTCAATAAATTTAACTCTTGTTTGAAATGAGAGTAGTTTTATTAATTTTTCGTTTGCATTTTTGGAGCTAAAAAAGTCGCTGTCTTCGTTTAAAAATAGCTCCCATTCGGCTAAAAATTCCGTGCTTTTTTCGTTTAAAAATTTAGCCAAATTGGCATTACAAATCTCTAAGGCGTCCTTTAAAAATGGCGTGATTTTGGCGTTTTTGGTGTGTTTTAAGCACTCATCTAGCTCTAAATTTACCTTTGCAAAATCGCTTAAAATTTTAAAATTTTCACAGAAATTTTGGCTTAATTTTGTATCAAAAATTTCAGGCAAAAACTCTAAAATAACAAGGCATTTTTGTGCTGTTTTTATAAATTTTAACGGCTCTGATTTATCAAAATCATCTAAAATTTGAAAAAAAGCAAGGCTAAGAGCGTCTTTTGCCGTGATATTTTTTGTAAAATTTATTGGAATTTTGTGCTGTTTTAGCACGTTTTTTGCAAATTCTAAGTCGCTTTTTTTACTTTCTAGACCAAAAAGGGCTAGGCTTTTGTTTTTAAAATTAGCATCATCGCTGACATCTTTTAAAATGTGGCTTAAAATCGGCTCTTTTAGCCTAAAAAACACGCCATAAAGCTCATCTTTAAACTCCACTTCAAGCGTGAAAAGTCCGCTTAAATCGCCACTGAAAACATCAATAAAAGCGTCGTTGTTATTTAGCCTAAACTCAAAACGCTCCTTGTTTAAAACTTCGCCAATTTGGCTAGAAAGTGCCGTTTCAAATTCGGTTTTTTCACAAGTATTCTCAAATTCTTTTCGTGTTATGCCAGTGCCGATTTTTGTCGTTTTTGTGTAATTATCGCCGATTTTTCGGTATCTTGTTTCGGCGTTTTTGCTGATTTTTGTGTAAAACTGCACGATTTCGTATCGTTTGAAATTCACGCCGATTTGGTTTAAAAATTTTAAAAGTCCGTCATCTTTAAGCAGGAATTTTCGCTCAATCTCAACTCCCATAAACGCCCCCGAATTTTTTAGCGATTTTAGCAATTTATCGCTTAAATAGGCAATAAAATCAATATTTAAGTTTGATTGTAATAAACTTTCGCCCTATGAATAAAAATTATCTAATCAAAATTTTAAGACTTTATGTTGATGGCTTTAAAAATATGCGACTTGGTCGCAAACTTTGGGCTATCATCATCGTAAAACTAATCATAATGTTTGGTGTTTTAAAGCTATTTTTGTTTGATGAGAGCTTAAATTCTAAATTTAAAACGAGCGATGAGAAGGCAAATTTTGTTTTAGAGAATTTAACAAAGGACTAAAATGGCTGAATTAAGCTCTATTGACTGGTCTAGGGCGCAGTTTGCTCTAACCTCAATCTACCACTTTTTGTTTGTCCCGCTCACGCTTGGACTTAGTTTTATCGTTGCGATTATGGAGAGCATTTATGTTAAAACTGGCAGCGAGGAGTGGCTAAAAATCACGAAATTTTGGCTAAAACTTTTTGGGATAAATTTCGCAATCGGCGTTGCAACTGGCATTATTATGGAGTTTGAGTTTGGCACAAACTGGGCAAATTACAGCTGGTTTGTCGGCGATATTTTTGGTGCGCCACTTGCTATTGAGGGGCTTGTTGCGTTCTTTTTAGAAAGCACATTTTTTGCGATTATGTTTTTTGGCTGGGGTAAGGTCAGCAAAAAAACGCACCTAATCTCAACGTGGCTAGTCGCCATTGGCTCAAATTTATCGGCAATGTGGATCTTAATCGCAAACGGCTGGATGCAGTATCCAATCGGTATGCAGTTTAATCCAGAAACGGCTAGAATGGAGATGAGTAGCTTTTTAGAAGTAGCACTAAGTCCAGTTGGATTTATAAAATTTTTACACACCGTAACTAGTGGATACACGATCTCATCGCTGTTTGTGATAGGAATTTCAGCTTGGTTTATCCTAAAAAATAAAGATGTCATAATGGCAAAAAAATCAATGGTCGTAGCTGCTTCGTTTGGACTTGTAACGTCCCTATTTTTGCTATTTAGTGGAGATGAGAGTGCTTATCAAGCCACGCGTGTGCAGCCGATGAAGCTAGCGGCTATGGAGGGGCTTTATCAGGGTGATCACAGACAGGGGCTTATTGCTTTTGGAATTTTAAATCCAGATAAAAAACCGGGCGATACACAAAGTCCATTTTTGTTTGACATTGAGGTGCCTTATATGCTCTCACTGCTTGGCAAGCGCGATATAAACGCATTTGTAGCTGGTATTGATGATTTGGTTTTTGGTAATGAGAAGCACGGCATAAAGAGCGTTGAGAGCAAAATGCAAAAGGGTAAAATCGCCGTTAAGGCACTTAAAGATTTTAAAGATGCTAAAAATTCAGGCGACACTTACGCGATGAGAATGGCAAAAATAACGCTTGATGAAAATATAAAATATCTAGGATATGGCTATTTAAAATCTCCAATGGACGCCGTCCCGCCGGTCGGACTTACGTTTTATAGCTTTCACATTATGGTCGCACTCGGGTCGTTTTTCATCTTGTTATTTTTAGCCGTAACATATCTTTGTATGGCAAATGATATTACAAAATTTAAAAAATTACTTTGGATTTGCGTTTTAAGCATACCGCTTGGATATATCGCTGCTGAGGCTGGTTGGGTCGTGGCTGAGGTAGGCAGACAGCCGTGGGTCGTGCAGGATTTAATGCCTACAATCAGGGGCGCAACAAACCTAGCTGATACAAATATCAAAATCTCATTTTTTGCGTTTGCCCTGCTATTTACCGCACTTTTGATTGCCGAGATTAAGATTATGCTAAAACAGATAAAGTTAGGATTTAAAGATGCTTAGTTTGGAATTTTTACAAATTTACTGGTGGTTTTTAGTTAGTTTGCTTGGCGGATTGCTCGTGTTTATGATGTTTGTTCAGGGCATTCAGACGCTAATTTTTAGCGTGGCAAAAGATGAGTTGCAAAAAGATATGATGATAAACTCGGCTGGGCGAAAGTGGGAGATTACATTTACCACGCTTGTAACCTTTGGCGGTGCGTGTTTTGCGGCATTTCCGCTCTTTTATGCGACCAGTTTTGGCGGTGCTTATTGGGTTTGGCTTGCGATTTTGTTTTGCTTTATCATTCAGGCTGTAAGCTATGAATACCGCAAAAAGCCAGATAATTTTTTAGGCAAAAAAGGCTATGAAATTTTTCTTTTTATCAACGGCTCGCTTGGCGTGATTTTAATTGGCATTGCGGTCGCTACGTTTTTTAGCGGTAGCAATTTTAGCCTAAATGAGTATAACTTCGTGCAGTGGCAAAGTCCGCTTCGTGGGCTTGAAGCACTTGGGAATTTTTGGCTTTACACGCTTGGATTTTCGCTATTTTTCTTAGCTAGAATCGGCGGCTGCTTGTATCTTATAAATAACATTGAAGATGAAGCGTTGCGTGAGAATTTACGCAAGGCATTGCTTAAAAACACGCTGTTTTTCTTGCCATTTTTTCTTGCGTTTTTAGGTTGGGTGCTTTTAAAAGACGGCTTTGGCTACGATGAAAACGGCGTGGTAAAAATGATAGCCTATAAATATCTTCTAAATTTAAAAGAGCTTACACTGGTGGCTTTAATGCTCGTTTTTGGCGTGGTTTTGACGCTTTTTGGGATTTTTAAAGGCGTTTTTACAAAGAGCATTTATGGAGTGGTGTATTACGGATTTGGCGTGGTTTTAGCGGTTACTTCGCTGTTTTTGCTAACTGGGCTAAACGGCACGGCGTTTTATCCGTCGTATTTTGACCTTCAAAGCTCACTTACGATAAAAAATGCAAGTTCAAGCCACTACACGCTAAATACGATGTTTTACATTAGTTTTGTCGTGCCGGTGATTTTGTGTTATATGTTTTTTGTTTGGCGTGCGATTGATAGCAAAAAAATCACGGCAAATGAGATTAAAAACGACCACCACGCATATTAGGAGAGATGATGACTTCGGCTTTGATATTTTGTTTTTTGTGGATTTTAGCGATTTTTTTAGGCTACAAATTCGTGCTTTTAAATGTAAATGAGCTAGAAAAACGCTCTAAAAACTAGCTTTTTTGGCAAAAATGCCCAAAAAATCAGCACAATGCACGTTATAAATGCTATTAATGTGCATTGTGCCATATTTAAAAATTCCCACTTTGGCGCTAAATACCAGCCATTTTCGTATAAATTTATAAAAAATTCCTGCATTTTTGAGATATTTGCCCCACTTGGCACAGCTGGGCTGTCGCTGCCACACTCGCCAGTTGGCATAAAAAGACTTGGTGCGATTTTGTGTAGGTTTAGGTTAAAAATAAAGCTTGGTTCGGTATTGCAACCACTCACGCCAAATGGCAGCTCAGAGTGTAGGGCAGTGTGAATTTTGTTTAAAATTAGGCTGTGATTTATCCCGCTAATCGCCCCAAAAATGGCGATAACACCGCCAAAAAATCTTATAAATTTTATGGTGCCAAAAAACGCCCCAAGTGCGATGATTAAAAAATCAAGCCTGATATAAACGCACTGCTCACAAGGCCTCATAAAAAGGAATTTTTGAAAAAATTCGTGTGCAAAAACCACCAAAAACAGGCAAAATATGGCGACTAGCCATAAAATTTTAACTCTCATTTTTTAAGTAAAAACTCAATAAGCGAGGCTAAATCATCAACCGATTTTACGTTTTTTGTTAAAACCAAAAATTTGCCATTTACCACAAATGACGGCACACCCTGAATTTTAGCCACTTCGTAGCTATCTTGCCAAGCTTTTAAAAGCTCATTTGTGCGTGCTAAATCTCTTGCTTCTTTAAACTCATCTTGGCTTAAACCCACGCTTTTTAGGGCAAAATCTAAAAAATCACGCTCATTTTGCCACTGCATTTTTTTATCGTGATAGGCGTTATAAATCGCAAATTTTGCACGTTTAAAAAGCGAGTTTTCATCAAGCAGGTTTGTGCCATTTTTCTCATCAAGGGCGATTAATGTAGCAAAAATTTCACTTGCGATTAAGCCAAAATCGCCCTTTTGACTTAGATGATATGGCGTAAATTTCACGCCTTCTAGGCTTTTAAGTAGCTTTGGCGTGACGCCTTTGTCGTATTTGTAGCAAAAAATACAAGCGTAGCTAAATACTTTAACTAGCGAATTTTCGCCTACATTTAGCGGTTTTTCAAGCTTAATGTAGTCCTCGCCCTCGCTAAAACCAAAGGCTAAATTTAGCGACAAAAATATGCAAAAAATCAGTTTTTTCATACAAATCCTTTAAAATTTTTGCCTAAATTTAGCCAAAATTAACTAAATTGTAAATTTATAAACCGCTTTTAGCCACACCTCTTTTTCACTTCGCTCATCGCCAAGCCTTATGCCTCTGGCTTTCTCATACTCTTTTTTAACCTGCGTGTAAGTAAGGCTCGTATTTAGCCCCTTAACTTGCGGAATTTTATAATTTAGCCCAGCTGAATAACCGCTGACTTTATAGTTATTGCTCTGTCCGCTTTGTTTGCCATTTACGTAGGCTAGGGTTGAGTTAAGTCCGCTGCCATTGCGTATCTTTTTCATTGCCTCAGCGGTGGTCGTGAGTTTTAGCTTGCTATTAACGCCTTAATTTGTTATTTTTTGATTAAAAATCTAGCAAAACACACGCAAATCTCACAGATGAAAATTAATAAATTTTATACTATAATCAGGCAAAAATTCACGGATAAAAATATGTTTAACGGACTTATTAGAGAGATTGCAGATGTCGTAAGCTACGCACAAAACGTTCTTCGTTTAAGGGCAAAATTTCGCCCAAAAATCGGCGATAGCGTGGCAGTAAATGGTGCTTGTTTAAGCGTGATAGAGCTGTTTAGTGATGGTTTTAGCGTTGAGCTTAGTGCTGAAACTAGATCAAACATTGCGGTTGAAAATTTAAAAGATAGGGTACATATTGAGCCAGCGATGAAGCTTAATGAGCGAATTGACGGGCATTTGGTGCAAGGGCATATTGATGCAATTGGCGAAATTTATAAGATTGAAAAACGTGAAAATGGCAGTGATTTTTATATAAAACTGCCAAGCGAAATTCTGCCTTTAATGGCAAACAAGGGCAGTGTTTGCGTTGAGGGCGTGAGCCTTACGATAAATGAAATTTTAACAGATGGTATAAGGCTTACAATAATCCCAATAACGCTAAGAGATAGCCTTTTTGGGGGTTTTAAGGTCGGTAGGCGCGTCAATGTTGAGAGCGATTTGCTTGCACGCTACGTGGCTAGACAGCTTGGATTTAAAAGGGAGCTAACGTGGGAGACGGCAGAGAGATTTTTGAGTTTGTATTAAAAAGGCGTGAAATTTTGGCTGGTTTTAGCACAAAATGGGCTGGGAATTTAGGGCTTCACGTGGGCGATGAGCCAAAAAATGTCGCACAAAATCGGCAAAATTTGTGTGAATTTTTAGGGCTAAAAGAGCTAAAATTTATGACTCAAACTCACTCAGATATCGTTAAAATTTTACGCCACAAAGATGATGAGCTAGGCGAGTGTGATGCGGTGATTACGGCTTTAAGGGGCGTTGGGATTTGCGTTATGGTCGCTGATTGCTCGCCAGTTTTGCTTTGTGATTTAGTTAGCGGAGTTGTCGCTTGTATTCACGCTGGTCGTGCCGGTGTAGTGAGTAAAATCGTAACAAAAACCATAGCTTTAATGCAAGCTAAATTTGGCACGAAACCTAGCGATATTACGGCATTTATCGGCGTAAATATCAAAGGTAGCTGTTACGAAATCGGACAGCTTGATTTAGGTGAGTTTAATAAATACAAAAATAGGCAAAATTTTGATATGAATTTAGCTTTAAAAGATGAGTTTAACGCTCTTGGTGTTACAAATTTACACTTTGATGAGCGTTGTTCGTGCTGTGATGAGAATTTTTTCTCATACCGAAAAGAGCGAAATACTGGGCGTTTTGCCGGTGTTGTTGCATTAAGGGGCTAGTTTGGGATATGAAAATTTTAGAGTAAAAGATGTAAGCGTGTTAAGAGTGATTGAAAATGCCAAAAAATTTGGCGTTGATAGCCTTGTAAATGAGGCGGTTTTAAACTCTCTTTTTGGCGTAAAATACGATCTTAGCGATGATTTTAGACAAAATGTGGCAGAAATTTTTATCAAACTCATAAAAATTGAAGAGGACATCCAGCTAAGCAGATAAGTTTTATTTAAACAAAATTCCGATATTATTTGATTTTCATTTTCAAAAATATGGAGGAATTTATGCGAATAAAATCAACTTTTTCGCTTTTTGTTTTAGGCGGTGCTTTGTGCGGATTAAATGCTCACGACTTTTGGGTAAATGCCCAAAATAACGAGAATTTAAAGGTGCAAATAGGCTATGGACACAACTTTAATAAGGTTGAGAAAATCCCAGAAAAAAGGGTCGCTCTTTTTGATAAGCCATATCTTTTAAAAGACGGCAAAAAGATAGAGCTAGAAAACGGCAAAGAAAACTACGAATTTAAGGCTAAAAAGCTAGAAAGTGGCTCGTATATCGTGGTTGGCGAGTATAAACCGACCTTTTGGAGTAAGGATAACGATGATAAATGGCAGATGAATACCGATAAAAACGGCAAAAATATAAAATTTTGCGAACTTGCCAAGATGAGTGCAAAGGGCGTTTTAAATGTCAGCACAGCCGATGAGAGCGTGATAAAGCCGATAGGACAGACGCTTGAAATAATCCCGCTTACAAATCCGGCAAATTTTAAGATAGATGAGTTTTTTGGAGTGCAGGTTTTATTTGAAGGCAAACCGCTTGCAAATAGCGAAGTGAGCGTGATTTCAGAGCATTTATTAAACGATCACGATAACGAGCAAAAGGCGTTTGTAGGCAAGACCGATAAAAACGGCAGAATAAATATCAAACTCTTTAAAAGTGGCGACTATATCGTGAGTGTGTCGCACACCACGCCGTATAGCGACCCAAAAATTTGCGATGAAAATATTTATGAAAGCACCTTTAAAATAGAGCTAAAATAATCAAAAACGGGCTTGGATTTAGCTTAAATTTATAAACATTTAAGTATAATCCAACCCTTATTTCACACACACCAGTCCTAAATTTGGTTGCGTTTAAACGTTAATGGGTGTGGAGGTAAAACTAAATTTGGGCTAAGCCCGCAAGGAGAACCATAATGGTAACTATGAGAGATTTATTGGAGTGTGGCGTTCATTTCGGACACCAAACACGCAGGTGGAATCCAAAGATGAAAAAATTCATCTTTGGCGAGAGAAAAGGCATCTATATTATAGATTTGCAAAAAACTATCCGCTATTTTCGCTATACATATAATATAGTAAGAGATGCGGCAGCTGAGGGCAAGACAATCCTTTTTGTCGGCACAAAAAAACAAGCCATTGAGGCGATTAAAGAATACGCTGAAAAATGCGGTATGCCTTACGTAAATCATCGCTGGTTAGGCGGTATGATGACAAACTTTGGCACAATTCGCCAATCAATCCGCAAAATTGAAGTCATTGAGGCTATGGAGGAGGACGGCTCAATCAATCTTCTAACTAAAAAAGAAGCACTAATGCTACGCCGTAAAAAAGAGAAGCTAATCGCAACTTTGGGCGGTATTAGAAATATGAAAAACCTACCTGATATGATATTTGTTATTGACACGGTTAAAGAAAAAATCGCCGTTCAAGAGGCAAATCGCCTAAAAATTCCAGTTGTAGCACCAATTGATACAAACTGCGATCCAGACGTTGTTGATTACCCAATCCCTGGCAACGATGACGCTATCCGCTCAGTTCAGCTATTTTGCCAAGAGATGGCAGAGGCTATTAATGAGGGTAAATCACTACTTGAACAAGACGGCGGTTTAGAAGCTAAACAAGAAGTAAGCCAAGATGAAAAAGATGAAGTTTTAGCCGAGGCTATGAGCGAAGAGGATTTTGCGGAGGACGATGAGTAATGGAAATTTCAGCACAAATGGTTAAAGAGCTTCGCGAGAGAAGCGGAGCTGGTATGATGGACTGCAAAAAAGCCCTAAGTGAAGCAAACGGCGATATGGATAAAGCCATTGACCTGCTTCGTGAAAAGGGCTTAGGTCAAGCTGCTAAAAAAGCTGACCGCCTTGCTAGCGAGGGTCTTGTTAGTGTTGAAGTGTGTGCTAAATGCAAACAAGCGACAATTAGCGAGATAAACTCAGAAACTGACTTTGTCGCTAGAAATCCGCAGTTTCAAGCACTCACAAAGGACACAACAGCTCACATTCAAGCAAACGGCATAAAGAGCGTTGAAGAGCTAAATGTAAGCACAATCAACGGCGTAAAATTTGAAGATTATTTTAAAGGTCAAATTGCAACTATCGGCGAAAATTTAGTTGTTAGACGCTTTGAAACAATATCAGCTGACGCAAAAGGCGTGGTAAATGGCTACGTGCATTCAAACGGACGCGTTGGCGTTTTAATTGGTGCAGTTTGCGAGAGCGAAGAGGTTGCGACAAAAGCACAGGATTTTATTAGAAATTTATGTATGCACGCAGCTGCTATGAAGCCAAGCGTGATAAGCTACAAAGAGCTTGATAAGGACTTCGTAGAAAAAGAGTATATCGCACTAAAAGCCGAGCTTGAAAAAGAGAACGAAGAGCTAAAAAGACTTGGCAAACCGCTTCATCATATCCCACTTTTTGCAAGTAGATTACAGCTAACTGACGCTGTTATTAAAAAAGCAGAAGAGGCGATAAAAGAGGAGCTTAAAGCAGAGGGCAAACCAGAGAAAATTTGGGATAAGATAATGCCGGGTAAAATTGAGAGATTTTACGCTGATAACACCGTGCTTGATCAACGCTTAACGCTTCTTGGTCAGTTTTATGTAATGGATGATAAAAAGACGATTGAGCAAGTGATCGTTGAAAAATCAAAAGAGCTTGGTGGCAAGATTGAGATCGTAAAATATGCCCGCTTTGAGCTAGGCGACGGCTTAGAGAAAAAAGTAGATGATTTTGCAGCAGAAGTAGCAGCACAAATCGGCTAAAAATGCAAATTCTTAGAGCGTGTGATCTTAGTTTTTCGTATGATTATACGCTCTTTGAAAATTTAAATTTATCGCTAAATACCGGCGAAAGCACCGCGATACTTGGTGTTAGCGGTTGCGGTAAATCCACGCTTTTACACATTTTATCCACGCTTTTAAAGCCAAAAAGTGGCGAGGTAATCTACAACGAAAAATCACTTTATAAACTATCAGAAAATGAGCTAACAAAAATTAGGCGATTGGAATTTGGTATTATCTTTCAGGCACACTACCTTTTTAAGGGCTTTTCAGCGTTTGAAAATATAGAGTTAGCTAGCATTTTATCTGGACTAAACATAGATGAAAATTTGGTAAAACAGCTAAAAATAGAGCAAATTTTAAACCAAAAAGTAGGCGAAATCAGTGGCGGACAACAGCAAAGAGTAAGTATCGCAAGAGTGCTTAGCAAAAAGCCAAAAATCATCTTTGCTGATGAGCCAACTGGGAATTTAGACAAGCAAACGGCAAGTGAAGTTATGGACGTTTTAAGCCGATATATCAAAGAAAACAACGCTTCGTTAGTTCTCGTAACTCACGATAACGACATCGCAAGTCGCTGTGATTACGCATTTAGACTTGAAAATAAAAAATTAATCACAAGGTAAATTAAGAAAAATTTTTATAAAATCTAGGCATTTTAAACGCAAAGGACAATTGTGAGCTACATAAAAATTCTAGGTTCTAGTGGGACAAAGACTAGGACGCTTGGGACGACCTGTTTTTGGCTAAGTGATGAGATCGTCATTGACGCTGGTAATATCATAAACGCCCTTGATAAGGACGCCCTAAAAATCAACCACATTTTTCTCACTCACGCCCACCTAGACCACATTAGCGACATTGCCTTTATTCTTGATAGTCACTTTGAAAATCGCACCACGCCACTTTGCGTTTATGGCACAAAAGAAACAATTAAAATTTTAAAAGAAAATATCTTTAATAACAAAATTTGGCCCGATTTTTCGGCGATAAAAATGCTAAACAGCACCGAGCCGATTTTGAAATTCGTTGAAATTTCGCTTGATGAAGAGATTTGCGTAAATAATATTAAAATTAAGGCAATTAGTGCTAAACACATTGAAGGCTCGGTCGGTTTTGTTGTTACAAAAGATGACAAAAAGGCGTTAATTAGCGGCGATACGGCAGTTAGCTATGATGCGATTGAGTATTTAAACCAAAATCCAGATATTAAAATTTTAATCATTGAATGCTCCTTCCCCTCACGCCTTCAAAGCCTAGCGACCACGAGCCAACACATAACGCCAAAAGACCTTTACTCAATGCTCTCACGCCTAAAACGTAAAGATATCAAGATATTTTTATACCACATAAAAAACGAGTATCTAACCGAAATTAAACGTGAGCTTAGAAAGGTTAGCAAATATAAATTTCACATTCTAAACGACGGCGACGAGATTAGGCTTAATGACGCCACTTTATCTCACCAGCTTCGTGATACTGAAATTTTTGACCGCATTATGGATATAAATTTAAAACTTTCAAGCGAGTTTGATAAATCAAAGCTCTATGGGACGATTTTAACCCTGCTTCGTGAGATTACAAAGAGCGACGCTGGGACGCTTTATATGGTAAATAAAGAGAAAAATACCCTTGAATTTAAGGTCGTGCAAAACTCAACTCTAAATATATTCTTAGACTTTGGCAAAAACGACTTAGGCTGGGAGCCATTGCAACTTTACAAAGACGGCAAAGAAAACAGAAGTGCCGTGGCTGCCGTGTGTGCGTTGGACGCTAAGATGATAAATATACAAGATATTTACAGCTCAAAAGAGTATGATTTTGCAGGGGCAAAGAAGTTTGACACGATGAATGGCTACCGTACTCGCTCAATGCTAGTAGTCCCGCTTACAAATCACGAAAAGGACGTTATTGGCGTTATTCAGCTCATTAATAAAAATGATCAAAGCGATGGGTATTTTACAAAATATGATGAGAAAGTCATCAAAGCCCTCTCACTTCAAGCGGCTATGGCACTTACAAATACTGGGCTAATTGAAGGGCTTGAACTCTTTATGGAGAGCTTTGTAACAGCCATTGCAAATGCCATTGACGCAAAGTCGCGCTACACTTCAACCCACATTTCAAAAATCGCAAAGCTCTCGGTCTTAATCGCACAAGATATAAGCAACGACACTGGAATTTATAAAAATGTAAATTACACAAAAAACGATATTAAAGAGATTGAGCTAGCTGCAAAACTTCACGACGTGGGCAAAATCACGACATCTGAGCTTGTAATGGATAAGCCAACAAAGCTTCAAAAGCTAGTTGAGGGCTTTGATATTATCAGGCTTAGAGCACAGATTATCAAGCGTGATTTACGCATTAAACTGCTTACAAAATCAATTAGCGAATACGAGTATGAAAACGAGCTAAAACTGCTAAATGCTGACCTTGAATTTATAAAAATCACAAATCACGGCTATGAATTTTTACGTGATGATGAGCTAGTTAGGATAGCTGGACTTGCCGAGCGTAAATTTTATATGGATGGCGAGACTAAAAATTTCTTAACCGATGATGAGATTTATAATTTATCCGTTCGTGTCGGCACTCTAACAGCCGAAGAGCGAGCCATAATGAATAATCACGTCCAGCAGACTTATGATATGCTAAGCATTTTGCCATTCCCAAAAAAATACTCAAATGTCGTTCATATCGCCTCAAATCACCACGAAAAGTTAAACGGCAAGGGCTATCCAAACGGGCTAAGCGCAAACGAGCTTGTGCTTGAAGATAGAATTCTAGCCCTTTCAGATATCTTTGAAGCCCTAACATCAGCCGATAGACCTTATAAAAAGACAAAGACTATCAGTGAGGCGTTTAAAATTCTAGACACGCTTGTTAAAAACGGCGAGATTGACGGCGATTTGGTTGAGTTTTTCAAAACCAGCCGTGCGTTTGAAATTTTTTGCAAGACCGAGCTTTTGCCAGAGCAGTTAGATGTTTAAATTTTTAAATTACTGCCTAGCTTCGTTTGTTATTTCGGCGTTTTTGTGTTCAATTTACATATTTTTCCCAAACCTGCTTGACCAGTTTGACGCAAAATTTAGGGACGCATTTTTTATAGAAAGGGGTGCGATAAAAACCAGCCAAAATGTCGTGATTGTAGATATTGACGAGGCGTCAATTAAGGAGTTTGGGCAGTGGCCTTGGAGCAGGGATAAACTTGCAAAGATAATTGAAAATTTAACCCTAGCCGATGTGCTTGTAGTGGGGCTGGATATCGTTTTTGCCGAGCCAGATAGGACCTCGCCACGCTTGATTGCAAAGACGCTTGGGATTAATCAAAATTTAGATGATTATGACTTAGTTTTTTCAGAAGCACTTGCAAACTCACCAACGATTTTGGGTTATAATTTTGACCTAGTTGATGAGAACAGCACTCAAAATGCACCGCAAATCGCCGCTGTTTTTGTTGAGCGAGATAAGCAAAATGATATGGTTTTAAAGGCGTTTGGAGCAAATTTAAACATACCGATTTTACAAGATAGTGGCTATTCTAGCGGATTTTTTAATATCGTCCCAGATGATTCAGGCGTGATTCGCTCAGTCCCGCTTGTTATTAGCTATGAAGATGTGCTTTATCCTTCGCTTAGCCTTGAAATGATACGTGCTGCTACTGGGGCAAACAGGGTCGTTGTAGATTATGATGTTAGCGGTGTTTATCAGGTCAGCTTTGATGAGTTTAAAATCCCAACCGACCGCTTTGGCAGAATGTTTATAAACTACCGAGGCGGACAAAAGAGCTTTAAATACATAAGTGCAAAAGATATCTTTTATAATACCTTTGATAAAGCCGATATCAGCGGTAAATTCGTGCTTTTAGGCACGAGTGCAAATGGAATTTTTGACCTTAGAACCACCCCTTTTGA
This sequence comes from Campylobacter gastrosuis, assembly GCF_030249845.1. GTDB lineage: Bacteria > Campylobacterota > Campylobacteria > Campylobacterales > Campylobacteraceae > Campylobacter_A > Campylobacter_A gastrosuis. The sequence goes on along the minus strand of NZ_JANURM010000013.1, from coordinate 9,676 downwards.
GTCCGTTTTTCCCGGAGTTGAGGTGCACGCAAATATCATTGATAACATAATCACTGGCGACTTTATTCACAAGCCATCTTATGCTGATGGACTAAATATACTTATCATTATCGCACTAAGCTTTTCTATCGTTTTACTTACAACTTTTCTTAGTTTTTATTTTAAAATTTTTAGCTTTTTTATTGCTAGTTTTGGTTATCTTTTTGCTTGTTATTACGCGCTTTTTACGCACGGCATAATCATAAACATTGTCTTTGGAATTTTAAGCATTATCCTTTCGTTTATGACCGCTTTGATTTTTGACTATTTTTACAACATAAAAAGCGAAAAGGCAATCAAAGAAAAATTCGCCTCAAAGGTCTCAAAAAGCGTTATGGAGGACATTTTAAAGCACCAAGACAGCCACAGCCTAAACATAAAAAACAAAGAGGTAACGATATTTTTTAGCGATATTCGTGGTTTTACACAAATTTCAGAAAAGCTTGATGCGACCGCATTAATCGGACTTTTAAACCGATATATGCAACCAATGAGCGAGATTATCATTAAATATCAAGGCACGATTGATAAATTTATAGGAGATGCGGTTATGGCGTATTGGAATGCCCCGCTTGATATCAAAGACCACGCAGACCGCGCAGTAAAGGCATCTCTTGAACAGCTAAACGCCCTAAATTCGCTAAATGAAGAGCTAAAAAAAGAGAATTTGCCACTGATTAAAATTGGCATTGGGCTAAATACCGGCGAGGTTGTTGTCGGCGAAATGGGCTGTGAAATTCGCTCTGATTACACCGTTATTGGCGATGCGATAAATCTTGGCTCACGAGTTGAGAGCCTTTGCAAATTTTATGGCTCAAATCTAAGCATTACAAATTTTACAAAAGATAAACTCACGGACAGATACATTTTTCGCTTTCTTGACGCTGTTAAGGTTAAGGGCAAAAACGAGCCAGTTGAGATTTATCAGGTGCTTGGACTTGGAGATGCGGTGGGCGAGTTAAAAGATGAGCTAGACCGCTATCACGAAGCGATTAAAATTTATCAAAACGCCGATTTTAAGGGAGCGTTAGCGATATTTAACGAGCTAAAAAATAGCAGTAAAGATAACCACATTTATGCACTTTATGCACAGCGTTGTGCTGATTTTATAGCAAATCCGCCAGAGAATTTTAACGGCGTTTATGAACATACAACAAAAGGTTAATGAAAATTTAAAGTAAAAATCCTAAAATTGACGCACTTTTTATTTTAAGGATAAAAAATGGGTTTTAGGGCAAAAATCATCACGTCCGTAAGTCTGCTATCTATCCTGATAGTCGCAGTTTTAGTCGCATTTAGCTACACAAGCACAAAGGGCATTATTGTTAGCGTCGCTGAAAACAGCACACAGGTTTTAGCACGTCAAGTAAGTAGCAAAGTCGGCATTTGGTATAGTTCAAAGCGTGATATTATCAATGGTGCAAGGGCGATTTTAAACGAAAACGAGCCAGAAAATAACCTAAATTTAATAAAATCAATAACCAAACAAGGCAAATTCATTGCTACATTTTACGGCTTTGAAAACGGCGAGGTGGCATTTAGCGATGAGTGGGTGCCAGAGAGCGATTATGACGCTAGAAAAAGGGACTGGTATATCAAGGCAAAGGCACAAAATGAGATAATCACTACCGATTTTTACACCGATGAGGCGACTAAACAGGCGGTTACGACCTTTGCTGTGCCGATAAAAAAGGGTGCGAAATTCTTAGGTGTGCTTGGTGCTGACATCTCTTTTGATGAGGTCGTTCAGATGTTTAAGGGCGATGATTTAAAGGACGCAAACGGCGCATTTAATCTCTTAACAAGCGAGGGCGTATTTTTATACCACCCAAATAAAGATATAATTGGCAAAAATGTCGCAGAGCTTGATAAGAGCCTAAAAAACCTGCCAAACGAGATAAAACAAAAACAAAACGGCGTTTTTTACTATGAATTTAACGGCGAAGAAAAGCTTCTAGCCTACTCAGAAATCCCAAACACCGGACTTACTATCATCTTTGCACTAACTCTTGATGACGCACTTGCACTAAATAGCAAAAACGCCACATTTAGCCTAATTATCGGCGTTTTAACGGCCATTGCTTCTATCGTTTTAATCGCTATTTTGTTAAAAATTCTCTTTCGCCCAGTCGTTAGATTAATGGAGCTTTCAAAGGATTTAGCAGTCGGCGATGGCGACCTTACAAAACGGCTAAATTTCACGCAAAAGGATGAAATTGGCGAGATTGGCGATAATATGAACGCCTTTATTGAAAAAATCCGCATTTTAATCCACGAAGCAAAGGATAGCAGTAGCGAAAATTCATCGCTTTCAGAGGAGCTAAGCTCAACTTCAAAAGAGATAACAAGGCGAGTGGAGCGAGAGTTTGGCATTGTTAGCGAAATTTCAAACGGCACGAAGCAGGTCATTGAAAGTAGCGAAATTTCAAATCAAAAAACAACCGAAGCACTAAGCGACTTAAAGAGCGTAGCTGACACGCTAGAACACACAAAAGACAACCTAATAAAAACGATAGCAAACGTAAATAAGGTCGCTCACACCGAGCAAGAGTTAGCCGACCAGCTTAAAAATTTAGCTCAAAACACCGAAAATGTAAAAGAAATTTTACAAGTCATTAAAGATATTGCCGATCAAACAAACTTACTAGCCCTTAACGCTGCCATTGAAGCAGCGCGTGCTGGCGAGCACGGCAGGGGCTTTGCAGTCGTTGCCGATGAGGTTAGACAGCTAGCTGAAAAGACGGCAAAATCGCTAGTTGAGATAAATAACACCATAAATTTAATCACGCAGTCGGTAAATGACACTTCAACAATGATGAGTGAGAACTCAAAATTTGTAGCCGAAGTGGCGACTGATCAAAACAGCTCACAGGACGAGATAGAAAACACAGCAAGACTGCTAAGCGAGGCGATAAATAAGACCAGCCTTGCTTCTGATGAGGTGAAAAATATGGCAAAAAGCATTGAAAAAACGATGCAAGAGTTCTCAAAAGTAAATGCCCTTTCATCAGAAAATGCAAGAAGTGTTGAGGAGATAGCAAAGGCGTCTGATATGCTAAACCGCCAAGCACAGAGCCTAAATGCGAAGTTAAACGAGTTTAGAAGCTAAATTTAGGCGATTATCGCCTAAATTTACTTCACGCCGACAATGATATTTGTCGCTTTTATGATAGCTTTTACGCTATCGCCAGATTTGAGATTTAGCCTAGTTGCCGACTCTTTTGTGATTATCGCGCTTATCTCATCGCCGTTAATATCAATGATGATTTCAGAATTTACCAAGCCGTCCTTGACACTTTTTACCACGCCGTTTAGCTGATTTGTAGCCGATAGTTTTAGCTCGTCGTTTGTAGCGATTAAAACGCTTGAAGCCTTAAACAAAAACACAGCGTCAAGCCCAGCTTTAATGCCTAAATTTTTCTCGCTATCAATCGTAATTGTCGCTTTTAGCGTCTCTTTGCCATTAAGTTTGGCTGTAATTAGCGAATTTACCGCACCTGTTTTGACATCAGCTATCTTTACTTTTAGCTGATTTCTAGCTGAAATTGCCATTTTTTATCCTTTAAAAAAGTTGCCATTTTAACAAAAATTAAATTAAAATTTTAGCAATTTAAGGGCATAATCTTAAAAATTTTTTTAAAGATGAGATGATGAGCGAGATTTGGGATAAAAAGTCAAAAAACTATCCGAGATTTAGTAAAAATTTAAGCGTTTTTAACGAAGCCGTGCTTATAAATTTAGCCGATTTTGGCGTTGATTTTAATGGCAAAAGCGTCGTTGATATCGGCTGTGGCACTGGCGTTTGGACGCTTTATTTAGCTGGGCTTTGTGCTGAAATTTTAGGCGTTGATAGCTCGGCTGGTATGATTAAATGTTTAGATGATGATGCAAAAACTTACGGCATAAAAAATGTCAAAACACAAATTAGCACTTGGGCTGATTTTACCCCACAAAAGCACTATGATATCGCTATTTCAACGATGAGTCCAGCCATAAAATCCCCAAGCGATTTTGCAAAATTTTACGATATGGCTAGTGTTAGAATTTATATGAATTTTGCTTCTAGTAGGCGTTCATCGCTTTTAAAGCCATTTTTTGAGAAATTTGGCGTTTTTGGAGCTAGTGGCAGTGCTTCAAATTCGCTTTTAGCTTGGCTAAATGAGCGTGAAATTCCGTTTAAAAAGGTAACTTTTGGCGAGAGCAGAATTTCAAAACGAGATAGAGTTAGCACCTTTGAAAATGTATTGTGGCACCTTGATATAAACGGCGTAAAATACGATAAAAACGAGATTTTAAATATGCTTGATGAGAATTTTAGTGGCGAGATTATTGAAGAAAAAATTGATAGCTTAATCTCTCTTTTTGTATTTTAAAGGTATAATCAGGCATTTTTTGGAGAGATGATGAGAAAAATTATAGCTTTTTTACTCTTTTTTGTAGCATTTTTATCTGGTGCTGAGAAATTTTCGCCTTCGCTTGGAATTTTTTATGATGAACAAAAGGCAAATCTTGGCAAAAGGCTGTTTTTTGATAAACGCCTAAGCAACGGCGAGAAAAAATCGTGCGAAACCTGCCATAATTTATACTGGGATTTTAGCGGTAGTATTCGTAAAAATTCCGACAGAAACCTGCTAAATCCGCCAAGCGTGTTAAACGCAGCAACAAACTATATTTTCTTTAAAAACGGCTCTGTTCGTGATATCAGCGAACAAGTGGCAATCTCAATCACATCTGACATTCAGCTAGGCATTGATGAGCAGAGATTTGTGGCAAAAATATCAGATATTAGCGATTATCGCTCGCTTTTTGGCAAAATTTACAGCGACGGCGTTACGTTTAAAAATGCTGTAAATGCTTTGGTTGAGTTTGAAAGAGCCATTTACACGGCATCTTCGCCATTTGATAAATTTTTAATGGGCGATAAAAATGCCTTAAACGAAGATGAGAAAAAGGGCTATGAAATTTTTCAGAAAGTAGGCTGTGTGGCGTGTCATAGCGGTGTGAATTTAGGCTCAAATTTGCTTCAAGAAAAGCAGTTTTATAAAAACGTTTTAAGCGGTAATTCAGTCTCTGATAAAACCGGACAAAATCTCTACAAAGTCCCGTCGCTTCGTAATATCGCACGCACTGCACCTTATATGTTTGATGGCTCAATTTTATATTTAAAAGACGCCATAACTCACGTTGCTGATTTACAATTAATGCAAAAATTATCAAAAGAGCAGGTTGATTTGATCTATAAATTTTTACTCTCGTTAAACGGCGAACACCCAAGGATTTTAAGATGAAAGTTCATAAGACTAGGTTTTTAGCCTTTGTTTTGCTTATTGTTTTTACTGCTTGTGTAGTTTTTATTTATAAATTGAGCGTGGCTGTAAATGACAACAGCGGTTGGCGAAATGCGATTATGAATTTACGCCTTTTAAACAAGGAGATTGACGGCTATTTTAAGCGTAGTTTGTCATCATCAAATTACGATGACATTAATCAAATTTTAATGGATTTTGATACGAATTTGCAGAATTTAAAGCGTGTTGAGAGTTTTAGCGTTTTGGCTGAAATTTACGGCAGCGAAAACGACTTAACGACAATACAAAGCATTTACGACAAGAAACGAAATTTAGTTGATCGGTTTAACTACATAAACTCGGGAGCGGTTGCATTTTTAATCGGTGCTGAGTATTTAATGAATGAGTTTAAAAACGCGCCACAGCTTGAAATTTTAATGCTTAGGCTTAAAAACAGCGATTTTACCGATATTCACGCCATAAATGCCATTGAATACGAGGTGCAAAATTTATCCCAAGATACGCAAATCATTAGCGACGCAAAAAACCTTGAAGTGTTAAAACGAATAAGCTATATCGTTTCAAGTCTTACTAGCCTAAGGGAGATAAATCAGCAAAATGTTATCCTAAATTTATCAAATTATCTTGATAATATTCTAGTCGCTTACGACCACCAATACTCAAAAATCATTGACCTGCTTCGTGTTTTTGCAATCGTTTCTGGTGCTTTATTTTACGTGGTTTGTATGTTTATTTTTTATCAAACTGGAATTTACAAAAAAAAGCTAAAAGAGATAACGATGCTGCAATATGTTGTTGATAACGATTACAGCTCGGTGGTTTTTACGGACGCAAATAACAAAATAACATATGTAAATAAGGCATTTGAGAAGATAAGTGAGTATTCTTTTGAAGAGGTCAAAGGTAAAAACCCAAAAATTTTAAAATCTTACGTTCATAGCGAGAATTTTTATAACGACCTTACAAGGACGATTTATGGCGGTGGCGAATGGACAAGCGATGAGCTAGTTAGCCGTGCAAAAAATGGTAGTTATATTTATGAAAAAGTGCAATTTTTGCCGTTTTATTATGAAAACGAGCTAAGCGGATTTGTCGGCATTAAGTCCGATAAAACACGAGAAGCACGAATGGTTAGGGAGATTGAGGATAAGAGTGATCAGATAAAGGTGCAGTCGTCAATTGACAAACTCACCGGCTTTGGTAACTACTTTGCGATAACGGATAAATTTAAAGATGAAGAAAACGGCGTGATTGTTGATGGTATGATTGTTAATATCACGATTAAAAATTTTGACAACCTACGATTTTTCTATAAAACAAAGGTCATTGACGCTATGCTTTTAGCCTTTGCAAACACACTAAAACTCTGCGTTGAAACATTTGATATTAAAGCCGAGCTATTTCGCTTTCAGGATGATGATTTTTACGTTTGGTATAACGGCGATAACATTATGCGAGATATTGGCTACATTCAGGACTATTTTAGCTTTAACTCACTTGATGTTATGGTGGATAAAAAGGTTGAGAGTTTGCCCGGCATAAAGGTCGTTATGGGCGTTAGTTTGCTTGAAGATACGGCTCAAACTAACAGGCTAGTTCAGTCAATACTAGCAAACCAACAAGCCAACAAACTAGGCAACGAAATTTACTATTACAAAGAAAACGATGCGATAGAACAAAGGTATTATCAAAACCAAATCATCACCCAGCTAATTGAATACGCCCTTGAAAACAACACCGTTATCGTTGAGTGTCAGGGAATTTACGATGTTAGCAAAGAGGGCAAGGCGACTTATTACGAGGTCTTGGTGCGTTTGATAGATCAAAACGGCAAAATCCGCTATCCGGGCGAATTCCTAGAAGTAGCAATGCAAGCACAGCTTTACACACAGATAACAAAAAAGGTCATTGAACGTGCCTTCTTGCTCGTTGAGCGTTATCCAGATTACACATTTTCAATCAACCTTTCAGGTATTGATATCATTGACGGCTCGGTGCGTGAATTTTTAGAGGAGAAGTTACAGCTTTGCTCAAACCCAAGCCACGTTTGCTTTGAAATTTTAGAGAGCGAGGAGATTACTGATTATACCACGATGATCTCGTTTATTAAGCACATTAAGGATTACGGCGCACAAATTTCAATTGATGACTTTGGCTCTGGCTACTCAAACTACTACCGAATTTTAGAGCTTGACATTGACACGATTAAAATTGACGGCTCAATTATTAAAAAGCTACCATTTGATCAAAACGCAAGATACTTGGTTGAAACGATTATGAATTTTGCCTCAAAGCAGGGCTATAAAGTCGTAGCGGAGTTTGTCAGCTCGCCTGAAATTTTAGAGCAGGTTAAGAGCTTTAACATCAAATACGCACAAGGCTTCTTACTAGGCAAACCACAAGCTGCCGATGAGCTTTAAAATTTAGTATTGTCCTTTGGTCCAATACCACTTCTTTTTTATTTGGGTATAATCCGATTACCCAAATTTATAAAGGAGAAACAATGGCTACACAAGTAGGTATAGCAAAGCAAGTTTTAGGCTCAGCTGTCGCAGTGGATGCACTGGGAAATCAGCGAGTTATAAATTCAGGCGACCCTATATTTTTAGGTGAAGTTATTAAGACGCTAACAGATGTTAGCAAGGTTATAGTTGCCACAAACGATGGCAAAGATATTACTATTTTAGGCAAAGATTCTGTTAAAATGGATAGCAGTGTCATAAGCTCAACAAGCTTTGGCGATGGTGCCGTAGCTGACGCTGACGCATTACAAAAGGCTATTTTAAGCGGTGCAGACCTTACACAGCTTGAAGAAACAGCAGCTGGCGGTCCAGCAGCTGGCGGCGGTGCTGGCGGTACAGCACAAATCACCCCAGCATACTTCGCAGCTGGCGGACACTACGCAAACGTTACAGCCTCAACTGGTAACCTAGCTGACGGCATAGCTGCTGGTGTGGGCGGTGTAAGCCCCGTAACAGGCGGTTTAACAGACGCCGGTGCTACTACTGGCGGTGTTGTAGCAACGCCTATTAATCCACCAGCAGTTGTCTCAATTGACGGCAAAGACCCATCAGCACCGACAAACAATGCTGCTCCGACAATTAAAGTCGTGGTAGATCCGGGTACAACCCCTGATTTAGTTGATGATAATGGCAATATTATCCCAACGGATAAAAAGGACAATGGCGACGGCACTTGGGACATTACTCCAAAAGACCCTATCACTGACCCTGATAATGTAAATGTCATCACAACCGACCCTACAACAGGCGAAAAATCAGACCCAACACCTGTTAATCCGAATATTGATACAGAAGCCCCAGCAGTAGTAGTTGATAGCGTAACTTCAATTGATAGCTCTAACCCATCTGACAACACAGCAGATACTGGCAATGTAAAAGGTTCTGCTACTGATGGTGGTAACCCAATCATTGATGGCTCTAAGGTAGAGATATTTAATAGTAACGGAGAAAAAATAGGCGAAGGCACTACAAAAGATGGTAAATTTGATATAACAACAGATAAACCAATCAATCCAAATGATACCGTTAAAGTTGTAGTAACTGACCCAGCAGGTAACCCAGGCGAAGCTACTGGCACAGCTGGCGACTTAACTCATACAAATGACAATGAAGCCCCAGCAGTAGTAGTTGATAGCGTAACTTCAATTGATAGCTCTAACCCAGCTGACAACACAGCAGATACTGGCAATGTAAAAGGTTCTGCTACTGATAGCGGTAACCCAATCATTGATGGCTCTAAGGTAGAGATATTTAATAGCAATGGAGAAAAAATAGGCGAAGGCACTACAAAAGATGGTAAATTTGATATAACAACAGATAAACCAATCAATCCAAATGATACCGTTAAAGTTGTAGTAACTGACCCAGCAGGTAACCCAGGCGAAGCTACTGGCACAGCTGGCGACATAGTTACGACAGCACCTCACGCTGAGCTAGAAGTTTCAGATATCGCTTACAGAGGCGAGATAAAACTACCATTTGCAAGAGAAGCAACAATCAAAAACGTTAAAAATATCGGTGCTGATCAAAAACTAAAAGTAACTCTACTAGATCAAGACGGCAATGAGATACCAAACGTTAATTGGGTAAAAACTGGCAACAGCACAGATGCTTGGGGACGTGAAACACTGGCCGAAATGGCAGCTGTTAGAGAGTATAGACTAGATTTAGTTGATGCTAATGGCAATGTAATTCAAACACTAGATACAAAACCAGTATCTTTAAGTGATGTTGTTATTACAGATGTTATAGATGATGTAGCAGGCGGCAAAGATGGCAAATTACAAAGTGGCGACTTCACAAATG
>NZ_JANURM010000012.1 GCF_030249845.1 Campylobacter gastrosuis | reverse complement strand
AAAGCACGAATGAGCTTAAAAAATTTTATGAATTTATAAAAAAAGAGTTTGAAAGTGGCAAAAATACATTTGAAATTCTAAAATCTGTCGCTCAAAACAGAGTGGATAAAATGGCGTGAGCTAAGCTAATTTATTTTGGTGCGAATTTTGCATATCTAGCATATAAAATAATCACAATCTCTGATAAATCAAAAATTTTACCCTACCAAGCCGTGCGATACCTTAAAATTTAAATACGATTTATCTTTATCATAATCTCTTTTTTGCTATAATCACGCATTATTTTAAAGGAATTCTTATGGTCTTATTAAACAAAATCATCCAAGCCAAACGCACCATAAGCGGTTTTGTGGATAAAACTCCGTTTGCGTTTAGCTCAAAATTAAGCACGTTAAGTGGCGCTAAAATTTACCTAAAAGAAGAGAATTTACAGCGAACTGGCGCCTATAAAATCAGGGGTGCTTACAATAAAATCGCAAATTTAAGCGACGATGAGCGAAAAAAGGGCGTCGTGGCTGCAAGTGCGGGCAATCACGCGCAAGGCGTTGCGATTTCGGCTCGTGAGTTTGGCATTAAGGCTGTGATTGTGATGCCTGAATCCACTCCGCTTTTAAAGGTGGCAAACACTCGTGCTTTGGGGGCTGAGATTTTGTTAAAGGGCGATAATTTTGACGAGGCTTACGAATTTGCCCTAAAATACGCAAAAGAGCAGGGTATGAGCTTTATTCATCCATTTAACGATGAGTTTGTTATGGCTGGACAAGGCACGATAGGGCTTGAAATGCTAGATGAGGTCGCCGACCTTGATATCGTCGTTATCCCAGTTGGTGGCGGTGGGTTAGCTAGTGGAATTTCAAGCTGTGTAAAGCAGGTAAATCCAGATGTAAAGGTCATCTGCGTGGGTGCAAAGGGCGCGCCTGCGATGTTTGAGAGCTTTAAGGCAAAAAAGAGCATAAACTCAAAGTCGGTTCGCACGATTGCCGATGGTATCGCTGTTCGCGACGCTAGTGAAACCACCTTGGCAAATATTATTGAGTGCGTTGATGAGTTTGTGCAGGTTGATGATGAGGAGATTGCAAATGCGATTTTGTTCTTGCTTGAAAGCCAAAAAATAGTCGTTGAGGGTGCTGGCGCAGCTGGTGTGGCAGCTCTAATGCACGGCAAAATCAAGCACAAAAAGGACGCAAAAATCGGTATCGTGCTAAGTGGTGGCAACATTGACGTCCAAATGCTCTCAATCATCATTGAAAAAGGCCTAATCAAATCAGCGCGTAAAATGATAATCCAAGTTACGCTAATTGATAAACCAGGCGCGCTTTTAGCCCTTACGGACACGCTAAAAACGGCAAATGCAAACATCGTAAAGATTGATTATGACCGCTTTTCAACCGAGCTTGAATACGGCGACGCCAGTATCATCATCACGCTTGAAACCAAGGGCAAAGACCACCAAGAGCTTGTTGCCACGCTTTTAAACCAAAATGGATTTGAGTTTAAGCAGATTTTTTAAAAATTAATCTTAAATTCACATTTGTGTGTAAAAATGGGTTTTAAAAAAGGATAAATTATGAGTGATTTTTTGATTTTACTACTTGTTATTTTGCTAGTTGCGGCGGTTTTTGTCATTTTTCGCACGAAAAATGAGCTAAATAAACACAAAAAAGAGAGCGAAAATTTCAGCCACGTAAATCAGATAGAACAGCTAAAAAGTATCGGCGAACTCTCGGTTTTTCAGGTGTATAGCAAGGAGATCGTAACCAAAACCGATCACGCTTTTGGCAATTTTGGCAAGGAGTATTTAAGGTGGCTAGTAAGCGAGAAAAAACTCTCAATGATATTTGAGTTTGAGATAAATTTCATCTATGATTTAACGAGCAAAGAGCTTGAAATAACGCAAGTTGCAAACTCAAAATTTCACGTAAAAATGCCGCCTTGCAAGTATAAATTTTCAATTGCCGATATGAAATTTTATGATGAGAAAAACGGCAAATTTATCCCGTTTTTACTACCAGATGCACTAAATAGCTTCTTTGGCTCTGGCTTTCGTGAAGATGATAAAAATCGCTTGATAGCTGAGGCAAAAATGGAGGTTGAAAAGATGAGTTTAAGGCTCATTAAGGAGCTTGAAAGCAAAATTCACAAATCCGCTCGTGATACGCTTGAAGCCATTGCAAAGAGCTTTGGAGCGGATAAAGTCAGCTTTGAGTTTAACGATGACGAGAGCCTAAAAAACACGCAAATTGAGCTAAAAAATATAGCTTAGGTTACTTTTTAGAAACTATTTTTTTGTTTAATTACCTAAATTTATTTTAGGGGGTTAAGATGAAATTTCTATCATTTGTTGCCGTTTTTGCAATGGCTTTAAACGCTTCTAGCGTGGTACTTGATGGCAAAAATATCTTGCCAAAAGATATCATTAGCATATCAAACAACGCAAAGGTGCAAATTAGTGATGAGGCTTTAAATGTAGCTAAAAAATCTCACGAAGTGCTTTTAAACGCCGCAAAGGATGGACAGAAAATTTATGGTTTAACCGTTGGCGTTGGGCTTAATAAAGATAAAAAATTCATTGATGCAAAGGGTGATTTGGACGCAGAAGTCATCAAGGCTTCAACCGCCTTTAACATAGGCTTAATCCACGCACATTGCGGTGGTGTTGGCGAGGATATGCCTATAAAAACAGCTCGTGCGGTCTTAGCCACAAGGCTAAATAATCTTTTAAGCGGTGGGGCTGGTGTTTCGGTTGATGTTATAAATTTATACAAAGAATTCCTAAATCACGACATAATCCCCGCAATACCAAGCTTTGGCTCAATGGGCGAGGCGGATATTACCATTCTTGGGCACGTCGGACTTGCGATGATGGGCGAAGGATATGTCTATTTTAAGGGCAAAAAGATAAAAGCCGATGAAGCCCTAAAACAAGCCGGGCTAAAAAAGCTCACACCTTTTGGCAAGGACAGCCTTAGCATTTTAAGCTCAAACGCCTACTCCGCCGCACTTGCTAGCATTGCCTTAGAGGATTTAAGCCACGCACTTGAAATTTCAAAGCTGATTTTTGCATTAAGTTTAGAGGGCTTTAACGGCAATGTTGCCCCATTTAGCAAAATGGCTACAAATTTACGCCCATTTGCAGATTTTATAGCAACAGCAGATGAATTGCGAGAAATTTTAAAAGATAGCTACCTTTACGATAAAGATGATGAGAGAGCCTTGCAAGACCCGCTTAGTTACAGGGATGCCACTTACTTTTTTGCAGCGTTAAAATCCACTCGCGATACGATTTTAAACCTGCTAAAAATTCAGCTAAACTCATCAGATGATAATCCGGGCATTTCGTTTTTAGATACAAAAAGTGAGAATTTTCAAGAAGCAAAACTCTTTACAAAAGGCGGTGCTGTCGTGCCTACATCAAATTTTGAGCCACTTTTGTGGGTTGTTGAGTTTGAAAAGGCAAGTATCGTTTTAGCACACAACTCAAAGGCGAGTGCGTTAAGGACGATAAAGCTCTCAAACGATGGCTTTACAAGGCTAAGTAGATTTTTAGCCACACCAGATACAATTCACGCATTTGGTGCTATGCAAAAGCCATTTGTCGCACTTGCTGGGCAGAATGAATTTTTAGCAAATCCAGCTTCACTTGATTACACGCCAGTTGCTGGCGAGATTGAAGATGTCGCTACAAATGCGCCTTTTGTCGTGCAAAAATTTCAAAAACAGCTAGATAATTATTACGAAATTTTAGGTATGGAGCTACTTCACGCAGCCCAAGCCATAGATTTGCGTTTGCAAAAAAATCCAAATTTAAAGCTATCAAAAACGACAAAAAAACTTTACGATGATTGCCGAAAAATCGTGAAATTTTTAGACAAAGATAGACCTTTAAGCGATGATTTTAAAAACTCGGCTAAGTTTTTAAAAGAGTATAAATAGGGGCAAAAAATGGCAAGTAGAAGAGAATTCCTAGGCACATTAGCACTAATTGGTGCTTTACCGCTTTGTGCTAGTGAAGTAAAAAAATGGGATGATGAGTGCGATGTTTTGGTTGTTGGCTCTGGTTTTGCAGGTTCAGCAGCTGCTGTTCAGGCGATTGATGAGGGTGTAAAAACGATAATGATTGAGAAAATGCCAGTGCTTGGTGGCAACTCAGCCATAAATGGCGGTGCCTTTGCAGTGGTAAATTCTAGCTTTCAAAAGGAGCGTGGCATAGATGATAGCTACGAGCTTTATGTTAAGGATATTTTAAAGGCTGGACTTGGGCTAAATCAAATGGAGCTTGTTGAAGTGATCGCAAAAAATGGCAACGACGCCTACTAATGGACGCTAAAAAAGGGCGTTTATTACAGGGACGCACTCGGGCAGTTTGGCGGTCATAGCGTGCCTAGAACCATTTGGCCAGAGATTAATTCTGGCGGTAAAATCACAATCCCACTTCAAGAATACGCTATGAAAAATGGCGTATCTGTCCGCACTAGAACTATACTTGATGATTTTGTGCGTGATGAGAGTGGCAGGATAATTGGTGCTGTTGTTAGAGAAAATTACGATTTTGACTTTGATAAAAGCAAAGATGAGAGCGAAAATTTAAGCGGAGAGCGTAAATTTTATAAGGTAAATGGTGGCATTGTAATGGCAACTGGCGGTTTTGCTTATGATATAAAATTCCGACAAGAGCTTGATAAAACGCTAACGCCAGAGCTTGACTGCACAAACCATTACGGAGCGACTGCACAAGCATTAAAGGTAATGATGAAAAACGGCGCAAAGACCACGCATTTAGAGTGGATACAGCTTGGTCCTTGGGGTAGTCCTGATGAAAAGGGCTTTGGCATTGCACCCGTTTTTGCGATACCTGCGTTTAGCTATGGCATTATGGTTGATGCTAGAAGTGGTAAGCGATTTGTAAATGAACTAGCAGACCGCCGTATCCGCTCAGACGCCATTTTTGCCGTTAATAAAAACCCAGACGGCAGCCTAACTCATCCGGTTGTAATCTGCGATAGTATCGGTGCACAAGGCACTACAAAGGCAAATGTAATGCGTGGCGTGCATAAAAATGTGATTAAGGTTTTTGATACGATTAAGGAGCTTGCTAAATTTTATAATATCCCTTACGAGCCACTACAAAAAAGCGTTGATGACTACACGAGCTACGCACGAAGTGGCAAGGATTTAGAGTTTAACAAGCCGTTTTTTAAAATCAAAGGTGTCGTGCCGGATTTAACAAAACCACCATTTTACGCTTGGCGTGCTATCCCAAAGGTTCATCACACAATGGGTGGGGTTAAGATTGATGTTAATGCCAGAGTTTATGATTTAAACGATAATCCTATAATTGGGCTATTTGCGGCGGGCGAGGCTGTTGGTGGGCCTCACGGCGCTAGTAGATTAGGGAGTTGCGCGATACCTGATTGTTTGGTTTTTGGCAGGATTGCTGGTAAAAACGCTGCAAATTTAGCCAAAAAGGAGACAAAATGTTAAGAAATTTTATCATTTTAATGCTTTTTGTTTTAGCAATAAACGCAAACGAAGCGGATAAATTCTCAAAGAAAAACTATCCATTTATAGCCCACGAGAAATTTCACTTTGATTGCAAAAACTGCCACAAGCAAGATGAGCCAAAAGACTATAAACCGCTAAGCACAAACGAGTGCCTAAGCTGTCATAAAAGCTATGAAAAATTAGCACAGCAAAGCGGTCATCTAGGCTATGATGATAATATCCACGCAAGTCCTCACTACCCAAAAATGGACTGCAATCTTTGTCACAACACGCATAAAAAATCGCAAAATTACTGCGTAATGTGCCACTCGCAAGACTCAATGAAAAATTTATTTGTGCCATAAAGGAGATGAAATGAAAAAAATTTTACTTATCTTAGTCGTTTTCTTTGCCCTATTTTTTGGCACAAATGCGTTAATTCACGCAACAAGCGATGATAAATTCTGCACGTCTTGCCACGAGTGGATGGATACATTTGTAAGTACCTATCACAAGGACACGCACGGCGGAGCAAATAAAAACGGCGTAAAAGCAAGCTGTGTTAGTTGCCACCTGCCACACGATAGCTATATCAAATATGTTTTTACAAAGGCAAAAAATGGCGTTAGCGAAGTGGCTGTAATGCTTAGCTCTAACGCAAAAGATGCAAACTGGCAAGAAAACAGAAAAAATCGTGAAAATTTCGTCTATGATAGCGGATGTTTAAGCTGTCATCAAACAATCCTAGATGTAAATCAAACAAATAAAAACATAGATGATATGCACGCACTTTACGTGAAATTTAAAGATGATAAAACACAAAAGCTAAGCTGTGTCAGCTGCCATAAAAATGTCGGCCACAACGAACTTGGCAAGGTGCTTTATGAGATTAAAAACCCACCAGTTGGCAACTGGTAGCTAAAATGGCAAATGCAGGTCTTTAACGTTATGTTTTAGGCTTCATTTGCTTTTTTGACTAGACTATAACAAATTTTAAGCTATAATTTTTCAAAAAGTAGAAAAATGGTAGAAAATTTACAAAAAAATCGCACGTTTTTGCTCTTTTCTTTGATATTTTTAACCCTAATGCTAATTAACTACGCAATAAATCGCTCGTTTGTAAAAAACGCACTCATAAACGAACAGCTTTTAATGCTTAAAAATTCAAGCGACAAGGTGCAAAAATGGATAGAAAGCAAAAAATTAAGCCTAAATGCAGTAAGCGAATTAATCTTAAATTATAATCCAAAAGATGATGAAATTTTAATCAAAGATATTTTAACAAAGAGCGAAAATATCGCTGGTTTTAAGAGCGTTTATGCTGGTTATGAAAGTGGGATTATCATTTCAAGCAAGGAGTTTAAACGCCCAAAAAACTACCTGCCAAAAGAGCGTCCTTGGTATGAAAACACCATAAAAAACGGCGGGTTTTATATCACAAAACCTTACGTTGATAAGGGTTTAAACGTGCTTGTAATTTCAATTTGTAAAAGCGTTAAAAACGGCGTTTTATGCGGAATTTTATCCCTTGATGAGGTTAAAATTGAGCTAGAAAATAACAATCTATTTTTAGCAGACGATAGCGGTTTAAACGCACAAAATCCGCTTGAAACAGATGATGAAATTTTAAGCTTTAAACGGCTTGAAAACTCGCACCTAATCTTAGTCGCAAAGACCATAAAAAAGGACATTTACGCCAAAATCAACGAACAATTTATCATAAATTTTGCAATCTATCTTTTAAGCATAATTTTATTCTTAATCCTTGCATATTTTTACAACAAAAAAATCAACAAACAAAAAGCCGAGTTTGAAAAGGTAAAGCAAGAGTATGAAATTTTGCTATTTTCATCATCAAAAATGGCAGAGCTTGGGGCGATGATAGCGGCTATTTCGCACCAGTGGATACAGCCCTTAAACTCGCTTAGCATATTTTTAGGCAACTTAGTTCAGTTTAAAAAACTAGGACGCCTTAGCGATGAAATTTTTTATGAAAACACAAAAAGATCGCTTGAAAATATTGACTATATGGCAAATGTTATGCAGATGTTTAAGGAGTTTTACAAAAGCAAAAGTGAGCCAGAAATTTTTAACGTAAAACAGGCGATTTTAGATACGATTTTTATACTTTTTGCAAAAGATTATGACTTAAAAATTAAAATTTGCGTCAAAAAAGGCACAGACACAAACTGCCTAAATTACATAAACGAATTTAAGCAGATTATTGCTTGTTTAATCTCAAATTCAAAAGACGCCCTAGCCTTAAAAAAGAACGCAAAAATCGTCATTAGCATAAGTGAGCGTGATGATAAAATGGTAGTTAGCGTGATTGATAACGGCGTTGGCATTACAAACGAAGCTAAAATTTTCACGCCATTTTTTAGCGCTAAAAATAGCAGCGGACTTGGACTTTATATCTCAAAACTCATTGCAAATAAAAAGCTAAATGGCAATTTAATCCTTAAAAATTTACAAAATCCTACAATTTTTTCATTGGAGTTTTTAAAAGATGTTAGACATTAATGTTTTAAAAAAGCTTGAAAATATCTCGGTCTTAGTCGTTGAAGATGACGAAAACACAAGGGTGGCTATCGCCCAGTCGCTAAAATTTTACTGCAAGAAATTAGTTACAGCAAGTGATGGTTTAAGCGGATTTGATGAGTATTTTAAAGATGACTTTGATATCGTAATAACCGACATAAACCTGCCAAATTTAAACGGACTTAGTATGCTTGATGAGATAAAAAAGATAGCCCCACACCTAATCTCAATCGTGATAACTTCATATGACACAAACGAAAATATCCTAGCGTCAATTAAGCTTGGAGCGTATCACTATCTTAGAAAACCAATTAAAATAGAGGATTTACAAACCACGATTATTATGGCGACAAAGCACCTTTTTGATGAAAAAATCCGCTTTAAAAACGGCTATGAATACGACTTTAAAGAGAGAATTTTGTATAAAAATGCTAACATTATCCCCCTTACAAAAATTGAAGCAAGGCTGTTTTATCTCTTAGTTAGCAACCTTGATAAGGTGATAAATTATGAGATGATAGAGAGCTACGTTTGGGGGAGTAAGAGTATGAGTAGTGAGGCGTTAAGAATGATAGTAAATAAAATCAGGCTAAAAACCGACAGGGCAATTATTGAAAATTTCTCTGGTGTTGGCTATAAAATCACAAAGGGATAAAATGCTTTTTGAAAAATTAGTAAAACAAAATGAAAATTTATGGCTAGATTACGTTAATCACGAGTTTGTAAAGCAACTAGAAAGTGGCACACTTGGGCGTGAAAATTTCATCTTTTACCTAAAACAAGACTACATTTATCTAATAAACTACGCCAAAGCCTACGCAAGATTAGCCATAAACGCCAAAACGCCAGCCGAGCTTAGATTTGCACTAAAATGCCAAAACGAGCTAATACAAGGCGAGCTTTTGCTTCATCAAAGCATATTAGAGCTTGGCATTGACACGGCAAAATTTAGCGCATTTGATGAAAGCGTCGTAAATATCGCTTATAGCCGTTATTTAATGAGCGTTGGCGAGAGTGGCGATTTTCTTGATATGCTTGTAGCTCTATCAGCTTGCGCGGTGGGATACGCCGTGATTGGTAAAAATATTAGGCGTAATTTAGGGCAAATCCCAGCAAATCACCCGTATAAAGAGTGGATTGATACCTATTCAAGTAGCGAGTTTTTAAAAGAAGCCGATGAGTTTGTGGCGTTTTTAAACAGCTATGAAAACGTCGTAAATGAGCCAAAATTTCAAAGATTAAGCGAAATTTTTGCAAACGTTACACGGCTTGAAATTTGCTTTTGGCAGCACGGACTTAAAATGGAGCTACAATGATAGATAAAATTTGTGAGATTTTAGACGTAAAATTCCCAAAAAATGGTAAATTTCAGTGCGATTTTGACTGGTTTTATTTTTACAGGATTAGTAAAAAGACCGAGTTTAGCCACACATTTTACGAGCCGTCATTTTGCGTGATTTTAAAAGGGCAAAAGGTGGTTGAGATTAAGGGCGAGATGTTAAGTTATGATTGCAACCGCTATTTAATCGCACCAATGCATTTAAGCGCAAGGGTGGCAATCACGCAAAGCCCCTACGCGTCGCTTAAAATCGCATTTAGCGTTGATGAAATTTTGGGTCTTATTAAAGAGATCGGCGTTAGCGATTTTAAGGATACAAAGGATTTGGGGCTGTTTCTTGGCGACATTGATGATGTTTTGCTTGATGCGATTTTTAGGCTTGTAAGCATTGAAAACGGCGATAAATTTAGAGCAAATTTAATCAAAAAAGAGATTTTATACCTGCTTTTAAGTGGTGCTGGGGGCGATTTTTTACGCTCATACACGCAAAGCGGGAGCGTAAAAAACGTGATTTTAAGGGCGATAAACGAGATAAAAGCAAACTACAAAGACCGCATAAATATGGACGATTTGGCGCGAAAGCTTGGCATTTCAATCTCATCTTTTTACTCAAATTTCAAAGATGTCGCTGGGGTTAGCCCACTTGCATTTACCAAGCGTTTAAGACTTGAAGAGGCTAAAAATATCCTTTTAAACAGCGATTTTGACGCTCACAGCGTGGCTTTAATGGTAGGCTATGAAAGTCCAACGCAGTTTAGCCGTGAATACGCCAAAATGTATGGCTTACCGCCCATAGCTCACACGAAATTTCTAAAATCGCAAGGGTTTTAGGCGTAAATCACCTTGTAATGCTCGCTTTTTGGCGCGTTTGACTCTGGCGTTTCATCGCTTTTGCCAAGCACGATAGAGCAAAGTGGCGAGTAGTCATCTGGAATTTTTGCTAGTTTTTTAAGCTCTGGCTCATTTAAAAGCGTAACTACGACCGAGTTTATCAAGCACGAGCTAAGCCCAAGCGAAGTCGCGCGAAGTTGCATATTTTGCATAATTGACCCAGCCGCCCAGTAGGTGTTTGCGTGGATGTTTGCCAGTGTAGCCCCAACGCACTCTGGTGGCACGCTCGTGGCTAGTTTGCCTGAGATTATGATATAAACTGGCGCGTCATAAAGCGTGGTTTTAGCACTCATACCCATATTTTCAAGCAAGGGCGCAAATCTTTTTAAAGCCGCTTCATCAAGCGTTTTAAACAAATTTTTATCCGTAATCACGCTAAAAATGGCGTCTTTTGTGGTAAAGACGGCTGGGGCTAAAAACCCAGCCTCCAAAACCGCCTCTATCTGCTCTTTGTTTGGCGTTTCATCGTTAAATTTACGCACACATCTTCGTTTTTGCATAGCTTCTAAAATTTGCATTTTTTCTCCTTATTTTAATAAACTTTGAATGCACTCTTTGATTTTAGCAAAGTCGGCTGTCGGCTCAAAACGAGCGACAACTTCGCCGTTTTTATCCACTAAAAATTTCGTGAAATTCCATTTTACGCCGTCGCCTTCTAAAATTTCAGGGAAGTTGTTTTTTAACACTTCTGTTAGCTTTTGGCTTAACTGATGAGCATCATCAAAGCCCTTAAAGCCTTGCTTTGAAGTTAGAAATTTAAAAAGCTCGTGAGCGCTTTCTCCTCTAACGTCGCCCTTTTTAAATAGCTCAAATGTAACGCCAAAATTTAGCTGACAATTTTTTGCTATCATCTCATCATCGTCTGGCTCTTGATTTGCAAAGTTATCGCTAGGAAAGCCAAGCACACAAAGCCCTTTGTCCTTAAACTCTTTATTTAAGGATTCAAGCTCTGTGTATTGGTCGGTAAATCCGCACTTGCTAGCCGTGTTTGCAATAAGCATTACCTTGCCCTGATACTCGCTTAAAGACTTGGTTTTGCCGCCGTTTGTGGTTACGTTTATGTCGTAAATTTTCATAATTTCTCCTTTGATTTAAAAGCGAAATTATAAAATTAAAATGTGTTTTTAATGTGTCCTTTTTAAAGATACGATGACTTTTAAGCCGTTTTTGGCATTTGTGATTTTTATCTCACCGCCTAAAAGCTCTAAAATTCGCTTTACGATTGATAGTCCAAGTCCGTTACCCTTTGTTTTGTGAGACTCTTCGCATTGATAGAATTTATCAAAAACCCTACCGATTTTACTCTCATCAATCCCGCCTCCGTTATCTTTTATGAAGACTAAAATTTCATCATTAAGGCTAGTTAAATAGATAAAAATTTTGCCTTTTGAGTATTTTAGGGCGTTATCTATGAGATTTAGCCAGACTTGCATAAGTAGTAATGCATTGGTATTTAGGCTTATTTGCGTTAATTTTAGCGTGATTTTGTGAGCGCTGTATTTTTGCATTAAAAGCGACACGGCTTTTCTTATCTGCTCATCAAGCCTAATTTTGTCGTTTTTGCTGATTATGTTTTGATTTTCAAGGCGAGAGAGCATTAGCATATTTTCGCAAAGCTCGTTTAGAGCGTGAGTTTGAGCGTGTATGAGATTTAGAAATTTTTGGCTATCTTTTGGATTTTCAAGCAAAATTTCGCAATACCCGCTTATTATGCTAAGTGGCGTTTTTAGCTCGTGAGATACGTTTGAGATGAAGTCTTTTTGCATAAAATTCATATTTTCAAGCTCGTAAGCCATTTTATTTATGCTAAACGCAAGCTCGTCAAGCTCGTGAAGGTATAAAAAATCTCCGCTAAATTTATCTCGTTTTCTCTCTACTCTCACACTAAAATCGCCGTTTGCTATCTTTGCGGTGGCGTCTTTGAAATTTGTAACGTATCTTAAAAAATGCGCCGAGATGAAGTAAAACAAAATCCCGCCAAAAATCATAACCAAAATACAAACCATTAAAATGCCAAAACTAAGGCTAAAATCGCTCCCAAACGCCCAAAACACCGATATTACAATGAGCGATAAAACCACACTAATAAGGCAAAACGTGCCAATAAATGCAAGGGCGGTGTAGGATTTTAGGCTGATTAGATAGCGTTTCATAAAATTTTAGCCTTGTAGCCTAGCGTTCTTATCGTTACTATCTCAAAGTCATCGGCGTGTTTGACTTTGGCTCTGATTTTTTTGATGTGAGTATCTACCACTCGCTCGTCGCTTTGGCTATCAAAGCCCCAAATTTCTTGCATTATCTCAAAGCGAGTAAAAATCTTGCCCTCGTTTTTAAGCAGTAAAAACAGCGTATAAAACTCCTTTGGCGTTAGCGTAACCTCGCTATTTTGTATGCTTAGCCTTAAATTATCATAATCAAGTTTGGTGCTTTTTAGCGTGATTTGCCTTGAATTTGCGATTTTTGCGCGTCTAAGCAGGGCGTTTATGCGTAAAATCATCTCTTTAAAGTTAAGCGGCTTACTCATATAATCATCAGCACCGCTTAAAAAACCAGTCTGCATATCGCTAAATTCGCTCTTTGCCGTTATCATTAGTATCGGCAGATTCTCATCAATCATCTTTACCTGTTTTGCCAAATCGTGTCCGTTAATACCGGGCATCATAATGTCGGTAATTAAGAGATTTATGCGTTTTGTTTGTAAAATTTCAATCGCCTCTTGCGCGTTAAACACGCCTTTTGCGTTAAATCCCTCGTTTTTTAGCTTTAAGCAAATTAGCTCGTTTAAGCTCTCATCATCTTCTGCGACTAAAATCATCTTTTAAAGTCCAGTCCGCCCTTGTTTTTAAGATAAACTAGCGAAATTTTTGTTTCGTTTTTATCGGTTATTAAATCGCCCATTTTGCCAAGCAAACTGCCATTTTTGCTAATCTCAAACACCAGCCACCTGTTTGGCTCGTTCGCTAAGGTTGCGGCGTAAATTAGCTCTGCGTCGCTATTTTTAAGCTCGGTTAGAAATTTAGAGCTATCTTTTAGGCTAAAAGTCGTTAAAAACGCCTTGGTTTGCTCATCTAAAACGACCTTTTTATCGCTTAAAAACTGCGTATTTAGGGCGATTTTCTTTTTGTGAGCGGTTAGGATTTTTGGCGAAGCGTCAATAAAATTTTTATACTGCTTTGAGGCTAGGTGCGTTTTGTAAGATGCTTCATCGGCGTAAATTTCAAACATATAAGCAAACTCATCGCTTTTAGCTAGACACATACTAAGAGTGCCTAATTCAGTGCTAACCGAGGCGTTTATGTTATCATTTGCGATTTTATCAAACAGCATTTCATCGCTAACCCCAAGCTCAAAAACATTAAAAATAGGCTGTGCATAAAGTGAAGTCATAACCGCTAAACCTAGTAAAAATTTTCTCATTTTACTGCACTTTTTACAAAATCATCGCTAATCATCTTTGGGCTAAACTCCCTAATCTCATACGTGGCTAAGTCCGGATAATAGCTATCTTGCTTTAAAATTTCATCAAGCTCTTCACGGCTGTTTGTAACCGCAAAAATCACACCGCTAGGCTTGTTCGTGTCGGTGTAAGGTCCAAGCATTAGGAATTTTTTCTCATCAAAAAACCGCTTAAACCACGATGAGTGTTCGCTAAAAAGCTCATCGTGTCGCTCCTTTGAAATGCCGTCTTTTACGCTTATATTAATGATATACATTTACGCTCCTTTTATTGCGTTTGCTAGATTGTTAGCGTGATTTTTAGCCGCCTCTTTTTGCCTGTTTAGCTCGGTTTCATCGGCGTTTATGTAGCTTATGCCAGTAAGAAATAGCGGGACTTTTAGCTCTAATTTACACAAACTCGCAAGGCTTTCAAACGGCGCTATTAGTTCAGATAGCGAGTGCTTCATTAACCCATTTTGGCTGTAAAGTTCGCTGGGCGCGCCAGTCGTGATTGAGATGATTAGCTTTTTACCGCCGATTTTTGCATTAGAGCCGTGAGCAAATCCGTGCAAAAAGACCTCATCAAGCCACTTTTTCATAAGACTTGGCATACTATACCAGTAAAACGGCATTTGCCACACCATTATATCGGCGTCTAAAATCGCCTCTTGCTCGGCTTTTATATCAAACTCGCCGTTTTTGTGTAGCTCATCAAGTTTTCTAATCTTTGCGTTTGGCAAAATTTTAGAGATATTATCTAAAATAGTAGCGTTTGCGACCGAGTTTTTAAGGTCTGGATGACCTGAAATAATGAGAACATTTTTCATCTTTTATCCCTTTAAAGCAAAATTTTCACAAGATTTTAGCATAATTTTTAAATTTGTAGAATTAGGCAAGGATTTTGGAGAATCAGGCTACCGCAAATTTTTAAAAGCGGTTAAAATTACAGCACGAAATTTATAAAAGGATACAAAATGAATAAGACACGTAGAGATTTTGTAAAAAACTCAGCGATTTTAGGCGCTACGCTTTCTACTTTTGGAGTGAGTGCAGTTTTTGGAGCGAGTGATAAAAATGGCGGTTTTGACCCAAAAAACGCAAACGTTAAGTGCAAGGGCTGGGCTGCCTTTGATAGTAGCGGGGTTTTTAAGCCGTGGGAGTTTGAACGCCGTCCTGTTGGCGATGATGATATTTTAATTGACATTAAATACGCAAGTATTTGCCATAGCGATATTCACACGATTAAGGGCGACTGGGGAGAGCAGATTTATCCGCAAATACCAGGACACGAGATAGTTGGGCTTGTTAGTCAAGTTGGCAAAAATGTTAAAAATTTCAAGGTCGGCGATAGGGTCGGCGTTGGTTGTATGGTGGATAATAAAAATATCGCGCTTTTACAAAAAGACGCTACCACCGGCGGACTTGGCGAGCAGTATTCAAACGATACGATTTTTACATACGGATTTAGCGATAAAAGAGAGTCAACAGGCATAACTCAGGGCGGATACAGCGATAAAATTGTCATTAACGCTCACTTTGCCGTGCATATCCCACAAAATTTAGACTTCAAGCTAGCCGCTCCGCTTTTGTGTGCTGGGGTTACGACGTTTAGTCCGCTAATGAAGTATAAAATCAAAAAGGGCGATAAGGTCGGCGTTAGCGGTATTGGCGGACTTGGACATATGGCTGTTAAACTTGCCGTTAAAATGGGGGCAGAAGTTACTGCATTTACCACGAGCGAGAGTAAAAAGGCTGATATTTTAAGCTGGGGCGCAAAAGAGGTCGTGGTCGTAAGTGAGCCAAGCAGGGATTTAGCGAGATTTAAAGGAGTACTTGATTATCACATTAGCACGATACCAGTGCAGTTTGACGTCGCTCCTTATGTTAGTAGCGTTAAGCCGTTTGGGACTTTTACGCTAGTTGGTATGGGCGAAAATTTTAGCATTACTCAAAGCAACCTAGCGCTTTCAGCAAGTAGGGTAAATTTTACCAGCTCGTTAATTGGCGATATGAAAGAGACGCAAGATGTAATAAACTTTTGTGCGGATAATAAAATTTATCCAAACGTTGAGATTATAAACGCAAGTGATATCACAAACGCCTATAAAAAGGTGCAAAATAAAGAGGCGAGATACCGCTATGTGATTGATAGCGCAAGTATTTAGTAAAGGATTTTTATGAGAAATTTAGGCAGTTTAAAAGTAAGTCCGCTTGGGCTTGGGTGTATGGGTATGAGCTTTGGCTATGGTAAGCCAAAAGATGAAAATGAGATGATAAATCTAATCCATAAGGCTTATGATTTAGGCATTAATTTTTTTTGACACGGCTGAGGTTTATGGACCTTTTATCAATGAAATTTTAGTCGGCAAAGCTGTAAAGAGTTTTAGATCGGCGAAGATAAGTGGGGCGCTGGACTAAATACTCACGGCGAACATATCGCAATCACTGGCATAAAAGATAATAAAAGCGTAACTTGGCTTGAAAAGCTAAGCGACGCTGAGTATGAAAATTTTATAAAAAAGGCGAATTTATAATGTTTCGCATAATTTTTGCGTTGATTTTGGTGCTAAATTTAAAGGCAGATGAGATGAAAATCGTATTTATAACGCAAAGTGGCAAGGTTTTAGCCACGCTAAATGATAGCAGGGTAGCAAGGGATTTTTACTCTCTTTTGCCATTAAAAATTGAGCTTAAAGACTACGCTGGGGCTGAAAAATACGCTAGGTTAGTAAGACCGCTTGAAGTAGCCAGCGAGCCAAGCACGGACGGCAAAATGGGCGATATTTCGTATTTTGCGCCGTGGGGGAATTTTGTGATTTATTACAAAAATCAGCCGTTTTATGAGGGCATTATCCGCTTGGGCAGATTTGATGGCGATTTTAGCGCGGTCATAAACTCAAAAAATGTAGAGATAAAGGCAGTAAAATGATAAAATTTAACGGCGTAATTAAGCCAAACACGGAGCTTTTTAGTCAAGAACTGGCTAAAACAAACATAGAAATTTTTAAATTTGTAGAATTAGGCAAGGATTTTGTAGAATCAGGCTACCGCCTTTTGTGTAAAAATGGTTACAATTAAGCATAAATTTTAGGGGATAAGATGAATGCAAACGACACGATTTTAGTCTATTTCTCAGCGACAAATCGCACTAAAAATGTAGCAAATATCATCGCACAAAAGCTTGGCGTAAAAAGCGTGAGTTTAGAGCCAAAAGAGCCTTACACGGCGGCGGATTTGGATTATAACAACCCCAAAGCAAGGGTTTATGTAGAGCTTCAAACTCGCCCAAATGTAGCGCTTAAAAACGCTGTCCTTAGCGACTGGCAGAGCTATAAAAACGTGATAATTGGCTATCCGATTTGGTGGTATGATTACGCTTGGGCGATGAATGAGTTTTTAACCAGCAACGATTTTACTGGCAAAAATATCGCCGTTTTTGCTACTTCGGCTAGTTCTGGACTTGGCGCTAGCGCTGAAAATCTAGCCAAAAAGGCAAAAGGTGCAAAGCTAATTGCCAAAAAGGGCTTTGAGATGATAAATGAAAAGCAAATTTACACTTGGCTTGATAGTGTAAAAGAGTAAAATATTAAAAATAAAAAGTTAAAATCACAAATTTTAAAAGGATAAATATGAGAAATTTTAGTTTTGTTAATCCGACAAGGATTGAGTTTGGCAGGGGCAAGGAGCATAAAATTGGCGATTTTATGAGCGAATTTGGTGTTAAAAAGACGATTTTGCTTTATGGCAGCGAGCGTATTAAAAACAGCGGACTTTACGATATCGTCGTTAATAATTTAAAGCAAAACGGCATTGAGTTTGTCGCGCTTGGCGGTATTAAATCAAACCCAGTTTTAAGCAAGGTAAAAGAAGCCATAAATTTAGCACGTGAGTTTGGTGCTGATAGCGTTTTAGCCGTTGGCGGCGGCTCTGTTTTAGATAGCGCAAAAGCCGTTGCGGCAGGGGTTTGCTACGAGGGCGACGTGTGGGATTTATTTACTGGCAAAAAGCCAGTTAGGGCGCTTAAAATTTTTGATATCATCACGCTTGCCGCAACTGGTAGCGAGATGAATAACGGTGCTGTCGTTACAAATGAAGCGACCTTGCAAAAATACTCAATTAGCGGTAAGTGCCTGTATCCAGCCGTTTCTGTTATCAACCCAGAGCTTCAAGCAAGCGTGAGCCGTGATTATTTGGTCTATTCAGCCGCTGATATCATCGCTCACAGCATTGAGGGCTATTTTACGGCGACTTATCACCCTGAGCTTGTTAGAATGCAGATTGAAGCAAACATCAAAATCGTGATGAAAACGACTGAAATTTTGCTAGAAAATCCAAATGATTATGACGCTAGGGCGGAGTTTGCTTGGGCTGCGACTATGGCGTTAAATGGCTTTACATATCTTGGCGTGGAGGGATTTGGCTATCCAAATCATATGCTTGAACACGCGATGAGCGCGATCACTGACTGCGCTCACGGAGCTGGGCTAAGCGTGGTGATACCGGCTTGGAGCAAGTGGTATAAGGATAAAAACCCGGACGCCTTTAAGCGTTTTGCACGTGAAATTTTTGGGCTAAATTCAGCTGATGAGGGCATAAATGCGCTTAAAGCGTGGTTTGATAAGGTAGGCACTCCAACTAGCCTAAAACAGCTAGATATTGATGATGAAATTTTAGCTAAAATCATTGATAACGCCGTAATGACCGCAAAAGCGTGGGGTATGGATAAGCTTTATACAAAAGAAAATATCGCTGAAATTTTCGCCCTTGCAAAATAAATTTTTAATGCTGGTTTTATCAGCGCTAATGGCGTTCGCCTCGGTGTCGGTGGATATTTATCTGCCCGCACTGCCAGTTATCTCAAAGGATTTAGGCGGCGACGCTGAGCTTAGTATCACTGGATTTTTGATTGGATTTAGCCTAGCACAGCTATTTTGGGGTCCAGTAAGCGATAAAATCGGCCGCAAAAAGCCACTAATCATTGGCGTTAGTCTTTTTATCATCGGCTCATTTTTTTGTGCGCTATCTACTAGCATTTATGAAATGCTCTTTTGGCGCGTGTTTCAGGCATTTGGAGCTTCTACGGCTCCGATGATTGCTCGTGCTATGATTAGGGATATGTTTGATAAGACAAGGGCGGCTGGGACGCTCTCGACGCTAGTTGTGATTATGGCTGTTGCTCCCATTATCGCGCCATTTATTGGCTCGTTTATTGCTCGGATTTCATCGTGGCATTTTATATTTTACCTGCTTAGCATTTTTGGAGTTTTTGTGCTTTTAGCCCTATTTTTCGTGCCTGAAACGCTAAAACAAAGAAGCGATGAGAGCTTGATTAGAGCCTTTAAAAACTACAAAATTTTACTTTTTAACGCCCATTTTATGCGTTATGCATCGGCTTTGATGTTTTACTACACCGCAATTTACACCTTTATCACGGCTTCGGCGTTTGTTTATATTGAGTATTTTGGCGTTAAAACGCAAGATTACGGCTACTTTTTTAGCGTAAATATCATTGGCGTTATGGCACTTAGCTTTTTTAATAGGAATTTGGTTAAAAAATTTAGCCTTGATACGCTTTTAAAACTAGCGATTTTTGTTTCACTAATCAGTGCTATTTTGCTATTTTTATTTGAAATTTCAGGGCTTTTAAGCCTTTATTTAATGGCAGTTTTTATCTTTTTCGTATTTAGCTCAAACGGCATAATCGCCACCACCGCAACCGCCGCCGCGCTTGATAGGGTCGCTTCAAATATGGTTGGCTCAGCATCAGCACTTGTCGGTGCTATGCAGTATGGTAGCGGGATTTTAGCTTCAATTTTATACGCATTTTTAAAAGACGGCACACCATTTATAATGTGCGCGATGATTGCATTTTTTACATTTTTAAGTGCCTTTGCGATTTTTGTAAGGATAAAATTTCTAAACTAACTAAAATTTTACTGCTCACTACCGCCAATTGATTGTTTGCTTTATTTACAATAAAAAGGATTTACAAATGTCATCTATTTTTGATACACTTGGAGTCAATAATGATTTATTTAATCCAAAGCTAATAAAAAACAAGAAGCCATACTTAGTGACACGGACAATATGGCAATATCACTTTATGCAAAGCGATTGAGTGTGGAAGATACAAAAAGCTTTTCAAAATAGACTATTAAATATTATAAATGTCATTTATAAATTTAATACTATGCTTTTTATGGATATTGCTGTGTGAAAGACTAGAATATAAAAACATAGCAACTTATCTTATGCTTGACATTAGAGTAAATGACACAAAAGAGGTTTTTTGGAATTTATATAAAAGATAGCAAAAAAATTCTATTTATTTCTTGGATATTTTAATAAAATTAAAAATCGTGAAGAAAATAATATACTTATCATCTACACCGACAATCTAAGTGTCTATAAATCGCTATTTTTAGCCATTAATAAATGGAATAATTCTAATGTCGCCATTATATACACTAACTTATCTGATAATCTTATCTGCTTGGTTTGCTTGGCGACCATTTAAAGTGGTCTTTGATAATAATTTTATCATTTGAGCTTTCAAATTTGATGATTAAAATTTTACTCTGTTTTTTTGAAATTTGATATTTTACTTTGTGGTATCATCAGTAAATTTTTAATTTATCTTGCCATCTTTTAGCAATTTTGCCTTTGCATAAATCAACAAATTTAACTAACCCAATGAAACTTTGGGCGTAACATTTAAACTAAATTTGTCTAAAAAAATAAAATCTTTTGTATCAGACTTTAATACCTTTTAAATATGGCTTATTTTTTAAATTTACAAACCAAGCTTCTTTTGATTTTATGAATTTTATAATAATTTATAAATTTCTATAAAGAGTTAAATTTGTTTAATTGTGCAATAAATCACTAAAAATTTATCAAACATTTATTTTTAATTAACTTTACTTTTATAAAATCGTGCGAATTTTGCATAAAAGGATATAAAATGAGAAAATTTTTATTTACTGGATTTGTTTTAGCAAGTGCTTTGTTTGCGGCTGTAAATATCAACACAGCTACAAAAGAGGAGCTAATGAGTGTTAAGGGTATTGGCGAAACGAAGGCAAATGCAATAATTGAATATCGTAAAACAAACGAATTTAAAAGCCTTGATGAGCTAAAAAACGTAAAAGGCATCGGCAATGCAAATTTTGAAAAAATCAAAAATGAACTTTCAATAAGTGGTAAAACCGAAATAAAAACCGCTACAAAAAAGGCAAAAAAAGCCGATAAAAATGCTACGAAATAATGCAAGAATTTTTAAAAGATGAGGGTTGGCGTGAGATTTTAAAAGATGAGCTTAAAAGCCCTTATTTTGCAAATATAACTAAAATTTTACAAAACGAAACAGCTACGATTTATCCACCAAAAGAGCTGATTTTTCACGCATTTAATCTAACGCCGTTTGATAACGTAAAGGTCGTGATTTTAGGGCAAGATCCATATCATCAGCCAAATCAAGCAATGGGGCTTAGTTTTTCTGTGCCAAAGGGCGAAAAAATCCCGCCAAGTTTGGCAAATATTTTTAAAGAATTACACAACGATTTAGGCATAAAACCCCCGAAATTTGGGGATTTAAGCGAGTGGGCAAGGCAGGGCGTGTTTTTACTAAACGCAACGCTTAGCGTGCAAAAAGCCAAGCCAAATTCTCACGCAAAAATCGGCTGGCAAATTTTTAGCGATGCGGTCACAAAAGTCCTTGATAAAAGGCGTGAAAATCTCGTTTTTATGCTCTGGGGCAACTACGCAAAGGCAAAATCGCCACTCATTGACGCAAAAAAGCACCTAATCCTAAGTGCCGCTCACCCTAGCCCGCTAGCACGTGGGGCGTTTTTTGGCTGTTCGCACTTCTCTTTGGCAAACAAATATTTAACAAAACACGGCAAAACCCCAATTATTTGGGATTTAGCTTAAAATTTTAAAGGCGTTGGGTTTTTAAAACCTGCATTATCGCCATAAAATCGCTGTCTTTTCGGTGAGTTGAGATGATTTGCACAATTTTTAAAAGGCTATTTGTAATGCCCTTTACGATGTCGGTGTCATTCATCAGCGAGGTTGCCATTTTGTTTGAAATTTTCTTCTCGTGAAGCAAAATATCTGGCGCAAACTGAATGGCATCATACTCCTTATAAAGCTGTCTAATCTCCTTAATCGCCACATTATCGTCAATCTCAAAGACCCGAATTTGCTCAATTATACGAAGCAAATGCAAAATTTTCGTGCGAAGCTTGTCATATTCTGCCCTGATATACTCGTTTGATGAGCTCATAAATTTATAGATATTTGGCTGGACATTTTTGACATCTTTTAGCGTTTCAGCTAGAAGCAAGGCGGCACGGCGAATATCCATAAACTTCACCATGTCCTCCTTTTTTGCGTTGGCACTTGCGTTGATTAGGTAGTTTATGATTTGGCTGTAAATTTCTTTAAAGCGGTTGTTGTAAATCTCATCAAAATCTATCTCAATTGGCGTTTTTCGCATTTTAATAATCTCATCTGATGGCATATCAAGCGTTATGTCGTTTTTGCTAATGCTGATTGATTTTGCGATGATTGAAGCGGTGTTTGCGTAAAGATGAGCCATCTCTTTTGTAAGCACGACAAAGGCGGAGTCGCTAAATTGAAGCGATTCTTCATCAAGAAATTTTGCCGTTATTACTTTTGAGCGAACCTGCTTTGATTTTACAAATTTATCCAAAAAAATCACGACGCTATTTGTTAGCGGATAAAACACGCCAACGCCAATTATGTTAAAAATCGTGTGAAACAGAGCTAGTTTCATTGAGTAATCATCAGTCCTAATGTGTAAAAAATGTGCTACAAAATCGGTAAATGGGACAATAAATTTTATAAACAAAAGTGTGAGAATTGCCGAAACTACGTTAAATAAAACGTGTCCAAACATCAGCTTTTTGCCGTCTATATTTGCATTTATTGAGCCAATAACAGCGACCACGGTGCTACCGACATTTGAGCCAATAGCGATAGCAACGGCGTTTTCGTAGCTCATCTGCCCCACGCTTAGAGCCGTTATCGTTAGTGTCAGCGTCGCCGTTGAGCTTTGCATTAAAATCGTAACCACAATGCCAACAAGCGTGTAAAGCAAAAGTCCGCTAACGCCGTCCATAGCGTATTTTGCAAGGTCAATCGTATCTTTTATATCATCAAATCCGGACTTCATATAGTGAATTCCAAGAAACAAAAGCCCAATGCTAAATACGAAATAACCGCAACTTTTAATGCCCTTTTGTTTATTAAAAAACATAATTACGCCAATAATCACAAGTGGCATAGCGTAGTAGATGATTTGCGTTTTAAGTCCGATGCCAGCGACTAGCCAAGCGGTTGAAACCGTGCCGATATTTGCACCATAAATAATGGCAAGTCCAGCACCAAGCGTGATAAGTCCAGCACTTAAAAACGAAATGGCAATGACACTAACTAGACCGCTGGAATTCATAATAAAAGTGGTGATAAGCCCAAATAAAAAGCTCTTAAACCTGCTACTTGTCGCCTTTTTAAGAAAGCTCTCAATGCCAGAAAAGCCCGAAAAACTCAGCTCCAAAACCGAAATGCCATACAAAAATATGCAAATTCCAAAAGCGATAATCATAAAGCTCTCGCTAATAAACATAAGTATGCAAATCGCCAGCAAAAACGCCCCGAGCAACGCCACGCTCTTGTGTTTTTTAAACTCTTGTATGTAGTTCAATGTTCGCTCTTTTGTTAAAATTTAGCCCACATTATAGCAAAGTTTGTTTAAAATTAATTTTGTAAGTGTTTAAATAAAAATTATTTGTTTAAATGAGTCATTTTTTCGTTTAAAAAATCGCAGACACTTTGGCTAAAATCAACACCATTCTTACTAGCTATAACAGCCAACCACCAAACGCACTCGCCGATTTTATGGGCTAAATCGCCCTCATCATCGCTAGACCAACGCTCTTGTTTGCTCATCACATACCTACCAACTAGCGACGCATCTGTTAAAAACCCCAAAACATCCTCTTGTGGCGACCACTTTTTGGCGTGGTATAAAATTTCTAATTCGTGATAAAGCTCTCTAATTTTTAGCGATTTGTCGCTAACTTCATCTAATGTCATCTTTATCCTTTTATCTAAAATTCGCACAAATTATAGCAAATTTTGGGGTGTTACATTTTTTGTGTTTTGTAATTTTGTTTAAAATTTTAAAAACGCTAGAACATAAAAAATAAAAACTAGCGGATGCCGACTTTTAATCGGCAGGTGTTCGCATATTAAGGGATTTGTTGTTTTAGAAGAATTAAACCTGCAAAAGCACAGCAGCGAAAGAGCGTCGCCATTGGGAGCAAACGAAAATCAAAACAATGTTACGACATTATTTTGATTGTTTGCGAGTTATGGCAAATGGATAAGTGCGACCCTACTTCGCTTTTGCTCGTTTTAAAAGCCAAACGCAAAATAAGCCCCCTTCTCCCTTAAAGAAAAACAAGCGACACTTTTTAAATTTCAAGCAAAGTTCTACTTCAAACCACAAAAATTCTCAAAAAACAGCATAATTTTTAGATTAAAATTTCAAAAATATAAAACGTAAAAAGCCGACTTATCGGCAGTTAAAACCTGCAAAAACACAGCAACGATAGAGAATTATCGCTTTTGGTAAATGGCGAAAATTTTGTGAAAAATACAAATTTCAAAAAACACTAGAACGCAACAAGACCAAAACTAGCGAACGCCGACTTTTAATCGGCAGGTGTTCGCACGATAGAGCGTTGTCGGGGTTGTGGGTTGTTAAGGGAGAAGGGGGTGACTTCGCAATTCAAGCCCCCTTCTCCCTTAAAGAAAAACAAGCGACAGCCTGAATAAAATGCGAAGTTCTACTGCAAACCAAGCCAAAATTTACTTTTTTAAGCAATAAAATTTTATTTGCGAGTTATAGCAAAAGCGACCATATTTCGCTCGTGCCAAAAATCAAACAAAATACAAAATCCCAAAACCACATAAATTTTTAAAAAATCAAAACTAAAAATGCAAGCAGGTTAATTTTCACGTTTTTATTTTTTAAAAATTAATGAATATTTAATAAAAATAAAATAAGCACAAGAATCACAAGCACAAAAATAAGCTTTGAAATTTGTGCTAACCTGTAATGCCTTAAAGCCTTTTTAAACAGCAAATTATCAACGCTAAGAGCCCTTAAAGTGGCGTTTATTTCATCGTTTGTGCTGTTTTTATCGCATAAAATAATGAGCGAACAGCCCTGTTTTTTCATAAAATTTGGGTCTAAAAACGCTACAAATTTATCCCCAGCACGCCTGATTTCTTGCTTTCTACGGCACATAATGCCGTGAGCGTTAATGGTGCTAATTATCTCGTGTATGGCGTTTTGCTCGTCATCGCCATTTAAAATTTGAGCATTTTTAGCAGTTATGCTCGTGCCATCTCTTTTTTTAAAAGTTGCTAAAATCATTGTAAAACCTTGTGTTTTATTGCTGTTTTAAAAACATTTACACCATTATATTTCAAAAAAAAAAAAAAACAACTTAAAGTTAATGAAAAGTATAAAATTAGTTAAAATTTTATCTTGTAGGTTATGATTTTGCAAATTTATAGATTAAAATTTAGTAGCGATTTATTGATTTTATTAAAACTTGGTTTAAAAACTATTATAGTTTTTAAACCGCTAACTTTAAAATTTCAAAACACAAAATCACTTTAAAATTCTAGGCAGTGTTATGCCCTCTTGTGCTTGATATTTGCCCTTTTTGTCGGCGTAAGTCACTTCACACGGCTCATCGCCTTGTAAAAACAACACCTGCGCTATACCCTCGTTTGCGTAAATTTTAGCTGGAAGTGGAGTTGTATTTGAAATCTCAATCGTGATATGCCCCTTAAATCCCGGCTCAAACGGCGTTACATTTACGATTATACCGCACCTTGCATAAGTGCTTTTGCCAAGACAAATGGCTAAAACGTCATCTGGCATATTAAAATACTCAATCGTCCTAGCTAACGCAAACGAATTTGGTGGCACGATACAGACATCGCCCTTAAAATCCACGACATTTTTCTCATCAAAATTCTTTGGATCAACCACGGTGCCACCGATATTTGTAAAAATTTTAAACTCATCGCCCACGCGAATATCATACCCATAGCTACTAACGCCATAGCTTACAACGCCCCTGCCGACCTGCTCTTCTGCAAAAGGCACGATCATATCGGCTTCTAGGCTCATTTTTCTTATCCATTTATCGCTTTTTAGTCCCATTTTTATCCTTTTAAAATTTTCATAACAATATCAAATTTTAGCTTTATATTTGATATTTTTTGCTAAAATCACTAGTTTAAATCACGCATAGGAGTTTGTATGAAAAAAGAAGATATAAAGCAGTTAATAGAGCTTTTTGAAACAAAAGATATAAATAGAATCCGCATAAAAGAGGGCGATTTTGAGTTAGAGCTTGAAAAATATGCCGATTGTTGTGATGTCCCAGCCCCTACCCCAGCCCCAGTAGCCACACCAGCCCCAGCCCCACAAGCTATAAATGTTCAGGTTGTTAATGAAAAACCAGCCACAACAGCTAAAAATACGCTAAATTCGCCAATGGTTGGCACATTTTACTCAGCTCCAAGCCCGGGCGCTGCTTCGTTTGTAAAAGTCGGTCAAAAGGTTAGAAAGGGCGAGGTTATCGGCATTATTGAAGCGATGAAGATAATGAATGACATTGAGGCTGAGTTTGACTGCCAAATTAGCGAAATTTTAGTCGCTGACGGACAGCCAGTTGAGTTTGGTATGGCGTTGTTTGCTGTGGAGAAAATTTAATGGAAATTAAAAGAATATTAATCGCAAACAGGGGCGAGATCGCGCTTCGTGCTTTGCGGACGATAAAGGAGATGGGCAAAGAGGCGATAGTTGTCTATTCAACAGCCGATAGGGACGCACTTTACGTAAAATACGCCGACGCTGCCATTTGCATTGGCAATCCTCGTTCAAGTGATAGCTACCTAAACATACCAGCGATCATCTCGGCGGCTGAAATTAGCGAAGCAGACGCGATTTTCCCAGGATACGGCTTTTTAAGTGAGAATCAAAATTTTGTTGAAATCTGCTCTCATCACAAGATAAAATTCATTGGCCCAAGTGTTGAGGCAATGGCGATAATGAGCGATAAAAGCAAGGCAAAGCAGGTAATGCAAAGAGCTGGTGTGCCAGTAATCCCGGGCTCTGACGGCGCTATAAAAGATATAAAATTTGCAAAAGAGCTTGCAAAACAGATAGGCTATCCAGTTATTTTAAAAGCAGCCGCTGGTGGTGGTGGTCGCGGTATGCGTGTGGTTGAGCGTGAAGAGGATTTAGAAAAGGCGTTTTGGTCGGCTGAGAGCGAGGCTGTTACGGCATTTGGCGACGGGACAATGTATATGGAGAAGTATATTTTAAATCCACGCCACATTGAAGTTCAAGTCATCGGCGATAGCCACGGCAACGTCTTGCACGTTGGAGAGCGCGACTGCTCAATGCAACGCCGCCACCAAAAGCTAATAGAAGAAAGTCCAGCGATTTTGCTTGATGAAAACACGAGAAAACGCCTACACGAAACAGCCGTAAAAGCGGCAAAAGCGATAGGTTACGAGGGCGCTGGGACGTTTGAGTTTTTAGTGGATAAGCACCTAAATTTTTACTTTATTGAGATGAACACACGCCTTCAAGTAGAGCATTGTGTTAGCGAAATGGTAAGCGGACTTGATTTAATTGAGCTAATGATACGCGTAGCACAGGGCGAAAAGCTACCTAGTCAGGAGAGCATAAAGCTTCACGGACACGCCATAGAGTGCCGTATCACAGCCGAGGATCCAAACAGCTTCGTGCCAAATCCGG
This sequence comes from Campylobacter gastrosuis, assembly GCF_030249845.1. Classification (GTDB taxonomy): domain Bacteria; phylum Campylobacterota; class Campylobacteria; order Campylobacterales; family Campylobacteraceae; genus Campylobacter_A; species Campylobacter_A gastrosuis. The sequence goes on along the minus strand of NZ_JANURM010000012.1, from coordinate 26,231 downwards.
GCGAGATAACAAAATACGTCTGTCCGGGCGGGCGAAACGTGAGAATGGATAGCCACGTTTATCAAGGCTACAGCGTCCCGCCGTTTTATGATAGTATGATAGGCAAACTCATCGTTTGGGACGAAACACGCGAAAAAGCCATACACAAAATGCGTGTCGCGCTAGAACAGCTAGTAATCGGCGGTATCAAAACCACGCGCGATTTTCACATACAGATGATGAAAAACAAAGACTTCATCTCAAACAACTACGATACAAACTATCTATCAAAACACTGATTTTAGGGGCTTTTGCCCCTTTTTATTTTATATAACTAAAAATAAATTTATACTCTTTTAGCTTTCTTTCTTGCTCGTTTAAAAAACTTTCAATATTGCTTTTATCTACTATCACACCAAAATCTTTTGGCTCTTGACTAAAATTTTTTGTTAGCTTTTTAGCTACAATTTGACTTACACTTGGCATAAAATGACTTACCTCTTTATAATTTTGCGGTCTTAAATCGGTAGTTACGCTATTTATATCCATAAAAGCATAAACTTCGCCAAAAATTTCAACCAAACTCCTAAACCACTCTTTATAACGCTCAAACTGATTAGCCTTTATCATCTCAGTAACAAAAAGCTCAGCTGCAATGGGTGGCGTATAAACTATAAATTTTGAAGTTTTATTCTCATTTTTAAGAGATTTTAACAGATTAAAATACTCATCGTTAAAATTCCAACGCTTAGTAAAATCTAAAAAATAGCCCTCAATATTGGATTTATTATACTCCTTAAACAGCTCATCACTTTGCTCTACTGCAAATTTATTTAGCTCTCTATCATAAAAATCAGTATTTTTAATAGGCAATACAGAGTTAAACGCATTTTTTATACTAAGAAGCATTTGAAGTTTATAAATTTTATCCTTTACGTTTTTTAGCACCTGTGTTGGGTCATCATACGCAAACTTCCCTTGATTAAAAGCTGAGCGAAAGTCGGCATTTAAAACTATAAATTTTGGCGTCCCATTTAGCTCTTTAAAAAAGTCAATATATGGCTTATATTCACTTGCGTCCATACCAGAAAGACAATAATTAAAAATTTTCATACCGCTAAAAAAGTCTGACTGCATATATAAGCATCTGCTAGTCCCTATTAAAACAGCATCGTATTTTTTAGTGTGATTTAGCAAAAAATTACTCTTTTGCACTCTTTCGTTAAAAACTTTTGTCTTTTCGTTAAAGCGATTTTTATTTGTTGTTAAAAACAGCATATCTATCGTAAAATTCAGACAAAACACACGAAGAACAAAGATAAAACCAACGCATAAAAATATAAAAATCCATCTTTTAAATTTCATATCTGCTCCTAAAAATTAAAATATAAAAACTCACTAGCGCCACTAAAACTGCAAATGGCAACAAAAAACAAAATCGCACAAAAAATAGCGGTTTTATAACTCATACTAAAACTAAGTGTTTTTTCGTTTGAATTTCTCATAAAAACGCAGATAAAAAGCAAAAATGAAAAAGTTGGAATAATAAAAATAAGTTCATTTGATATAACATTTAGATTTGAAAACACATTGCCAAATTTTATGCCAAATTCACCCAAAAATGATAAAAATCGCTCTAATTTTCTAGGCAAATTTATACCATTTAATCCGCACATACCTCCTAAAATATTAAGTGCATTTTCAAAACTAGAAGCCCTAAAAAAGACCCAAGTAACATTTATAAATACAAAAGTAATAGCCCAAGCAGTAAATTTATGAAGTTTGTATCCAAGCCTTTGCCAAAGTCTATGAACAACAATGGCAATTCCGTGTAAAGCACCCCAAATTACAAAAGTCCAAGCAGCACCGTGCCAAATGCCACCCAGCAAGAAAGTTAAGAATAAATTAGCGAGTGTCCGCCCCCCCCCCCCCCGCACGATTTCCGCCAAGCGGAATATAAACATAATCACGCAAAAATCTACTAAGCGTCATATGCCACCTACGCCAAAAATCTTGAATATTTGTAGCCTTGTATGGCGAGTTGAAATTTTGTGGTAAAAGTATGTTAAACATAAGCCCAAGACCTATTGCCATATCGGCATATCCACTAAAATCAAAATAAAGCTCAAATGTATAAGATAAAGCAGTAAGCCACGCCTCAAAGAAATTTAAAGCCAATGTGCTAGAAAATCCAGCATTTGCCCAAACCGCCAAACTATCAGCAATTACGACTTTTTTAAAAAGTCCAATTGAAAATATAAAAATTCCAGCCGCAACATTAAAATAATCTATCTTATAATTTTTCTTATCTGCAAACTGAGGTATCATCTCTTTGTGATGAACAATCGGTCCAGCTATGAGCTGTGGGAAAAACGTAACAAAAAGTGCGTAATTTAGCACGTTTTGCTCTTTTATCTCGCCCTTATAGCTATCTACTAAAAATGCAATTTGCTGAAAGGTAAAAAATGAAATCGCAAGTGGCAAAACTAAATTTAAAGGGCTAATATTTGCGCTAAACACGAAGTTAAAATTCTCAATAAAAAAGTCAGAATACTTAAAATATCCAAGCATTGCAATATTTGACATAATGCCAAAAATGAGCAACGATTTTTTATTTTTAACGGCATTAAATTTCAAACTAACTGCGTAATTAAACGCCATTGAACCTAAAATCAAAGGCAGATAAAGCACGTTAAAAACACTATAAAACACAAGCGAACAGCCAACCAAAAAACACTTTGAAAGCACGTGTTTGCCAAATTTATTTAGCAAAAAATAGCCAAAAAATGCAACTGGCAAAAATAAAAATATAAATTCGTATGAGTTAAATAGCATATTTATACCTTAAATTAAAATTTCACTACTTCGTGGGCTGATTTGTAAATTTTGATGAGTGATAAACTCGCCTTTTAGGTATTTCTCACGTCCAGCACGCGCTATCATCGCTGCATTATCAGCACAAAAGCTAAGCGGTGCTAAGAGCAGTTTTGAGCCGTGTTTATCGCAAAGTGTGCTAATTTGCGAGCGTAAATTTAGATTTGCACTCGCACCGCCAACAACGCCAAAATTTGCAAATTTTCGCTCATCAAAAATGCGTTTTAGCTTATCCATAATGTGTGCACAAGCTGCGTTTTCAAAGGCGTAACAAATATCAGCCACATCATCATCGCTAAAATCGCCAAGCCCTTCTACGACAAGCCTAACGGCGTTTTTAAGCCCAGAAAAGCTATATTCAAGCCTTTTATCGCCAAGAAGTGGGATTGGCAGTTTAAAGCGGTCTTTACGTTTTGATTTTAGGGCGAACTCCTGCACCACAGCACCGCCCGGATAGCCTAAATTTAGCATTTTAGCGACCTTATCAAAGCTCTCGCCAAAGCTATCATCGCTCGTTTTTGCCAAAATTTTCACGCTCTTATCGTTTGAAATTTCAAGCACCATTGTATGTCCGCCAGAAACTAGCAAAACCCCAAGTGGCAAGGTAATCTCGCTATCTAAAAATAGCGAATAAATATGCCCAGCTAGGTGATTTACAGCGATTAACGGCACATTTAAAGCCACGCTTAAACTCTTAGCCATTGCCACACCGCCGACCAAACTCACGCTAAGTCCGGGCTCATTTGTTACAGCAACTGCTCTAATCTCCCCAAAATACGGCTTAACTTCATTTAAAAGCTCTGGCAGAGCCTTTGTGTGAAGCCTAGCTGCAAGCTCTGGCACCACACCGCCAAAGCTAGAATGCTCTGCATCTTGCGAGATTTTTTTGTGATAGATTAGCCTTAAATTTTTAATATCATAAAGTGCTACCGAGCTATCATCACAGCTACTTTCAATGGCTAAAATCATAAAAATTCAACCAAAAACATACCTGCAAATTTATTGCTTGGCGTCTCGTAAAGCTCAACCCTGTAAATTTTGCCAGATTTATCCACCGAGTAGCGACTCATCATATTTTTTTTGTAGATATTCTCCTCGCTCTCATCAAGCCCAGAGCCGTATCCGATGACATTTGCTCTTATGCCGTTTTTTCGCTCAATGTTAAAAAAGTGTTTAACCTGAATTTTATCGCCACTTTTGATTTTTATCTGTCTGCCATCAACAAAAACATTGATAAAATCAACCTGTTTTGCGTAGTCAAAGTATTGTGGCACCAGCCTTGTAACAAAGCGGTTGCCGTATTGCACCTTATAGCCGTTGCTGTCTTTTATCACGGCTACAAGCGGATTTGATGAGCTATAAAGTGGCTGGCTGCCCTTTTTTAGCGGTATGTAGTTTAGATTTGGCCTCATATCCATTAAATTTAGCACAAACATATCATCAAAAAAGCTAAGTCGTATCTCTTTTTCTATCGCTTTTTTTACATTTTTGACGTTTAGCTCAAAGGGGCGAGTAAATTTAATGCCGACAATTCGCATATACTCCTCAATCGCCACCAGATGATAAAATGTCCGCTCCTCGGCGTTTAAATTTTTACTAGCTTCGTTTGCAAATGCCGATTTATTTTGCGTTACAGCATAGTAAGTTAGCGATTTTAACATCTCTAAATCGCCCTCGGCAGTCTTTGTGTTTTTTACGTGATAAGTGTGTGAGCTGTTTAAAATTTTCGTATTTAGCGTGTCTTTGATTTTACTTGCAATGCCGATTAAATCCGGATATTTCGCGCCTTCAAGCCTAGCTTGGTCAATTATGCAGGTGCTACCCCATTTTTTGGGATTTATGTCGGCATTTACGTATGTATCGCTGTAAAATCCGCTACCATCGTGTAAATTTAGCACCAAAGATACATTTTTATCACTGATGATTTTTTTGATATTTATCACGGCTTTATAATCTGGGTCGTTTACATCAACGTGTGCGAATTTGCGGTTCATATCGCCCTTTGTGCCGCGCGCTCTTTGGATTATGCTTGGAAAATTTAAGTTTGGCACGACCCAAAGGCTACCTTGCGTGATATTATAATCAGTAGCCACGATACTAGCGGCTAAAAATCCGCCCGGCTCATCGCCTTGAATACCGCCTATTAAAAGCATTGTGTTATCGCTTGGTGTGCCCTTTTTGATAAAGGCAAAATCAAGGTTATTTGCGTTTAAACTCGCAATAAAAATCATAAAAAAAGCTACAAAAAATCTCAAATTTCTCTCCATAAATTTTAATATCCGTCGTAATGTTTGACATCTGGCAGGGCTAAATTTAGCACAATGCCAACAATAGCACCAAGTCCGATGCCTGAAAATCTAACAAATTCTAAATCAATAATCATACCGCCGATCGCAAAGACAAAGATTAACGCAACAATAATCATATTTTTTGGATTTGCCATATCAACTTCGTGTTTAACTAGCATTTGCATACCGACACTTGCGATAATGCCAAATAAAAGTAGCATAATCCCACCAATAACTGGCGCTGGTATCGTGCCTAAAAATGCGCCAAGCTTACCGATAAACGCAAGCACGATAGCGGTTATTGCTGTCCAAGTCATAATGGCTGGGTTGTAAGCCTTTGTGATACTAACCGCACCAGTAACCTCTGAATAAGTCGTGTTTGGCGGGCCACCAAAAAGCCCAGCAAGGCTTGTCGCCACGCCGTCGCCAAGAAGTGTGCTTTTAAGCCCCGGATTTTTTAAGAAATTCTCTTTTGTAACGTTTGAGATAGTTAGCATATCGCCGATATGCTCAATTGCTGGGGCAATGGCGATTGGTATCATAAATAAAATCGCAGCCATTTCAAATTTTGGTGCTACAAAATTTGGCAAGGCAAACCACTGGGCGTTATAAACACCGCTAAAATCCACCATACCCATAAAAAATGCCAAAACATAACCGCAAAAAATTCCAAATAAAATCGGTATTAACCTAAAAATTCCACGCCCAATCATCATCACAATAATGGTGCAAATTAGCGACACAAACGCCACTATCATCGCCTCTGTTTGCGTGTAGGCTTCGCTGCCCTTGCCCATTGCCATATTTACAGCAGCTGGGGATAAGATAAGTCCAATTGTCATAATCACTGGGCCAACGACCACTGGTGGGAGCAGTTTATGCAAAAATCCTTCGCCTTTTAGCCTGATTAAAAAGCTTAAAGCCACATAAAAAAGTCCAGCTGCCACGACCCCGCCCATAGTCGCTGCCACGCCCCACTGAGAGATTGAAAACTGCAAAGGTGCGATAAATGCAAACGAACTTGCTAAGAATATCGGAGGGACGTTTTTGCGAGTGATTATCTGAAAAGCAAGTGTGCCAAGCCCTGCTGTAAATAGAGCCACACTTGGGTCAAGTCCCGTTAAAATCGGCACTAAAACCAAAGCACCAAAGGCTACGAATAAAAATTGAACGCCTACAAGGCTATCTTTTAGGCTAAATTTATAGCCCTCATATTTTTGCACAAAGTCCCCTTATAATTTTAATAGTTTTTTTGCGAAATTTCTAGCCTCAACATCGGCTAAAAATAGCTCATCTGTGTTTGAAATTTTAATATCCCTAAATCGCTTAAACGCCGATAGCACCGCCTTTGAAATATCTAAAAACGCACACTCATTTTTTAAAAACGCAAAGACAGCGACCTCATTTACAGCGTTTATTATCACGCCTAAATCCGGGCTGTTTAAAAGCTCATCTTTGATTGAAAAAATCGGATATTTTTTTAAATTTATGGGATAAAATTTTAGCGGTTTTAAGCTAAGTAAATCCACGCTAGGCAAAACCTCATCAACCCTATCAAGCACGGCGTGAGCGATAGCTAGACGCATATTTGTCCCACAAATGTGAGCCGTAGTTGAGCCGTCAATAAACTCAATTAGAGCGTGAATCATAGAGCTTGGCTCAATGACCGCTTCAATATTGCTAACCCCATAAAGCCAGTAAGCTTCAAGCACCTCAAAAAGCTTATTTGCCATACTTGCACTATCAATCGTGATTTTACTGCCCATTTGCCAGTTTGGGTGTTTTAGGGCATCGCTTGGCGTGGCGTATTTTAGGGCTTTTAGCGGGGTTTTATAAAACGCACCGCCACTTGCTGTGATGATTAGTTTTTTAATTTTTGGGCTTTTTTTAAGCAAAAAATTTAGCCCAAAATGCTCGCTGTCAATGGCTAAAATTTTGCTCGTATCAAGAAATTTACCGCCAACAACAAGACTCTCTTTGTTTGCCAAAGCAAGGGTTTTGCCAAGCTTTTGAGCTAAAAAACTAGGCTTTAATCCAGCAAATCCAACCAGAGAATTTACGACCTTTTTAGACTTTGTAAGCGTTAGCATTTCAAGCAGTCCGTCCTCGCCGACAAAGACGCGCTCGTGCTTTACATCTTTTTTTAAATTTTTATCGCCGATACAGACAAATTTTGGGCGAAATTTTGCAATTTGCTCGTTTAAAAGCGAAATATTTGAAGCACAGCTTAACGCCTCAATATCTAAATTTTGCTTACTACAAAGCCCAAGCGTGTTTGTGCCAATTGATCCAGTTGAGCCTAATATTACCACGACATCGCCCAAAGTAGAGCTGGTGCGCCAAATAAATATCCATCAATCCTATCAAGCATACCGCCGTGTCCGGGCAGTAAATTCCCGCTGTCTTTTACATCTGCTTTTCGCTTTAAATAGCTCTCAAAAAGGTCGCCCCAAACGCCAAAAGCACAGATTAAAAAGCTAGTAATTACAACGTGAAAAATGCCGTCAATTATGTAATATCCGCACATTGAGCCAATTATCGTCCCTAAAAAAAGTCCGCCTAAAACGCCCTCTTTTGTCTTGTTTGGCGAGCTTTTTGAAAATGGGATTTTGCCATATTTTTTACCAACAAAATAAGCACCACTATCGCTTGCAACAACGGCTAAAATAAGCCAAACAAGGTAAGCTAAACCATACTCAGAATACACAGCCCAAATCATAAAAACAGGCACGGCTGGGTAGATAAATGGCAAGATGATGTTTAAATTTTCAGCCCTAACGTGAGCTAAAAACGAAACGATGATTAAAATGGCTAAAATAGCGATATAAACGGGATTTGTAAAAAATGCAAGCGAGTAAAACGCAAGTGCGATAAATGCTAAATTTTTACGATTTTCAAGCCCGTAAAGTGCGGCTGCTTCGTTAAATGCAAGAAATAAAACCACGCCAAGAATAAAGAAATTTAAAACGTAGCTGTTGATTAAAAATATAACTAAAATGGCTAGAAACATTGCGACGCCGGTAATGATACGTGTTTTCATAAAGCCCTCCATTAGATGAATTTTGCGATTTTAGCTAAAATTAGCTTATATTTGCCAAAAAATGGGCTAAATTTTAATGTCTAAATGATAAACCTCATCAACGTTTTGCTCATTTTGCTCATCATTTATCTGTTCATTTTGCTCATCATTTTTGGCATTTTTTTGCTCATTTTGCTCGTTTTTGTGCTTTTCGTGCTGGTGTTCTGGGTCTATTTTATAGGTCTCCTCAGCAGGTCTAAGCTCGGCAATTTCGTCTTTTATCTCTGTTGCCATTTGAAGTGCCATTGAGTTTTGCAAATCAAATCTAGCCTGATTATTTGCGTGAGTTTGTGAAACCACTGGTGCGTTTTGGTTTATGAAATTTACATTTGAAATAGGCGATATTGACATAACTCCCCCTTAAAATTTGTTAAGTATTATCGTCTTAAAATTAATATAATTTACATTTGCGCCGTTTATTATCTTTACATTTTCACGTTTTGTGTAGTCTATCTCGTATCTGCCCTGATTTACGTTGCTAAAATTTAGGCAGATTTTAGCGGCAAATTCTAAAATTTCATCATCAATTTTACTCTTATTTGTCTTTACGATTACGTGTGGGCTTGGCAAGTCCTTTAAATGAAACCAAATATCATCTTTTTTTGAATTTTTTAAGAGCCAAACATTGCCCTGTTCGTTTCTACCGATTGAAATTTTAAACTCTTTTATGTAGAAATTTTTAACATTCTGATTTTCTAAACCCTCACGCCTTTTTTGCTTTATTTTTGGGCTTAAAATTTCAAGCTCATTTGTGCTTTTTGCGTTTAATAAAAGTCTTTTTAAACTCTCATAAAAGCCGATTTTTTGGGCTAAATTCTCACGCTCAATGTTTATGTTATTTGCCTTTTGGGTTAGCTTTTTTGCCCTGTTAAAAAAGCCATTTGCGCAGTTTTTTGGCGTATCATCAAGGCTAAAATTTACAGCCTTATTTTCAAAATCAAAAAGGGTGAAATTTCGCTCAAATTCATTTAAATTGCTTAAATTTGCAAGTAAAATGCTTGCCTTTTGGCGTAAAATTTCGCTCTGTTTTCTTAGCTCATCTTCGTTTTTAAGGGCGTTAAAATTTTCGTTTAAAATCTCTAATTTTTTCTCAACCGATGCTAATTTTATCGCCTTTAAATTTGCTAAATTTTGAGCGTTTAAAATCTCAAACTCAGCCTTAAAAAACTCATCAAAATTTACAATCTCATCAACTTGTTTTTCTCTTATTTCAAACTCGCCAAGTGGCTTTAAAATTTCGCCAACTTGCACCTTTCTATCGTTAGTCGTGTGGCGAAGTGCTTCTAAAATCACGCCGTTTTCATCGGTGATTATTGCGTTTGTAAAGCGACCTGTAAATTCTAAAAAAAGCGTGGTTTTTACGCTTTTATAAGAGCCATTTAAAACACAATCAAAACGCAAAATTCTATTATTTTTAAGGCATTCACACGAGATTAAATTTGCGTTATTTAGGCGTTTTTTGCAGATATTATCAAACGGGGCGTTATACTCTTTTATCGCCTTAAAATCGTCAAATTTGTAAATTTTTGAGCCAGATTTTGCAAGGTCAAAAAAGAGCATTCGCCTATCAAAACAGATACAAAGTAGCATATCATTTAGCCGTTTTATGCTCGTGATTTTTTTAAAATTATTAAGGTAAGAAGCTATCTGTTTTAGGTGCTGATATTTCATAAGTCCCCCATTTTTTATCGCAATTATAGCAAAATTTTAAGGCTAAAATTTTGATAAATATAATCAATTATTTTAGCTGTATTTTATAAAATTTACAATACAATTACGATATTTTTTACAAAAGGTTTATGATGAAAAATAGAGTATTTTTTAGTTTTGTTGCGATTAGCTATGTGCTTTGCAATAGCGTATTTGCCGATGATATCAAGCTTGATGACGTTGAGGTTACACAGAGTTTTGATGATGGTTACAGAGCCGTTAGCAGTGATATTTCAAAGACTAGGACGCCGATTTTAGAGATACCGCAAACGATAAATGTTATCACTAATCAACAGATAAAAGATAAAAAACCAGAGAGCCTTGCTGAGAGCCTAGCAAATGTCAGTGGTGTAAGTTACGCAAATTCAGTTGGTGGAATTTTTGACTCAGTTCTTAAACGTGGTTTTGGCGGAAATAGAGATGGCTCAATTATGCGAAACGGCGTATCCGCAGGAGTTTTGCATAACTTTAACGCAACAGCACAAAGCGTAGAAGTGTTAAAAGGTCCAGCTAGTGTGCTTTATGGGATACAAGAACCTGGCGGAGTTATTAATATAACAACAAAAAAACCACTTTATGATTTTACTAACGAGTTATGGGCTGGATTTGGAAATCATAAATACTACAATGCTGGATTTGATTTTACAGGACCAATTTCAGATAGTGGCTTTGCATATCGCTTTATTTTTGATAACTCTTATAAGAAACATTGGCGTGAATTTGGTAAATATAAAAATTTTACAATCGCTCCAAGCATATCTTATCGTGGTGATGATTATCGCTTGGATTTAGCCTATACTCACACAAAATACACAGACCCGGTTGATAGGGGAATGTATCTATCTACAACAAATGGACAAATTTTGCCAATTGATAAAAAAATAAGACTTGATGAGCATTTTAATGAAACCAACGGCAAAGTTGATACATTTGATGTAGGATTTGAAAAACAAATAGGTCAAAACTGGCTTTTAAAGGCAAACTACGCATTTTCACGCTCAATGTATGACTACGGACAAATGCGTGTTATGAATGTAGATTTAACTACCGGCATTGCTGGAAGGCGTAATGAATTTTACTCAGATTTTGAACACCGCACACACGCTGGGAGTATAAATTTAAACGGAATAGTTGAAACTGGACCAATTAGCCACAATTTAATTATGGGTATTGATATAAGAGATAATTTAAGACGTCGTCCAAAAAATGCACGTGAAACCGGCACTCAATTTAATATAAATATATACAATCCAATCTATGGACAAGTTGGCATTGCAACACAACAAGGCAACGCAACATATAGCCAATATGAAAAAATTCGCACTATTGGCACATATTTACAAGATAATATGAACTTAACAGATGAGTTAATTTTTGTATCTGGTTTAAGATATGAATATTACGACCAATATGGTGGTAGGGGTCAAACAGATTTTAAAGTAGCAACAGACCAGCACGATGGAAAGCTACTTTATAATTTAGGACTTGTTTATCTTTTAACACCTGAATGGTCAGTTTATACAAGCTACTCTCAAAGCTTTAACCCACAAAGCTCAATCTCAGCCGAAGTAAGCTCATCTTTACCGCCAGAAGAAGGGGAGTCAGTTGAGCTAGGCACAAAATTTCAAAACAATAACATAACCGCAACAGCTGCAATATTTAACATTGATAAGAAAAATGTAAGTTACAGCACAACAATAAACGGCGTTAGCACACTGCTAATTGCAGGCAAACAACGCTCTCGTGGCTTTGAATTTGATTTAAGTGGGCGAGTAACAAACGGATTAAACGTTGGTTCAAGCTATACATACACAAAAGCAACCACAAAAGAGGATATAGATACACCTTGGCGTGCAGGCAAACAACTTGAAGCTACACCAAAGCATCAAGCATCACTCTTTGCAAATTACGACTTTTCGCACATTGGCTTAAAGGGATTTAGAGTTGGCGGTGGAGCTAGATACTTTGGGTCATGGCAAACTTATAATATGAACGGCAAAACAGGCACAATTGGCACACCATACAAGCTACCACACGCAGTAACCTATGATGCATTCATAAGCTATACGACTAAAATTTCAGGTTATGAAACAAATTTTGCCCTTAATGTTAAAAACCTAACCGATAAATTATACTTCACAACAGCAGCCTCAGGCACACAAGCTGAAAACGTAATACCAGTAATCCCGGGCTACGCACGCCAAATTATGCTAACAGCGTCTGTGAAATTTTAATTTTGGGGCAAACGCCCCATTTTAATGTATAATTTTGCAATGAAAATTTATAAAAATCTAATCATCGGTGGCGGTGCTAGCGGACTATTTTTAGCGACACTTTTAGATAAAAATGAGACGATTATCTTAGAGAAAAACTCAAAATTTGGAGCAAAAATCCTAGCAAGTGGTGGCGGTAGGTGCAACATAACAAACCAAAACATAAGCACGAAAAACTACTTAGGCGATGAGAATTTCGTGCGTGAAATTTTAGGCGTTTTAAGCTATGAAGAGGTGCTAAGAAATTTTAAAAATTTAGATTTTAGCAAAGAAAAAGACGCCCAGTTTTACTGCAAAAATGGCTCAAAGGCTGTTTTAAACGAGATTTTGCGTAAGGTAAAGTGCGAATTTAGGCTAAACTGCGAAGTAAAAACCGCACAAAAAGAGGGCGATTTGTTTAAAATTAGCACAAATTTAGGCGAATTTTTTGCTAGAAATTTAATCGTCGCAAGTGGCGGACTAAGCTATAAAGCACTTGGTGCAAGTGGCGTTGGCTACGAGATAGCAAGGCATTTTTCACACGATATCGCCACGCCTAGCCCTGCACTTGTCGGATTTAGCGTGCAAAAAGACGAGTTTTGGTTTAAAAACATAAGTGGCGTTTCAATAAACTGCAAAATCAAGGTCGCTGGGCGTGAATTTTGCGGCAATGTGCTTTTTACGCACAGGGGCATTTCAGGTCCAGCCGTGCTAAACGCATCGCTTTTTTGGCAAAAAGGTAAAATTTCAATCAACTTCGCGCCACATTTAAAGGCTAAAAATTTCACAAACACAAAAAAGCAAGTTAGCACGATTCTTGGGCTACCTAAGAGCTTTTGCAGGGAATTTTTAACGGCACTAAATCTAGCTGATAAGCCATTTGATGAGTTTAATGGCGATGAAAAAGAGCGATTTTTAAGGGTGTTTGATTATGAATTTGCCCCAGCTGGGAATTTTGGCTTTGAGAAGGCTGAGATTACAAAAGGCGGAGTAAAGACCGATAAAATCGGCACGAACTGCCAAAGCAAAATCGTGCCAAATCTATTTTTTATCGGCGAAGTTTTAGATGTCAGCGGTATGCTTGGCGGATATAATATCCACTTTGCCTTTGCTAGTGCAAAGTCCGCATTTTTGGGCTTACGCAACGTCCTTGTGTCCGTTTAAAAAGTAAGCCAAATCAGCCTTAGCGTCGCCACTAATTAGCCTAACGCCAAAATTTTCTACCAAGAAATTTACTATCTCTTCGTTAAAGAATTTAGGCAGAGTTGGTCCGACATTGATGTTTTTAACGCCAAGGCTAAACAGCGCAAGTAAGATAATCACAGCCTTTTGCTCCATCCACATTAGCACGATTGAAACTGGCAGGTCGTTAATGGCAATGCCAGTGGCTTCGCTTAGAGCAAGTGCGATTTTAACGGCGCCGTTAGAATCATTACACTGACCTAAATCAATATATCGTGGCAAATTTGTGCCAGGCACCACGCCAAAGTCAATGTCGTTAAAGCGAAATTTTCCACAGCTTGATGTTAAAATCACGCAGTCTTGCGGTAAATTTTCTGCTAACTCTCTGTAATACTCACGGCCTTTACCCGGCGCGTCGCAACCTGCTATGACAAAAAATCGGCGAATTTTGCCAGAGTTTATGGCGTCTAAAATTTGTGGGGCTAGTGTTAAAATCGTCTTATAATGTCCGCCAGTAGTTAGGCTTAAATCGCTATGCATACTCACATCGCCACAAGCTAACGCACACTCAATTAACGGCGTAAAATCATCATTTTCTATCATCGTTACGCCCTCAGTTCCTGCTATTTGATAGCCAAAAAGGCGGTCTTTATACTCACAGCTATTTCTAAGTGGCACAATGCAGTTTGTGCTCATTAAAATCGCTCCTTTAAATTCGTTAAAAAGCTTAGTTTGATCAAACCACGCCTTGCCGACATTGCCCTTTAAGTGGCTGTATTTTCTAAGCTCTGGATAGCCGTGAGCTGGGAGCATTTCTGAGTGCGTGTAGATATTTATGCCCTTGCCCTCGGTTTGCTCTAATAGCATTTTTAGGGCTTTTAGGTTGTGTCCGCTAACTAAAATCGCCCTGCCCTCAACCTTGTTTTGGCTCACTTTTACAGGGGTTGGCACACCAAAGGTTTTTGTGTGAGCTTCGCTTAAAATATCCATTACCTTAACACCAGCAGAGCCGACAGCTAGGAGCTGTTTTATGTGTTCGTTGAAGTTAAAATTTGAGTTTGTAAGCGTAAAATAAAGCGTATCAGCTATAACTCTATCAACCTCGCTCGTATCAGCGCCAAGCTCGTGTGCGTGGTGGCGATATGCGCTTAGACCTTTAAGTCCAAAGACCATCGTATCTTGAAGCCTTGCTAGTGTATCATCTTTACCGCAAGTGCCTTTGCTTTGCCCGTGAGCACCACAGCCGTCAGGCGCGCTCATCTCGCATTGATGACAAAACATCTTTAAATTTTCACTCATTTTTTCTCCTTGTTTAAAAATTTTCTCGCATTTTAGGCAAAATTTTTAGCCACGCCATTGACTAAAATCAACTGCTAAATGGAATAAATCTTGCTTAAAAGGCAAAATTTCAAAGGATAAAAATGAGCGATAAAAGCTATCTTTTTAGGCTTGACCCAGCAGCAAGCGCGGCTTATAATATGTATAAGGCTTCAAATAAAAATGGCGGTAGTTTTGAGGATTTTTTGCTTAAATACGACACAAATAAGGCAAATAAGGGCGATTTTAGTAGCATTTTAGGAGATAGCGAAAACGGCAAGATGATAAATGAGCTTTTGCGTTCAAGCTCGGTTAGCCCAGACGCCCTTTCAAACGCAATCTCTGAGCTAAAAGATGAAAAAGATGATTTATTAAGTGAAATTTTTAAGCAAAATCAAAACAGCTACGATTTATTAAACGCAAGGGCAAACGAAGCCGTGCAAAATGCGATAAACTCGGCAAATCTCACAAAAGAGCAAAAGCAAATTTTAGCTAAAAAATACGACGAGCTAACAAAAGGCTAGAACTATTTTCTAGCCTTTTTAACCGCATCTAAAAGTAGCTCAAATCCGCCTTTTGATGACTTCTCAACGCTTTGTAAATAACTTACGCCGTTTGAGTAATTTAGACCATTTTGACTAAAAATTTCTATGGCTTTATTTAACCCAGAATGCACATTTTCGTGCTCTCTTGCGATATCATTTAGTGCCTTTGTGTCGTTTGAGAGCAGTTTTGTTACGACCTGCGAAAACCACTTGCCAAATCGGCACGAATTGTGATCCATAATGTTTGCGTTAGTGCCGTAAAATGCCGCTTTGTAGGCTTCTAGCTTTAAATTTATGTGATCAATTTTGCCGTTGCTAACGCTAACTTCGTTTGTTACGTTTAAGGTTTTATTTACGATTTGATTTGTATTTTTATCCACGTTTGAGATGTTTTTGCTAAATTCATCTAGCGTTTGCATTACATTTGCCGAGAGCGTGGCGAAATTTTGGCTAATCTCGCTCATTGTCGTTGAGTTTTGTTTTAGCCCACTGATATTTACCTCCACCTCTTGTGTCGCCTTTTGTGTCCGCTCAGCTAGCTTTCTAACCTCATCAGCGACAACTGCAAAGCCCCTGCCGTGCTCACCAGCTCTGGCTGCTTCAATGGCAGCATTTAGCGCAAGTAGGTTTGTTTGGTCTGAAATATCTTTGATTAAATTTATAATCTCAGCGATAGACGCCACGCTTGAATTTAGCGACTGGGCGTCATTTTCTAGTGCAGTGCTGGTTTGTGATATGCTTTGTATCTGTGTTACGACGTCTGAGATTTGGCTATTTAGCGTGTGCGTGAGCGTTGATGTCGCTTTATTTATGCCGTTTATATCATCTAGCATTATTAAATTCTCCTCCATTGTGCCTTGGAGAAAATTTAAGCCGTCCTGATAGCTATCAAGCAGAAGTTTAGTAACCGCTTCTTTGTCCTTTTTGTGCGGATCTTCGCTCGTTTTTTTAGCGTTTTCTAGTGCTTCATTTTGGCTTTTTAGGGCTAAATTTTCATCTTTTAAACGGCTAATCTCCTGCTTTAAAATTTCTAGCTCTTTTGAGTTTGTTTTGTTTGAAAAAAACACTTTGCGTCCTTTGATTTTAGATTTTTGCCCAAATTTTAGCACAAAAACCGATAAACTAATGCTTTTTTTAATTTTTTTTACATATAATCAACAGATTTTAAATTCATAGGATATTTATGCTCTTAGAAAAACCGATTTTTTACTATAAATTAGTGTTACAAAAATACTCAAATAGCTACTTAGCCGAAGATAATTCACAAGTTATCATCGGCATTGACTGCGATTACATTGACGCAAATTCATCTGATTTAGATGATTTAAAGCGATATTTTAAAACAAACAAAAACGATTTAGCCCCATTTTCAGGGCTTTTTGGCGTTTTTGCTTACGAGGGCGTTAGCTATTTTGAAAAAATTGATGAGATAAAAAACGAACAATACAAATTCCCAAAATTTATTTATGCAAACGCCAAAGCCTACCTACATTTTGATAAAATGAGTAAAATTTACACATTTTACGGCGATGAAAAAAGCTACTATGATTTTTTAAAAGATGAAAATTTTAAAGATGAAAAAGATAGAAATTTTAGCTTTAAAATCCTTTCAAATTTAGATGAGCAAAAAGAGCATTTTAAACAAATAGTAGCTGTTGCAAAGGAGTATATCGCGCGTGGCGATATATTTCAAGTGGTGCTTTCAGAGCAGTTAAAAATCTCTACAAATTTAGACAGCTTATCATTTTATACTGAGCTTTCAAGGCTAAATCCAAGTCCATATATGTTTCATTTTGTTACACCTTATGGCGATGTCGTGGGTAGCTCACCAGAGCTTGTTTTTGAGATGAAAAACTCACAAATTTTTGTCGCACCAATAGCTGGCACACGCCCTCGTGGAGCTGACGCAAATGCCGATGAAGCCCTAAAAAACGAGCTTTTAAATGATATTAAAGAGCTAGCCGAGCATAAAATGCTAATTGACCTAGCAAGAAACGATATCGGCAAGGTTTCAAGGCCAAAAAGCGTGGTGGTAAAAGATGCAATGCACGTGCAATTTTACGAGAGCGTAATGCATATTGTAAGCAATGTTTATGGGATTAAACGTGATGAATTAGACGGATTTGACGTGCTTTCATCAATATTCCCAGCTGGCACACTTAGTGGCACACCAAAGATAAGAGCAATGCAAATTATTAGCGAACTTGAAACCTTTAAACGAAATATTTATGGCGGTGGGCTTGGCTTTTTGCACTTTAACGGAGATGTCCAAATGGCAATCCTAATCCGCTCGGCGATTTTTGTTACAAATGGTAACACAAACGACGTCTTCGTGCAGTCTGGTGCCGGTATAGTTTATGATAGCAACGAAGAGAGCGAATACAGCGAAATCTGCCACAAAAGAGCAAGTGTGATAAGGGCGATTGAGAATTTATGTCTAGGAGCAAAGGCGTGAAAAAGGCTATTTGCATAATGAGCGGTGGTATGGATAGCACGCTTTGTGCGACTTTGGCGATTAAGCAAGGCTATGAAGTCGTGGGGCTTCATTTTGACTATGACCAACGCACGATGAGCCGAGAAAAACGTGCTTTTAACGAAGTTTGCGATTTTTTAAATATCAAAAATCGCATAAGTTTAAATGTAAATTTTATCGCACAAATCGGCGCAAATGCACTGACCGATTTTAGCCTAAACGTCCCAAAAGATGGGCTAAAAGATGAGGTGCCAATCACCTACGTGCCGTTTAGAAACGGCATTTTTATCTCAATCGCTGCTGCACTTGCTGAAAAAGAGGGTGCAAACGCCCTATTTATCGGTGTCGTAGAAGATGATAGCTCGGGCTATCCAGACTGCAAAAGCGACTTTATCAAAGCGATAGAAAACGCCGTAAATTTAGGCACAAAAGATACAACAAAAATCGCAATAAAAATGCCACTTGTGGGGCTAAGCAAGGCTCAAATCGTAAAAAATTCCATTGAAAATGGCTCACCGCTACAACTTACGTGGAGTTGCTATGAGAGCGAAGAAAAGGCGTGCGGGCTGTGCGATAGTTGCAGATTAAGGCTAAAAGGCTTTAAAGAGGCTGGTGCTGTGGATTTGATTGAATATAAAAACTAATTTTTATTTTTAATGTAATGCTTGTTTTAAGAAAAACCCAAAAAATATCAATCCAGCACAACTTTCTAAATAATCACTAAATCAGACGCAAAAATAGCTGTAAAGTGAAGTTGCTTGTTATGTTATTAAATTCGTTTATTCTAAAATCAAAATTTGGCGATCTTGAGACGGATGTTTGTTTTAGGCACTTCTTAAATTTGTTTATGCTAAAATTTTATCTATATCGCTATCATCGCCACCATTGTTTTAGGCACTTCTTAAATTTGTTTATGCTAAAATTTAGAGCGTTTAAAAACTCATCAAGCGTTAGTTTTAGGCACTTCTTAGCTAAAATTGGAGCTAGACAATGAATAGAGTAACACTAGTTTTAGGCACTTCTTAAATTTGTTTATGCTAAAATCTTAGAGGCGTATTTATTTTTGGCATACCTGTTTTAGGCACTTCTTAAATTTGTTTATGCTAAAATTTTCTTTGGGATCGGAGAGAACTGCGTCATGTTTTAGGGACTTCTTAAATTTGTTTATGCTAAAATCAACATCTCGTGTGAGATGTCCGATTAAAAGTTTTAGGCACTTCTTAAATTTGTTTATGCTAAAATGGAGTAAAGAATGAAAAAATCAGGCATAAGGTTTTAGGCACTTCTTAAATTTGTTTATGCTAAAATTATCCTTTTGTCCGTTAAACGCACGTGAAAGTTTTAGGCACTTCTTAAATTTGTTTATGCTAAAATAAAATCGTAATCTTTAAAATTCGCACTCTCGTTTTAGGCACTTCTTAAATTTGTTTATGCTAAAATTGAGCGGTATATCTTAATCCACGCAGGAAAGTTTTAGGCACTTCTTAAATTTGTTTATGCTAAAATTCCGCCAAGCTATTAACAAACAAAGCATCAGTTTTAGGCACTTCTTAAATTTGTTTATGCTAAAATACCCTGATACATTTGGCGCTCAAACTCACTGTTTTAGGCACTTCTTAAATTTGTTTATGCTAAAATGCAAAATCGGACAACAAGCAACTGAACAAAGTTTTAGGCACTTCTTAAATTTGTTTATGCTAAAATACTTTTGGTGCTATTGCAGGCTCAAAAACAGTTTTAGGCACTTCTTAAATTTGTTTATGCTAAAATTGAATGTGAGGAACTCCATCCTTTTTATGTGTTTTAGGCACTTCTTAAATTTGTTTATGCTAAAATAGACCCTTAGCAAATGCCTATAAATTAAGCATTTAATGAGTATTTTTATGGTAAAATACTCATTAGAAAAACAAATTTAAGAAGTGCCTAAAATAAGCAGTTTTCGGTCTGCGTAGGGTTACAATCCCAAAAAACCGAGCTTAATGCAAATTTGTCTGTCTTAGCACACAAATTTGCATTAATTTAAAAATCATTCAAACACCTAAAATAGCGTAAGCTGTGTTGGTTTTGATTTAATCATCTGCTCATCATCCTTACCAAGCAAGGTTATCATATTATCAAACTGCTTTTCTGTAACGATAATGGCTCTAATATTACCACTTGGTGGCAAGATCCCCCTTAGCCTTTCTACGTGAGTTTTAGCACTTGTAATGCCACGCACAATACGCATATATACAGAAAACTGCACCATAAAAAATCCACGTTTTATGAGCTGTTTTCTAAACATATTTGCCTTTTTTACCTGCTCTTTTGTCTTTACTGGTATATCAAACATCACTAATATTCGCATAAACTGCTCCATTAAGCAAACTCCGGCAAATCCAAGCTATTTTCGCCATTTAGCAGTGCTTGTTTGTAGCTTTGCACACATAGTCTTGACGCCATAGGCAGAGTGTAGTTTTTAGAGTTAATTCTTACCTTTGTTTCTAAAATGCTGATTAAATTTTGTTTATCTTTACTGCTTAAAAATATATCCTTCTCATCACTAATCATAGATTTTACAATCCTGTCGCCATAGATACGAAATGGCTCCATTAAATCATCTGCTAGGTTAAATGAATTATAAACATTATCGTGCCAGATACCAAAATTTGGCAATAATCCACTGCTTACAATATCTCTAATCAAACACGCCCTAATCACGCCATAAACGTAATTTAAGGCGGAGTTTGTAAAGCATAAGTCATCTCTACTGAAATTTTTACCAAACAACGCCTTAAAGTAAATCATAGCAGCGTTTGCTTCGCAATTTTGAGTGTCATTTAGCCTTACTCGCTTTTGTAAGGCAGTTAAATTTTCAGCTGTTTTTGTATCAAATGTGCTTATAAATTTAGCCTGATTTGAAATTTTAGACTTTATGATTTTTTGCCATAAGATTGACTTTAAAGCGTCACTTTGATTAGCTTGAAATTTTATGATTTTATTAGTTTCAAAGTGTGTTAAAAATGGGGTAAAAATGCCGTTTATGATGTGGCTATCATCGCAGGTTAAAAGTATGATTTTTGTGCTTGCTAGTTTGCTAAGCAAAGCTTGACTAATCGT
Organism: Campylobacter gastrosuis; assembly: GCF_030249845.1. Taxonomy (GTDB): domain Bacteria; phylum Campylobacterota; class Campylobacteria; order Campylobacterales; family Campylobacteraceae; genus Campylobacter_A; species Campylobacter_A gastrosuis. Next base: position 5,433 of record NZ_JANURM010000012.1, on the reverse strand, counting down.
AATACAGGGGTTTTCTAAAATGATATAGGCTATATCACTTAGCGGCAAACAAACATCACTAAACCCATCTCTTTTAATGCAAAAATTTGAGTTTTTAAGCGATAGTTTTGCTGGGTTTGAGATAAGAATACTTCTAAAACTCTCATCAAACATCACTATACTTTTTAGATGTTTTTAGTCTTGCATTCTGCCTTTCTTCAAACCTAAACTCGCTTATTTTACCCAAAGGCGAAACGATTAGCTTTTCAAATTTTAGCAGGTTTTGTATGCCAACGCCTTTTTTGCTGGCTTCGTAAATATCGCTCTGTTTTGTTTTGTAAAAGAGTTTTTCATCGTCATTTAAATTATCTGTTTTTAAATCGTGCTTTTCTACTTTAATTGAGGCAGTAGATATATCAAAGCCCCTATAATAGCAAACCACGCCATCTTGCATATTTTTTTGTTTGATTTTTATTAAATCATTTTTAAAAAGAGAGAATTTAAACTCGTAATTTTCATCCATTAAAATCCACTCCTTGATATTACCTTTCTTATCCTTACCGGACACACAAGCCCTATTTGGTAAAACACCAAGTGCAAAGTCCATAGTATAAATAGGCACTCCGTAAAATTTCTTGCTATTTTTATGCATAAAAATATCTACCCTTGGCATTTCGCCATTATCTGCAAACCCCTGATTTATCTGCCTTATCTTGCCAAATTTAATGGCTCTTTCTAAACCTTTTTCATCTCCGTATTTAGCGTCCTTTAATATCTCATCTTTGCTTCTTATCGTCTCTTCGTGTAGTTCGCCAGTTACCTTTTTAACAGGCGATTTGCTAATAAAAATCTTATTATCTTTTATGAAATTTTCAATATCTTTTTTAAAATTAGCAAATGGTCTAAATTTTGCCTTTATTTGTTCTTTATTTATCTCATTGGCGTAATGTTTTGAGCTGCTTATCTCTTTTGTTTTTATAAAATCACTAAATGCCTTGACGATTCTAGGTGAGCAAGCACTAATGATACTAGCATCAATAAAGTGATGAATGTGGTTGGTTCTATCTTTATTGCCAAGTCCCCAGTAGTGCCTAAGCGTAGATGTCAGTGAGCCATTTACACATAAAATATGCTCTGTTTTATCATCATCAAATTTTAAAAAATTTAGATAATCCTTGGTGTAGTTTTTAACTAGCTTAGCGATATATCTTGTATCGTTTAAATTTCTTTGGATAAACTCACTCTCTTTTACATCAGCAAAGTCGGTTCTTGTTAGCTTTGTAAATTTAGCTTCATTTTTGGTGTTCTTTTTTAGCTGTTTTGCTCTTTGGGTTATGGCATCCCAAAGCTCTTTATTGCTACCAAAGGCTTCATAGGGCGTTTTATTTGCCTTTTCTTGATTGTGTTTTGTAAAGACTAAGACCTTGTTGCTTTGGCTATCATCAAAGCTTCTTGAATATGGCAATATATGATCAATCTCTACTAAATTCTCCTTTATATCATTTATAGAAATTTTTTTACCACTATAAATGCAGAACTCATCTTGTTCTTTCCATAATTTTATCTTTAAGATGTTTTGATCGGTTTTAAAATCTAATCCTATATCCTTGCAAATTTTTAACGCCTCTTCGTTTTTCTTTCTGTTGTTTTCTTGCTGTTTTTCTATCTTTTTTCTATCGCTAAAACTTCTATTTATATCTCTTGCTAGCTCAATGTGAATTTTATGCACCTTGCCGTGCTTTTTGATAATCTCATTTAGCACCTTTCTATATTCTTTAACCGCTCTTAGCACCACTGGGTTATTTACGTCATTTGCATAAGTCGTGCTAATAAAAGGCACTAAAAGGTCGCTTTTTTACGGGGTCGCCCACTCTTTTAAATTAGCCAAAGCACAAGCCTCATCATATCTAAATCCATCTTTCATAAGCGGTAAAATCTCTTTAATCACCTTAAAGCTTAGCTCAATAAAGCCACTATATTTTAAATCTAGCATACGATATAAAATTTCATCGCTAAACTCAAATCCGCTCTCATTTAGTCTTGTTTTTAGGCTATTTTTATCCTTTGAGAGTGTCATACAAAGAGCAATTTTATCAAACTCATCACTGCTAAAATCACTGCCAATTAATTTTTTTAATTGCACAAATTCATTTAGACTTATAAATTTGGTGTTTTCTGGTTTTTGGATTTTAAATTTGATGTTTTCATCAAGATTTATGATTTTACGAAATTTAGCATAGGTTAGCTCTTTAACCTTCATTGCTTCATCTATGGTGTTTATTACGATCTCTTTTATATTAAAATTTAAGCTCAAATTTTCGTTACAAAGCGCCTTTAACTCATTAATAATCCTACTAACAGCTATAAATTCTAGTGAGCTAAGGGCTGATTTTGGGGCTCTTTTTTCATCTTTAAAAATTTTACAATTTGCAACCTTATCGCTAAAATCTTTAAGTGGGCGTCTAAAAAATGTCGTTTTTAAGATTTCATCTTTAAAATTTGTAGAAAACTTAAAGCCAAGCCTCTCTTGTGTTTTAAGAATTAGTGCTAATTCATCTCTTGTCATCGTTTGTGAGAGAGAGTTTTTGTAGCTACCTTGCTTGTTTCTTACGCTCTCATAAAAGCCCTTTTTTATCTCTTTATTAAAATACTGCTTAAATAGCATCTCAGCACCGCTACGATAGTTTTTTATATTGGTTTCGTTATTGCTAATTGCTGTTAGATATTCACTTTTATCGCCACTCTTTTGTATATCTTTGTTGCTTATTGTATAAGCATAACCCCTATGCTTTGCTATGTGTAAAATCACACGCATAAGCTCATCTACGCTAAGCTTTTCATCTAGGGCTTTGACCCTAAGCTCCCACGGGCTTTTGTTGTGTTTAGATGTTTGATAGATTGGTGCTAGATTATTATCTTTTGATAAAAATAGATTTTTATCTTTTTTAAACTCATTACAAAGTAGCTCTTTTATGGCATTAATTCTAACTTTTCTCCTATTTATTTGTCTTCTTTTAGATCTTGCAATCCTTCTTGGTGCGGCTAGACTTGTGCCTTTTTCTTTATTTTCTGCTGCGTTAAAAATTCTAACTCCGCCGTCTATTAACCTATAATCGCTATCTTGTTCGCAAACACACCAGCCAATACTACCTATGCCAACATCAAAAGCCGCTACTCTCATAATATACCTTTGCTATTTTTTTGATGGTAACAAAAACAAATCGTTTAATAAAGGTTTTTTATCTGTTTATAATTGAAAAAATGTGATTTGTTACGGATTGAAACAAATTTGATTTGTAAGGCTTAGAAATTTTTGTTAAAAATAGAGTTTTTTAATATTAGTTAAATGCGAAATTTTAAAATTCTATTTATAGAATATCATAAATTTAGAGATTAGAATGATACTAAAAAGATTGTAAAAAATTAAATTTAAAAATGAAGTAATCCCTGAGATTAGACAAATCGTAAAAGAGACAACGGAGCAAGAAGCAAAAGAATATTTGAATTTTAATCCGATAGATAGTAAAAACAATGGGGCGTATAGCCAACACGCTATGAACCGCCCCAACGATGATATTATAAAAATAGATAACTTAAAAACTAATAAGGAAATAACGCAAGATAGGTTATTAAAAGAGATAGACCAAACGAAGCTAAATAACGAACAAAAGGCGGTTTTTGATGTTTTTACAGGCAAAAAAGACAGCGTTATTTTACAAGGTAAGGATTTAAGCGACCTTTACGCCTTAGAGAGTGGGAGCCGTAACGCTGGAGCAATAAAAATAATAGTAAAACACGCTGGGGAGAGTAAAACTGGTGGGCTAAGCAATGATGAGCTTTTAAATTTAATGGAGGTTGTCAGAAAAGGCAAAATAAAAGATGATAGCTTTAAGCAATTTGAAAATCGCATAAGATACGCATATGAGCTAAACGGAGAGATAAATTTGCGTTTAGTGGTAGATGAATACAACGACGGAAAAAAGATTTTTGATTATTACAGCGACAGAAATTTTATTGACTACAAGAAAAAAGAGAGCGACAGGTCGGCGCGCCTTAGCCGACACTCTGATACTAGTCAGACAATGGCTACCGCAAAAGCGGGGTCTGTCGTTGATGATGAAATTATACCACAAACCACAACAAAAGAGCTAAGCGATGATGAAAATTTAAAAGAACAGCTCCTTTATAACATTAAAAACGATTACGATTTAGAGCGGTTTTTAAGCGATAGAGAGGGCATTTTAGCCAAAGACGCAAGATACGGCAGAAATAGAATAAGCGACGCCCAGATTAGAAGCTTTAACAACGGCGACGGCTGGGAGCGTGAGTTTATCCCAGCTGGATATGAGAAAAACTACAAAGCCGATTTTTTAACCACCCAAAAAGACGTCGCACAAATAAAAAAAGGCACGGCGAGTTTAGAGCAACTACAAAGGCTAAAAGATGATTTAGAAGCTAGCGAATATTTAGGCTATGATTACAAGCTTTTTAATCCTTTTGATGATGAAGTAACGCAAAATTTAGCCAAAGCAGCAGATGAAGCGATACCGAAAAAAGGGCGAGATATGCCGATAACTCAAAATAACGATGAAATCATACCGCAAGAGATAATAAAAAACATAGCGAGCAACCACGATATAGCCTTAAAGCTAGACCCAAAAGCCGATATTATAAATGCGGTAAAAGACTTTTCTAAGCCGATAAAAACGCCACTTTTTGAAAGTAAAATTTCGCTTGATAAAATGCTTAATCACTTATCGCAAAAAAGCGATTTTGATAAACGCATAGAGTATTTAAACCTAGTAAAACCAACACTTGAAAATCCGCTTTTTATCACAAAAGAGAACGAGAGATACCGCTTTGTAAAAACTTTTATGGATAGCAAGGATAAAATTTTAAAATTTCTTAGCGTAATTGAGAATGAAAACGGCGAGTTTATAGGCATAACAGCGACACCGATAAAAAATACGGATTTAAAAAACCTGCTAAAAGGGGATATAGTTTGGGGTGGGGACACGCTCGCTAACCTAAACGCCCCACAAACAGCCAAAGGGTTAGTCGCTGATGAGAGTATTATACCACAAACCGCAACAAAAGAGCTAAGCGATGATGAAAATTTAAAAAATTGGCATAAAGACAGCCACGAGATAACAAAGAACAAAGACGGCACGCCAAAGGTGTTTTATCACGGAAGCTCGGCGAAAAATATAACCGAATTTAAAGATGAATTTGACAAGAGCGGTTATGGGTTTTGGTTTGCGGATAAAGAATATGCTAAAAATCACAGCACAGGCGGTTTTTATGAAGTATATTTAAATATCAAAAAGCCACTAGATTTACGTGAGAAAAATGCGAATTATCCTTTTGAGATTGAAAATGAGATACTCAAAAGGGGACTAGGGCTAGAACCATATCAAAAAAATACAAGACAGACAAAAGAATTTCTCAAACAAA
>NZ_JANURM010000011.1 GCF_030249845.1 Campylobacter gastrosuis | reverse complement strand
TAAAGTTGATCCAGACACTGGCAAAATCACAATCCCAGCTGACAAAATAGAAGACGGCTCAGAAGTTACAGCTAAAACAGAAGACAAAGCTGGTAACGTTTCAGATGAGGGTAAAGTAGTAGCAGGTAGTGGCATAGAATTTAGCCCAGCTATCACAAGCGTGGTTGATGATGTCAATACAAATGCAAAAGACTCAACTGGCGATGTTAAAGGTGCTAAGACAAACGACAATAAACCTGAAATTAAAGGCAATATCGGCGTTGAAAAATCTGGCGTTGAAGTAACAATCTACGACAACGGCAAAGAGCTAGGCAAAGCCACTACAAACGACAAAGGCGAGTTTAGCTTTACACCAAGCACAGCTTTAACAGACGGCAAACACGAATTCGTAGCAAAAGCTACCGATGAGAAAGGCGAGAAGTCATCATCTGCTGTTAGCGTAGATGTAGATACACAAGTCATCAGCGACTTAGCAGTAAATGGCATTTCAGGCGACAACACCCTAAATCAAGTTGAAGCTATGTTTGACCAAGTCGTATCAGGCAAAATTTCAGGCGAGTTCAAAGCTGGCGATAAAGTTGAAGTTACAACAGCAAACGGCAAAACATTCTCATCAGCTCTTGATAAAGATGGCAATTTCGCTATCAAAATTCCGGGCGCTGACCTAATCGGCTTACAAAACGGCGAAAAACTACCACTTACACAAGACAAGAATGACATAGCCGTAAATGTAAAAGTAACCGCTCACGACGACGCTGGTAACGAAAAAGTAGTAACAAAAGTTCATAACTTTAACTACGACTTCTACGACCTAGAAGCACCAAAAATTACAGCTATCGTAGATAACGTAGCAGGCGGTAAAACTGGCGAGTTAGCAAATAACGACCTAACAAACGACAGCACGCCAACAATCAAAGGCACTATTTCAGACCAAGTCCTAAATGCGACAAAAGAGATGCAAATTTTTGACGGCGATAAGCTAATCGGCACAGCAACAGCAGTTGAAAAAACTGATACTAACGGCAAACGTTACGGCGAGTTTGAATTCACAAGTCCAGCCCTAAAAGATGGCACTCACAATATCAGCGTAAAAGCTGTTGATGTAAGTGGTAACACTTCAAACGCTTCAAATACATTTACAATTAATGTAGATACAAAAGTAGGCGTAGAAGTAAAACCAGATGGACAGATCATCATCACAAACGCAGAAAACGGTATCAAGCCAACAATCTCAATCGGCGGCAAAGATGTCAGCGTAGTTGAGAAAAATGGTAAATTCTACATACCGACAGAGAGCCTAGCTAATGGTAAAAACGTTATTAACGTAAGCGTAACTGACAAAGCTGGTAATACTGCAAGTGTAGCAACAGAAGCTGACTTTACAAAACACTCTATTGAAATTCCAAGCAATCAGGTTGGATTTACAGGTCATATGTGGTCGTGGGCTGGTGCAGTAAATCAGAGTGATTTTAGAACATTTAACACTGATGTTGAAGCTATTAAGGCAAGTCCAAGTCAAAAGGGCAAATACAATCACGCTGTAAATTTACAAGGTGCTTATGCTATTACAGGTGATCCTCTTGGGACTACGCATAAGTATTTTAAACAAGAAACTAATACGACTTGGAATGATGGTTTAAATCATCAACAGGTCTATTCGTTTAAGGCTACTACATTAATTCAGGGTGCAAAAGTAGTCAATGGCAAAACTAAACTTGTAGCACAGCCTACCCAGTCATTTACTGATGAAAATTATAAATTTGATGCTGGTGATCAAGGTAAGATTAGAGTTGCTATTAAGGTTGATGGACAGCTTCTATACAATAGCGACTGGATATATAAAAAGACATATATTGATTTGCCTATTGATTTAAATGGCAAACATAATGTTGAGATTATTATCGGATTGGATAACTCTGACCTTAGAGGTGCTGTCGGTATAGCAAATGAAAAAGGCGAATACTCAATCTTTGGTAAAGATAACGGCTCACTAGACTTTAATACTTATACAAAAGATTTCAGTCAAAATAGTGGCGTAGTCTATGATAGCACTTCAAATACATTTGTAAAAGAAGTATCTTCACAAAGTGCATTCAAAGCCGTTTCAAGCAAAACTGCTCACGACATTGACGGCACAGACGGCGTTGAAACAATCAACGGCACAAACGATGGCGACTACATTGACGCAAAAGGCGGTGCTGATACAATCAACGCTGGTAAAGGCGATGATGTCGTTGTATTTGATACAAAAGATGTCAAAGTTGATGGCGGAGATGGTAGAGATACGCTTCTTGTTAAAGAGAGCATTGACTTTACAAAAATCCAAAATCTTGACAGCAAGGTTGAGAATTTTGAAGTCATCTCACTTGGCGAAAAAGCGACTGATAGCGTAAGTATCACGCTTGATAAGGTAAATGTAGCCGACATACTTGATAATCAAGTAGTAAATGGCAAACCAACAAACAATGTCCTTGAAATCATCGGCGACAGCAACGATAAAGTAACGCTAAAAGGCTTTACAGAAGTTACTGATAGCCTAAAAACTGGCGTCAATGGCTTTGAAAAAGTAACTGATGCTAGTGGCAGGACAAACGACACAGCAGACGGCGCAAATGTAAGTGCTGAGCCAGTTGGTGCGTTAAATAACCAAGCTGACAAGCTAAGCAAACTGCTTGATACCGAAACAAATCGTGTCTTTAAAACCACTACAAGTGATGGACAAGACCTATATGTTGAAGTTAATAAGCTAATTGATGTCAAACTAGAAGACAATCAATAACACACAAAGGCGGGGGCAACCCCGTCTTTTAAAATCCCCCATAAAATGCTATAATCCCCAAAAGGATAAAAATGTCAAAATTAGATGAAGCAAAAGAGCGGTTACTTACGTTAAGGTTTTGGCTTAGTATCGCTGTTGGTTCTTTTCTTGCTATTGTAGGTTGGATAGCAAATAACTATAAAGAAGCCGAAAATATATTGATTATTTCAGCATTTTGTTCTCTGGCACTTTTGATAATTGCAATTTTGATTATTAACAGAGCCATTGATAAGAAAAGCACAGATATAGGCAAACTCAAAAAATAAGGATAAAAAATGGATACTTTCGTAATTATAGGTTTGATTTTGTGTTTCATAGGTTTTGCTTACGCTATGATTGATGGCATTATCACAAACTCAAAATTTGACATAAAATAATCCTAGTGATTATGCCCTAAATGTCCGTTGCTATCGCCCTTTAAATCGCAAATTAGCTCATCTTTGCAGTCATTTTGTGCGGTTTCAAGCTGTATCGTTTGGTGCGTGATATTTAGCTTTTTTAGTGCATTTTCAATGTTTTTTACTATCTCTTGCCCATCTTTTATGCTTAAAGTGCTATCAACGACCACGTGAGCACAAAGCGCATTTATCCCACTGCTAATGCTCCAAATATGTAAGTCGTGGATTGATTTTACCCCATTTACGCCTAAAATCGCCGTTAAAATTTCATCGCTATTTACATTTACTGGCGATCCCTCCATTAAGATATGAAAAGTCGCTTTTAACAGCTCCCAGCCACTCTTTGCGACCAAAATCGCAACCAAAACACTCACGATAGCATCAGCGATAAAAAGATTAAAAAATATCATCAAAAGTCCAGTCACAACAGCCCCAGCCGAGCCAAGCAGGTCGCTTAAAACGTGCAAATACGCACCTTTTAAATTCACATTTTCGCTCACATCTGCCTTTTTTAGCATATAAAATGCCACGACTAAATTAACCAAAAGTCCGACAAAACTCACCGCTAACATACCAAAAGTGGCAATCTCTGGCGGATTTTTAAAGCGACTAATCGCCTCAAAAACTATCCAAACAGCAATCGCTAAAAGCGTGATAGAGTTTAAAAACGCCACTAAAATTTCAACCCTTTTATAGCCAAATGTGTGGCGTAACGTGCCGTTTTTCTCGCCGATTTTAAACGCTAAAAGTGCCAGCGCTAGGGCTAGGGCGTCTGAGAGCATATGGGTTGCGTCCGAGAGCAGGGCTAGGGAGTTTGTTACAAATCCGCCGATAACTTCAACCACCATAAACAAAAATATAATGAAAAATGAAATTTTTAGCACCCTTTTGTTGCTCGTGTGAGCGTGGCTATGGTCGCATTCGGCGTGGTTGGCGTGTTGTTTGTGTTCGTGGCTGTGCGAATTTTTAGCGTGATTTTTGCAATTTAAACCATTAAAATTTTCGTTTTCACGCTCGGTTTGGTCGTGTGCTTCGTGATTTTTGTCGTGTGCGTGATTTTTTATTTCGTGGTCGGCGTGTAAATTTTCATCGTGGCTGTTCATTTCGCACTCGCCGTGTGCGTGATTTTGTGTTTCGTGGTCGTTTGCGTGGTCGTGAGTGTGTGAATTTTCGCCTTTATCGTGTAGGTTTATGCCTGAAAATTCGCATTTTTCGTTTTTGTCGTGGCTGTTTGTTTTGTTGTCGCCGTGTAAATTTTTATCGTGTCCGTGTCCGCAATCGGCGTGGTCGCCGTGAGTGTGTGAATTTTCACGCTCAAAGTTTTCATTTTCGTGCAAATTTTTATCCGCATTTTTGCCTAAAACAAACGCAAAATCATCTAAAAATTCTCTATTTTTCATCAAAATCCTTACAAATCATCGCTAATTTCGGTGCTAACTCTGCTACTTATATCTTTAAGTTGCGAGAAGTGTTGAAGCAGTCTAGGCACGTCATCAAGGCTAATGCAAAGCGTCCAAAGGTAGGTCATCACAGAGTAGATATGCCCTGCGTTTGCATTTTGGCTTGAAAGTGTGATGATAGCCACGCCAAAGAGCAAAAACGCAAAAATGCCGATGATTAGGTATCCAAGTGCCTCTTTGTTTGAGATAGCAATACGAAATAGCGAGGTCAGCTCATAGTGGCGTTTTGTGCCGTTCTCATCGTGATTTTCTATCACAAAGACGTCCTTTTCAAGGCGGTTATTTAGCCTAAAATACAGCCTATCGTTGGCACGGATAAACCCACGTAAATTTAGCCATAAAATCAAAATTCCAACAAACGAAGCCACGCCCACAACTGGCTCAATCACTAAAAGCATACAAAATGAGCCGACAATAGAAACAGTCGTGGTAAAAAGCGTCGGCAGGTGCTCTTCAAAAAAGCTAATTAGCTCACGAGATAGAGCCACTCTGGCTGAAATTTTTGACGTGTCGGTGGATTTTTTTCGCTCGCTCATTATCACTTTTACGCATAAATTCGCATAAATCGTGGCAAAAACCTGCGTGTCAATCTTACGCCTAGCCGCACCTAAAACCCAGCCAAGAAGCACGATTATTGCGTAGCTTAGGGCTAAGAGCGTCTCGCCACTAATTATCTTATTAATCGCCCAACCAGCAATGAGCGGATAGAGCGTAAAAAGCACGTTTTCGGCTAAAACCAGCCAGAACGTGCCAAGTAGCTTTTTGTAGTTTTGCGTGGCAATTTTTTTAATGGCGTAAAATGCGTTTTTATTCATCAAAATCCTTAAAAATTTGCAATTTTAGCCAGTTTTTGTAAATGAACGGATTTAAAAATTCATCTCATTTAGCCGTTTTATCCGCTCATTCGTGCTTGGGTGCGTGCGAAATAGCGATGAGAGCGTGTCCTTAACTCCACTAAATGGGCTAATGATGAAAAGATGAGCGGTTTGGGCGTTTGCGTTTTGTAAATTTTGTGAGTAATTTTGCAGTTTTGCCAGGGCAGAAGCCAGATGATGAGGTTTTTTTGTCATCATTGCTGCGCCCTTGTCGGCTTTGTATTCACGCTCACGCGAGATTGCCATTTGAATGATTAGTGCAACCACTGGCATTATGATACTTGCTATTAAAATTAGTGCTGTATTTTTTCTATTTTGGCTAGAAATGGCGCTAAATTTGGCAAAATTTGCAATCATCGCAATCGCACCAGCAAACACGGCAACAATTGAGCCAGTTAAAATATCGTAGTGGCGGACGTGGCTTAGCTCGTGAGCGATGACGCCCTCTATCTCATCTGGTGTAAGCAGATCTAAAAGCCCCTCGGTTACGGCGACGGCTGAATTTTTGGGGTTTCTGCCAGTGGCAAAGGCGTTTGGCGTCTTATCAGGTATGATATAAACGGCTGGGAGTGGGGTGTTTGAACGCTCACAAAGGCTTTTTACGATATCTAAAAGCCCCTTTGCGTTACTCTCATCAACTCGCACGGCGTTGTAGTGTTTTAGCACGAGCGTGTCGCTAAAAAAGTAGCTAAAAAAGTTAGTGGCAAGCGCGATTAAAAGCGCGATAAAAACGCCCTGTGTGCCACCTATCATCGCTCCAAAAAATACAAAAATCAGGGCTAGGGTCGCCATTAAAAAGGCGCTTTTAAAAATCTCCACGAATTGCCTCCCTAAAAATCGCAACATCAACACCAAGATAGGCTAAAATCGCAATCTCCGCCTCATCATCAATCACACAAGCGATTTTGCTATCAAACAGATAAAACTCAGCCATTTTTGCAAAATTTTTTGCGTTTTTAATATCGCAGATGATAAATTTAGCACCGCTAGCGTTTGCTAAAATTGCCTTAGTTAAATCATCGCAAACTACGCTAAACTGGGCGTTTTGCTCTTTTGCTTTTTTGATTAATGCTTTGTCAAACTCAAAAAAGCAGTTTTCATAAATTTCATCTTTTGTGAAAATTAACGGCTCGTAAGCGATCAAATCGTGTCCTAAAATTTGCATTCTAACCCCTTAAACAATCACGGCAAAAGTGCTTGCCGTTGCTTAAAATCGTGCTTTTTAAAGGCACGAAAGTCCCGCATTTTTCGCACTCAACGAAATTTTCAATCTCCTTTTCATCTTTTGGTTTATCTAGCTTTTTAAACTTAAAAAAGATGAGATAAACGACTGCTAAAATCGCAATTAGAGTTAAAATTTTGCCTAGCATAATCCGTCCATTAAAATGTAATTTCTATTTTTTTTGTTAAAAATTTCAGCCCTAAAATCGCCAAGCTCATCTTTAACACTACTGCCTTTATAAAGCAGAAATTTCGTGCTTTTATCATAAAATCCACTGCAAATTTTCACAAAATCAGGGATTTTCATCAACGCCCTTGATGTGATTAAATCGGCTTTAAATTTAGGACAAAGCTCAATTTTTTGGCTGTGAATTTTTATGTTTTCTAAACCAAGCTCAACTTTGATGAAATTTAAAAACGCCGATTTTTTGGTATTTGGCTCAAAAAGATACCACGAAATTTCAGGCGTTTTAAGTGCTAAAAAAATCGCTGGAAACCCAGCTCCACTGCCAACGTCAATCGCCGTTTTAAACCTGCTAAAATCTAAAAATTCAAGCGGAGCAAGGCTATCAATGACCTGTTCGTTGATATTTTTATAATTTGTTAGGCTATGGATTTGATTAAATTTAGCCAAAATTTCAGCAAATTTTGCCACATTTGTTTCAAAACTACTCATCGTTTAGCATATGCCCCATTTGCTCTTTTTTGACCTTTAAATACTCTTTGTTAAACTCATTTGCTTTTGTTTGTATTGGCACACGAGATACGATCTCTACGCACTTTAAGCCACTTAATTTTTCTGGATTATTTGTTAAAAGATTGATTTTTTTAATGCCAAAATGACTTAAAATTTCATCAACGATTTCGTAAGTTCGCTCATCAGCCTTAAAGCCAAGCTGATGATTTGCCTTAATCGTATCAAAGCCCTGATCTTGCAGGCTGTAAGCGTTTATTTTGTTTAAAAGCCCGATATTTCGCCCCTCTTGGCGAAGATAAATAACCATACCGCCGTGATTTTCAATGTATTTTAAACTCGCTTCAAGCTGATCCCTGCAATCGCATTTTAAGCTGCCAATGGCATCGCCAGTTAGGCACTCTGAGTGGATTCGCACATTTACGACCTCGCCAAACGGCTCTTTATAGACCGCTAAATGCTCCTTTTCGCCCTCTTTAAACGCCTTTAATTTATAGCTCCCAAAGCGAGAGGGCAAATTTGCTACGTTTGAAATTTCAATTTTCATTTTAAATTTACTCCGATTGTGTTAAACTTAGGGCATTTTAACAGATTAAAGGCAAAATTATGTTTAAACGATTTAGACGACTTAGAACGAGCGAAAATTTAAGGGCGATGATGAGAGAGACTACGCTTAGCGTTGATGATTTTATCTATCCGCTTTTTGTGGTTGAGGGTGTTGGCATTAGGCGTGAGATCGCTTCAATGCCGGGCGTTTTTCAGCTTAGCGTTGATGAAATTTTAAAAGAGTGCGAAGAGATCATAAATCTAGGCATAAAATCAATCATCTTGTTTGGAATTCCAAGCGTCAAAGATAGTATCGGCTCTGACGCCCTAAGCGATGACGGCATAATAGCAACGGCGTTAAGGGCGATAAAGGCGAAATTCCCAAGCCTTTTTGTGGTAACCGACCTTTGCTTTTGCGAATACACCGACCACGGACACTGCGGGATACTTGATCACGTTTGCGGTTCGGTGGATAACGACGCCACGCTTGAAATTTCAGCCAAACAAGCCTTAATCCACGCCAAAAACGGCGCTGATATGATAGCACCAAGCGGTATGATGGACGGCATAATCGCCACTTTAAGAAACGCGCTTGATGAAAACGGCTATGAGAATTTACCGATAATGGCGTATTCAACCAAATTTGCCTCGGCTTACTACGGGCCATTTCGCGATGTAGCCGAGAGCACTCCGAGTTTTGGCGATAGAAAGAGCTATCAAATGGACTTTGCAAATCGCCTTGAAGCGATAAATGAGAGCCTTGAAGATGAGAGGCAGGGTGCTGATATTTTAATGGTAAAACCAGCTCTTGCCTATCTTGACGTGGTGCGTGAGATTAAAAATTTAACGCTCACACCGCTTTGCGTTTATAATGTAAGTGGCGAATACGCTATGCTAAAAGCAGCCGCCAAAGCCGGTGTGATTGATTACGAAAAAGTGATGCTTGAAACGCTTTTAGCGTTTAAAAGAGCGGGTGCGAGTTTAATCATAACCTATCACGCAAAAGAGGCAGCGAAAATTTTGCGTGGTTAAACGGCTTGTCTCGCGAGTGTCTTTTGCGGAGCTTGAAATTTTAAGTCGGCGATAGGCTGTGTGCCTTATCTTGACTTAAAATTTCTACGCAACCACAAAATCATCTTGCGATACTACGCCTTTTTTGTTTGAAATTTAAAATAAGGAGCAAAAATGCGACATTTTTTGACATTAAACGATTTTAGTAAAGATGAAATTCTTGAAATTCTAGACCTTGCAAAAAAGATAAAGGCAAAGGCAAAGGCTGGTAAATTTAAAAAGTATCTAAAAAATCAAAAACTAGCGATGATTTTTGAGAAAAGCTCGACTAGGACGCGAGTTAGCTTTGATGTGGGTATGAATGAGCTTGGCGGACACGCTCTGTTTTTAAGCTCAAACGACATACAAATCGGACGCGGAGAGCCGATAAAGGACACCGCAAGGGTTTTAAGCCGAATGTGCGATATGATAATGGCTCGTGTAAATAGCCACGAAACGCTAAATGAACTAGCCAAATTTTCATCGGTGCCAGTGATAAACGGACTAAGCGATATGTTTCATCCAGTGCAGATTATGGCGGACTTTTTAACGATGATGGAGCATAATAAACTAGGCGCGGTCGCTTACGTTGGGGACGCAAATAACATTACAAATTCGTGGCTAATGCTAGCTTCTAAGCTCGGCTTTGAGCTAAGAATCGCCACGCCAAAGGACTACGCTCCGCTAAAAAGCGTGCTTGATTTAGCCTATGAAAACGCCAAAATCTCAGGCGCTAAAATCATCATCACAAACGACATAAAAGAGGCGGTAAAAGACGCAAAGGTCGTAACCACCGACACTTGGGTATCAATGGGGCAAGAGAGCGAGAAAGAAAAACGCATTAAGGATTTTGCTGGATTTTGCGTAGATGAGAGCGTGATGAGCCTAGCAGACAAGGACGCTATGTTTTTACACTGCTTGCCGGCTTACAGGGGTTATGAAGTGAGCGAAGCGGTCTTTGAAGCGCACGCTGATGAAATTTTTGATGAAGCCGAAAACCGCCTACACGCACAAAAAGCGATAATGGTTTGGCTTGATAGAAAAAGGACACGCACGTGAGAGAGATAAGCATAAAAACGGACATCAGCGATGAGGTCTTAGAAATTTTAAAAGCCGTCGTGCTAGTTTCTGACCCAAATGCGGTGTTTAGTTGCAACGAACAGAGCATTAGCGATGATGATGAGCGTGATTTTGCTCAAATTTTAAAGCAAAGAGATGAGGGCAAACTTGATTTTATCGCCTTTGATGATATGCAAAAATACCTAAATAGCGTTATTGAAGGCGTTAAGTGAATATAAAAATTTTGGCAATTTACAGCAAAAATAGGGACAATGATGAGTAACAAAAAAGACGCTTTGGCACAAATAGAGCAAATCAGCCAAGATTTTGGCATTAAAGATGATGAGCGGACGATTTTTGAGATTGTGCCGACGGAGAATAAAAACGAGAAATTTTTAAACCTAAAAAGTGGCTCGTGGGACGGCGTGGAGCCGTGGTTTGGCATTGATGAGAAGCAAAATCTACACACTATGGTATCCATTAAATCGCTCTCGGCGTTAATTGAGGCGTTTAGGCGACTTCAAAAGGAGAATTTTGAGCTTCGGCTTGAAAAGGCGATTTGGCAAAATGTGCCGATTGATTTTGGCGATGTTTGGGCAGTTGCGATGAGCGAGATAAGGTCGCAAAAGCAGGGCGGCGACATTGATTTGGATAAAATTTTACGCAAAATCAAAAAGGCGCACCCAAATTTATTTGTAGATATTAAAGAGATGATGAGAATAAGAGGTAATGCAAATGATTGATTTTGACGCATATGTTAAGTATTCGCGCCCTGGTCCAAGATATACAAGCTATCCGACGGCGCTTGAATTTAGCGGTGATTTTAGCTACGAAAGCTACATAAACGAGCTAAAAAACCGCGATAAAACTCGCCCTTTATCGCTTTATTTTCACTTGCCGTTTTGTCGCTCCGCCTGTTATTTTTGCGGCTGTAACGTGATTTACACGAGCAAAGAGGATAAAAAAGAGCGTTATATCGGCTACTTAGAGCGTGAGCTTGAAATTTTAAGCTCTCATCTTGACACGACCTCGCCTGTTTTACAGCTTCATTTTGGCGGCGGCACTCCGACATTTTTTAGCGCCGCCCAGCTTGATAAAATCATAAAATTAATCAAAGCCAAATTTACAAATTTCAGCGAAGACGCCGAAATTTCGTGCGAGATTGACCCGAGATTTTTAAATGAAGATCAGATAAAAGTGTTGACCTCTCACGGCTTTAACCGCATAAGCTACGGCGTTCAGGATTTTGATGAAAAAGTCCAAGCCGAAATTCACCGCATTCAGCCTTATGAAATCACGCAAAATGCGGTAAATTTAGCAAGGCGTTACGGCATAAAATCCATAAATATGGACTTAATTTACGGCTTGCCATATCAGAGTTTAGAGAGTTTTAAAAACACCCTAAAAATGGCACTCACTCTTAGCCCAGACCGCTTAGCGATTTTTAACTACGCACACGTGCCGTGGATAAAAAAATCAATGCGAAAATTTGATGAAACGACCTTGCCAAGCCCAAAAACAAAGCTTGAAATTTTAAAATTTACAGCCGGGTTTTTAACCCAAAACGGCTATAAAATGATAGGAATGGATCACTTTGCAAAGCCAGATGATGAGCTGTTTAAAGCCCTAAACGACGGCACTTTGCACCGAAATTTTCAAGGCTATACGACAAAGGGCGGCGCTGATTTAATCGGCGTTGGGGTTACAAGTATCGGCGAGTTAAAACGTCACTACGCGCAAAATTTCAAAGATTTAGACGAATACGAAAACGCCATTGACGCTGGGCGTTTGCCATATTCTAGGGGCGTTTATCTAAGTGATGAAGACCTGCTTAGAAAGGCGGTGATTATGAGCTTAATGGCAAATTTCACGCTTGATATTAAAGCCATTGAGCGTGAGTTTGGCGTGAGCTTTAAAGAGCATTTTAAAGCCGAGTTAGATGAGCTTAAAAATTTAAGCGAATTCGTTCAAATCACCGATGACAGGCTTATCGTAAATGAAACCGGCGCAATGCTAATTCGCAACATTGCAATGTGTTTTGATGAGTATATGGTTAAATTTAAAGACAGCAAAAATAGCTTTTCAAAGACGATATGATGATAAATTTAAAAGAAATTTCAGATAAATGCGTAAAGTGTGGCAAGTGCATTCAGGTTTGCACGATTTATGATATAAACCGCGATGAAACGACCAGCCCACGTGGATTTTTAGACCTTGTGGGCGCTTATGAAAGGGGCGAGTTAAAGCTTGATAAAACGGCAAAAAACATCTTTGAGAGCTGTTTTTTATGCACGAACTGCGTAAGCGTCTGCCCATCTTCGCTTAGGGTTGATAGCGCCATTGAGCAGGTTCGCTACGATATCGCCCAAAAATACGGCATTGCGTGGTATAAAAAGGCGTTTTTTTACCTGCTTAGACACCGCAAGATTATGGATTTTTGTGCCAAAATGGGCTACGTTTTTCAAAGTTGTGCCTTTAAGATAAAGGACAGGGCGATGAGCCCTAGATTTAGCCTACCGCTCGTAAAAAAAGAGCGACTTTTGCCCACAGCTAGTAAGAGCAGTTTTTTAAACGCAAATGCCGAATTTATAGACAACGGCGGCGAAAAATCGGTGGGAATTTTCATCGGCTGTATGGCAAATTACGCCTACACCGAGATTGGCGATGGGCTTTTAAAAATTTTAAAGACGCTAAAAATCAACGCCCATTTGATGAAAAAACAAGCCTGTTGCGGCGCTCCGGCGTATTTTACCGGCGATTTTAGCAACGTTGAAGCTTTGGCTAAAAAAAATATAGTTTATTTTGAAAAAATGCTTGAAAGCTTAGATGCCATAATCATCCCAGAAGCGACCTGTTCGGCGATGATAAAGGTTGATTATGAGCATTTTTTCGCACAAGATAAGGAGTGGCAAGAAAGGGCAAAAAATGTCAGTAAAAGGATATTTTTAGCCACCGAATATTTTGAGAAATTTACGAATTTAAAAGAAATTTTAGCCAAAAACGCCAAAAATCAAACGCTTGTAACCTACCACGACCCCTGCCACGCTAGAAAAATGCAGGGCGTTTTTAAAGAACCGCGAAATTTATTGGCTCAAAATTTCACGCTCGTTGAGATGAGCGATCCGAATGCTTGTTGCGGTTTTGGCGGAGTTACGATGCAAAGCGAGAAGTATCATCTAAGCCGAAAAGTCGGGCAAAATAAAGCCGTGATGATAGAAAATAGCGGCGCAAATATCGTAAGTGCGGAGTGTAGCGCGTGCAAAATGCAACTCTCAAACGCACTTCACATTAAAAATTCCAAAATCGCTGTAAAAAATCCGATTGAGTTAATCGCAAATTCATTGTAAAAATCCACAAAAATGGGGAAGATAGCGCGTTAAATTTGATTTTTAAACAATTTTTGGTTAAAATCGCAACATTTTTTATTCTATTTAAGAAGGAATTTTGTTATGAAAAAGATTGTTTCTGCTAGTATTTTAGCAGCTTTAAGCATTGCAAGTGCAAATGCCGAAGGGTTTAATTACCGAATTTTTGTCGGCACATTTGGAGAGGGCAGAAGCGATACTTCTGTTAATAAAGTAGCTCAAAAACTTCAAAACGATATTGAAGGTATTGCAAATTTAATTGAGGTTGATAGCTACATTTCTGATAAAAAAGAGAAGGTACTTTTTATTGACACCAAGCCAATTTCAAGAGCAGAAGCGGACTCTCTTTTAGCCAAGGTTAAACAGATAAAGGGTCATAGCGACTCATTTATGAAGCTAAAAACCGAGCAAGACTATCTAATTGTAACTGAAAATCAAAAGGCAAGAGCAAGTGGCAAAATGGCTCCGCTAAATATTGAGCAGGTTTTAGCAGGCGATGAGGTCCCTGAAATGCCAAAACAAGACCCAGTCGTGCCAGCTAGTGAGACACAAGCCACTGGCAACGCTCTAACACTTGAAAGCGTCGTAAAGAGCATTTTAAGCGAAAATCCAAACATAAAACAGGCAGAATTTACATATTTACAAGTCGGCAAAGACCTAAATATCGCTAAAAACGCCTACTATCCGACACTTGATGCAAGTGGCTATGTCGGCTATGAGAAAAAACGCCTAGATGACGGCGTATCAACAAGAACTGGCGACGGCAGAATTTCAGGTGCAAACCTAACTCTAACTGAAAATTTATACAACGGCGGCGCTGATAAACACCGCATAAATTCACAAAGCGCTAGACTTGACTCAACAGCCTACACCCTAGCACAAACAGCCGATAGGCTCGTTTTACAGGCTGTAAATGCCTATTTAGAGCTTATTAAAACTAAGAAAATTCTTGACATTGAGGCTGATTCTGTTAAGAGCCACGAGCAAATTTATAATCAAATCAAAGACCGAGCGCAAGCTGGTTTTGGCGTAGCCTCAGAAGAACGCCAAGCTGGTTCAAGATACACCCTAGCCCAGTCAAATCTAATCGCAGCTGAAAACAATTACGAAGACGCTATCTCTACATTTGAAAAGCTTTATGGACGTAGAGTGACAGCGGCTGATTTGGTTATGCCAGAGTTTGGCTTAGCACTACCAAATTCTGAAAAAGAGGTTTATGATAAAGCTATGCTTTGTAACCCATCTTTGCTAGTGCAAAGGGCAAATATCGCAATGGCTGAGTCTGTCGTAAAAGAGAAAGACGCTCCATTTAGACCAAAGCTAGACCTTGAAGTTTCAGGTAATTACGAGCATACAAATGTCCTTTATGATAACTACGAAGAGGCGACATTTGATACGCTTTTAAGATTACGATATAACCTTTATAACAAAGGCACAGATAAGCTAGAAAAAGAGAAAAGCCAGCTAGCCACATCAGCCGAGCAACAAACTCTTGATGTTTTAACAAGAGATTTAACAGAGAGCCTAAAATTTTCGTGGCAAAACTACACACTTGAACAGAAAAAAATGGCTTATCTAAATGAGCACGTTGAGTTTGCAAAAGCGACACTTGACTCATATCAAGATGAATTTAGAATCGGCAGAAGAGATCTAATCAACCTACTTGACGCCGAGAACGAATACAACACAGCGTTAAAAGAGATTATCAACACCGAAACAGCACTTTTATACGCAAAATATAGACTGCTTGATAATATGGGTATGATCTCAGATAGCTTTGAGCCGGGATTTGCTAAGAAGTATATCCAAGGTGCTTGTAGCATAGCAAACGATTTAAGGTAAAATTTTAAATATGCCCACAAATAAGGGTAATTTTATATTTAGGGCGATCACTCTCGCCCTTTTGTTTTTTTTAGCTCTTTATGGAGTTGATTATATTAAATCTTCTACAATCGCACAACTTGAAAAAAGATATGGCGAGGGTGCTAGAAGACGAGCAGTAGCCTTAAATGCTCTAATGGTTTCACTGCAAAATGCGAGCGAACAAGAAAAACTTATAAAGGTAAATAACTTCTTTAACTCGCTAAGGTGGGCTGATGATATGGAGGTTTGGGGCAAGAAAGATTATTGGGCGACTAGAATGGAATTTTTAGGCAAGGGTGCTGGCGACTGCGAAGATTATGTCACAGCAAAATACTTCACGCTAAAACAACTCGGCGTTTCCACTGATAAGCTTTATTTTACTTATGTAAAGGCATTAAGATATAATCAAGCCCATATGGTGCTTTCATATTATGAAACGCCAAAATCAATTCCACTTGTTTTAGATAATATTAACGGAAATATCAAAATCGCCACACAAAGGACAGATTTGGTGCCTGTTTATAGTTTTAACGGCGATTCACTTTATTTAGCCAAGCAAGAGGGGTTAGGGCAAGTCGTGCCGGGCGGAAATAAAAAACAAAATCCAAAATGGATTGAGTTAATTGATAGAATGCAAAAAGAGGGATTATGACACTTTTTCAACGTATTATGGGAGCTATTATAGCTTTTGGTATTTTGATTTTTATCGCAGTTGGTTATTTAAATTTTAACAGCCTAAATAGCTACATAAACGACCAGTTAGGCATAAATGCAAGGCACACGGCAAATTCACTAGGGCTTTCGCTTAAATCTGTCGTTGATACAGAGGATTTATCAATGGCTCAAACGATGATAAATTCTATGTTTGATAGCGGTTATTATCAGATGATTAGACTTGATGATGTTGATGGCAAAGTGCTTATTGAGAGCAGAGAAAAGCTCGTGGTTGATGATGTCCCAGAGTGGTTTTTTAAAGTTGCAAAGCTTAACGCTCCGATTGAAAATAGCGAGATTATGACTGGCTGGACAAAATTTGGCACACTTTACGTTCAAAGTAGCACTGGACGTGCATATTACGAGCTTTATACTGGTATGATAGGTATTTTAGGCACCCTTGTTTCAATATTTTTAGTGATGATTTTATGTGTTTATCTTGTGGTAAAATTAATATTATCTGAGCCACTTGATAAAATGCAAAAACAAGCCGAAGCGATACTTGAACATAAATTTATAACCCAAGATAAAATCCCGTCTGCAACCGACCTAAAACAGATGGCTTTGGCGATGAATGCGATGGTTAAAAAGGTTGAAGATATCTTTGAACAAGAGAAAAAAACGCTTAATAAAAACCAAGAGCTACTTTATAAAGACAGCGATAGCGGACTTTATAACAGGCGGTATTTTCAGACAAAATTTGAGGAGTATGTCGCTAGCGAGGAGTATTCAAGCGGTGCTATCGTGCTTGTTAGCTTTACTGATCTTATCTCGCTTAAAAAGACACTCGGCTTTGAACGCCTTCAAAGCTTGATTACCAAAATTTCACAAACCCTGCAAGATAGCGTCAATCAAAGCAAGGTTACATCCTTTGTTGCAAGGCTAAATGACAACGACTTCGTGCTTTTACACACCGGCGTTTTATCTGAAAATTTAAGGGGCGAGATTGAAAAAATCAATGAAAATCTGCGTGAAATTTTTAGCTCATTTGATATAACTGATCAGTGTGGCTTAAACATTGCCGTGGTTGATTATGATCACCAGAGCGATTTAAAAACAACACTCACACGCGCCGATGTTACGCTAGTTTCAGCTAGAAGTGCTGGTAATTTTGAGTATAAAATTTTCACTGAGGGCTCACAAGCAATAGTGCTTGGCAAAGAGCAATACAGGGATTTAATCACAAAATCAATGCAAAATGATATGTTTAAATTTGCTGCCCAAAGGGTCGTTAGCGATGATAGCGATTTAGAGCATAGAGAGCTTTATTTAAGGCTAGTTGATGATGGTGGCAAATGGCAAATGGCAAGCTATTTTATGCCTATGGTAAATGAGCTTTCGCTAAGTGCCTCGCTTGATATTTACGTGCTTGAAAGGGTCTTAAATATGCTTTTAAACGGCAGTTTAATCAACGACACCCTAGCCATAAATTTAAGTAAAGATGTCATAAACGAAGATGAAAATTTCACTCGTTTAACGGCGATTTTAAAGAAAATCAGCACTGCTTCAAAGCATAAAATTTACATTGAAATTCCAGACAGAGATGATATAAGCGTGGCTAATACAGCAAAACTCATTGATACGCTTAAAAAACACGGCTTTGGCTTTGGTTTTGACCACTTTGAGTTTAATCAAAACAGTATTGAAAAGCTTAAAGAAATTTCACCAAATTACGTTAAAATCAGGGCTGCAAACATTACTGATTTCTTTAAAGACAAAGATGTTGATGAGAGCAGAAAGTCGCTTGATGTGATTATGAATTCAAAAGGCATTAAAATCATCGGCATTGGCGTTGAAAACGAGGAGCAAAAACGCCGATTGATTGAGCTTGGCATAACAAGTATGCAAGGAATTTACATTGATGATACTAAAAATATTGGATAAATTATGGCACAAGTAGATAAAAAAGACCAACTCTTAGAGTGTTTAGTAATCTTTACTAAACTTCACAATAACCCCTACACAGCGGACGCTTTAACGATTGGTTTGCCTGTTGAAGAGGGCGAGAGCGTTGAGCTGTTTTCGCTTAATGGCTCAAAGTCGCTATTTTCACGAGCGGCGATGAGAGCTGGATTTGCATCCACTCTTATTAAAAAGCAGATTGATGAAATTTCGCCTCTTGTTTTGCCCTGCATTTTGATGCTTCGTGGCAAAAGGGCTTGTATTTTACAAAGCATAAGTAGCGACGGCAAAAGTGCAAATATCATCACGCCAGAAATTCCAAATGGCGAGAGCGTGATTGATATTGAGAAGCTAAAAGATGAGTATCTAGGCTACGCTTACTATTTAAAGCGTGAGTTTGCGCCCGATGAGCAAAACGCCTCTCATCTGCTTGAAAATACAAAAGAGCATTGGTTTTGGGGCACACTTAAAAAATCAAAGAAAATTTACATTGATGTTGTTTTAGCGAGTTTGATTATAAATTTATTCGTTTTAGCAAGTCCGCTTTTTACGATGAATGTCTATGACAGGGTCGTGCCAAACAACTCCGTTGAAACGCTCTGGGTCTTAGCCATTGGCGTTTTAGTCGTTTATTTGATTGACTTTTTCTTAAAATTTGTCCGCTCATATTTTCTTGAAATTGCTGGCAAAAAGAGCGATATCATAATGAGCTCAATGATTTTTGAGCGTGTTATGGATATGAAGTTATCAAACAAGCCAAAATCAGTAGGCTCATTTGCAAGTAATTTAAAAGAGTTTGACACGATTAGAAATTTCTTCTCATCAGCCTCGCTTGCTGCCATTGTGGATCTGCCATTTGCCGTGATTTTCCTACTCACCGTTTATTTTATCGGTAGCTACCTAGTTTTTGCTCCGATTGTGATAATGTTTATAATCTTAATCTATACATTTTCAATCAAAAATCCACTTCAAAACGCCATAAAAAGCACCTTTGAAGCAAGTGCAGCAAAGAATGGAATTTTAATTGAGAGCCTAAACGCCCTTGAAACGATAAAGACAATGGGTGCTAGCGGGCACGTCCAGTGGAGCTGGGAGGAGGCGACTGGCGAGATTTCAAACAGAAGCATAAAATCAAAGATGATAACGACCTCAATAAACACCGTTACAGCCTTTTTAATCCAGCTAAACACAATCGCTATCGTCGTAGCTGGTGTTTATATGATAAAAGATACAGAGCTTACAATGGGTGGGCTTATTGCAGTTGTTATTCTTTCAAGTCGTGCTATTGCACCAATGGGACAGGTTGCAGCCCTAATCTCAAACTACGAACAGACAAAAACAGCCTATCAAAGCGTGGATAACATAATGAATATGTCGGTTGAACGCCCAGATGGCAAGAAATTCGTGCGTAGAAATTCATTCTTAGGCAAGATTGAGTTTAAAAACGTGAGCTTTACCTACCCAGAAACCGTTAAAGGCTCGCTTGATAGGGTAAATTTCACGATAAACGCTGGCGAAAAAGTAGGCATTATTGGCAGAAATGGCTCTGGCAAAACGACGATTCAAAAGCTAATCCTAGGGCTTTATGCCCCAACCGAAGGCTCGGTTTTAATTGATGGTATTGATATAAATCAGATTGACCCAGCCGACTTACGCCGAAATATCGGCTACGTGCCACAAGATATCTTGCTTTTTAAAGGCACCGTGCGTGAAAATATCGTGCAAAAAGCACCATATGCTGATGATATGCAAATCATTCGTGCCTCAAAGATTAGCGGTGTAGATGAGTATGTCAATATGCACCCGCTTGGCTTTGATATGCCGGTTTTAGAGCGTGGGGACGGCATTAGTGGCGGTCAAAGGCAGAGCATAGCGCTTGCTAGGGCGTTTTTGCTTGATAGTCCGATTATTTTGCTTGATGAGCCGACAAACTCGCTTGATAACACCGTTGAAAACAGGCTAAAAGCGAATTTAAAGGCAAATTTAGGCGGTAAAACGATGATTTTAGTTACTCACAAGACCTCAATGCTTGATTTGGTTGATAGGCTAATTGTCGTTGATAACGGCAAAATTTTAATTGACGGCGAGAAAAACGAAGTCCTTAAAAAACTAGGGGGCAATTAATGCAAAACAACACAGAAAATTTAGAAAAAACCCCACTTGATATCAGCACCCAAGAGAGCGTGAGTAATGAAATTTACGCTAACACAAAAAATATACGAACGGCGTTAAAAAACAAAAACTACGACGCTTACGACATTCGCTTTATGTCAAGCCTTTCAGAAGCGGTTTTGGCAAAAGCCCCTTCAAATTCGCGTAAAATTTTATACGCCATTGTCGTAACCGTGGCTTGGCTTTTGGTTTGGGCAAGTTTTGCTCAGATTGATGAGATTACTCGTGGTAGCGGTAAGATTATCCCCTCTGGCAAAAACCAAGCCGTGCAAAATTTAGAAGGCGGTATTGTTGAGCAAATTTTAGTAAAAGAGGGCGATGAGGTCAAAAAAGACCAAGTCATTTTAAAGATAGATAATAAGAATTTTTCAAGTAGCTACGGCGAGTCACAGCTAAGACTTGAAGAGCTTCAAGCAAAATTCCTACGCCT
Source organism: Campylobacter gastrosuis (assembly GCF_030249845.1). Classification (GTDB taxonomy): domain Bacteria; phylum Campylobacterota; class Campylobacteria; order Campylobacterales; family Campylobacteraceae; genus Campylobacter_A; species Campylobacter_A gastrosuis. The sequence goes on along the minus strand of NZ_JANURM010000011.1, from coordinate 37,072 downwards.
AAATGCCGAAGCCAACGATGAACCGTTTGCCTTTGATGAAAAGCGCGATTCAAACAACAGCAAAGCCATAATGTATGAGCTAAGCCTACACAACTCAAACATTGCCCAGCTTGATGAGCAAGTGAGAATTTTAAACGAGCAACTTCGCCAAAGAGAGAGCGAGCTAAACGAGCTTAGAAGTAAAATTTCACAAACTCAGGGCAGCTACTCACTAGCCCTAAAAGAGCGTGATATTATGGAGCCACTCTTTAAAAAAGGGCTTGTAAGCGAGGTTGAGTTTTTACAGCTTCAAAGGCGACTAAACGACCTAAAAGGCGAGCTTGACGCTGCTAGGCTATCGGTGCCAAGGATTGACTCAACCATAAAAGAGGTAAAAAATAAAATTTCAGAGACAAAACTCGCCTTTAAAAATAACGCAAAACGTGAGCTAAACGAAGTTTCAGGCGAGATGGCTCGTATAAACGAATCTCAAATAAATCTAAGCGACAGGGTTGAGCGGACATTTGTTAGAAGCCCAGTAAATGGTATTGTTAGCAAGCTTATGGTGCATACAATCTCTGGCGTTATTAAGCCTGGCGAGAGCATAGCTGAGATCGTCCCGCTTGAAGATAAGCTAGTTGCCGAAGTTAAGGTAAAACCAGCCGATGTTGCCTTTTTACGCCCCGGACTTGACGCTGTTGTGAAATTTACAGCTTACGATTTTAGCATTTATGGCGGACTTCACGGCAAGGTTACGCAAATTTCAGCCGATACTCAAACCGATGAGAAAACTGGCGAGAGCTACTATCTAATCAGGGTTGAAACCGATAAAAACTATCTTGGCAACGAGCAAAAACCGCTTCGTATCAAGGTCGGTATGATAGTAAGTGCCGACATTATCACTGGCAAAAAGACAATTTTAGATTATCTTTTAAAGCCGATTTTAAAGGCAAAAAACAACGCCTTAACGGAGCGATAATGAGTAGTGTTGCAACGTATAGCAAAAATTTTGACGCATATTTCATCAAAAAACTTGATGATTATGATATGATTTTAGTTGATGATGGAATTTGTTCTGACGTGCTAAATAGCGACATAAAGGAGCTTATTTTTAGCGACACGACTAAGAATTTTCACGAGCTTTTAGGGGCGAATGAAGATAAAAATACGCTAATTATTGATGAAAATTTTAGCCATTTAGCAGACATTAGTGTTATTAGGCTCATCGTTCGTGGATATGATGAGAGCCTTGATAGGCTGAGTTTTGACGCTGGACTTTTAAATTTATCAAAGCCATATAAATACTCAATCTCAGACGGCGGGATTGAGATTAGGCTTGATATTATCGCAAAAGATAGCGACATTAACGGATTTTTATCCACGATAAAATATGAGTATTTTAGCACCGAATTTAGCAGTGATAGGACGATTTTTGTCTACGCCGATGCGGATTTGGTATTTACAAAAAGGCTTAAAGTAAGCAAAAAGGATCAAATATGAAAACGATTTTATTTACTCAAAACAACTCACTTTATAATTTGTGGCTAAGCTACAAGCTAGATGACGTGCAAATTTTAACAAACAAGAGCGAATTTTTTAAGCTTTTACGAAACACAAAGGAGTGTATCGTAGGCGTTGAATTAAGCGTCGTTAGCGAGCTTAGTGCTACAATTAGTGCCATTTTTAACGAAAATGCAAATGCTAAAATTTTAATCCTTTCAAACGAGCCAAATTTCAACGAGGGTAAGTTTGCGTTAGCACTTGGCATTAAAGGCTATGCCAACTCACATATGCAAGAGATTCACTTCAAAGACGCCCTAAAAACAATCAAAAGCGGTCAGGTTTGGCTCTATCCAGAGTTTATCCAGCAGATGATTAGCCAGATTACACAAAATAGCGAAAATTTAGCCGAGCAGAGCAGTGCTTTTGGCGAGCTAAGCAACAGAGAAAAAGAGATCGCAAACCTTATAAAAAAGGGCTACACAAATAAAGAAATAGCCGAAATTTCAGGTATTACGCTACGCACCGTTAAGGCTCACACAACGGCGATTTACAACAAGGTCGGGGTAAAAGACAGGATAGGCTTGGTGCTTTTAATGCAACAAAATGGTTAGAATTCTCATCTACCTTTTTTTGCTCGTGGTGGCGTTAAACTCAGCCACCTATGAGCTTTCAAATGAAAATTTAGCGAGGTGCGGGAGTAATGAAATTTGCAAAAATGTCCTAAATCACTACGCAAATTTTATGAAAAAAACGCAAACCCAGAGCGACTGGCGTAAGATTGAGCTTGTAAATTCTTACATTAATACAATCAAACCAAGATACGATGATTTTTATAACAAAAACGTTGATGTTTGGAGCACGAGAGGCGAGTTTTTACGGAGTGCTGGTGGCGACTGCGAAGAGTATGCAATCAGCAAAAAAGAGAGCCTAAAAGATTTAGGTGTAAATAGCAAAACCTGCCTTTTGGTGGTAAAAGAGAAGCTAATTAGTAAGGGCGGATACCATATGGTCTTAGCCCTTTGGCAAAGGCAGGGCGATGAGCCAGTCATCCTTGATAATCTTAGCTTTCGTGTCCTGCCGCTATCAAAACGATACGATTTAGAGCCACTTTACTGCCTAATGGACGCAAAATATTACAAACTAAAAAATAATGGCAAAATTTTAGAGCCACTAAATATCAGAATGCAAACCTACGAAAGCCTACTTCAAAAAGAAAAAGTAGAGAAATTTTGGCGTTAATCCTCTAAATCAACATCAATTTTCGTTAAATTTTGAGTATTTTTTTCAATACTTAGCTTGTTTTTCTCAATCAAACTGCGATTTTGCTCAATGAGTTTTCTATTTTCTTGGATATTTTCGCTGTTTGTTTCGATGATTTTTGTGATTTTTTCAATCTTTTTTTCGTATCTTATCATCAAAGAGTAGATGACAAAAACGAGCAAAATGATGACTATCCACGGCAAAATTCCCATTTTAAAATCCCTTGTGAGTTAAATTTAGCTGTAATTATAAAACTCAAAATTTTAAAACAAAATAAAATTAAGAAATTTTATAAAAAACCTTGACATTTATTTTTATTTGAGATATAATCGCACTTTCAATTATCGGTGCTGGTGTAGCTCAGATGGTAGAGCTACTGCCTTGTAAGCAGTAGGTCGGCGGTTCGATTCCGTTCACCAGCTCCATTTTTTGTAACAGTGTTTGACCAGAAATACCAAGCAATATTTTTAATGTTAAAAGGGTGAGATACTCAAGCGGCCAACGAGGGCAGACTGTAAATCTGCTGACTATGTCTTCCGTGGTTCGAATCCACGTCTCACCACCAGCTATTGCGGGAGTAGCTCAGTTGGCTAGAGCATCAGCCTTCCAAGCTGAGGGTCGCGGGTTCGAGCCCCGTTTCCCGCTCCAAAAAAGGTTTTGGATACTAAACTGGGAGCTGTATGGTATGTTTTATCTGCATTTCAGTTTTATCCGTAATTAGTTGAATTTGTATTGTTATCGCTATATATCGTCTCTGCCAAGAGTTGTTATGCTCATATGGCTCAGAGGTAGAGCACTTCCTTGGTAAGGAAGAGGTCGCGGGTTCAAGTCCCGCTATGAGCTCCACTGGTTTATACGATTAAAGTCATAAAAATACAAATTTTTTAGTTTAAGTCACATATTATAATGGAGGACAAGATGGCTAAAGAAAAATTTTCACGCAACAAGCCACACGTAAATATCGGAACCATTGGTCACGTTGACCACGGTAAAACTACTTTGACAGCTGCTATTTCTGCTGTTCTTTCAAGAAAAGGTCTTGCTGAGCTTAAAGACTATGACAACATAGACAACGCACCAGAAGAGAAAGAGCGCGGTATTACTATCGCTACTTCACACATTGAGTATGAAACAGAAAATCGCCACTATGCACACGTGGATTGCCCAGGTCACGCAGACTACGTTAAAAATATGATTACTGGTGCTGCTCAAATGGACGGTGCTATCCTAGTTGTTTCAGCAGCTGACGGCCCAATGCCACAAACAAGAGAGCACATTCTACTATCTCGCCAAGTTGGCGTCCCATACATCGTTGTATTTATGAACAAAGCTGATATGGTTGATGACGCTGAGCTTTTAGAGCTAGTTGAAATGGAAATCAGAGAGCTTTTAAGCACTTATGACTTCCCAGGCGATGACACACCTATTATTTCAGGTTCAGCTCTTCAAGCACTTAACGAAGCAAAAGCCGGCACAGACGGCGAATGGTCAGCAAAAGTTCTTGACCTTATGGCTGCTGTTGATAGCTATATCCCAACACCAGTTCGTGCTACTGATAAAGACCTTCTTATGCCAATTGAGGACGTTTTCTCAATCTCTGGTCGTGGAACGGTTGTTACAGGTAGAATTGAAAAAGGCGTTGTAAAAGTTGGTGACACAATTGAGATCGTAGGTATCAGAGATACTCAAACAACAACAGTTACTGGCGTTGAGATGTTTAGAAAAGAGATGGATCAAGGCGAAGCTGGCGACAACGTTGGTGTTCTTTTAAGAGGCACTAAAAAAGAAGACGTTGAGCGTGGTATGGTTCTTGCTAAGCCAAAATCAATCACGCCTCACACAAAATTTGAGGGCGAAGTGTATATTCTAACAAAAGACGAAGGCGGTCGCCATACTCCGTTCTTTAACAATTATAGACCACAATTCTATGTTAGAACAACAGACGTTACAGGCTCAATCACATTGCCAGAGGGCACAGAGATGGTTATGCCTGGCGATAACCTAAAAATCACCGTTGAGCTAATCGCTCCAATCGCTCTTGAAGAAGGCACACGTTTTGCGATCCGTGAGGGTGGTAGAACAGTTGGTTCAGGCGTTGTTTCTAAGATACTAGCGTAATTAAAATTTTGGCGGGGCAACCCGCCTTTTTACAAGGAAATTTATGGCAAAAAGTAATAGTAGAGTTAAAGTAGGGCTAAAATGTGCTGAGTGTGGCGATATAAACTACACTACAACAAAAAATAGCAAGACTACGACAGAAAAATTAGAGTTAAACAAATATTGTCCAAGACTTAAAAAGCACACCGTGCATAAAGAAGTTAAGCTAAAAAGCTAGTGGGCTAATACCATTAGGGCAATAGCTCCAACGGTAGAGCGCTGGATTCCAAATCCAATGGTTGGGGGTTCGAATCCCTCTTGCCCTGCCACGATTAAGGTTAAAAATGGAAAAATTTATAAATTATTTAAGGCTTTCTAAGGTTGAAATTTTAAAGGTTATCTTTCCTACAAAAGAGCAGATTAGAAATGCTTTTATTACCGTTTTTATAGTTGTTTTGGTCGTATCGTTGTTTTTAGCTTTGGTTGATGCTATTATGTCTTTTAGTCTTTCAAAGTTGATATAAGGGGTAGATATGGCACATAAATGGTATGCTATTCAAACCTATGCTGGTAGCGAGATGGCAGTTAAAAGAGCCATTGAAAATTTGGTTAAAGACCACGGCATAGAAGAGCAGCTAAAAGAGGTTATAGTCCCTACCGAAGATGTTATTGAGATAAAAAACGGAAAACAAAAGATAAACGAGAGAACTCTTTATCCCGGTTACGCTTTTGCTAATCTTGATCTTGACACAGCTTTATGGCATAAAATTCAGTCTTTGCCAAAGGTTGGTAGATTTATTGGCGAGTCAAAAAAGCCGACGCCTTTAACGGATAAAGATATAAACACGATTTTAGAGAAGGTGCAAAAACGTGCCGCTCCTAAGCCGAAAATTTACTTTGAGGATGGCGAGAGCGTGCGTATAATAGATGGTCCTTTTGCGAACTTTACTGGTATCGTAGAGGAGTATGATATGGTTCATGGTAAGCTTAGACTAAATGTTTCAATCTTTGGTAGAAGCACGCCTGTTGATATTTTGTATTCACAAGTTGAGAAGATAATTTAAGGAGATAGTTTATGGCTAAGAAAGTTATAGGCGAAATAAAATTGCAAATTGCTGCAACAAAAGCAAATCCAAGCCCACCTGTTGGTCCAGCTCTTGGTCAGCAAGGCGTTAATATTATGGAATTTTGTAAAGCATTTAACGAGAGAACAAAAGATATGGCAGGTTTTAATATTCCTGTTGTTATCACTGTTTATGCCGATAGAAGCTTTACATTTATCACAAAGCAACCACCAGCGACTGATTTAATCAAAAAGGCAGCTGGAATTTCAAAAGGCACTGATAATCCTTTGAAAAACAAGGTTGGCAAAATCACAAAAGCTCAAATTTTAGAGATAGTTGAGAGAAAAATCGTTGATTTAAACACAACTGATAAAGAGCAGGCTGCTAAGATTATAGCTGGTTCTGCTCGTTCAATGGGTGTCGAAGTTATAGACTAATGCCCTTACCGCCGGGCTGAATTTCAGAAGGCGGAAGCACTTTATATGCGGAGATATTGATGGGAAAAACTACTAAAAGATTTCAAGAGTTATTAAAAAAGATAGATGAGAATAAAATTTACAGCATTAGCGAAGGCATTGATGCGGTAAAAACATTAAAGTCAGCAAAATTTGACGAAACCGTTGAGATAGCACTTAAACTTAACGTTGATCCAAGACACGCTGACCAAATGGTTCGTGGCTCTGTTATTTTACCAGCTGGCACAGGCAAGAAGGTTCGTGTTGCTGTTATAGCAAAGGACGCAAAGGCTGATGAGGCTAAAAATGCTGGTGCTGATATTGTTGGTAGCGATGATTTGGTTGATGATATTGCAAAGGGCGTTATAAATTTTGATGTTTTAATTGCCACTCCAAATTTAATGGGTCTAGTTGGTAAAGTTGGTCGTATCCTTGGTCCAAAAGGCTTAATGCCAAACCCAAAAACTGGCACCGTTACAATGGATGTTGCACAAGCGGTAAATAACGCAAAAAGCGGTCAGGTAAATTTCAGGGTTGATAAACAGGGCAATATCCACGCTGGACTTGGCAAGGTAAGTTTTAGCAAAGAGCAGTTGAGCGAAAACATCTCAGCCTTTATCAAAGCCATAAACAAGCACAAACCAGCTGCTGCAAAGGGCAGATATGTAAAAAATGCGGCTTTATCTTTGACAATGAGCCCTTCTGTGTCACTTGATACACAAGAAGTTATGGATTTAAAATAAAAATTTTGAGCCTAAAAATGGCTCAAAATTTAAATTCTAAGGTAAAAGTTTGAGCTTAGCGGAGCTTAAAATTTTATCTTAGATTAGAGATAGCGGAGGTCTTTTGACTTAATTGAGCCGACTCGCTCTGCTTGAAATCACTGGTCGGAAAGGAGAGAAATTGACACGTAACGAAAAATCAGAAGTTATAGCCAAACTACAAGCCGAGTTTAAAGAAGCACAAGCTATTGTTGTTTGTGATTATCGTGGTCTTAGCGTGAAAAAACTTGAAGTTTTAAGAAACGCAGCAAGAGAACAAGGTGTTAAAGTTCAAGTTGTTAAAAACACTTTGGCTAAAATCGCTCTTAAAAACGTTGAAAAAGAGGGTATGGATCTTAAAGATACAAACATCTACGTTTGGGGCGAAGATCAGTTAAATGTAACAAAAGTTGTTGCTAAATTTGAAGAGACAAATCAAGATTTCTTTAAAATCAAAACAGCTTACATTGACGGCGAAGTTGCGAGCGTTGAGAAGGTTAAAGCTCTATCTAAAATGCCAAGTCGCGATGAGCTTATTGCAATGCTTTTGCAGGTTTGGAATGCGCCAATTCAAAATTTCACAATTGGATTAAATGCGCTTAAAGAGAAAAAAGAACAATCAGCATAATAAAAGGATAATAAAATGGCAATTACAAAAGCAGATGTATTAGAGTTTATCTCTAATCTTTCAGTATTAGAACTTTCAGAACTTGTAAAAGAGTTTGAAGAGAAATTTGGCGTTAGTGCAGCTCCTGTAATGGTAGCTGGTGTTGGCGGTGGTGCAGCGGCTGAGGCAGCTGAGGAGAAGACTGAATTTAACGTTGTGCTACTTGATGGTGGCGATAAGAAAATCAACGTTATTAAAGTTGTTAGAGCTCTTACTGGTCTTGGTCTTAAAGAGGCAAAAGATGCAGTTGAGCAAACTCCTTCTGTTCTTAAAGAGGGCATTAGCAAAGACGAAGCAGAAGCAGCTAAAAAAGAGCTTGAAGAAGCTGGTGCAAAAGTCGAGCTTAAATAATTTCATTTTTATGAAATTTGTAGAGAGGGCTGGTGTCCTCTCTTTTTTAAATTTAGATGCCTTTAATAAGGCTCAATACTTTTCTTTCAAAATTACCACGAGGTAGATGCAATGTTAAATAGCTTATACTCGGGAAATCGCCTAAGAGTTGATTTCTCAAATGTTGTTAAAGAGATAGACGTCCCAAATTTATTACAATTACAAAAAAAGAGCTTTGATAACTTCTTAAATTTAGATAATTCACAATCAGAGAGTGGCATAGAAAAAGTTTTTAAATCAATATTTCCCATTCACGATGCCCAAAACCGCCTAAGCTTAGAGTATGTCAGCTCAGAGATTGGTAAGCCAAAATACACAATCAGAGAGTGCATTGAGCGGGGTCTTACTTACTCTGTAAATTTAAAGATGAAAATTCGCCTAATAGTTCACGAAAAAGATGAAAAAACTGGCGAAAAAATCGGCGTAAAAGATATAAAAGAACAAGAAATTTTCATCCGTGAAATTCCACTTATGACGGATAGAATTTCATTTATAATAAACGGCGTTGAGCGTGTTGTCGTAAATCAACTTCACAGAAGTCCGGGCGTTATTTTCAAACAAGAAGAGAGTGCAACGGTCGTAAATAAACTAATCTACACCGCTCAAATTATACCAGATCGTGGCTCTTGGCTATACTTTGAATACGACACAAAAGATGTGCTTTATGTGCGTATTAATAAACGCCGAAAAGTGCCAGTAACGATACTTTTTAGAGCATTAGGATATAAAAAACAAGATATTATTAAACTATTTTATCCTATCCAAACGATATATGTCAAAAACAATAAATTCTTAACCGCCTTTAATCCAGATGATTATATCGGCAGGGTTGAGTATGATATCAAAGATGAAAACGGCAACGTAATCCACCAAGCTGGAAAACGCCTTACTAAGAAAAAAGCGGATAAATTTATAGAAGATGGCGTAAGTATGGTTGAATACCCAGCCGAAGCACTCGTAAATCGCTATCTAGCAAGTCCATTAATAGACAATGAAAGTGGCGAGGTCGTTTATGACACCCTTGCTCAGCTTGATGAGAATCGCTTGGTTAAAATTCTAAACGACTACAAAGAGATTGAGATTATAAACAACTCGGCACTTGGCGTTGATGATGCGATTATTAACTCATTTATTGCCGACGCTGAACCGCTAAAAATTTTAAAGCAAACCGAGGGCATTGATGATGAAAATGACCTATCTGCTATTAGAATTTACAAGGTTATGCGTCCGGGCGAGCCAGTCGTTAAAGAGGCGGCAAAGGCGTTTGTAAATGACATTTTCTTTAACCCAGAAAGATACGATTTAACAAACGTAGGTCGTATGAAAATGAATCACAAACTAGCCCTTGAAATCCCTGAATATGTAAGCGTTCTTACAAATGAAGATATTATTAAAACTGCAAAATATCTAATTAAAGTTAAAAATGGACAGGGGCATATTGATGATAGAGATCACTTAGGCAACCGCCGAATTCGCTCTATTGGCGAACTTTTAGCAAACGAACTTCACCTTGGCTTTGTTAAAATGCAAAAGGCGATTCGTGATAAATTCACAGCCCTAAGTAACAACATTGATGAAGTTATGCCTTACGATTTAATCAATCCAAAGATGATAACAGCGACAATAATGGAATTTTTCACCGGCGGCCAGCTAAGTCAGTTTATGGACCAAACTAATCCGTTAAGCGAAGTTACTCACAAACGCCGCCTTTCAGCACTTGGCGACGGCGGTTTGGTTAAAGAAAGGGCTGGTTTTGAGGTGCGTGACGTCCATCCTACTCACTACGGACGAATTTGCCCAGTTGAGACGCCAGAGGGTCAAAATATCGGTCTTATCAACACCCTTTCAACCTACGCAAAGGTAAATGATTTAGGTTTTGTTGAAGCGCCTTATAAAAAGGTCGTTGAGGGCAAGGTGACAAACGAAATCGTCTATCTAACCGCAACACAAGAAGAAAACAACGTCATCGCCCCAGCCTCAACCAAGCTTGATGAGAAGGGTTATATCGTTGAGGATTTGCTAGAAGTTAGGCGTGAGGGCGAAATGGTTCTTGCGCGCCGTGAAGACGTTACATTAATTGACCTTTGTTCTGGTATGATAGCTGGTGTTGCAGCCTCTCTTATCCCGTTTTTAGAGCACGATGACGCAAACCGCGCTTTAATGGGCTCAAATATGCAACGCCAAGCCGTGCCGCTACTACAAGCCACAGCACCGATTGTAGGCACTGGTATGGAGAGTGTTATCGCTCGCGATGCTTGGGAGAGTGTTAAGGCAAAGCGTGCTGGTATGGTTGAAAAGGTAGATAATAAAAATATATTCATTCTTGGCGAAGATGAAGCTGGTCCATTTATAGACCACTACTCGTTGGAGAAAAATTTACGCACAAACCAAAACACCACATTCTCTCAACATCCTATCGTTAGAAAGGGAGAATTTGTAGAAAAAAATCAGATTATCGCTGATGGTCCAAGTATGGAGCGTGGCGAGTTAGCAATCGGCAAAAACGCCCTAATCGCATTTATGCCGTGGAATGGCTATAACTACGAGGACGCCATTGTAATTAACGAAAAGATGATCCGTGAAGACGCATTTACTAGCGTTCATATTTATGAAAAAGAGATTGAAGCGCGTGAGCTAAAAGACGGCGTTGAAGAGATTACAAAAGATATACCAAATGTCAAAGAAGAGGAGCTTATGCACCTTGATGAGAGCGGTATTATTAAGATTGGCACAGAAGTAAAACCTGGTATGATCTTAGTCGGTAAGGTTTCGCCAAAAGGCGAGGTTAAGCCTACGCCAGAAGAGCGTCTTTTACGTGCTATTTTTGGCGAAAAAGCCGGACACGTGGTAAATAAATCACTCTACGCCACAGCTTCGTTAGAAGGCGTTGTTGTTGATGTTAAAATTTTCACCAAAAAGGGCTATGAGAAAGATAATAGAACACATAAAGCCTACGAAGAGGAGAAGGCAGAGCTTGAAAAAGAGCACCACGACAGGCTTTTAATGCTAGATCGTGAAGAGATGCTAAAAGTTACTGCACTTTTATCTAAAAACCCGCTAAGCACAGCCCAAACAATCGGTAAAAACGAATACAAAAAAGGCTCATTTATTGATAAAGATGAGTTTGAAAACATCAACCGCTTTACGCTAAATTCTATCGCAAAGGGCTTCTCAAAAGATATCCAAAAAAGATACGATGAGATAAAAAACCACTTTCAAAACGAAAAGAAAAAGCTAAAAGAAGAGCACGATGTTAAGATTGAAATTTTAGGCAAAGATGACATTTTACCAAGCGGTGTTGTAAAGCTTGTTAAGGTCTATATCGCCACAAAACGCAAATTAAAAGTCGGCGATAAAATGGCTGGTCGCCACGGCAATAAAGGCATCGTTTCAAACATCGTCCCAGAGGTTGATATGCCTTATTTGCCAAGCGGACAGATTGTTGATATCGTTTTAAATCCGCTAGGCGTGCCAAGCCGTATGAATATCGGTCAAATTTTAGAGAGCCACCTTGGACTTGTTGGCTATCGTTTGGGCGAGCAAATCGCTGAAATTTTTGAGAGCAAAAAGGGCGAGTGGGTTAAAAATTTACGCACTAAGATGATAGAAATTGCAAGCGTTTCAAAGCTAATGGACGCAAAAAAAGCCCTAAAAGATATGAGCGATGAGAAGCTTATTGAATACGCAAGGGATTGGAGCAAGGGCGTTAGGTTTGCCACGCCGATTTTTGAGGGCGTTAAACCAGATGAGTTTGCAAAGCTATTTGAAATGGCTAAGATTGACAGCGACGGCAAAACAGAGCTTTATGACGGCAGGACTGGCTCAAAAATAAGAGAGAGAGTAAATGTTGGTTGTATGTATATGCTTAAACTTCACCACCTTGTTGATGAAAAAGTCCACGCCCGCTCAACCGGCCCATACAGTCTTGTAACACAACAGCCAGTCGGCGGTAAGGCACTATTTGGTGGTCAGAGATTTGGAGAGATGGAGGTTTGGGCATTAGAGGCTTATGGTGCTGCCCACACGCTTCGTGAGATGCTTACCGTTAAATCAGATGATGTTGAGGGACGTTTATCGGCTTATAAAGCCCTAACTCGTGGCGAAAACGTGCCAGAGACCGGAATTCCAGAAACCTTCTTTGTTTTAACAAACGAGCTAAAATCACTAGCACTTGATGTTGAGATATACGATGAGGACGAAACAAATGAATAATTTAAAACCTATTGAGATAAAAGAAGAGCAAAGACCTCGTGATTTTGAAGCATTTCAGCTTCGTTTAGCTAGTCCAGAGCGGATAAAGTCGTGGAGTTATGGCGAGGTTAAAAAGCCTGAAACCATAAACTACCGCACCTTAAAGCCAGAGCGTGACGGACTATTTTGTGCTAAAATTTTTGGTCCAGTTAGGGATTATGAGTGCCTTTGTGGTAAATACAAAAAAATGCGTTATAAAGGCATTAAGTGCGAGAAATGCGGTGTTGAAGTTACTAGCTCAAAGGTTCGCCGCTCACGTATGGGGCATATTGAGCTTGTTACGCCAGTAGCTCACATTTGGTATGTAAATTCTATGCCTTCACGTATCGGCACACTTCTTGGTATAAAAATGAAAGATTTAGAGCGTGTGCTTTATTACGAGGCGTATATTGTTGAGAGCCCGGGCGAAGCGTTTTATGATAATGAAAACTCAAAAAAGGTTGAAAAATATGATGTTTTGAACGAGGAGCAGTATCAGCTTTTAGCATCAAGATACGAAAATAACGGATTTGTGGCAAAAATGGGTGGCGAGGTCATTCACGATATGCTTGCAGAGCTTGATTTGACTGAAATTTTAGTAACGCTAAAAGATGAAATGGCATCAACAAATTCAGAAGCAAAGAAAAAAACTATCGTAAAACGCCTAAAAATCATTGAGAGTTTCTTAAATTCAGGTAACCGCCCTGAGTGGATGATGATTACAAACCTGCCAGTTTTACCACCAGATTTAAGACCGCTTGTTAGCCTTGACGGCGGTAAATTTGCAGTTTCTGATGTTAATGACTTGTATCGCCGTGTGATAAACAGAAATAGTCGTTTAAAAAGGCTAATGGAGCTTGACGCGCCAGAGATTATTATTAGAAATGAAAAGCGTATGCTTCAAGAAGCCGTTGATGCGTTGTTTGACAATGGTCGCCGTGCCAATGCCGTAAAAGGTGCAAACAAACGCCCGCTTAAATCACTTTCAGAGATTATTAAAGGTAAGCAGGGTCGCTTCCGCCAAAACCTACTAGGTAAGCGTGTGGATTTCTCTGGTCGTTCGGTTATCGTTGTTGGCCCAAGACTTAGAATGGATCAGTGCGGTCTGCCTAAAAAAATGGCGTTAGAGCTATTTAAACCGCACCTTTTAGCACGTCTTGAAGAGAAAGGTTACGCAACGACCGTTAAACAAGCTAAAAAGATGATTGAAGATAAAACAAACGAAGTTTGGGAGTGTCTTGAAGAGGTGGTTAAGGATCACCCAGTTATGCTAAACCGCGCCCCAACGCTTCACAAGCTTTCAATCCAAGCCTTTCACCCAGTGCTAGTTGAAGGTAAGGCAATACAACTTCATCCGCTAGTTTGTGCCGCATTTAACGCCGACTTTGACGGCGACCAAATGGCTGTTCACGTGCCACTATCACAAGAGGCTATTGCTGAGTGTAAAATTTTAATGCTTAGCTCGATGAATATCCTTTTACCAGCAAGTGGTAAAGCTATAACCGTGCCTAGCCAGGATATGGTTTTAGGAATTTACTACCTAAGCTTGGAGCGAACAGATGAGATTGGTGCAAATAAAATTTTTGCATCAGTTGATGAGGTTATGATAGCAGAAGAGGCACACTCGCTAGGACTTCACGCTAAGATTAAGACGATAGTTGATGGTCACACGATATTTACGACTGCTGGACGCTTGATTTTACGCTCAATCATACCTGATTTTGTCCCTGAAAATTTATGGAATAAGGTTATGAAGAAAAAGGACATTTCAGCACTTGTTGATTACGTTTATAAAAATGGCGGACTTGAAGTTACGGCTGAATTTTTAGATAAGCTTAAAAATTTAGGCTTCCGCTACGCTACAAAGGCTGGAATTTCAATATCAATCGCCGATATTATCGTGCCTGAAAACAAGCAAAAGTACATTGATGAAGCAAAGAAAAAGGTGCGTGAAATTCAAAAACAATATGGCGGCGGTTTGCTAACAGATAGCGAAAGATACAACAAAATCGTTGATATTTGGACAGATACAAACAACACCGTTGCTAGTGAGATGATGAAGCTTGTTCAAAACGACAAGGGCGGATTTAACTCAATTTATATGATGGCTGACTCTGGTGCTAGGGGCTCGGCTGCTCAAATTAGACAGCTAGCCGGTATGCGTGGTCTTATGGCAAAACCAGATGGCTCAATCATTGAAACCCCAATCGTTTCAAACTTCCGCGAGGGGCTAAATATGATGGAGTATTTCATCTCAACTCACGGCGCTAGAAAGGGTCTTGCTGATACGGCTTTAAAAACGGCAAACGCTGGTTATCTAACACGTAAATTAATTGATGTCGCACAAAACGTTAAGGTTACAATGCACGATTGTGGCACTCACGAGGGCGTTGAGATTACCGAGATTACAGAAAACGGCGAGTTGATTGAGAGCCTTGAAGAGCGAGTTTTAGGCAGGGTTTTAGCCGATGATGTGATTGACCCGATTACAAATGAAATTTTATTTAGCGAAGGCACACTAATTGATGAAGAAAAGGCAAGAGTGCTAAGCGAGAGTGGCATAAAAGCCGTAAGCATTAGAACGCCAATTACCTGCAAGGCTGCAAAGGGCGTTTGTGCTAAGTGCTATGGCATAAACCTTGGCGAGGGCAAACTTGTTAAGCCGGGCGAGGCTGTTGGTATCATCTCAGCCCAGTCAATTGGCGAGCCGGGCACCCAGCTAACGCTAAGAACGTTTCACATCGGTGGCACCGCTTCAACAGAGCAACAAGACCGCCAAGTTGTAGCCACAAAAGAGGGTTTTATACGCTATTACAACCTAAACACCTACGAAAATGGTGGCAAGATGATTGTAGCAAACCGAAGAAGTGCAGCCGTGCTTTTAGTTGAGCCAAAAATCAAAGCACCATTTAGCGGCAAAATTGAGATTGAGATCGCTCACGAGGATATAAATATCGTAATTAAGGGCAAAAAAGATGAAGCCAAATACACTCTTAGACGTGGCGATTTAGCCAAGCCAAACGAACTAGCTGGTGTTAGCGGTAAGATTGAGGGCAAACTTTATATACCTTATGCAAGTGGCGATAGCGTTAGCGAAAATGAGAGTATCGTTGAAGTGATAAAAGAGGGCTGGAATGTGCCAAATCGTATCCCATTTGCAAGTGAGCTTAAAATCACAGACGGCGAGCCAGTAACGCAAAAAATTACAGCAAATGCCGAGGGTGTGATAAAATTCTTTATCCTAAAAGGCGACTATTTAGAGCGTATTAAAGAGATTAAAAAGGGCTACAAAGTAGAGCAAAAGGGCTTATTTGTCGTGGTTTCAGACAAGGATGGCAGAGAGGCTATCCGCCACTACATACCTAGAAATTCTATAATCCAGCTTGATGATAACGAGAGCGTAACTGCAAAATCAGTCATTGCCCTACCAGAAAGTAGCGATAAACTAGTCATCGCAGAGTGGGATCCATACTCAACCCCAATCATAGCCGAAGAGGCTGGCGTGGTTAGCTTTGAAGATGTTGAGCCCGGTTATAGCGCCTCTGAGCAGTTTGATGAGGCGACTGGTCAGAGCCGTTTGGTTATTAATGAATACCTGCCAAGCGGTGTTAAACCAACAATCATCGTTGCCACTCCAAACGGCGGACTTATCCGTTATCAGCTTGACCCAAAAACGGCGATTTTCGTTAATGATGGAGCGAGCGTGGCACAGGCTGATATTTTGGCTAAAACTCCAAAAGCGGTCGCAAAATCAAAAGATATCACCGGCGGTCTGCCACGAGTTTCTGAGCTATTTGAGGCTAGACGCCCTAAAAATACGGCTATTGTAGCTGAGATTGACGGCGTTGTTAGATTTGATAAGCCACTTCGTGCAAAAGAGAGAATCATTATTGAAGCAGAAGATGGCACAAGTGCTGAGTATCTAATTGATAAAACACGCCAAATTCAGGTAAGAAACGGCGAGTTTGTCCACGCTGGTGAGAAGCTAACAGACGGACTTATTTCAAGCCACGATATTTTAAGAATTCTAGGCGAGAAAGCACTTCACTACTACCTAATCAGTGAAATTCAGCAAGTTTATCGCCGCCAAGGCGTTGCCATTGCTGATAAGCACATTGAGATTATCGTATCTCAAATGCTAAGACAGGTTAAAATCGTTGATAGCGGTAATACAAATTTCATCGTTGGCGATATGATTTCACGTGCGAAATTTAAAGAAGAAAACGAGAAAATTATGCGAATTGGTGGCGAGCCAGCCATTGCTGAGCCGATACTCTTAGGCGTTACTCGTGCTGCTATTGGCTCTGATAGCGTCATCTCAGCAGCATCGTTTCAAGAAACGACAAAGGTTCTAACCGAAGCATCAATCGCTGCTAAATTTGACTACCTAGAAGATCTAAAAGAAAACGTGATTTTAGGTCGTATGATACCTGTTGGCACTGGACTTTACAAAGATCACGAGGTTAAGATTAAATCACTTTAAGGGGTATTTACCCCTTTTTTGATTTTAAAATAAAAATCAAACCTTAGATTAATTAAAATTTTGCTACCATAGCTCATTTTTAGAAAAAGGGGTTAAAAATGAGCTTTTTAGATGAGTATAAAATTCACGTAGATGAGCGAAAAGCACTTGGTGTGCCGCCACTTGCGTTAAATGAAACACAGACAAAAGAGCTAGTAAATCTACTAAAACAAAACGATAAAAACCAAGATGAGCTTATTAAAATTCTAGCCACTCGCATAAATCCGGGCATTGATGAGAGTGCGAAAATCAAGGCTGAGTTTTTAAACGAAATTATAAACCACGAGTTAAAAATTTCTGGTATTGATAAAATCACAGCCATTAAAATGTTATCAACTATGCTTGGCGGATACAATGTCATCGTGCTAATCTCAGCCCTGCAAAATGCCGATAAAAACGTAGCAAGCGAGGCTTGCAACGCACTTAAAAACACCATTTTTGTCCATAGCTATTTTGATGAAATTTTAGAGCTTTCAAAGCACAATGAATTCGCACTTGAAATTTTAAAATCGTGGGCAAATGCCGATTGGTTTAAGGCTAAAAAACCGCTAAATGAGCGTATAAAAGCCGTTGTTTTTAAGGTCAGTGGCGAAACAAACACCGATGATTTAAGCCCAGCAGGCGACGCCTTTACTCGCTCAGACATACCACTTCACGCAAATGCAATGCTTAAAAATCGCCTCCCAGACGCTCTTAGCAAAATCAAAGAGCTTAAAGAGCGTGGTTTAGCACTTGTTTATGTTGGCGATGTCGTTGGCACTGGTTCAAGCAGAAAAAGTGGCATAAACTCAATCCAGTGGCATTTTGGCGATGAGATAAATGGTGTGCCAAATAAAAAAACCGGTGGCGTGGTCATTGGCACGACTATCGCTCCGATATTTTTTAACACAGCACAAGATAGCGGTGCCTTGCCGATTGTGGCTGATGTTAGTTTGCTTAATATGGGCGATGAGATTGAAATTTTGCCTTTTAGGGGCGAAATTTTAAAGGACGGCAAGGTCGTTAGCACCTTTAAACTCACGCCAAATACGATAACTGATGAGCTAAGAGCTGGTGGCAGGACGACTTTGATGATAGGCAAGGCTCTTACACAAAAGGCAAGAGAGGCGCTAAATTTAGAGCCTGTAAGTGATATTTTTATAAAAAATGCCGACGTTTTGGCTGACGATGAGAGCGGATTTACCTTGGCTCAAAAAATGGTCGGCAAGGCGTGTGGCGTAAGTGGCATTAGGGCTGGGCAGTATTGTGAGCCTTTAACTCTAACCGTTGGCAGCCAAGATACCACTGGCCCAATGACAAGGGACGAGATAAAAGAGCTTGCTAGTCTTGGATTTGGTGCTGATTTTGTGCTTCAAAGCTTTTGCCACACCGCTGCTTATCCAAAGCCAAGCGATGCGATTTTACACAAAACTCTGCCAAAATTTATAAACTCACGTGGTGGCGTTAGCTTAAAGCCGGGGGATGGCGTCATACACTCGTGGCTAAATCGTATGGTTTTACCAGACTCCGTTGGCACTGGTGGCGATAGCCACACACGCTTTCCTATTGGCATTAGCTTCCCAGCTGGCAGTGGTCTTGTGGCGTTTGCAGCGGTGCTTGGGTCTATGCCACTAAATATGCCAGAATCCGTGCTGGTGCGTTTTAGTGGGAATTTAAAAGAGGGCATAACACTTAGGGATTTGGTAAATGCCATACCTTACTACGCCATAAAACAGGGGCTTTTATCGGTTGATAAAAAGGGTAAAAAAAATGTCTTTGCAGGGCGAATTTTAGAGATTGAAGGGCTTAGTGATTTAAAAGTAGAACAAGCTTTTGAGCTTAGTGATGCAAGTGCCGAGCGTTCGGCTGCTGCTTGTGCCATTGCCTTAAATACCGAACCAGTTATTGAATACATAAAATCAAATATCACGCTAATTGATGAGATGATAAAGGCTGGTTATAACGACGCAAACACGCTAAAAAGACGCCGTGAAAAGATGAGCGAGTGGCTTAAAAATCCGACCCTTTTAAAGGCTGATAAAAACGCAAAATACGCCTATACAATTGAGATAAATCTAGATGATATAACCGAGCCAATCCTAGCCTGTCCAAACGACCCTGACGATGTTGCAACGCTATCTGAAATTTTAAGCGATGATGGGCGTCCTAAAAACATTGATGAGGTCTTTGTGGGTAGCTGTATGACAAATATCGGGCATTACAGGGCGCTTGGCGAGGTGCTTCGTGATAAGGGTCAGCTAAAAACTCGCCTCTGGGTCGTGCCACCAACGAAAATGGATAAAGATAAGCTAACTAGCGAGGGCTACTACTCGGTGTTTGGGGCGGCTGGGGCTAGGATTGAGGTGCCGGGCTGTTCGCTTTGTATGGGTAATCAAGCGAGAGTTGCCGATAACGCCGTGGTCTTTTCAACTTCAACAAGGAATTTTGACAACCGAATGGGTATGGGCGCAAAGGTCTATCTAGGCAGCGCCGAACTTGCCGCTGTTTGTGCGATTTTGGGGCGAATTCCAAGTGCTAGTGAGTATTTTGAGATTATTAAAAATACAATAAATAATAAAACGGATAAAATTTATCAGTATCTAAATTTTAACGAACTAAGCGAGTTTTCGTTATAAATTTGTTAAAATATCAGTTTTAAAAGGAGGCAAACGTGAAAAAGTTACTTTTTGTTGTTTTTTTGTTTGCAAATTTTGCCTTTGCTAGTTGCGATTTAGACAAGCTTAGCCCAAAAGAAATTTTAAACTGCGATGATACGATTTTAGCTATCGCCCCCATAAAAAGCCTACTTGAAGTTAGCAGACAAATTAGGGGCGAGAGCGTGAGTTGCGTTGGCAACGCCCAAGTTAGCACTAGTTTTAAGCAATTTTTATCCGTGCTAATAAACGCCTCTTATGAGCCAAATTCATACGCCAAAACCCTACCTGACGCCCAAAGTGCCGATGAGTTAAGGGAGGCACAGCGTGGATATTTTCGCTACTGGGCGTATAGTGCGTTTTATAATTTTAATAAATTTCGCGAATTTTGGGGCTTTTTTAATGAAGCACAAACTCCGCTTGTGAAATTTTATGAAAAAAAGGGCTATGAAACACTTGAAGCCGCCTACTACGCAACAGCCGTTTTAAACGAGTTTTTAAACTACGCCGTTGGTGGATACGCCGAGCTTTTAAGGATAAAGCCAGATATTAGCGAGGCACAAAAAATTCTTAGCTCAAATGCCACTTTTGAGCAGGTTATGTCGCTACTTTACTCTAAAAATTTAAGCAAATTTGAGCTAAGTGCGATTTTAAACACGGCACTTTTGTTCAACAAAGATGAGGCGATTTTAAACGAAATTTTAAAACGTGGAGCAGACTTGGAATTTGGCGATGAAACGGCTATCTTTTTTGCCTTAAAAAGCCAAAAAAACGTGGAGTTTTTAATCAAAAACGGCTCAAACGTAAATCACAAAAATGCCTTTGGTAAGAGTGCGATTTTTTATGCCGTTGAACTAAAAGACACGGAGCTTGTTAAAATTTTATTAAAAAATGGTGCAAATGTAAATGACAGCTACATTGATCAAAATACAAAGACAGCGCTTTTAAATTTAGGGCAAAATTTGCCGTTTTACCTTGATATGTGCGGTTTAGAGCACACCAAACGCACACTTTTTATGCACGCAGCCGCTCACGCTACGCCTGAAATTTTAAAGCTCCTGGTACAAAATGGGGCGAAAATAGACGCTGTTGATGAGATTGGCTTTAATGCAGTTGATTATGCAAATATGACACAAAACGCCCAAAACGTGAAATTTTTAGAAAATTTAGGGCTAAATGCAAATACATTTTTAGGGGTTGATGATGAAAAATAGTGCTTTTATCACCGGTGCGACATCTGGTTTTGGCAGGGCGATCGCTAAGAAATTATCGCTTGAAGGGTATAAAATTATCGCGCTTGGACGCCGAGAAGATAGGCTAAAAAGCCTTGCCGATGAGCTTGGCAATACGCATATAATCGCTTGTGATATCAGGGATAAAGACGCCGTTTTTAACGCCGTAAAAAACCTGCCAGAAAATTTTAAAGACATTGAAATTTTGGTAAATAACGCCGGACTTGCACTTGGGGTTGATGGCTTTAACGAGGCTAGTTTAGATGATTTTGAAGTGATGATTGATACGAATATTAAGGGGCTAATTTACGCTACAAAGGCGATTTTGCCGATTATGAAAGAGCGAAAATCTGGCTATATTTTAAACATCGGCTCGGTCGCTGGGTCGTGGCCTTATGCTGGCGGCAACGTTTATGGCGGCACGAAAGCGTTTGTAAAACAGCTTAGTTTTAATTTAAGAAACGACGTTAGAGGGCTAAATATCAGGGTTACTGACATTGAGCCGGGGCTTTGTAAGACCGAGTTTAGCGAGGTTAGATTTAAGGGCGATAAGGCAAAAGCCGACGCCGTTTATGAGGGCACAAAGTATCTAAGCGCCGATGATATCGCACAAGTCGTGCTAAACTGCATAAGCTTGCCAAAGCACGTAAATATCAACCGCCTTGAAGTTATGCCAGTTACGCAGAGCTGGGGCGGACTTTATGTTTTAAAAGATTAATTTAAGGGGATTTAATGAGTAGAAAATTTCTGTTTTCGTTGTTAGTTTTGCCGATTATGGCGTTTAGCGACCCTGCTAAAAATGCCGAAATTTTCGGTCTTTGGACGCTTTTACCGCCAGCTATTTCAATTATTTTGGCGTTTATTACAAAAGATGTGATTTTATCGCTTTTTATCGGCGTTTTTAGCGGGACGTTTCTTATAAATATCGTAAATGAAAACGTCTTCGTATCCGTAGTAAAGGGCTTTACCGGCATTGTTTCAAGGGTGGTTAGCTCTATGGCTGATAGCTGGAATGCTGGCATTATGCTTCAAGTGCTTTGTATCGGTGGCGTGGTGGCACTTGTTACAAAAATGGGCGGCACGAAGGCAGTTGCGCTTTGGCTTAGCAAAAGGGCGAAAACTGGCATCGGAGCGCAAATTTCAACGTGGTTTATGGGGCTTTTAGTCTTTTTTGACGATTACGCAAACGCTCTAATCGTCGGCCCAATAATGCGTCCGATAACGGATAAATTTAAAATCAGCCGTGAAAAACTAGCCTTTATCATTGACGCCACAGCCGCGCCTATCGCTGGTATCGCTATCATCTCGACTTGGGTTGGACTTGAAATTTCACTCATTAAAAACGCTTACGAGCTTGTAGGTATCACCGATATTAACGCTTATGGCGTGTTTATTGAAACTATCCCGTATAGATTTTATAATATTTTCATTCTATTTTTCATCGTTTGCACCGCATTTATGGGGCGTGAGTTTGGCTCAATGCTAACGGCTGAGCGTCGCGCTAGAAGTGGCGAGGTGCATAGCGGGCGAGTGAGTATGGCTGATATTGAAGATAAGACATTAGAGCCAAAAGAGGGCATTAGGCTTCAAGCTTCAAACGCCATTGTGCCGATATTTGTGCTAATCATCGGCGCCTTTGTGAGCTTTTATTTTAGCGGTCTTTCATCGCTTGAAGGCGAGGCGTTAAAACTAGCCAAAGAAAATCCATTTACATTTAATACATTTCGTGAGACTTTTGGTGCCGCTGACGCTTCGGTCGCACTTTTTCAGTCGGCACTTTTAGCTACGATTGTAGCGATTACAATGGGCGTTTGGCGTAAAATTTTCTCGCTAAAAGAGGCGATTGATACGTGGGTGAAGGGCTGGAAAACGATGATTATCACGATTGTGATCTTGCTTCTTGCTTGGTCGCTTAGTTCGGTGATTAAAGAGCTTGGCACGAGCAGGTATTTAGTGGATATGCTAAGCCAAAGCACACCAAAATTTATCCTGCCGACAGCCGTTTTTATACTTGGGTCGTTTATTAGCTTCTCAACTGGCACGAGCTACGGCACGATGGGCATTTTAATGCCTCTTGCCATACCGCTAGCTAGCGCTGTGGGCGTTGGCGTGGGACTTAGCGGAGATGAATTTCACAATTATATGATAGTAAATATCGCCGCCGTGCTTACTGGCGCCATTTTTGGCGATCACTGCTCGCCGATATCAGATACTACGATTTTAAGCTCAATGGGCGCTGGGTGTAACCACATTGACCACGTCCAAACACAAATGCCTTACGCCCTAAGCGTGGGCATTATCGCCGTTTTACTAGGCTTCGTGCCGACAGCCTTTGGGCTTAGTGTGTGGGTCGCCTTGCCAGTCGGCTTGGTCGCTACTTGGGCGCTTGTTAGATTTGTGGGTAAAAAGGTTGAGGCTTAGTGGAGTGCCTACATTTAAGGGAGTGCGGTAGTTGCACTCTTTTTTCGCCTTATGATGAGCAGGTTGAGTTTAAGCTAGATTTTTTACGTGAGAATTTTAGCGAGTTTTATAAGGGCGATTTTGAGTTTTTTAAAAGCCATAAGAGCCATTACAGAACTCGCGCCGAATTTGGCATTTGGCACGAAAATAACGCTATTTCATACACGATGAACGGCGTAAATGGCAATAAAATTTTAATTAAAAACTGCCCGAAGGTAAGCTTTGAAATTTATGATTTTATGCCAAAGTTAATTGAGATTCTAAATCAATTTGAGAGCTTAAAATCAAGGCTTTTTGGGGTTGAGTTTATTGATAGCACAAGTGAGCTTTTGTGCGTTTTGCTCTATCACAAAAGGCTTGATGAGAGCTTTAAAAATGAGCTTGAAATTTTAAAATCGGCGTTTAAAAACGTAAATTTTATAGCCAGAAGCAAGGGTGTAAAAATCGTTTTAGATGAGCCAAATTTAAGCGATAAGCTAAAAATTGATGATAAAATTTACACGCTAAACTACGATGAAAACGCCTTTATCCAGCCAAATAAAAAGGTAAATGAAAGTATGATAGGCTGGGCTAAAAGTTGCGTTAAAAACGGCACTGATTTGCTTGAACTCTACTGCGGACACGGCAATTTTACATTGCCTTTAAGTGAGAAATTTAGGGCTGTTTTAGCCACTGAAATTTCAAAAAGCTCGATTAAAAATGCCACGAAAAACTGCAAGTTAAACAATATAAAAAATATAAATTTCGTGCGACTTAGTGCTGATGAGCTAATGAGTGCGTTTAACCACGAGCGTGAGTTTAACCGCCTTAAAAACTTAGACATTTTTAGCTACGATTTTAGCCATATTTTAGTTGATCCTCCACGTGCCGGGCTAAGCAAAAACGTGATAGAGTTTATCAAAAACTATGAAAATATCATCTATATTTCGTGCAACCCGTCCACGCTAAAAGAGAATTTGTGTGAGTTAGCAAAGACGCATAAAGTAGTGCGGTTTGCGGGGTTTGATCAGTTTGCCAATACGCATCACCTAGAATGCGGAGTTTTGTTAACACGAAATTTTGTTTTTTAGTCCTGCTTGTCTTTTTGATTTATACTTCGTTGCGGTCAAAAAATCAATACTCACGTATTTAATATACGCTCCGTTTGATTTTTCGCCCACGCCTTGTCTAAATCAAAAATACTTCACGATTTGAACTGAAAAATTTGTGATTTATCCTGCTTGTCTTTTATATTTAAATTAAGTGCGTGGAGCTTAAATAAATATTTTTCACAACTCCAAAAGGCTAATTTGTAGCCTTTTTTAGGTTATTTATTTTCGCCCCACGCCCTTAAAATATATCAATTTTGAAAATATGGTTGTTTCAAATAAAGTTGTTTTTTTCATTTATACTTCACGATTTAAACTGAAAAATTTTTATCTTGCTTATCCTTTTTGTTTATGCTTTGTTAAAGTTTGGTGTGCGGTTACGTATAGCTTTTTGCTTCGGTTTAAAACGCTAATGTTTTAAAATGCCTTTGCTCACCTGCTTGCTTTGGCTCATTTCCAAGTAGCCACGACTTTTTGCCTCACTCCTACTTACAACCCACTCGGTCGCTCCACTTTAAAAGGCTCGTCCGCGCCCAGCTTAGATGTGTGATGCTTCACGATATTTAACTTCGTTGTAAAATATCTTAAAAATACACTAATACATTTAATAAATATGAGCTACAAAAACTTGTTTTTAGTCTTGGATTTATATAAAAAAACATTAATCATATGAGAGCGATAAGCTAATTTGTATATGTGAGTTTATCTTGTTGCTTCCAATAGTGCTTGTGTCTGACAATCCTTTTAAATTCGTTAGAAATTTTTGTTTTTTATGCATTCAAGTGTCAATACATAGTCTTTATACGGGTCTAAAATAGAAATGTAACTGCTTTTTGTATGATTTTGGCTTTATTTGTTTGTTGAGATAAATATTATTATATACCCCCCCCCCTTTTTTTTTTACTTATTAAGCCAGTCTCCTAAAATCGCATTTAAGAGATAATGTTAAAAATTAAATGGTGCATTTGGTGAGGTATTTAATAATCACATATTTAATCGGCAAAATTTATTGTAGTCTTGCGGTATTCCTATGTCAATAAAATAATCATCAAATACTTTTGCTGTGGATTTTAGTGATAAAAAATTGTCTTGAAAAAACTCTTCAAATGAAAATTTACTAGGTAGATTAAAGGTGTTAAATATATCTTTGCTTATTAGATAAATCCCACCATTAATAAATCCATTTTTTGTAAATTTTTTCTCATTAAAAGATGTTATGTAGCCATTTTTTTCTATACTTACGCTTGCATATCTGTCAAAATCACTCATATGTTTAAGTGCTACGCAAATTTTACTATCATTTAAATTTAATTTAGCCAGTGCGATATCAAAAAACGTATCGCCGTTTAACACATAAGAGCTACTATTTTTTATCATCTTTAACGCCTTGACGATTGCACCGCCAGTTCCTAATGGAGTATCTTCTATGCTATAAATTATATCCATACCAAGATAGTTATCGCCAAAAAAATTTTGTATTACCTCATATTTGTAGGATACTGCTAAAACAACCCTTTTTATTTCTTGTTTTTTTAAGAATTTTAGCACAAAAGCTAAAAATGGCTCATCGCCTACCGGTGCCATTGGCTTTGGGATGTCCTTAATGACACTTTTTAGGCGAGTGCCTAGACCGCCACATAAAACTATGGCTTCATTTACAAGCATTTAAAACCCTTGCCAAACAGCTCTTCTTCTACAATAGCACAGATAATGTGACCTATAAGAATATGAGATTCTTGTATCCTTGGGGTGCAATCAGAAGGCACTTTTATGCAGTAATCACATAAATCTGCCATTTTGCCTCCACTTTTTCCAGTAAGTCCTACACTTATAATGCCTTTTTCTTTGCATATTTTTAATGCCTCTATGATATTTGTGCTATTTCCGCTGGTTGAAATACCGATAAATACATCACCTTTTGTGCCTTGTGCTTGCACCTGTCTTGAAAATAGTTTATCGTACCCATAATCATTGCCAATAGCTGTTAAAATACTTGTGTCGGTCGTAAGTGCAATACTAGAAACACCCGGTCTATCAAAGTAAAATTTACTTACAAACTCCCCAGCGATATGCTGTGCATCCGCTGCACTTCCGCCATTACCTGCTAAGAGTGTTTTATTGCTATTTTTGTAAGCTTTGGTTGTTTCTAATGCTACTTTTTGTATAAGCTCTATTAGCCCTGTATCGCTTAAAATTTTATTTTTAACTTCAATTGAATCAGCAAAATGACCTTTAATATAATTATTTATAGCTTCCACGACTTTGCTCCTTCTTTGGTAAATGAGAAATCTTGCACATAACCTTGTTGCGTATTTAGTGTCTTGACTAAATTATATTTTTTAATAGGATCAACTAAAAAGAACATAAAGCCACCAGCACCAGCACCACTGGTTTTGCCGCTATATGCACCATTTTGCATAGCTAGATTATAAATTCTATCTAGCTCATCATTGCTTACAATTTCTGATATTATCTTTTTTGATTGCCAAGATTTTCCTAAAATTTTAGCAAACATGTCAAAATCAGCTTTAAAAAGCGTCTCTTTCATCGTGATTGCATCTTGTTTAATAGCGTGCATAGCTTCAAGTGATTTTTGATCGCCTAGTTTTCCTTTTTTATGCTCTTCTATATCTTTTGCCTCTCTGGTAATATTAGTAAAATATAAAACTATCCTAGATTCAAGTTCGCTTACAATCCAGTTTTTAATTCGCAAAGGATTTACGATTACTCGTTTATTATCGTAAAATTCCATAAAGTTAAAACCGCCAAATGTAGCTGCGTATTGATCTTGTGCTCCACCAACTATACCTAAATCTTCACGCTCAATTTCATAGGCAAGTTTAGCTATGTCATATTCGCCAAGTGGTAAATTTAGCCACTCTGCAAAAGCACGTATCACGCCAACGACTAAGGTTGAGCTTCCGCCAAGCCCACTTCCGCTAGGCACATCTGAGTATGTATGAAGTGAAAAACTAAGTGGCTTGTGCGTAAAATCTTTAACAAGGCGGTTATAAATTGCTTTAAAAATATCTAAATTTCCATCATTCTCTAATCTCTGACTGCTTGGATATTTGGCGTAAGCACCGGTATCTGGCGAATCAAAAATAATCATATCATCATCTCTTTGAATGAGTGTGCAATGCACATATAAAGAAATTGTAGCATTAAGCACGTAGCCTACGTATTTATCACAATATAAATTTATATCCGTTCCGCCACCAGCAAGTCCTAGCCTAAGCGGAGTTTGAGAGCGTATAATTTTTGCCATAATTTATCCTAAATTTATCTATTTAGTGGAATTCTGCCTCGTTTAATCTCATCTCTCCAATGATTTAGCAGATCTTTAAACATTATTCTAGCTGGAATTTCTGGTTTCCAATCAATAAAGCTTCTTATTTTGGTATTATCAAACATCTGATAATCTGCATCAATAGGGCGAAGTCGCTCGCTGTCTTCTTGCACTTTTATATCATTTCTAGTAGAAAATCCTAGTAAAATTTCAATAACCTCAGGTAGTTTAAAAGCCTCTTCGCCAGCAATGTTAAACGCTTCGCCACAAGGTACATTGCCCTTTTGGCTCTCAACAGATAGCAGATAATACGCCCTTATAGCATCACGACAATCCTGAAACGTCCTAACACTTGATAAGTTGCCGACTTTTATGATTGGCTCTTGTAAGCCAGCTTCAATAAGGGCAATCTGCTTAGCCACAGTGCTTTCAAAAAACACATCACTGCGTCTTGGACCACTATGGGTCCCCATTCTAGTTACATATGTCTTAATCCCATACGCTTCGCCGTAAAATCTGCCTAGATAATCTGTCCCTATTTTACTAATACTATATGGACTTGCTCCGTGAAATGGCGTATCTTCATTTAATTTAACGCCAACCTTTGCTCTGCCATAAACTTCGCTAGAACTACATATATGCACAACTGGGTCGTAACCATCTTTTTGTTTTAATAACCTAATATTTTCTAAGATATTTGCTGTGCCGATAATGTTAGTGTGTAGAGTTTCAATTGGGATATCAAAGGATGTTTTAGGGAAAGATTGTGCTGCTAGATGAAAAATAACATCTGGTCGCTTTGTTTCAAAAAGCTTGTAAATGCTAGAATAATCGGTCAAATCAGCATAAAATACGCTTATTCTATCTTTTTTATTTATTCTATTACTTAAATGATATACATTATCCATAGGTTCTTGCCAACGCATCATACCGATGACATTATAATCCGTATTTTCAAGTAAAAAATCAGCCATTTGTGAGCCAACTTGTCCAGTAAAACCAGTAATTAAAGCTAACACCATTTGATCCTTAAAAATAAATTTCTTGTGATTATATCATTGGTTTAATTAATTATAGATTTTTTTGATTGTAAAGTTCTATCATTTTTTTAAGGCCATCTTGAATTGAAATTTTATTTTTAAAACCGAGTTTATTAAATTTCTCTACACTCATTGTTTTTGCTAATGTGCCATCATCTTTGCTTAGTTCATTTTGAAAAATCAGTTCTCCTTTGTAATTCATAAGTTTAGCAATTAAAAACGATAACTCCTTAATGTTTATAGGTGTGCCATCTGTGAAATTTACAAAAGAGCTTATTAGATTGCCGTTTTCATCATATTCGCAAAGGTCTTTAAAATTAATATTACAAGCAAGATGTATGCAAAAATTTGCTAAATCCTTAGCGTTAGCAAATTCTCTTGCCGCTGTGCCTGTGCCTAGCATTTTAATGTGAGTATCAAATATGCCGTGTTTTTTACAAAATTCTAATGCTAAGTCCTTTTGCATATTCAAATCCTTACAAAGCATATCCATATTGCCCTCATTTAGCTGTTTAGCAAGGTAAATTTTACGAAAAATTCCAGCTTGGACGTGCGAATTTTCAATGTCAAAATTATCATTTTCTCCATAAATGCTAGTGGGTGCTACACATAAAAAATTTGTATTTTTCTCTAAATTTAGATACTCACATAGCTTTATGCCAGCGACCTTGCCAATGGCGTAACTCTCATTATTTGGCTGAAACGCTCCACTTAGCATATAGCTCTCTTTTAATGGCAAAGGTGCGTCTTTTGGATACACACAAGCTGAGGCTATGTAGATGAGCTTTTTTGTGTCATTTGTGGCAGCAGCGTGTATAACGTTATTTTGCATCATTATATTGTTGTATAAAAATTCAGCCGGATACTTTCTTTGTTTAATAAAACCTCCCACAAAGGCGGCCGAAAAAAACACATATTCTGGTTTTTGTTTTTTAAAAAAATCATTCACGGCACTTTGGTTTATTAAATCTAGCTCATCGTGAGTTTTATAGATTAAATTTGTATAGCCCTGACTTTGCAACTCTTGCAAAATGGCACTGCCAACTAATCCTTTATGCCCTGCTATGTAAATTTTTGAGTTTTTATGCATTTGCACTCCTTTTAAGAGTGCAGTGATTTGGAGTAAATTTAGGGTTATTTACTGGTTTTAAATATGGGCTATACCCCCCCCCATTTTGATACCATTCATACATCATTTTTATGCCTTGTTCTAAATTTATTTTGTGTTTCCAACCAAGGGAGTGGATTTTAGATACATCCATAAGCCTATCCATAGTAGAATCGGGTCTAGAAGCATTAAATACAAGCTCGCCTTTAAATCCAACTATATCCTTTATCATATTTGCAACTTCGGCTATGCTGTATGCTACTCCCGAACCTATATTTATGTGTGTGTTCTGTGGATTTGGCTGTAATATTAAATCTTTAAAATTTATATTTTGCATAACAAAAATACTAGCCTGTGCTAAATCATCGCTGTGAATAAACTCTCTTTTAACCTTGCCATTTCCCCATATCTCAACGCTTTTGCTAGATATGCCAAAATCATTTAATAATTTTTTTGCTTCATTTTCGCCCATATTTAAATCATCTAAAACGGCTTTGAAATTATTTTCTTCAAGTAGCTTAGCAAGATGAAATTTACGTATTAATGCTGGCAATACACGACTTTTGCCAAATTCAAAATTTGCCTTTGTGCCATATAGATTATTTAAGGCTAGACATAAAAAATTTGTCCCATACTGGATATTGTATGCTTCACACATAGCAGCTCCGGCTATTTTGGCAATCGCAAATGTATAAGCCCCATACTCTAAATTCCCTTCAAGCATAAAACTCTCTTTTAATGGGTTTTGTGCCAAATATGGATACATATATCCAGAACCATAACAGATTAGTTTTTTTACTGAATTTAAATATGAATGATGAATAACATTGTTTTGTAACATTAAATTTTCATATATAAAATCAGCTCTTTGTGCGACATTTGCTGCTCCACACGGCAAAACAGCACATAAAAATACATACTCTGGTTTTGAAGTAGCAAAAAAATTAGCTACTTCTTTTTGATTGGTTAAATCTAGCTCCTGTCTAGTTTTTAAAATTAAATTATTAAAACCCATTTGTTTTAAATTTTTTACCAAAGCTGTCCCAGCTGTGCCTTTATGTCCTGCTATATAAATTTTTGAGTTTTTATCCATTAAAATCCCTTTGTGTGGTCTTGTGTCATTGCACTAATGTCTCTATCAGATAAAATTGGCGTATTTGTTGGCCACTCTATGGCTATTTTTGGGTCGTTCCAAGCAAATGTAAATTGCTCATTAGCATCTGGATATTGTCCATTAAAAGCCCATTTGTAATAATACATTGATTCACATTTTGAGCTTACGTATTGGGCATTGCCCATTCTTGGTGGTATTAAAATGAGTTTTTGATTGTCTTGATTGATGATAAATTTTTCCCATTTTAAATAAGTTGGACTATCTTTTCTACAATCTACCACAACAGCGTGAATTTCGCCAGTTACGCAAGTTACTAATTTATAAGATTTATCATCGCCGTGAATGCCCCTTAGGACATTTGGCTTAGAAAGCGTAAATTTATCAAGCACAAATTTTAGACCATTAGGTAAAAGCTTATCTATAATATCGCTTGAATAAGCAGACCATATTTCGCCTCTTAAATCCTGAAATTTGCTAGGGGTTATTATATATACGCCTTTTAGCGTTTTTGATTCTTGAATGTCAAATTCTATCGCCATTACGCAGCCTTTAAGGTGGCTTGGGCGATAGATTTAGATTTTAGGCTATACCCCCCCCCATTTTGATACCATTTATATAACATTCTTACTCCTTGTTCTAAATTTATTTTGTGTTTCCAACCAAAGCTTTTAATTTTTGAAGAATCAAGCATTCTGTCCATTGTAGAATCTGGTTTGTCTGTATTAAATTTAATAACGCCTTTAAATCCAACAATATCTTTAATTAAAAATGCCAACTCTTTAATGCTTAAAAACTCGCCACTGCCGACGTTTAAATGTGTTTCTTGTTCTGATTTTAAGTTATTAAAATCAACATTTTTCATAACAAAAATAGAAGCGTCTGCTAAATCCTTAGCGTGAATAAACTCACGCACAACCTCGCCACTTCCCCAAATTTCAACACTATCTTTGCTGATGCCAAATTTGTCTAAAACAGCCTTTGCTTCACTCTCGTTTAGTTTTAAATCCTTTAAAACCAAGTCAAATCTATCTTCATATAGAAGCTTTGCTAAATGAAATTTTCTAAGTAAAGCTGGTAAAACCTTAGCCTTTGTAAGGTCAAACTTGGCAGTTTGCCCATATAAATTTGCAAGATATAAGGTTATGAAATTGGTGTTGTATTGCAGATTGTAGGCTTCACACATCTTCGTGCCTATGATTTTTGGTAAGCCATATGCCACGGCTTTGGTGTCTAGTTTACCACTTAGCAGGTCTTGTTCAGTGATGGGATTTGTTGCTTTTTGTGGATATGCCCAAGCAGAGCCATAAAATATGAGTTTTTTAACATTATTTTCATAAGCAGAATTAATGATATTTGCTTGAAGCATAATGTTTTCATAAATCACACTAGCGGGCGTAAAAAGCCCCAAAGTATCAAGTTTGGCTGCACATAAAAATACATATTCAGGCTTTTGTGATGCAAAAAATTCAGCCACAGCCATTTGATTTGTAAGGTCTAATTCTAGTCTTGATTTATAAATTAAGTTTGTATAGTTTTGCTCTTTTAGCTCTTTTAATATAGCAGACCCAAGTGTGCCTTTATGCCCCGCTATGTAAATTTTTGAGTTTTTATGCATTTGCACTCCTTTTAAGAGTGCAGTGATTTGGAGTAAATTTAGGGTTATTTACTGGTTTTAAATATGGGCTATACCCCCCCCCATTTTGATACCATTCATACATCATTTTTATGCCTTGTTCTAAATTTATTTTGTGTTTCCAACCAAGGGAGTGGATTTTAGAGCAATCAGTGAGCTTATTCATCGCCCCATTTGGTTTAGTTGCATTAAATACAAGCTCGCCTTTAAAGCCAACAATCTCTTTAATTAGAATTGCTAATTCTTTAATTGTAATATTTTCATTTGGTCCTATGTTTAAGTGAGTGTTTTGAATGTCTTTTAAAGATGATTTTAAATCAGAAAAATTTATATTTTGCATTATAAAAATTACAGCATTAGCTAAATCGCTACTATGCAAAAATTCCCTTGTGGGTGTGCCATCACCCCAAATTTCAACGCTATTTTGACTCACTCCAAAACTAGATAAGTATCTCTTAGCCTCATCAAACGAGCTTAAATTTAGGTTTTTAAGCAAGGTGCTTATATTGTTTTCATTTAAAAGCTTGGCTAGGTGCATTTTTCGTAAAATTCCCGGCACAACGTGGGCTTTTTCTAGGTCAAATTTATCGTTGTTGCCATATAAATTTGTAGGTGTAATAGCAATAAAATTTGTGCCATATTGCAAATTATAAGACTCACAAAGCATACAACCAGCGATTTTGGATATAGCATAAGGTTTGTTTGTGTATTCTAAGTCCCCGGTTAGCATAGCACTTTCAGATGTCGGCAAGGCGGCATTTTTTGGATATACGGTGGTTGAAGCTACAAAAATTAACTTCTTAACTCCGCTTTTATATGCTTCGTGGATTACATTACATTCTATCATTAAATTTTGATAGATAAAGTCTGCTCGTGAAATACTATTTGCCATTATTCCGCCAGCTTTGGCTGCTGATAATATTACATATTCTGGTTTTTGTTTTTTAAAAAAATCATTCACGGCACTTTGGTTTATTAAATCTAGCTCATCGTGAGTTTTATAGATTAAATTTGTATAGCCCTGATTTTGCAACTCTTGTAAAATGGCACTGCCAACTAATCCTTTATGCCCTGCTATGTAAATTTTTGAGTTTTTATTCATTAAAAACCTTAATATAAAATGTTTAACTAAGTTAATAAAATGCAAATTTAAAGATTAGTGATTATATAATTTTTTACTAAATATCTACTTAAAATTTGTATGCTACTAAGCACAAAATATAGGGCTTAGTAGCTTAAAGCAAGGTTTATGTTTTAATGGTTTAGTTTTGCATAGCCAAGATATCTCTTTGAGATAAAATCGGAGTTTGTGTTGGCCACTCTATGCCTATTCTTGGGTCATTCCAAGCGTAGGTAAATTGCTCATCCGCGTCTGTGTATTTGCCTATATATGCACATTTGTAATAATACACGGCACTATCAGAACAGACATAATGTGCGTTGCCAAAACCGGCTGGGACGAGTATCATTTGTTGATTGTCTGCATCAATTGTAAATTTTTCATATTTTAGGTAGGTTGGACTATCCTCTCTACAATCTACAACAACTTGACAAATCTGACCATACACGCAAGTTGCAAATTTATATGTGTTTTTGTCGCCGTGAATGCCACGAATTACATTGTGCTTAGAGTGAATGAATTTGTCGTGGATAAATTTAAGATTATTAGGCAAAAGAGAGTCTATGGCTTCGCTAGTAAATGCTGACCAAATCTCGCCTCTTAGGTCTTTAAATTTATTTGGAGTTATTATATACACGCCTTTTAGCGTTTTTGATTCTTTAATATCAAATTCTATCGCCATTACGCAGCCTTTTGGTTGCCAAAATTGGCGATAGAATTTTTAAATTTAATATTTAGAGCCTTACTGCCCACCCCTATGACGCTATTTAGCAAATTGATTTGTCTGCTAATATCTACTTGGTGATTGCCTACAAAAAAGCCATTTTCGTGTATATATTTTGCATTTTTTAGCTCTTTGTGTATCTCGTAATCAAAATATTTAATAACCTCATTTTGTGTAAAATCGCCAGTGGCAATTGGGCGATATTCAATATTATTTGCTTCTAAGACCTTAATAATGTCGCCTCTTTTTAGTTTTGAGTCTTTGCGGATTATTAAAGAAAAACCAAACCAAGAGCTTAAACCTATCTCTTTTTGCATTATAAAATCAGGGTGATTTTCAAAATATTTACTAAACAACTTTGCATTTTCTCTTCTATGCATTAAAAAATTTGGTAGTTTTTTAAGTTGCTGTATGCCAATAGCACCACTCATCTCCACTGGACGGACATTAAATCCAGGCAACACAAATCTAAAAGCCTCGCTAAACCAGTCATCGTTTTTTGGTGCAACTAAATTATCTTTTGGTAAATTTCTAGTCCAGCCGTGAGCTCTAAGACAAAGCAAAATATGATATAACTCTTCATTGTCTGTAACTACAAAACCACCCTCCATAGTAGCCATATGATGAGAATAAAATGTAGAAAAAGTCCCCATAATGCCAAATGTCCCAGCTTGTTTGCCATTATATTCAGCACCCATTGATTCGCAGTTATCTTCAAGTAAAATGATATTTTTATCGCCTATAATGTCCTTAATCGCATCAAAATCATTTGGATTACCAAGTAGATTTACACACATTATTAACCTAGTGTTATCACTTATAGCGCTTCTTAGTGCTTCTAAATCATAATTTAGCGTATATAGGTCAATATCTACAAATTTAAGCTTCAATCCATACTGATGTAGCGGATAGTAAGTTGTGCTCCAAGACACAGCTGGGACAATAACCTCATCGCCTCGTTTTAACTTGTTATTTTTGGTGTAAAATAACGCAGCTGTGGCAATTAAATTTGCAGTAGAGCCAGAACTTGTCATTACGGCGTATTTTGAGCCTGTAAATGTGGCAAAATCTTGCTCAAACTGAGCTACTTGTTTGCCCATCGTAAATATGTCGCTTTTGATGACTTCATCAATTGCACTTAACTCCTTGTCATCCCAAGTGGATGACGCCAACGAATAACCTTGCATAAAAAATCCTTTATAAAAAATAGACTCAAATTATATAAAAATTTAGTTAAATCTAACTTTGCATATTTTTAACTTAAAATTTTCACAAATTATAAATACTCATCTTTTAGTCTTTTTGCTAAATCAATAGACCTTTTAATGCAAACATCCATATTATAATACTCCCATTCGCCAAAACGTCCGTGAGAGATTAATCCTATTGAATTTAAATAAGAGATAGATTTTTGTTTAGACTTGGTATAGTTTAAATCAAAATGCACATAAGCGTGTTCTGTAACATTGTAATCAATAGGATTTTTTAAGAAAGGTATTTTTTTACCCTCTTGTGCCAACTTTTCGTACGGCACATTGCCTATGACTTCTGTCGTGCAAAATTTGCCATTTGGCTGGACGATTGAGCCGGTATTGCTAATCCTATGAAAGCCTATTTTTGGGTCTGGGATATAGCCCCACGTAAAATTCAGGCTACCATCTGTCTCCCAAAGTATATTTGTAACTCTGTTAAATTTTAATTTCTTAAACGCACTTAAAGCATCGGCTGGGATATTACTTAATAAATTTGGCATTAAATCCAAAGGTGTTGTATTAATTAAAATGTCATATCTTTTTTCTCCATTAATAACCCACGAATTATTTTCTTTTACTATACTATCAACATTATAATTTGTGATAATTTTTACACCATCCCCTATCGCTTCTATAAAAGTATTTTGGTTATTTGTTTTTGGATAGTAGAAATTTTTATGAACCATATTGTCATTTGGTCTGTTTAATAAGGCATCATAAAATCCTCTTTTGGTTGGGACTGGTAGCTTCATTTGCTTCTCATCTTCTATCCATACACTATCCATATCCTTAGGCGAAATTTGCCATATTTTTGTATTGTATGGGATAAAATACTCTTTTGCCAAAGTCTCCCCAAAGTGATTTATAAACCACTCTTGTAAATTTGCCCCCCCCCTTATAAGAGGCATTAAACATCTCATTTGTGATTTTAAAAGCCAAATCAGAGTCTATTTTATCTATTTGATTAATAGAAAACTCAATTGGGTAGCTAATCCACCTGTCTTTAAAAAGCACCTCTGCTTTTCTAGCGATATGATTCCATTTGTCTTTTGGCAATACTTTATTAAAAACGAAATCTTTAACATCATCATATTTAGAATCAAAGCAGTGACCGCCATTTACGTGATAAGCCATACCTTTTACGTCTCTTGTCCTGGCTATACCGCCCACAACTGATTGTTTTTCTAAGACTTCTACTTCAAAATCATCTTTTAATAGCCTAGCCACAGACATACCGGATATACCAGCACCTAAAATGCCTATTTTCATTTTTTACCTCTTTTGATATAAAATTCTAATTATTTATTTGGCTCATTTGAGTTTATTTACTATAAACATAAATTTCACAAATCCACCCTTATACCAGTTTTTGCTAGCCTTTATAAACTCTTCGCCTAGTTTGTATTCAAGGCTATCTTTTATCTTTAAAGCCTCTTTGTAATCTGGATAA
>NZ_JANURM010000010.1 GCF_030249845.1 Campylobacter gastrosuis | reverse complement strand
TGCCAACTGCGTTTGCGTGGGTGTTTAGGGCATTTACGTTCGTGTTAATGCGAAAACTCATTGTGTATCCTTTTAAGTTTTATTTCAAGCTTTTTGCTTGTTAAAACCCAAATCGGCAAAAAAAAAAAAAACGTTTAGGGGTTTAGAGAGAATTTGTGAAAAAATTTTAAAAATTAAGAGAAAAGGCGAAAAATCGCCTTTTAAATTAGATTAGCCTTTACAAAATCGGCGATTTTTTCTCCCGTAAAGCCAAAATGCTCAAACAACGCCTCAGCCTTGCCACTCTCGCCAAAGCTACTCATACCATAAACAATGTCGGCAAATTTATACCACTCAAAAGCACTTGCGGCTTCAACGGCGATTTTTAGGCTGTGTTTAGGCAAAATTTTAGCCACGTAGCTCTCATCTTGCTTACACAAAAGCTCAAAGCAAGGGGCTGAAACTACGCTCACGCCGATATCTTCACGCTCTAAAATTTCTGCTGCTTTTAAGCAAACGCCGACCTCGCTACCACTTGCGATTAGCGTTACGTGTGGAGCTTTTCCCTGCTCGGCAGCACGGCTTAAAATTTCAGTATCAACTTCGCTTTGTTTTAGCAAATATGCGCCATTTTTCACATCGCCAAAAACGGCATTTGGCAGTGGTTCAAGTCCTTGACGAGATAACACAAAACCGCTTGGAGCGTTTAAATTTAACGCCACTTGCCAACATTTGACGTTTTCTACGCCGTCAGCTGGGCGAAATGTGTAGAAATTTGGCATAGCGCGAAACTGCGATAGTTGCTCTATTGGCTGGTGCGTCGGTCCGTCCTCGCCAACGCCGATACTATCGTGCGTGAATATAAAAAAGTGCTTTACGCCCATAAGCGCAGCCACTCTTGCGCTTGGCTTTAAATAGTCGCTAAAAATGAAAAATGTCGCACTAAACGGCAAGAAAAGTCCGTATCTGGCAAAGGAGTTGTTTATGGCTGCCATTGCGTGCTCTCTGATACCAAAGTGGATATTGCGTCCGTTTGGAAAGTCGCCCATATTTTTAAGCTCGGTTTTGTTTGACGGCGCAAGGTCTGCCGAGCCTCCGATAAAGCCGGGCAGTGCGGTGGCTATGGCATTTATGATAGCTCCGTTACTATCGCGCGTGGCTACCTTTTTACCGCTAAAATCAGGGTATGAAATTTTGCTAAAATCTGGATTTAAGAGCGCATTTAGAAGCTTTTTACTCTCATCATTTAAATTTTCAAGCTGTTTTTGCCATAACCTCTCGCTCAAATCGCCCTTTTCAACCGCCGCTCTAAAACGCAAAAGCACATCATCGCTAATGTGAAATTTCAGCTCAGGATCAAACCCAGCCCCAGCCTTAGCCTCTCTTATCACGTCCTCGCCAAGCGGTGCGCCGTGGCTGTGATGAGAGCCTTCAAGCTTACCAGCACCCTTTGCAATGCTTGTTTTTGCGATGATTAGATATGGTTTTTCTTTGTTTTTAACCTCATTTAGAGCAAACTCAATCTGGTCATAATCGTGCCCGTCAATGCGCGCGACCTCCCAGCCCTGAGCTTCAAACCTAGCCTTAACATCCTCGCTCCAAGCTATGCTCGTATCGCCCTCAATCGTGATATTGTTTGAGTCGTAAATTAACACCAAGTTATCAAGCTTTAAATTCCCAGCGATAGAGCAAGCCTCGTAGCTTATGCCCTCTTCTAAGTCGCCGTCCCCGCAAAGACAATAAACCTTGTGATTTATCAGCTCATTTTCTGGCGTGTTTAGCAGGTTTGCTGCAAATTTAGCTGCCATTGCAAAGCCAACAGCGTTTGCCACGCCTTGTCCTAATGGTCCAGTTGCTATCTCAACGCCCGGCGTGTGAATCTCTGGATGTCCAGCCGTCTTTGAGCCTAGTTGGCGAAAATTTTTAAGCTCATCAAGACTTAAATCATAACCGCTTAAATGCAAAAAGCTATACACCAAGCTACTTGCGTGTCCGCCTGAAAATACGAGTCTGTCGCGATTTAGCCAGTTTGGATTTTTTGGATTGTGGTTTAAAAACTGGCTTAAAACCACCATAATATCGGCTAGTCCCATAGGAGCGCCCGGATGTCCGCTGTTTGCCTTTTGCACCATATCGGCGCACAAAAATCTAATGGTATCGGCTTGTTTTTTTAGCATTGTAATCCTTTGAAAATTTTGCCTGATTTTAACAAAAAAAGGCTTAAAATTTTTGACTAAATGTGGTAATAACACACATTTTTAAGATTGTTTCGCGCGATAATCCGAAAGCATATCAAAAGTCGGAGCGAAATACAAAGCGCCGGTGATTGGAGTGCTAAAATCAAGCAATCTATCGGAGTTACCGCGCGGTTCGCCAATAAACATCTTATTTAACATCGCCTCCACCGTAGAAAATGTGCTTGCATATGCGATAAAATATGTCCCCACCATACCCCCCTGAGTAAAAGGCATATTTCCACGAACGACTTTTTTATCATCACCTACGTTTGCTGCGGCGGAGTGCGAATTGCTAGGCTTTTCATTCTCGCTCATCTCTATATCATCGGCTTTCGTGCGACCGATGACCTTTTCTTGTTCGCTCACGCCAACAGCATTCCACTCCTCCATTTTATGCTTATATTTTTGCGTAAATACGTAGCTTCCGCCCTTAAAATTCGCATCCTCGTCGCCGACTTTGGCAAAATAATCTCGGTCTTTACCGCTTGGATTTTCAGTACCATCTACAAAGCCGATAATCGCTCTGCCGTCGTGGTATTTAAAGCCCTGAGTTTCATCTGTGAGCTCGGCAAATTTAAAAAGCTCGGACTTTATGTTTTGTGCCATATCAAAGCAATCCGCCGCATTTAACGCTCTAATATGCACGTGAATATCGCCAGAAGTGCTTACTGCTTCGTGTTTATCGCCTTTTATCGCTTTAAAATTAACGAGCTCTTTTGGCAAAGGTTTTGGCAAACCTAGTTTTAACCAAGCGTTATATCCGATAGCGATAGTGCAATTTACATTCGCCTCCGCACCAAATCTCACTTTGGCTGTTTTGTTTAAATTTATAACCAAAGCGCAAAGCCTCTCAAAGCCATTTTTATACGTATTTTCATCGCTATTTAAAAGCCAAGTTTGAAAAACGGTGTTGTTGCCCGGAGCCTGGGTAACCTCTTGCGAATTTATTTGCATTTTTTTCTCCTTTAAATTTAATTTTTAATTATATCAAAAAACATATCGGTTGAAGTTTGCGTCAAATGATAAAATTGTGATAAAAACCATTTTCTTAAAATTAAGCAAAATTTAGATACAATCGGCGAAATTTTATGAGTTTAGGATATTTTTGGTAAGAGCAAAGAAGCATTTTGGGCAAAATTTCTTAAAAGATAGTAGCGTTTTAGATAAGATCATCAAAGCGATTCCCAACCATACTACGCCGGATTTTGGCGGTAATGTCGTTGAGATTGGGTCTGGCTTAGGTGATTTGACTCTTTGGCTTTTAAATGCGAAATTTAATCTAATAAGTTACGAAATTGATAACGATTTAATAGCGAATTTAGAGAAAAAATTTAAAAACGAGCTAGATGAGGGACGATTTAGACTGATAAATAAGGACGCTGTTTTAGCAAGGCAAGAGCAGGGTAGT
The DNA here is from genome assembly GCF_030249845.1 of Campylobacter gastrosuis. Taxonomy (GTDB): domain Bacteria; phylum Campylobacterota; class Campylobacteria; order Campylobacterales; family Campylobacteraceae; genus Campylobacter_A; species Campylobacter_A gastrosuis. The sequence goes on along the minus strand of NZ_JANURM010000010.1, from coordinate 56,955 downwards.
TTGCGCGAAACGCCATATATTTTGGTGGCAAATTTGCCCTATTATGTCGCGACAAAGATGATAATTGACGCACTTGCCGACCCGCTTTGTGTTTGCATTATCGTAATGGTGCAAAAAGAGGTGGCTATGAAATTTGCCAGCAAAAATGGCGATTTAAACGCACTTGGAATTTTAGCGAACCTAAACGCTAAAAGTGAGATACTTTTTGACGTGTCGCCTGAGTGTTTTAGCCCAGCTCCAAAGGTGGTTTCATCGGTCTTAAAGATACAAAAAGATAGAGATTTATTTGAAATTTTTAGTGATTTTAATGATTATGAAAATTTCAAGGAATTTTTGCGTGTTGCGTTTATAGCGCCACGAAAGACTTTGCTTAAAAATTTAAGCTCTAAATTTGATAAAAGCTTAACTAATCTCATCTTTAACGAGCTAAATTTGGCTTTAAATTCACGTCCTCACGAGTTAAATGTCGCCTTATATTTAGAAATTTATAACTTAATAAAGGCAAAAAATGAACGAAAACAACGAGAGCAAAACTAACGGCAAACCAAACAAAAGACGCCGTTTTCGCCCTAAAAATAAAGCTAACAAAGAGGGACTAACAAACACTAACGTTAGCCAAACGCAAGATGTGGTTGATAACTTTTTTGCAGCCCCATTTGATGATGAAACACCCCAAAAAAAGGCGAAAAACAAGCCAAATAAAAACAAAAAAAATACTAACAAACAAGAAGCTAACACTAACGCTAACACAACTAACAGCGTTAGTGAAACCGAGCAAAAAGCACCAAAAAAGAAAAACAAAAAGCCAAAGAAAAATTTGCCAGCTAAGCTAAATGGCAATGAGCCGTGGCAGCAAGATATCGCAAACGCAATGCAAAAAAATAACGCAACGCACGAGCTAGTCTTAGAACCGCTTAAATATCTAAATTCAAGTGAGCATAAAATTCGCATAACTCCACTTGGCGGACTTGGCGAGATCGGCGGCAATATGACGATATTTGAAACCGAAACGAGCGCGATTATCGTTGATATCGGTATGAGCTTTCCTAGCGAGGGTATGCACGGCGTAGATATTTTAATACCTGATTTTGACTACGTTAGAAAGATAAAAGACAAGGTTGAGGGTATTATCATCACTCACGCACACGAAGATCATATCGGTGCCGTGCCTTACTTTTTTAAGGAGTTTAAATTCCCAATCTACGCCACGCCTTTACCACTTGGTATGATAAATAACAAATTTGAAGAGCACGGACTAAAAAGCGAACGCTCACTCTTTCGCTCGGTCGAGAAGCGAAAACCTTATCTAATCGGCGACTTTGAGATAGAGTGGATACATATCACGCACTCAGTCATTGACGCTTCGGCGTTAGCGATTACGACAAAGGCCGGCACTATCATTCACACGGGCGATTTTAAGATAGATCACACGCCAATTGACGGCTTTCCAACCGACTTAGGACGCCTAGCATATTACGGCGAAAAGGGCGTTTTATGCCTTATGAGCGATAGCACGAACAGCTACAAAGAGGGCTTTACCAAAAGCGAAAGTAGCGTGGGTAAGACCTTTGATGCGATCTTTTCAAAGGCAAATGGACGCGTGATAATGAGCACGTTTAGCTCAAATATCCACAGAGTTTATCAAGCCATTGAGTGGGGACTAAAATACAACCGAAAGGTCTGTGTCATCGGACGAAGTATGGAGCGAAATTTATTTACAGCAATGGAGCTTGGCTACATTAAGCTTGACCGCAAAATTTTCATTGACGCAAACGAAGTTAACAAATTTAAAGACAACGAAGTTCTAATCGTAACAACTGGCTCACAGGGCGAAACGATGTCGGCACTATACCGAATGGCAACTGATGAGCATAAATATATAAAAATCAAACCAACCGATCAGATAATAATCAGCTCAAAGGCGATACCTGGCAATGAAGCAAGTGTTTCAAGGGTGCTAAATTTCTTAATCAAATCTGGTGCAAGTGTGGCGTATCAAGATTTTAGCGAAATTCACGTCTCAGGTCACGCCGCACAAGAAGAGCAAAAGCTGATGATTAGGCTAATTAAGCCAAAATACTTCTTGCCAGTGCACGGCGAGTATAACCACATAGCAAAGCACAAAGAGACGGCGGTAAGCTGCGGTGTAGATGAGAGAAATGTCTATCTAATGAGCGACGGCGATCAGGTTGAGGTGTGCCAAAAGTATATGAAGCGTGTTAAGACCGTTAAGACCGGCAAGGTATTTATTGATAATCAAATAAATAAGCAAATCGCCGATGATGTGGTCATTGACCGCCAAAATTTAGCCGAGGCGGGTGTGGTGATGATAATCGCTCAAATTTCAAGCCACAATCAAACGCTAATTGGCAAACCAAGAGTTATTAGCTACGGACTTGTTGCAAACAAGCAAGACGCCGAGTTTAGCAAGGAGATGCAAGAAATTTTGGTGCAGTTTTTAAGCAACGTCAAAGAGGAGCTTTTAAAAGACAACCGAATGCTTGAAAGCCAAATCCGCCAAGTTCTTAGAAAGCATATTTTTAGAAAAGTCAAAAAATATCCGACAATTGTGCCGATAATATATATAATGTAAGGCGTGGCGTGAAAAATTTATACATTTTTGCTGGTGTAAATGGTGCTGGTAAATCAACATTTTACGTAAATCAGCTTGAAAATGACAGCTTTTATGGTGCTAGAATAAACTCAGATGAGCTCGTTAGAGAGTTTGGGGATTGGAGAAATTTAGCCGATCAAAATAGAGCTGCTAAACTCGCCTTAAAGCTTAGAAATTCTTACTTAGAACGTGGCGTGGATTTTAATGTTGAAACGACTTTAAGTGGCAACGGCATTGTAAATTTCATCAAAAAAGCCATTAAAATGGGCTATGAACTCACGCTTTTTTACGTTGGATTAAGTAGTGTAGCACTTTCAAAGCAAAGGGTTCAAATCAGGGTTAAAAAGAACGGACACAGCATTGATGAGGCTGTTTTAGAGCGTAGATATGAGCAGAGTTTTAAGAATTTAGCTAGAATTTTACCACTTTGCAAAAACGCCTATATTTACGATAACAGCCAAGAAATTGATGATGAAAAAGAGCAGAAATTTTCAAATTTAAGGCTTTTTGCTATCAAAAAAGATGAGCAAATAAGGCTAACAGATGAAGCTAAAAATTCGTGGCTAGACAAGGTTTTAAAATGAGTGAGCTTGTAAATATCGCAAAAGATGTGCTAAGACTTGAAGCAAATGAGTTGTTAAGAAATGCCGAAATTTTAGGCGATGAGATTGAAAAAGCGGTGAGTTTGATACTAAACTCAAAGGGTAAAGTCGTAGTAACTGGTGTTGGCAAAAGCGGTCATATCGGTGCTAAAATCGCAGCCACGCTAGCAAGCACCGGCACGCCTAGCTTTTTTCTGCACCCAACAGAGGCTATGCACGGTGACCTTGGTATGATAGAAAAGGGCGACGTAGTTTTAGCCATTAGTTTTAGCGGAGAGAGTGAGGAGCTAACAAAAATCCTGCCTCACATAAAGCGTTTTGGCGTTAGTGTTATTGGTATGAGTAAAAGTGTTAGTGGCACGTTAGCAAAATTTAGCGATGTGCTTTTAAGGCTTGACATTGACAAAGAGGCCTGTCCGCTAAATGCCGCTCCGACAAGCTCAACCACGCTGACATTAGCACTGGGCGACGCTTTGGCGGTTTGTCTTATGAAAAAGCGTGATTTTAGGAAAGAGGATTTTGCAAATTTTCATCCCGGCGGAGCACTTGGTAAACGACTTTTTGTTAAGGTAAAAGATATAATGCTAACGCAAAATTTGCCAGTTGTTAGTGATGATGTTAGTTTAAAAACTGCGATAGATACGATGACACACGGCAAAATCGGTAACGTTTTACTAACAGATAAAAGCGGTTTGTTAGTAGCTGTTTTAAGCGATGGCGATTTAAGACGTGCCTTGATGAGTGAAAATTTTGACATAAACGACAAAGCTATAAACTACGCAACCAAAAATCCAAAGATAATTGATGATGAAAATATGTTAGCCATTGACGCGCTTAGCGTGATAGAGCAATACAAAATTCAGCTTCTAATAGTAGCTAAAAATGGCAAAATTTTAGGGCTACTTCACATACACGATTTAACAAGTTTGGGGTTAAAATAATGCAAAAAATGCGTCTAAATAAATTCATCTCTCATAACACAAACTACTCGCGCCGTGAGGCTGATGAGCTGGTAAAACAGGGCAAAGTTAGCGTTAATAACAAAGTTGTTAGTGAGTTTGTTAGTGTTAGCGATGACGATAAGATAAAGATAAATGGTAAGCTAGTAAAGCTAAAAAAAGATTTTACGATGATTGTTTATCACAAGCAAAAGGGCGAGCTAGTAACTAAAAAAGATGACAGAGGGCGAAAGACCATTTATGATAACTTGCCACGCGGATTTTCTAAATTTGTAAGCATTGGACGGCTTGATTATGCCAGCGAGGGACTGCTTTTGCTTACGGACGCGCCGGCGATCGCGACCGCTTTGATGAATAGCGACATTGAGCGCGAATACTACCTAAAAATCAAGGGCGAGATAAACGAAGAGGTAAAAACGGCGATGAGAGAGGGTTTTTTCGCTGCGGACGCTACCAAAGGAGCGCACGCTAAAACAGCGATCAAATCAATGGAATTCGCCCCATTTGTTTCATTTGAAATTTTTGGTAGCAGTGGCGGTTACACAAAGCTTAGAGTGATGATAAACGAGGGTAAAAACCGCGAACTTCGCAGATTTTTTGGCTATTTTGACCTTGAAGTTATGGACTTAAAGCGCGTTAGCTTTGGTAGGGTTGATCTTGGTATGCTAAAAGAGGGTAAATGGCGATACTTTGAAAAGAGCGAATATGATGATTTGCGTGATTTTTTAAAGGTTAATAACGTGCGTTACTAACGCGTTAGTGATTTTGTTAGTCCTGCACGTTTTACCATAAAAAGGCAGTTTAAGCCAAAACAAAATAGCAGCTGTGTTAGTAAAGCGTTAGTAAAAAATAGCTAAAATATCGTGTATTACGGCATAAAAGCACTAACAACTAACGTTAGTTAAAAAATATCCACTTTGTAGTTTGTTAAACAAAGTCTTAACAAACTCACGCCTATCCTTTATCTGCCACTCATCTTTGATGAAATTTTCAAGCTCATTTAGCTCGTTTATCTTATCAAAATTAATGGCGACTTCTAGCTCGTTTTTACTAAAATCTGCCTTTTTATTTAGATGATTTGCAAGTAAAATCACTGGATTTTGCGTGTTTAAAAAATACTCAAAATACGCCTTAACGTGCGGTTTTAGCCGTGTTTTACCGCTAATAAATTCCACCTTTTTTAGCTCTTTTGTGCTAATTACTGCGTTTTGATTTGAGATTAATTCAAGCAATGCATAAATTGCCGTTTGCTTATCGTTAAAATTTTCAAGGCTTAAACTTTGAGGATAGTTATCATAAAATTTGGTAAAAATTTCATTAAATTCTGGGTTTAAAAGTGTATTATTTAGATAAAAATTCTCATCTTTTTTCTCCAAACAAGCACTCACATAAAGCCTTGAAATTTCGCTTGGCGTGATATTTACCTCAAAGTCATCACTGCCGTTTAAAACCTCTTTTTTCATTACTAAACTCTTTCTAAACGAGCGGTTTAATAAGAAGTCTTTCATCTGCTCTTTTTGCACTCTTTTTTGATAGTATTTTTCAATATGAGCGTCAAAACGAAACAGCCCAAGCCCTGAGCTAAAAATATCGCCCAAATCGCTATCAAGCAGGTAACAAAGCCCGTATTTGCCGATTTCATCTACGAATTTATAAAAATATGTCGGCTTGTTAAAGTTCTCTAAAAAATCGTGCAAAATATAGTAGTCATTTTTTGGATCTTTTGTGATATTTTGCAAGAAATTTAACTGAGTTTGCATTAGTTTTAGCGTATCTTTTAGCGTGGCGTCTTGTTGTGCTTGAAGTGCGATTTTTAGGTAGTCTGATAGAAATTTCAGCTCGCCTTTTGCCACGCCTAATCTATCATCTTTACCCTGCCCAGCAAAGAGCATAAACTCCCTTAAAATACTAAATGTTGAGTAGCCCGGATATACATTATACGAGATATAAGCGATACCATTTGGCGATAAAAACCGCCTAATCGCCGCTAAAACCCCAGCCCTAACCTCATCACTAACCCAGCTATAAAGCCCGTGGGCAATAATATAATCAAACTCGCCAAGCCCCTTAAAATCGGCATCCGTGAGTTTAAAAATGTCTTTTTGCAAAAGCGTGAAATTTTTAAGCCCCAAGTCGTTTGCGATTTTATTGCCAAGACTTGTTTGCGTTAAAGATATGTCAATGCCAACGACCCGTGCGTCTTGATACTCCATTGCAAATGGCAAAATATTGCCCCCAAAAGATGAGCCAAGCTCTAAAATTCTAGCCGTTTTTAGTGGCGGCGGATTTAGGTTTAAAAACTCGCCAATTGCATTTAGCCTAACTGGCGAACTATCCGCAAAAGCTGCCGAAAAATAGGGCATTTTATCGTAATAATCTTTAACTTCTTGCATTTTTTACCTTTAAAATTTTGGGTATTTTATCAAATTTTCATATCATTTTTTTATTTATTTAATAAATTTTAAATTTTTAAGCAAATACACGGCACAGAGAGAAGGCAGAGTGGTGTTTTTAAAGCAAAAAAACTTGCAATATCAGTAAAGATAACGCTGTGGCTAATACGTGATAAAACTTTTGCAATACATTTAGTCTAAATTTTAAAGCTTTTTTGGTTAAAATTGGCAAAAATTAAAGGCTTAAAATGACTTTTGCAAAACGCATAATCCCCTGCCTAGACGTCAAAGACGGACGCGTGGTAAAGGGCGTGAATTTCGTGGGGCTGGTTGATGCTGGCGATCCAGTCGAGGTCGCCAAACGCTACAACGCCGAGGGTGCTGACGAGCTGTGCTTTTTAGACATTACGGCTTCGCATTTGGGTAATAAAACTATCGTTGATGTCGTAGCAAAGGTGGCTCGTGAGCTTTTCATACCGCTAACGGTGGGTGGCGGGATTAGAGAGATTGACGATATTTCAAGGCTTTTAAACGTGGGCTGTGATAAAGTGAGCCTAAACTCAGCTGCGATAAAGAGCCCAAATCTCATAGACGAGGCAGCTAAAAAATTTGGCTCGCAGTGCGTGGTGGTCGCCATAGATGCCAAAAAAACGGCTAGTGGATACCACGTTTTCATAAACGGCGGTCGGATTGATACTGGGCTTGACGCGTTTAGCTGGGCTAGGCAAGTGGCAAGTCGTGGCGCTGGGGAAATTTTGCTAACCTCAATGGACAAGGACGGCACAAAGGACGGCTTTGAGCTGACGCTAACTGGCACGATGAGCCGTGAGCTAAATATCCCAGTCATCGCAAGTGGCGGAGCCGGGCAAATGGTGCATTTTAAGGAGGCGTTTTTAGCTGGTGCGGACGCTGCTTTGGCTGCTAGTATATTTCACTTTAAGCAGATTGAAATTTTGGCATTGAAGCGATATTTACGTGAAAATGATATCGGAGTAAGGCTTTAAATTAAAAATTTCTAGCCTTTATGGCTAGAAATTTTAAGATTATTTTAGTATCTCATACTTATTGCAAGAGTCTTGCCACACTTCTTTACCAACGATTAGCTGTTTAATATCATTTTTTCCGATATCACAAGCTTTTTTATAGTATATCAAAGCCTTTTGTTTATCTGAATTCTCAATAATTGTTGCAAACATATTGCAACTGAAAACACGATTATTTTCATCACAATAATTTCTAAACATTGCAGTCGCTTTTACTTCATCTTTTTTTACCCCTATGCCGTTATAGTATGCAACTGCCAATCCATCGCAACCATATCCTTCTTTACCATCACAAGCTTTTTTATATAACTCTACTGCCTTTTTGGGATTTTTCTCTACTCCTTGATCAAAAAAATACATATTACCGAGCTGAAAACAACTTGAAAATTTATCCTCACTATCCTCTTTTGCTTCACACGCCTTTGTGAAATATTTTAGGGCTTTTTCGTAGTCTTGTTTTGCTTCAAAACTACCATTATAATATTGTCCACCAGCTAAATTACAAGATTTTACAACTCCATTTTCGCACTCTTTTTCAAGTGTTTTTAAATCACCATTTGCAAATACAAAAGCCGAAGTAACGGCTAAACCTAAGATGACTTTACTAAATTTTATGTTTTTCATTATTTCTCCTTTAAAATTTTAATCTTGCTTGTTAAAAATTTTTAAATCATTTTAGTGTTTTATACTTATTGCAAGCTTCCTGCCATATTTTTTGTGCGTCTTGGTCTTGTTGCACATAAGTCTTATTTTTACCAATATCACAAGCTTTTTTATAGTATATCAAAGCCTTTTGTTTATCTGAATTCTCAATAATTGTTGCAAACATATTACAACTTGTAACATCATTATTTTCATCACAGATATTTATAGATATTGCAGCCGCTTTTGTTATATCTTGTTTTACCCCTATGCCGAAATAGTATGCACCTGCTAGTCCACGGCAACCAAGACTATCTTTACCATCGCAAGCTTTTTTATATAACTCTACTGCCTTTTTAGGATTTTCCTCTACTCCTCCTTGACCAAAAATATATATATTACCAGCCTGAGAGCAACTGTTAAATTTATCCTCACTATCCTCTTTTGCTTCACACCCCTTTGTGTAATATTTTAGGGCTTTTTCGTAGTTTTGTTTTGTTTTATATGTATCACCAGTAGGAAGTTTATATGTATCACCAGTAGCAAGACAAGATTTTGCAACTCCATTTTCGCACTCTTTTTCAAGTGCTTTTAAATCACCATATGCAAATACAAAAGCCGAAGTGGCAACTAATCCAAAGATAATTTTTTTCATTTTTACTCCTTTTAAATTTTTTGCCCTATTCTACCCCCCCCCCCCCATAAAAAACTACTTAAATTTAAAAATTTATTGTTTTTTGATATTTTTAAAGGTTTAAAATGATAGTTTGTATTGCTAGATAGATGTTTGATTATTAAAATTTGAGTGAGATTTTATGTAAAAGCCAAAACCGCACTATTTCATCGGCTTGGCAAATGTAGCATTAGAGGCGTTTAGTTCGCCTCATCACAAGCCATTTTGACAAGCTCTTTGTCGTTTTCATCGGATTTTTTGCCTAGCTCACACGCCTTTTTGAAGTATTCTTTTTGAGCATTCATATCGCCATAAACTCCGCTTAAAGTCGCAAAGTCAAAGCACGATAAAAATCTACCCAAATCACACGCCTTTTTATGATAGCCCAGAGCCTTTTTCTCATCAATCTCCACACCAAGACCACTATCGTAAGCGACATTTAAATTCCAACAAGCGTCAGCGACCTTACCCTCACAGGCTTTACTAAACAGCTCCACCGCCTTTTTATAGTCTTGCTTCACGCCGTCGCCAAACGAATAAGCCCTGCCAAGCTCGTAGCAATCTAGCATATTTTTGCTATCGCAACCGCTTTGTAATCGCGAAATTTCAGCCTCATTTGCAAAGGCAAAAACGCTTAAAAACAAAATAATTTTTTTCATCTTAATCCCTTTTATAAACTTTTGCTAAAAACATTTTTGAAAGCTTTTGCGTCTTATCATCATCGGTGCGGATGATCTCTTTTAGGCTGACGCTCTTGTCAGTATTTACAAAAAAGCTAAATTTATACGAGCGTTTGCCAGTCTGTTTTGGCAGTTCGCCCATCCAAAAAACATTCGGCTCTCTTTGCGACGCCTCGGCTAAAATGCCAAATGAAAACACGCAGTTGTTTAGATAAAGTCCGCTATCTTTTGCATTGTAAGTATTTACAAGCTCGTTTTTAACGCCATTTTCATCGCACTGGGTCTTTACAAAACCGCTCTTTTTGCTATCAAATTTGCAAAATTTATTAGCCACGTTTAGCGCCTCTTCAAGGCTAAATTCGGCTTCATTTCGCAATGCTTTGCAACTCCTATTTATCGTGTTTAAGGCGTTTGCGATAGATTTTTGCTTCTCATCATCGGCTCTTTTGACCGCTTCGTTGTATTTTGCGTTTTGCGCGTCAAATTCCGACTTTAAAATTTCATCTTTGACATCGCAAACTGCGGTTACGACTTTTAAATCATCCTTGCTCTCATCAGCCCACTTCACACTTTTGCAATCCTTAAAGCCGTCTATCGCACTGCCTATCGTCATCATTTTGGCTTCGGCAAAGGTATAGTTTTTGACGATATCTACGTTTGAGTCGCCACAACCTGCCAAAACCGCACCGACTGCGAAAATAAAATTTGATTTTTTCATCACTTCTCCCTTTAAAATTGGCATATTTTATATTATTATTTTAAAAATTGACCTAAAATTTATCGCTTTTTTGATATGATTACCAAAAATTTGTAAGGGTTTGAAATGATAGTTTGTGCTGGTAAGAGCGAGAGTTTTGACTTTGCAACTCCAATAGGCGTTGGGCTTGTTGAGAGTGCGATAAATTTGACTGAAATTTTATGTAAAAAAATGCCAAATCGCATTATTTTTATCGGCTCGGCTGGGCTTTACAAAGAGGGGAATTTGTTTGAAATTTTTGAGAGCCAAAATGCCGCAAACATTGAAATTTCGCTACTTGACGCAAAATCATACGTGCCTGTCCCACAAGAAATTTTCAACGATGTTTCACACGAAACATTCATAAACTCATCAAATTTTATCACAAAAGATGAAGCCTCGGCGCATAAGCTTTTTAATCTCGGAGCATATGCTGAAAATATGGAATTTTTCTCGGTTTTATCGGTCGCAAAGAAATTTAATATCCCAGCTCGTGGTATTTTTATCGCTACAAATTTTTGCAACGAAAACGCACACAAGGACTTCATCACAAACCACGCCCTAGCAAAAGATATCTTGTGCGAATACCTAGAACACAAGGGGATTATTTGAGAAATTTACTAGATTTGACGCTTTGTGAGCTTGAAAACGAGCTAAATCCAAAATTTAGAGCCAAGCAAATTTACGAGTGGATTTACAAAAAATATGCAAACAGCTTTGAGGATATGACAAACTTGCCAAAAGATATGCGTGAAAATTTAAGCCGAAATTTTCACTTTGAGCCGTTAAAATGCGTCCGCTCTGAAACGAGTAGCGATAAGAGCGTGAAGTATCTTTTTGAGGCGACTGACGGCTCACGCATTGAGAGTGTGCTTTTGCCGATGAAAGAGGAGCTCACGCACGAGGACGGCGGTATCAAACGCCACGCCAGATATACGATCTGCGTTAGCTCACAGGTCGGCTGTCGTATGGGCTGTTCGTTTTGTCTAACAGCAAAGGGCGGACTAACTAGAAATCTCACGCCTGGAGAAATCGTAGGGCAAATTTTATGGATAAAAAAGGCGAACAATATCCCATACGAACGCCGTATAAATATCGTATATATGGGTATGGGCGAACCGCTTGACAACCTTGAAAATGTCGCAAAAGCGGTGCAAATTTTAAAAGAAAACGACGGACTTGCGATCGCTCCACGCCGCCAAACCATATCAACCAGCGGTCTAGCAAGTCAGATAAAAAAGCTCGGCGAGAAAAATTTAGGCGTTTTGCTCGCCATATCGCTTCACGCTACGACTGACGAGCTTAGAACGAAGCTAATGCCGATAAATAAGGCATACAACATAGAAGCCGTAATGCAAGCAGTGCGTGAATTCCCAGTAGATATGCGTAAGCGTGTGCTGTTTGAATACCTCGTGATAAAGGGGCTAAACGACAGCCAAAAGGACGCAAAAACGCTCGTAAAGCTACTTCACGGCATAAAGGCAAAGGTAAATCTCATCTACTTTAACCCGCACGAAGGCAGCGAGTATGCAAGACCAGATGCCCAAACGATGATAAAATTTCAAGACTATATGTCGGCTCACGGCGTAAGTTGCACGATACGTCAGAGCAAGGGGCTTGACATCTCAGCTGCGTGCGGTCAGCTAAAAGAGCGAAGCAAGGAGCCACTAACAAGCACTAACACAAAGCTAACAAGTGTTAGTAAAAATGGCATTTTAGCCCCAAATAACGGCACTAACAAACTAACTAACAAAGGATAAAACGTGAGCGGACTTGATATAGCAGAGCTAATTTTTATCGTGGCAGTCATAGCGGTCGGACTTGGACTAATATTTAAAGTCCTAAAAGATGAAAAGAATGCTTAAATTTTTGTGAGATTATAAAATCTGCTTTTATATCAAGCCACGCCTTTTTAGCTTCTTTAATATAATGGCGATTTTTAAAATTTTCATCGCTTAGTTACTTTATTTTACGCCTAAACCTAACAGCTTAGAATTTTTCTTAAAAAAGCAAAAAATAAGTGCAAATTTTATAAAATCACACCAAAAAATAGGGGATAAAATGAAAATTTCACTTCTAACTCACACCGAGCTAAAAGTCTGCTCGCACGCCATTAGGACTTGTTGGCAGAGCTTTGAGCGTGGCGATGATGGCGGAGAGAAGGACATTGAGCTAATTGACAGGGTCGGCAATAAATTCAAACACGCCTCAACGCTTGAACATCTACATTACACGTTTTACATTCAGGGCATTTCTCGGGCATTGCTTCAAGAGTTAGCACGACACAGAATGGCAAGTCTAAGCGTAAAATCCACCCGCTACACGCTAAAAGAGCTAAAAAACGAGCCAAAATTTGAGCTAAACGACTTTACAAGAGCCTTAAAATATATCGTCTTGACTGGCAACGAGCTGGTTGATAACGCAAGTATCAAAGCGCTTGAAAATCTACGTGAAATTTTAGCCACGACCACGACGAGCCTTGATATCGTAAAATACTGCCTGCCAGAGTGCTATAAAACCGAGCTTACGTGGAGCATAAACGCTAGAAGTTTGCAGAATTTTCTATCACTTCGCTCATCAAAATCAGCCCTTTGGGAGATTAGAAATTTAGCAAATGAGCTTTACAAAACCCTGCCAGATGAGCATAAATTCATTTTTAGCGAGTGCATAAAAGGCGAGAATTTGGCCGAGTAATTTAGGGTTTTGCCCTAAATTACATATTTGTCATATATGAGTTGTCATAGCTGTTTTCTATGCGTTTTTGGATATCATTTAGCCAGTTGCCAGCGAGATTTTGTGCCATTTTTAGCTTTTCTAGCGTCTTTAAATTCTCATTTGGCGCGTAAAAAAGGCGATTTAGCTCCAAAACGCTTAAATTTACGCTATCTTTTTTAGCGACCCTGACCTCATCCCCAGCCTTACACGAGCCATTTTGTAGCACTCTGTAATACCAACCGCTCTTGCCAGTGCTAAAAATTTCAGTCGCCATTTTTGCATTGCCCCAGCGTTTTGAGAGATTAAAGCAGGGTTTTCGTGGCTGAGAAACCTGCAAAACAAGCGACCCAATCTCGTGAATATCGCCGATACAGACGCTACTTTCATCAAGTCCGCTAATTGTTAAATTCTCGCCCATCGCACCAAAAGGCAGATTTTTTAAACCCAAAAACTGCTCCCAAGCTGGATAATTTTCGTAAGAATTTGCAAAAATCGCCTTCTCTTTGCCGCCGTGATGCTTCGTGTCAGCCACGCTATCGCCCCTAAATCCAAGCTCATCGGCAAAGACCTCGCCATTTAAAGCGACCTTAAACATAGCCGTTCGCCACGCCTTTTTTAGGGGTTCGGTTGCATTTTTGTCGCCGTATTCTTTGACTTCGCCTATCAAAACTGCCTTTAAAATTGCCATTTTTTATCCTTTAAAATTTTTGCAACATTTTAGCCAAAAAAGACTATTTTTTAAGAATTTTAAGATTAAAATTGAAATTTTATCAAAACAAATCAAGACTATAAAAAGCAAACTTTTGGTATTTTCAGCTGGTGTGGCTGGGTGCTGGACGTTTTTGTCATCAAATTACGATAAATTCAATTTTTTAGTTATAATTTCGCTAATTTTTATATTTATTTTTGGTTTTGGCGTTACCATAAATTTATATCGTTTTAGCGACATAATGAAAAATTTACAAAATTTGCAAAAGGACTTAAAATGAACGTAGCAGATTACGTCCCACTTATTTTATTAGCTAGCTTTATTGTGGGCTACCTTTGGGTAAAAAGCGGTAAAAAAATCCCAGATTTTTTCTAAATCCTAATCGTGTTTGCGTGAGTTAGAGCAACAGCGATTGCGTCCGTGATATCAAGCGGTTTTATCTCTTTTGTAATGCCTAAAATTTTCTTTACCATAAATGCGACCTGCTCCTTTTGTGCCTTTGCCTTGCCAGTTACTGCCTTTTTAACTTGAAGTGGCGTGTATTCGGCAAAATCGCCGTGAAGCTGCAAAATTTTAAGACTTAAAGCACCGCGAAATTGTGCGAGTTTAAGCACACTTTTTGGATTATGTGCAAAAAATATGTCTTCAATCGCCACCTCATCAAAGCTGTGATTTTTAAAAATCACATCAAGTCCTTCGCAAAGTTCTGTGATTTGATATTGAAGTGTGCTTGGCTTAATCTTAATCAGCCCAGCCTCTAACAATGCCGTCTTTTTTAGCGTCTTTTCAATAATTGCATAGCCACAATTTCGTGAGCCGGGGTCAATACCTAAAATTTTCATTTTTACCTTTTATTAAAAAGTTTTTCACATATTATTCACAATGTGAAAAAAGTTAAAATTAATTAAATTTAAGATAAAATAGGGGCTTATTTTAGTATAAAAAAGGTTTAATTTTGCTTGTAAATGAAATTTTAGAGCAGCTTGGCAGTCAAATCTCAACCAAAGAGTATGAGAGCTACATAAAGCAGCTTAAATTTAACGAAAAAGCTTCAAATGATGATAATATCGTATTTAACGCACCAAATGAGCTTGTAGCAAAATTTATAAACACACGCTATGCACAAAAAATCGCCTACCTTTTTGAAGTAAAAAGTGGCAAAAAGCCAAATGTGAGCATTCTTGTATCAAACAAAAGCAAAAATAGCAAGATAAATCAGGTCGATATCAAGCAGATGAAAACCCAAAGCACGATGTTAATCCCAAATTTCACATTTGAAAATTTCATCGTTGGTGGCTCAAATCAATTTGCATTTGAAGGCTGTAAAGCAGTGGCAAAAAATCCCGGCACAATGTATAATCCAGTCTTTATCTACGGCTCAACAGGTCTTGGCAAAACGCACCTTTTACAATCTGTTGGTAACTACTGCCTAAACAACGGCAAGGTCGTAATCTACGTAACTGCCGAGCTTTTTAAAAATGATTTTATAAACTCAATCAAACTTCACGCAATGGATAAATTTCGTGAAAAATACCGAAAATGCGATGTTTTACTCATTGATGATGTGCAGTTTTTAAGCCTTTCAGATAGAACACAAGAGGAGTTTTTTCACACTTTTAACGAGCTTCACGCAAATAAATCGCAAATCGTAATGACCTCAGATAAACCGCCAAAAACGCTAAAAGGCTTTGAAGAACGCCTAATTTCACGCTTTGGCTGGGGTTTAATCGTAGATATCACGCCACCAGAACTTGATACGAAAATTCAGATTATCAAGAAAAAATGCGAGTTTAACAATATCACGCTAAGCGATGAAATTGTAAGCTACATAGCAGTAAATTTAGGCGATAGCATTAGAGAAATTGAGGGTTTAATCACGGTTATAACAAGCTGGGCACAAATTATGAAGACCGAAATCACGCTTGATTTTGCAAAAAATGCCCTAAAAGATTACATAAAAGAGAAGCACGAAAATATCACGGCTGATAAAATTTTAGATGTCGTAGCACGTGAATTAAACGTAAAATTAAGCGATATAAAGAGCAAATCAAGAGTGCCAAATATCGTTGAAGCAAGGCGAATTGCAATTTATTTAATTAAAAATTTAACGCAAAATTCTATGCCAAGCATAGCAAAACAATTTGAAGGTATGAAAGACCACAGTGCAATTAGCAAAAATATCAAAAAGATAAATGAGCTAATTCAAACGAATGAAATTTTTCGCCTAAGAGTTGATGAAATAAAAAATAAAATCCTAACAAAATGAGAAAATAAGATGAAAAATGTGAAAAAATGTGAAAAAACCAAAATAGTTTTTCACTTAAAAAACAGCGAATTTTCAGGCGACTTTGAAGTTATTCACGATTTCACGTCGGCTACTAAAACTACTAAAAATTTTAAAAATAAAAAGGAGAAAAAATGAAAGTCTTTATAAATAAAAATGTGCTTGAAAGTATAGTTACAAACACAAATCCATATCTAGAAAAACGTGATTTAAGCGCTATAACTTCACATATTTATATCTGTGCAAAAGATGGAGTTTTAAACATCAAGGCCACAGATTATGAGATAGGTTTAGCATATAAATTATCAAATGCAAAAATCGTTGATGATGGCGTAGCAACAGCAAACGGCAAAAAATTACTTGATATCATAAAAAGTCTAAAAGATGAAGATGTCTTGCTTGAAACGATGAATAACTACCTTTATATAAAGCAAAAAAACTCAAAATACAAACTGCCTATGTATAAATTTGAAGACTTTCCCGAATTCCCAACGATACAAAACAAAGCAAAATTTGACATTGACGCTGTAATGCTCGGACGAAGTCTTAAAAAAATCCTACCAAGCATAGATAACAACAACCCAAAATTTGAGCTAACTGGTGCTATGCTTGACATAAAAGACGGCTACATAAATATCGTAGGCACTGATACAAAACGCCTTTCAATATTTAAATTTGAAACACAAACTCAAAATGAATTTTCACTAATCATCCCAAAAAAAGCCATTCACGAAATGCAAAAGCTATTTTTTGACAAGATAGAAATTTACTACGATGAAAATATCCTAATCGCTCAAAGTGCAAATTTTGAGTTTTTCACAAAACTAATAAACGGCAAATATCCAGATTACAACAAAGTAATCCCAAAAGAGCTAAAAACTAAAATAATGCTAAACAGGGATAAAATAAGCGAAGGCATTAAGACAATCTCAATGCTAAGCGACACGATAAAAATCACAATCGCTACTGAGAGCATTACATTCGAGAGCATAATTGAAGATAATTCAGAAGCCAAAACTACAATAGAATACACAACTGGCGTTCAAGATGAAATTTCAATTGGCGTGAGAAATAAATTTATGCTTGATTTTTTAAATAGCATTGAAGATGATGAGTTTGAGTTCGGATTTAACGACAACCACTTAGCGTTTTTACTCACTTCAAAAGAGTTACAAACGGTAATAATGCCTATAAATTTATAAGAAAAGAGATTAAATGAGCGAAAATAAAATTTACGACGAAGGTAATATTAAGGTATTAAAAGGTCTTGAAGCCGTTAGAAAACGCCCGGGTATGTATATTGGCGATACAAACGTAAATGGCTTACACCATATGATTTATGAGGTCGTTGATAACTCTATTGATGAGGCAATGGCTGGATTTTGTGATACGATAGATGTTGAGATTACACGTGAGGGTAGCTGTATCGTTACTGATAATGGCCGTGGAATTCCGGTTGGTATGCACCCAACTGAAAATATGCCAGCAGCGACTGTCGTTTTAACCGTTCTTCACGCTGGTGGTAAATTTGATAAAGACACATATAAAGTTTCAGGCGGACTTCACGGCGTTGGTGTTTCGGTTGTAAATGCCCTTTCAAAAAAGCTAGTAGTTACCATTAAACGTGAAGGCAACGTTCATCGTCAAGAATTTGCAAAAGGAATTCCAGTAACTGATTTAGAGGTCATTAAAACTACAAACCGAACTGGCACAGCCGTTGAGTTTTGGGTAGATGATGAAATTTTTGAAGTTACAGATTTTGATAAAAATATCCTAACAAAACGCTTTAAAGAGTTAGCCTACTTAAACCCAAAAATCACCATAAATTTTAAAGACCAAAGGGACGGCACAAACGAAAGCTATCACTTTGAAGGTGGATTAGAAAGCTTTGTAAATGATATGAATACAAAAGAGGCGGTAAGCAAGGCCGTATTTTTTAGTGGTGGCGAAGAGGACGTTATGGTTGATTTTGCCCTAATGTATAATGAAACCTATTCAGAAAATTTACTAAGCTTTGTAAATAACATCAAAACCCCAGATGGTGGCACACACGAAGCCGGATTTAGAGCTGGTTTAACTCGTGTTATTACAAACTATATCGCCGCAAACGCAGCCGCTCGTGAAAAAGATACAAAAATCACTGGCGAAGATATCCGTGAGGGCTTAATCGCCGTCGTAAGCGTAAAGGTGCCAGAGCCTCAATTTGAAGGACAAACAAAGGGCAAACTAGGTTCAAGCTACGTTAAACCAATCGTTCAAAAGATGACCTTTGAAGTATTAAGCAAGTATTTTGAAGAAAATCCAATTGAAGCACGCGCGATTATGAATAAAGCCCTAATGGCAGCACGTGGCAGAGAAGCGGCTAAAAAAGCACGTGATTTAACTCGTAAAAAAGAGGGTTTAAGTGTCGGCACGTTGCCTGGCAAACTTGCTGATTGTCAGAGTAAAGACCCAACTATTAGCGAGTTATATTTAGTCGAGGGCGACTCAGCTGGTGGATCTGCAAAGCAAGGCAGAGATAGAGTTTTTCAAGCGATTTTACCGCTAAAAGGTAAAATTTTAAACGTTGAAAAATCACGATTAGATAAAATTTTAAAATCAGATGAGATTAAAAATATGATAACAGCGTTAGGTTGTGGTATTGGCGATGAGTTTGACGCTGAAAGACTTAGGTATCATAAAATCATCATTATGACCGATGCTGACGTTGATGGCTCACACATTCAGACGCTACTTTTAACGTTCTTTTTTAGATTTTTAAATCCAGTTGTTGAAAGCGGCTGCATTTATCTAGCTCAACCTCCACTTTATCGCTATGAAAAGGGCAAAAAAGAGGTGTATTTAAAAGATGATAAAGCGTTAAATGAGTTTTTAATCCAAACTGGAATTGAAGGTATGGAATTTCAAGGCATTGGCAATAACGACTTAGTTGATTTTTTAAAGATCGTCGCCGCTTATGATAACGTTTTAAACGAACTTGCAAAGCGTTTTAACCTACTTGTAGCGCTTCGTTATTTAATAGAAAATCCAGATATCATTGGCAAAAGCTATCCTGAGATGTTTGAAATTTTAAAGAATTTTTTAGAAACTAAGGGCTATAACATACTAAATTCATACGTAAATGAGAGCGAAGCTAGAATTTATGTCCAAACCGAAAACGGACTTGATGAGTTTTATCTAAATGATAATCTTTTTGCAAATCCTCTATTTGAAGAGGCACTTCATATTAGTAAAAAGATAAAAGAGCGTGGTATGGATTTTGGCGGTCGTGATGTGATTGAAATTTTAAAAGATGTTACAGATAACGCTAAAAAAGGCTCAAATGTGAAAATCCAACGCTACAAAGGTCTTGGTGAGATGAACCCAGATCAGCTTTGGGAAACGACGATGAACCCTGAAAATCGCCGCCTTTTAAAGGTTAGCATAGCTGACGCACAAAGCGCAAGTGATACGTTTAATCTCTTTATGGGCGATGAGGTTGAGCCTAGAAGAAATTATATACAAGATCACGCAAAAGATGTAAAACACTTGGATATTTGATGACAAAAGCCCAAAACGCAGAGAGATCCCACCGCTTTAAAATAGCCTTTAAAATTTCTCTGCCTTTTATCCTTTCAACGATGTTTTTTTGCTACATTTTTTTCTCAAAAGATAGCATAACAAGCGATGATATCATACTTTTTACGATTCTTACCCTGCTTTATGTCTATTTTACGACCTATATGATTTATCAGAGTTTTAAAAGTAGCGTAATTGACGGCATTTCGCAGGTTTTTAACCGCCAAAAAATTGTTGAAATTTTAAATAAAAAGATAAAAAAAGCCGATGAAAATCAGAGTTTGGTGCTTATAAATTTAAAAAATGTTACCGATATTTCAGATAGATACGGCTTTGATTTTGGCGATACGATTTTAAGAAAAACGATTGAAAAATTAATTAGAAATTTACACGAAAACGGCATAAAAAACTCAGTCGTTGGCAGATATACAGATAGATATTTTTTGCTTTTTGCCCCAGTTATGAAGCCCAAAATTTCGCATATTTTAACGAGTTTTAGCAAAAAAATTCAAAACGAAGGCATTGATTTTGTTGAGGTCTTAATTGAGTTTGCAATAATCCCAGCAAACCACTCAAAAAATATAAAATCAAGCATAAATTTTCTCTCAAATGAGTTAAATGGTAACACATACAACTACGATGATTTAGACAAATATGAAAATGATGTTTGCAAAAATATCGCCCAAGGCAATTTCATATTTAAAACGCAAAAAGTTGCGAGTTTAGCCGAAAATAACGATATGTTTTCGGTCATTGCCACGCTTAAAACAAACAATTTTGGTAATATTTCAAAGGCGAATTTCACAGATATTGCAAACAAAAATGGTTACGAAATTACACTTGATAAGCAAATTTTTAGCCTTTTTCTTAAAAAAATCGGCAAAAAAAGCAAGGATAAATTTCTAATTGAGATCTCACCTGTTACGATTAGAAACAGCAACTTTTTAAATTTCATCAAAGACCTAGTTTTTGATGATAAAATCAATCCAAAAAATTTCATTTTTGAGTTTAGCGAGAGTGAAATTTACACACACACTAGTCGTTTTAACGAAATTTTAAAGGAGTATAAAAATTTAGGTTTTGGCATTGCTGTTACGCATTTTGGCGGCAAAAATGGGCTATTTTCTTACTTTTTGACACTTGAAATTGACTACATAATTTATGACATATTTTTTAGCAAAAATTACCGAAATCCAAAAATTGCAACGACATTTTTAAAATTTAATGAAATTTGTAAAAATTTAGGCATAAAAAGTGTAATGAAATTCGTTGAAAGGGCTGAAATTTTAGAGTTTGCCACTGCAAATAAAGTTGATTTTGTGCAGGGCTTTTTTATTGAAAAACCAAAAGAGATTAAAGGATAAAAATGAGTGAAAATTTACGATACGGAGAGCAAATTTTAAAGGAATTTGACCCAGAAACTGACCTAGAAATTTGGCAAAATAAGCACGAGCGTGATTATTTGATTAAAATTACCTTGCCTGAGTTTTGCTGTCTTTGCCCACGCTCTGGCTACCCTGATTTTGCGACTATTTACGTTGAATACGTGCCAAACAAGCTTGTTGTTGAGCTAAAAGCGATCAAACTTTATATAAACAGCTTTATGGGGCGAAATATCAGCCACGAGGACAGCATAAATGAAATTTATTCTCTTTTAGAGAGAAAGTTAGAGCCAAAATATCTAAAAATCGTTGGCGATTTTAACCCGCGTGGTAACGTGCATACCGTGATAGAAATTTCTAGCGAAAGCCCAATAAAAAAGCAAAATGAGCCACAGCCAAGAAGCGAAAATAGAGCAAATGGTGCAAGGCGGATTGAAGAGCGCGAAAAAGATAGAAAACGTGATGAAAAGCGTGAATTTAAGAGCGATAAAAAACCAAAAAGTGGCGATAAGAGCGGTTTTAGAAAACCAGCCTTTGCAGATGATAAAAAACCAAGAGTAGTGAAAAAAGATAGATGATAAGTGCAAAACTAATTGAGCATATTTTTAAAGCTGCCTCAATTTCACGCTGGAACGACTATCCAAAAATGGCAAATTTAGTTGAGCTTGACAAACAGGCTCACAAATTTATCATCGCCTATTTTTTAGCAAAACTTGAAAAAGATGTGGATATAAACTTCATCATTGAAGCTGGAATTTTTGAGTTTTTAAGCCGTGTGGTAGTCACTGACATACGTCCTGACGTCTTTCATCACATACAAAAGAGTAAAAGAGAGCAGGTAAATTCGTGGGTTATAAACGAGCTTGAGGATTTAGTTAATGAGATTAATGGCGGAGAATTTTTTAATCGTCTTAAAAACTATCTGCAAAATAGCGACAAATCGCACGAAAAAGAGCGTCTAATCCTAAAAGCAGCAAGCTACCTAGCCACGCGTTGGGAATTTTCTATCGTCTATCAAACAAGCCAGTTTTTAAGCGATATAAACGAGCTAAAACGCAAGGTTGATGAGGAGCTTGAAGATTATTTTGAGCTAATTGGAGTGCGTAAAATCGCGATGAATCAAAAACTAGCCAAGCTAGTTGATTTAAGTGGACGGCTGAGATTTCAAAAACGCTGGGCTCAAACGCCACGAATCCCTGAAACTGCGGTGCTTGGACATATGCTTGTTGTTGCGATTTTAAGCTATTTTTACTCGCTAAAAGTAAATGCGTGTGAAAAAAGAGCAGAAAATAACTTCTTTTGTGCCTTGTTTCACGACCTGCCAGAGAGCCTAACGCGTGACATAATAAGTCCCGTAAAATACGGCATAAAGGGGCTAAACGAGATTATAAACGAGTATGAGATGAGGCTTATTGATGAGCAAATTTTGCCATTTGTGCCTGAAAATTTTAGGGGCGAGTTTAGCTATATTTTAGGCATTAGAAGCCAGGGCGAGAAATTTATTAAAGATGAGTTTGAAAACCGCACTTTTGAGCATAAAATTTTACCATTTGACGGCACGCTTGATAATGTCAATGAAAACCGCTTTAACGCAATTGACGGCAAAGCCCTAAAATACTGCGACAAACTGGCTGCTTACATTGAGGCTGGGATTTCAATAAGCTATGGCGTTAAGTCAAAAGAGTTGCTTGACGGCTTTAAAAATATGTATAAATTTTTTATGGAGAAGCCAAGCGTTAATGGCGTGAATTTTTATGAAATTTGTAAGGATTTTAACGCGCATTTTAATTTAGAGGTTTAAAACCCCCTCTCAGATGGCTGCGGCACACACTATTTACAAGTGCTCTGCTGTGTTCCCACCCTGAAGCGGTGCCCATAAGTAGCATTGCACAGGTCTAAGAAGGAGCGATAGGGATTTTACAAAATCCTTGCTTAAAGCTTGGTAAAGATTAAAATTTAGGTAGCTGAAAAATTAGATAATTTTCATCTCACACGGCGGAGTTTATATTTTCTAAAATTTATGGCGATGAAAAATGAACTATATAGGTTCAAAGTTATCACTGCTTAGTTTTTTAGATGAAAGTATAAATTTAGTCGTTGGCGATTTAAGTGATAAAATTTTTTGTGATATTTTTGCAGGCACTGGTGATTTTAAAAATCGTGTTAAAAAAGTTATTTTAGCAGTATTTTAGCGATGAAAATGCTATGAAAATTGGTATATATCTCTTTGGCTTTGTAAGCTTAGGTTGTTTGTGTTTAAATTTAGAGTGTTATTAGCTCTTAGGTTTGCTCCTTTTATTATTGTATCGTTTGTGGTGTTTATGAATATATTATTGTTTGCTATTAGCTGTGAGTTATTGTTTATTATGCTCTCTTGATTACTATGTCCTTGTGAGTAGTTTAAGCCTAGGCTTCCGCTAAAAATACTTAACGATAAAAGTATAACTAATAAAACCATTTTTATAAATCTCATTTTTTATTGTGCCTTTGTATTCTATTTTAAATAAGTCTAGTTATAATCCAATTTTTTAACTCAATATTTTTTGTTTTATTCATCTATTGACTGACAATCAATTTTCATGTAAATAGTTAAATAAAAAAATATAAAATCCACAGACACAACATTACTATAAGCCAAAAAAATGCAACTCCACCATAATTTGTTATGTCGCCCTCTTTTATCTTATCCCAAGAAAAATCACATTTTCTTATACCATTTTTAAATATATAAAACACATTAATAACAATAGAAAAAATAAATATGGCGTGTATCCCCCATTGTTTATTAAAGATATATGAAATAAACTTAAAAAGTCCAACAAAAACAAATAATATCAATAAAACAGTTATTAGTGTTTTTATAAATTTTAGCAGATTACTTTTCACTTTTGTTGTCCATAAAATAATTTGGAATAACTGCTCCTCCTACACCAGCAACACCTTCAAATTCATTTTTTAGTGTTTTTAAATCATAATTAATTGGCTTTCCTACTACTCCATTTTTTATTATAATATTATTGCCAATTTTACCAGCACCACTAATTCCAAAACCTACTCCTCCACCCATAACACCTTTCTTAAAAATTTCTACGCCATTCATTCCGTCTTTATTATACTCCGCCTGATTGTAAGTTTCCGTTACCATTGAAGCAACTCCTCCCCTAACAACAGAACTTCCTAAACTTGTAGCTCCGCCAGACCACGCCCCCCATAGCAGTATTTAGTCCTAATTCTACCCAATTTATATCCCAAGGATATAAGCTACCTCCATTTCTTTCATATTGAGCGTAAAGGTTTGAACCATCACCTATTGTTCCTCCAATAGCTTGCATTATACAATCATCATTCTTGTTTTTATCCAACGAGTAAAGATAATCAGTGTTTTGTTTGATACTTGGGTCATTTAAGTTTGTGTTAAATTTGTAGTTGTTTATATTATATCCATTAATATCTAAAGCCTTAGCCGACATATCTAGTAAATTCAAAGAGTGATTTATAGCAAATTCGTTTTGTGATTTATCTTTTGGTATAAAAATTCCATTTTGATTATCTTGTTGATGTTGCAGTTCGTGTCTTAAAGCCAATAAAAACTCTGATGAATTTTTATAGACTGAGCGTTTATATACAAAGAGTTTAAATCATCAGAATTAAACTTACCACCACTATAACTTTCAAGATTTGCAAATTTTACATTTAACCCCATTATGTTTGTTATATTTTTAGCCGCTTCTTGCTTTTCTAATACAGAAGTATCGGGGTTATCTATGATACTTAAATTTCTTTCAAATTCTATTTTTTTATCTACTTTATACCCTTTAAAATACTCTCCTATATACTTAAACAATTTACTGGTTTTAGCATTATTTGTTGTAAGAACTAATTGAATAGCCTTTGTAATAGCTGTTGCTCTATTGTAGTCATCTTTTATATCCTTTCTACCCTCTTTACTAAATAATCTCATATCCACACTAACATTTATATTTGATGATATATTTGTGCTGTACAGGTCTTTGTTTATTTTAGTTGTATCTGTATTTAGTCTAGATATATCATCTGAGTTTTCTTTGTCTTTTATGTTTATACTGCCTTGTCCTATTGTAGCTAGGGTTTTAGAGTGGGTGTAGTTTAGATTTTTGTTGTTTGTGTAGTTTATTGATGAGATTTTATTATGTTGGTTTGTGTCTTTGTCTTTTTTATTGTTTTCTTGGTTGTTTGATTAGTTGGTGTTGGTTGTGTTTATGTTTATGGTATTTGCTGTTATGCTTGATAGGGTTGTTTGTTTGGTTGGGGTTATGGGGTTAGCAGTGGCAGAGATGAGGATGAGGATTGGTAAAAAGATATATGGTGTTTTCATTTTAGTTTTTACTCTTTTTGGTAAATTCTTTTTCTATTTTATCAAGTTTTTGAAATTCTCTGTTTTTATTTTCAAATTCTTTATAGTCTTGCAATTCTCCTTTGCATTTAGGACAAATTCCGTTTTTATCTTTTACATCTACGTAATTATAAACTTTTTTGCATTTTTTGCAATGCAATAATTCTGGGTATTTTGGTTTATAAAAAATTCCTATGCATATAAAAAACAAACCTATGGCTAAAAGGCCAAAAATAGTTTTTTCATCAGGTATTTGCCAACCTTGATACTTAAAATAAATTTTACCGCCAAATAAAGCCCAAATTGCTTCTACAATAAAAATAAAACCTAAAAATATAAAGCCACTTTTAACGCCCATTTTCATTTCCTTAATATTGTATCTATGTTATTTTTAATATTACTATCTTCTGAAAAAATATCTTTTATTACAGCTCCAATTTGACCTTTCGTCGTGCTTGGTGGGGTGCTGTCATTAAACATATCGTTAGCAACTTCAAAAGCAGTTGCACCATATATCCAATTTCTCGGATTTAACATAAAATTTCCAAACCAATCTGCATTAGCTTTTGGTGTAAAATTTGTTGGCTTTATGGTTGTTATACTTTTCCCGTCTATAAACATTTTAAAATTCCCTGTTGATTTTCCATTTATTACTTGTGTAAATACTGGTTGCTTGCTAATATTATCAATACCAGCTATGGCATAATTTCTTCCGCCGTATATTATAAGTCCATTTTTATTATATGTGGCGTTTTTCGGTAAATTCTGAGTTATTTTTGCCATAGCGTCTGCTTCTATGTTGTTTAAGGCAGTTTTTATATCAGTAGCTGTTGTTTTTAAGGTATTTGTGCCGAATTTAGCCACACCAGCAGTTGGCAATAATGACGGGATGTCTATATTGTAAATTTTAATATTTATCATTGCAATAAAACAAAGCTTTCAGTTATTTTGCAATTTTCTTTCCCTGATAATATAATCCACTCTTGAACAATCTCTGGTTTATCATCTCTGTTTGTTAAATACGCATAATAACACCCTTTTGGATAGTGCATTACGTATATATATCTATTTTCATCGTAAATTTCCCTGTGGTTTTGATTAGTTTTTGGAATAACAGAAGTTCCTATTTTAGGTTTTAAAACTCTTTCAACAAAAGTTTCATAAGTTGGAATATAATATTTAGAACAACCATTTAATCCTAAAATCATTAGACATAATATGATATTTTTTATATTCACTTATACCCCTTTGCTTTATTTATAACTTCTTTCCTTGTCTGTTTATTATCTCTCTTTAAATCCTTATAAATTCCAATACTTGTCATATTATCTTGTATAAATGGTGCTATTGCAAATGGTGCAGAAGGTATTAAAAGCAATCCGCTTGCAATATCTATAAGAGTATTATTATTTTGTAGATATGTTTTTAATCCTATATTCTCATAATTCCAATTAGATAAAAAGTCGTGTGGTCCTGCAAAGTATTCATTTACATAATCTGTAAAAGAACCTTTGCTATAACTACTACCAAATATAAGTCTTTCTCCTGTTTGAGAGCCACCAAATGGGGCGATTATTTCTTTCATATTTGG
This sequence comes from Campylobacter gastrosuis, assembly GCF_030249845.1. Lineage (GTDB taxonomy): Bacteria > Campylobacterota > Campylobacteria > Campylobacterales > Campylobacteraceae > Campylobacter_A > Campylobacter_A gastrosuis. Next base: position 30,002 of record NZ_JANURM010000010.1, on the reverse strand, counting down.
GTCTAAATGACTTCCAGCCAGCTTAACTTCATCACCTCTAACGCCCTTACTTCGTGTGTTTTCAGGGACAAATTCTTTGTTTTTCCCAGCATAATCATAATTATCCTTAACATACTTTCTCATCTGTAATGCACTATCGCTTAGTATTGAAGTAATCGCTCCCATTGTAAATCCATCTTTAAAGCTTTCTCCTTTTATCTGTGATGTTATACCTTGACCTACTCCGTTTATAGTAGCGTTTTTAGCATAGTCTGATATATTCATATTTTCTGTTAAGGCATTTGTTCCAAATGCAAAATTTGCATATGATAGCACACCTGCACTTATAGTATTTGTAGCTAGCAAGCCTAGGTCTATGTTTGGTTTGTTACCTGTTATGGCTGATGATATTAGTGCTGTTGATGTTTGGGTTATCACCGCCGATGTCATAGCCGATACAGCAGTAGCACTAGCAGTGCCACTAGCTAGACCTATACCTCCTGCAAAGGCAGCTCCTGCTCCTGCTGTTAGATATGTAATTATAGCTGTTATAATAAGTGCTCCTATACCACTAAGAGTAGTTGTTTTATTCTCCCACTCTTTTGAGTTTAGAGTAGCTTTTATTTGATTTATGGTCTTTTCATCTATTGGGGTTGTTTGGTTTGAGGTAAGCTCTTTTATTATATTGTCTTTAAATTCTTGCGAATTTAGAGTTTGATTTATATTGTTTGCTAGATTTGTATCAAGCTTATCGGTTATATCTTTACCATTTAATATAAACTTATCTTTTACCTTTATAACAGCTGGGATTTCTATCTCTTTTATCTTGCCTTTATCTGTTATGGTAGCTGTTAAAATTCCTGAGCCTTGTTTAAACTCTGTCTTTATATTTGTTTGCTTATCTGAGATTAGGTTTAGGATTTGGGTGTTTATGCTTGCTGTGTTGGTTTGTATGGTTGAGGCTAAGATATTTATGGTGTTTGCGTTTAAATTTATTTGATTAGAATTTAGATTTGAGCCTTGTTTGTTTGTAACTTGGTCTGTTTTGTTTAGAGAGGATTTTGAGAGTCCGCCAAAGCTTGATTTAGATGTTTGTGTTGTTTCTTGGGTTAGGTATGTAGCAGGAGTTAGATTAATATTATCTGCACTTATGTTTATCTCGTTTTGTGCTAATAAATTTGAACCTTGTATGGTTGTGTCTTGGTTTGAGATTAGATTTATCTTTTTAGCGTTTAGGTTTGAGCTAATGGATGTTTCATCTATTATGCTTGTGGTTGTTTGCTTTTTAGATAAAAAGCCTTTGCTTGTTGTTTTACTTGTTAAATCTATGGTATCGTTTGTAGATGTTATTAGTAGGTTGTTGTTTGAGTTTAGGTTTATATTATCACTTGCGTTTAGGTTTGTTGATATTAGTGTAATATCATTTGCTTTTAAATTTATGTTGTTTGCGTTTAGGCTTGAGGTTTGATTAGTGGTTATGGTGCCTGTTAGCTTTGTATCTTTGCCAGATACATTTACATTTATGCTCTCTTTTATGGTATCAATTGTTATTTGGTTATTAGCATTCAGGCTTAGATTGTTTTTAGCACTTAAATTTGAGCCTTTTATGGATATGTCGTTTGCATTTAAGCTTAGGTTGTTTGTGTTTGCGTTGCCTGATAGTATGTTTATAGAGCTATTTGCATTTAGGTTTAGGTTGTTTGCTATTAGGTTAGCGTCTTTGCTAGTGTAGTTATTTGTGTTTAAGATTATATTATCTGCTTTAAATGTGCCGTTATTATAAATATCCCCATTGGTATTTATTTTTATGTTATGCCTAGCTAATACTAGTGAGCCTGTTATACCACCTGTTTGTTTTTGGGTATTATATGAGCTGTTTATTAAAGAGTTTGCATTTTTATATAGGTTATCAAAGTAGTTTAGCATATAAGGCGGATCGGCATAGATTTTATTATTGAGAGATAACATTTAAGTCAAGTAGATATGACCGCTTGTGAAAAAGAGATAGTTGATACGCATCTTGAAAAATAGATTTTAACAGAAATAGCCACTTTGTATTTAGCGTATTGTGGCTTTATTGATACCATTTTGTATAAAGTGGTTATAAATCTAATAAAAATAAACCAGTGTGAGCGTAAAAATGATATTTTACTTTTAATTAAAATTTTTAAAAATATCAATAAAATTTCTAATAACATATCTAAAATTTAATAAAAAATACTTTTTAAGAAACAATAAAGCTAGAAAATTCACTCTCTTTGCATTTTTTATCTCTATGATATCATTGCAATAGCTTAAAAACAGAGAGTTATGCTCGACTATGATAAATGTTTTATCTTTATATATGTTTGTAAAGTAAAGAGATGATTTTTAAAATATCTTTGTTACTTAAACCTTTTACAGGCTTATCTAACCTAAAATTTTACTCTTTTTATCAAAAAAAGCTTAGTCTTTGTTGCTTCGCCAGAGATATTTAAAGCCAATCTATTTAAGACATATGAGATAGTTTAAACTCATCTAATAGCTGTAATTTCTCCTTGATTGTTTTTAGGATATTCTATCTTGCATAAAATCATTAATGTCACAACTTAAAATTTCCCATATATTCATATCAAAAAACTCTAAATTGCAATATATTTTTATCATATCCACTACCATCACAGCTCTCGCACTCGTTATAAAATTTGCTATTATATTTTTCTAAATCTAAAATTCTATCGCTATCACCACATTTTTTACACATTGTGTTTGAATTTTTAGAAAAATATCTACTATTCTTTGAAAAATTAGCACAAAATAGCTGTTTGATACTATTAAAAATTCCAGTATAAGTGGCGATATTTGAGTTTATAATAGCCTTGATAGGTTTTTGAGATGTATATTGGTATGAATTTAAATATCGTAGCAATTGTATTTAAGTAAAGAAGTTTTATCTACGCTAGATTTAGAGCTAATGTCTATTAACCTATTGTGATTAATTGTAATTTGTGCTCGAAATTTTAAAAAATCTAAATTTTGTAGTTTTATTTTTTGACAGATACTACTTTTAAAATTAATCTTTTTAAGTTTAAATTTTTGGCTTTTTCATAATTTTGCTTGGTTATAAATTTTCCGCCTTATTTTTCGCTTTTTAATCCGATATAAAAACCCTCATCGGCTATATTTATTAACTCTTTGTTTCGTTCTATTACGATAATTGTGTTATTGTGTTTATTCCTTTTGTTAAGCGTAATACTTTGCTGGAGGCGTAGTGAACTGGTTGGCTCATCTAGGATAATCATTATGTTATTTAACTTTTTAAGTAAATTTTTTGCTATTCTAAGTCTTTGAAGTTCACTGTCTGATGGCTATGGTATTGACCTGCTAAAACTTAAATGTCCAAGTCCTAAATTTACGCACTTTAACACAAATTTATCTAGCTTTTCAAATGCCAAATCAATACCTATAATTTTAGATTTAAAAATTTTAAAAATATCTTGTAAATCATAAATTTGCACAGTAAAATATCTTTTAATAAATAGCCTAAAATTTCAATATCATTAATTCAGTTATTTAACCTTGTGCTACCACACTTTTTACACAAAATATTTTTTGTGTATTGCTCTAACATTTCTGATGGTTCATTTAACATTAAGCCTTTATAATTAGCTGTTTTTACCATTGTTTTTGTATCTATTTTATAGTTTATTTTGTACTTTTTTAAAGATACTTTATATAAAAGTTTGTGTTGCAGTTCCTTGCTTATCTCATAAAATTTCAAGCTTGGATTTATGTTTATATAATTAGTATATAATTAAAATTTGCGTGCAAAAATCCTTATATAAGTCTAGCTAAGGCAAAAATGGATTATCTTTTATGGTGTTGTTTGTTTCAATTGCCTTATCTAAATCAATCTCCTTTTTAAATCCACGCCCGCAGCACTCGGAGCATAGATTTTTAGGACTTAAAGAGATTGCATTTTTGATATATTTTGTTGATAATTTAGACAAGATTAAGTTTAATTTATTTGATAAATTAAAATAACTTAATATGCTTGATCTTGGATTGATATTAAAATTTAGTTATTTTAAGGCGATACAAATTAGAATATTGTCATAAAAATTAATAATACAATCGCTAATCTCATAATCATCATTTGTTATAGGACGTATTTCATTTTTACTTACGGCATAAATAATATCAAACACCAAACTTGACTTATATAAGACACTACAACCACAAATATACACCAAAGAATTTGGCGCAATACTGATATCTATTTTTTTAAATTATTAGTCTTTACGACTTTGTGTATTATCTTTTTTACAAATCCCATTCGTTAATTAGCCTTTGGAGCAAATTTTCTCTATATTTTTTATTACAAATCACGCTTAACATATCGTTTTTTAAATTTAAACTATTAATTCTACAACCACCAGAGCAGATATATTTTAAATCACACCCTTTGCATTTTTTGATAGCGTCAATTGAAGTCTTGCGATTTATCTCATCAAACTCACCAAAGATTCTATCAGCGCTTTGAGATATGTCTAGATTATAAGAGCTAAACTTGGAACAAGGATAAATTTTGCCATTAACATCAATAACAATACTTGTACCTATGCCACAATTTTTAAATTTTATATTTTGTTTTTTGGTTGTTTTGCTTGAAATTCCTAGCTTTTGTATCTTTTTAATCAGCTCAAGGATTATTTTATTTGAAAATTTTATATCATAATTTTTAAAATTTAGCTCCTTTGGTGCAGCACCTACCATTTCTATCTCGTTGTTTATGCGAATTTCTAAATTTTTATAATCAAGCATCTTTATAAACTCAATTAAGCCATCCTTTATATCTATTAAAGTATCAGGCAACACCGTAATGGCAAGTATTAATTTAATATTTTTTATTTTTATTAATTTTATGGCATTTAAAAGCCTTTTATAGTTGCCTCTGCCCCTGTTTTTCTCATAAATATTTTTTGAGATTCCCTCTATGCTTATTTGTATTTCACTAACCAAGCTTGAAATTTTATCTATGTTGTTTTTATTTATCAAAACACCATTTGTAAAAAGCGTTATCTTATGCTCTTTTAAAGCATTAAGTAGCACAAATATATCTTTGTGCAATAGTGGCTCACCACCTGAAATAACAACCGATGTGTAGCCATTTATCTTTGTTATTTCATCAACTTTTTGGATAATTTTTTCTATATCCACATACTTTTTTTCAACTCTGCCAGCATTAACAAAACAATGCTTACAACGCATATTGCAATCGTTTGTTAAATTGATATGTATATTTTTTTGTATGGTTTCTATTGCCTCTTCATCATGACTATTTTTATACCCATCTTTGTAAAAATTATAGTTAAAAATTTTTTCAAGTAACCTTTCTCTTATGTAAGCACCGCTCTTATTAAAACGCTCGTTATACATATCTAGTGCCTTACCCAAACTTACCTTTTCTAAATATAAAAACATATTATATTCATCACTATCTAGCACGATCCATGTTGGATATTCAGGAGCGATTAGCAAATATTTTGATGAAAATTCATAGGTTGTATATTTGCTTGGAAATTCTATCTTTTGGCTCTCTAAAAGAGAGACGCTATCATCTGTAAAAATCATAAAGAACCTTGAAATTTATTAAACCCTCCAAAAAGGAGGGTGATAATTAGCAGTCTTGTCTCTTGTGTGTTGTTCTGCATTGCGATCTTTGCTTGACAACTTCTATTGGTCTCACATTAGCTTTTATTTGCAGTTTTACAACTATTTTTTTATCTTTCATACAACTTTCCTCCTTTCGCAAAATATTATTCATTTTATTTTCAGTTTGCTTAAAAATCAATAAATTATTTATAAAATTATACTAAGCCTTTTTGTGAAAATTGCATTTTGCGTGTGTGGATATTATATTTTAAAATTTTTAGCTAAAATAATAAAAAGAAAGGATAAAAAATGTCAAAGCAAAGGGTGAATATAGCACCGATTACGGCACGGATTAAGGCATTTATTGTTGATATGTTTATGATTTTAATGCCGATTTTGTATATTGCAACCTACGTTGTGCTTGACGGCAAGGATGATTTTAAGGGCTCTCAGATAGCCATTTTTATCTGTAATGCCCTTTTTGGCGTGTTTTTATCAATATTTTTTAGCTTAAAAGCCCAAACGCCGGGCTATAAATCACAGCAGATTTACCTAATCAGCCTAAAAACAGGGCGAAAAATCAGCTTTTTTCACGCCATTTTTCGCTACATTTGCTTTGTTTTGGCTGGTTTTAGCCTTGTTGGACTTTTGCTCTGCTTTTTTAGAAAAGATAGGCTAAATTTTCACGATATCATCACAAATTCAGCCGCCGTGATAAAAAAGCTATCTTAGCCTAAAACTAGCATCCCAGCCAATCTCCTTAATCGCCTTTTGGCAGTCAATTATATCATCCTTGTCGGCTATGTTAAAAATACCGCTCTTATCGTATTTCATCGCTAAAACCACTGCCAAAGCAGCAGCGTCAGCGTGCAGGCTAGAAACGCCAGAAATCGGCTCATCAAAGCCGGTCCCAGCTCCGTAAAGTAGCCCATTTCTAAGCACAATGCCAGTAAATGGGGCGTTTAGGACTTGCGATTCAAGGCTAGAAACCGCACGTGAAGTCTCGCCATAAATTGGGTCTTCAAAGTTAAGTAGCGGCGACGCTTCGGTGTAGGGCTTGGTGCCGTTTTCGTAGATAAATCCGATGCTTTGGGCGACCATTTTTTCAACCCCGCTTAGAATTGCTGCTTCTACTAAATTTCTCGTGCCGACATCTCTTAGGATTGCGTTTTTTACGAGTGCTTCGCTCATTTTATCAGCTGGCAAACCCTTTGGTAGGTCAGTTAGCTGATGAAGGACGATTTGTGGTCTGATTTTTGCCATGTCAGTTTGTAGTTTTTTAGCGTCAAAAACGTCTAAAACAATGGCTTTTACGCCAAGTTCGTTTAGCAAATTTGCCTTGTCTTTGCTTCTTGTCGTGCCGTAAATTTCATAGCCGTTTTTAAGCAAAATTTCACAAACTCGCCTACCTATCACGCCACTTGCACCAGCTAAAAACACCTTTGTCATAAAAAATCCTTTGAAAATATTTTTGCATTTTATACACAATTTTTAAATAATAAATTAATCAAGTTTTAAGGGGGAGAGGATGGATAAAATGGCTTGCGACAAAAATAAAAGGAGATTTAATGAAAAAAATGATCTTAGGGCTAAGTGTCGTCTTTGGTCTTTTAAGCTAGCTTGCTTTGCTTGAAAAAAAGGTGCGAAAAGAGCGATTTTAAGGCGTGTTTTAAGGCTGGGGAGTTTTATGATTTTGGGCTAGAAAACACCAAAAAAGATCAAAAAAGAGCCATAAATTTCTACAAAAATCCTGCCTAAAAAACGAAGCGATGGCGTGTTTTAGCCTTGGAGTCATCTACTTTGAAGGGCTTGGCGTAAAGGCAAATAAAAATGAAGGTGGCGAATTTTTAAGAAAATCGTGCAAGGCAAATAGCTTTATGGGGTGCGTGAAATTTGCAAGATATAATCAAGAGATTAGCAATAAAAACACGGCAAAAATTTACTTTAAAAAGGCGTGTGATTTAGGCAAAAATAGCCAAAATTTTAAAGAAATTTCGCAAGAAATTTGCAAATTTTAAAGCAAAAAGCCGTAAAATAACGGCTTAATTACCATTGCTACTGGGCTTAGCAACTTACTAATTTTTAATCAGCTGTGCTAAGCTAATTGCCCATATTAACGGCGACACACGCTGTATAAAACTCGCAATAACACGTAAAGACTCGCTTGATAGAATGCTAATTGATTGCATTTTGCCAACACGTGCCAAATCATTTAAGGCGCCCCTTGCACTAATTATCTATTCTACTTGCACCTGCCAAATAAAAAATGTGGTTAAGCCAGTTGGCAAAAATATTAATCAGCCAACACGTGCCAAACACAAATCTTACCAGTAAGGCTTAATTACCCCTGCTGCCGGGCTTAACGGCGACGCTACCGCCTTTACAAAGCGGACACTCATCTGGCGTGTAAATTTCAAACTCAAAATTTCCCAGGGCAAAAAGCGGCTTGTCAAAGGGCAGTTTGCACTCGTTTTTTCGCTCGGTTTTTATGTTTTTAAGTGAGCAAAATCCACGATTTGCAAGGGCGGCAAATGCCACGACTTCGCCACCTAGACTTTCAATGATTTTTGCACTCTCTAACGCCGAGCCACCAGTGGTTATAATATCCTCACAGATTATAAATTTCTCGCCCTTTTTTACCTCAAAACCACGCCTAAGGCTCATCACTTTATCCACTCGCTCAGTAAATATAAAGCGTTTTTTAGCGGCACGTGCTAGTTCATATCCAGCTAAAATTCCACCCAAAGCAGGCGAGCAAACGCTATCAAACTCCACACCATTTTGTGCTATCACACGTGCTAACTCATCAGCCAAACGCCCTGCTAAAATCGGATCTTCAAGCACCTTTGCACTTTGTAGATAAAATTCTGAGTGGTTGCCACTTGAAAGTAAAAAATGTCCTTGCAGATATGCCCCAGCGTCCCTGTAAATTTGCTCTATGTTCATTTTCAGACCTTTAAAAGCTCTGCTTCTTTCTCTTTTACGATTGTATCAATCTTTGTAATATAGCTATCGGTTATTTTTTGCACCTCATCTTGTGCTTTTTTGCTCTCATCTTCGCTTATGGCTTTGTCTTTTTCTAGCTTTTTAACCTCGTCATTTGCGTCTTTTCGCACGTTTCTAACGCTAACTTTTGCCTTTTCACCCATTGCTTTTGCGTGCTTTGCGTTCTCTTGGCGTTGCTCAATCGTCATTGGAGGGAAGAAAAGTTTTACGCCCTCGCCGTCAGAATTTGGATTTACGCCGATATTTGCCGCTTGAATAGCTGATGAGATCGTCTTTATCATTGACTTCTCCCAAGGGGTTATCGTGATAGTTGAAGCGTCGGTTGCGATAACGGTCGCCACTTGATTTAGCGGAGTTTGTGAGCCGTAGTAATCAACAAAAACGTGATCAAGCACGCTGATATTTACCTTACCAGTCCTAAGTGTCGTAAAGTCCCTTTTTAAGGCGGCGATCGCCTTTTCGTTGCCGTCTTTTTGTTTAGCGTAAATTTCGCTTAGCATTTTTATCCTTTCTATTTATTTTGTCGGTGCAACAGGTGCGCTCGGTGCTTTTTGTTCAGTGCTTTTTGGGATTAAAAGCGACTTATCAACGCTGTCAAAGATTGATTTTCTCATCTCTTTATTGTAAGAGTAGCCAAGCATTAGCGTGTTTAAGATAAAAACAATCGCAACAATGAATGTAAATTTTGCCAAAAATCCAGCTGGACCTTTTGCACCAAAGAGGCTTTCGTTGCTACCGCTATATGCTCCAAGCCCGATAGATGAGCTTTTTTGAAGTAAAACGGCTATCGTAATGATGACTGCAAGGACAAACTGCAACACTAAAAATAATGAACTCACGTGATTTCCTTTGAAATTTTTAGGGCTGATTATACAAAAAAAGTTTTAAAATTTTAATAAATCTCTTTTTCAATCTCGTAAAGTTCGTAACGTATGCCTTTAAAAAGCTCTGAATACTCTAAATTTACAAGCTTAAAGCACTCTTCAAGCACACGCGCACTCTCTTGTGCTCTTTTAAAATTTGCCGTGATTATGTCGTTTAAATCGGCTCTTTTTTGCTCATCTTTTGTGCTTGATTTTAGCACGTCATTTGTGCTATCTCTAAATTTTATGAAGTCATTTTGTGGGATTTTTGCCTTGTGGCGAAGCGTCTTGATTTTTAGGGCTAGGGCTTTGTCGTTAAAGCCATATCTTTTTATGTCTTCAACGACTCTAAGCCCCTCTTTTAGTCTATTTAAATTTGCGTCTATAACTCTATAAACGTTACTCATCACGTCCAAAAATGCCTAAAATTTGAAGCAATGAAGTAAATAAATTTACAAAGTCAAGATAAAGTGCAACCGCACCCTCAACTGGCGTTTCATAGTTGCCACGAATGATATTTTGTGTATCATAAAGTATGTAAGCACTAAATAAAATTGCAGAGATGCTTGCAATTACAAGCTGAAACATCGGACTTTGCGTGAAAATGTTTATCAAACTTGCGACTATAACAACGATAAGTGCGATAAATAGCATTTTACCCATTGTCGTAAAATCGCGTTTTGTATTCATCGCAAAAATGCTAAGTCCGCCAAAAGCAACGGTAGTAAGCGTAAATGCCTGAGCTACGATAGCCGCACCACTTGGCATACCCAAAATCGCATAAAGTAGCGGAGTAAGCGTAAGTCCGCTCATAAATGTAAATGCAAATAGCAAGATTAGATTTAGCCCAGCCTTGCGTTTTGCTGCCATTAGGGCAAACAGCGTGATAAACTCAACTATCACGATACCCCAGAACAAAAATTTGTTTTGGATTAGCGTTGCAGCTAGAAAGTAAATTCCAGTGTAAGCACCAGCTGTGGCCGCTAAAAGCGAAGCAGCAAAAAGCTGATAAGTCTGCTTGATAAACGCACTTAGGTTGCTTTGCGCGTAGGTTTGCTCTACTTCACGCTCTTGCGTGTAGTTTCTGTTGTATAAACTCATTTTTTCTCCTTTTTAATTTTTTTGTGAAATTTAGCAAAAATTAGGTAAATAAAGATTTAAAAATTTCTTAAAAAATATGTTTTTGGCTATTTTAAACAAAAAGCTGGTAAAATAAACATAAAATAAATAAAAGCAAGGCAAAATTTTGTTTGATTTTAAAGAGATTTCTGAGATTTTTTTTAACTCACTTGGCAAAAATGCCGATGAAATTAATGCACTTGGCGGTATGACAAACTCAAACTTTCTAATCACTTCAAATGGCGAAAAATTCGTGCTTAGAGTGCCGGGCAACCGCTCAAATCAGATCATAAAACGAGATGATGAGAAGCTAAATCAAACAATCGCTTCAAATTTTGGATTTAACGTAAAAACGGCGTTTTTTGATGAAGTTAGCGGGATAAAAATCACGGAATTTTTATCAAACGCCATAACTCTAAAACCAGCCACACTAAGGCAAAACAGCGAGAAAATAGCTGAAATTTTACGCAGAATTCACAGCTCAAAAATGGAGTTTAGAAATGATTTTAACCCATTTTTGCAGATGAAAATTTATCTAAATTTAGTTTCAAACGAAACGGCATTAAAGTTTAATGGATTTTTAACAGCCCTTGAAATTTTTAACGATTTAGAGCAAAAATTAGCAAAAATCAATCAAAAATTTTACGCCAAAAATGCCATCTTACTCCCAACTCACGGCGATTTGGTGCCTGAGAATATCTTAATGTGTGATGAGAGAATTTTTATCATTGACTGGGAGTATTCAGGGCTAAATGACCCGGCTTGGGATGTGGCTTCGTTGTTTGTTGAGAGCGAGTTTTCAGATGATGAAGAGGAGCGATTTTTAGGGCTTTATGGGGCAGATTTAGGGCTAAAATCAAAGATAGAAACTTATAAAAGCGTGCAAGATATTTTATGGACGGCTTGGAGTTTGGTTAAAATCTCAAACGGCGATGAGAGCTACATAAACTACGCTAAAAAACGGCTAGAATCGGCGTTAGAAAGGGCGTTATGAGCGGATTTTTTGCGGCACTTTTTAGTGGAATTTTATGGGCGTTTGATGGCACGATTTTGGCAAAAATTTCGCTAAATCCGTTAGTTTTGGCATTTTTGCACGACTTTTTAAGCTTTTTGGTTATCTTTTTATTAATTATTTTTTTAAATAAATTTAAATATATATTTACAATCAAAAGACGCTCGTTAATAATCACTGCCCTAGCCTCATTTTTTGGCGGTTTTATCGGTATGGGCTCGTTTGTTTTAGTCATTTCTTACGCAAATATCGGCTTTGCAGCGGTGTTTAGCTCGCTTTATCCCGTAGTTAGCGTGGTTTTAGCAAATTTCATTTTAAAACAAAAGCTTAGTAAAACCGGACTTTTTGGGCTGGGTTTAGCCGTATTTAGTAGCGTTGGGCTTTGTTTTTTAAGCTATGACGTGCATTTTAGCCTACTTGGTGCAATTTTTGGATTAGCTTGTGCCTTTGGCTGGGGTGCTGAATGCGTGGTGATAAATTTAGCCCTAAAAGATGAGCTAAGCCCCTTAAATGCGCTGTTTATAAGGCAGGGTGTAAGCAGTATTTGCCTGTTTTTATTAGCTGTGTTTTTGGGATTTACTATCAATTTTGAAAGCGATTTTTTAGGCTTTAAAAGTCTATTTTTAGCCGCAATTTTTGGTGCGTTTTCATACCTGCTTTACTACTTTGGTATCGCTAAAATCGGCGCTTTAAAGGCAATGGGACTAAATATCTCATACTCATTTTGGGCAATTTTAATTAGCGTAGTTTTGGGCGGCGAATTTTGGGCATTTTTGACACTTTTTGCCGTGTTAATTATCATCGGCTCACTGCTTACAAATTTATAAGGATTAAAATGAATGCGATCATCTTAGCTGCTGGGTTTGGCTCGCGGCTTAAAGAGCTAACAAAAAGCAAACACAAGGCACTTTTTGAGATTTTAGGCGAGCCAAATATTGAGCGAACGATAAAATTTCTAAACGAGCGTGGCATTAGTGAAATTCACGTAATCACCGGCTATTTAAGCGAAAATTTTAGCTATTTAGAGCAAAAATTTGGGGTAAATCTCATTAAAAATGAGAATTTTCACGTCACAAACAACCTAGCCTCATTTGCCCTTGCCCTGCCCTATTTTGGCGATAGTTTCGTTATTGATGCTGATGTCGTGCTTTTAAAAAATATCTTTGAGCTTCGCCAAAATTCGCACTACTACACGACAATTAGGGCAAACTCACAAAAGCCAGAGTGGATTATCAAAACGCAAGAAAATCGCGTCGTTGGCATTGAAATTTCAGCACTCAATGCCCCTTCACTTCTTGGCATTAGCTACTTTAATAAAACCGATGCAGACGTGATAAAACGCCATATTTTATCGCTTAAAAATAGTGCATTTTTAGACCCTAAAAAATATTACGACAACGCCGTTTTAGACGTGATTAGCGATATAAATATGGGCTTTTTAAACGTGCCAAATGAGCTTGTTGGCGAGATTGATGATAAAGATGATTTAGACGAGCTAAATTTAAAAATAAAGAGGCTAAAATGCGAAAACTAAATGATAATGAGTGTAAAAAAGTAATGCTTGAAATGGCAAATGTAATTCACGAAATTTGCCTTGCAAACGATATCAAATACTCGCTGGCATACGGGACTTTAATCGGTGCAATTAGGCACGGCGGATTTATACCTTGGGACGATGATTTTGATATATTTTTAACAAGAAAAAACTATGAAAAATTGATAATGGCTTTAAAAAAGCTTGATGATTTTTACCTGCTTGATTTAAATGATAATGGCTATAATTTAAATTTTGCAAAGCTCTGTCACAAAAGATATGTCGGCGAGTTTTTAGATAAAAAGCACGAAATTTATTTTAAAAATTTTGGCATTTTTATTGATATTTTTTGCCTTGATGAGATTGATAAAGACCAAAAAGATAATCACTTTTTAAAGCTAAGAAATTTGCTTAAAAGCATTGAAATTTTAGGCAATCCAAGCCACGAGCGAAGCGATGAAAATTTAGTTAGAAAAATCGCAAAAAGACTAATTTTTTTGCCAAAAGTTTTATACTACAAATTCTTTTTAAAACGAGAAAAATTGGTTAAAAATTATCAAAAATTAGAGCAAATTTTTAACGGCACAGGACAAGAAAATTTGGGAATTTTATCCGCTGGATTTAAAGAAATTTATCAAAAAAGTGACTTTGTTGATTATCATTTGCAAAAATTTGAGGATTATGAGTTTATGATCGTTAAAAATTACGACAGGGTTTTACGCACATATTACGGCGATTACACGCAACTGCCGCCAGAAAATGAGCGCGTCGGACACCACCCTTACGCCTTTTTTGACACAAAAATTTAGCTTTAAACCTACTTTTGCTATAATCGGCGAAATTTTAGATTTTGGAGTGTTGATGAAGGCGTTGCTTGAACGTGCTGTAAATTTTATGGAGGAGGGCTTTTTAGAGCATAAAGAGCTGTTTGAAAGCCTACAAAATAGCCAAGACCCAAAGGTGCTTTTTATCACCTGCACCGACTCTCGTGTCGTGCCAAATCTCATCACAAAGAGCCTACCGGGCGACCTTTTTACGATACGAAACATAGCAAATATCATCCCGCCATATCGCATTAGCGACGAATTTTTAGCGACCACTTCGGCGATAGAATACGCACTTTGTGTGCTAAATATAAAAACGATTATCGTTTGCGGACACTCAGATTGTGGCGGTTGTAAGGCGATTTTTGACGAGCCAAGCAAATACAAAAACGCCCCAAATTTTCTAAGTTGGATTAAGATGATGACGCCGATAAAAAAAGAGGTGTTAAAATTTAGCAGCGATGATAAGGCAAAAATCGCTTGGATGACAGAGCGATTAAATGTGATAAACTCTATTGAAAATTTACTCACTTATCCAAATGTTGAGAGCGATTTTGAAGAGGGTAAAATTGACATTTACGGCTGGCATTATATCATTGAAACTGGCGAAATTTTCAGCTATGATCCGCGTGCTGGGACGTTTAAACTGCTAAGTGCAGATGAGAGTAAAAAATGATAAACATTTTTAAAATTTTACTGCCTTTTTTGATATGTGTTCTTACTTTTGCGGATAATAATCAGACAACCTTGGTTGATATTTTTGAAAATTTAAAGAAGGTAAATGCTCAAATTGAAATTTTATCGGCTGACCAAAATAGCTCGGTTGATACGAAAATTTTAAACACAAAAAAGAGCGAACTTCTATCAAAAATACCGCAATTTATCACAAAAACCGACTTTTCAGACGCTGATATCAAAAGCTTTTATGCCAAAAAATCAGCCCTTGAAAAAACGCTAAAAAACATAACAAACAAGCAGAGCCAAAACTACGTTAAAAACGCTATTGAGCTTGAAAATTTAAATATCAACGAGCTGTTTTTTAAGAGCATAATTTCTCTAAACGAGCTGTTTAAAAAAGGTGCAAAATCAAGCGAAATTAAGGCAGTTTTGCAAGATGCTCTAATCCAGTCAAGAACCGATTTATATGTGAATTTAAAGGAGCTTTCACAAAATGTCCCTGATAGTTTAAAAGATGAGTTTAATGAGCTTGAAATTTCAAAAAAAACCAGCGAGGACGCGCTAAATTATCTTAAAGAAAACGCCGATCTGCTCGCTTCTAGCTACGTTGCAAGCGAGCTAATTTTTCACTCATCAATTGACACGATAAACGAAAAAATCGGCATTAAAATTGATGGCGTAAATTTTGGCAAAATTTTGCTAATCATCGTGATTTTTGCCTTTTTTATCTCGCTAACTAGAATCCTAGCTCGCCTAACCTACGCGCTCACGCTCTCGTTTTTTGATAAAACCGAACACGCAAAAGCGATAAAAGATCAGATTTTACAAATCATCAAAAAGCCGATCTCATCGCTACTTATTACATATTCGCTAAAAATTTGCATAGGCATTGCCTACTATCCGACACCTATGCCACTTTGGGTAGCAAACACCTTTTCTATCGTTTATATCGTGCTAATTAGCTGGTTTGTAATCACAATCTTAAACGGCTATGGTATGCTAATAATCGGCAAAATCGCCAAAAAAAGCGGCAGAAAAGAGGTTGTAAATTTAATCTTAAAAATTGTCTATTTTATCATTTTTGTAATCTCACTTTTACTGATTTTATCGCGACTTGGCTTTGATATTTCAGCTATCATCGCCTCGCTTGGTATTGGCGGACTTGCGGTGGCGTTTGCTGCAAAGGATATAATCGCAAATTTTTTCGCCTCTGTTATGCTTTTGTTTGATAACTCATTCTCGCAGGGCGATTTGATAAGCTGTGGCGGTATTGAAGGCACAATTGTTGAGATTGGACTTAGAAAAACGACTATTAGAAGTAGCGACAATGCCCTGATTTTCGTGCCAAACTCAACCCTAGCAAGTGATCCGATAATCAACTGGTCAAGGCGAAAAGCTGGGCGTATGATAAGCTTAACAATCGGACTAACCTACGATTCAAGCAAAGAAGCACTGCAAAAGTGCATTAGCGAGATTAATGATATGCTCTTAACACACCCTGAAATTTCAAGGGCTGATAACGGCGGAGCGTTTAGGGGTGCAAATCACTTGAAATTTAAAGAGAGTATCGTTTGCATTGATGATTTAGCTGGGTATAAAAACGCCATTTACGTTTCGCTTGATGCTCTAAATTCCAGCTCAATTGATATCTCTGTGATCTGCTTTACAAAGACGATTTTAAGGGCTGAATACATAAAAATAAAAGAGGACGTGATTTTTAAAATAATGGATATCGTGGCAAAAAATGGACTAGATTTTGCTTTCCCAAGTCAAAGTTTATATGTTGAAAAATTTACACCAAAAGGATAAAAAATGGCATACGATGAAGATGATTTTGAGTTTGATGAAGAATACGTTGATGATGAGGATGAAGTAGGCGAGAGATATAGCTACAACTACGACGAAAACGACTACGAATACGACGACGGCAGCGATGATGAAGAGGGGGAGTTTGAAAACTACTAATGCAAGCAGTTGAAAATATCGGGCAAAATAAGTATAAATCAATAGAAGATATCTATTTATTTATCATAAATTTGCTTCTTGGCGGACACTTTTTGGGCTTTGTCTTTGCGATGATAGCTGGGTCAAATATGATATTTTTATCATTTATTTTTCTTGGCATCACTATCTACATAAAGAGCGTTTATGACACGAGAAATAAGGTAATCTTATCGCTTTGGCTTCACGTTAGCTTTGTGGTTACGGCGATAGTTTATACAAATGTCTTTGGCTGGGGCAGTGGGTTTTATATGTTTATCATAACGCTTGTTGCGATAAACTACTTTTACGCTTGTGAGAATAAAACCCTAACTTACATTGTCGTTTCGCTTGAAAGCCTATTTGTGATATATCTTTATTATCTCTTTGGTAACGAGCCACCTAAGATTGAAATTTGGCTTTTAAACACCATTTTTGCATCGTGTTTTTTAGTAAATTTTATAATTATCGCTAGATTTTGTATGTTTGCTAGTTTTATCTCATCAGCTGGCTATAAAAATCTAAAAAGCGAACGTGAAAATTTAGAAAAAATCGCAAAATACGACCAGCTTACCGGGCTCTTAAACCGCCGAAGTATGGAGCTAATGATCAAGCAAAAGCTAAAATCGCAAAAAGATGACACGGTGGCAAATAGGGTGGTAATGCTAGGCGATATTGATGATTTTAAGCACATAAATGACACCTTCGGGCACGATACTGGCGACTTTATCTTAAAGAGCGTCTCTGATGTGCTAAAAATGACATTTAGAAAAGAGGACTACATTTGTCGCTGGGGAGGGGAGGAATTTTTAATAATCCTGCCAGATACAAAGACCGATTTTATCTATGAAATTCAAGACAGGCTTTTAAGAAACATAAGCTCAATTAGGCTGCCAAACGGCATTTCAATTACGATGACCTTTGGTATGGTTATTTGCGTAAATAGCATAAATCGCGATGTAAGCGATGTCATAGGGCTAGCCGACCAGCTACTTTATAAAGGCAAAAACAACGGCAAAGACCGCATAGAAATGGAAATTTTAAGATGAGTAAGAGCAATATTTTAACCACGAATTACAAGCTAAATAACGTTTTTAAAATTATGAGCTTTATTGTCTTTTTCGCTCACGCAACCTATCTTGTGATATTTGCCGTAATTGGTGCTGAGCCACTTGCGATTTTAAATATTTTTTCGGTTATTATCTATCTAATAATCCCAATCATTTTACTTCAAGAAAACCCAGCTTCAAGCCTTTGCTTGGTGCTTTTTCAGCTTGAAGTGATGATACACGCTATCGCTTGTATAGTCGTTCTTGGCTGGGGACTTGGCTTTGAGTTGCTATTTATCGCATTTATGATGACGACGCTTTTTGCTGACACTGGCAACAAGCAAATCACATATTTTTTTGCAGCCGCACAGCCATTTGCCTTTTTGGTTTTGTTTTTTCTCTATCACGATAGCTATAAAATCACTGGCTATTGGCGAGATTTTTTATTTACTTTTAATATAGTTTGTGTCTGCTCGTTAGCCATTGTGTTGTCGTTTTTCTTAGAAATTTCAAACCGAACAGCCTATCAAAACGCACAAAAAGAGCGAGATGATATCAAAGATATCTCAAATCAAGACCCACTAACAAAAATTTACAACCGCCACGCCTTGCAGGAATTTTTAGATGAAAACCTAAGCCAAGCTAGAAATTTCGCCGTAATGATGGGCGATATTGATAATTTTAAACGTATAAATGACACTTACGGACACAACGTGGGCGACTTGGTGCTTGTAAAAGTGGCAAATATTTTTAAAAATATTTTTAGAAAAAATGACTTTTTGTGTCGTTGGGGTGGGGAGGAATTTTTAGCAATTATTTGCGATATTGATAAGACCGAAGCGATAAATGTCGTGCGTCGCGCAAAGGAGACGATAGCCACTAGCAAGGTAAAGCACGGCGAAACCGAGTTAAACGTAACGATGACCTTTGGACTTGTTTATTGTGATGGAGGCGGCGAATTTGACATTTGGTCGCTGATAAAACGTGCTGACCAACTGCTTTACAAGGGCAAAAATAGCGGTAAAAACATAGTAATGTTTGAGTGAATTGGGGTTGGTTTGAAATGAACCAGCCCTTTATATATGCATAGTATCATCGCTATTTTCAAATCTATCTATGCATTTTTCTTTACAAAACCCCTTAATCTCTTGGCTGTTTCATAAAATTTTACAAGTTTAGTAAAAAATAAAGTCATATTATCTTTGCTAACCCAGAGTATGCCTAGCCCATTTTGGATTAGAATTTTATTAGCCCTAAGCATTGCTGTTCTTTTATTAGCATTAAAAAATAGCTGTGAGCGTGCGATATAAAGCATCATATCTAGTGCGACATCTAGCTTGTTATCCTTGCTTGATATCTCGTTTATTTTGGCTTTTACTTCATAATTTACTGGCAAAATAGGGGCGTAGTTAGTCCCTGAAATTTTAACATTAGCCGTTCTTAAAAAGCTAGAATTTAAGACTATATCCCTACCAACTAATCTATGAATATCTTGTAAATAGCCCAGATTTACTTCATCATTTATTGTCGCAAAAATACTCCCACGCCCTTTTTAAATTAGTAATTATCGCTATTTCTTCAATGGTTTTACCATCCACGCTAAACCCATTTATTATCATTTGAGTTTGTGCAAAAGTGATATCTACCTCCTCTAAAATGGCTGATTTGTGAATGCTATCTGCTAAATTTCATTTAGCGTCATTTTTATCCTTGTATTTTATTGTGGCATTATATTATAATGATGATTTGTGTTTTTTGGTAAAAATTTGTGATTTGATTATGGGGTTTAGCGAGAGTAGGGCGGATTAGAATTACTTTTTTTCATATTTTGCAAACAAAATTTTGTTTGGTTTGCAATAACTTCTTTTGCATTTGTTTTTTATTTGAAGTAGAACGTTGCCTGAAATTTAAAAAGTGTCGCTCACTTTATTTTAAGGGAGAGTGTGGCTTCTTTTGCGTTCTGTTTTTAGAACGAGCAAAGCGAAGTAGGGTCGCCCCTTGCCATAACTCGCAGAGCACAAAAATGGTATCGTAATACCATTTTTGTTGCTGTCTGCTCCCCCACGACAACGCTCTTTTGTGCAAACACCTGCCGATTTTCAATCGGCGTTCGCTAGTTTAGATTTTTTACGTTTTAACATTTTTAAAATTTTGTGTTTTTTGCAAAAATTTTCGCCATTTACTAAGTAAAAACGCTCTATCGTTGCTTTGCTTTTGCAGGCTTTTATCACTGACAAGTTGTGGTAAATTATGCAGTAATTCATCTAAATTATACGCTTAAAAAATTCAAAACTGATAATTTTGTAGCGACTATCACAAAAATACCTTTTAAAAATTTAAAAACTATGTTAAAGCAAACGGATAAAAATGGTAGCAATATATAT
Source organism: Campylobacter gastrosuis (assembly GCF_030249845.1). Classification (GTDB taxonomy): domain Bacteria; phylum Campylobacterota; class Campylobacteria; order Campylobacterales; family Campylobacteraceae; genus Campylobacter_A; species Campylobacter_A gastrosuis. Next base: position 9,940 of record NZ_JANURM010000010.1, on the reverse strand, counting down.
ATGAAGGTCAAGTAGTGCGGACTCGAACCGCCATATGTGTAAAGCCACTCGCCTACCTTATACTGGCGCATAGCTACTTGACCTATTGCGGAATTATATCAAAAAAACAAAAATTAGCAAAATTTAAAAAAAGGAATAAAAATGATTAGTTACACAAAAGCCCCCACTAGAAATTTCAAAAATGCATAAAAAATTTAAGGTAAAAAATTACGTGATAACACTTGATAAGTTTTTTAGGTAAGAATTTTTTACATTACTAAAAAATGGCGAGATTAGAAAGATTAAGTGAGATGGTGGGACTTGAACCCACGATAACCGCCGTTGCTCCATCTAGTGGCGACGTCCAGCTACACTCTCTACTGCCATCTATCTCACTTAATCACTATCGGCAATTATACCAAAATTTTAAAAACAAGGGACAAAAAAATAAAGTAAAGCAACGCCGGGCATCGAACCCAAGTCATATACAGCCTGCTAACGCAGCTGGAACCCTGCCAAATCTGGGCCATCTATTGCTTTACTTTGCACGATTATACCATAAAAATCACAGATTAGCAAAAATTTAGATTTTTTAAACCTTTTAAAAAAAATCTAAAAAACGTGCTAAAATAGGCATTTTAAAGGAGGTCGTGCTTGTTTTGCCCTTACTGCGGATTTGAAAAAACAAAGGTTGTAGCCACCATAAAAGGACTTGAAAATTTGCGTTTTAGAAAGTGCGATAAGTGCAATAAAACTTGGACTACCATTGAGAGTGTAAAGCCAAACGATGAGTATTTAGAGTATTTTATAAAGGTTAGGGATGAGTGTAAAAATAAGCGGGTTATCTGACGTTACAGCAAGACTTGAAGCCCTAGAAAATTTACCGCTAAAAAAGAGCCTTTTTGATGACATCGGCAATATGGCAGTAAATGAGATAAAAGATGCCTTTATAGATGAACGCTCGCCGTTTGGCGAAAAATGGCAGGAGCTAAGCGCTAAAACAAAAGAGCGTAAAAAGAAAAAAGGCAAATCAAGTAAAATTTTAAGAGATAGTGGTGCTCTTTTTTCAAAATGGGAGGTAAGAAGCGCTACAAATAGCGTAACAATCTCAAACAACACGCAAAATAACGGCTTTGCTTATGGACTAAGCCACCAATACGGCTCAAAAAAGCAAAACATCCCAGCACGTCCATTTTTGCCAGTGGATAAAAATGGCAATTTAGAGAAAAAATTAGAAGCAAATATAAAAAATCTAATCATATCAAAGATAAAAATTTAACGCTTTTAAAGATTTAAAATCCCGACATCTTTTAAGTGCGTGGGGAGCGAGCGAACAAAGTAGTAAGCCCACTGCTGGGCTTACGTCCGCAAGCGAGTGAGTGAGCATATCGCAAAGCGATGCGAGCGATGGGTAAATGTTGCCACCTGCCACTTACGACTAAAATATATCAATTTTTGAAAATCTGAGCTTTGCCCCTTTAAAAACGTTTTTAAGGGGTTTTAAACAGGTTTTCAAAAATTGGTATAGTTTAAACGGGCAGGGCGTAGGGGAGCGAACGGACAAAGTAGTAAGCCCACTGCTGGGCTTACGTCCGCAAGCGAGTGAGTGAGCATATCGCAAAGCGATGCGAGCGATGGGTAAATGTTGCCCTAGACCTGCACGCTTAAAATCTATCGCATTTTTAAATCTTTAAAAAAAATCACGAAATCGCCAAAAAGCGTCCGCAATACAAGCCTATCGCATTTTTAAATCTAAAAAAAGAGCGGTAAATCGCAAAGTAGCGTTAGGCTTAGGCTAGGCGTGGGCGAAAAATCAAACGGAGCGACCGAGTGGGTCGTGAGTATTGATTTTTTGACCGCAACGAAGCATAAGCGGGCGATACGAGCAGGCTTTTAAGGTTTTAACCTTTTTTGTGTTTTAACACCGCATTTAGTCCAGTTATCACGCTCGTGCCTTGCTTTTTACTTAGCTTTGAAATGTAGCTTAAATAGAGCAAAATAACCCTGCATTGTCTGTTTATAAATTTTATGAGCTTTAAATCATCCCAGCCTAGGGCGTTTGCTAGGGCTTTGATTTTTTCTATCTGCTTTTGCGTGATTAAGTCATCTTTTAAGAGATTTCGCCCGGCAAAATCCTGCTTAAAATCCACGCCGTCATCAGCTCTTTTGTTTAAAATATCAAGCACCAAACTAAGCTCTTTTATACTTAAATCCTTACAGCTTTTTACGCTAAATCTGACATCTAGCCACTGCTCCCAAGCGTCGTTTTCTTTGATAGTTTTATAGGCGTGGTGCGTGTGAATTTTAGTTAAAAGCTGTTTTCTAAAAATCTCTTGTTTTGGTGTCATTTTTTATCCTTTTATAGCTTTTTTCTATCATTGCTTCAATGGCTTTTTTATCCGCCCTAGGTTTTTCACTCTTTGGCGGTGGCGGTAAAAGCCTAGCTTCGTTTAGCTCATTTTGCTCCCATTCATCACGGCTAATGCGTTTAATATCGCCGATTTTATGCTGGTTATTAAAGAGCCAGTTATAAAATTTAGCACTCTCTGAGCTATCAAGGCGTTTAAAAACACCGCTTTCATTTACCACGGCGCTATTTCTTAAATTACCCTCATCATCAACTACAATCACGACAAAAGGTAAAAATCCGCTGCCTTTCTCACAGCTACAAAGTCCCTCGCCACGATACGCCTCTTTACAAAACGCAATTAGCTCATTTACGCCTTTAAAAAAGCTCTTACCGCTATTTTTTACACGCTCAAAAGCCATTTTTTGCCACGCAATGGCGGCTTTATGCACGGCTAAATCGGTGCTAATAAAATTACCCCTGAAATTATCAACAAAAATGGCAAAATTTATAAGCTCATCATCTGGTATGAAGTGGAGCTTTTGGCTAAATTTTAAAATCTTAGCCTGTGATAAAAAGCCACGAGAGTCGCCAAAGAGTTCAGCTAGGAGTTTAGCACGTTTTGAGGTCATATTTTGCCTTTTTTTAGATTTAAAAGCCCGGTATCTTTTTAATGCGTAAAGCTCAAATAGCCAACACGGCTAATTTTTCGCTTCACGCATTAAAAATATATCAATTTTTGAAAATCTGGACTTCGCACATTAACGGCGTTTTAAACAGATTTTCAAAAATTGGTATAGTTTAAACGGGCAGGGCGTAGGGGAGCGAGCGGACAAAGTAGTAAGCCCACTGCTGGGCTTACGTCCGCAAGCGAGTTAGTGAACATATCGCAAAGCGATGTGAGCGATGGGTAAATGTTATTCAAACCCCACTTCGTTTAAAAGATATCTAGAATTTAATCTAGGCTTAAATCCTTTTTAAAACACCCGTAAAGATACTTTAAAAAGGGCTTTTACGCCCTTATTTTAAATATTATTTTGCGTATCGGTATCTTGCAATTTTTTAGCCATATCAAAGCACACATCATCAAGCAAATATAAAGCCTGTGCCAGTCCAGCTCTGCCCTCATCATCCTTACAAATCCCACCAAGCCCAGCAAGTAAAACGCTAAGTCCAAGTAAAAGCTCTTTGGCATTATCTACCTCATCTAAGAAAAATACACTAACCTCTTTCATAACACACCCCTTATGGCATTTCTTACAGCGTCACGGCTTCTATCCATCCTTCGGCAAATCTCACCCTGAGATAGTCCGCTTTTATATAGCCTTACTATCTCGTCCCTTTCGCTTTTATTTAGGCGACTTGATTTTTTAACCATATCGCCTTGCGTCTGAAAATTTTGCCTTAAAAGCATATTTTCACGCTCAATAGCAGCGTAATATTTGCTTTTAAACTCATCCGCTTCGCTTGATTTTTGGGTTAGGGCGGCTAGGACTTCGGTAAATTTATCGTTTGCTATGCTGCCATTTTTTATCATCGCCTCCATTTTATTAAAGGCGGCAATAAACTCTATTTTCCACCTGTAAGCCTTTTCACCAGTAAAGCCCATAACCAAAAGCGAAAAGCCATCACGTGAAATTTTATAATACGGCTCACTTCGCACGACAGCCCCAAATTTGGCGGTTCGCTCCGTGAGCGAAAAATTCCGCTCACGAAAACTATCAGCCGGCAATTCAGCTATTTTTGCTATAATATCAGCGTGTCGTTTTTCAAACACATTTGCGACATCCAAAGAAGTGGCAAATACTCCACTATCTGCCACTTCAAACTCTACACTCTGACCATTTATAACGATAATTTCGTTCATTTTTTATCCTTTCTTGTTTTATATATAAAGACCAAAGTCGCCACAAAAACTACTACCATAAGCAAGTCAAGGTAAAACCCCTCATACATACCAGCTCCTTTAACTAAAATTTGATATAATCCAGTTAAGGGTATCAAAGCTAAGGTTTTCTAACGCCCCCCCCCCTTTTTTTTTTGGGGGGGGGTGGCTAAATCCACCCAAAAATTCGCAAAATCCAGTAAAGGATTTGCAACACCAACGCTAGAACTTGCAAGAACCTTAGCATTTGATACTCCTTTGTTTTATTTCAAAGTTGTTATTCAACTCTGATGATAAAATTATAGACTATTTTAGACTAAAAGTCAAGGTTTAAAGTTGTTTTTTGGTAGAATTTTGTATAAAAAAGTTGAAATTAGACTTTTTAAGAGTTTAAAAAATCTTTTAAATTTTGTTTAAAGCTATCACAAGCCCTAAGCTTTGCTTCTAGCTCTTGAATTTTAAAGTATTGAGAAATGGCAAAGCTCATAGGTTCGCTTACGCTGCCTACGGCAGCACTTTTAACAGCACTCTCGCTATACCCTATCAACTCGCCTAGCTGTTTATATGTTAGCCCTAGCTCTTTGCAGGTTTGTTTGATAAGATTTTCTGCCATTTTTTCCCCTTTAAAAGTTATGATATTCTACCTAAAAACCACTTTTAAAAACCTTAATCAAAAGCCCATTTTTAGGGCTTTTTGTTAAAGTTTAGCTCATCTCTAAACTCTCAATTTTTGGCACAATTCTAAAATTATCTTTTACTACTCTTTTTAGCCCCAGCTTTACTAAATCCTCATCTTTTAGCTCGGCTAAGGCCTCTTTATTTGGTGCTTCTGTGTAGGTTATGCACTCTTTGGCTAAGCCAAAGGCTTTTATTGAGCTTATTAGGCTTTCAAGCTTAGCCTTTACTCTTGGTATGCTCACACTCTTGCTTATTCGGTATCCGATCTCGCCAAAGGTAAATTCCTTGCTTCGCTTCTCGGCAAACTCAGCTTTATTATCCTCGCAAAATAGCGTGATTTGCTGCTCTATGAAGTTTTTTTCACTCTCTAAACGCTCAACTTCGCTTTTTCTGCTCTCTTTTATGCGGTTACATTCAAGCGTTACCTCGCCATTGATCTTCTCAATCCCTACGCTTAGCTCACAAAGCCTTTTTAAAGCGACATCAACGTCGCTAAAACTAGTTATTTGCATTTTTTACCTCTCTTTCTACATTAATTTTCTTGATATGTCTTGCCTTTAAGACATAGCCGTATTTTAGACAGATAGCTAAATTTGATTTTGATTTTTTAACTATCCGCACAGCCATTTTAAAAACCAAATCCGCCGTCTAAATCAAGCTCGGTTATGCCAAGCTCTCTTGCGTATTCTCGCTCTTTTTTCATACCTTCGCTAAGATGACTATCTGGGTGTAAGTCATAAAAATACGCATAAGAGCAGTGGCTAAGTAACTCTAACCCAGCTTTAAGTGCATGCTCTCTATCTTTTTGCTCGTCAAATATCTCGCTAAAAGCCAACACTGGGCTAATAGGCATATATCCGGCTTTTTTTACCATTTCGCACGCATTTTTAGCGATTTTTCGGGCTAAAAAAGGTCTATTTATCTCACTTACGCCTCTAAGTCCGCTATACGGCGTAGCGACATAGACAAGTCTCATAGTCATTTTACTCATCGTTTCTCTCCTTTCTTTAAATTTAACTTTATCGGAGGCTAATTTTAGCCCCCGACTAAATTAATCAAACATCTGCGTTATACGCTTTGACACCATCGCAACGCTCTTGGATGTTTTTAACAAGCCTGTTTAAAACCCCACGCTTTACCACTTCTGCTGTGTAGCATACAAGACTTATACTAAACTCGCTATCGTTTTTAATATCCACAAACAGCTCTACCTCAAACTCACCCAGTAAGCTAACATCCGCCTCGTAAATAGGCAGTCTAAACGTAATTTTGTTTGGGAGGGTTAAGTTTGCTTTTGTGCCGGATTTTATCTCAACATCTAAGCTTATCTTTGAGCTTGTATTTTTCTGGACGCTATCAAATTTTTTTACTGCTTGAAGGTTTTGTGCTAGTTCTATAACGTCCATATTGTCGTTTTCTTTGCCGTCTATTTCAGTTATATACATAAACAACGATTTAAGTAAAAACACAAACTCTCTTTGTGTTAAATTTTTGCTTAAATTCTTATCAAAATCATAATAAAATGGCGTATATTCTAGATTTAAGAATATACGTTTTTCGCAAAATTCCGCCTTGTCTTTGGTGGCAAAATCTACTACGCACTTTATGTTTTTATCATTAAAAAACAGCTTTGAGTTTGGCTCTTTATACTCATTAACTAGCCCCACAAAACTCTCTACATCAAGTGCTTTTATGATATAGCTGTTTCTTAGTGGCTCGTTAAGCAATCCCTCGTTTAGCGTATAATCTTTATGCGTTATAATGGCTCTTTTTTTAGTGTCAAGCTCTACGCTTGGTATTAAAGTTTCACTAATTTCTCTTTGCATTTTTTATCCTTTACTTTTTAAAATCAAATACCAGTTGTTCTGGTGCATTTCTGCTAGGCAACATCTCGTTGCTGACATAAAATCTCGTTTTTACTGGCTCTTTTGGTAAATTTAGGCCGTTTTGGCCAAAGACTACTATTTGACCGCTTTCGTGTTGGTCTGGCTTTATGGTAAGCTTTAATGTTACACTCGCTGGTTTAGAAGTAGATACGACCGAGTTTATGGCTGTTTTTAAGTTTTTTGCAGTTTCGCTTAAAAAAGCCCCTCCGCCTAAGCTACGCAAGGCATCTATTAAAACATCTATGTCGCTATTTATTACTTTTTGTGTCATTTTTTATCCTTTTTTTTGTTTTTTAGGGGCTAAGCCCACCGCCGCTCTTTAAGTGTTTTTGACGTCTAAGCACTTAATTAAACCGCCTTTAAAAGCATTTAAGCAGGTTTTTAAAAATTGGCATTAGCCAACTTTTTACGTCAAGGCGAAGTAGTGCGAGGCGATTTTTGGGGCTTTGAAGTGATTTTAAGCAAGGCTAGACATAAAGTCTGCCGCAGCGAAAAAATCACGAAATCGCCAAAAAGCGTCCGCAATTACAAGCCTAAGCGGTTTGTTAAACGCTTAAATTTTTATCACATCCACAACTTTTTTAGAGTTTTTAAGCAGGATAAAATCCCCCTCCACCCTGTAAAATTTACGTGAATAAAATCCATTAAGACCACAAATCATCGCTAATTACTCCTTTTATTTGTGTTTTTGCACTCTCTGCATAAAGCTCAGCCATTATCTCTTTTATTAGCTCCCATTTTTTCTTATTTTTAGGGTGTGAGAGCTTTGCTAAGGCTTGGCGTTCAATTTGAGCGACCCTGCCTAAGCTAAGACCTAGCACCCTTGCAACTTCGCTCTGCGTCATCATCGTTTATCCTAAAATTACCATTTGCGTGGCGTTTAAAATAAGCTCATCATCAAGCGTGGTGTCATTAAGCTGCGCTAGCCTTAACGCCTTTTTATAAAGTTTAGCCGAGCTTCTAAAATTGCCGTTTGTATAGCTAAAAATCCCAGCCGTAAAAAACTCATCGCACTCAGCCTGACTTAACCCCTGCATAGCCCACTTACCACAAATTCGTGAGTAGAGTTGCCTTAGCTCTTTGTTTTTACCCATTAGGTTGTTAAGTAAAATTTCAGTCCCGCATAAAATCATACTAGTGCCTGAAAAATCATAAATCCGCCTTAAATCCTCTAACGCTTTAAGCGGTAAATGCTCAGCCTCATCAATTAAGATGATTTTGTCATTCTCTTTTAGAAATTTCGCAGCGGCTTTTAATTTTGCATTCACACCGCTAACGCCATCAATTTTAAGAGCCCCACAAAGCTCATCAAGCAAAACTTTTGCCGAGGTGTGGCAGGTAGCTTCAATTAAAACGGCGTTTGGATTTTTTCTGGTAAACTCCCTTAAAATAGTCGTTTTACCGCTCCCAGCCGTGCCATAAATCAGGGCTATCTCACGCTCGTTTATGGCTTCGTTTATGATAAAATTTGCCATTTTTGCGTCTTTTGATAAAAAGAATTCATCTTTTTTAGTCGCCTTTTTATCTTTGCTTTGGTAGTTTAAAATGTAGCTTTCTACCTTTTGACTAAGGGTTTTTAAATCGCCCTTATAAACACCCTGCCTAAACTGGCTAATCGCCGCCGCACTTACGCCTATCGCACGAGCTAGGGCGGAGGCACTGATTTTGTTGCTCTCTAAGAAGTCAGAGAGAAGTTGTTCTACTTTCACTTTTTTTCCTTTTAAAGATTTAAAAATGCAACGACCTTTAACCAAGCAGGTCTAGGCTAGCCAAAACGGCTAAGCCTACGCCCTGCTTAGCTAAATACCGCTTATTTTTGAAAATCTGAACTTCGTTGCTTAAAGGCGTTTAAAATACCTTTAAAAACGTTTTTAAAGAGCGAAGCTCAGATTTTCAAAAATTGATATATTTTAAACGTGCGGAGCGAAAAATAAATCGTTTTGATTATTTAAGCTCCGCACGTTTAAAAGATACCGGGCTTTTAAATCTTTCAACAAAACTCCTCCCAGCTTTTATGCTTTTTATTCTTTTTTACATCACTCCCAGCCACCTTTAAAGCCTCATCGCTTAACGCCTCATTTTTCATCAAATTTTTAGCCGTTTTAGTGGCGATTTCTAGCATTTTACTCTCATTATTTGCCCCTTTTAGCACTGGTTTATCAGCCATTTTTACGCTTACGCTCTCTATAAAGTCAATAAATCCAGCACGGACTTCGTTTGTAGCTATCGTTTTAGCCTCTTTGGTCTCTTTTAGGCGTTTGTTAAATATCTTTTGAGCCATTTTTGCATTCTCAACGCTCTCGCCCACGCTATCATCAAGCACAACCGCAACGCCTATAAATTTATTATCATCATCCCACAAAAAGCACTCGTGGTTATTATCTATATTTTTATTAACCCACACACGCTCATAATTAAATAGCGCTGCGCTTTGATAATAGATACCCTCAACGCTAACACCCTTTTTATTTACGTGTTTTAGCTCTCTTTTGCCAAGCCTTGCGCTTAGGCTTAGTGCGTCCATCGCCACCGCTTCGTTAGCTTTTTGATTATAAGCCTCCGCCACGCTCATTTCTAAACGCTCCAAATAGCGCGTGTTTAAAAATTTCTCAGCGTAAAGGTCCATTAGTTTTTGCACTTGCTTTAAATTTTTAAGCTCTTTTAAATTGGTTTTATAACCCTTTTTAAGGCGTCTTTCCTTTTTAGAGTAAAAAAACTCAATGGCTTGTCTTTGCGTGATGTTATGACCGATAAATCCGGCTAAATTTGCGGTAAAGTTATGCTGTAACGCCCTAAAATTTCGCTCTACATAAGGTTTAAGCCATCCGCTATAAGCCCTAACTGCCTGATATCTGATTTCAAGGGCACTCATCACGCTGTTTATGTATTCGCTCTTAAAGGCTTTGCCGTTATCGCCTTTGATTACTTGCGGTTTGCCGTATCTTAGGATATATTTAGCCACCGCTCTTGCGATACCCACGCTATTTTCGGTGTCTGTTACGCTAAATGTAGCCACTCCTGAATACGTATCAATTAGTGCGATTATCGTGTAGCGTTTTTGCCACTCTTTAACATAGCTTTCAAACTCCTCTTTATCTTTAAATATGTTATTTACGGCCTTAAAACCTATCATTTCGCAAATATCACTTGCACTACAAATCAAAT
>NZ_JANURM010000001.1:147363-385311 GCF_030249845.1 Campylobacter gastrosuis | reverse complement strand
TTAGGTTGGTTCTTAGCATATTTGAGATTTCATCGCCAAGGGCGTTTGTAACCATTTCAACCTCGCCTTTTGGGTTTTGGATTTTGCTTGTGAAATTTGAGTTTCGGTAGCTGTTAAAGACCTTTTGGATCTCGTTTAAATCAGAGCCGACTTTAAGTTCAAGCGTATCAAGCATCTTATTTAGGACATTTTTAAGCTCAATTAGCTCCGGATTTGCTGGGTTTTGAGTGATTCTAGCTTTTAGGTTGCCATTTTCAATTTGTTTTGCGGTATCAACCGACTGACTTACGGCTATGTTATCCTGATTTGTGGATTGTTCTACTTTGGCGATGTTTTCGTTGATTAGGGTTGCCATTACGCCAAATTCATCTTGTGTGGCTACGTTTGTTTTTACCGGCTCTTTTGTTTCGTAGTTTAGGAATTTAAAGAATGATTGTAAGCCAGTTGAGATAGCCGAAAGAGGGCGTAAAAAGAAATTTATAGCATAAACTAAAACGCCAACGATGATTACGATAAATGCAAGTGAGAATAGGCTTTGATCTCTTATTACCTTATTTAGGGCTTCATCGTAGTCGCTTAGCTCGTTTGCTGAGCAGATTAGCCAGTTGGCTTCATCAAATTTCTGACAAGCTGCGATTTTATTAACGCCGCCAAATTTATATGTAAAGCTCTTTGTGCCGTTTTGATTGTAGGCGTCGTTAAAACTTGCGATTAGGTCTTTTACGCTTTGTAAATCTGACATAACGTAATCTTTATTTGGGTGGTAGATTATGTTTTTGCTGACTAAATCAATAACGGTGCTAACGCTTGTTTTGCTGTCTTTCATTTCGCCTATTTTTTCAAGCTCATTTAAGAATACATCGGTTACGACCACGCAAAGTAGTTTGCCATTTACATAAATTGGATTTGCAATGCTAATTACAACTCGTTTTGTAGTTTCATCAACGTAAGGCGTGATGAATGACATTTTGCCGTTTGCTACGGCTAGTTTGTAGTAGGCTTTCTCTCTGCCGTCGTAGTTGTCTTTTGCGACTGAGTAATGAACTGGCTCTAATTTGCCATCGCCAAAGTTATCAACGCCAATTAAGTCGCCGTTATCGGCTCTGATGATATAAATGCCGTTTGAGGCTGGTGAGGTTGAAATTTTAGTTAGCTCCTCGTTTAGTCTATCTAAATCATTGATTAAACTCGGGTCTTTTTGAATCACTTGACTAAAAGCCGCAACGGTTTTGATGTTTGGCGTGAAATAATTTTCAACAAACAACTTAATTGAGTATGATGAGACGACCTTAAAATCCCTTTGAATGCTCATCATAGAAGACTCAGACTCTTTATAGCTTATGAACGAAAACGCCCCAAAAGCCAAAGTAAGCATAACTAAAATCACCACTGCGATTTTATTTGCAACCTTTTTCACGTTTTTCTCCTTAGAAATTTGGTTTAAAATCGCTAATTATACTACTAGAATTTTAAATATGTTTTTAATGTATTATTTTAAAATCAATGTAAAAAAGATAAGGTCTTGATAGATTTGGAATTTTGCGTTTTCGGCAACGCTCTTTAAAAATTTTATCCATTTTTGTCTTTACAAATGGCGTGATAAAAATTAGGTCATCTCTAACGCCAACTGCCATTTTACCGCTAATAACGCAGTCGCTTAGGCAAATTTTTCTTTGATTCTCACTCATTAAAATGCCAAAAATTTTAGCCACTTTATCAATGCCACGAAGTGCGTTTTTGTCATTTTTAATGAGATAAAACTGCTCTTTTACTCGCTTTATTTTTGGCTCTAAATTCCTAGCGTCTTCGTTTAAAAACTCAAAGCTTTTTTTAACGCCACTTTTAAATTTAGCCAAAAATGGCTCGCTAAATTCGTGCCTGAAAAAATTTCGTTTATAGTCTGTTTTTAGGTTCGTTTCATCAACAAAATACTCTAAATTTCGCCTGTTTAAAAAGCCTAAAAGCTCATCTTTGCTAACGCCTAAAAGTGGGCGAATTAGCGTGAAATTCTCACGCCTCTCACACTCTTTCATACCGACAAGCTCGCTAAGCCCAGCTCCTTTGCTAAGTTGCATTAAAAACCACTCAAAAAGGTCGTTTAGCTGGTGCGCTAGGATTAAATTTGTATATCCGTGAGTTTTGCAAAGCTCATTAAAAAAGGCGTAACGCTCATCGCGTGCGTTTTTTTCAAAATTTGAACTGCCTAAAAAAACGCTTTTTGTGTGGCAGGTTTTATTAAATTTCAAGGCTAATTTTTGTGCTTTTTTAACTTCATTTTTACTCTCATCTCTTAGATTATAATCAACAATTGCGATGTCAAAATTTATGCCAAACTCATCTAAGATATAAAAAAGTGCCGTGCTATCAACGCCGTGAGAAAAGGCGAGTAGGTTTTTACCGCCTTTTAAAAGCTTTATAATTTGTGCTGAAATTTCTATCTCGCACAAGGCTAATCTGCCATTTTTAAAATGGTCGCAACTAGCTTATCGCCAAGTGATTGCGTGATTTTGCAAACATAGCGTTCGCCAATTTTTAGGTCGCTAACTTCGCTCTCGTTTATTAAAATTTCGCCGTCAATATCCTTATCCCAAATGTCAAGCTTAGCCGCATAAAACATCTCGCCCTCGCTACTCTCGCCTTCAAGCGACGCCACACACAAGCGATCTATCATCGCCTCAAAGCTCTCATTTATAGCAGTTTTGATGACTTTTTCAATGACGCTTAAACGCTTTGAGATCGTTTTTGTAGGCACCTGCGTCATCTCGTAAGCCTTGGTGTCCTCTTCTTTTGAGTAGGCAAAGGCTGAAATTCTATCAAATTTAAACTCGCTTAGAAATTTCACAAGCTCGTTAAAATCATCATCGCTCTCTCCGGGGTGTCCTACAATCACGCCAGTTCTTAAAAATGAATTTGGTGCGTTTCTCATTAGGCTTAAAAGCTCTTTAAGCTTAGCCTCGCCACTGCCACGACGCATAATTTTAAGCATATTTTCGCTTATGTGCTGAATTGGCATATCAAAGTAGTTATGAAAGACTTTTGAAGCGATGATTTTTTCAATTAACGCCCTACTCGTCGTGCTTGGATAAAGGTATAAAATTCTAGCACTCTTTACGCCATCTATCTTTTCAACTTCATCTATTAAGCTTATAAGTCCGTCGCTAACGCCAAAATCACGCATATACGAGCTAGAATCCTGCGATAAAAAGCTAAAATCATAATACCCTTTTTGCACGAGTTTTCGCACTTCATCTACGATATTTTCAAGACTTCGCGACTTTAAACGCCCCTTAAAAGTAGGTATGGCACAAAAGCTACATTGTTGATTGCAACCCTCTGAAATTTTAATGTAAGCGTGATAGTTTGAGCCAGTTATCACGCGCTCATCGTTGCTTTGTAGATAGGTGTCTGGACTAAAAAGATTTGTCTTTTTAAGTAAAATTTCATCAATCTTATCATAATCGCCCACACCAGTAAATAAATCAACCTCTGGTAGCTCGCGCATTAGCTCGTCGCGGTAGCGTTGCATTAAACAGCCAGTAACGACAAGCGTTGCGTCCGATTTTTTTGCGTCTGCTATCTCTAAAATCGTGCGAACGCTCTCCTCTTTTGCAGAGGCGATAAAACCGCAGGTATTTACGATTATCACATCAGCTTGCGCGGCGTCATCTGTAAGCTCGTAAGCCTTTAAGCGACCAAGCATTATCTCGCTATCAACTAAATTTTTGTTACAGCCTAGTGAAATTAGATGAAGTTTTGCCATTTTTAAACCCAAAGATTATCAATCAAACGCGTTTTGCCAACGTAAGCGGCGACTAGGATTATCGTATTACCAAGCTCTACGGCGCTTAGCTCTTTAAAATTTCTATCAACTACCGCAACATAATTAACCTGCAACGGCTCTAACGTGCCAAGCATTTTTTCTTTAATCTTTTTAGTGTCAAACTCGCCAGATTTTATTAGGTTACTTGCGTTAAAAAGCGAGCGTGAAATTCTTAGAGCGTTGCACTTTTCTTCTTCACTTAGGTAGGCGTTTCTGCTTGAAAGTGCTAGTCCGTCGCTCTCTCTAACGATCTCGCAAGGCACGATATTTAAAGGCATAAACATCGTTTTTACCATATTTTGCACGATTACTAGTTGCTGGGCGTCCTTTTTGCCCATATAAACGTTATTTGGCTTTACTAAATTAAATAGCTTTGTTAAAACCCTTAAAACGCCGTCAAAATGCCCCGAACGCGTCTTGCCCTCTAAAATATTAGCAAGTCTAGCAGGTGCTACGACTAATGGCTCATCGTCAAAATAAAGCCCATTTTCACTTGGCATAAAAATCGCTGCCGCACCGCAAAGTTCGCAAATTTTAATGTCCGCCTCCTCGCGTCTTGGATACTTTGCCAAATCTTCGCCCGGTAAAAACTGAGTTGGATTTACAAAAACCGAAACGATGACATTTTCATTTTCGCTAACTGCACGTTTTATAAGGCTCATATGCCCGTCGTGCAAAGCCCCCATTGTAGGCACGAAGCCGACACTGCCGTTTAAACTCGCTCTAAAATTTAAAAGCTCATCTACACTTTTTAAAACTACCATTTTTACTCTTTTTCAAAATTTTTAACCGACCATTTTAGCAAATATAAGATAAATTTTGATAAAATCTGCCAAAAATTTAAGGATAAAATGTGGATAACTACGAATACACCGAACTTTTAAAGAGCCTAAATACAAAGGTAAAAAACATAGCCGGAGTTATAAAACCTGATGAAATTTCAAAAAGACTTGATGAAATTTCAGAGCTTGAAAACGACGTGAGCTTTTGGCAAGATATCGCAAAAGCTGGGGCGATCGGCAAAGAAAAGGCGAAGCTAAATGCGATGCTTGAAAAATTTAACTCCGCAAAAAATGCGCTAAATGACGCAAAAGAGCTTTATGAACTTGCAAATTCCGAAAACGACCTTGATACGATTGAGATTTTATTTAAAGAAGCGGGCGAGCTTGAAGATAAGATCGTAAATTTAGAAATTTCAATGCTACTTAGTGGCGAAGATGACGCTAAAAATGCGATAGTTAGCATACATCCGGGCGCTGGCGGCACGGAGAGTAACGACTGGGCGAGTATGGTTTATAGAATGTATTTGCGTTTTTGCGAAAGGGAGGGCTTTAAGGTTGAAACGCTTGACTTTCAAGAGGGCGATGAGGCTGGGCTTAAAGATGTAAGCTTTATCGTAAAGGGCGAAAACGCTTATGGGTATTTAAAGGCTGAAAACGGCATTCACAGGCTTGTTAGGACAAGTCCGT
The DNA here is from genome assembly GCF_030249845.1 of Campylobacter gastrosuis. Taxonomy (GTDB): domain Bacteria; phylum Campylobacterota; class Campylobacteria; order Campylobacterales; family Campylobacteraceae; genus Campylobacter_A; species Campylobacter_A gastrosuis. The sequence goes on along the minus strand of NZ_JANURM010000001.1, from coordinate 380,022 downwards.
TTGATAGCGCTGGTCGCCGCCACACTAGCTTTTGTAGCGTTATGGTAAGCCCTGAGCTTGATGATGACATTGAGATTGAGATTGACGAGAAGGATTTAAAGATAGACACGTATCGCGCGGGTGGCGCTGGCGGTCAGCACGTAAATAAAACCGAGAGCGCGATCAGGATAACGCACGCTCCAACAGGCATAGTCGTGCAGTGTCAAAACGACAGAAGTCAGCACAAAAACAAAGCCACAGCGATGAAAATGCTAAAATCGCGCCTTTACGAGCTTGAACTTATGAAGCAACAAGAGGCGAACGCAAACGTAGAAAAGAGCGATATCGGCTGGGGTCATCAGATACGCTCATACGTGCTTTTCCCTTATCAGCAGGTTAAGGACAACCGAAGTGGCGAGGCTTACAGCCAAACCGACGCCATACTTGACGGGGATATAAAAAAGATGATTGAAGCGGTTTTGGTAAGTCAAAAATCAGCAAATAAATAATAAACACAGAATAAACAAAACGCTGTTTTAATTATTTTTAATGCGTTTTTAGCTAACATAGGCAGATTTTATTTTTAGGAGATTTATGAGCTTTTCTATCCGCCGTATATTTTCAAATCTATTTTTAAGCGTGGTTATAGAAGGTTCAGAGTGCCTATTTTATGGGCGTGTGTTTAAAAATAACAAGGTCATAAAAACCCTAAACGCAAAATTTACCGAGATAAATCCAAACGAGATTGATGATAAAATTTTAGCCTACATAAAACGCCAAGAAGAGGCTTATTACGCCGTTTATATCTCGCTTTTTTACACCGACAGCTTTCAGGGAGCCTTGCCTACCTTAAACAAAGATGAGTTTAAAAAATACAACATAAAGACCGAAAATACGCTAATTATTAGCGTGAAAAATTCTAGCATTTATGCCGATAGTATCGCCGTTGCAAGGGCTAGGGATACCTTTGGCGAATACAGCGTTGATCTGCTTTACTCGCCAATTTCGCTTATGTTTTATGAAATTTCAAAAAGTGGCGCTAGCGATAAGACCACGCTGTATCTTTACACTCATCAAAGCAATGTCGCGCTTGCGATTTTTAAGGATAAAAAGCTGAAATTTGCGACATTTTTTAAGCTTGACACAAAGGCTGAAACGACACCAGCCGATGTGCAAAATTTCAAAAAAGAGGACATAACCGACATTGATAACCTAATCGTAAAAGATGAGAACGAGATGAGCTCGCTTGATGATTTTAAGAGCCTTGATGAGCTAATGGGTAGCGAAAAACCAAAGGAATTTGAGGACTTAGGCTATGATATAAATATGCCTACTTCAAGCGATGTCGCCACCTCTGTTACGATTTTTGGCAGGGATATGAGTATGTATAGATATATCTCATCGGCGATTAAGGAATTTTACACAAATCAAATTTACGCTGGTGATTTTATAGAACAGGTCATTATTTTTGAAGGCACAAAGACAAGTGCGACCTTTTTACAATACCTGCAAACCGAGCTTTTTGTAGATACCCAAGTCGTGCCGGTGGATACATTAATGATTATGAACGAGCTAATGCACGAGGAGATTAAGCTATGAGTTTAAGCCTAATAAAGCCAGAGCCTCGCCCAATTTTTAGCATTTTTAGCAAAATTTGGCTAATTTTAATCGCATTTTTAATTATTATTTTAACAGCTATAAATTTATTTATAATCTATAAAAACTACTCACTAAAAAACCAAACGCAAGAGTTAGCCACGACGCAGATAAGCTTAGGCGAAGAAACCGCAAAAATAGATGAAATTTCAGAAATTTTAGGCAAACAAATTGAAATTGCAAGTGGCATAAACGCCTCAAATGCCATTTTAAAGCAGAGTTTGCATAATCTTTTTGACCTAGTACCAGATAGCATTACGCTTGAAGAGGTGCTAATGGATAGGACATCTCTTATCATTCGTGGCGTGACACCGACAAAAGATGTCTTTAATCAGCTCCTAGCATCGCCGCTAAAATCAATCTTTAACACCTCAAACAACAGCTTTTATCAGATAAAAAACGGCTGGTATGGCTTTGTTAGCACAAATAAAATGGATAATTCAGAGGGCTACAATGAGTAAGAAAGATACGAGTTTAGAGCATATTGACCCAGTTAAACTGCTACTTTTTATCTTTATCTTTGCTATCGTTTGCCTTGTGATGATTTTTGCTTTTATCGTGCCAAATATTAAAGAGTATCGTGCCATAAACACGCAAAATCGCTCACAAATGGCATCTTTTGCAAAGGTAAAGCAAATTTATGACACAAAATCAGAAGCACTCTCATCGCTAAAAACAAACAATCAATTTATCCTAAAATCATATGAAACGAAGTTTGATAAGAAAAAATTCATAGACTTTGCTTCTAAATTTTTTCAAAATGTTTCATTAAACGAGCTTGAAATAGAAAATCAAAACGAAGAGTATTTTTTATACGAGCTAAACGTAACAAGCTCTGTTAAAACACCTACAAATTTTTACGATTTTTTAGACGCTCTAAGCAAATATGAGAGCATAATAAAGGCTGAATTCCCAATAAAAATGAAAGGCGATGAGAAAAACATTCACACCACCTTTAACATTAAAGTTTATGGCAAAAAAGATTAACTCTCTTTTACGAATTTTGTAGCGATCAGATCAGCTTTTGCCTTGTCGCTATCCTTTTTTACAGACCTGTAAATTTTATTCATATAATTTTCTAAAATTTCGTGGCTGTTTATGGCGTTTTCGCCCGCTTTTACCTTCTCGTATTCGCCACTATTTGTAAGCTCAAACGCCAAATCATTATCGCTTAATTGAAGCTCTAAAAGCTCTAAGAGGCGATTTTGCAGTCTTTGTTCAAAAATCGGCGTCATAAGCTCTAATCTACGCTCTAAATTTCGTGGCATCCAGTCAGCCGATGAGATATAAATTTTTGGCTCGGCGTGTTTAAAATACAAAATTCTTGCGTGTTCTAGGTATTTGCCAATAATTGAGCGAACACGGATATTTTGGCTTTTGCCAGCGACATTTGGTCTTAGACAACACACGCCACGCACGATTAAATCAATCTTAACCCCAGCATTTGACGCCTTGACAAGCTCATCTATCACGTCCTCATCAACAAGTGCGTTCATCTTTGCTATTATCCGCCCAGCATCGCCCTTACTTGCCTCAAAGCGAATTTTTTCAATTACACGCTCTTTTATCTGAAAAGGCGACATTGAGAGCGTTTCTAGCCTACGATTTTTATTGTATCCAGATAGAATGTGAAAAAACGTAGTCGTATCACTAGCAAACTCATCACGACTGGTAAAAAGGCTAATATCGGTGTAAATTTTAGCCGAATTTGCGTTGTAGTTGCCAGTGCCAAGGTGCATATAAAATTTCAGCTTATCGCCGACTTGACGGATTACTTGGCTTACCTTTGCATGCACTTTAAAGCCAGTGATACCATAAATCACGTGAGCACCAGCATCTTCAAGCGCCTTTGCCCAGTGTAGGTTATTTTCTTCATCAAACCTAGCCTTTAACTCAACCATAACGGTTACTTGTTTGCCGTCGCTAGCAGCATCAATTAAAGCCTGAATTATCGGCGAGTTTTTATCAACCCTATAAAGCGTCATACGAATTGAGATGACTTTTGGGTCTTTACTAGCTTCTTTAATAAACTGAATAACTGGGTCAAAACTCTCATAAGGGTGCAAAAGCAACACGTCCTCTCTGTCAATAACATCAAAGATATTAAAGCCATTACTAAATGGTGGCAGGGTCTTTGGTGCATAAGGTGCTAGTGCTAAGTGGCTAAAATCCTTATTTGTGGCGATCTCCCAAAGTGAGCTAAGGGTTAGCGGGACGCTTGAAAAGTAGATATCTTTGTGAAAAATTTTCATATGTGAGTTTAGAAATTCTAAGATATCAGGGTCGGCGTTTTTATCTACTTGCAAACGCACAAAAGCCCCTTTTCGGCGTAATTTTAGCCCTTGTTCTAGCATTAGCATAAAGTCATCAGCCTCTTCTTCTTCAATCACAATATCAGCATTTCTAGTCACTCTAAACACACACGAGCTAATTAGCTTATAGCCCGGAAATATCTCTTCTGCGTGACGATGAACAATCGTTTCAATCGGCACATAAACATTCTCACTAGCCTGTGTAAATCGTGGCAGGACGCGTGAAATTCTTATCATACCATACTTTAAAATTTCAGGGCGATTTATATCTGAAAGCTTAACAGCAAGTGAGAAGCTAAGGTTGTTTAAATGCGGGAATGGGTGCGTCGCATCAACGGCGATAGGCACGATAACTGGCAAGATGTTTGAGAAAAAATACTCATCGCATTTTGCCTTTAAACTTTTATCAAGCTCATCGTAGTTTTTGATAAAAAGCCCCTGCTTTTCAAGCTCATTTTTTGCGTTTTTGTAGTGCTTTTCAAGGACGCTTTGCTCATCTTGCAGATACTTTCTAATCTCCCTAAGCTGGTCAAGCGGACTCATTTCATCGCTGCCGATATTTGTAAGTCCAGCCGCAAAAAGTTGCTTTAACCCAGCAATCCTAATCATATAAAACTCATCTAAATTCGTGCAGTAAATGGCTAAAAATTTTAGCTTTTCAAGCAGTGGTATATCTTTTTCACATTGTGCTAAAACACGTGAATTAAACCTAAGCCAACTAAGCTCCCTGTTTATAAAAATGCTCTTATCCTCTGCCATACGCTCTCCTTTGTAAATATTTTATAAAATTCTAGCACCTAAAAGCTTACTTTGTTTTGAAAAATTATATTTTTTTGTTAAAATACAAGTTTTAGTTACAAAAAAGGATTAAAATGAACGATTACATTATACTTACAGCTGTGTTTTTAGTGTTTGTGGCGATTTTTGCCATTATCAAAAAGATCTCATTTTAGTCCGATTTTTTAAGCTCATTTATCAAAACACAAGCCTGTTTGTATTCAAGCTTACAGCTTTTATTTAGCAAAATTATGCTCTTTTTTAAAGCTATTGCTTTTTTATCACTCGGTGCGTTTTGATAGGTCGCTAGGGCTATGTTATAACAGCCCACGCCGTCGTTATTTTCACACGCTAATGTATAAAGCGAAAGTGCCATATTTATGTCAGTTTCGCCGTTTAAGCCCTTTTCGTAAATTTGCCCCAAATTCGCACACGCTGTGGCTAAATTTAGCTCACACGCCATTTTGTAAAACTCGCTTGCGTTGTTAAAATCCTTGTTATTTGCGTATTCGTAAGCTAGATTGTTGCACGAAACTGCGTTTTTATCTGCACACTCTTTGCTTAGAATTTGCGTCTTTTCATCATCGCCTAAAAGCCCAAAACTAAGCGTATTTAACGAAACACAACCGCCAAAAACAAGCAAAAACAGCAAAAGTGCAAAATTTCTCATCAATTAACCCCAAGCTTCTTGCCAAGTCGCTTCATATGGGGACAAGACTTGTTAAAGCCCCTAAAACACGCCACTTTATAAATTTCATACGCCCTTAGCTCATCTTTATCAACCCCAAGCCCCTCTTCATACATCGCACCGATATTTGCACACGAAGGCACATCTTCAAGCCTGCACGCATTGACATAAGCATCCATAGCAGCCTTGTAATCTTGCATAACAATCTCACCCTTTCGGTAGGCGTTTGCTAGATAGTAGCAAGATAGTGCGTCACTTTTATTGCAAGAGTTTTTATAAATTTCAATCGCTCTTTGTCCGTTTTTAGCCACGCCAAGCCCCTTTTCATAAAGCATACCAACACCAGCACAGCCCTGTTCTAAGCCCAAATCACAAGCCATTTTATAGCTTATAAGGGCGTTTTTATAATCCTTAACAAACTCATAAGCCACGCCAAGGTCATTACACGCACCGCTATTTTTTGCTTGACACATAGGCGTTAGCGTGTAAATTGTGTTGTAAGCCATTTTGTTATTTATCTCATCTATTTTTGCGTCGCTTTTTTTCTCTTTTTTTGGAGTTGGATCTACAAAATCTGGCTCGGCATTAAAACAACCAGCCACCAAAAAAGCCAAAACTACGCACGAAAAAATCTGTTTAAACATATCTACTCCTTTAAGCTGATTTTACTAAATTTTGCTATAAAATCGGCTAAATTTTAAAGGATAAGCGATGAAAAAACTACTATTTTTACCACTTCTAGCACTTTGTGATAGCTACGAGCTTGAAATTTACAAAGATATAAGTATTTTAAACCAAACATTAACAAACAGACCAAGCGAATTTAAAATAAAAGTCCCAAGCAGTTTAAATGAAAACTCGTTTGAAATTTCAAGCGATTGTGGGCTAAAATCAAAAAATTTAAGCAAAAATATCACGCAAAATTCGGCTTTTACAGATGAAATTGCAAAAATCAAAGATGAAATTTTAACACTACAATTTAGCAACGAAATTTTAAAAAATGTCCAATTTGAAGCTAAAAATTTAGATGAAATTACTAAAAATACCGCTTTGATATTTGCTAAAAATTTAGAAAATATTAATGAATTAAATAAAAAATTAGAGAGATTAAACGAGTTTGAAAATTTAAGCTTTAAAGAGCTTGATTTGAAATTTTACTGCACTCCAAAAAGCGTAAAAATCAGCTATCAAAGCGACTTTTTAAAAGAGCTAAATACGCTAGTTTTAGGCGACACAAAGGCAAATAACGTGCAAATTAGGCAAAATTTAAAGCTAAAAAACAACCTTACAAACGATATTTCGGACTTAGAGATTAAAATTTATCCAATTAGCTTTCATCAAATCATCGCTCCAAGCCCATTTGAGCCAAAATATCTAGGCGATGAAAAGCGGATTTATAAAGCCAGTGTTATGATGGATAGGAGCGTTGGATTTGTGGAGCAAAACGCATTTTTAAACACACACACAATTAAAAACGTAGCAATAAAAAGTGGCGAGGAGGTAGAAATTTTATACCAAAAGCAAGATTTTAGTGCGAATTTTGATATTTTTATTGATGGATACAATGACGCAAACGCCTACACGAGGGCAGTTTTAACCCCAAACTACTCGCTTAATGCAAACGCAATCTTTAAGCTTGACGGCGTTAAAGTCGGCGAATTTGCTCTAAATTTAGAAAAAGATAGGCAAAGCGAGCTGTTTTTTAGTAAAAATTTACTGATAAATGTCAAAAAAGAGAGCTCAAAAAGGTTTGCTGATGTTTCATTTTTTGGGCAAAAAAGCACAAAAGAGTGGATTTATGAGATTAAAAACAACGCAAAAGTGCCTTTAAATGTCGTTTTAACCGAGCGTCTGCCAATATCTGCAAATAGCGATTTTAAGGTAGCTATGCTTAAAAACTCAAAGCCAGATTTTATTGAAGCAAAAACTGGCAAAAGTGAGTTTAAATTTAAACTAAATCCAAATGAAATAAAAACGATTGAGTTTGGTTATGAAATAGATGAGCCAAAAAAATAACTCTCAAACATCTACCACTTGGGATAGCAACGGCAATATGCAAACAAATGTAAGAACGCCAAACGGCTATATCACAAACGATAGCAACGGCATTTCTAGCCAAACATTCACAAACGGCAACAGCCAAACGACTTACAACAGCGATGGCAGTTTGCCACTATGTATTTTACAAAATAGATAAAAATTTCTAGGCTTTAAGCCCACAAAAACGTGGGCTAAAACTGGCTAAATAGGTCGTTTAACGCCTCACTCGTGCTTGGATGAGTAAAAATCTGCCCAGCCAAATCACTAGCTTTTGCCCTAAATTTCATCGCAATGGCAATCTCGTTTATAATCTCGTGAGCATTAGCACAAATAAAACTAGCACCCAAAATTTCGCCACTTGCCTTATCGCAAATCGCCTTTAAAAAGCCCGTGTCGTTGCCTAAAATTTTCGCATTTGGCACGTTTTGCATCATCACTTTTAGCACCTTTACATTTTCACCCGCCTCACGCTCACTTAGTCCGATTTTAGCAAACGGCGTGTCGGTAAAAAGCACCTTTGCATAAGGACTTCGGTTATTTTTCGTGCGAGTTTTATCGCCAAAAAGATAGGAATTTACAATCCTAAAATCATCAAGACTAATGTAGGTAAAAAACTCATCGCCCCTAGCATCCCCAACGGCAAAAATATCTGAAATTTCGCTTCTTAAACACTCATCTGTCGCCACGCCACCACGCTTATTTACTAAAACCCCAGCGTTTTTTAGCTCTAAATCATCAATATTTGGCGTCCTACCAAGCGAAAGCAAAAATGCGTCCGCTTCTAAAAAGCTATCGTTAAAGTAAATTTTATCGCCATTAATCTCACTGATTTTGGCATTTTGTATGAAATTCACACCCTGATTTTCTAGGTTTTTAATAAGCACCTCACGCACATCATCATCTTCGTTTTTTAAAATTTCAGAGCGTAAAACAACGCTTACTTTTGAGCCAAAATTTGCAAACATTGAAGCCATTTCAAGTCCGATAAATCCGCCACCAACGACAACTAAGTGCTTTGGTAAATGCCCCAACTCTAAAATCTCATCACTTTGATAAACGATATCGCTTTTGACGCTAAAATTTGGCTTAATGCTCTTTGAGCCGGTGTTTATGATGATTTTATCAGCTGTGATTTTTTCGCCACTTGGGCTTAATAAAATGGTATTTTTATCCACGAAACTAGCCGTTTGCGTGATGACTTCAACGTTTTTTAGGCTATCAAGCATCGCAAAATTTTTAGCCCTTAACGCCAAAATTAGCTCATTTTTTAGCCCCACTGCCTTTTTGAAAAATTCATCTTTATTTTCGTGAAATTTTGCCATTTTGCTAAGCGTGATTAGCTTTTTTGTCGGGATACAACCGACATTTATGCAAGTCCCACCATACATTTGTGCCGATTTTTCAACGACTGCCACGCTTTTATTTAACGCATTTGCCCTAACTGCAAGGGTTTTACCAGCCTTACCAAATCCTAAAATAGCAATATCATAGTGTTTCATCGCTCAACTCCTAAAATGTAAAAAGTCGTTTCATTTACCTTTTTTAGCCCCATTTTGTGCTTGTTTGCCCAGCCTAAAATCATCTCATCAACAGCATTTTTTATCTCGCCACTGGCTACATTTTTAATCTTTAAACGATCTTCGCTACTACTCATAGCAACAAAGCAAAGATGCGGTTTTAAGCGGTCATTTAGGGCGATTACATCGTTTGGATTTAGCCCGTCGGTGTTGTTTAAAATCCGCCTCATTTGTGCTAAATTTGTATCATCAGCGTTGTAGCCAAGCTGAACTAAAAGTGCGTTGTAGTCCATTTTTTCTCCTTAAAAGTTTGTAAATTTCTAAGATTATAAGCAATTTTTAACTAAAATCGCCTAAATTTTAAAGGTAATTTTATGAAAAAACTTCTATTTTTTGCACTTTTACTCACTTTTTTTGCTGGTTGTGGTTTTTTTAACAAAGAAATTTTAGTAACAAATCCAAAGGTAAATGAAATTTACAAAGGCGTTTTAGCCAAAGAAAATGGCGAATATAAAAGGGCGTTTGATATCTTTGAAAAAGCCAGTAAAAACGGCAACGAAATTGCAATGTACGAGCTTGGCAGGCTCTATTTTAACGGACTTGGGACGCAAAAAGACTACAAAATGGCACTTTATTACTTTAAACTTGCAGGCTTTAATCAAAATTCAGACGGACTTAGGGCAGCTGGGCAGATTTACGAGCTTGGGCTAGGCACGAGAAAAGATATAAAAAAGGCGATAAAATTTTACGAACTCGCCCAAAAAATGGGCAACAACCTAGCAATTTACGACCTAGCAAACCTATATCTTGACACAAACGATATGCCAAATGCGAAAATTTACTTTAAAATGGCGTGTAAAAGTGGCGTAAAAGAGGCGTGTGAGCGTATAAAATAAATTTGTTTCATTTTTAGCAAAATAGCTAAAAATTTCGCCTTTTTGCGATTTTATCGCACTTTTGAGTAAAATTTTAAAACCGCACTTTTTTGATAAAATCAAACAAAAATTTAACAGGGCAAAAATGAGTAAAGAGTATTTTGTAAATGACGATGATTTTTTGGTCTCAAAAACCGACACAAAGGGCATAATCACCTACTGCAACGAGCCGTTTATAAATATCGTAGGCGCAAGCCAAAGCGAGCTACTTGGCAAACCACACAACATAATCCGCCACCAAGATATGCCAAAAGTCGTATTTTGGCTACTTTGGCAAAGGGTGCAAAGCAAGCAAGAAATTTTTGCCTACGTTAAAAATAGGCGATTTGACGGCGGATTTTACTGGGTTTTTGCAAACGTAACCGCCTCGCTTGATGAAAACGGCAAAATCATCGGCTACTACTCGGTAAGACGTCGCCCAAACAAAAAGGCGATAAATTTCATATCGCCTATCTATCAAATACTCTTAAACGCCGAAAATTCAGGCGGTTTGGAGGCATCAAAAAGGCTATTAGAGCAAATTTTAAAGGATAAAAACATAAGCTACGATGAGCTAATCATTAACCTTCAAAGAGGGCTAATTTAAGGCTTTTTCAATCCTTAAAAACCCCTCGTTTATCTCTTTTTTGCTGATATTTAGTGGCGGTAAAAGCCTAAGCGTCTTTGCCCCAGACCTAAGCACCAAAACGCCGTTTTCTAGGCACTTTGATACGATTTTAGAAACATCAATATCATCATTTAAAACAGCCCCAAGCATCATACCAAGCCCCTGTTTTTTGGCAAAAATTTTTGGGAATTTTGCCACTAATTCATCAAGTTTTGCGTTAAAAATCTTTGAAATTTTATCAAGTTCGCCACTTTTTTTAAGGCGTTTTAGCTCTTTTAGTGTCGTATTTGCTACGGACGTGGCTAAGAAATTACCGCCAAAAGTTGAGCCGTGATCGCCCTTAGTAAAAATGCTCTTTTGGCTCACACAAGCACCAATGCTAACACCGCCGCCAAGCCCCTTTGCAAAGGTTATGATATCTGGTTTTATGCCGTATTTTTGGCTTGTTACAAACTCGCCAGTCCTATAAACCCCACACTGAACTTCATCTGTAATTAGCAAAATTTCACGCCTTTTTAGCTCATCTGCTAGGCGTTTTACCTCGTTTTTACCAAGTGCTTTTATCCCACCCTCGCCCTGCACTAGCTCAATAATCACGGCCGCTGTGTTGTCGTTTAAATTTTTAATCACCTCATCAATCGTGTTAAAAAATTTAAAACCATCAATGTAAGGGGCAAAAATTTCAGGATGAAATTTATCCTGTCCAGTCGCACGAAGCGTGGCAAGGGTGCGTCCGTGAAATGAGTTGCCAAGCGAGATTATCTCGTAGCGTTTTTGCTTAAAGTGCGTTGTGCCGTATTTTCTGGCTAGTTTTAAAGCGCATTCGTTTGCTTCTGCACCAGAGTTGCAAAAAAATGCGTAAGTTTTAAAGCCAAGCAGCTTTGATATGCGTTTGGCTAACTTCTCTTGCGGTTTTATGCGGTATAAATTTGAGGTGTGAAGTAGGTTTTTTGCCTGATTTTTTATCGTTTTTACGATTTTTTTGTGTGCGTAGCCTAGCGAATTTACGCCAATACCAGAGGCAAAATCCACATAATCCCTGCCATTTTCATCAAAAAGCGTAGCCCCAACGCCACTTTTAAACGCAACATCAAACCTAGCATAAGTATCCATTAACATTTTAATCCTTTAACGCTGGTAACGACCAGCCTTTGTAATAAGCAAGCATTCGCACCAAAATCCCAAGTCCAAGTAAAAGCATCGTAAAAAATATGCCGTTTAATCCGAGTAAATTTAAAAAATAATACGCCACGCCAACGCCAAAACTAATAGTCCCATAAAGTCCAGTGCGTAAAAACCAAGGCACTTCATTTAGCAAAATATCTCTTAAAATTCCACCGCCAACGCCGTTAAAAAACGCCAAAAACGCCACGCCAAAGACATTGTAATCAAACTCAATGGCGACCATAGCACCAACGATAGAAAAGCAAATCACATCAATGGCGTCCGCAAAAATAAAGATGAATTTTTTCTCTAATTTTTCACGCTTTGTGTGTAATTTTGTAAATTTTGAAACAAAAAGCATTAAAATCACGATAATAAGTGGCATATAATGTGTAAATGAATAAACTGCCCTGCCAACAAGCATATCGCGTAAAATTCCGCCGCCAAGCGCCGTCAAAAACGCCGATAAAAATATCCCAAGCCAATCACAGCCCTTTTTAACCGCAAACAAAAATCCACTCAAAGTCGCCGAAGCGATACCCAAATACTCAACGTAAAGTAAAAAATCCATTATCCAAACTTGCAAAAATTTCTAACATTTTATAAATAATTGCCATAAATTTAAATAAAAATTTTACAAATTTATCTTTTTTTATTTAAACTTATAATATAATCAGCCAAAAATTTCACAAAAAAGGTGCTTAAATGAGATCTATTTGCAAAATTTTCTTTGCAGTTTCACTGCTTTTTGGTGTTTTAAATGCCGATGTTACGCAAAATCAAATGGTAAAAAACGCCATTAACATAATGAGTGGATTTTTACAAAACGTGGATAGCCAGAAGCTAAAAGACGTCAAAGGCGTGATTGTTATACCTGATTTGGTTAAATCTGGCATTGGCTTAGCACTTAGCAACGGCAAGGGTGTATTTATCGCTAAAAACGATGATGGTGGCTGGTCATCGCCGTTTTTTATTGATTATCACGGCGTGAGTGCTGGGATTCAAGCTGGTTATTCATCAACGGATGTCGTGATTTTACTTAGAAATTCTAGGGCGTATAAGAAAATTTTTGAGGGAGATGACACGATAAGTCTAAAAGCCACAGCCGCTATCATAAACAAAGGCGAAAGTGCAGCTACGACTACAAATCTACCTGAAATTTCAGCCTACATTTCAGAGCGTGGCAAGAGTGCTGGTGCTTTTGTGGGCGCTAGTTTGGATATTGCAAGAGTGAGCATAAATAGACAAGACACAAACGACTACTACGACAGAATGTATGACTATCAAGATCTTTACTCAAACAGCATAAAAAACAGCAAATACACCACAAAACTACACGAAATACTAAATTTCTAACACTACGGGTTAAACCCGTAGTTTATTAAACTGCTCAATTACATTTTAATTTATTTTGACTTTTCTTGCTTTAATAAACAGCTAAATCACTTAATTTTTCTTAGCAATTAAAGTAGCTAAACCCCTGATTTACAGAGTTTTAATGAGCTAGAATTTATATCCGTTGTAGTATTTCTTGCCACTTCTTGCTTTTACACCAAAGTTTTGAGTTACTAAAAAGTCAGAAAACGACTAAAAATAACAAAATAATTTAGCTTTTTGCTTTAATAAAACAACTACCTAGCAATTAAAAAAGTGGTATAAAAAAGTAGATAAACCCCTGATTTACAGGGGTTTAGTGAGTTAGAATTTATATCTAAGTCCAAGTGTGCCATTGTAGTATTTCTCGCCACTTCTTGCTTTTGCACCAAAGTTTATGTTTGTTGATAAATTTGGAGTTATTGCAAAATCAGCACCAGTTTGAATTACAGCATAGCCGTGTTTTTTCTCGCCAGAGCCTATGATTATATCGTAATCTGAACCGACATAATTTAAGCGAAGGTCGTTATTCTTTTTGTAAATTTCTTGCTCGTAAGCTGGTGTGATATAAAGATAACTACCATCAGCTACGTATTTTCTTAGCTCTACACCGGCTTTAAGACTTAGAGATTTTTGTGTATTTTTACCCCACTTTATAGCAAATGTACCACTCTCATCAAACGCCTTGCTTGAAGCGTATGTGTAAGCAACACCAGCTAGTGGTTTAGCATAAATTTCACTACCTAAATCAAAAATGTAGCCGTATGTAAGCTCTGCTGCAAGGAATTTTGTATCATACTTGCCTGTTTGTTCGCTTTGATTTTGTATCCTTTTTAGCTCATTTTTACCGACGCCAAATGACAATTTCGCGTCTATTTCGCTATTTTGGATAAAGCTTCTTGAATAAACTCCAAACTGATAATTATCGGCCTCGTTGTTGATTATGCTATTGTTTGCCTTTGTTTTTGCGTATGTTAGGTATGAGCCAACAATTGTGTTATCAAAGGTTTTATCATAGCCTATATTAAAGCCGTATAGTTTGCTATCTACGCCGTTTTTAACGCTACTTTTTGAGCCGACAAGTGTCGCCCAAAGGCTGTTATCGTGGCTAAATCTATTTGTATAGCCTCTTACCACGCTTGATAGACTATCACCACCATCAGCAAATGCCTCGCCTTTTAAATTTGAGATTGCATAAGCTAGGGCTAGGTCATCGTTAAATGGATTTGATAGCTTTGCTAAGCGTGTATTTGTCGCTATATCGGCTGAGAATTTTATAATATCAGTGCCTACCTTGCTATTTAACGTCTCAGAAGCTGTCTTTACAGAATTTACAGCGTCTTTTACGGCACTTATTATGCTATCTTTATCGCCTAATAAAAGCTCTGCTACATCATCTTTTGACACTATACTTGCTAATGCTAGTGCGACTGATTTTTCGGTTTGTTCTAGCTTGTTAGCTGAGTTGTTTGTGATAGCTTCTATTTTTTTCTCTATGGCTTTATTTTGAGCCTGTTTAGCTTCATTTAGTGCTGTTTGTTTCTCTTTTACGAGATTTTCAAGCTCTGTTTGTTTGGCTAGGGCTTGTTCTTTTTGCTCTGTTGTAGCGGTTGGGTCTGCGTTTATTTTTATTACATCAAGCTTTGCTTGTGCTAGATTATTTTGGGCCTCTGCTACTTCGCTTTTTATCCCGTTTGTCTTGCTTACAGCCTCATTTGCACTATTTATGGCTTCTGTTTCTGCCTTTGCTTGTTCTTGTGGGGTTACTGGGTCTGTTGTAGTGGTGCCACTTAGAATTTTATCAAGCAAACTCTTATATTTTTGCTCATCAGCCAAAGCCTCGTCGCTATCTTTTACGTAGGTTTCATAGTTTTGTTGCTCTTTTTCTAGCACAGCTAAGATTTCATTTAAATCATCATCGCTTATGCCAGTGGCTGCTTTACTTACATAACCATCTATTAAGTATTTATTATGTACTCCAAATGAGAAGTTATTTTCTACCAAAAATTTATCAAGCTCTTTTAGCTTTGCACTCTTATCACCTGATATGTTTTTTATCTCGTTTAGTTTAGAGATAGTCTCCTTTATCAGCTCTAAATACTTTTTATCTCTTTGAGTGTTTGATTTTAGAGCGTTTAGGATATCTTGTGAGTCGCCAAGTTTTTTGATATCTTCAAGTATAGCTTTAAATTTCGCATTATCTTTATACTCACTCTCATCTTTTTCAACAGCCAAATCTAAAAGACCATAATCAAGTATGCGGTTTTTAAATCCATCCACGCTACCTTTTATGCTACTCTCTACCAAACCTGCTAATTTTACTAAATCATTTTTGCTTAGACCGCTTTTAAAGATTGTATTTGTTTGAGCATTACTGCCTTCGCCATAAGTGTTTGCAACTAACTTTCCATCTTTGCTTAACTCAATTAAATTGCCCTCACTATTATCAATCTTAATGAAAATGCGACCGCCACTAGAACTTATATTTACATTTCTGCCGTCCTCTGTGGTAAATGTAAGTGCCTTTGCGATGCTTACCCAGCCACCACTTTCTATGTCTGTTGGGTCATCAAGTTCATCGTATGAGCCTATGCTACCTTCAAGCCCTGCTTTTGCGTAGTTATCTAAAACAAATTTAAACATATCGCCAAGCACTTCATACTTACCGCCAGTATTTAGCTCATCACTAGTTACATTTTTTATATCGCCATTTATCTTGCCTAGCTCTTGTGCTATGTTGGCTGAATTGTCTTGTAGGCGGAGATAAAAATCATTGTAAGCTTTTAAATTTTTTTCTATCTCATCAAGCTTTTGGCTTACTGAGTATCTAGGTGGCTGTAAGTTAAAAAATTTATCAAGCATAGCTTTCATATCATTAGAAGCCATATAGTCTTTGCCGAATTTTATATCCTCTTCATAGTTTTTTTGCTCTGCTTTTAGCACATTTAAGATTTTATCTAAATCATCATCGCTTATGTCAGTGGCTGCTTTATTTACATAACCATCTATTGAGTATAGTTTATCTACTCCAAGTGAGAAGTTATTTTTTACCAAAAATTCATTAAATTCTTTTACTTTTGCACTCTTGTCGCCTGATATATTTTTTATCTCGTTTAGTTTAGAGATACTATCTTTTATCAACTCTAACTTTCTTGCAGTTGCTTCATAAAATAGATCCACAGATTTTAAGACATCGTCTGAGTTGCCAAGTTTTTTAATCTCATTAAACATAGCTAAAAATTTCGCATTATCTTTATACTCACTCTCATCTTTGTCCGCAATAAACGTTGTCAAACCATCAACAAGCGTTTGAACTTTAAACATATCTACACTATTTTTTACGCTATTTTCTACTAAACTTGCTATTTTAGCTAAATCATTTTTACTTAAACCGCTTTGAAAGATTGTGTCGCCACTAGAAGATGAGCTTGCATATAGCTTTCCATCTTGACCTAAACTAATTATATTCTGCTCGCCGTTATCAAACTTAATCTGAATATTATCATAATAACTTATACTTACATTTCTACCATTTTCAGCAGTAAATGTAAGTGCCTTTGCTATACTTGTCCAGCCACCGGTATCTCTGCCGTCATCTTTGTAAAGGTCAGGGTTCTCATCATCGTAACTGCCAATACCTACTTTAAGCCCTGTTTTTGCGTAGTTATCTAAGACAAATTTAAACATATCGCCAAGCACTTCATATTTACCGCCAGTATTTAAATCATTAGTGGTAACATTTTTTATATCACTTTCTATCTTGCCTAGTTTTTGTGCCATATCAGCCGACTTATCTTGCAATGGTAAATAAAAATCGTTGTAAGCTTTTAAATTTTTATTTATCTCATCAAGCTTCTCATCGACTGAGTAACCAAAAGTAGAGCTAACACTAAGCGAAACGCCAAATAATGTAGCACATACCACACGTGAAATTTTCATTATTTTCTCCTTTAAAAAAATATGCAGGTCATTATACCCCCCCCCCTTAAATTTTTACTTAATTATTTATTAAATATTAAAAATTATTTTTATTTGTATAAATTTTAAATATTTTTATTTATGAAGTGTTAGATTAATGGTTAAAACCTATCAAAAAATAGGTTTTAACTCTTTAAGAAGTTATTTTAAAAGTCCAGCTTCTTTAAATACGGCTTGTGCTGCTGGATGAAGTGGAGCTGATAAGCCTTCAAGTAGGCTCTCTTTTGTTACGGCTTTTAGTGCTGGATGAAGAGTTTTATACTCGTCAAAATTATCAAGTATCGCCTTTACTACAAGCTTTACCGCTTCATCACTTACACTATCATTTGTAACAAGCACGGCTTTTACGCCAACACTTTGCACATCTTTATCCACGCCTTCATAGCTACCTTTTGGTATCACGCCCTTAGCAAAATATGGATTTTTAGCGATTAATTCATCTATTTTCTCACCGCTTATATCAAGTATATCTATTGGCAATGAATTTGCAGCGTCTGTGATATTTGCTGTCGGATGTCCGACCATAAAGCTATATCCGTCTATCTTTTTATCTTTTAGTGCGTGTGGGCACTCTTGCACGGTTAAAACGCCACGATGACCAAGACTTGCCACGTCAAAGCCAACAGCGTTAAATACCGCCAAAGTCGTTACTTCATTGCCACTGCCCGGGTTGCCTACGTTGTATTTTTTACCTGCTAAATCAGCGATCTCTTTAACCCCACTCGCTTTTGATACGACAAAGGCTAAAAGCTCTGGATATATTGATACCACCGAACGAAGCTTCGTGTCGCCCATATTGTTAAATTTACCTACGCCGTTGTATTTCTCATAGACCACGTCGCTTTGCACGAAGCCAAAGGTTAGCTCGTTTTTTAGGACATTATTTACGTTATACACCGACCCGCCAGTTGATTGGACTGAGCATTTTATCTGTGGATTTTTATTTACCAAGCGACAAATCGCGCCACCTATTGGATAGTAAGTCCCAGTCATACCGCCAGTGCCGATACTTACGAATTCTTTGGCATTTAGCGAAGCACTTAGCAAGAGTGCTGAGATTAAAACACTGCTTTTTTTCATCATCTCTCCTTTAAAATTTTTGTCATTTTTGCATTTTTGTATTTGTAATTTGTTTAATGTGTAAAAATGTTTTAAATTTTAAATAAAAAATGTATAAAAATGAAACACTTGCAATTTTAAAGCCTTATTTTTATATTTTGTGATATAATCGCTAAAAATTCAAACTATGGGAGTTAATTAATGTTAAATCCGCGAAATTCTACGCTTAAAAGGGCTGTTGTCCTTTTACTCGCCACAGCGTTTTTTAGCACGAGTGCTTTTGCCGAGTGTCAAGTCATAAACGGCGTTAAGGCAATTAGTGGGCTTAAAATGTTTGTTTATAAAGGTCACAAAGATATAAATAATTTAAACAATGTCGCCTCTTGGACTGACAATATTCAAACAACCATAAACACAACAAACCAAACAGCCAAAAATTTATATTTAAGCGATACAAACCGCCTAAAATCATACCCTGACGCAAATAAAAACGGACAAAGATTTTACGTCGGCAAGGATACAAGATTTTCATTTACCCAAAATTTCTTTGACCTTTACCCTGAAATTACTGGCGATTTTACGATTTACCTTGAAGGTAATATTCAAATACCAAATTATATGTTAAGAGCTGGTGGCACAAACGGCACTTATGTTTATGATTTTAGAAACAGCAAGCAACACGTAAGCTCTTTAAAATACAACACTTCAAAAAGCTTTGATGATAACGTTAAAGATATGCTAAAAAATGTAACTACTTCATATACTTTAAGCCAACAAAATATATTAAATATTTTTCAGCAAAACATTTATGCACTTCATTCAAATTTAAACGGCAACTATAAAATTTTAATTGATGGACAGCAATTTGTGTGTAGTGGCATTGACTGCAATAAAGACATATCATCAACAGAAAAAGGCAAAGACGGCGAAACAAGAAGCATTACAAGAGATATTTTAAGACACAATCACCCTATGGTGCCGGGCAATTATAAATTCCAAATAGCAATCAAAAGTAGCAAATCAGCAAATAGCTACTTCGCCCTAGCAATGCAACAATCAATGGGCGATTCAGCTATCCCAAATACAAACTTTTACTCGCCTAAAACTGACGGCTTTTGCACCGAAGAGCCAAAGGCTGGGGTAAAATACAAGATAGCAGATAAGGAATTCCTAGACGCATTTAAAAGCGGTGGCAAGAGCCTTGACTGGCTTTGGGGTAGTCCGCTAAGAGCTAGGCAGGTGGGTAAAAGTGGGCAATTTTGCATAATCGCCAAAGATGAAAATGGTGGAACAAGTCTAACAAGTGGCGATGAGCCAGTCATCGTAGCACTAAAATATAACGCAAAATACTCAGATGAAAGCGATGAAAACAATCCGATAAAACACGAAACAAACGAATACGACTTCATCTACGGCACAGGCAACCTACCAGTAATAAATGTCCCACAAGGCGGATACTGCTTTGATATCCCAAATATGGATAAAAAGCTAACGACAAAGGCACAATTTTTCATCTATCCAGCCACGAATGGGCAGTTTAATAAAAACGTGATAACTGGCACAGCCGTAAGCGAGTCAGATACATTCTCAATCCGCCCAGCAAATTTATCGTTTAATATTTACAATAGAGACCAAAATGGCAAACTACCAGTAGGTAACCCACTTGATAAAATGAAGCTAATCGCTGGTAAAACCTACTATTTTAGTATAAAAGCAATGGGTGCAAACGGCACTGCCCTACCAGTCAAGCACGATAATCAAACGCACGTAGCACAAGGCTCGTTTGATTCAATTAGAACTGGCAAATACGATAAAGAATACAACTTCCCATTCTCAACCAAAAAGCACCAGCCTGATTGTGCTAGCACAGCCGTGCCACTTAACGATCATAATAAAATAAATTTCACAAACAACGAAGCAAGAACTGGCGTGTTTAGCTACTTTAATCTAATGGAATTTGGACTTAGGGTGCTTGACCAAGAATGGACTGGCGTAGATAACAAAGGCACATCTCAATACGGCGGAGAGTGTAGGCGTGGTGGCGGTGCTCAGCCATTTAATAGGGATTTGGTTGATTGTGACATTGAGCTAGCCGATACATTAAAATTTATCCCAGCTGGTATAAAAGCGACATTTAATGGCATTACAAATGCAAACAACGGCTACACGTATTTAGATGATTTTAACGCAACTTCAAGCGATGAGAGCTTAAAGCAAAAAGCCACGCTAAATTTAAGCATAAAAGCAGTCGCCCAAAACGGCACAGAATTATCAAATTTCACAACCAACTGCTACGCCGAGCCAGTTAGCTTTACGCTTAACTACTCAAACGTAGGCGATATAAACTCAACCGACCCAACACTAAGAAGCAACATAACCGCAAAACGCACACGCATACCATTTATAGATAACTCGCCAAACAAAGACCAGCCACTAGCTAAACGCATAGCACTAGCGACAAACACGACTGGGCTAAATTTAGATGATACAAGCACAAATTACAATGAAGCAAATAAACTACGTGGCATAAGCAACGGCTATTCAAAATTCTATCCAACAGAAAACAAAAACAAAATGCCACTAAAAGCCGAAACTGCCTTTTTTGACACGGCTTCAACGGCAAATATATACATAAACGTAAGCCCACGTTACAGACAAAATCCACAAACCCCATTTGTCATCTCATCGCAAGAATTTTTCATCAGCGACTTAAAGGTAAATGGCTCGGCTGACTTTGAAAAAGATGATGGCACAAGACAAGCCTACACGCTCTCAAACAGCTACTCGCAAACCACAGCCAACATAAACACAACCCACGACGCCCTAATGATACAAGGCAAACTCTACGCACCTTACTACGAAGGTCCGTCAAGTGGCTTTGACGCTAAGCTTTATTATGGATTTTACTGCAAAGACTGCCAAGCAAACGGCACACTAATGAACGACCTAAGCACAACCGGGCTAATCCTAAACTCAACGCCAGAGTTTGCAAGTGAGAATTTAAAAGATTGGTTTGTAAATCAAGCTGAAAACAATCTAGACCCAAGAGCTTACTGGACAGACCAAAGAGCCCTAAACACCGCTAGAATAAGTGGTATCGGTGCCGTAAATCAGGGCAAACAAGACATCAGACTATCAAGCAACAAAGGCGGTAAGGATAAAATTTTCATCAAACTTGGCGACATTTCGCCGTATCTGTTAGATGAGAGCAACGTCCAAAATGGTGGCATAGGTGAGAACGTCCTAGAAGTGAATTTCTACGGCAAATCAAGCAACTGGGGCGGCAGAAGCTACGATAAAAATGGTAATAAAACCGATGTCGGACAATTTGTCATTGACACCGATAATGTCTCAAACCGCACAAACCGCCGAATTGATTGGTAAGCAGATGATAACCAAAACAATGTTACGACATTGTTTTGGTGGTCTGTGAAAGTGTAAAAAATTTGTGGTTTGTGAGTTATAGCGGAGAGAAAGGAGTGACCCTATTCGCTTTGCTCGTGATAAAAGCAAAATACAAAAGAAGCACTCAAAATAAAATGCAAAATTCTACTTCAAGCCACAGAATTTCTCAAAAAACAGCATATTTTTTAGACTAAAATTTCAAAAACACTAGAACGTAAGAAGACTAAACTAGCGAACGCCGACTTTTAATCGGCAGGTGTTCGCACGATAGAGCGTTGTCGTGGGGGAAGCAAACGAAAATCAAAACAATGTTACGACATTGTTTTGATTTTTTGCGAGTTATAGTTAAGGGAGAAGGGGTACGACCCTACTTCGCTTCGCTCGTAGCTGCAAGCAGAACACAATTCAAGCCCCCTTCTCCCTTAAAATAGAGTGAGCGACACTCAAAATAGAATGCAACGTTCCACTTCAAACCACAAAAATTTTTATCAAAAACAGCATAATTTTTTAGTTTAAAATTTTAAAAACGCTAGAATGTAAAAAAATAAAACTAGCGAACGCCGACTTTTAATCGGCAGATGTTCACCACCTTAGAAGCGTTATCGGGGATAAGGGTTGTTAAGGGAGAAGGGGGTGACTTCGCAATTCAAGCCCCCTTCTCCCTTAAAGAAAAACAAATGGCACTTTTTAAATTTCAAGCAACGTTCTATTGCAAAATAAACAAAATTCTGTTTGTAAGTTATGGCAGGGGCGACCCTACTTCGCTTTGCTCGTTCTAAAAGCAAAACGCAAAAGAAGCCCCCCCCTTTTTTTTAACAAAATACGAAGTTCTACTTCAAATCAAACAAATTTTTATCAAAAAACTGCATAATTTTTTTGGTTTGTAAGCTTGTTTTTTGAGATAAAATACTTTTTAAACGTTAAAGTCAAACAATTATAATTTTGTTATAATATCCAAAATTAACAAGGACAAAAATGCAAACATTAAATGAAGCAAAAAGAAAACTAACTATGCTTAAAGTGTGGCTTGTTGTAATTATTGATGCTTTTATTGGGGTTATTATTTGGGCAGTGGATAAATTTGAGATTAGCGAAAATATCTTAATAAGCCTTGTTTTTTGTCTGCTTATAATTTTATTATTGATTTTTATTTTTCTCGTAAAAAAAGCCAACAATATAATAAAAGAAATCGGCAAAATATAAATCATTTATCGGCTTTATGATTAGCAAAATCATAAAGCCAAATATTTAATCAATAAATCTTTTAGTTAAACCAGCGTAGTTTTCAATCCGCCTGTCGCGTAAAAATGGCCAAATTCTACGCACATTTTCGCTTCGTTTCATATCAATATCCACCAAAAAACACGCCTCATCTTGCTCGTTTGCCCTAAAAATTTGCTCCCCTTGTGCCCCAAAAACAAAGCTATTACCCCAAAATCTAATGCCTTTGCTAACCCCAGAGCTATCAGCTTCAAAGCCAGTGCGATTTACTGCCACGACAGGCACGCCATTTGCCACGCTATGACCGCGCTGCACAGCGACCCACGCTTCTAGCTGACGCGATTTTTCAGCATCTGTATCTTCATCAAACCAACCTATCGCCGTTGGGTAGATTAAAATTTCAGCCCCTTTTAACGCCATTAAACGAGCCGCTTCTGGATACCACTGATCCCAGCACACCAAGACGCCAAGTTTGCCAACGCTCGTTTGTATCGGCTCAAAGCCTAGATCGCCCGGTGTAAAGTAAAATTTCTCATAAAACTGCGGGTCATCAGGTATGTGCATTTTGCGGTATTTACCAGCCAAAGTCCCGTCACGCTCAAAGATAAAAGCGGTGTTGTGATAAAGTCCGGCGGTGCGTTTTTCAAACAGCGAAGTGACCAAAACTACGCCATTTTGCCTTGCCACATTTGCCCAAAATTTCACATCACTCTCCCAGTCATTTGCCAAATCAAAAAAGCCCACGTCCTCGCTTTGACAAAAATACTGCGTTTGATGAAGCTCTTGTAAAATCACAAGCTCTGCCCCGCCCTGCTTTGCCTGTGCGATTAGCTCGCAAGTTTTAGCTATCGTGGCTTCTTTTGTGCCGTGAAATTTCTGCTGAATTAGTGCTGTTTTCATTTTTCTCCTTTATTTGATATTACGCAACGCTCGTCGTTGCCGTGATTTTCGCCACCGCTATCATCAACTGGGTCAAGCTCTGGCGTGATTATCCAAATTTTATCATTAAACCTAGCTTTTATCTCTTTTGTGATCTCATCTGAAATTTCGTGCGCCTTTAAAAGCGAAAAGTTGCCGTTAAAAACTAGGTGGTAGCTTAGATATGTGTAAGCTCCGCTTTGGCGACTTTTTAGGTAGTGAAAGCTTGAAATTTCAGGCTTTGAAAGGATAATTTGCACCACTTCGTTTATGATCTGGCTAGGCAGGGCAGCATCAAGCAAAATTAGCACCCCTTCGCGTATGAGCGAGATTGCCGAGTAGATGATATAAATGCTAATTACTATGCCTAAAATCGCGTCAATTAATACAAAGCCAGTAAATTTTATCACGATTAGAGCGATGATGATGGCTAGGTTTGAATAAAAGTCGCTTTTGTAGTGAAGTGCGTCTGCTTTGATAATTAGGTTGTTTGTTAGGGTTGCGATTTTGTTTAAAAATAGTATCAAAGCACCAGTTAGTATGAGCGAAACTAGCATAACATAAAGTCCGATACTAACATCAAAATTTTGCTCTGGTATAAAAATTTTCTTAACGCTTTGATAAAGGATAAAAAGTCCGATACCAACGATAAAAACGCCCTCAAAGAGCGATGAGAGTGCTTCAAGTTTGCCGTATCCGTAGTTAAATTTCGCATTTGGCGCATCGCTTGATTTTTTAAGTGCTAAGAAATTTAAAAACGAAACCAAGCAATCAAGCATAGAGTCAATGGCTGAGCTCATCACCGAAACCGAACCGCTTAAAAATCCGGCTATAAATTTAAAAATCGCCAAAATTACAGCGGTAAGTCCGGCCGTAATCACGGCTATTTTTTTAAGCAAAAATGGATTTGTTTTGGCTAATTTCATCTTGCAAATCTATTCTCCCGCTTCGCTAAAAACCTGCCTGTCGGCACCGCTTCGCTTGTTTTTCGCTTCGCTAGAAACATTTTGCTTCGCAAAAGCGTGATACTTGTTTTGTGACGAGCAGTGAAGTGAGCCGTTTTGGCGGACAAAAACGAGCGAATTTACGCCAATTACCTTGTGATTTGGCAGGGCATTTTGCAGTATTTCAAGCACGATTTTATCGTTTTTATCATCGTAAGTTGGCACGATTAGAGCGTTGTTTATAAATATAAAATTTGTATAGGTGCAGCCAAGCCTTTTATCATCATAAAATTTCGGGCTAGGCAGCGGCAGAGCAAGTAGCTTAAAGCCGGTATTTTCAAGCTCGGCTCTCATCGCATTTAGCTCGTTAAAATGCTCATCAGCACGATCATCGCAACTTGCGTAAGCTATCGTATCAGGCGTGATAAAACGAGCCAGTGTATCAATGTGATGATCGGTATCATCACCCTTTATGAAGCCATTTTTTAGCCAAATCGTGCGTTTTAAGCCAAAAAGCTCACTTAATTTTGCTTCAATTTGGCTCTTATTTAGGCTTGGATTGCGATTTTCATTTAGCAAACAATGCTCAGTCGTAAGCAAAACGCCCTCACCGTTAAAATCCACGCTACCGCCTTCAAGCACCATATCAACGCTTTCTAGCTCGCCCTTAAAATGCGCGTTTAATGCAGTATTTACGGCATTATCGTTGCTACTTTTAAATTTATTACCCCAAGCGTTAAAGCTAAAATCGTAGCTTTTTATAGCGCCACTACACAAAACATCAATCATACCATAGTCCCTAATCCACGTATCATCGGTGGCAATCTTTAAAAATTCGCAGTTAGAAAATTTCTTAAAACGCTCTAAAATTTGCGTATCCGGACAGATTAAAACGCACTTTTGATATGGCGTAATAGCCCCTACAAGCTCTTCGTAGCTAGCTAAAATTTCATCTAAATATGGCTGCCAATCGGTGTTTTTATGCGGTAAAGATAAGAGTAAGCACTCTTGCTTCTCCCACTCGCCAAATGCTCTAATCATCGCTTTATCCTTTGTTTGTAAATTTTAAAAATCCCAAAAATTGTTATAAAAATCCAAAAAACTTCAATCAAAAATGACCCAAGATTAAAATGCACTAAAAGCGAGATGATGAGTAAAATCGCACCAGCCAAATTTATGTATTGATAGGCTAAATTTTCTGCATTAATCTTGCCAAGTTGAAGCAAAAAATACGCCCCAACAATACAAAGCATACCCAAAAATCCGATAATCTGAAAAATATCCATAAAAACTCCAAATTTTAAAAACGCTCATTTTAGCATAAATTAGCATTTTTTAGCTACAATCACACTTTTAGAAAATTTAGAAGTGGAATTTTATGGATTTTGAGTTTATTAGCGAGTTTTATCCTATGTATGTTAAGGCTGGGATTTTAACGCTCAAACTTGCATTTTTAGGGATTTTCTTTTCAATCGTAATAGGCATTTTTTGTATGTCGGTGCGGTATTATAAGGTAAAATTTCTAATCCCGCTCGTAAATGGCTACGTTGAGCTAAGCCGCAACACACCGCTTTTAATCCAGCTTTTCTTTTTATACTACGGACTGCCAAAGCTTGGCGTTAGCATTAGCTCGTTTAGCTGTGCTGTCATCGGTTTAGCGTTTTTAGGCGGTAGTTATATGGCTGAGAGTTTTAGGCTTGGGTATGAGGCGGTTAGAAAGAGTCAGATTGAAGCTGGGCTTAGTCTTGGGCTAAATCAGGTGCAAATTTTATACCACATAATCACGCCACAAGCGTTTAGCGTTTCGCTACCTAGCATCGCTGCAAACGTGATTTTCTTGCTTAAAGAAACCTCAATCGTTAGCATTGTCGCCCTTGCTGATTTGGTCTATGTTGCAAAGGATTTAATCGGGCTTTATTACAAAACGGACGAGGCGTTGTTTATGCTTGTTATTAGCTATCTAGTCATCATTTTGCCAATTTCGCTGGTGCTTTCGCTACTTGAAAGGAGAGTTCGTGCAAGATAGTGTGCTTTTTAACGCCCAAAATTTGCTTAGACTTGGCGAAGGACTTCTCATAAGCCTTGAAATTTCAATCCTTTCAATCATCATCTCAGTTTTTGGCGGACTGATTTTAGGCGTTTTAATGAGCCTAAAAAACCGATTTTTATACGCCACTCTTAAAATTTGCCTTGAAATCGTGCGGATAATGCCAACAATCGTCTGGCTTTTTATATTTTATTTTGGTTTAGCACGTGCGTTAAATTTGCATTTAAGTGCATTTGGTGCCTCGCTTGTCGTGTTTAGCATTTGGGGAATTTTTGAGATGATGGATATCGTTAGAGGTGCCGTCGTTTCTATACCAAAGCACCAGTTTGAGAGCGCGACTTCGCTTGGGCTAAACAGGCTTCAAATTTACATTTATATCATCATACCACTTGCTACAAGGCGCTTGGTGCCGGGTGCTGTAAATTTGCTTAGCAGAATGATAAAAACAACCTCAATCGTGGTATTAATCGGCGTAATTGAAGTCGTAAAAGTCGGTCAGCAAATCATAGAAAGGCACGTTTTTAGCGATAATCTAGCACCTTTTTGGATTTATGGCTTTATATTCTTTTTATATTTTATAATTTGCTATCCGATATCAAAATTATCGCAAAAGTTAGAGCGCCGTTGGGAGTAGAGATGAAAATTTTAGAGTTAAAAAATGTAAATAAATTTTATGAGCAAACACAAGCCTTAAAGGATATAAATTTAAGCGTAAATCGTGGCGAAGTCATCGTCTTGCTTGGACCCTCAGGCTGTGGTAAATCAACGACTTTACGCACTATAAACGGACTTGAAAATATCCAAAGTGGCGAGATTGTAATTGACGGCGAAGTGGTTACAAAGGACTATAAAAACTGGACAAAAATGCGTCAAAAAGTCGGTATGGTCTTTCAGCATTACGAGCTTTTTGAGCATTTAAATGTGATAGAAAATATCATTTTAGCACCACTAAAAGCACAAAAACGAAACCGTGATGAAGTGGAGCGTGAGGCTGATATGTGGCTTGAAAAGGTCGGCTTAAAGGATAAGAAATTTGCACGTCCTCGTGAGCTTTCAGGCGGTCAAAAGCAACGAATAGCCATTGTTAGAAGCCTTTGTATGAAGCCAGAACTTATGCTATTTGACGAGGTCACAGCAGCACTTGATCCAGAGATCGTGCGTGAAGTTTTAGATGTGATTATAAATTTAGCAAAGGACGGGATGACTATGCTAATTGTCACTCACGAGATGGGCTTTGCACGTGCGGTTGCCGATAAAATCGTATTTATGGACGCTGGACAGATTGTAGAAATTAGCACACCAGATGAGTTTTTTACCAGCCCCAAAAGCGAAAGAGCAAAGAAATTTTTAAATCTATTTAGTTTTTAAAAGTCCGAATAAATCGGACTTTTAATGATTAATCAGAGACTTTCAGCGTCCCACCAGCACCAAGACCGCCTTTTACGCTTTGTGCTTTGTAGTTTTTGACAGCCTTAATTAGGTTATTCATAGAATCTGTAAATGCAGCGACTATGACCTTACCTTGTGGAGTTTTTGAGTAAGCACCAAGTGCACCACCTGCACTGCTACCAAACAGTCCACCAAGACCTGCAAAGTCCATATTGCTTGCACTACCCTCAGCTGCTGCTAATTGAACACCTGATCTGTTTTCTATAAGTGTTAAAACAGTGCCAGCCTCAGCAGTTTGAACGCCACCAGCGACGGCACCAGCAATACCGCCAAATAAAGCACCAACAACACCGCCTATACCGCCTGTGTTGCCTGAACTAAATGTTATGCTTGGAGTAACCGTGTAATCAGCCGCTACCATTTGTCCTTTTTTAAAATTTGAGTTCTTTCTAAGTTCGCCAGATTTCATCAAAGCACGCTCCTCCATCATTTGGTTCATAGCCTTGCCACGCTCAACTATAACAAAACAATTTGACTGCTGTGCTAAAAGCCTAATAACTGGCACGGTTGAAGTTAAGCGATAATCTCTTGTTAATACGCTATACCAGTCAGAATCCCTATCTTCGTATATTGTTAATGTCCCCAATGATTGAGAGCATCTTTCAAGTTGAGAATTTGCATTTTGTGCATTCTCGCCACCAGCTGAGCCAGTAGCGACAGTTTTACCGCCACCCATATTCATTGAAGACATACAGCCACTTAACATAGCCATTAAAGATAGACCAGCAACGGTTGCTTTTACAGATAAAGACATTTTTACCCCTCGTTTAAAATAAATTTTGACAATTTTAACTAAAAAAACTAAAATTTTGCTTTTGTTTAAATGATATTTTATTTACATAGCAATAATATTTAAAAATTTTCTTTACAAGGAGCAAAAAATGAAAATTTTCTTAGTCGCAATAATGCTTTTTACATTTGGAGTGGCATATGATGATTACCGAAACGATGACACGATTATTCTCGTGCCAAAAAAGAAACATTATAAAAAAGATAGATATAGCTATTACAACGATGATAGGCGTCAAAGTTTTTACGATGATGAGTATAATGGCGATATAAATTCAAGATTTGATACATATATCGTAATCAAAGAGCCGTTTAGAGATAGTGGTTACAAGCGTAGGGATTATTTAAGAGATTTTAGAGATAGTGGCGATTATGAGCTAAGAGATGAGCCTGAAATGGTTATTAAAATAAGATAATTTAAAAAAGGCTCATTTTATCTTATTTTTATAAAATTTAAAGTATAAATCAAATCCCATTTTATTTTAAAAGAGAAAGAGTGAAAAAGTTTTTTTCATTTTTGGCAATCATCGCTGCCGTCTTTCTAACGGGTTGCGGTGAGGATAAGGTCGCTGACGCTAAACAGCTTGATAGCGTGGCTAAAATCAAAGAGCAAGGCTTTGTTCGTATCGGCGTTTTTAGCGATAAGCCACCATTTGGCTTTGTGGATAAAGATGGCAAAAATCAAGGCTATGATGTCTATTTTGCAAAGCGTATCACAAAGGATTTGCTTGGCGATGAGAGCAAGGTAAAATTTGAGCTTGTTGAGGCTGCTAGCAGGGCTGAATTTTTAGTCGCAAATAAGGTTGATATAATCTTAGCAAACTTCACGCAAACCCCTGAGCGTTCAAAAATCGTTGATTTTGCGCTGCCTTATATGAAGGTTTCGCTTGGCGTGGTAAGCCCACAAAATGGCGTAATCACCGACATTTCACAGCTTAAAGGCAAAAAGCTAATCGTAAATAAAGGCACGACAGCAGATGCGTATTTTACGAAAAATCACCCAGAGATTGAGCTTGTGAAATTTGATCAAAACACTGAAACCTTTGCTGCCTTACTTGATGGCAGAGGCGACGCTTTATCGCACGATAACACCCTGCTTTTTGCGTGGGTTAAAGAAAATCCGGGCTTTAAAGTCGGCATTGACAGCTTTGGCGATAAGGACGTCATCGCACCAGCCGTGCAAAAGGGCAACAAAGCACTGCTTGACTGGCTAAATAACGAAATTATTGAGCTTGGCAAAGAAAATTTCTTTCACAAAGATTACGATGCTACGCTAAAAAGCGTCTATGGCGATGATATTGACCCTGAGTCAGTTGTCGTTGAAGGCGGTAAAATTTAGTGAAATTTTCAAGGCTTTTTGCCTTGAAAATTCACGCTTTTTTCAAAAAATCAGCGACTAAAAATGCAAGTTCAAGTGCTTGGTCTGCATTTAATCTTGGGTCGCACTGCGTTTCATATCGCTCTTTTAGGCTCTGCTCTGTTACGTTAAATGCGCCGCCTGTGCATTCTGTCACATCTTGACCGGTCATTTCAAGATGAATTCCGCCCGGATAAACACCCTCGCTTCGTGAAATTTCAAAAAAGCTTCTTACTTCGCTTAAAATTTTACCAAATTCACGCGTCTTGTAGCCATTTGTCGCCTTTGTCGTGTTGCCGTGCATTGGGTCAATGCTATAAACAATATTTAGCCCCTCGCTTTTTAGCTCTTTTAGCAGATTTGGCAGTTTATCGCCTATCTTATCAGCACCCATTCTGATGATGATATTTAGCCGTCCAGCCTCGTTTTGCGGATTTAAAATTTTAGCTATTTTTTTAATATCATCAGCACTTGCACTTGGTCCGATTTTAACGCCGACTGGGTTTTTAACCCCACTTAAAAAATGCACGTGAGCGTCATCAACCCCACGCGTCCTTTCGCCTATCCAAAGCATATGTGCCGAGCAGTCATACCACTCGCCACTTAGGCTATCCTCGCGAGTAAGTGCCTCTTCGTAAGGCAAAAGCAAGGCTTCGTGCGATGTGTAAAATGACGTTTGGCTTAAAATTGGCGTATTTTCAGATGTCATACCGCAAGCTTGCATAAACGCCAAAGTCTTGCTTAAACTATCGGTTAGCTCGGCGTATTTTTCATTAATCTCAGCCCTTTTTGTAAAGCCTAAATTCCACTTATGCACTTGGTGTAAATCAGCCAAACCACCACGCGAGAATGCACGAAGCAAATTCATCGTAGAAGCTGATTGATAATACGCATCAATCATACGTTTTGCGTCTGGGACACGGGCATTTTGGCTAAATTCAAAGCCGTTTATAATATCGCCCCTGTAACTAGGCAAACTAACCCCATTAATCTCCTCAAAATCGCTACTTCTAGGCTTTGCAAACTGCCCTGCTACACGTCCGACCTTGACAATTGGCATACTGCCACCAAAGGTTAAAACGATAGCCATTTGAAGCATTACCTTAAACATATCTCTTATGTTATTTGCACTAAAATTTGAAAAACTCTCGGCACAATCGCCACCTTGAAGCAAAAACGCCTTGCCCTCACAAACCCTTTTTAGCTCCTCTTTTAGCCTTCTAGCCTCGCCTGCAAAAACAAGCGGTGGTAGCGATGAGAGCTTGTTTTCAATCTCTTTTAGCTCATCTTGATTTACATAAGTCGGCTGTTGTAAAATTTTGTATTTTCGCCAACTATCCTTGCTCCAACTCATAATTTTACCTTTACTTAAAATTTATAAAAGTTGCGATTATATCATTAAAAGCTTAATTTTTATGCTTTATTAAACAAGATAAAACTATAATCAGCCTTTTATTTTTAAGGCGTTTGATGAATTATAAAGATGAAGCCACTAAGGGCTTTTTTTTAGCTATCGGTGCTTTTGTTATTTGGGGCGTATTTCCGATATTTTTTAAGCTCTTTCAAGGCGTATCGGCGTGGGAGATACTAATTCACCGAATAATCTGGTCAGTCGTTTGTATGGCGATGTTTTTTTATTTTACTGGCGGTTTTGAGCAGATTAAGGCGTTAATTTCAAACAAAAAAACCCTAAATTTACTATTTTTAAGTGGCGTAATGATTAGCTTAAACTGGCTAATTTACGTCTATGCAGTAAGTAACTCGCGAATTTTAGAGGCAAGTTTGGGCTATTTTATGAATCCACTTGTTAATATTTTTGTCGGATTTTTAGTCTTTAAAGAGCAAATCACACCTTGCGGTAAGGCTGGAATTTTCATCGTGTTTTTAGCGATTTTAACGCAAATTTATGGTATCGGCGACTTGCCATTTATCTCGCTTATGTTGCCACTTTCGTTTGCCATTTATATCGGCATTAGAAAATTTATAAAAGTTGCGGCTATGCAGGGGCTTTTTATTGAAACTCTGCTAGTTTTTCCCATTTCAATGGCGTATTTTTTCTATCTTTTTGCCATTGACCAAAACCACTTCAAAGCCGATTTTAACGGCTTTTTGATGATTTGTTCTGGCATTGTTACGATTATACCGCTTGTAATGTTTAATGCAGCCACGACAAGAATGAAGCTAACCACCCTAGCTTACGTTCAGTATCTTTCGCCGACTTTAAGTATGCTAGTTGCTGTCGTGATTTTTAATGAAGAGCTTCAAACTTACAAGCTAATCTCATTTTGCCTAATTTGGACAGCAATCGCCCTAATTAGCATTGAGAGTGCGATAAATTTAAGAAAGGATAAAAGATGAATGAGATAACAATGGCGTTTGTAATCTGCCTAGCCGTGGGCTTTGCACTTTATATGCAGATTACAAAAATGACGCAAAATATTGATAAAAACGAGGCGTTAAAAGATGAAAATTTAGAGCCAAAACGCCAAAATTTAGTGCTAATTAGCGATGATAAAACGCAAAAATACAAGGAATTTTGCGATGAGATTGACGCGCAAATTAGAGCGTTAAGGCAGTTAGCAAACGATGAAAATTTAAAAGATGAGAGCCTAAAAGATGAGTTTTTAGCCGAGCTTTCGCAATCTAGCAGAAAGCTTACTTTTATTCAAAATATGAACTCAAAAAAAGATGAAACCACTTGGGAGAGCGAGCTTTTTGAAATTTTAAGCAGTATTGAAGGTTCGGTCGAACGCTCGCTAAAAGATAGCCAAAATATCAACTACAAAATGCGTGAGAGCCTACGAGAAAGCTTTGCAAGGATTAGGTCGTGAAGGGCATTATTTTTTTAGCCATAATCCTTGCTGTCGGGCTTTATGCCTATTCGTGGCACTTTTTTGTTACGATTTTTATCATCTCGTTTTTGGTATTTTTTCACGAGCTTGGACATTTTTTAGCGGCTCGTTCGCTCGGCGTTTGCGTGCTGACATTTAGCATTGGTTTTGGCGATAAAATTTTCGTTAAACGCATTAAAAACACCGATTATTGCATTAGTGCAATACCACTTGGCGGATATGTCCAGCTAAAAGGGCAAGATGACGCTGACCCAGCCAATAGAAACTATGACGCTGATAGCTACAACACCCTAAGCCCGATAAAACGCATTTACATACTCTTTGCTGGGCCGTTTTTTAACATATTTTTAGCATTTTTGCTTTACATTTTTATTGGAATTTTAGGCGTTGAAAAGCTCTCGCCAGTCGTTGGCAAGGTGCTTGAAAACTCAGCCGCTATGAGTGCAAAAATCGCACCAGATGATAAAATAACTGCAATAAATGGCGTGAAAATTTCAGAGTGGGACGAGATAGCAGAGCTTGTAAAAACCGAGCCAACGACGCTAGAAATTGAGCGAAATGGCGAAATTTTAAATATAACTCTAACCCCAAAAATCGGCGAAAGTAGGAGCATTTTTGGCGAAGTAATCCAAAAACCGCTCATTGGAATTTCGCCAAAGGGCGAGTTTGTAAAAATTTATCACACCGGCTTTGACGCCCTAAAATACGCATTTTCGCAAACAATTTGGGCTTCAAAGCTCATATTTTTAAGCTTTGAAAAGCTGGTGCTTGGTATCGTGCCGATTAAAGAAATGGGCGGGATTGTCCAAATTACTGACATTACTTCAAAGGCTGCAAAGAGCGATTTTGTCGTGCTTTTAGTCATCACAGCACTAATTTCTGTAAATCTTGGCATACTAAATTTACTGCCAATCCCAGCCCTTGATGGCGGTCATATCATCTTTAACGCCTACGAGCTGATTTTTCGCCGTGAAGTAAGCCAAAAGGTCTTTGTGTGGCTTACATACGTTGGCTGGGCGTTGCTTTTAATGCTAATGCTCGTGGCGACTTTTAACGATATTATGAGATTAAGCGGGGTTTATAAATGATAGTTTTAAGCGATTTATTAGATAAAATCAACGCCATTTCAAGTGGTGTCAGGCTTGTTGCAGTGAGTAAAAACGTAACACAAAATGAGGTTAGAAATTTATACTCACAAGGACAGATTGACTTTGGTGAAAACAGAATCCAAGAGATGGCAAAAAAGCAGTCCGAACTTGCCGATTTGCCCATAAAATGGCATATGATAGGGCGACTTCAAGATAATAAAATCAACCAACTAATCGCATTAAAGCCTATTTTATGGCAGAGTTGTGATAGCTTTGAGCGTGCGGTGGCTGTTAATAAACGGCTAAATTTCAAGCTTGACACGCTTTTACAAATCAACTCGGCAAACGAAGATACAAAGCAAGGCGTGAGCGTAGAAATGGCAGCTGAAATTTATCACAAAATCTCGCAAGAGTGCGAAAATATCAACCTTTTAGGCGTGATGAGTATCGGCACTCACAGCGATGAAGTAAGCAAAATTTCAGCTAGTTTTGAAGCTACTTATAAAATTTTTAGCAATTTAAAAGGAGCAAAAATCTGCTCAATGGGTATGAGTAGCGATTATGAAATTGCCATAAAATCTGGCTCAAATATGATACGACTTGGCTCAATTTTATATCTTTAATTGTGTAAAATTGTAACACTTTTAAGAGCAATTTTTTGTAAAATTTTATGTAAAATTTTAAGGATTTTAATGGATGCATTTTTATCTGGATTTGGCACTGGTTTATCGCTTATTTTAGCCATTGGGGCTCAAAACGCCTTTGTTTTAAAGCAAGGTATTTTAAAACAGCACGTTTTTATCACGTGCCTAATTTGTGCCGTGTCTGACGCTTTGCTTATTTTTAGCGGTGTTTTAGGGCTTGGCTACGTTGTAAGTAAATTCCCAGCGATAAAACAGATAGCAATTTATGGCGGATTTTTGTTTCTTTTTTGTTATGCTTTAAGAAGTTTTTGGACAGCATTTAGACAAAATCACGCAATGAAAATTGATGAAAAACCAGCCCAAAGCCTTAAAAAAACGATACTTCTAACACTGGCTTTTACTTGGCTAAATCCGCACGTTTATCTTGACACTATGCTTCTTATCGGCTCAGTTTCTGCTAAATTTGCAGATAAAAATATCATTTTTGGCTTTGGAGCAGCCGCCGCTTCATTTGTGTTCTTTTTCACGCTCGGATACGCTTCAAGAGTGCTTTTGCCATTATTTAAAAAACCAATTTCGTGGAAAATTCTAGAAATTTTCATCGGATTTTTAATGATGTTCTTAGCATTTTTACTGCTTTTTAGCAAATTTTAAAAACAAACCTCTTATCTACTAACCCAAACTTTCATAATTTTTTACTAAAAACAAAAACCAACAGGTGCTTTAAGCACCTATTTTAGCGGATTTTTTTAAAGGTATAAAATTCGGCTAGTTCGCCACTGACTTCATCGCCCTGAGAATCAAGCATTTTTAACGCCCCATTAACAATCTTATACATTTGCTTCTCTTTGTATAAATTTTCAGTCGTTAAAATATCGCCAGCAACGCTATAAACTCCGCTTTGATTATCCGTGTATTTTTGCTGATTTTCATAGGTCATAATGTATGAAAACCTCTTATCGTCTTTTAAAATCAAAGTCGCTTCAATCCCGTCACAATCCGCACACGGCAGAGTGGTTTTATAAACGCCAGTAAGCTCATTTTTCATCTCGCACTTTTGTGCTGTGCTTACGCCACAAGTCCCATTTGGCAGGGCATTTTGCGTATTTGCACACCCAGCAAAAGCCAAAACCGCAAGGGCTAAAAAAACCTTTTGTTTAACTTTCATATATCTATCCTTTATCATAAATTTAGTGTATAATATCAAAAAAATATAAAAAAGGGGTAAAAGTGCAAGACAATGAAATTTTTATCATAATGGCATTTTTGGTTGTGATTTTAGTGGTCGTGTTTTTAAAACTAGCCGTTAAAATCGTCTCACAATCAGATATTTATATCGTTGAGCGACTCGGCAGATTTCACAAGGTGCTTGACGGCGGATTTCACATTATCATACCTTTTATTGACCAAATCAGAGACGAGATTACGATACGAGAACAGCTTGTAGATATTACAAAACAGCAGGTTATCACAAAGGATAACGTAAATATCAGCGTTGATGGCATCGTGTTTTTAAAGGTCACGGATGGCAAAATGGCACTTTATAACGTTGATAGCTACAAGCGTGCGATCGCGAATTTAGCAATGACTACGCTTCGTGGCGAGATAGGCGCTATGAATCTTGATGACACACTAAGCTCACGCGACCGCCTAAATAGCGCACTTCAAGTCGCACTTGGAGATGCTGCAAATAACTGGGGCGTTAAGATTATGCGTGTTGAAATCTCTGAAATTTCAGTCCCTAGCGGGATTGAGGAGGCTATGAATTTACAGATGAAAGCCGAGCGTGAAAAACGTGCCATTGAGCTAAAAGCCGAAGCTGAAAAAGCGGCTTTAATAAGAAACGCAGAAGCCCTAAAACAAGAAAAAGTCCTTCAAGCAGAGGCGATTGAGCGTATGGCTGATGCTAAAAAATACGAGCAAATCGCCCTTGCCACCGCACAAAAAGAGGCTATGGATATGATAAATGCAAGTATGAGCCAGAACCAAAATGCGGCTGAATTTCTACTAGCAAAGGACAGAGTTATGGCGTTTAACGAACTAGCCAAAAACACGAGCAAAGATAAAATTTTAGTCCCTTATGAAGCTAGCGAGCTAATCGGCTCACTAAGTGTGCTAAAAGAATTCCTAGGCAAGAAACAATGAGCTTTTTAATCGCTGGTATCTGCCTAATTTTAGCCGAGCTTATGTTTGGCTCGTTTTATCTGCTCTTTTGTGGGCTTGGCTTTTTAGCGACTGGAATTTTAAGCTTTTTTATTGATTTTAGCTGGTATTTTGGGCTGATTTTATCGGCGATTTTTTCAATAATTTTGATATTTGCTCTAAAAAAGCCATTTAAAAAGAGCCAAAAAAACGAGATAAAAGATGACTTTTTAAACGAGCGTGGCTTTGGCGTGATTAAAAACGATATGGTATATTTTAAAGGTACTTTTTGGCACTTTGATGAGGGGCTAAAATCAAAGCTAAAAGACGGCGACAGGGTAGAAATTCTAAGCACCAAAGATAATTTTGCAGTGATAAAATTCTAGGGGCAAAACCCCCTAAAATTAGTGCTTGTGTTGCATATTTTGATGCATTGGGCAGCCTTGCATTGGCATTTTTTTATCATTCATACCGCAGCCCTCGCCACATTTTTGCATTTGCATACCGCAGTTTGCACTACAACCTTGCATTTCGTGTTTTTTTGGTTCAGGGTTTTTAGCACAACCAACAAAAAGTGCAACACTTGCAATAAAAATTAGAAATTTTTTCATCTTTTCTCCTTTAAAAATTTCTAGCTATTTTACTAAAATTTACTTTTTAAAAGCTAAATTTTGATACACTCACACAAAAATTTAAAAGGTAAAAACTTGAAAAGACTTAGTGTTGATGAAGCGGTTGATTTGATAGAAAACGCCGAGCTTACCGAGCTTGGACGACTAGCACTCGCAAGAAAGCGTGAGCTTCACCCTGATAAAACGACAACTTTTATCGTAGATAGAAATATAAATTACACAAATGTTTGCTGGGTTGATTGCAAATTTTGCGCATTTTACCGCCACGCAAAAGAGGACGAGGCTTACGTTTTAAGCTTTGATGAGATAGGCAAAAAGATTGATGAGCTTTTAGAGATCGGCGGGACGCAAATTCTCTTTCAAGGTGGCGTTCATCCAAAGCTTAAAATCCAGTGGTATGAAGAGCTTTTGGAATTTATAAGTAAAAACTATCCTAGCATTGACGTGCACGGCTTTTCGGCAGTCGAGATAGACTACATCGCAAGAGTGTCAAAAATCTCAACCCTTGAAGTTTTGCAAAGACTAAAAGCAAAGGGACTTTACTCAATACCGGGCGCTGGGGCTGAAATTTTAAGCGATAGAGTCCGTGATATCATCGCTCCAAAAAAATGCGATACCGCTACTTGGCTAAAAATCCACCAAGAAGCCCACAGCGTGGGGCTAAAATCAACGGCAACGATGATGTTTGGCACGGTTGAAACCACACGTGAGATTGTAGAGCACTGGGAGCATATTAGAAATTTACAAGACATTACTGGCGGATTTAGGGCGTTTATTTTATGGAGTTTTCAGGGGCTAAACACAAAATTAATGGCAGAACACCAAGAGATAGTAAAGCAAAGCTCAAATCGCTATCTTCGCCTACTTGCCGTTTCAAGGCTGTTTTTAGATAACTTTAAAAACATCCAAAGTAGCTGGGTTACGCAGGGTAGCTACGTGGGGCAACTTGCCTTGCTATTTGGTGCAAACGATTTAGGCTCAACGATGATGGAGGAGAATGTCGTAAAA
Organism: Campylobacter gastrosuis; assembly: GCF_030249845.1. Taxonomy (GTDB): domain Bacteria; phylum Campylobacterota; class Campylobacteria; order Campylobacterales; family Campylobacteraceae; genus Campylobacter_A; species Campylobacter_A gastrosuis. Next base: position 341,440 of record NZ_JANURM010000001.1, on the reverse strand, counting down.
GCCGCAGGAGCAGAGTTTAGAATGAATCAAGCACAGATGATAGAGCTTATTAAAGATATAGGCGAAAATCCAGCAAAACGCAATACAAACTACGATATTTTAGAGAGATTTTAGATGAAAATTTTAGATTTAAACGTTAAAAACATAAAAATTCCAGTCGTTTTTGAGAGCCAAAACTCACTACCGATAGTAAGCTTAAAGCTCGTATTTAGGGCTTCTGGCGTGTGTAGTGAGCAAAAAAGTGGTGTGGCAAGAATGTGCGCACTTATGCTAAATGAGGGCGATAAAATTTTAGGCTGGGAGGGCTTTGCAAAGGAGCTTGAAAAAAGGGCGATTAGCCTAAATGTGAGTGCTGGTTTTGAGACATTTTTAATTGAGCTAAACTGCCTAAAAGAGCATTTTAGCTTTGGCGTAAATATGCTAACTAAACTGCTAAAAGAGCCAAATTTTAGCGATGAGATCCTAAAAAAGTGCCAAACTATCACGCTTGGCGATATCGCAAGTAATCAAAATGATAACGACTACCTAGCAAAGTGGGGTTTGTTTGAAATTTTATACCCAAAAACAAATCTAAGCTACCCAAGTATCGGCACAAATGAGAGCGTAAAAAGTATAAATTTAGATGAGATAAGGGCGTTTTTTAGCCAAAATTTGGTGTTAAATAATCTTTTTATCGTCTTTGGTGGAGATGTTAAGGCAAGCGAGCTTGAAATTTTAAAAAGTCCGCTTGAAATTTTAAAAGAGGGCGTAAAAAACGAGCTAACAAGGCTAAAAACAAGCCAAAACGAGCAACTAAAAGAGATAGTAAAACCAAGCGAACAAGCATACATTTATTTTGGTTCGCCATATAATGTAAGCGATGATGAGCGTTACAAGGCTAGTGTGGCGACCTTTGTGCTTGGCGAGAGCGGTTTTGGCTCACGTTTAATGGAGCAAATCCGCGTAAAAAGGGGCTTAGCCTACTCAGCATACGCCAAAAACGTGCTAAATTTAAGCCACTCACAAATTTTTGGCTATCTACAAACCAAAAACGAGAGCAAGGACGAGGCGGTTAGCGTCGTTAAAGATGAGTTTAGCAAATTTATAAAGTCTGGCATTAGCAAAAATGAGCTAGAACAGGCTAAGAAATTTTTAGTCGGCTCACTGCCACTTCGGCTTGAAACGCTATTTCGTAGGCTTGATATCGCTTATGGCGAATTTTACAGGGGCGTAAAGCTAGGCTCATTTTTAGACGAGCTTGAAAAGATAAAAAGGCTAAAACTAAACGAGATTAACGATTTTATCGCCTCTCACGATGAGATTAGTAAGCTTAGCTTTTGCATTTTAAGAGATGAAATTTGAGCCAACTGACAGAGCCGATTTAGCTAAAATCGGCGTCATCTCACTGCTTGATTTGGCACTTTTTTTGCCAAAAAGCTTTGAGGATAGCACTATCTCAAACGAGCCAAAAAATGGCGATGTCTGCGTGGCTGTAAAGGTTTGGCAAACAAGACGGGCTAACGGCGGACTTTTGATAATTAACGCATTTTGTCAGACGTGGGATGTGCAGATTAAAATTGTCATTTTTAACGCAAAGCCTTGGCATTACGGCGTTTTTAAGCGTGATAAGGAGATGATTTTACACGGCAACTGTACGTTTAATTACGGCTCTTATCAAATTACAAATCCAAAAATTTTAACCAAAACAGGGCAGATTAAGCCAAAATTTAAAGCCGATTTAAAAGATGAAAAAATCGCAACTTTAATCGCAAAATACGTAACAAAAGATAATCTTTTGGGCGAGGGATTAAATGAAAATGAAGCCGATTTTTTGCTAAATTTTCAAAAAGCAGATAGTGTGAGCGTAGATATGCTAAACGCTCTAAAAAGCCAAAACGCTGGGCTAGAAACGCTAAAATTTGTTGAAATTTTTAACTACATTAAAAAGCTAAGCGGTAAAAAAACGCACTTTTTAAATAAAATCACAGAGCTTTTTAGCATAGATGAGTGGCTAAGCACCCTGCCATTTACGCCTACAAACGACCAAAAAAACGCCATAAACGACATTAGAGCTGATTTAGTTAGTAGTGAAGCCAAACGCCGTGTCGTAATGGGCGATGTTGGCAGCGGTAAAACCCTAGTGATTTTAGCAGCAGCCCTAAGCGTGTATCCTAAAAAAGCCATTTTAATGGCACCAACTAGCATTTTAGCCGAGCAAATTTACACAGAAGCCATTAGGTTACTGCCAAAATTTATGAAAATTTTACTCGTAAAAAGTGGCGATAAAAACGTAAATTTAGACGAGCCTTGCTTTATCATCGGCACTCACGTGCTTTTGTTTAAGGAGCTACCAAAGGCAAATATCATTATGATTGACGAGCAACACCGCTTTGGCTCAAACCAAAGAGCAAAGATTGACGAGCTGGTAAAAGACGGCGAGAAACGCACAACTTTCGTGCAGTTTTCTGCCACGCCAATACCAAGAACACTAAGCCTAATCCAGTCATCGCTTGTAAATTTTAGCTTTTTAAAACAGATGCCTTTTAAGAAAAACATTAAGACGCAAATTTTACAAAACAGCGGATTTAGCGCATTTTTAGCACATTTAAGAAGCGAAATTTCAAAAGGCAATCAAGCAATCATCGTCTATCCGCTGGTTGAGAGCTCAGAAAATTTTAACTACCAAAGCCTAAGCGAAGCTCAAAATTTTTGGCTAGAAAATTTTAAAAACGTCTATATCACGCACGGCAAAGATAGGCAAAAAGAGCAGGTTTTACTTGATTTTAGGCAAAATGGCGACCTGCTTTTAGCCACGACTATCGTTGAAGTGGGCATCTCACTGCCTCGCCTTAGCACGATTTTAGTCGTTGGGGCTGAGCGTTTAGGACTTGCCACACTTCATCAGCTCCGTGGTCGCGTGGGGCGAAATGGTGGGGACGGCTACTGCTTTTTATACACAAAGCTTAAAAATCCGCCGGAGCGTTTAGTTGAGTTTTCAAACACGCTTGACGGGTTTAAAATCGCCCAGATTGATCTAAAAAACCGCCAAAGTGGCGACATACTTGATGGCACAGCACAGCACGGAGCGACGTTTAATTTTTACGAATACGAAGAAAATTTAGCTGGGATCGCAAAAGATAGACTTGAAAGCTTAAAAAATAAAACTAATTAAAATTAGGCGATTTTTTAAATTTTAAAAAAACAAATCCAGTTAAAAGCGTAGCAAATTAAAGCGGTGCAAGAGCCTAAATATCACAGAAGCAAACCGCAACAGCCATCAAGCCATAATCGTGCAGTGGCACGACAGCAAAGAAGGCAAGGATAAGCAGGTAAAAGTAGGTAGTGCGGAGGGCGCAGGGAGTGGTAACTCAGGCTTGCTGGGCGGATTTTATTCGCCTGCAAAGTCATAAATAACCTATAAATTAAATATCCCAGAGCCAAAGAGCGACAACGAAGCCTTTAAAAAGGGCGAAGCCAAGCTAAACGAGCTACAAAGGGGCGGTATAAATGGGAGTTTAAGCATTGCTGGGCGTGAGATTAGAGCTGGTGGTAAGCTAAAAATTTAGGCGTAGCTGGGCTTGAAAATATAGAATTTAGCATTAAATCAGTGTCACACAACCTAAACGCTACAAGCTACAAAATAGATGTGGAGTTTGAGGGGTGAGCGAAGGCAAATTTTCAAGGCTACAAATTAGCCTTGAAAGCCGTAGCGAAAAATGTTATAGCTTTGCGAAAAATGTTAAAACGCTAAAAATTAGCCTTGAAAGCCGTAGCGAAAAATGTTATGGCTTTGCACAATAAAAAACAAACAACATTACAGGTAAAGCGTAAATATAAGCTCTCAATACGCCCAAGAGATTATAAATTTAAAAGGTATTTAAAGGCATAAAATTTACATTAGAAATCAAAATGAAAAATAGCTCACTTTAATTTAAAAAGCAATAATAAAAATTTAAAGGGGGCAAAACCCCCTTATTTATAGACTTGCGATATAGGCGTAAATCATTAGCCCTAAGAAAACAAGTCCAGTTAAAAGCATAGCAAAACCAGCAAATTTTGCCAGTGGTTTATACCAAGCGTAGTTCTCGTTTGTGTGGTATAAATTTTTAATCTCGCCGTTTTTAACGAGCCTTTCATACCATTTTGCACGCTCTTGCTTAATCTCTTCTTCGCTTAAAGTCCCGCTAAAAATCACCATATCCATTGGGAAGCGGTCAGCCCTAAAATGCGTGTTAAAGAAGTGAATCGCAAAGATAAATCCAGTCGCAAGCAACGCCTCATCTGAATGCACAAGGGTGCTTAAATTTATCATCCAGCCCGGCATAAAATTGGCAAAGAATGTTGGAAACCAAAGCACAAGCCCGCTAAATCCGATGATAAACATACCCCAAAATACCGCTAAATAATCAAACTTCTCCCAGTAAGTCCAGCGGTCAAACTGCGGTCTTTCGCCCCTGCCGATAAACCACATAAAGTGTGCTTTCATATCCTTAAAGTCCTGCCACCTTGGCATTAGCGAATCAGCATCAAACAGGCGTTTAAAAAATCCCTCACCTTTGCGTTTTTGCACCACAATAATCTCAGCAATATGGCTAAAAAACACGCCAAACATCACAACAGCTGCTACGTGGTGAATTAGCGTTGCCATCTCAATACCACCCATTAAATCAATCATCTTAACAGCCCAAGGCGCTGTGTAAAATTTCTGTGGCAAACCAGAAAACGCTAACGCTAAAAATGACGCTGCCATAAAGAAGTGTTGCACCAAGTGAAGTGTGCTAAACCGCTTAATAGTCGTCTTATCAGCGTGTGCTTTGCTTCTTGCCTCGCGCCACTCTTTTGGATATTTTAGTCTTACGCTTATTAGTTTTATGCTCCATAAAAGCGTGTGAAGTCCAAAAAACGCAAACACCGCAATAACAAGCCCAGTCATAAAGATATAAGCAGCGTGTAAAACTGGGTAGTTTTGGCTATCCGTGTGGTCAGCGTGAGCGATGAAGCCGGTGAAATTTAGATTTGAGTTAGGGTGGCACTCACCGCACGTTTTGACACGATTATTTACGTGAATTGTCGAGCGTTCATTTTGCATTGGCAATACATTATGTGTGCCGTGGCAATCAAAACACGCCGCAACCCTAATCGCATCGCCTTTTTTGTTTAAAAGCAATGCCTTGCCGTGAAAGGTCTCGTGATAGAGCGACTGCTGTTTTTCGTGGCAAACACCGCAGTTTTCTTGGCTTAGCTGTTTTAGCTCTTTATGCACCTCGCCACTTTTATTTGCAATATGCACTCCGTGGCAATCAGTGCAGTTTGGTAGCTCCCTATTTGGCTTTAAATCAGTCGTAACAAGCGGACTATGCACACTCTTTTCAAAGTGCGTTTTCTCATCTTTATGACAGCTTTTGCAGTTGTCATTTACAAAAGCCTTGTCCTTAAACAGCTCATCTTTTTGCTCTTTTGAGGCAAAAACGACCTTTGGCGAAGTGTGGCAGTCCCTACACGCTGGGATATTTGCAAACCACAAATGCTCGTGAATGCCGTCTTTGAAATTCTCTATCTTTTTATCTGTTAGCTTTTTTGAGGTAAAAAACGCACTTTGCGTCTGTCTGCCAGATATCGCCCACGCATCAATGCCCTCGGTCATATAAAACAGATTTTCATAGCCCTCATCTTTTAGCACCTTTGCGATGTTTGTCGGCTCACGTGAGCTTGAATTTAGCCCATAGATTACTATCGTGGCGTTTTTATCGCTAGGTAAAAAGCTTAAAACATTGTTTAAATTTACATTTATCGCCCCAGCAATGTGTCTTTGTTTGTAAATTTTCTCATCATTTGTGTCTAAAAAATAGGCAGTTTTGCTTAAATTTTCAGCCTGAGATAGACTTATGGGGCGGACGCCGTCTAAATCTAAATTTACATCCATAGGCATAGAGGCAAATGTCGGTAAAGTCGCCAAAGCGATAAAAGCTAGAATCAATTTTATAAATTTTAACATAGCCTTCTCTCCTTATTTAATATAAAGGGGGAGTTTGCCCCCTTAGTTTTTATTTGCTCTTGCCAGTTGCTATATCTTGTGCTTGTTGTGCGTAAGTTAGCGCCTCATCTACTAGCTTAGCTGCGTATTTTGGTCCATGAACGCCCCAAGAGCCATCTTTTTTAAGCCTATCAAGAATATCTTGTGCCTGTTTTGCAAAGCTTAAAGCCCTTGATTTTGCGTCTGTTGAGAGTTTTTTATTCTCAGCTAAACTCTTATCAACCGAGCGTAAAATTTTCTCAATATTAGCGTAGCCGTCTTTTACCGGTCTTTGCCACTGCATTACGGCTTCATAGATTGTGGCTTGGTCTTTATAGTGAAGCTCTTTTGGCAAGGTTGATTGAATCACACTATGGCAGCCACTCGCACCCGGTTTTACTAGATTTGGGTCTTCAAATGCAGTTCTACCGCAACTCCACATTAAATCCACAAAGAAGCGTCCATCTTCACGTGCTAAACGCCAACCTTTCTCTTTTGGATTTCTATCTTTGCCCGGAGGTGGGTTTAGTGATTTTTTATCTTTATCAACCAAAATTTTCCAAATATGCGAAGCCCTTACGTTATCATAACCAGCCTTATCAGGGTCTTGAATAGCGGCAAAATTTTCACAGCTCATCATATTTGGCATATGACAACCCGTGCAGTTATCTTTTGCGTGTGGGCCACCGAATTTAAACATCTCTTTTTGTGGCTCGTGGCAGTCCTCGCAGGTCTTTTTAAGCCCTGTTAGAGTGTAGTGGTCGCGCCAGTCGTTTGCAGTAACCTCGTGTGGGTCGTGGCAGGTATTACACCTTAAACCTTTATCGTAATGCACTGAGTTATAAAGCTGAGCACCCTCTGTGCCACAAGATGGACAGCTTGACTTAAAGTAGGCGTTAAACGGCTTTCGTGGGTTTAGCTTACCATCATCTTCGTGATACTGAAATCTTTGGTGACAGCGTTCGCAGTTGCTAGCCATACCAGCACCTCTTGCACCATAAAGGTGAGCTCCGGCTCCGTGGCACTCCTCGCAAGAAATTCCCATATTTATAGCGTGTTTTCTAAGCTCTTTTGGTTTGCCAAGTGCGCTTAAAAATTCCTCTTTTGATTTAAAATCAAACTTAAACGAGTGGCAGACTTCGCAGTAAGCACTTGCTGGTTGAAAGCGGAATTTTTTCTGATAGGTAGCACCATAAGAGTTCATACCCCACATATGTGAGCCAGAACCGCCAAATCCAGCCATATCGGTCGGGAAGTTTGGCGAAATTTCAGCCTGAATGCGTTTTGCCACCTCTGGGGTTAAAAATTTTGTCCAATTGACTGAAAACTGGTTACCACCAGCTACGATTTTTGAATTATTATCATCAAGTGTGCCGTCAATTACGTGATACGTGCCACGAACTAGCCATTTATCCAAAAATCCATACTTCGTGCGTGGTGTGCCTAGAATTGCAAATGTATCATCAGGGCGAATGCCAGTCGTTAAAATCGGCACATTTGTGCCATACATACCCTGTTTTGGATCGCCATTAACTTCATCTAAATCCTCTGGGAAGCGGATAGTTTTAGCGTGGCGAGAACGCTCCCACTGGGCGTATTGTGCTGGGTGGCACTCGCCACACTTTGCCGAGCCTACGAATTTATTTGGGAAGTCAAGAAAGCTCTCATAAGCCAAGCGGTAAGTTACAGCCGTTGGGCGACCGACCTTTTGGGCGTATTTTTTACCGCCGCCAAAATCCACAAACTCCTCTTGGCGGTCTGAAAGTGCGTATTCGCCGACAAGTCGCCCCTCTTTTTCAAATTTAAAAATCGGGTGATTTTCTCTAAGATAATCCCAGTAATACTTATCCGCTTCAACGGTGTCAAGCAACGTTCTAGGCTTAAAGCCATCATTTTGAAAGGTTTTTGCAACCTCTTTTTGTTTGCTTTTTGCTACCTCATCGTCTGTTGGCGGATTATCAGCGTGTAAAACACCAAGCGATAAAACCGCCAAAATACAGGCTTTTGATAGCATTTTAAATGAAAAAGTTTTCATTTTTTGCTCCTTTGTTAGGCTAAGCCTAAATGTTTTTTAAATACTCGCAAAAGCTTTAATGCTTTATTAACGCCATTTTAATAATTTCGTTTAAAAATAAACTTAATGAGATTTAATTTGTATGATTATTTTACCTATTTATGGGGCTGTTTTTTAGTTTAAATTTACATTCGCTTTATTTACTTTTTACTTTAATTTTAAAATTTCGTATATTTTTGGTTTAAAATTGAAAATTTTTACTTTGAGTTTATAAACTAAATTTTCTTGATTTAAATCAAGAAAATTTAGCGAGTGTGTAAAAATGTAACACTTTTTAAAATTTTAGCTTAAAATTTTACTTTAAATCTGCCCAATTTTTTGCAATATTTAGCGAGGTTTTTAGTGGGACATTTAGTGGATAGATGTTTTGCATTATCTGCTGTGCGTTTTGACTAAACTCATCAACAAACTCATCTTTAACCTCAAAAATAAGCTCATCGTGAATTTGAAGCAACATCTTTGCATCGTCGTTTAAAATCTCTCTCATCTTAACCATTGCTAGTTTTATGATATCGGCTGCCGAGCCTTGAAATTTCGTATTTACCGCCTCTCTTTCATACATTGCAAGTTGCATTGGCGTGGCGTTTATAAAGTCAAAATATCGCTTTCTGCCAAGCAAAGTCGTAACAAATCCGTCCGATTTTGCCTGTGTTTTTAAGCTATCTAAAAATTCCTTAATGCTAGAAAACGCCATAAAATAACGCTCAATGTAGCTTTTTGCCTCAGCTCTGCTTACATTTATCTGCTCGCTTAATTTACTAGCCCCCATACCATAAATCAGACCGAAATTTATGCTCTTTGCCACTGCCCTATTTTGCGGGTTTAACTCGCCAAAGATATTAATCGCACTTCTAGCGTGAATGTCCTCATCATCAAAAAACGCCTTAATTAAGGCACTATCCTTGCTAAAATGAGCAAGCAGTCTAAGCTCAATCTGCGAATAATCAAGCCCAACAAAGCTAAATCCGGGCTTTGAAACAAAGGCAAGGCGGATATCCCTTGAAAGCTCGCTTCTAGCTGGGATATTTTGCAGGTTTGGATTTTTACTTGAAAGTCTGCCAGTGCTTGTGCCAGTTTGGATAAAATTTGTATAAATTCGTGCGTTTTTATCGCTATTTGCAAGGGCTAAAAGTGGCTCACAATAGGTGCTTTGAAGCTTGTAAATTTCTCTATAATCTAGTAGTTTTTCAATCACTGGATGTGCGTCTTTTAGCTCATTTAGCACGGCTTCATCGGTGCTGTAACCAGTTTTTGTCTTTTTCTTAACTGGTAGTTTTAACTTCTCAAAAAGCACGACTCCTAGCTGTTTAACCGAGTTTATGTTAAAATTTTCGCCGACTAAATCATAAATTTCGTTAGTTAGTTGCTTTAATTTCTCATCGTTTTTAGCGATTAAATAGCGAAGCCTAGGTTTTTCTACACCTATGCCTTCATTTTGCATATCAAGCAGAGTTAGGATAAATGGGAATTCAAGCTCGTCAGCTAGTTTTAGCAGATTTTTATCAAGCAGATTTAAAAAGCTTTTATAAAATTTAAGCGTAATCCAAGCGTCCTCGGCTGCGTATTTTACGGCATTTTCAAGGCTTACGTTAGCAAATGTTTCGCCCTTTTTTACCACGTCTTCAAATTTTATCGTCTCATAATCATAAAGTCGCTTAGCAAGGGCGTCCATACCAACGCTAAGGCTAGGCTCGCTAAGCCACGCTAAAATCATCGTGTCCTTAAAATTTTTAGGCGGATTTAGCCCTAAATTTCGCCTAATAATCTCAAAATCATACTTTAAATTTTGCCCGACAACACAGCCTTTGTAAATTTCGCCCACTGCCCACGTGGCAAACTCAACGCTAATTTGTGCCCCAACGCCAAGATAGCTGTGAGCTATTGGGACGTAATACGCCTCGTTTTCGTTAAAACAAAACGAAAAGCCAACAAGCTTTGCACTTTTTGCGTCAATGTCGGTGGTTTCGGTATCAAAGCTAATTAGCGTATTTTCATCAATGCCGCCTAAAATTTGCTCAATTTGCTTTTCATCATTTAGCAAAATCGCATTAAATCCGAGCGAAATTTTTAGCTCATCTGCCTCGTTTTTTAGGTTTTTTAAGATACGATTCAACTCAAATTCACGCAAAATTTCACTAATTTTTAAAAGCGGATTTTGCTCTGGGAATTTTGCCTTTAATAAATCAATCTCGCTGAATGCATCATTAAAAAGCGTAACTAACTTTTTGCTTAAAAACGCGCTCTCCTTGCCATCAACAAGCATATTTCTTATGCGTTCGTTTAGCACGAGCGATAAATTTTCATAGATATTTTCAATACTGCCTAGCTCATCAAGTAGCTTTTTTGCACCCTTTGCACCGATACCTTTTACGCCGGGGACATTATCTGAGCTATCGCCTGTTAGGGCTAAGAAGTCGCGAATTTTACTTGGCAAGACGCCATATTTTTCAAGACAGCTTTGGCTATTATGCTCAATCTTTGTTTGAGGGCTATAAATGCTAACTTTGCCGTCATCAATGAGCTGATAAAGGTCCTTATCGTGAGTAACAACTCGCACGAAAATCCCCTGCTCTTTTGCGATTTTAACAGCCGTAGCGATGATATCATCAGCCTCGTATCCCTCGCGGCTAATCGCACAAAGCCCCATTTTTTCAATCATATCAATGCAAATTGGCAGCTGTGCTTTAAGCTCTGCTGGTGGCTCGCTTCTGTTTGCCTTGTAGTCGCCTAAAATTTTATGCCTTAGCGTCTCGCCCTTGCTATCAAGTGCGAAAATTATGTAATCACTTTTAAACTCATCGTTTAAATTTGCGATGAAATTTGCAAATCCGCTAATCATACCGCTTGGTTTGCCATCTTTGTTTTTAAGGTTTGGCATAGCGTAATAAAGGCGAAAAAAGAAGCCAAAAGTATCAATAATAGTAAGAGTTTTCATAAATATCCTTTTTTAGGATATTGTAGCTAAATTGGGTTTAATTTATTAAGTGGTTTAATTAAAACCACTTAATTTAAATTGCCTACGCCTTTACTTCGCCAATAACATCAGCTAAAATTTGCGTATCAAAGCCAAAATGCTTAGCTGTATTTATGGCTAACTCAATGCTTTTTTGGCTTAGCGGGTCTTTTACACCGCATAAAATTCTTAAAACATAAAGTGCGGCTGCCACCTTTTGTCTATCATCTGGGGCTGCGCTTGGGTCGTCTGAGTGTCTAATAAAGTCAATCATATTTGGCTCAAAACGCCAGTGGTCAAAAATATCAGCGGTTAGCAAAACGCTAGTCGTGCCAAAATAATCACGCTCAGCCTCGCTCACGCTCATCACGCCAAGGTCGCCCTTAAACCTATCTACGGCATTTTCTCTAATTATCTCATCAGCTAAGATAATCTTGCCAGTATCTTGAAGCAAGGCACACAAAAACAGCTCCTCAACTAAACTTGGCATTATCCTTTTAAACCACCTTTTTGCGATAGCACTTTGCAAATTTGAGATATTTACAAACTGCTCTGGCGTAATGCCATAAGGGCGGACGTCAATCTTTAAAAGCCCTTTAATTGTGGAGTTCATAACGAGTGATTTTGTCATAGTTTTGCCAAAAAGACTAACGGCTTGAAGGACATTTTTGATTTGGCGGTTAAAACCATAAAGCGGAGAATTTGCAGTTTTTAAAAGGTCAGCAACCACCATAGGGTCGCCCTCAATCGCCTTTGCAACCTCATCAATCCCACCATCGCCCTCACACGCTTGTCTGATTTTTTGAAAGCTCTCTGGTAGCGGTGGTAGCGATTTCACCCTAGTTTTTAACTCATCTGTCATATCATCTCCTTAAAAATTTAGCGTGATTTTATCCAAAATAGATTTAAAATTTTATTTTAATCGGACTTTATCTTAAAATTTTGCGTTTTTAAATTGGCTAATTTTTTGTGGCTATAAGTGGCAATATTGTTGAATTTAGGTTAGTTTGTTAAAATGCCAAAAAGTGTTAAAATTAAAAAGTGGCAAGAGTTAATCATAAATGCTTTTATGAATCTAAGTATTGCTCTTATTGCAGGTGGTATATTAAAGTTGGTGCTAGATTTACTAGCATTATATCATCAGTTACGATAGTGTTTTTTGGGGCTTATACTTTGCTTATAACAGCACTCACAGCTAAATACATAGATGAAAGGGGTTGATATGGACACATCAGCATACGTTGCACTAGGTATCGCAGTAGCTGTTACCATCGCACTTTATTTTATAAGAAAAACAGCAAAACCACAACACTAATTTAAATAACTTACCGCTTTAAAAATAAAATTTAAAGGCGGTATTTTGCTTAATCTCTTTCGTAATAGCCATTGTCTTACGGCTTTTGCAGCATAGCCGATAAATTCACTATAAACAAATACCAAAACAAGCGAAGCGTTTTTTGCGGAGCAAAAATGTTTCTTTAAAACAAGCGAAGCGTTTTTTGCAAAGCTTAAATGTTTCTATAAAACAAGCGAAGCAGTGCTACGAAGTAGCAGGTTTCTATAAAACAAGCGAAGCGTTTTTTGCGGAGCAAAAATGTTTCTATAAAGCAGTTTGCGTTCTATTAGCTTCGCTAATTCTTCGTTCGCTCAGTTTCTTCGTTCGCTCAGATTAAATGACAAGACATTGTCGTTTAATTCCTTCGCTCATACTCCTCATATCCGAAATTTCGGATAGTTTTTGCGTTGCCATTTTGGTCTAAATAGACTAAATCAGGTAGTTTTACGCCGTTAAAGGTCGTGTTTTTTACGATTGTGTAGTGAATTTGATCTTCAAAAATAATGCGGTCGCCAACTTTTAACGGCTCATCAAAATAATAATCAGGCAAACCAGCACTAAGTCCCACAATATCCCCAGCCAAGCAGGTGTGTCCGCCAAATCTATAACAAAACGCCCCACTCTCACGCTCTCCACGCACAGCAGGGCGGTAAGGCATAAGCACAGTATCTGGCATATGAGCCTCGGCTGAAACATCAAGTATTGCGATATTTTTGCCGTTTTTAACAATATCAAGCACAGATGCTACAAGATAGCCAGTCTGCCAACCAACCGCCTCACCCGGCTCTAAAATCACGCTCACGCCGTATTTTTGCCTAAAATTTTTAATAAGCTTTATAAGCAAATCAACATCATATCCAGCCCTTGTGATATGGTGTCCGCCACCAAAATTTACCCACTTCATACCCTTTATAAACTTGCCAAATTTTCGCTCAAACTCGCCTAAAACACGCTCTAAACTACTAGCACTCTCCTCGCAAAGTGCGTGAAAATGCAGTCCGCTAATGCCTTTAAGCTCGTTTGGGTCTAAATTTTCAAGCGTAATGCCAAGTCGGCTAAACTCGCCACAAGGATTGTAGGCATCAGTTGGCGAAGCCGAGCTTTCTGGATTTAGCCTAAGTCCGCACTCAACGCCCATTTTTAGGGCTTTATCTCTAAATTTAGCCCACTGGGTGTGGCTGTTAAAGATGACGTGATTTGAGAGCGATAAAATCTCATCAATCTCATCATCTTTAAAGGCTGGCGAGTAGGTGCAAATCTCGCCTTTTACGTATTGTTTTGCAAATTTTGCCTCATAAAGCCCACTGCTTGTAGCTCCGTCAAGATACTGGCTTACAAGCCCCATAGCACCGCTAAATGCAAAGCCTTTTAGGGCGATGAAAATTTTAGCCCCACTCTCATCTTTTACGCGCTTTAAAAGCTCTAAATTCTGCCTTAACTTCGCCTCTTCGCACACGTAGGCTGGGGTTTTGATATCACACTCTCTCATCACAGCCCCATTTTGCCCGGATTTAAGATATTGTTTGGGTCAAATGCCATTTTTATCCGCCTAAAAAGGTTCATCTCGGCTTCATTAAACGCAAGTGGCATAAATTCAGCCTTGCTAATGCCAATGCCGTGCTCGCCACTTAAAGTCCCGCCTAAATCAACGGCGATTTTAAAAATTTCTTCAATAGCTTTGTGTCCGTTTTCTACCTGTTTTTCATCATTTTTATCAACGACCATTACGTTTGTATGGACGTTGCCATCGCCAGTGTGACCAAAACAAGGCACTTTTATGCCGTATTTTTGGCTTACCTTTTCTATCTCATCAAGTAGCTCTGGTAGTTTTGAGCGTGGCACGGTTATATCTTCGTTTAATTTTAGCGTCCCATAGCAGTTTATCGCTTGCGAGCAGTTTCGGCGACTAAACCAAATATCAGCCGCCTGTGCCTCATCTTTTGCTACCTTAAAATCAATCGCCCCATTTTGCATAAAAACATCCCTAATCACGGCTAAATCGGCGTCAAGTTTAGTTTCTGTATCGCCATCAACATCGCTTATTAAAATCGCCCCAGCCTCGCTTGGCAAACCTTTATTAAAGCGGTCATTTACAGCCTTTATGCAAAGCGCGTCTAAAAACTCCATAGCCACTGGCGTAACACCAGCTGCCATTGTCTTATAAACGGCGTTCATTGCCGTTTTTACATCGGCAAAAATTCCCATTGCAGTCTTGCTCATCTTTGGCTTTGCGATTAGTTTTAGCGTGATTTGCGTTATCACAGCCAAAGTGCCTTCGCTTGCGATTAAAATTCCAGCCACGTTATAACCAGCGACATCTTTTATCGTTCGCTTACCAGCTCTAATAATATCGCCATTAGGCAAAACAGCACGAATCGCCATAACATAATCTTTTGTAATGCCGTATTTTGCCGCTCTCATACCGCCAGCGTTTTCGCTTACGTTGCCGCCGATTGTAGAGTAGTCTTGACTAGCAGGGTCTGGCGGATAAAATAGCCCCACAGCCTGCACCGCACGCTGTAAATCCATATTTATAACGCCCGGCTCAACAACTGCGACCATATTTTGCATATCTATCTCTAAAATTTTATTCATATGCTTTTCAAGTGCTAAAACCAAACCGCCATTTACGCTTAAAGCACCGCCAGTAAAGCCACTACCAGCACCACGAGCTACGATTGGGATTTTATTTTCGTTGCAGTATTTTAAAATTTCACTCACATCATTTTCATCTCGTGGGTATAAAACTCCATCAGGCAAGTGGCGTTTTTTAGTAGCGTCATAGCAGTAAGCTAGGCGATGAGCGTCGTCAAAATGGGCATTTTCATCGCCTAAGAGTGATTTAAAAAATTTTATGTGCTTTTGCATTTTACTGCCCTAAAAGTCTATCGTAATGTGCGTCGTAATTGTTTATGTGTTCGCTATTTAGCTTGTAAAAAATGGTGTCAATATCACGCACACGAGTGTAAAATGGTAGCTGATAGCTATCAACCTCGCCAGTTTCAAACTCTTTTATGACCTTAAAACTCTGACAATCAGCAAAGACGCTTTTTTTATCCATACCGATAAAAATCAGCCCAGCCGCACTTTGTGAGCACATTTTACGAAAATCATCACGGCTTGGGTTTGGCTTGTATTCATAGCTTAAATACGCCCCAACAATATCTGGATGAATAAACATAACATCTTTAAACGCCGACACGACCTCATCGTAAATTTCTCTATTTGGCACGACAATTAACGCCCTATCATACAAGAAATTTAAAATCGCCAAATCGCCACTTTTTGGCTCAACGCCGGGCAGTGGCAGGGCTTTTTGCTCTAAGCTATCAAAGACCTCAAACTGCAATTTAGCAAAGCCACCGCCCTTTGATATGACGCTCACACGAGCGATGATTGAGCTATCGCCAACACCAAACTGACGCATAACAACCCCACTTGAACCAACCACAATCTCTGGGCTATCAACAATAGTCGCCGACCCATCATCATCAATGCTAATTAGCGGAGTTTTGTATTCTTTCATACTAAAACTAGCACCAAAAGCAAAGCTAAACATAAGCATAAAAACAAGCAAAAACTTTCTCAACGCACAATCCTTTAATTTGAAATTTTTGGCGATTATAGCCTAAAATGCTTTATTTTTTGCAAAATTTAAAGAAAATTTTAGTAACATTAGGGCTATTTTTTTACAAAGGATTTTAATGCCAAAGGTGCTACTTCTCATACTTTTAACACTAAATTTATATGCGTTAAAACCAAGTGTTGAGGAGCTTAGCTGGCCTAGTGGCACACCTTTTTTAAATTTCTTAGAGAGCAACCGCCTGCCACTTTCGCTATTTTACAACCTTTCTGGCGAAGATAAAGAGCTAGCAGAAGAGATTTCAGCTGGGATAAAATATCAGGTTTTAAGAGATGATAAAAACAGCATAAAGCAAATTTTAATCCCAGTAAATGATGAGCTTCAAATGCATATTTTTTTAGATGAAAAGGATAATTACAAGCTAGAATTTATACCTATTTCATATCAGGTTGAAGATAGAGTTTTAAACATCAAAATTGAACGCTCAATCACAGAAGATATCTATGACTACACCGGCTCAATGCAACTTGCCGTGAGTTTTAGGGACGCATTTAAAAACGAAGGCATTGACTTTAAACGCATAAAAAAAGGCGATAGAGTAGTCATAATCTACACGCAAAAAAGGCGTTTAGGCAGAATTTTTGGCACACCAGATATTAGTGCGGCTATGTTTATTACAAGGGATAAAAAGTATTCAGTTTATAAATTTAACGATAAATTTTACGACAGAAGCGGTAAAGATAGAGAAAAGGTGGTCTTTATTCGCCCACTTGCAAATGCAAGAATAACATCGCCATTTACCCTAAAAAGGTGGCACCCAGTCTTGCAAAGATACAGGGCTCATCTTGGCGTTGATTACGGCGCACCTCGTGGCACACCAGTAAAATCATCTGGCGATGGCGTGATAAAATTTGTAGGCACAAAGGGGGGTTATGGCAAAACCATAATCGTATCTCACAGCGGTGGTTACGAAACGCTTTATGCGCATTTAAACGGCTTTGCAAAAGGGATAAAAACTGGGCTAAAAGTCCAGCAAGGCAAACAAATCGCATATGTAGGCAATACCGGTATGAGCACCGGCCCGCACCTGCATTTTGGTCTTTATCGCGGGCAAAAGCCACTAAATCCAGAGAGTATGATGAGAGTTATAAAAAGCGTTCTTGAAGGCAAAGAAGGGGTGAAATTTAAATCTATCGTGCAAAAATTTGATGGTGAGCTAGGTAAAATTTTAAACAGCAATGAAACTAGTCAAAAAGAGGAGAAATTCCCAGATGTCGTTAGCTTTTAGGAGCAAAAATGAGCGTTGATTTAGAAACGGCAAAAGAGCAACTTGACCTGCACCTTGATGAGAATTTAGAGAGCGACCTTACAGCTTACGATATCGCTCATCACTTAAAGACACTAAAACACCACGATGACGAGCTTTTTAACGACTACGTAAAGCAACTTGACCCTGAAACGCTAGGCGACGTGGCTATGGAGCTACCTGAGTCGCTTTTAAAAGACGTGATTGAAAATGTGCCATCAGAGCAAATCGTAAATGCCCTTGCCGAGCTTGAAAGCGATGACGCAACCGACCTTTTACAGCAGATTGAAGAGATTGATGAAGATAAGGCAAGGGAGATTTTTGATAGGCTTGACAAGGACGATCAGGCTGATATTTTACGCCTTAGAAGCTACGATGAGAACGAAGCTGGCGCATATATGCAAACCGAGCTATTTAGTGCAAATTTAGCCGAAAGGCTAGGCGATGCTGTGGCTAGACTTCGTGAGCTAAAAGCCGCTGGGGAGCTTGAAAACATCTCACAGCTTTTTATCGTGGATAATCATCACATTTTAAAATACGCAATCCCGCTTGAAGAGCTGATTTTATTTGATTTTTCAAAGAGCCTAAGGGCGATTATTGATGAAAAAGAGCCAGATTTTTACAAGCCCCACACCGCACTTGATAGCGATAACATAAAAGATGTCGTTGGTATCGTGCAAGATTATGATTTAAACGTAATTGCTGTTGTTGATTCTAGGGGCGTTTTGCTTGGGCGTATCACGGCTGATGATATTCACGATATTATTGAAGAGAGTGCGACCGAGCAGATTTATAACCTAGCTGGTGTTGATGATGACGCCGAGGATGAAGAGACGCTAGTAAAGGCTGGCAAGGCGCGTGCTATTTGGCTACTTATAAATTTATTTACCGCTATTGTCAGCTCTGCAATAATCGGACTTTTTGATGAAACAATAGCAAGTTACGTAGCACTTGCTGTGCTAATGCCAATAGTTGCTTCAATGGGCGGTAACACCGGCACACAAGCCCTAACGGTAACGGTTCGTAGGCTTACTCTTGGCGAGATTGAGTTTAAGGACGCAAAGCACGTTTTAAAGCGAGAGGTCGGAATTTCAATGATAAATGGCACGATTTTTGGCTTTGTTATGGGCGTGATTGCGTGGTTTTGGTTTGATAAGGCACTCCTTGGCGTTGTGATTGCTGGGAGTATGGTTATAAATTTAAGCCTAGCTGGGTTTTTTGGCACGATTATACCGCTTACATTAAAGCGTTTTGGCATTGACCCAGCAGTCGGCTCGGCTGTGGTTTTAACGACCTTTACCGATTGTATCGGATTTTTTAGCTTTTTAGGACTTGCAAAATGGATACTATTATAACTGACCTTGAAATTTTACCCTTTGTCGGCTCAAAATACTTAGAGCCATTTACGATGAGCTTTAAACAAAACGGCAAAAGACGCACTTGGGACTGCGTAAAGGTCTTTAACTGCGTTTCAATTTTTATGTATCACAAGCAAAAGGACGCATTTTTATTTGTCAAGCAGTTTCGCCCAGCTGTGTGGTATTCGCAAAAAAAGAGCGGATTTTTTAGCGATGAGCCTGGCTATACTTACGAGCTTTGTGCTGGGATTTTAGATAAAAATTTAAGCGATGAGCAAACCGCACTTGAAGAGGTCATTGAAGAAACTGGCTATAAACTGCCAAATTTAGAGCGAATTAGCCGAAACTACGGCTCACTTGGCTTTGGTGGCAACACGCAAACTATGTTTTACGGCGAGATTGATGAGAGTATGAAAGTCAGCGAAGGCGGTGGGATAGATGATGAGAGCATTGAGCTTGTCTTTATCAAACAAAAAGATATGCAAAATTTCATCTACGATGAGAGCAAGGTTAAGGGCTTTGGGCTTATGTTTGCTTATTTGTGGTGGAGAGAATTTAAGGGGGCAAAGTGAGAAATTTTCTACTTTTTTTAGCTATTTTTAGCGTGGCTTTTGGCGGTGGGAGTGAGCAATTTACTGGTGGCGTAAAGCCAAGTGGCGAGGTCATACTTGAAAACGAATACGCAAAATCGGCTAAAATTTTCAAAGAGAGTTGCGAAAAAGGACACGCCTACAACTGCTATAACTTGGCTGAGTTTTATGCAAAGGGGTTAGGCGTGATAAAAAGCGATGAAAACGCCTTAAAATACTACCAAATTTCGTGCGATTTAAAGCTGCCTTATGGCTGTTTTAAGGTCGCAAATATCGCCTTAGAAAAGGGCGAAAATCAAAAGGCGTTGCGTGATTTTACGGCTTCTTGCGAACTTGGCGATGATATGGGCTGTCTTTGGCTGTCTAAATTTTATGAAAATAGCGACAAGCAAAAGTCATCAAACTACACCCAAAAAGCCTGTCAAATGGGCAACGATAGTGCGTGTGCGAGTTTAAAGTAGATTTTTTAGTATAAAATCTATCTTTTTAGCCCTAAATTTTCGCTCGTTTTTTAGGGCTAGGATTTTATCATTTAGGGCTAAAATTTTGCCGTTTAGCTCCAACTCTTTGGCTTTTAAAATTTTAAAAAATGAGCGTCTGAAGTGATTTACTAGCGCCGTTTTAAAAATTCTTGCCGTATCTTTTTTGCTCTTAAAAATAGTGTTGTTTTTGATAAAAACTTCAACTAAAAATATCTCATCAACGCTTTTAATCCCCAAACGCCCCAAAGAAATCTCTAAAATTTTAAGCCTTCTAAACTCGCAAAATGCCTTAGATTGTTTAAAAGCTCATCTTGCATTTGTTTATTAAAAATATATTTAAAAAAATACAAATCCGTTTTTAAGGCGTATAACTTTAAGTTTGCAAAGTCGTAAAATATGCTTTTTGACTATTTTTTGTTTTAACTTAATGTGTTTTGAGATTTGCTTTAATGTGCGTGGGCGTGACAAAAATGCCAAAATTTTATCACATTTAGTCATAAATTTATGTGATGCTGTTTGCAAAAACTCCATCTTTTTTTCTCTACTTAGTGTGATATAAGTGCCTACTTTTGACATTATAGCGATAGAACAATCATCACTTGTAGCCATTGAAACAACATTTTCAAAGCTCTGTTTTAAGCCAATTTCTATCTCTTTTGTATCCACATATTTTAAAGCATTAACAATACCCAAAAGTGCCGTAGCTAGGCGTTTTTCTCTTTTGTGATAAAGCGAATGCTCTGCTCCATCAGATAGCAACAAAAATCCATCAATGCCGTTTAATAGCTCTCTTTTTACTCTCATCTCATCAATGGCATTTTTAGAGCTTAAAAATGTAGTTTCATTGATAAATTCTCCATTTTGTGGTGTGCTTAAAACGTATATGTCGCCATTTTTTGTGTATCCTATCACGCCATCGCCAATATGAAGCATAATAAACCTGTCATCTTTAACCCCAATCGCTAAAAGTGTGCTAGTCAAGTCCTTTAAATCGCATTTTAGCTCATCTACCTTTTGATGTAATGTCTCTAAAAGCACAGATAAAATTTGCCTTTTTACATCACTTTCATTGTCATTAAAAAGTTCATCAAAAGATGAAGCTAAAATTTCACATATTTTATCAGTAACAATATCAGCTCCAAAATGCGATAATCTAGCCGAACCAGCACCATCAGCTAAGCTAACCACGCTTACGCCGTTTTTAAAAAGTGAGCTAGTTTTATCCTGAGATGGTAAATTTTTAGCAACGTGTGCTCTCCCAGCAACTACACACGTAGCCATAGCCCAGCTATTTTTAAACTCAATCATTAAATTTCGCCCCACGAATTAATCCCGTCAGTATCAAGCCTAACCTTCTCGCCCGGCGTTGAGGCTGATACTCTTGATACGCTCTTACTAAGCCACGAGAAAAACTCACGAAAATGTAGCCCTTTTAATTTTAGCGGTTGGCGTTCTGGCGATAATTTTGCTAAAACATTCATATCAGCTGCCTCGCCAATACCGATAGGAAATATCGTAAGTTTTCTTTGCTTAATTAGGCTATTTGTGCGTTCTATGGCTCTTTCAAGCTCCATTTTATCCCCATTTGGTGCACCATCAGTCATCACGACAAGCCAAGGCTGGTAGTAATCCACCCCGCTATCACTATACTCGCTTTTTCTACGCTCTAACATATCAAGTGCTAAATTTACAGCCTCACCAAGTGGCGTGTAGCCGTCAGCCACTAGCGTTGGGGCATTTGGCTCTAAGGTCAAGCTTGAAAAATCCTGAATACACTTAGCCCCACCTGCTCCAAAGCTAACAATACTAATCTCAGCCGAATAAAACGCTATTTCATCGGCTTTTATAGCCTCATAAAAAAGCCTAACTCCTTCATTTAGAAAGTAAATTTGAACTCATTTTTTCTCCTTTTTTAAAAAATATTTATCAATACAAAAATAAAGAACAATAACGCTATACTCCAAATATAAAATCTATAATCTTATCTATAATACTAGGTTTATTTGTATTATCTCTACACGTTTCGCAACGCTTTGGCATATCATAGTTTTTACGCCTATAAAATTCATATTTGCCCTTAGTTAGCGTTAATTTTTTGCCACAACCAGCACAAACTCCTTGCCAAACTATATTATTTTTTGAGCTGTTACATTCAAGGCAGATATTAAATTTTGGTTGTTTTAAAATAAACCTTTGATAATTTGTATAAAGCATATCCTTATTACATATTTTGCATTTATATGGCTCACCTTTATCATACAAACAGGTGTTACAAATCCCCATTTTAGCGCTATCTTCTTGGACTTCATTACCACAAAGAGAGCATTTTATGTAGTTAAAGTCTTTATGTTTTTTATGCCTTGTCGGATAAATTTCATTACTCATCTCATCTGTATCAATAAGTTTATCAAACATTTTTTGATAATCTTTAAAAATTTCTATCCACTTATCAACATTTAAACGAGTATTTTCATAACTATATTCTTCACCACTTGCAAACGTTTTATAAAACGCCTCTTTTAAGCGATAAGGTAAGTGAGACCATATAAAACGCCAAGGTCCATCAGGCGTTTTTTTATTAGAGTTATCGCCAAATGGATATGAAAAGTCCATATTTGTTATATTTTTTGCTGGGTCACCACCGCCTTGCTGTGAATATGGCGGTTTGCCCGGCACCATTATCATAAAAAGCAGTGTTGCAAGAGCGAAATTTTCATTGCCTTTTGTTCGTAAAAAATCAGGGTAGTGTTTGCCTTGAATTTCAGGAGCTGTATAATTAATTGTCCCGACAGGACAAGGGAAATTTTCAATCTGATAGCTGTCCGTATCTACAAAATATACCTCATTTGGCGAAACGAGCAGGATATTTTCAGGATTTATATCGCCTAAAATAATATTTTTATTGTGTAAATAACGTATTTTTGTGAGTATATTAAGACAGAGATTTACCATATCTTGCTTTTTAAAATTTGGAAAATTTTTAAGAAAAAGAGGCTTGGCTGCAAATATGCTTCTACCGAGTGTCTTACCGCTTGCCTTTGGCATTAAATAGCCTACAAATTCGCCATTTTGATTATACAAAAGCCTTGTTGGATAGCAAATTCCATTAAAAGATATATTTTTGCTAGTCATTAATTTTAGCTTTTCAAATCGGCGTTTTGTGTTTGAGTGAGCATTGTAAATTTTTGCTACCTCATCTTTAAAATCTATCTCATAAACAGCCCCTTCGCCACCTTCTGCTAATTTTTTAACAAGTCTTATTTGTTTGTTATCGCTAGTTATTACAATCTCATTTTGGCTAGGTATTTGGCTTATGTTTAAAGGCGTATCAACTACATTTGTTACATCAGAGCAGATTTTAAACGGCAACTCTTGCTTATTGTGAGGGGGGGGGTGCAGTCTGTTTTTAAAATCGTAGTAGGCTCAACTTTTTTACATTCTTGTGCTTCAAAGTTAAACTTAGCTAAAAAACCATTTTTTGGATCTATTCGCCTTACAAAAATTTTATGCCCTTTGACCGATTCGTTTTCATTTTTACTTAAAATCTCTTTGGCAAGTTTATTATCCTGAGTGATTAAAAGCAGTTTATGTTGTATCCTAAATTTTTCAAAAACGTAATGAAAAACAGCATCAGCAAAGGGGTCATTTTTCTCTCCGTGAATTTTAATAAGACCTTCATCTTGTAAATTTGGCAAAATTTCATCAAGCATTTTTATAGCGTTTTTAGCTAGTTCTTCTTTGTTTGGTTCGCTATTTTTAGAGTGTTTTTCAAGCTCCTCAATCACCTTTAATGAAATTATGATTTGATTATTGTTGGCTTTAAGACAAGGCTTTATATTTTTTAAAAATATGTAAGCCTTATCATCTAAAAGCGAACAGGTGTCAATGAAAATTTTAAACTCTTT
The DNA here is from genome assembly GCF_030249845.1 of Campylobacter gastrosuis. Taxonomy (GTDB): domain Bacteria; phylum Campylobacterota; class Campylobacteria; order Campylobacterales; family Campylobacteraceae; genus Campylobacter_A; species Campylobacter_A gastrosuis. The sequence continues at coordinate 317,861 of NZ_JANURM010000001.1, read as the reverse complement.
GCAAAAAAATTCTAAAACATTATAGCCTCTATTCTGCATAAAACCAACTTAAATAAGAATTAAAGCTTTGCAAAAAACTGCCTTTTAAAGTAGGCAAAAATGCTAACGCCAAACATAACGGCGAAAATCACGTAAATGTAGTTTGGTATCGGTAGCGGGTCGCCAGCAGCGTATGAATGCATACCAGAAAGGTAAAAATTCACGCCAAAATAGGTCATAATAATCGCCCAGTAAGCAAACATTGAGCTAACGGCAAAGGCGTATTGCGAGTTTAGCTTTGGGATAAATCTAATGTGAAGCACGGCTGCATAAACTAGGATTGAAACCAACGCCCAAGTCTCCTTGCTATCCCAGCCCCAGTAGCGTCCCCAGCTCTCGTTTGCCCACACACCACCTAAGAAGTTGCCAAGCGTAAGCAGTGAAAGCCCTAAAATCATTGCCATTTCGTTTATTCTAGTCGCCTCTGTTACGTTTCTTGAAATTTCAGCACTTGGCGATTTTTTCTTTTGCAAAATCATAAGCACAAGAACAAAAAATCCGAGCAATGCACAAAGCCCTAAAAATCCGTAACTTGCCGTGATAACAGAAACGTGGATTGTAAGCCAGTAGCTTTTTAGCACCGGCGCAAGCGTGGTAATTTGTGGGTCAAGCCAACTAAGATGAGCCACAAATAGCGTAACACCAGCTAGGATTGAGGTTAGTGCCATTGCAATTGGGCTTTGCTTTGAAAACACTATGCCAGAAAGGCTTAACGCCCAAGCGATATAGACCATAGACTCATAGGCATTGCTCCAAGGGGCGTGCTGGGCGATATACCACCTAAGCCCAAGTCCAGCGGTATGGACTAAAAATGCTAGGATATTTAGGTAATAAATCGCCTTAAACACGGCGTTTATATTTGATTTTGGCGATAGCATTTTAACAAAAACAAATATTAAAAGCACAAATCCAGCGATTAGATAAAGTGGCGTTAGGCAGTCAAAAATTTCAAGCTTGTTAAATAAAATTTCTGTATCAATGCGTGATTTTGGCGGTATTATCGCCGCTCCAAATTCTCTTTGATAGCTCTCAATCACGCCAAGTGCCTTATCCGCCTTGCTCCAATCGCCACTAACTATCGCATCATCAACGGCGACAAAATAATCTCTCATCATCACAGCAATGGCGTTTGCTTCATCGCCTTGCATACTCATAAGTGCCGAGCCCGGCGAATACCACGTGTTATTTGGGTCGTCCTTTTTTGGGAAAATTTTAAAAATTTCGCCCATAAAAACCATATAAAACACATTTAAACGCTCATCAACCTTAATCACCTCTTTATCAAAAGTCCCACGAGAGCCGGGGTGTTTGCGGTTTGCAATCTCTGTAAAACGTGTCAGTTTATACTCGCCACCCTTATCATTTGTGGTAAAAAAGTCGTTAAAATTTGCAAATTTAGCACGCTCATCAATGCCAAGCTCACGCTTTAACTCCTTGCTCTGACCAACGGCGATGATATTCTCTTTACGCCAAAATGGCGGGTCTAGCATAATTGAAAGCACGGCTTGATTTGAGTTAAGCTCGCCAATCGTATCTTTTCTGTGAATTTTATTTAGCACCTCTTTGCTTATCGTATCAAACGGCTCTATCCTGCCATCAGGGCTTTGCACAAGCAAACGCCCAAGCCTATCGGCGTGCGTCTTATCAATCTTAGGCAAAAAGTCATCAGCGTGTAAATTTGTAACACCAAACGTAACAAAACTAGCCACAACCAGCAAAATCACGCTCTTAATGCTATCTTGATTTATCTTTTTAGCAAGTTGTCTAAACCTTGAATTTGGATTTATTAGGTTTAAAATCAGCCCAAGCCCGAGCAAAAAGTAGCTAATGTAGGTAGGAATTTTGCCCGGGTCTTTATTTACAGATAAAATCGTGCCACGCTCATCTTGATCATACGAGCTTTGAAAAAAGCGGTATCCGGCGTGATCTAGGACGTGATTCATATAAATTCTATACTCAAATTCAGGCATATTTTTATCCTTTACAATAACATCACTAGCATAGCTCATCGGCGAGTTTGAGCCGGGATAGCGAAGTAGCTCAAAGTCCTTTAAATAAAGGCTAAATGGCATTTTAAGCTGCATAAAACCCCACGAGGCACTAAACACCTGAGCACCGATTATCGCCTTTGCTGGTTCAATTAGATTATGAAAAAGCACCATCTCTTTTTTCTCGCCCTTGTAGCTTAACTCGGCTACAATAGCATCAAACTGGCTCTCTTTAACTGGCACTAGCTTTCTAACGGCACTTGTTGATAGAAATTTAGCCGAAAAATTTACCCCATTTATCGTGAAAAGATGAAGTGGGTCAAACTGGGCTGTGGCGTTTGCTTCAATGGTTGATTTTACATTATCAGCCATTGCAAACTGCGAAATTTGCGTGTTTGAAGTGAGTGTGAATTTATTGTCATTTAGACTAAAAAGCACATATTTTGTGCCGGGGCGTGGGGTGGCGTTAAACAAAAAGCTGACGTTACCAGCGATGACCTCCTCGCCGTCAAGCAAATTAACCTCTTCTCGCTCGGTAGCATTTGAAAGCACAAGCTCAATGACTGGCTTACCGCCCTCGCTATTTACGAATTTATAATCTGCGTTTGGGACGTATTCAAGGTATTTAAGCCTTGCTTCGCCCTCTGGTAGTTTTAGAGCTAAATCAAAGCCGTTTTTACCAAGCACTTCAAGCTCACGAGGGATTGAAATTTCATACTCTTTGCCATCAAATTTGGTCGCAAAATTTATAAATGAGCCACGAGTTGTGATGATATTTGTTTCGCTATTTTCTCTGATATGCACATTACCCTCAAAGCCAAAATAGCGAGTTAAAATTGAGCCGATTAAAATCCCAATAAAACTAAGATGAAAGAGAAAAACGGGCAGTTTTTTTAAATTTATAAGCCTGTATGCGTAGATATTGTAGGCTAAATTTATACCCAAAAGTAGCTGAATAAGCCCAAACCAGCTCGTGCCATAGACATAAGCCCAAGCCGTATCAGTGGAGGTTTTGCTCTCAATTATCGTAGCCACTCCGCTAGCAACGGCAAAAATTAAAAATAAAATAATTGCCGATGTCATACTAAGAAATTTCTTTAAAACCATAGATAACCTTTGAATTTTTTGCGTTGATTATATAATAAATTTATTAAAAAGTAACCCAAGAATGGGCGTGAAGCTTAAAATTTCTAAATTTACTTTAAGCTTACTATCTGTTTATTTTAAGCACCAAGATATTTTTTCTTAATATCTGGGTTGTTTATCATCTCTTGTGCATCGCCTTGCATTACGATCTGACCGCTTTCAAGCACATAAGCGTAATCACTGATTTTTAACGCCCCATAGGCATTTTGCTCAACCAAAAGTATCGTAATGCCCTCGTGTTTTAAACGAACGATAATATCAAAAACTTCGCCGACGATTTTTGGTGCAAGCCCAAGACTAGGCTCATCAAGCATCAAAAGCTTTGGTTCGCTCATTAACGCCCTTGAAATGGCAAGCATCTGTGCCTCGCCACCGCTTAACGTGCCAGCTAGCTGATTTTTCTTGCTCTTTAAGCGTGGAAATAGCTCATACATCGTATCTCTTAAATGCTCATAATTCTCATCGTTGTTAAAAGCACCAATTCGTAAATTCTCCTCAACGCTTAAATTTATAAACACTCGCCTACCCTCAGGCACGAGCGAAATACCCATTTTAACGAGAGTGTGAGTTAGGTGCCTTCTTGTATCATAGCCTAAAAAATTTATCTCACCAGTGCGTTTTACAGCGTTAATTAGAGCATTTAAGGTTGAGGTTTTACCAGCACCATTTGAGCCTAGCATTGATACAATTTGCCCAGTTTTTACCTCAAAACTAATATCTTTAACCGCCCGAATAAGCCCATAATAAACACTTAAATTTTTAACACTAATCATTTAAAAAATCCCCTAAATAAGCCGTTATAACCTCGCTATTATTTATCGCTTCGCTTGGTGTGCCGCTAAAAATCACACGTCCATAATCAAGCACTAAAACCCTATCGCAAAGATGATTTACAAATTTCATATCGTGCTCAATCAATAAAATACTCATATTTCGCTTATCTCGCAATGAAAATATAAGCCTAGCTAGCTCATCGCTCTCGGTGTGATTCATCCCAGCAGCTGGCTCATCAAGCAAAAGAAGCTTTGGATTTGTAGCAAGTGCTCTTGCTATCTCAACCTTTCTTTGCTGTCCGTAGCTTAAATCAACTGCCATTTCGTTTGCAAACTGGCTAATACCAAGCTCATCAAGCAAAGCCATAGCGTCATCGTGAGCCTTTTTTTCAAATTTTTTATATCTGCCAAGGTGCAAAAACGCCTCAATTGCCGTGTATTTTATGGCGTTATCAAAGCCGATAAGGACATTTTGTAGCACACTAAGTGAGCTAAACAGGCGGATATTTTGAAACGTCCTAGCAATGCCAAGATGAACGATTTTATTTGGTTTAAGATTTGTTATATCTTTGCTATCAAAAATCACCTTGCCACTGCTTGGGCTATAATTGCCAGTGATTATGTTAAACATTGTCGTTTTGCCAGCACCATTTGGTCCAATAAGACCAAAAATTTCGCCCCTTTTTATCCCAAAAGATGTTTGGCTAATCGCATTTACGCCACCAAAATTTTTACTAATATTTTCTAAACTAAGTATCATTTTTTAGTCCGTTTTTTAAATTTTAGCTCCGTTAGCTCACGTTTGCCCATTATACCCTCTCTTGCAAATAGCATTACAAGGATTAAAATCAGCGAGAAAACGACCATTCTAAGCCCCGGCAAGGCTGGTGTAGTGTAGCCAAAAAGGCTCATCGGCTCATCTAAAAATCTAAGCCACTCGCTACCACCCATAACCAAAATCGTCCCGATAACAGCACCAGTTGTAGAGCCAAGTCCGCCAAGCACGATGATAATAAGAAGCTGAAATGTAAAGAAAAATGTAAATTGATCTGGCGAAACAGAGCCTAAAAGACAGACTAGCAAACCACCGCCAACGCCCTCAAAAAAGGCACTCGTGCAAAAAGCAAGGGTTTTAATCTTAAACGTGTCAATCCCCATAGCAAGAGCAGCATCCTCATCATCTCTAACCGCCTTCATAGCACGACCAAATTTTGAATAAATAATGTTTAAAATAGCCACAACAGCGATAATTGCCACGCCTCCGGTGTAGTAGATATTTGAGTGCTTTGGGACTTCGTTTAAGCCAAGCGAGCCGTTTGTAAAGGCTGGGAAATTTATGGCAATTATTTGAATGATAAAACCAAATCCAAGCGTAACAATGGCAAGATAATCGCCCCTAACTCTAAACACTGGATACGATAAAATAAGGGCTAAAATCGTTGAGGCAATACCAGCACAAATCAAGGCTAAGATGAAATTTGGCAGATAAAAAGCCAAAATAACCCCAGCCGGATCTTCAATATCAAACTGCGAAATTTTAGCATCTGGACTAAGAAGCATAAGGGCTGTTACATAAGCACCAAGTGCGACAAAGCCGTTTGGCTCTAAGCTAAACTGCCCAGTAACGCCATTTATGAGATTGTAGCTAACGGCTAAGATGATAAAAATTGCAATATTATTAACAATACTTAAATGATACTCATCAAAGATAAAATTTGAAGCATAAACAAAACCAACAGCCAAGGCAAAAAATATCACGTGTAAAATTTTCATCTTAAAACCTACTTCTTTCGTAATTTATGCCTAAAATTCCAGTTGGCTTAAATAGTAAAACAAAGATTAAAAATACAAAGGCAAAGGCGTCCTTAAACCCTGCCATATCGGGGAAAAATGCGACCACGACAATCTCTGTAAAGCCGATGATAAATCCGCCAATCACAGCCCCACCGACTGAGCCAATGCCACCAAGCACCGCTGCTGCAAAGGCTTTTAAGCCGATTAAAACACCCATTAAAGGCTCAACCGATGGATAGCTAACAGCCCAAAAAATACCAGCAATGGCAGCTAGTGATGAGCCAAGTGCAAAGACAATTGCGATGATTAAATTTGCATCAATCCCCATTAAATGAACAGCCCCAATATCAAAAGCAAGCGCGCGAATTGCCATACCATATTTTGTTTTATAAAGGATAAAAAGCACAAAAAGCAGTAAAACAAGTGTTAAAATCGGCACGATAATGGTCGTTAGCGTAATGCTAATCTCGCCAAAATTTATCACTTTTTCTAAAAATTCTGGCACCAAAAATGGTCGTGGAGTGCCGCCAAAGATGACATTAAATAAATTTTCAAGCAAAAAACTAACGCCAATTGCGGTGATTAAAAGCGAAATTCTAGGTGCTTTTCGCAGTGGTTTATACGCCACTCTATCAATGCTAATGCCTAAAATAATGGCTATTGTAACGCTAAAAACTATGGCAAAAACAAAGGGCAGATGAAGGCTAGTCATCGCAAAAAGTCCGACATAAGCACCCACCATCATAATATCGCCGTGAGCAAAATTTATAAGTCTTAAAACCCCATAAACCATAGTATAACCAATAGCAATGAGTGCATACATAGACCCAAGGCTAAATCCATTTACCATTTGTTGTAAAAATATTGAACTATCCAAGAAAACTCCGATGAAAATTTTAAATTTAAAAGCACAAAATGCGTTTAAATTTAAAATTTGCCCCAAAATTTTGGGGCAAAAATTATGGATTTACGATGTCTTTGTAGGCTGGTTTTAAATCTTTTATCTCTTTAATAACAACCGAACGTGTCGCATTACCGCTAGCGTCAATGCTAATAACACCGCTTACACCCTCAAAATTTGAAGTGGCGTGAATTTTCTCATTTACACAAACGCTATCACTTGGGTCGGCACACTCATTCATCGCATTTACCATTATAAAATAGGCATCAGCACCAAGTGCGGTAAAGCTAGCGATTTCTCTGTTACCCTTTTCTTTTTCATAAGCTGCTAAAAACTCCTCTGAACGTTTTGTCGGCGGTCTTGTGTAATCAAAAGTGTCGGTAAACATATAATCATTTACCGCCTCGCCACCAAGGTCAATGAAGGTTTGATTAGCCACGCCGTCGCCTGAGCCAAATTTTGAAGTAACACCGACCTGCTTAGCTTGGCGGACTATCATTGATGCTTCTGGGTGGTAAATTGGCATATAAACCACATCGGCATTTAAGCTTTTAAGCTGTGCTGCAACCGCCTTAAAATCCTTATCGCCAGATGTTATATTTAGCTTTTTAACGACCTTACCGCCCTTTTGTTTAAATTCTTTCTCAAACGCCTTTGCAAGTCCAAGTGAATAAACTTGAGCTTGATCTACCACCAAAACTGCCGTTTTTGCGTTTAGCTTATCGTAAGAAAATGCCGCAAACGCCGAGCCTTGAAACGAATCCATAAAGCAGACCCTAGCTCCAAATTTCTTGCCGTCAAATAGCTTATCAGCCGTGGCTGCTGGGGCGATGACTGGGATTTTTTTCTCCTCTGCTATGCCTAGGACTTGCTGGGTGTTGCCAGTGGTTAGTGCGCCGATTATGCCTACTACTTTATCGCTTGAAATGAGCCTATTTGTCGCAGTTGCTGTCTCTATTTTATCGCCCTTTGTATCAACCAAAACAAGCTTAATCGTATCGCCATTTTTTAGCTTTGGCTCTAAGATATTTGCCATTTTTACGCCCTCATAGGCTGTTTGTCCGTAGGCTGCTATCGCACCAGTAATTGGCATTGGTAGTCCAATAGCTATCTCTTTTGCGTAGCCAAAAGTGCTAATTAACGCCAAAGATGAAGCTAAAACGCTAAATTTTTTCATTTTTACCCCTTTTTTTATTTAGTAAGTTTTGGATTATACAAAAAATTTTTAAAATTTTAATAGATTTTTAATCATAAATTTACAAAATGTTACTTGAAGTAATGAAAATTTAAAAATCTTATGCAATAATTTAGAAAAATTTTTAAGGTAAATAATGAAACAAAACGAGATAGATAGCCTTAGCCTTTTAAAGGCATACGAGCTTTTTGAAAGTGGCAAGATAGACGAAATTGAAGTTGGCACGTTTAAAGGTTTAAGCCAAATTCACGGCTATATTTTTAAGGACTTATATGATTTTGCAGGTAAAATTAGAGAGGTAAATATCTCAAAGGGCGGTTTTAGGTTTGCAAATTCACTCTATTTAAAAGAAATTTTACCAAAAATAGAGGCTTTAAGTGAGCAAAATTTTGACCAAATAGTTGAAAAATACGTTGAGATGAACATAGCGCACCCATTTTTAGAGGGCAACGGCAGAGCGATGAGAATTTGGCTTGACTTAATGCTAAAAAACAGGATAAAAATGCTCATAAACTGGCAAAATGTAGATAAATTTAGGTATTTACAGGCAATGGAAAGAAGCCCAGTAAATGATCTAGAATTAAAAACGCTTCTAAGGGCAAATTTAACCGATAAAATAAATGATAGAGAGATTATCTTTAAGGGCATAGAGCAGTCGTATTTTTACGAGCAGTAGCTCTACTCCCTTGAAAGTGCGTCTATCGGGTTAAGGCGTGAGGCGTTTCTTGCTGGGACAAAGCCAAAGATAATGCCTATCGCCATTGAAGTAACGAGTGCCACCACGATTGAGGCGTTTGAGAAAATCATCTTAAAATCGCCAAAGTTATTAAACACATAGCCAATAGCATACGCCAAAGCAACGCCGATAGCACCGCCGATGATACAAAGCAAAACCGCTTCAATCAAAAACTGCTGTAAGATATTACTCGCCCTAGCACCGATCGCCATTTTTATACCGATCTCCTTTGTGCGTTCAGTTACCGAAACTAGCATTATATTCATCACGCCAATACCGCCAACAACTAGCGAAATAACAGCAATTGATGAGATTAGAAGCCTCATAGTGCCAATAGTTTCTTCAATCGTCTTTTTAATGCTGTCAGAATTTCTAGTAAAAAAGTCCTTTTTGCCGTGCTTTGCGGTAAGTAGCTCAGTTAGACTCTTCTCAGCCACCTGTGCATTTACGCTATCTTTTACCCTAACGGTTATGTAGCGGATAATCTTATCGCCAGTGATTTTATTTATCACGCTTGAATATGGCGCATAAAGCCTAAGCACACTTGGGTCGTCAAAGCCATTATCGGTTGGCGCGACAACGCCGATGATTTTTAGCGGTTTTTTATCAAAAAGCACCACTTTGCCGATAGGATTTTCGTTTTTAAATAGCGTTTTTTTGGTATTTGCGTCTATTAAAACGACACTTGCTGAGCCTTTAATCTCATCATCATCAAACACCCTGCCCTGCTCAACCTTTAAGCCATTTACATCAAGTGTGCTAGAACTACCGCCACGAAGCGAGGCAGAAAATGATAAATTTTTATAAGTAAGTATGCCAGAGCTTGAAGTGTTTGGGGTTACGGAGTCTAAAAATGGCTGTTTTTCAAGGAATTTCGCGTCGCTTACGCTTAGGGTTCTAACGCGGTTTGATCTCATATCGCCAAAGCCTTTGCCAGGCAAAATATCAATGGTATTTGTGCCAATTTTGCTAATACTTGAAAGAATTTGCTCTTGTGAGCCTTTACCAAGTGCGACCACGCTAATGACCGCTGCTATGCCAATTATTATACCAAGCATCGTTAGCATTGATCTAAGCTTATGCGAAAATATCGCAGATACCGACATTTTAAAGCTCTCAATGAGCTGGTCTTTGTAGTAGTTTAATAGGCTTTTTTCTGGCTGTTTTGCTTCGTTTAGATTAAAAATTTCATCTTTTTTTTGCGTGTCGCTTATGATATCGCCGTCTTTTATCTCAATGACTCTGTTTGCGTGAGCAGCGATGTTTGCGTCGTGGGTTACGATGATTATAGTGTGCCCCTTTGCGTGAAGCTCTTTTAAAATTTTCATCACCATTTGCCCGCTCTTGCTATCAAGCGCGCCAGTTGGCTCGTCAGCTAAAATTATCTCGCCGCCGTTTATTAGGGCGCGCGCGATACTTACACGCTGTTGCTGTCCGCCACTAAGCTTGTTTGGATAGCTTGAAATTTTATCCCCAAGCCCAAGTCCGCTTAAAATTTCACTGGCTAGTTTCTCTCTATCTTTTTTAGCCACACCAGCATAAATGCTTGGCAGTGATACGTTTTGCAGGGCGTTCATACTTGAAAGCAGGTTGTATCTTTGAAAGATAAAGCCAAATTTCTCACGCCTAAGCTGTGCTAACTCGTCGCTTTTAAAGTGCGTGATATCCTTGCCGTTTAAAAGATACTCGCCACTGCTTGCGTTATCAAGACAGCCAAGGATATTCATAAGCGTTGATTTGCCAGAGCCTGATTGTCCGATGATCGCGATAAACTCGCCCTTTTTTATGCTTAAATTTATGCCGTTTAAAACCTGTATATCATTATCGCCGACACGAAATTTTTTAACAATATCTTTTAAAACTATCACTAAAATTTCGCCTTTTCTACCATTTTAGCGATCTCTTCGCTGCTACCTTGCGCCGTGATTATCTCGTCATTTTCGCTAACACCGCTTAAAATTTGCGTATTTATGCCATCACTTATGCCGACTTCTACCTCAACCTTTTTTGGCGAGTTTTCAGATAAAATTTGCACAAAATGCTTTTTGCCGTCTTTTTTTACGGCGATACTTGGCACGATGATTGCGTCTTTTGCCTCGTCAATTAGGAGAGAATTTTGCGTTGTCATACCGATTCTTAAAATTCCGTCTTTATTATCAACTATGCTTTGGGCGTAGTAATAAACCGCCGAGGTTGAACTGGTGCTTGAAGTGCTGGTGCTTGTGTATTTGCCGTCGCTTAGCGTGGTAAGACCCGGGTCAATTGAGCTTACGACCGCATAGAATTTCTTATCATCTGAGAGAATTTCATACTCAACCTTTGTGCCGACCTTAATTTTTGTGATATCGCCCTCGGCAATTTGCATTTTAAGCTTGACACTGCTTAAATCAGCGATATAAACGATAGTTGGCGTGGTTTGATTTGCGTTTATGGTTTGCCCCTCTTCAACTGGCACAGAGACCACAACGCCGTTTCTTGGGGCTAAAATTTTGGTGTAGCCAAGATCAATTAACGCCGTATCAAGTGCGATTTTAGCCTGATTTATCTGTGCATTTAACTCGCCAATTTTTGCCTTGGCACTAGCCATAGTGTTTTTTGAATTTTCGTAGTTTTGCTTTGAGGTTGCGTTTGCTTTAAAGAGCGAATTTTCACGCTCAAACTGCGATTTTGCAACCTCATAAGCCACTTTTGCGCTTTCTAGCTGAGCTTCATAGATTAAAAGCTGAGCGCGTCTATTTTCAACGTTATTTTTTTGCGTTTCATCATCTATTTCAGCTATCATATCGCCCTGTTTTACGCTATCGCCTAGCTTTACGTAAAGCTTTTTAATCTGACCGCTAACCTGAGCTCCCACATCAACAAGCTCGGTCGCAAAAATTTCGCCATTTGCTTCAACCTTTTTTGCCAAATCGCCCCTGATTGCCTTTTGCGTGATATACTCGGTCTTTGGCTTTGGTTTTAAAAACTCATAAGCAAAAAATCCAGCCACCAAAACAGCCACAACAAAAATAATTTTTTTCATAATCTATCCAAAATTTTAAGTCTTAAAAGTGTAATTTTAGTAAAAAAATATAAATTAAAAGTTATAAATGATAAGGATTTTTAAATTTGGCAGGATTTACCTGCCAAATTTTAATAGACTACAACGTAAGCAATCTGTGAGCCGTGAACTCCAAGCACTGGCACAAGCTCAATGTCAGCCGTCCTTGAAGGGCCAGCGATAAAGACAACGTTTGTTGGTAATTTACCGCCCTCTTCTTGCTTTATATTATTTAGGGCTGATGAGATTGACTTTGTGATTTTCTCTTTATTAACAAGCATTATGCAAACCTTTGGCGTTAGGCTTAAAAGGCGAGGCTGCTCTTTTGAGCTAGCAATACAGCAAATGCCGTGTGAGCTAACGGCGTGTCTAGCGTTAATAACCGAAACATCGTAGTCAAATACATTCTCTTTAAAGCCATCAATTGGTGTGTCAAACTTAAATTTACCAGCAATTTTTAACGCCTCAATATCAACTGGCAAACCCTCTGGGTAGATTAAATTCTTAACACCCTCTTTTTCAAAAATAGCATTGATATCGTTTGCTAAATTTTCAAGACTGCTCTCTATCACATTTGACTTATGCTCGGCTGAGCGAGTGATGAATTCTTTATACAAATTCTCATCATCTTTAATGTGTCCGACCGGGTCAATCGTAGGGGTGCCGTCTGCACTCTTTATCTTTTGACCCCTTGTTCTAATTGCGTTTAAAATGTATTCTTTACTACTCATATCTCACCCCCGGCATATTTTTAACGTTTTCATAGGTATTAAAGTCAAGATTTTCTAAATCTTTAAACTCAAACCAGTTTTTAAGCACTGGAATTCTCTTACCTTGCGACTGGATTAAGCCGTTGAAGTGTCTTGCGTTGCTCATACCAAGCTTCCACAATCCGCCGTGAGTTGCAACGTAGGTAAAGCCAAAGAAAATGAGCTTTTCAATGGTGTTGCTCTCTAATTTTTCAGTGCCGTGTGGTGGGTTTTTACCCTGTCCGATTTTATCGCGTCTTAGCTGTCTAATCATCTCAGCGAGTGGAATTTTAACCGGACAAACCTCAGAACAGCGACCGCAAAGCGAACAAAGCGTAACAACATCGCCGTGCTTATCCATACCAAAAATTTGTGGGCTAATTACCTCGCCAATTGGTCCTGGATATACAGCCTGATAGCTATGACCGCCGATTTTATCATAAACTGGGCAGAAATTCATACAAGCACCACAGCGGATACAGCGTAAAGCACCATAATAATCCTCGTGTGCTAAAATATCGGTTCTATGATTATCAAGCAAGATAATGTGGCACTCTTTTGGTCCGTCAAGCTCGCCTTCACGGCGTGGACCTGAGATTATGTTGTTGTAGTTTGTGATAAACTGACCAGTGGCTGATGGCACTAAAAGCGTATCAGCAGTAGCAGCGTCTTCAAAGCACTCAACGACCTTTTCAATGCCACAAATGCTAACTAAAACATCTGAAATGGTGGTGCACATTCTACCGTTGCCTTCATTTTCAGCAAGCCAAATCGCACCCTCTCGTGAAAGGGCAAAATTCGCACCACAAAGCCCCATTTTAGCGGTCTTAAACTCGCCTCTCATATGCTCTCTTGCGATTGCATTTAACTTCTCTGGCTCGTGCTCTTTTGGAGCGTTTGGAATTTTCTCGTGAAAGAGTTCGCCGATTTCATAGCGGTTTTTGTGAATTGCTGGGACAACAATATGCACTGGCGGCTCGTGAGCTAGCTGGATAATCACCTCGCCTAAATCCGTTTCAAGTGCGGTTAAACCCTTATCTTCAAGATAGTGATTTAGGTGAATTTCTTCACTTGCCATTGATTTTTGTTTTAAAATTTTATCAATGTTTTTCTCTTTCATAAGATTATAAATAATATCACAGGCCTCTGCTCCATCCTTTGCCCAATGGACTTTAAAGCCGTTTTTAGTGGCGTTTTTCTCAAACTCTTCAAGGCGGTCAGCAAGTGTGTTTAGGGCGTTATCTTTTGCCTTTTTTGCCTTGCTTCTAAGCCCCTCCCAGTCGTTAAATTTGTTGTTAAGCAAATTTTTTCTGTTTGTTTGAAGCGTGTGCATCGCCGAGAATAGGTTGTTTCTTAGCTGTTGGTCTTGAAGTTTTTCACGGACGATTTTTTCGTGTTTCATAGCCTCTCTCCCTCAATTCTTCTTAAAATAAAGTCATAAAGGTGCATACTTTGTGTCTTTGCGTTTTGTCTTTTTAGCGTGCCACTGATATTTAATAAACATCCGCCGTCGCCAGAAACGACATATTTTGCACCAGCATTTTCAATATCTTTTACTTTTTCAACCGCCATAGCATTTGAAATTTCAGGCTCTTTTACCGCAAAAGTGCCACCAAAACCACAGCACTCCTCTTCATATTTTAAATCCACAAGCTCAACATTTGCTAGTTGTTTTAGTAAATTTTTAGAGCTTTCAATGGTTTTTGAAACCCTAAGTGCGTGGCAATTTGTATGCCAAGTGATTTTTAGTGGGTCACCCTTATCTTCGTATTTTACGCCTAAATGCTTGTCTAAGAAAACGCTAAGTTCAATGATGCGTGAGCTAAATTCCTTCATAAACGCCTCATCTTTATCGCCGTGAAATAGCTCGCCATAATCTTGCACCATCATACCAGCACAAGAGCCACTTGGCACGATGATTGGGTAGTTTTCGCTAAATTGTTTAGCGTTATAAAGAGCTATTTTCTTAGTCTCTTCAAAGTAGCCAGTGTTATAGCTAGGCTGACCACAACAGGTCTGTTTCTCTTTATAAATCACCTCAATGCCTTCACGTTGAAGTAGCTTAATGGCACTTACAACGGTTCTGCCCATAACAGCAGAACCAAGACAAGTGGCAAAAAAATAGACTTTTTTACTCATCTTTTCTCCTTACTTTAAAGTAATATAATACCGATACAAACTGCTAATATAACATAAAGCAAACAAGGCAATATATTATATGTAAGCAACCTACTCTCGCCCTTACCAAGAAGTCCGACCGTAGCACACACAGCGACGATATTGTTTATACAAACCATATTGCCTATCGCTCCGCCGACATTTTGAAGCGCAACGATAACCTGTGTAGGCAGTCCAACTAAAAATGCCGTTTCGTATTGAAGTCCGGCAAATAAGAAATTTGAAACGGTGTTTGAGCCTGAAAAGAACGAGCCTAAAACACCAACCAAAGGTGCGACCACTACGTAAGCCTGACCTGAAACATCAGCAAAGAATTTTGCCATTAGTTTTAGCATTGAGTAGTCTTCACTATCTACCTTAACGCCAACATTTAGCATAATCTGCACGAGTGCTAAACCAGCAGCAAGCGGTATAGCAGCCTTTGAAACCTGTGTAAATGTCAGCGACCAGCTAGTTTTTACCTCTTCAAATTTCATCTTGTGAAGCACGATTGTAATTATAGCAACTAAGATAAATGGGATAATGCCCGGCAAATAGCCATAAGCAAAGCTGTAAGCCGTGCCAGAAACCCCAAAAATCGGCTCAAAGCTTAGTTTTAAACCAAGCAAGATTTTCTTTAATCCAAGTGCTGGAATTCTTGTAAGAACCAAAATCACAGAGATTAAAATATATGGTAACCACGCCATAAATAGCGACATTTTGGCGCTTTGAGCGGTGGCTGTGTTTTGCTGTGTTTCATTTTGTGTTGAGCCTATCCAGTAGTCAGCCCAGCTATCACGTGGTGCAAAATCCCAGTTGTCTTTTGGTGTTAGAAAATTTTTCTTTGCAGCTAAAACCAAAACTCCAAGCGAAACAAGTCCGCCAATTAGGGCTGGTAGCTCAATGCCAGTAAATTTTGCCGCTAAAAAGTAAGGCACGACAAAGGCGACTGATGATAATAACGCAAAAGGCAGAACGCCAAAAGCATCTTTAAAGCTTCTATTTTTACCAAAGAGCTTTGTCATCATCAAAACCACTAAAAATGGGATAATCATCGCTCCGATTGAGTGGATTGTGGCTGTGTAAATGCTAACGGTGTTTATATATTCGCCTAAATTTAGTCCATCCGCTTCAACTAGCTTTTGCACGGTTGTTTGGATACCAAAAGTCGGTGTGCCAACAGCACCGTAGCTAACTGGCGAGCTGTTTAAAATAAGCGTAGCAAGTGCAGCTGATAGTGCTGGAAAGCCAAGTCCTACAAGTAGCGGTGCTGCTAGTGCTGCTGGCGTGCCAAATCCAGCTGCTCCTTCAATAAACGCACCAAAAGCCCAGCCGATGATGATTACTTGCACACGGCGGTCGGTTGAGATTTGGTTAAAGCCGTTGTTTATAACCTGCATAGCGCCTGAAAATTTCAAGGTATTTAGAATCAAAATAGCACCAAAAATGATGACTAAGATGTCAAACGCCTTTAAAAAGCCGTAAAGAACATAAGCGCTAATGCTTGTTGGGTCAGCATTTACATTAAATGCACCAAATGAAATGACTACTGATAAAATCATAGCCACGCTAAGCGAGAGCTTTGAGCTCTGCTTAAAACCTATCATCATCACCAAAATAACGATGATAGGCAAGAAAGCTAAAAATGAGTGCATAGCCTTTCTCCTTTGTTAAGTTTTTTTCTTTTCAGTTAGATTGTAATTTAAAAACCTAAAAAGCTACAAAGTAAATTTAAATTATATATTATTTAAACAGCTAAGTGTGTAAAATCGTAACATTTAGGGGTTTTTGCAATTTAGATTTAAGAAAATAAAAAATGCCAAAACAGCCCAAATTTAGGCTATTTTGGCTTAAAATTTTTAAATCGCTGGGATTAGCGATGGGAATAAATTCACAAATGACCAAGTGCAAATACCCATTAAAATTATGAAAATTAACGAGTATTTTAATGTAAATTTAAACAACTCACTCTCGCGACCCACAAGTCCGACAGCCGCACAAGCGATTGCGATACTTTGAGGGCTTATCATCTTACCAACCACGCCACCAACGGTGTTTGCGGCTAAAAATATGACTTCATTAATGCCAAGCTGATTTGCCGTAACTTGCTGTAAAGCACCAAAAAGCAGGTTTGAGCTAGTGTCAGAGCCAGTTAAGAACACCCCAAGCCAGCCAATAACCGGCGAGAAAAACGCAAACGCACCGCCAGTGTTTGCCATTGCTAAGCCCATAGTTGCGGCTTGTCCGCTGTTTTTTGCAATTGAAGCGTAAGCCACAACAAGTCCAACGGTGATAATAGGTATCATCATCTCATTAAAGGTCTCTTTTGCAGCACCGATTACCACTTGCGTTTTTAATTTTAAAGCAAAAATCGTTAAAACAGCAGCTAAAAGTATCGCTGTGCCAGTGGCTTTTAAGATATCCCAAGTATAAATCGCCGCAATTGCCGTATCTTTTGCCTTTATCGGCGCTACTTCAATGACAGCTTTGTGAAGCATAGGTAGCTCAAAGGCGATGTTAAACGAAGTAAGTGCAGTTTTTACAGCCGGTATCGCCCAAACCACGATACAAGCGATTAAGAAAACAAACGGCAGCCACGCATTTACCAGCTCTTTTGTTGGAATTTTTTCGGTGTTTGAAAAATCGGTCGCCCCGTCAAACCTAAATACATTTTTAACCTTATAAAATTTTAAAAATATCGTTGTTAGCGAGATTGAAACCAGTGCCGAAGTGATATCTGGTAGCTCTGGTCCAAGATAGACAGCTGTTAAAAACTGCGTAATTGCAAAGCTAGAAGCAGCGACTAAAATCGGTAAAAACGTCTCTTTTACGCCCTTTACGCCGTCAATTAAAAATACGATAAAAAACGGCACAAAAATGGCAATCGGTGGCAACATATAGCCTGAAAGCTTTGAGATTAGGTTTGGATCAACGCCAACAGCCTTGCCAAGTGCGATGATAGGAATTCCAACCGCTCCAAACGCCACTGGTGCGGTGTTTGCTATCATACAAAGTCCGGCTGCATAAAGCGGACGAAGTCCAAGCCCCATTAAAAGTGCTGCTGAAATGGCAACTGGTGCACCAAAACCTATCGCACCTTCTAAGAACGCACCAAAACAAAAGCCGACTAAGATAACCTGAATTCTGTGATCTGGCGTAATGCTCATAATGCTCTTTTTTAGAATTTCAAAATAGCCCGATTTAACGCTAAGTTTATAAAGAAAAATCGCCGCTAAAATAATCCAAGCGATAGGCCAAAGCCCTGTTAAAAAGCCCTGCGTGAAGCTCATTAGCGTAAGCGACACTGGCATTTTATAAAATAGTATCGCAATGAGTGAGCTTAGTGTTACGGTTAGTAACGCCGCTAGCCAACCTTTAAGCTTAAAAACAACAAGCGAAACCAAAAATAAAAATATCGGCAACGCTGCAACTAACGCACTCAAAAAGATATTTGAGAGCGGATCATACACCTGTGTGTAGCCCATAAATTCTCCTTAATGTGGTTTTACGAGTTAAAATCTATTAAAAAAAGCTTTGTGAAATTTAAAAATAAAAAAATTAAAAATTTTTTTTAAATAGTTTTTAAACTAAAAATAGATGAGAATTTATAAAAACTGCCCTATTTTTGGGCATTTATGAATTTTAAGTAAATTTTTGGCAATAAAAAATAAATTTTTAGAGTTTTACAAAAAGTAACATTTAAGAGCTATTTACTCTCATAAATTTTCATAATTCTCTTATGAATTAGCAAAGAGGCATAAAGCAAAACCGCTCCTAAAATCAGCCTAAACACATCGGTTGGCTTATACCAAAAGAATAAATTTACGATGATTGCTGCTGGGATTAGGGCGTTATTCATAATAGCTAAAACACCGCTATCAACGAGCGTTGCACCGCTATTCCACAAAAAATATCCCAGCCCACTAGCGACAACGCCAAGCCAAAAAAGAACGATGATTTGAGTTAAATTTGGGCTAATCTTATCAAAATTGCCAAAGGCTAAAAATGCAAAAAGCACCACAAAAAACGCACCAAAATGAAAGTAGCCAAAAATTTGCTTTTGATTAATTAACGGCTCTTTTTCAAGCAGAAATTTATAAGCACTCTGCCCTGCCCCAAAGCATAAATTTGCCCCTTGAACTAGCAAAAATCCCTTTAAAAAATCGCCATTTAGCCCTGAAAATTTTATCACCAAAGCACCAAGAACAGCCACGCCAACGCTAATTAGATAAAGCGGTCTAAATTTCAGGCTAAACAAATCATAAACAATCGTAACATAAAACGGCGTAAATATCGTAAATAACGCAACCTCTGCCACGCTAAGATACAAAAATGAGTTATAGTAAAATAGATACATTAGCCCGATTTGCACCGCACCAATAAGCATAATTCTAAGTGCAAATTTCACGCTAATGCCTTTAAATTTCGTAAATGGCAAAAATATCAAAGAGGCAAATAAAACTCGCACAAATACCGAAAAATAGCTATCAATCTTACCAGCTAAATACTCGCCAATAAGACTAAAACTAAATGCCCAAATAAGTGTAACAAGAGCTAAATTTTTCACTAAATCGCCTCTCTTTCATAAAATTTTCTAAACCAGCTATCAAGCCAGTAAGCCGTGCTAAATAGTGCAGGTATGACAAGGAGTGTAAGGATAGTAGAGCTAATTAGCCCAAAAATAATCGCCGTCGCCATTGGCGAGTTTGCCTCGTATCCAGACCCACGAGAAAGTGCAAGTGGGAGCATCGCAAAAATCATAGCAAATGTTGTCATTAAAATGGCGTGAAGTCTTTTTACACCAGCCTTTTTAACCGCCAAATCCGGACTAAGCCCCTCTTTTGCGAATTTATTTGCAAAATCAAGCAGTAAAATGGCGTTTTTACCGACCATACCAAAGAGCAAAATCGCCCCAACCATAACAAAAAGGCTAAATGAATTTGAGCTTAAAAACAGCCCCAGCCCAACCCCAGCAAAGGCAAGTGGCAGCGAAAGCATAATCACAAACGGCAAAATAAAACTCTCATAAAGTGCAGCTAAAATCATATAAATTAGCACAGCACTAAGCAAAATCGTAAATACAAACGCCCTGTTTGTGTCGTGCATAAGCTCAACCTGCCCTGAAAACTGATAGCTATAACCACTAGGCAACTCTAAATTTTGCGATATAAACGAAGCCACATCGCCAAGCGGTCTATTATCAAGATTGGCTAGGATTTTTAGCTGATTTTGGCGGTTATGGCGTGGGATTAGTAAAATTTCACGCTTTTTTGTAAAGGTCGCAAAGTCGCTAAGCATAAAACTCTCGCCCTTGTTGTTTTTTACCTTTAAATTTTTAAGCCTGTCAATGCTGTCTTTTTTATCAAGGCTAACGGCGATATCATATTGATTTACCCCATCATCAAAAATGCTAACTAAAACCTGCGAAAACGACGAATTTATCGTATCTGCCAACGCTTTTTCATCTATGCCAAGAAGCTTTGTTTTTTGCCTATTTAGGCTAAGTGAAATCTCATAAATTCTATCCTCGTTTGGACTTTTAATATCCACAACACCGCCAAATTTCATTAAATCTTGCCTGATTTTGGCATAAATTTCATCAAGTTTAGCAAAATCATCGCCCTTGATAATTAACGAAAATGGCTCGTTATCGCCAACATCAACGACTGGCAAAGAAGCCACGCTCACGTTTAAATCGCTAAATTTCAGGGCATTTCTATACTCGCTCATAATTATCTTTTGCCTATCATTTCGCTCATTAAGGCTTTTTAAATGAACGTAAATTTTGGCTTTATAGGCTGATTTTGCATCATCATAGCCGATTAATAAAAACGCCTTATCCACCCTTTTATCGGCGTTAATCTTAGCTAAAATCGGCTCTAAACGCTCACTCATTTTGCTTACGCTAATGTTTGGGTCGGCTTTAAAAAATATGTTAAATTCGCTGTTATCTTCACTTGGCATAAAGTCGCCTCCGACCTTTAAAGTAAGCGATAAACAAAAGGCAAAAATCAAAAAAGAGATGAGCAAAAAGCTCTTTTTAAACCTTAAAACAAGCTCTAAAATTCGCTCATAAAAGCTATCAAGCTTAGCAAAAAATGGCTCAGAAAGCACGAAAAATTTACCCTTTTTTGTCGTTAAAAAACGTGCTAAAAGCGTTGGCGTTAGCATTATACAGACAAAAAACGACACCACCACGCCACCAGCCACGCTTAAAGCAAATGAGTAAAAATACCGCCCAACAATGCCCTGCATAAAGGCAATCGGCACGAAAACACAGAGCAAAACAGCAGAGATAGCAAGGACGCTAAACGCTATCTCTTTAACGCCTAAAAAACTAGCCATAAGTGCGTTGTTTTGCGTGTCTAGCTTTTTTGTAACATTTTCAATTACAACAATAGCGTCATCAATAAAAACGCCAATGCCAAGCGTTAGTGCAACAAGTGTCAAGCGATTTATGTCAAAACCGAGCAAATTTATTATAAAAAACGTCCCAATAATGCTAATTGGCACGGCAATTGTTGCAATGATTGTAGCGCTTAAATTTCGTAAGAATAAAAATACGATGAGTGCCGTTAAAAAAATGCCTAAAATCATATCAAAACTAGCCTGTTTTACGTGCTTTAAAACAAGCTCGCTCTTATCATAAACCACGCTTATTTGATAATTTTTATCCAAAATTTTAACTAAATTTTCAAGTGAAATTTTAAGCCGTTTTATCACTTCAAGCGTATTTGCAAAGCTCTGCTTTTTAACTTCAAGCAAAACTCCGCTTTTACCCCCAAAAATCGCTAATGTATCGCTATCAAGCCCTGCAAAATCAACACTGGCTACATCTTTTAAAAACACGCCATTTTTTAGCCTAATCTGCCTTAACTCATCTAAATTTTTAGCGTCAAAGTCCGAAATTATGGGCGTTTGGCTCTCATCTGATTTGATTTTGCCAAGCGGGGTTTTTAGGTTTTGCGTGGCGATTATGTTTGAAATCTCAGCGGTGTTTAGATCAAACTTATTTAGCAAAAAGTTATCAAATTTCACATCAACCACTGGCTTTAAAAATCCGACCTCATCAACGCCTAAAACCCCATTTACACGCTCTAAATGGTTTCTTATCACGTTATCAATATCCTGCATTAAAGCCGTTTTATTCTCATCAATCCTGCTTATAAAAACGCTAAAAATCGGCTCATTTGCAGCACTGATTTTTTCTGTTACACTCTTAAAAGCTAGGTTTGCCTTTGAAATTTTATCCCTGACATCATTTAGGGCAACCTCAATGTTTTTATCTAAATTAAACTCAATCAAAATCACGCTAAGTCCGTTGTAGCTGTAAGAATTTAGATTTTTTATCCCGCTAATACCACTGATTTCATCTTCAAGCTTTTTTGTAATTTTTGAGTTTATAAACTCCTTGTCGCCGTTTGCGTGAGTGGTGATTTTAACGAGCGGAATTTCAATCTCGGGGAAGAGATTTACGCTCATTGATTTAATCGCAAAAAGCCCAAAAATCACGAGTGCCATAAAGAGCATAAGCGTGGCAATTGGGCGATTTATCGCTATTTTATACACTCAATTAACCCCTCGCCGTATCGTCCGACCTCTAAATTTTCGCTCATCGCTTCGGCTCTAAATTTTTTCGTTTTTTCATTAATTGTCGGATAAATTAACGAAATTTTTGCCGTTTTATCTATGTCATCAAGTCTAAATTTAAACAAATCGCCCTTTTTAACGCAACCCAAAAAGCTCTCATCAATGTTTAAAACCAGCCTAACTTTTGGGTAGGCAATGATTTCTAAAACCTTTTGATTAAGTGCTACAACCCCACTTGCAATCTCAACATTTTTTTGCGTAATAATGCCGTCATATGGGGCTTTAAGCCGTTTTTTCTCTATTTTATTTTCTAGCTCCAAAATAGAAATTTCAGCGCGATTTTTTGCCAAAAGTGCCTCTTTGTATTCGTAATTTACGCGCTCAAATTCCAACTTTGAAATTTCATCTTTTACAAGCACAAATTTATCCAGCGTGCTTTTTGCAAAATTTAGTGCATTTTTTGCATTTTCAAGTGCGTTTTTTGCCATTTTTAGGGCGATTTGCTCATCTTTATCATCAAGTGCGATTAAAATTTCGCCCCTTTTTACAACACTTGAAACATCAACATTTATAGCATTCACAACACCAGAAATTTCAAAAACAAGCTCTGATTTTTTATCCGCCACGACATTAAAATCAGCGTAAATTTCATCGCCAAAAATGCACTTTAAAACGCAAAAAAGCACGAAAACTTTTCTCACTCATCTATCCTTTTTAAAATTTCAATGCCACTTTTTAGGTAATACCTAGCCTTTTTTATCTCAAAATCGCTCTGTGAAAACGCCAAGGCACTCTTAGCGTCAAAGTCGTTTAAAAGTGCAAGTAAAAACTCGCTATAACCAACAAGTCCAGCGTGATATTTTTTGCTAATTGAGCTTAAAGCGGTGTCTGCTGCCTTGACAAAAAGCTCGTTTGCAGCGATTTTTTGGCGTGAAATTTCTATCTCATTTTGTAAATTTTTAAGCTCAATCTCATTTTCACGTTTTTTGTGATTTAGGTTTAAAATGGCTTGATTTTGCGAAATTTGTGCGATTTGAACGCCCTTTGAAGTGGCAAAAAAGTCAAAAATAAGCCACTCAAAGCCGAGCATAAATTCGTTTTGTTCTGACCTTTTTTGGTTAAAAAACTGCCCAGCATAGCTTCTAAACGGCTCATTTATATCATCAAATCTATTTTTATAAACCGAAAATTTATTGCTTAAAAAAATGCGTGGATAGTGGCTACTTTTGGCTTCATCAATGGCACTTTGGCTCTTTTTAATATCAATTTCTAGCCCTTTTAGCTCGTAATTTTGAGCTAAATTATCAAAATCTGGCATTTTTAGACTTGAAACATTTAGGCTATCTAAATTTTCATTTGCATAAAGCGAAATTTCGTTTAAAATTTTAAGCCTATCTTGTTTTAAAGATAGAAGCTCACTTTGTGCTAGATGAGATTTTGCTAAAATCAGGCTAAGCTCATCGTTTGAGGCAAGTCCAGCGTTTTTTAGGGCATTTAGGCGTTTTAGCTCGTTGTTTAAATACTCTTTTTGTGAAATTTTTGCGTTGATTAGATTATCTGTTAAAACGGCGTTAAAATAGAGCGTGGTTAGCAAAAATGCAAGCTCATTTTTAAACTCGTCGCTCTTTAAAAAATCCTTTTGATTTTCGCTATCTAAAATTTCACGCCTAGCCTCTTTTTTAAAGCCGTCAAAAAGCAGGTATTCAAGCCTAGCATAAACTGCCCTAGCCTCTTTTGGCGAGATTAAAAAGTTATCTTTATCTCGCCTCTCATAGCCACCACCAAGCGTGAGCTGGGGCAGATACTGGCTGTCTAACTGCTCTTTTTTTAGCGATGATTTTAAAATTTCTTGCTCTTTGATTTTTACCAAATCATTTTGGTAAGCTAGTTTTATGATATTTGCTAAATTTTGGCTAAAAAGTGGCAAAACCATAACAAAAATTATGAGAATTCTAAACATTAATGAAAGCTTTTTACGAGATTGCCCACCAGTAAATTCCAGCCATCAACAAGCACGAAGATTAAGAGCTTAAACGGCAGCGAGATCATAACTGGCGGTAGCATCATCATACCCATAGCCATAAGCACGGAGCTTACGACCATATCAATGACTAAAAACGGCAGGTAGAGCAAAAATGAAATTTCAAAGGCAGTTTTTAGCTCGCTTATCATAAAAGCAGAAACCAAAATGCTAAGCGGGACCTCATCAATGTTAGCTGGATTTGACATATTTCTGATACGAAAAAATAGTGCTAAATCCTTCTCTCTCGTGTTTTTTAGCATAAATTCTTTAAACGGCTTTACGGCGTTAGTAAAGGCTTGTTCGTAGCCGATTTGCTCGGCTAAATAGGGCTTTACACCCTGTTCGTAGCCCTGTTTAGCAACTGGCTCCATTATAAAAAATGTAAGCACCATTGCAAGTGAGATTAAAAGCGTAGAAGGTGGCATTTGCTGTGTGCCCATAGCTTGCCTTAAGAATGAAAACACGATGACAAGGCGTAAAAAGCTAGTCATCATAAAGATAAGTCCCGGCGCTAGGGTTAGGATTGTTAGGGCGATTAGGACGTTTAGTGAGGTTACCAGCTGGGTTGGGCTTTCAGGTGCGCTTAGGCTTAAATTTATCGTTGGGATTTGGACATTATCGGCTGCAAAAACCGACACGCCAAAGACAAAAATCAAAGCAAAAATTCTCATCTCACGCTCTCATCAAGCACACTCTTTCTAGTCGCCTCTTTTTTATCCTTATCAAGCGAAACAAAGCGTATCTCAACCCTGTTATTTTGGATATTAGCCTCGTCGCTGCTGCCTAAAACGGCTGGTTCAAACGAAGCCCTGCCAGAGGCGATTAGCCTTTTTGCATCAACCCCGTCCCTTAAAAGCTCAGAAACTACACTTATAGCACGTGCTGATGAGAGTTGCCAGTTATCTTTATAGATTGAGTTTATATCCGGCATAGTGCTATCTGTGTGTCCGACCACATCTAAATCAACCTCTGGGGCTAGTTTTGCTGCTATCATCGCTATTCGTTTTAAGAATAATTTTGCATCATCGTTTGAAATTTCAGCACTGCCTTGCTTAAAAAGCAGGCTAGCTGGCAGCCTAATAATAAAGCCATCCTCGCTGTCTTTTAATGTCACCTCAGGCGAGCCAGATGCGTTTAAAAGCTCATTTATCGCCTTTACGGCTTGTGAAATTTCATCTTGTGATTTTGACTGAATTTTCTCTTTTTTTATGCGTGATTGAAGCTCGGTCTCTTGCTCGTTTTGCACCTCTGGTCTAGCACCGCCCTCTAAAACGCTTAACGCCCCAGCTAGCGAGCCAACTGCTGTTTCAAATTTCTTAGCGTCCATTGTGCTCATTGAGAGCAAAAGCACGAAAAAACAGAGCAAAAGCGACATAAGATCGCCAAAAGTGGCAAGCCAACCTGGCATACATTTAGGGCAATCTTCTGGTTTTATTAGCTTTGCCATTTACTGCTCAAATTGAGATTTTCTATCTTTTGGTGCTAGATAAGAAAGAAGCTTACTTTCAAGCGTTCGTGGGTTATCTCCTGCTTGGATTGACATTATGCCCTCTAAGATTATCTGTTTTTCTAACATTTCGCCGTCATTTCGTATTGATAGGATATTTGCTACCGGAGCACCTAAAATATTACCTATCATCGCCCCATAAAGTGTCGTAAGAAGTGCAACCGCCATTGAAGGACCAATGGCACTAGGATCTGACATATTCATAAGCATAGCAACAAGACCGATAAGTGTCCCTATCATACCCATAGCGCCGGCAAATCCGCCCATTTGATCAAAAATTTTAATATTTGCGCCGTGCCTTGAATTTGTCTGGTCTATGTCAATTTCAAGCAACGCCCTAATCGCATCAGGCTCGTTGCCATCAACAGCCATTGAAAGCCCTTTTTTTAAAAATAAATTTGGCTCGTTATTCACATCACTTTCAAGGGCTAAAATTCCATCACGCCTTGCCTTTGTGGAGTAATCAACTATCTTTTTTATTGTTTCTGGTAGGTTAATTTGTGGCGGTTTAACGGCAATGCCGTAAAATTTACCAATGCCCTTTAAGGTCTCCATTTTAAAGCCGACCATTAAAACACCAATTGTGCCACCAAAAACAATCATCACAGATGGGATATCAATATAAGGTCCAATACCAACGCCAATCGCCATAGACCCAAGCAACAAGACCATAGTTAGCACCCAGCCGACAACGGTTCCTAAATCCATACTCGCTCACTTAATTTTAAAATAGGGTTGTATTTTATTAGTTTTTAGTTAAAAATCTGATAAAATCCTAGCCAAAATTTTAAACAACAAGGCAAAAAAGTGAGTGAAATTTCAGTAGTTATCCTAGCCGCTGGGCTTGGCACGAGAATGAAGTCAGATACGCCAAAGGTTATGTTTAAGCTAAGTGGTGTGAGTATGATTAGACACGTTTTAGCTCGTGCTTATGAGCTTACAAATGACGTTAGCGTCGTGCTTTTTCATCAAAAAGAGCTGATAGAAAAGCACATTTTAGATGAGTTTAAAGATACTAAAATTTACACTCAGGATTTAAAAAACTATCCGGGCACCGCTGGGGCTTTAAAGGGCGTGAAATTTAGCGGTAAAAAGGTGCTTGTAACTTGTGGCGATATGCCCTTAATCACGACTGATGAGCTTAGAAATTTATGCGAGATAGACGCTGATATAGCGATGAGTTCGTTTATAGCAGATGATCCTTTTGGCTATGGCAGAGTGATTGAAGAAAACGGCAAAGTAACTGGCATAATAGAGCAAAAAGACGCAAACGAAGCCCAAAAGCAGATAAAAAGAGTAAATGCAGGCACTTACTGCTTTAAGCGTGAAATTTTAGAGCTTATTTTGCCAAAAATTGATAACAAAAACGCACAAAATGAATACTATCTGACAGACACGATAAAAATCGCAAACGAGCTTGGCTTAAACTGCGTTGCTAGCGATGTTTGTGAGCATAATTTTATGGGGATAAATGACAAATTTCAGCTAAGCATTGCTGAGAGTTTAATGCAGGATAAAATCAAGCAAAATTTAATGAAACAAGGCGTTTTAATGCGTCTAGCAAATACAATCTACATTGACGCAAGGGCGGAATTTGCAGGCGAGTGCGTGATAGAAGAAAACGTAAGCATAATCGGAGCTTGTAAAATCACAAACAGCCACATAAAAAGTGGTAGCGTCGTTGAGAGTAGCGAAATTTCACACTCTGACATCGGACCACTAGCTCACATAAGACCAGATAGCAAGATAACAAACACGCACATTGGTAATTTTGTTGAAGTTAAAAAGGGCATTTTAGACGGCGTAAAGGCTGGACATTTAAGCTATCTTGGCGACTGCGAAATAGCAAGTGGCACGAATATCGGCTGTGGCACAATCACTTGCAACTATGACGGCATAAAAAAGCACAAAACAATCATTGGCAAAAACGTCTTTATAGGCTCAGACACACAGCTTGTAGCGCCCGTAAATATCGGCGACGATGTGCTAATCGCCGCTGGTAGCACAATAACATCTGACGTGCCAAGCGGCGCCTTAGCCATTAGCAGGGGCAAACAGCAAAACAAAGAGGGCTTTTTTTATAAATTTTTTGGACACAAAAATGCTTAAAGACAAAAAAATTCTGCTCGCAGTTTGTGGCTCGGTATCGTTTTACAAGGCTTATGAGATACTCTCACGCCTTAAAAAACTAGGTGCTGACGTGCGTGTAATGCTAAGCGACGGAGCATTAAAATTTACAAATCCCCTAAGCTTTGAAGCACTCACAAACCACCCAATTTTATACACTGGCAATGAAGACTGGCAAAATAAAGTAAGCCACATAGAATACGCAAAAGCCGACCTAGTCCTAATCGCTCCAGCCTCGGCAAATACGATAAACTGCTTAGCAAACGGCGTCGCAACTAGCGTTTTTATGCAGACTTTGCTTGCAACCGACGCTAAAATCCTAATCGCACCAGCTGCAAACAACAAAATGCTTGAAAATTTCGCCACACAAAGAAGCTTTGAAATTTTAAGACAAAATGGCGTTAAAATCATTGAGCCACTGACTAAAATTCTAGCTTGTGGCGACCTTGGGCGTGGTGCGTTAGCAGACGTAGATACAATAATTTACGAAGTAAAAAGAGCATTGTGTGAGACCAAATTTCAGGGCAAAAATGTCGTAATCACTGGCGGCGCAACGAGTGAAAAGATTGATGACGTTAGAGCTATTAGCAATTTTTCAAGTGGCAAAATGGCAAAGGCATTAGCGGACGCATTTTATTTTTTAGGAGCCAATGTCAGCCTAATTTCAAGCGTAGTTTATGAAAATTTGCCATATAAAACCAGTAAATTTACAAGCACAAAAGAGCTTTTATCACTTTGTAAAGATGAGTGCGAAAATGCCAATTTGCTCGTGATGAGCGCGGCGGTTAGTGACTACGTAAGCGATAAAATTTTTAGCGGTAAGCTTAAAAAATCAGAGCTTGGCGATGAGTGGAGCTTAAAGCTTGTTAAAAATTTAGATATTTTGAGCGAATTAAAAGGCTTTAAATGCCAAAAAATCGGCTTTAAACTTGAAACAAACGCACAAAACGCAGAGCAAAACGCCAAAGATATGCTAAAAAACAAGGGGCTAAACGCCGTTTGTTTAAATATTTTGGGTAGTCAAAACGGCTTTGGTAGCGATAAAAACGAAGTGAAATTTATCACTCAAAATGAGAGCGTTGATTTAGGGCTTGATGATAAGTCAAATATCGCTTTAAAAATTGCAAATTTGGCTAGTAATTTATGATAAATGCTATCTCAAAGGTGCAAAAAGTAGCCACAAATCAGGCAAAAACGATACATTTAAACACATCTTTGCCAGTTAGCATACTTGTAAGCGAGAAAGTCGGATTTAACCGCTATATCTTAAAATTTGCAAACCAAAGTATCAGCACAAGAAGCGTAAAATCGCTAAATGTAGGGCAAAACTACTGGGGCGAAATTGAAAATGGCGCTCAAAATATCGTAATTAGCAACCTTTTAGAAAAGCCAAAATTTGATAGCTTTGTCTTAAACGACGGGCTTAGTTTGATTGAAAGGCTAATTAACGAGCCAGATACCGCTTGGTTTAGTAATTATTTAAAAAATGCACTTATTAACTCAAACTCAAAGCACGAATTTAGCGGATTTAGCAATATGCTTTTGGCTTTATCAAAAGGTATCATTTACATACCATTTATTTATAATGAAAATTTTGGCATTTTTGAGCTAAAAAATGGGGCAAAAAATAGTGAAATTTACCTAGTTTTTTCAAATTTTGCCCCGCTTCTTTTTACTTTTAATGCTTCTAATTTAATAAGCATTAAAACTCCATTTAAAAAAGTAGCAAGTTTGTTAAGTGCTGAGTTTAACCTAAATGTAGAAATTTCAAATGTCTTGCCACTTTTAGGTAAAAATGAAAATTTGATTGATTTTAAGGGCTAGTAATGAACGAACTAAAACACCTAGCAATCATAATGGACGGCAACGGCAGATGGGCTAAAAAGCGTGGCTTTATCCGCACAAAAGGACACGAAGTGGGTGCGTTGGCGGTTGAGGCGATGTGTGAGTTTTGCATAAATAATGGCATTGAAATTCTAAGCCTTTATGCGTTTAGCACCGAAAATTGGAAGCGTCCAAAGAGTGAAGTTGATTTTTTAATGAAGCTTTTAAAAGAATTTCTAATCTCTAGACGCGAAAAATTTGTAAAAAACGGGATTTTTTTTAATGCAATCGGCGACATTACGCCTTTTAGTGATGATTTAAAGGTTGAAATTTTAACGCTAAAAGAGCTAACTAAAACAAATAATAAACTAAAATTAAACCTAGCGATAAATTACGGCAGTCGTGACGAGCTGGTTCGTGTTATAAATTCATTAAAAAATAGCGAAATTTCAGAAAATTCTATCACAAACGCCCTTGATGAGAGTGCTGATATTGACCTTTTGGTTAGAACTGGTGGCGAAAAAAGGCTTTCAAATTTTATGCTTTGGCAAGCAAGTTACGCCGAACTCGCCTTTACAGACACACTTTGGCCTGATTTTAACCAAGATGAATTAGCAAAAATCGTAAGCGAATTTAAAGGCAAAAATCGCCGTTTTGGCGGGATTTAGACAATAAAAGCAGATAATTGCTAACAATTCTAATCACACACCAAAGCGAGCAAGTCACTAAACAGACAATTTAATAAAAATTTTATTTTAATGGCTTGGTGCTTTGCTAAATTTTATCCCTGTTAAACCTTAGATTTTATATTCTCTCACTTTTGGTAAATTTTACCAAACAAAAACAATAACTTAAATTACACCCCAAACACCCCAAACACCCCAAAGCACTTCTTATTTAAATTTAATATTAATTTAACTACAATAACCGCTTAACAAATTGTAAAAAGGATATAAAATTTACATTAAAAATTTAAAAGGATTTAAGTATCCAGATGCCGAGCTTATTAGATATTTTTTTAAAAATAATCTTGATAAAACACCGCAAAAAGTCCTAGAATTAGGCTCTAATAACGGCAACAATCTCTCGCTTTTTGCAAGCTACGGATACGAAACAATCGGCGTTGAGCTAGACGCGACAAATATAAAAAATGCAAATTTTAACTTCAAAAACATATATAAATTTAAAAATTACAGCTTCATTAACGCCGATATGAGAGATTTTGCAAGAAACACAAATGGCATAAAAGCCGATATTTTACTAATCCCAAACGTTATAAACTACATTACAAAGCACGATTTTACCGAGCTTTTATCAAACCTACGCCAAAATCAGGATATGGGGGGGGTAGCAGGCTATTTTTAAGAGCAAGAAGCACAAAAGACCATAGATACGGACTTGGTAAGATGATAGAAAACGGCACGTTTTTGTTAGATAGCGATGAATTTAGCGGCGAAAATGGGCTGATTTGTGCTTGTTATAGTCAAAGTGAGCTAGTTGAGATTTTAAAACAAAAATTAAACCTTAGAAATTTCACACTCATAACAAGCGAAAATTTAAACGTAAAAAACGGCGTTTATATCAAAGATAGCGACATTATAATCTACGGAAAAATCAACTAAAAGGGAGAAAAATGTATAAAAATTTAAAGGGTCTAAAATTCCCAGATAGTGCAATCATTAACTTTTTCTTTAAAAATGGTTTGCAAAATCTAACAAATCAAAACGTCCTAGAACTAGCGTGTAGCAACGGCAACAACCTAAGTCTGTTTTCAAGCTACGAAAACCGCTGTGTTGGAGTTGATATAAATCCGATTAACATACAAAATGGCGAATATAATTTTAAAAACGTCTTTGGCTACAAAAATTATGAATTTCACGCTTGTGATATGTTTGATTTTGTGAGCAAAAATGCAAATTTTAACGCCGATATTTTACTAATCCCAAATGTCATAAATTACTTTTTAAGAGCCGATTTTATAAGGCTTTTAAGGCTATTAAAAGAGAATAAAATTTACAAACCAAACGCACTATTTTTTCTAAGGACAAGAAGCATTAGGGATTTTAGATATGGCATTGGCAAAATGGTTGAGAAAAACTGCTTTAAAATGGCTGATGACTACGATATCACTGGCGAGGCTGGGTGTTTAAACACGCTTTACCAAGAGCACGAATTAGTTGAAATTTTGCAAAATGAGCTGTCGTTAAATGATTTTAAAATTTTAACCTATGAGAGTTCAAATATAATGAAAAATGAATATTTAATAAACGATAGCGATATTGTAATTTATGGGAGAATTTTATGAAAATAGCCATTATGCAACCAACTTTTTTGCCTTGGCTAGGCTATTTTTATATAATAAAAAGCGTTGATAAATTTGTATTCTTAGATAGTGTTCAGTTTGAAAGGCGAAGCTGGCAAAGTAGAAATAAAATTAAGCTAAATGATAAGGAGTTTTTCTTATCTCTTTGCTGTCAAAAATCTCCCCAAAAGACCCAAATAAACGATATTTTACTATCAAAAGAACCAAAATGGCGAGAGAAAATTTTAAATACAATTCATCACACCTACTCAAAATCAATAAATTTTAAAAATTACTTTGAATTTTTAAAAAATGAGCTATTTGTAAATGAAAATTTATCCGATTTTAACATAAATCTTATTAAAAAATTTATGAGTGATTTAGGTATTTATACTCCTATTTATCGTGCTAGTAAGCTAAATTTGTCAAACGCAAAACGTGAGGATTTGCTACTTGAAATTTGTTTAAGTTTAAACGCAGATAGCTATCTTTCGCCAGAGGGTTCAAGAAACTATCTCCAAAGCGAGCATTCAAAACAAATTTTTAACGATAATAAAATCAAAATAGAGTATTTGAATTTTGCTCACCCAATTTACAAACAACAAGGTAAAAATTTTGTGCCGTATTTGGGTATTATTGATTTTTTATTTAATATAAAAGATCCAAAATCGGCATTTAATGAGGTATTTTTACAAAATGGGGGGGGGTCGGACGACTTTTTAAAATCACACAAGGAGGCGATTTAGCTAAATTTGCCTCTTAAAACTCGCTTTTACGTTTAAAATTTATACATTTTTTAAACTATTTAAAAGTCAAAATTCTAGATTTTATAATAAAAATTATCCAAAATGGGCTTAATTAAAAGTTCAAAACCTTTGCTAAACCAAAACAAAATGCAAAAACTTATCAAAATATAAGGCTAGAAAAACTAAACTTCGCTAAAAATTATAGGATTTTACTTGCAAAAATACATTTTACTACTTAAAAAAGATAGAAATTTTCGTATCATCAGCATAGTTCAGCTCATCTGCTACTTTGCTGCTTGGTTCTCTCACACAGGCATTTTTACGCTACTTATCAAGCTTAATGCCCCCATTTGGGTTATTACGATAAGTGCGGCGATGGCGTTTTTGCCGGGCATTATTTTAGCCCCATTTAGCGGGATTTTAATAGATAAATTTAGCCCAAAACCAATGCTTTTGACGATGACGCTGGTTGAAGCCATCTCGGTTTTAATGCTACTTTTTATTGACAGCCTCTCGCTTTTGTGGCTACTTTTGACGCTGATTTTCATTCGTATGGGCGTTGGAACGATATATTTTCAAGCCGAAATGAGCCTGCTACCAAAAATTTTAAACGAAAACGAGCTAAAACTAGCTAACGAAATCCACTCAATCATCTGGGCAGTCGCATATTCGGCTGGTATGGGTTTGGCTGGGATTTTTATCCACTTTTTTGGGATAAAAATGGCATTTTTATTTGATTTTTGTTTATATCTTGTTGGCTTTTACTTTTTGTTTGGTTTAAAGGTGCCTAGCCTTGTTAAAAACGCCCCACAAAAGGCAATAACTATGCTAAAAGAGGGGCTAAACTACATCAAAAAACATAGGCTAATCTTGCACCTGCTCGTGCTTCACGCCTTTGTTGGTATTACCGCTTATGACGCTCTCATCGCGCTTTTGGCTGATTATAAATACGCTCATTTACTTTCTGTTTCGCTTGTTATCGGACTTACAAACGCTTCAAGAGCAGTGGCTTTGATGATAGCACCTGCGATTTTAAGCCGTTTTATCACAAAAGAAAATTTAAGCTACTTCTACGTTTTTCAGGGGCTTGGCATCATTATTTGGGCGATTTTGCAGTTTAATTTTTACAGCGGATTTATCGGTATGTTTTGCGCTGGATTTTTCACATCAACGCTTTGGAGCTTCACTTACACGCTGATTTTACAAAACTGCGATGAGAAATTTTACGGACGAGTTATCGCTTATAACGATATGATTTTTCTTGCGTTTAGCACTCTCACTTCACTTTTTATTGGCTTTTTGTTTAAAAATGGCATTGCACTTTGGGCGATTACAGCACTTATGGGCGTTGCGTTTTTCATTGGGGCGTTTTACTATCATAAAATTTCAAAAATTTATGATATAAAGGGCTAAATTTTGGCGTTTAATGCCCTTTCTCGCTCTTTAAAATCGGGCATAATTTTAGCGATAAAATCATAAAATTCACGCTTATGATTTGCATAAATTAGGTGAGTTAGCTCGTGTAAAACCACATATTCAATTAGCTCTTGTTTCTTTTCTATTAAATTTAGATTTAAATTTATATAGCCCTTTTTTGTGTTACAGCTCCCCCAGCGAGTTTTCATACTTCTAATCGTAACGTGGCTTATATTTTTTCTAACAAATGGCAGGAATTTTTGGATATAAATATTAAAAATTTCACTAGCCTTTTCACGCCTAAATCTCTCCCAAGCATCTAAACTTTTAGCCAAAATTTCATCATCTTTTATTAAAATTTCATTTAGACTTTTGCTAAATTTTAGCTTGTAAATTTTACCAAGATAGCTAATTTCATCATCTTTTAGCTGATTTTTTAAAATTTTCTCACGAGTATTTTTAAGCCACAAAGCGTGTTTTTCTAAAAACTCAAACGCCACTTTTTGCGTGGCATAAAAGGGCAAAGTAAGCGAAATTTCGCCCCTAACATCTACTTTTAGGCGAAAATTTTTAACACCACGCCTGAAATTTACCCTGATTTTATAGTCAAGAAAGCTTAAACTAGCCGTTTTGACTGCCATTTTCTGCTTCTCCAACGCCAAGTATTTACAAGCCCCCTAACCCACTCATCAGCACAAAATCCAATCCAAACGCCAATAATCCCATAACCAAGATGAATGCCTAAAAAGTAGCCAAGTGGCAGGCTAAGCCCCCACATAAAGGCGATGCCAGTCATCAGCGGATACCTAGCGTCGCCACTTGCACGAAGGGCATTTACTATTACGATATTAAACGTCCTGCCGATTTCAAGAACGATTGAAAGAGCAAAAAGTGGCAGCATTATCTCTTTTAGCTCGCTACTTAAACCAAGCTCAAAGACGATTAAATTTCTACTAAAATAGACCACAAGCACGACCACAGTAGTGGCGATAACGCCGTATTTTAGGGCGTCAAAGGCTCTTTTGTAAGCACTCTCAAACTCCCTTGCGCCCACCAAATGCCCAACGATGACCTCGTTTGCCACGCTGATACTTGCCCCACAAAGCATAATTAAAAGCGAAATTTGAAAGTAGATAGTCTGCACCGACAAGGACGCCTCGCCCATTGAGGCAACAAAGCTAAATGCGACCATATATTGAGCCATCCAAAGCAGATTTTCGCCAGCACTTGGCAGACCGACGTGTAAAATTTTACGCAAAATATCAAGTGGTAGGCTAAGTAGCCGTTTAAGGTAAATTTGAACTTTTGCAAGGTGTTTTATCATAAAAAATAGCACGATTAGCCCAACAAATCGCCCTATCATAGTAGAAAACGCAACCCCAATTAGCCCAAAATTTGGCAGCCCAAACCAGCCAAAAAGCACAATGGCATTGCCAAAAAGCGTGATTAAATTCATCAAAAGCGACACGCACATCACAGCCGTAGCTCTGTTATAAACCCTTAAAATCGCAGCCATAACCATACCGATGCCGTCAAAACACAACGCCCAGCCAAGAATGTGAAGGTAGTTAAAGCTGTCGCTTCTAAGCTCACTTGGCACATTTAAAAGCTCTAAAATCTCCTCGCCAAAAAAGTAGATAAAAAGTGCCGAGCTAACGCCAAGAAGTGTGTTAAATGCGATACTTGCGTGTATTGCACGTTTTGCTAAGTGCTGATTTTTTGCACCCAGTGCCTGAGCGACCACGATAGAACACCCAACGCTTAAAAAGCTAAAAATAGTCATAAAAAGATCCATTACTTGATTGCCAGCACCCATAGCACCGACAAGATGAATGCTTACCTTTGTAACCATATAGGTGTTGATAATTAGTGTCAAAAAGTGCAAAAGCATATCAATAAAAATAGGCAAAGTTAGCTTTTTAAGGGATAAATTCATACGTAACCTTTCGTTTAAAAGTGGCAATTTTAGCCAAGTAGTTTAAATTTTTTCTCTTAAATTTGCTAAACATAAGTTTTATTAAGTATAATCTAACGAAAATTTTAATTAAATGGATTACAAATGGCAAAACACTCTTTCTCATCTGGCTGGGCTTTTATCATCGCTTCTGTCGGCTCAGCAGTCGGTATGGCAAACGTCTGGGGCTTCCCATACAAGCTAGGCACAAACGGCGGCGGCGCATTTTTGCTAATTTACGTTTTTTTCATCGCTCTTTTTGCCTACGTGGGTCTTTCGGCTGAATATGCTATTGGCAGAAGGGCAAAAACTGGCACACTCGGCTCTTACGAATACGCTTGGAGCTCACGTGGCTTTAATAAAATCGGCAAAATTATGGGCTACTTGCCACTGGCCGGGTCAATGTGTATAGCAATTGGCTACGCTGTCATCATCTCATACGTGCTAAAAGCCCTATTTTGGGCGATTGACGGCTCTTTAATGAGCGTAGATACTGCCACTTGGTTTGGCTCATTTGCCTTTAAGCCCTACTCTGTCGTGCCTTTTCACGCTATCATCATCGTAGGCACACTTTTAACGCTACTTTTTGGTGCAAAAAGCATTGAAAAAACGAATAAAATAATGATGCCACTATTTTTTATTTTATTTGCGATTTTAGCCATTAGAGTTGCCTTTTTTGATGGCACACAAAAGGGTTATGAATTTTTATTTATCCCTGATTTTAGCAAGTTAGCCGAACCTATGGTTTGGGTTAGCGCTATGGGTCAGGCGTTTTTCTCGCTCTCAATTACCGGCTCTGGTATGATTGTTTATGGGGCGTATCTTTCAAAAAAAGAAGATATCGTTGATAGTGCTAAAAAAACGGCATTTTTTGACACGCTAGCGGCACTTATTGCAGCACTTGTGATTATCCCAGCCGTTTTTGCCTTTGGCATTAGCCCAAATGCTGGCCCCGGACTGCTTTTTGAGACGCTACCAAAGGTGCTTCAACAAATGCCCGGCGGACAAATTTTTGCCATTGTTTTATTTACCGCTGTCGTTTTTGGCGGTATCACTTCGCTTCAAAATATGCTTGAAGTGGTCGCTGAGTCAATGATACATAAATTCCCAAATTTCAAACGCAAAAACGTGCTAATTTTGCTCTGTATCATCTGTTTTGGGGTTGGCATCACAATGGAGAATATCCAAAAATGGGGGCCGTGGATGGATTTTGTGGCAAACTACATAATCCCAGTCGGTGCGGTTTTAGGTGCGATTTCGTGGTTTTGGGTAATGCGTAAAGATGAAATTTTAGACGAGATAAACACCGGTGCAAAGAGCAAAATGGGCGATACTTGGTATCAAATCGGTCGCTTCATCTACGTGCCTATCTCACTTGCTGTTTGCATTTTGGCATTTGTGTTTGGGTTTTAGAAAAAATTTTAAGCTCTTTTGGCTAAAATTGTATCTTTAATTTTGTAGGATAACAATGAATAAGAATTTACAAGAAATCATTAAAATTTACTCAACAAAAACGCATATAGACTTCTCATCAGCTTTATTAGGGCTATCAAAAGACAGCCTGATTGCACTTTTTAGTGACCTTTTAACAATATATATAAACGATAAAAACAGCTCAACTATACGTGAATTTCTAACAGTTAGCTTAGCCGGATACACGCACAATACTAAAAAAATAGACTTTAATGGCTTTAAACAAATCACAGCAGATAAAGCTATAAACTGCGAAGCAAAGCCAAAAAATTTACAAACTTCTGATTTTTTAGAATACAAAAATGGTTTAAGAAAAAATGCACCTTCAAAGCTTAATGGTGGCGGAAATTTTACAGATTACACTTGGGCTAGATTTTTAAAAGATAAAAACTCAAATTTAAATATGCTCACTAGTGGTTTTATAGATGGTCAGTTAATTTATCTGCTGGAATTTAGCTTTAACGACCAAAACTTTACCAATAATCTAGAAAAACAACTAAATAAAAAATTCCCGAATGGAGATGTTAGCGGATATTATCTTAGAAGTGCCAGTTTTTCATTTAAAAACTATCAAAACGCAGATATAAAAATTATTTTTAACCAAAGCAAAGAAGTTTTAAATGCAAATAAAGAGTATATTGATAAAATTTTATTTGATTTCTTATATCAAAAGGCTGATTTATGCTAATTTTGGGAAACACATTAGATGAGCTTAAAAAATTAGCCGATGATAGCGTAGATATGGGTGTTACCTCGCCACCATACAACAAACAAGAAAATAAAAAAGGTTGGCTTGTTAGTAACATAAAATATGCAAACGTAACAGATAAAAAACCAGAAAATATCTACCAAGAAGAACAAATCTTAGTCTTAAATGAGCTTTATAGAATTATAAAACCGGGTGGAAGCTTTTTTTATAACCATAAAGTTCGCTGGGAAAAAGGCATTATGCTACATCCTTACGCTTGGATATCAAAAAGTAAATGGAACATAAGACAAGAGATAATTTGGGATAGAGCAATTGCTGCAAACATAAGAGGTTGGCGTTTTTGGCAAATTGAAGAGCGTATTTTTTGGCTACATAAACCAAAAGATAAAAAAGATTTAATCGGCAAAGAATTACTTTCAAAACACGCACTGATGACCTCTATTTGGCGCATTAGACCAGAAGGCAAAAATCCACACCCAGCACCATTTCCACTAACACTCCCTACAAGGTGCATTTATAGTATTTTAGAAAATAATGGTGTTGTTATAGACCCATATTGCGGTAGCGGAACAACATTAGTTGCAGCCAAACTTTTAGGACATAAATTTATAGGCATAGATATTTCAGAGACATATCTACAGCAAGCAAAAACTAGGCTAGAAAATTCTCAAAATGAACTAAAAATCATAGACGATGAAAAAAAATTACACTTTGTAGCGGAAACCTTTTCAGAAAAAAAGGCACGCGGAATGCACAAGAAATTCACACAAAAACAAAAGCTATTATTTGAATAATCCCTAAAAATAGGGATTATATTTATTTTAAAAGCGATTTGAAAATTTCAACGCTATCAAGCTTCTCCCACGGATATTTTGCATTGCCAACTTGTCCAAGAGCTGCTACTTTTGCGTATAAAAATGTATCTTTGCTCGGCTTGTCAAGTCCGAATTTTTGCGTTATCCACTTTGGCGTGAGCGGGAATTTATCCATTACAAATTTTGAGAGCATATCATCATCAATCCCGCTAACTTGCGTCCCCATCGTATCAACGCTAACTGATGTCGGTCTAGCCACGCCGATTGCGTAGCTTAGCTGGACTATGCACTTTTTAGCAAGTCCGGCTGCTACGATATTTTTAGCGATATACCTTGCAGCATAAAGTCCGCTTCTATCTACCTTTGTGTAGTCCTTTGAGCTTTGAGCGCCACCGCCGATTGGAGCGTATCCGCCAAAGCTATCTACGATTAATTTTCTGCCAGTTAGCCCACTATCGTGAAGTGAGCTGTGATTTACATATCTACCAGTTGGGTTTATGTAGATTATGGTTTTATCTTTGTTGTATAAATTTTTAGGCAGTCCGGCATCGTCAATTAGATCCTGAATGAGTGCTCTAAGCGTCGCAATATCCATACTCTGCACGCTTGGGGCTGAAACGACTATGGTGTGAATGCTCTGCGGATGGCAGTTTTCAAAATTCTCTTTTGTGCCATAATCAATCGTAACTTGCGTTTTAATATCCACGCCAAGCTTATCTGGATTTGCTTTTGCAAATTTATAAACCTTATCGCAAAGCATTCTAGCATAAGTAATGGCAGCTGGCATAAATTCCTTCGCCTCAGAACTAGCAAAACCAAACATAATGCCCTGATCGCCAGCACCTATCTCGCCATCTTTTTGATCTACGCCCTGATTTATATCTGGACTTTGCTGATTTATACAGACCTTAACCTCAATGTCCTCAGGGTGCAAGCACTGCTCTTTTGTAAAATATGGCAAACCTTTATAGCCAATGTGAAATAAAGCACTCTCAACAATCTTAGCGTAATCGCCAAAAGATAGCTTGA
The DNA here is from genome assembly GCF_030249845.1 of Campylobacter gastrosuis. Lineage (GTDB taxonomy): Bacteria > Campylobacterota > Campylobacteria > Campylobacterales > Campylobacteraceae > Campylobacter_A > Campylobacter_A gastrosuis. Next base: position 277,828 of record NZ_JANURM010000001.1, on the reverse strand, counting down.
CCTTTGAGTTTATCTCGCCACCGATGATTATATTTTTACCGGCTAAAAAGACCTCACTTGCTATCCTTGCGTTTGAATCTTGCATTAAAATCGTATCAACAATGCTATCAGCAATAATATCAGCACACTTATCAGGGTGACCCGGGCTTACGACCTCAGAAGTAAATAAATACATAAAATTCCTTATTTTTTAAATTGTAGGCGTTATTATAGTTTTTTTAGTTAAAATTTAGGTAAAAATGTAGTTTGCAAGGTGCAAACTACTCGGATTTAAAATAGTGAATTTACACTCTCATTGTGATAAACTCGCCTAATAACCTCGCCAAAAAGCGAAGCCACGCTTAAAACCTTAATGCAACCTAGCTCCTGTTTTAGCGGTATCGTATCGGTTACGATAAGCTCATCAAGATAGCCTTTTGCTAAATTTTCATAAGCAGCACCGCTTAAAACTGGGTGCGTACAAAATGCAATCACGCTTGTTGCGCCCTTTTCTTTGAAAATTTTAGCCGCTTTTACAATCGTCCCAGCCGTGTCAATCATATCATCAACCAAAATCACGTCCTTGCCATTTACGTCGCCAATAACATTCATCACTTCACTCTCGTTTGCCTTTTCACGGCGTTTATCAACAATAACCATATCAAGCCCTAAATTCTTAGCCAAAGCCCTAGCCCTAGCCACTCCGCCTACATCCGGACTTGCCACTATCGGATTTGCAAGGTGCTTTGACCTAACATAATCTGTAAAAACGATACTGCCATAAAGGTTATCTACTGGGATATCAAAAAAACCCTGAATTTGCCCAGCGTGTAAATCCATAGTAATAACCCTATCAATCCCAGCCGTTTGCATCATATTTGCGACTAATTTTGCCGTTATTGGCACTCTTGGGGCTGCCTTTCTATCCTGCCTAGCGTAACCAAAATACGGCACCACAGCTGTGATAGAACTAGCACTGCTTCGCTTTAAGGCGTCTGTTAAAATCAAAAGCTCCATTAAATTTACATTCGCTGGCGCACAGGTCGGCTGAACGACAAAAACGTCCTTGCCACGCACACTCTCGCCTACTTGCACGCTTATCTCGCCATCACTAAAACTCTTAATAATCGCCTCGCTAAGCGGGAGCGAAAGATACTGAGCCACACGCCTTGCAAACTCAACATTTGCATTGCCAGAAAAAATCTTATAACCTCTCATAAAACCGACCTTAGTTTAAAATTTTTGCGATTTTAGCCAAATTTGGCTTAAAATTTTAAATACCGCCTAAACACCAAATGCGTCAAAAATATGACAAAAAAGAGCTGAAAAAACAGCCCAACAATCGGCAAAAGCGATACCAAATAAAAAGCAAACGAAGATAAAACAAACCCGACTCCGCCACCTTCAATCAAGCAAAGTTCAAATTTAGTTTTACCCAAAATATTTGACGCAACATCAACTAATAAAAATTTATAATAGATATAAAAAAACGGGATAATGCCAACAAAAAAGTGCAAAACTGGCACAAATAAAAGTGGCAGACAAACTAATAAAATGCCAAGAAATTTTAAAATCTCAACAACCATTATTTTTGTGATAAAAACAAGCGAAACGTCGTTTTTTAGGATGATTTTGTAGTGGCGTTTATTTATCTCATTTACCACAATCGGCGTTAAAAACCCAGCCACAAAGAGTGCAAAAAAGACGCTTAAAATCACGACCAAATACGCCCCAAAGGCATAAACAAAGGCGTTTATTAGCCAGTTAAAAAGCTCATTTTGCATTAAAAATTTAACTATCTCATACTCGCCAAAATAGCCATTTATGGCATCAAAAATGGCTAAAACGGCTGGTTTTGCACCCAAAAAAAGAGCAAGGCTAAGCATAAAAATGCTAAAAAATAGTGGCAAAATCGCTAAATATATAAATTTTTTGCTCCAAAAATCAGCAATACTTAGCCTAAAAATCTCTATCACGCCCTTTCATACTCCGCTTCTAGGGCAGCATAAATCTCATCAACGCCCCTAATGCCCCTGCTTAAAATCTCGCTCATCACGGCGTTATCTTCACGTCCAGCCCAGATTTTTTTATACTCGCCCTCTTTATAGCCATTATCTTGGCGAAAGCGATTTAGGACGTTTTTAGCGATATAGCACTCATAAAGCGAGTGTAAATTCACGCCACATTTTAGGGCTAAGGTGAAGTAAATTTTTAAAATATCAAAAATTTCATACTCAAAGCCACTGCAACGATTTATCATCATCTCAATATCATTCATAATCTCATAAATGCTCTCGTTTGCCACATCAAACGGCTCTTTGCAAAACTCGGCAAATCCACTTGCTACGCTTATATCATCGGCTAGTTTTTCAAGTCCGCCAAGCCCATTTACGTGGTATTTTTCAAGCATTAAGCTCATCACAAAGTGCCAAATATCAACGACCTCAATGCGTAAATTTTGCTCATCAGTCGGTGCTGTGATATTTTTCCAATGCTTCCAAGCAAAGCTATCAATAAGCTCGGCACACTCCATATAAATGCACCTTCGCCAGCTAATTAGCTTATTTTTATTTGTATATCCATTCTCCCAGCCAGCTCCGTTTGTCTCATCGTTTAGGCTTTGTTGCATTTTTAGCATATCAAAAATCAAATCCCTATCTCTCATCATTACTCCCTTAAATTTTTGAGTGATTTTATCAAAATTTTCTTATTTATTGATATAAATCATCGCAAATTTTAAAGCTTTTTGTATAATTGCCGAAATTTTTTAAGGAGATAGTTATGAGAGATCAAAATTTAGTAGTTTGTAATGTCTGCGGGCTAAAAAGTAGCGAAGATAGCAACGCCGTTTTTATCCGCGCTCACAAAAATGGCGAAGAGGTTGATATTTGCACGAGCTGTGTGCCTAGCGTGATTCACGGCTCTGGTATGGTCGTAAAATCAAACGAGCAGATCAAAGCAGAAGTAGAGTAAGCCATTTTTGGCTTACACATAAAGTGAAAATTTGTTTGTCTGATTTAAGAAATTTTCAAACAATTTATTTGTCTTTAAAAGTAGCTCCCGACCAGCTTTGTTTTGTTCTAAAAGCTTGTCAAACATCTTTAAAACTCCGTCGTTTATAGCGTTTGCGTGATTTAGGTCTTTTGGCTCTGGCAGTGCCGATTTTAGGCTGTTTGCTAGGTTTGAAATTTCTGGATTTGTGTAGTTTTTACCCTCGTTTATATTTTTCATAAAATCATCAATTTTTGGCTGTATCTCTTTTAAGGCTTTGTTAATCTCGTCAATATCATTTTTATCAAGTCCGTTGCCCTCGTATAAGAAGTTATAGCCGTATTCTTGGGTTAGAGTTAGCGTTTGAATGCTTGAATTTTGCGTTTTGGCACTTGCATATTCAATGCTTGTGTTGTTATACATTGAAAGATTTATCTTATCGCCGCTGCTTGTTTTAAATGAAAAGTCAAGGTTGCTAAAATTCTGATTTGAGTAAAGATTTGTTTGCATTTTTTCTCCTTTGATTTTTGCCAAATCGGCAAATTTTTAAGAGTTTTTAGGCTAAAATCGCAAAAATTTTAAAGGTTAGCTATGTGTTGCTTTGGCATTCGGGTCTTTTTGCTATTTTTTATCACGATTTTAAGCTTTATTTTAAATAGATTTTACACACAAATTCCAGTCGTTTTTTTCTATTTTTGCCTAGCAAATTTGCTTAGTTTTATTATGCTTTCGCTCTATTTTAAGGCGTTATTGCCAAATTTTGTAAAAGAAAACTCAATCCATTACTTTTCGCTAATTGGTGGAATTTTTGGCTCACTTTTTGCGATGATGATTTTTAGAAATTTTAGCTCTAAATTTTTACTAATCCAAATTTTTTTAAGTGCTTTTTGGCTGATTTTAACGGCGATTTTATGGCTAAATTTCGCTGAAATTTCAAGCTTTTTAAAAGAGTTTTTAAATGCTTGATGAGAGAATTTTAAAATTTATAAAAAAAGAGCATTTAGCCTCAATTTGCGTCATCAAAGATGATGGCACACCGCACGCATTTAGTGCATTTTACGCATTTAATAGCGATGAAATTTCACTTTTTATCGCAAGCGATGAGAGCACAGAGCATATTAAAGCGATAAAAAATCGCCCTGAAATTTCAGGCACGATCGCCTTAAATACGCTAATTGTTGGTAAAATTAGAGGCGTTCAGTTTAACGGCACAATAAGCGTGGCAGAAGATGTAGAAAATTATTTTAAACGCTTTGTTTTTGCCAAATCAATGAATGCTAAAATTTATAAAATTTTATTAAAAAGTATAAAATTTACAGACAACACACTTGGTTTTGGCACAAAAATTTTATGGCAAAGGAGTTAAGATGACAGAGGTTGATAAGCTAGAAAATGGCTTGGAATTTTGCTTTTACGATTGTGGCGTGGCAGCTAGAAAAGCACGTGCCGTTGGGCTTTGTGCGAAGTTTAACAAAACCGACGCGAGCGATAAAAAGGCTTATAAAAAGGCGTTAAAAAAGCTTTTTGGCAAGGTCGGTAAAAATCCGAGCGTAGCCCAGCCATTTTACTGCGATTATGGCTTAAATATCAGCGTTGGCGATAATTTTTTATCAAATTATAATGTTACGATCCTAGACGTCGCAAGTGTTACGATTGGTAACGATTGTATGATAGCACCAAATGTGATAATCACAAGCGTAACCCACCCAACTTCGCCAAATTCACGACTAAAACACACCGCAATCGCAAAGCCTGTTACAATTGGTAACAACGTTTGGATTGGTGCAAATGCGACAATTTTACCCGGCGTAACAATCGGCGATAACGCCATAATCGCAGCCGGAGCGGTCGTAAATAGCGACGTAGCACCAAACGTAATCGTTGGTGGCGTCCCAGCAAAAGTGATAAAAAAGCTAGATTAAATCTAGTAAAATTTTATCATTTTGTTCATAAAATTTATAAATTTTACCTGCACTTTTATAGCTAATTTGCCTTTTATTTTGGGTATTTTGGCTGATTTTATCAAGCATTTTGTTTAATTCACGTTTAATTAATGTTTTTAAAGACATATCCATCCCGTGTTCTAGCTTTTTTATGAATTTACCATCAACTTGATTTTCATCGGTAATTGCGTAAAGCGTGGCGTCATAGCCAAGATTTTTAAGCTCATTAAAAAGTGCCACCTTATGCTCAAAAGGTGCGATAAAATCGTTATTGCAGTGATAGCTGACAAAAATTGGTTTATTATATTTTGCCATCTCTTTTAGGTGTTCTGGCTCGTAAATATCCCTGATTTTCTCAGCCGATTCGCTAAAATAATGGGGCGATTTTGGATTTAGCGTCCAGTGGGTTTTATCAAAAAAATAGCCCATAATGTGATTAAAATTCCCCTTTAACGCCGCACACGGATACTTAATGTAATCAATCTCCTTGCCAAAACCAATGCTCTGCCACGGCAAAACCGCATAAGCACTATTATCAATCACACCACTAACTAGCCACGGAGCCATTTTAGCAGCCATATACGAAACATAAGCGCCGTGAGAGCTACCTAAAAGCACGGCTGGAATTTCGCCGCACCCCCCCCCATTTTGGCTAAAATTGACATTTTTTCTGATAAAAAGCAGGGCGTTTAAAAGGTCAAGTCCTTGCATTACGCCAAAATTTTGATACTCGCCGTTTGTTGGATAAACCGACATTGAAATTCTTAACAAAAAGTCGTCATTTAGGGCATTTTGACGCTTTTTAATGCTAAGCTCCTCATCAAGATAAAAGAGCAGATTTTTTGCATTTACTGGGTCGTTTAACGCACTAAAAATTCGCTCATCAAGCCAAATGCCAACCTCATCGCACCTTTGTTTTAAAATTTTACAATCAAACTCATCAAAAGCGATACCAGCGCCAACTTGCGGGCGATTGCCAATGCAGTGATAATTAACGCTAACAACGCCCACATCGTAGTTTGAAGCGACAAAACCGGCTAGATTATCTTTGTAGTTACTATCAGCGTCCCCGCCAAGCCCCGGCGTGATAAATAAAAGTGCCTTAATCTGCCTAGTATCATCGTGAGTTATGCGAAATTTCAAAAGCGAATCTCGCCTGATTTTTAACTCGTAATCATCGCACGATGAAATCTCAAAATCTCTATTAATTAACATTCTTGCCCCTTTGTTTGCTAATTATATAAAAATTTTAATTATTTTTTAACTAATACTAACCCCAAACGCCTTAGTGCTTAAAATGACCTCGTCGCCGACCTTGAAATTTCTAGCTTCAATGCTACTTAAAACGACCTTGCAAAGCTGATTTGATACCAAAACAAGAGCGATAAAAACGCCATCATCTTGCGTTAATTCTAAAATTTTGGCGTTAAATGCCAGTTTTTGCGAGCCACGCTGTTTTAAAAACAGCTCCTTTGGCGTGGCAATATCAGAAATTTTGCCCTCATTTAGCACAAAAACAAGCGAAGCTAACTTATAAATCTCGCTAATATCGTGGCTTACGATGATTGTCGTGATTTTTAGCTCGGTGTGAATTTTAAGTAAATAATCTTGCAAACGCTCTCTCATACTAAGATCAACCGCACTTAACGGCTCATCAAGAAGCAGAATTTCAGGGCTTCTCATCAAAGCCCTAGCTAGTGCCACACGCTGTTTTTGACCGCCTGAAAGCTCAGAAATTTTGGCATTTTTAAGTGCATTTAAATCCATAATGTCAAGAAATTTATCTGCCAAACGGCTATCATTTTTGGCAAAAAGCAGGTTTTTTAACACGTTCATATTATCAAAAAGGGCATAATCTTGAAACAAAAATCCAATATTTCGCCTTTGTGGGGCAAGTGAAAATTTCTCGTTACAAAAAAATTTATCGCCGACTTTTATAAATCCGCTACTAGCCCTTTCAAACCCAGCAAGTAGCCGTAAAATCGTGGTTTTACCGCTGCCACTTTTGCCGTAAATACAGACAAAATCGCCACGATTTATCCTAAAATCAACGTCAAGCAAAAACCTACCAGCCGAGCCATTTAGCTCTTTTTTCACGCAAACCTCAATCATAAAATTTCACTTATAAAAATTGAAGTGGATTTAATGTAGGCAAAAACCTGCTGGTTTGGTGCTAAATTTAGAGCTTTTGCCGAGCTTGTTGAGATTAAACTCTCAAACTCAAAACCCCTAAAATCTAGCAAAATCGTCGTTAAAATTTTACCCATTTTTAGGGCTTTTATCTTGCACTCTAATGCGTTTTGCACCGAAAAATCGGCTAGTTTAGAAGTAGCGATGCTAACATCTGAGCTTTTAAAGCCTAAAATCACCTCATCGCCGACATTTAGGCTTAAATTTTCAAGACTAAGCATTGAAAAACTAATCTCGTCAAGCCTAAAACGCACGTGGCTTACGTAGTTTGAGCTTGAAATTTCGCTGACTTTTGCCCTTATCATTTTGGTGTGTTGTATCCAAATTCTCTAAAAATCGCCTTTGCGTTATCGCTTAAAATAAAATCGTAAAACGCCCTTGCCTCAGCGTTATTTTCTGCTCTTTTTAAAAGCACGATACCTTGGTCAATTGGCGTGTAAAGCGCTGGATTTACAAAAACGTAATTTTTGCCCAATTTATACTTTGCCATTTTCTCATCAAACAACGCACTACCAGCGATAAAACCGACATCAGCAGCACTTAGAGCTTGTGAGAGTGTCTCTGAAATTTTTTGTGTATAGACTATGTTTTTTTCTACTTTTTCAAATAAATTTGCATTTTTTAACGCCTCAATGCTTGCCTTGCCATAAGGTGCTGTTGTTGGATTTGCAATTGAGATTGACTTTAAGCCCACAAGTTCGCTTAAATTCTCATCAAGCCTAACGTCCCTAATGCTAAAAATCGCAAGTGCGCCCTGTGCGTAAATAACTGGGCTAGTCACTGCAAATCCAGCATCATAGACCTTTTGTGTAAAACCCATATCAGCTGCCATAAAAATATCTGCTGGTGCGCCGTTTTGAATTTGCGTGGTAAGCCCACCGCTAGCACCAAGACTTAGGCTGATTTTTGTATCCGGATTTGTTTGATTAAATTTTTTAATCAATTTAGAAAATGCATAAGTCGTGTTTGCCGCTGCAAATACGACAACATCGCCACCAAAAGCCAAAACCGCACTAACTGCTAGTGCAAAAAACGCCTTTTTCATTTAAACTCCTATAATGATATCAGATGATTTTACTATCGCTTTTAATCTATCACCAACACCGATTTTTAGGCTCATCACGCTCTCTTTTGTGATGATTGAACTTATCGTTTGATTTTCGTTTAAAGATAGCACGACCTCGGCATTTACAGCACCTACTTTTACCGAGATGACCTCGCAAGAAAGCTCGTTTTCTTCGCTGATTTTTAGCTCATCGCTAAAATTTGAGAGCATTACAGCAGGGGCTTTAAAGATAAAAACAACCCTTTTGCCAACGGCTAAATTTAGCGATTTTTCGCTTTCAAGTGTGATTGTTGCGTTTAAAATTTTGCCGTTGTTTAATTTTGCACTAATTGTTGAGCTAACAGCACCCGATTTAATGGCTACAATCTCGCAGTTTAGCTGGTTTCTAGCACTTAAATTAAGTCCGAGTCGTGAAAAATTTACAATTTGATCTGTTGAAATTTCTAAATCCACGCACATTTTGTTTAAAAATTCACGCTGATTTTGCAGTAAATTCTCATAAATTTCTATCATTTTTTTGCCGTATTGAGTTAGTTCTGAGCCACTATTTTTTTTATTGCCACTAGCCCTTGAAATGAGTGGTAGGTCGCTCTTGTTGTTTAAAATATCAAGGCTATCCCACGCATTTTTATACGAAATCCCAACAGCCTGTGCCGCTTTTGTAATGCTTTTTGTCTCATCAACCGCCTTTAAAAGCTCAATGTGCTTTTTTAGCACCATTACGCCACTCCCTAAAAATAGCTCTAAATTTACATCAGCCTTCATTTTCTCCCCTTAAAATCGCATCGTGTTTAAAAATAATTTTGTAAAGTATAATAAATTATATATATAAAAATCCTTAAAATTTTAAATTTTTTAAGTTTAAAAAAGATAAAATCAGGCTTTTATTTTATGAGGACTAGATGAAATTTTTATCCGTTTTACTGCTTGCATTTTCACTCACTTTTGCCACGCAAACAGCCGATGAGAGTGATGAATTTGAGAGCGAGTTTAAAAGCACGAGCGAGGTTTTTGACCCACTTAGTGGCTACAATAGAGCGATGACAAGTTTTAACGATTTTATGTTTAAAAATGTCCTAGACCCCGTTGTGAGTGGTTATAGATACGTTATGCCAGAAGAGGGCAGAAGTGCCGTTGGCAATTTTTTTGATAATCTTTTATACCCAGTTAGGCTAATTAACAACCTTTTACAGCTAAAATTTAGAGCCGCTGGCGATGAGACGCTTCGTTTTATTGCAAATACAATTGTCGGATTTGCAGGCATTAGCGACGTTGCAACAAAATATTACAACATACCACGCCACGATGAAGATTTGGGGCAGACGCTTGGATATTGGGGCGTTGGGAGCGGATTTCACATAGTTTTACCATTTTTTGGACCTTCAAATTTAAGGGATCTTGTCGGTATGAGCGGAGATTACTTTGCAAAACCGCTAAGTTACGTTGATCCAACATCAGCCGAACTAGCCCTAAAAAGCTACGAAGAGGGCAATAAACTCTCGCTTAATCCAGATATGTATAAAAATTTAAAAAAAGACGCTGTTGATTTGTATCCATTTTTACGTGACGCCTACGAACAAAGGCGTGAGCGACTTATTAAGGAGTAGTAATGAGAATTTTTTTAGCGATTTTAATGCTATTTTCGTTTGCTTTTGGCATTAACAAAGACGAAATAAAGGGCGTTGTAGAGAGCAAGACAAACGAGGCCTTAACGCTTTTAGATGACAAAAATTTAGATGAAAATGCAAAATTAAACCGCCTTTTTGCGATTTTTGACCCACTTTTTGACTACAAACAAATGGCAAAAATCAGCCTAGCAAAACGCTTTAACAACCTAAGCCAAAGCGAGCAAGAGCAGTTTAGCAAGGCGTTTGAGATAAGACTTAAAAATTCTTACATTGATAAAATCAAAAGCTACTCTGGCGAAAAAATCATCATCAAAAACGCCACCGAGCCACAAAAAAATCGCTATTTTTTAAGCGGAGAGCTAGTTAGTGGCGATAAAACCTACGATTTTGTCTATAAATTTTATGATGCAAAAGAGCGTGGTTGGCTAATTTATGATATTGATATCATCGGCGTTAGCATTATTCAAACGTATAGAAGTCAGTTTGCTGATATGCTTGAAAATGCGGACTTTGCAACACTTATGGCAAAACTAAACGAGAAAAATTAACTTGCTTAAAAAGATATTTAAATTTTTAGTCGCCTACCCAAAATTTATCCTAACTGCCCTGCTTTTTTTAAGCCTATTTTTTGGCTACTGGGCGACTAGACTTGAAATAGACGCTTCTAGCGAAACGCTTTTAATTGAAAACGACAAGGATTTAGCCACTTGGCGCGAAATTTCACAGCGTTACAAATCGCCAAATTTCTTAGTCGTAGCCTACACGCCAAAGGGCGATATTTTAAGCGATGAGAGCCTAAAATTCATAGATGATTTAAGCAGCGAGCTTGGCAAAAACGAGCTTGTAAATAACGTAATTTCTATCCTAAACGTCCCACTTTTAAAGAGTGTAAAGGGCGGAATTTCAGCCATTCTTGATCACACGCCGACCTTAAAAGACGCTGATATTGATAAAAATTTAGCACGAGATGAGCTAAAAAATAGTCCGATTTACAGCCAAAATTTAATCAGCAAAGATTTAAAAACAACCGCAATCGTGTTAAATTTAAAGACTGATGAGCGTTTTAACCAGCTCTTAGATGAAAGAAACCACCTTTTAACGCTTGAAAATAACGCCACAGCAGTAAAAAAACTTGAAGAAATAAAGAGCGAATTTAAGGCTTACAGGGACGCTCTTAGGCTTAAAGAGCATAAAAATTTAGACGCTATAAAAGCCACGCTTGCTAAGTTTAACAGCGAAGAAAACGCCCTATTTTTGGGCGGTGCGATGATGATCGCTGATGATATGGTCGGCTTTGTAAAAAGCGACATTAGCACTTATGGCGTGAGCGTGGCTCTGCTTTTAGCACTTAGTTTGTGGCTATTTTTTAGGCAGGTTCGCTGGATTTTGCTGCCGATTTTTATCTGTGTTTTAAGCGTGTTTTTTTCAATGGGGCTTTTTGGCTTTTTTGGCTGGGAGATCACGGTTATTTCATCAAATTTCATCTCTTTGGTGCTAATTATTAGCATATCTGTTGTCATTCATTTAATCGTTAGCTACCGAGAATTTTTTATAAAATATCCGCATTTTTCGCAGCGACAGCTCGTTTATCTAACGCTTCTTGATAAGGCGAGTCCATCTTTTTGGGCGATTTTTACGACTATTATTGGCTTTATTTCGCTAATGAGTGCCGATATTAAGCCAGTTTCAATGCTTGGACTGATGATGAGTGCTGGCATTGGCGTGTCGCTTATTTTGGCGTTTGTCATCTTTTCAAGCGTGGTTTGTCTGCTTAAAAAACTCCCACCAAAACGCACTTTTGAGGATAAATTTAGCTTTACAAAAAAATGCGCAAATTTTGCCATAAACGACAAAAGGCTAATTTATACCGCCTCGTTTGTTCTAGTTTTATTTGGAATTTACGGCATTTTGGAGATTAAAATTGAAAATAGCTTCATTGGATATTTTAAAAAAGATACCGAAATTAGGCGTGGTATGGAGGTTATTGATAATAAACTTGGTGGCACAATCCCGCTTGACATAATCGTGAAATTTAAAAAAACCGATGAGAAAAATGATGAAATTAGCGATGAGTTTGAAGATGAGTTTAACGCCGATAAAAACGACAGCAAATACTGGTTTAACAGCTATCACACGCGTGTAGCAGAGAAAATTCACGACTATCTAACAGGGCAAAATTTCGTAGGTCAAGTAAGCTCGCTAGCAACTCTAATAAAGGTCATAAAAGAGCTAAATAACGGCGTTGTTGATGATTTTTTACTAGCTGCTATGTATGAGAAACTACCAGAAAATTACAAAGAAATTTTGCTTAGCCCTTATGTTATGGTTAGCGATGATGAGCTTAGATTTTCGCTTCGTGTCGTTGATAGCGATGAGCGTTTGCGTAGGGATAAATTTCTAAAAGAGCTAAAAAGCGGACTTGAAAATTTAACGCAAAATGACGGCGTAGAGATACAAATCGCCGGTATGATGGTGCTTTATAATAATGTTTTACAAAATTTAGTAAGCTCGCAGGTTAAGACCTTTGGCGTTAGCGTTTTGGTGCTTTTTGTGCTATTTTGCCTGATTTTTAGGGATTTAAAAATCGCAACAATCGCAATTATGACAAACCTTGTCCCACTTTGCGTGATTTTTGGCATTATGGGTGTTTTTGGCATACCGCTTGATGTGATGAGTATTACCATTGCAGCCATTAGCCTTGGCATTGGGGTTGATGATATTATCCACTACACGCACCGATTTTTGCAAGAAAGACGCACAAATGGCGTCATAAAAAGCATACAAAACAGCCACGCAAGTATCGGCTATGCTATGTATTACACGTCCTTTGGCATTGTGCTTGGATTTAGCGTGATGATGACTAGCAACTTTATCCCGACCATTTACTTTGGGCTTTTAACCGACCTTGTTATGGGACTTATGCTTTTATCAGCCCTTGTTTTAATGCCAAGATTAATAATTAGCACATATTTAAAGGATAAAAGATGAAAAAATTTGCATTTTTAGTGGCTTTTTTGGCTATGATTTTGGGCTGTTCTAGCGAGAATAAAACACAAACGATAAAAATAGGTGCCACAGCTGGGCCTCACGCTGACGTAGTAGAAGCCGTAGCAAGAGAGGCTAAAAATCACGGCATTGACATTAAAGTCGTTGAGTTTAGCGACTATATCACGCCAAATCAGAGCCTAGCTGACGGCGAACTTGATATGGTAAGCTACCAGCATGAGCCGTTTTTAAATAACTTTAACGCACAGCGTAAGACAAATTTAAAAAATATCGGCCGCACAATCCTAATGAGAATGGGAATTTACAGCGATAAATTTAGCTCACTTAATAACTTGCCACAAAACGCCGTCGTAGCCATTCCAAACGACCCGACAAACGAAGGCAGGGCTTTGGTGCTACTACAAAAAGCAGGTCTAATCACGCTAAAAGCAGGGCTTGGCTTTAAAGCAACACTAAGTGATATTGAAAATAATCCAAAAAATTTGCAGTTCTTAGAGCTAGAAGCCGCGCAGCTTCCACGCTCACTAAGTGATGCTGATATAGCGGTGATTACGATGAATTACGTGTATAGTGCTGGGCTTGATGTAGCAAAAACTGGGCTATTTTTTGAAAGCGACGATGAGCCATTAGCGGTGATGATTTTAGCGGTTAGAGGCGAGGATGAAAAGAGTGAAACCTATCAAAAAATCGCTAAATTTTTTGGGTCAAAAAGCGTAAAAGATTATATTGAAAAAACCTACAAAGGCACGATAACTTCGGCTATAAAATAAAAATTTTGCTTTGTTAGCGGCTTGATATGGCTACCAACAAAGCAATAAATTTAAATTAAATATAAATTTTAAAACTAATTTTTCTTTCTAATTTCATTTTTTTTTTTTTTTGATATTATCGCCTTTTTTGGAGCGATAAATGCAGATAAAAGTAAATAAATTTGTTAGAGAATATTTAGAAAATTTTAATGTTTTACTAACCTATCCCAATGGCAAAATTTCAAGATTTAAAGATGATGAGATTATAAACGTCCCACAAAATGGTTTTATGGAGGAGTTTTCAACCATAAATAAAGGCACAAATATCTGTGCTATGGGTAGTTTTAGCTACTCAAATGCTATCATCCCAAGCATTGAGATTAAAATTGGCAGATATTGTTCTATTGCCAACGGATTTAGCCTAATAGCTACCAAACATCCGCTTCAAACAATCAGCACATCAAGCTTTACGTATGACCCAAATTTCTACATTTTTAAAGATGGTGCTATCAATAAAATCGGCAAAAGTTTTGAATTTATCCCACATAACAAGCTAGTCCCACCACCAACACCGACCATCCTTGAAAACGACGTTTATATTTGCACAAATGCCCTTATTAAGCCTGGTATCACGCTTCACACTGGATGCGTCGTAGCACAAAACGCTATCGTTACAAAAGATGTCCCACCATACGCCGTCGTTGGTGGAAGTCCAGCAAGAATTTTAAAGTATAGATTTGATGAAAGCACGATAAAAAGACTTTTAGCGTTAAAATGGTGGGAGTATCATTTTGCGGATTTTAATGGCATTAGTCTTGAAAAAAATATAAATTTTTACCTTGACGAGTTAGAAAAGAAAATCTCAAACAAACAAATCACGCCATTTAAGGCACAAAAAATGGATTTTAGTGAGCTAATAAATAGAAGCAAACAGCAAATTTTAACGCCAATAACAAAACCAGCCCCAACGCCAGAACAGCTAAAAATAACCAAACTAGAAAGTGAGAATCTAGCCTTAAAAGATGAAAATTTAGCCCTAAAAAACGAGATTAAAAAGCTAAAATTTAATCTAGAATTTGGCACGGCAAAAGATAGGATAAAAAATCATCTCTCATATAAACTCGGTTTTGCCATACAAAACTGCCAAAAAAGTCCATTTGGCGTCATCAAAATGCCATTTATATTAAGCTACATAACTGCTCTACACAAGAATGAAAAACCAGCAAAAAATCATCCAAAGCTTAATGAGTATCCAGACTACAAAGAGGCATTAAAAATAAAAGATACAAAGACTTATAAAATCGGACTTAGGCTAATCAATATGGGTAAAAGTGGCAAAATTTGGGGCTAAAAACAGATTTTTATCAGCTTTAAAAACATATTTGGTTAAATTAAGCACGTCAAAGCCTATTTTTGCACTCGCTATCAAGTAAAATAAATTTTTAAAATTAATCTAAAATTTTTAAAAACGAATAAACATCAGCCACGCCCTGCGTGTGTCTAGCATACCAAATGGCGTGCTCTTCTTGCTTAGCGTCAGCTATCACACCGCTAAATACCACATCACAGCCGACCACGCTCACACGCACATTTGTGCCTTCTACACTGCTATCGCTAAATAGCTCACGCTTTAAATTTGCTAGGATATTAAAGCCGTTGCAAGGATACTCATCTTTTTTTATCTTTAAATATGTGTAAATTTTCTTAACGCCGTCAGTCGTTTTTGCGATCTGAACTATCTTTTTTATCATCTCATTATCTTTAACAAGTCCGATTAAATAGACATCGCCATAAAAGCTCTCAATCTCAATGTCCATAAAGCTTAAATCCTTATCAAATAGAATTTTTGACTGGATTTTAGTTTGGATTATCTTATCTTTTGTGATTGAGTAAATTCCACGCTGATCCCTTGAAATTGAGTATGCATCATAGATATTTATTGCGTTTGAAATCGGCGTTAAACGAGCCACGCAACCAGTAAAAAACAGCAAAAAAACTAGCAAAACAAATCTCAAAACGGCTTCTTTTTTTCTAAAATTTTTAAAATTTTAACCGCTTTGAACTAAAATTCAGATAAAAAGGTTATAATGTCAAACTTTTGGAGAGTAAGGTGATCTGGTGGCACTCGCGGACTTCAAATCCGATGACGGGGCGGTTGACCGCTTTGTGGGGAGTTCGATTCTCTCACTCTCTCGCCAAATTATCTTTTTATATTTATCTCGTTTAAAGCACCTTTTATCAAGCTTGTTATAAAATATCAAAAAATAATTTAAGGTTGCAAATGCTTGATTTAACCCCATTTTATCTCTCGCTAAAACTCTCGCTAGTTACGACCATTTTGCTATTTTTTATCACGTTGCCACTTGCTTATTTTATGGCTCGTTGCAATTTTAGATTTAAAAGCGTCCTTGAAGCCATAATCTCACTGCCACTTGTCTTGCCTCCAAGCGTTTTGGGCTTTTATTTGTTGCTGTTTTTATCGCCCTACTCGGCATTTGGTAAATTTATAGAAAGCACCTTTGATATTCGCTTGGTTTTTAACTTCACTGGACTTGTCATAGCAAGTTGTATTTACTCACTGCCATTTATGTTTGCTCCGTTAAAATCGGGCTTTGAGAGCCTTCGCCCTAGCCTTTTTGAAGCCAGTTATTCGCTAGGTAAAGGTAGAATTTCAACCCTATTTTTTGTAGCCCTGCCAAATATTAAGCCAAGCCTGATGAGTGCTGTTGTGATTAGTTTTGCTCATACTATGGGTGAGTTTGGTGTAGTTTTGATGATTGGCGGTAGCGTTGGCGAGCAAACCAGAGTAGCTAGTATTGCCATTTTTGAAGCGGTTGAGATGCTTGATTACGAAAAAGCACAAATTTACTCTGGCATTATGCTACTTTTTAGTTTTAGTGTGCTATCTTTGCTATATTTTTTAAAGGATAAAAGATGAGAGAAATTTTAAAACAGGGCGATTTTGTGGTATTTGTCTATCCAAAAATGGGTAAAAGTGGCGAGTTTTTACCGCAAATTTTAAAGGACAAGGCTGGGCTTACTGGATGTTCGGCACAGACTAAGGGTTATGAAAATTTACAAGCTGAGTTTAACAAACTTGGCTTTAAAATCATCGCTTTAAGCTCACAAAAGTTAGCCGAGCAAGAGCAGTTTAAAGCCGATACAAACGCCACTTTTGAGTTTTTTAGCGATGAAAAATTCAGACTTAAAGATGAGCTTGGTTTAAAAACATTTAAAACAGATGATGGCAAGGAGTTTTACTTTCGCCAGACTTTGATTTTTAAAAACGGCGTTTTAGCCCACAGCCACAAGGTTGCCGAGCCTGAAAATGACGCAAAAAACACGCTAGAAATTTGTAAAAATTTACGTTAAAATCCGCACTTTTTTATTGCGTCTAGCACCATTTTTGGCGTTAGATTTTTCATACATTCGTGCGTTTTTAGGGGGCAAACACGCTTCATACAAGGCATACAGGCTAAATTTAAGCGTAAAATCCTAGCTCTTGGATTACCCCAAGGGCTGGTCTCGCTCCATTTTGTTGGACCAAAGAGCGCTATTGTAGGCACTTTAAAGGCTGCTGCTATGTGCATAGGACCGCTATCATTTGTGATAAAAAGCCCAAGACCACCGATATATTCGCAAAGTTCTTTAATGCTAGTTTGTCCGCAAAGATTTGTAAATTTAATCCCATTTTGGCTTAAAATTTCTGCGATTTTAGTGCAAATTTCACTCTCGTTTTGACCGCCAAAGATAAAAAATTCACGCTCACTAAGCGACATTGCAACACTGGCAAAATACTCTGGATACCACCTTTTTGCAGCCCCATAAGTTGCGCCCGGGTTTAATCCGATAGCGTTTTTTAGCGGTTTTGGCGTGAAATTTAGCTTTAAATCATCGCACACCTTATCAAGCTTTAAAGCCAATTTTATAAAATCAAGATATTTTAGCACCTGATGTTTTTGCTCTTGTGTTTTTTGAAATTTAAAGCTGTTTTTGCTAAGCAAATTAATTAAAATTTTGCTATAAATTGAGCTACGAAAGCTAATAGCAAGGTCAAACTGCCCCAAATTTTTTGCCATTTTATATAGATAAAATAGGCGAAATTTTGCCTTTTTACTCTCATCAACGACGACAAATTCGCAATTCTCGTGCGTTTTAAGAAGCTGTGTGCTTACAAACGAGCCAAAAAAAACAAACCTAGCGTTCTTGTATTTTTGCGCGATACTCTCAATCGCTGGGGTCGCCATAACGCAGTCCCCAAGCCAAGTAGGCAGCTCTATAAAAATTCTCATCTTAAAACACTTTTAACAAGCTCTAAGCTCTCTTTTGCATTTTTTTCTATGCTAAAATTAGTTGCGATTTGGTAGGATTTTTCTTGCTGGGCTTTTAAAATTTCAGGGTTTGTAAGCAAAATTTCAAGCGTGTTTAAAATGCTCTTATCGCTTGGATTTTTCATCACAAACTCTCTACCTAAAATCTCACTCGCACCATTTTGTGCGGTCGTAAATACCACGTTTTTAAAGCTAAGTGCTTCTAAAACGACATTTGAAAACGGCTCGTAGCGAGTTGGCAGAATAAAAATATCAGCCGCCTTGTAATAGTCGCTAACACCATTTTTTGCGCCTAAAAACTGCACTTTTGCGCTTAAATTTAGCTCATTTGCTTTTGCTTCGTAGCTTTTTGCATTTTTGTCTTTGCCGATGATTATGGCGTTAAATGGGGCTTTAATGAGTGAGATTAGCTCTAAAAACTCTGCCACGCCCTTTCGCTCAAATCCGCTACCAACAAACAAAATAAGCGGTAAATTTTCATCACAAACTGCCCTTTTGCTCTCATTTTTATCAAAATTATCTGGGATTTTTACGCCGTTATAGATGACTTTTATCTTTTGACTTGGAATTTTATATGTGTTTATGATTTGATTTTTTACGAAATTTGAGTTTGCAATTATCATTTTTGCGTTTTTAAAGCACCGCTTTTCAAGGTAGCAATAGACCGCATTTAGCGGGTTTAGACGGCTCTTTTTCTCGCTCATATAAACCCTATGCACCCCGTCCCCAGCCCTGTAAATATCGGCGCTACTTATGCGTTCAAGCGAGAAGTAAAAGCTATCTTTTTTAGTGATTTTTGCGTAGGCATTATAGATGAGTGCTTTTATCCACGAGCTTATAAATTTTGGCATTTTTAGGCTTTTTATCTCGCACTCAATGCCCTCGTTTTTAAGGGTATTAACTAGCCTTGATAGATAAATTTCAGCCCCGCCAAGGGCTTTTGGATTAGCGCGTAAGAAGGTGATTTTTTTCATAGGGCAATTTTAGCCAAAATCACAAAAAAATAAAATAAATCCAAATTTATTCATTCTAGCTTCATTTTGTGGTTTTATAATTCGCTCATCCAACTTAAAACAAAGGATTAAAAATGAACAAACTACTAAGCTTTGCTGTTTTAGCAGCAGTTTTAGGCACGACAGGCTTGCAGGCGGCTATCACATACGATGAAGCCCTAAAAATAGCGCAGAAAAACCTACCGGGTTCAAGCGTCAAAGACATCTCAATAGATGTAAAAAACGGCACGACATTTTATAAGGTTGAGTCTTTTAAAGATGACATAAAGCAAAAGATAAAAATTGATGCGACAAATTCTCAAATCGTAGAGCAAAAGAGCAAAAATAAAAAGCTCCTGCCAAGCGAGGCGATAGATTTTTCAAAATTCTCACTTAGCATTGATGAGGCGGCTAGTAAAGCACTAGCGCTTGAAGCTGGCTGGAGTCTTGATGAGGCAGATCTTGATAATAAAAACGGCACTTGGATTTACAAAATAGAGCTAAAACGTGATAAAAGCGAAAGAAAGGTGATCATAAACGCACAAACAGGCGAGATAATTAGCAACCGCACAAAATAAAATCAAAAAGCTAAAATTTGATAAAATAACACGCAAATTTTAGAAAGGCAAAGATGAAAATTTTAGTCATAGAAGATGAGATAGACCTAAATAACGTCATCGTAAAACACCTTAAAAAGAGCGGATATAGCGTAGATAGTGCATTTAACGGCGATGAGGCTATGGACTTTATCGCCGTAGCACACTACGACCTTATCGTGCTTGATGTTATGATGCCAGTAATGGACGGGCTTACATTTTTAAAAAAAATACGCACTAAAAAGCTTGATACTGCTGTGCTAATACTAACGGCAAAGGACGAGATAGACGATATTGTGGGCGGACTTGACGCTGGAGCTGATGATTATTTAGTAAAGCCATTTGATTTTAAAGAGCTTTTAGCAAGAATAAGAGTGCTAATAAGGCGAAATAGTGGCAACGCCGATAATGAAATTTCAGTAGATAGGCTAAAAATCAACCTTCTAAAAAAATCCGTAAAGCTAGATGAGCAAGAGATAGAACTAACCGCCAAAGAGTATGAAATTTTAGAGTTTTTGACACTAAATAAGGGCAGAATTTTAAGCAGAGATCAGATTAAAGAGCACGTTTGGGATTTTGACTACACTGGTAGTTCAAATATCATTGACGTGCTTGTAAAAAACATAAGAAAAAAGCTTGGCAAAAACGAAATAATCCAAACTAAAAGAGGACTTGGCTATGTTATTAAGGATTAAACAAACGGTTAAAAATATCCCAATTACTGCGCGTGTAACGCTTTGGTATTCATTTTTCATTATCGTTTTAGTAACGGCACTTATCATCATATCAGCACTCATAGCAGATGAAATTTTTAAAAGCACCGGTCAGAAAAAACTAGCAAAATCAGTTACAAAAATCGCTAATGATATGAGGGAATTCGAGCCTTATGATGACGGGATATTTTTTATAAAATACGGCGCAAATGGTAGTGTGGTGGGTGGTTTGGTGCCTAAAAATTTTGACGCCTCACTTAAAAAAGATAGCGCAGAAATTAGACTTTATGAGAACAATAAAAACCGCTTTTACTACTACGATATCGCTACAAATGATAGCGGTATTTGGATTAGAGGCGTTATAAATATAGATAATTTTTTTAAAAAAGACGGGCTGTTTTTACTAGCACTTGGCATTTTTGTGCCAGTTTTGTTTATATTTGTACTTTATGGTGGCTATAAAACCATAAAAAACGCAATGAAGCCAGTATCTACAATGTCAAAAACCGCCCTTGATATCGGACACAACAAAGACTTTTCAAAGCGTATAAAACTGCCAGAGGGTAAAGATGAGCTACACACACTAGCAAGTGTTTTTAACCTAATGCTAGACTCTCTTGAAAGTGCCTACAAAAGCGAAAAACAGCTCACATCTGACATCTCCCACGAGCTACGAACACCGCTATCTGTTATCATCGCCGAGAGTGACTACGCAAAAAATTATTCACAAAATTTAGATGAAGCAAAGGAGTCGCTAGACATCATCATAAGGCAATCTAAAAAAATAGCCTCATTAATAGATCAAATTTTAGAGATTTCACGGCTAGAATCAGGCAGAAATTTGCTCCTAAAACGCATAAATCTTAGCTTAGTTTTAAAAAACATTGCCACGGATTATGAAAAATTAGCTGGTATTAAGGGGATAAAATTTAGCCACAATATCGCTGATAATGTAGAAATTTTAGGCGATGAGCTGATGATAATTAGGCTGGTTGATAATTTTTTAAGTAATGGGCTAAAATTTAGCACGAGCAAGATTGAGCTAAATCTAAGCACTTCTAAAACACGGGCTTTACTAAGCGTCAAAGATGATGGGGCTGGAATTTTGCAAAAAGATACCGAGCTAATTTGGCATAAATTTTACCAAGCCGAGAGTTCAAGAAATAAAAATTTAAACGCAGGTAGCGGTCTTGGGCTTGCTATTGCTAAAAATATCGCTAATCTTCACAATGCAAAAATCGGCGTAAAAAGCAAGCCTAACGTCGGCAGTGAATTTTGGGTGGAGTTTTGTTTGGTTTTATAATAAAATTAATAAAAACTTAGCTATAATCTCGCCCAAATGAAAATTTTACTAATTAGAAATGACAATATCGGCGACCTAATTTGCACGACACCAGCCATTTTGGCACTTCGCAAGGCTTACCCTAACGCACAAATAGACATAGTCGTAAATAGCCTAAATGCCTGTGTGGTGGATAAAAATCCATATCTTAACAAAATTCACATCTACACAAAGCCAAAGCACAAAAAATCGCTGTTTGATAAAATAGGTGCATTTTTTAAAAAATGTGCGGTTTTGTTTGAAATTTTTAGGCAAAAATACGACGTGGCTGTGATTTTTAGAAGCCACTATTCTAGCTCAGCAGCACTTTTTGCACAGGTTAGCAGGGCAAAAAGAGTGCTTGGCGTTGATGCTAAAAAACCAAAGAAAATTATAACCGATAAGATAAAATTTAGCGATGATATGCACGAAGTTATGCTTTGTTATGAAATTTTAAAGCCACTTGGCGTGGTTTTTGGCGATGAAAAAACACTTTACCTGCCTAAAAATCCAAGCGATAAATTTAAGGATTTTGTGTTTTTTCATATATCTAGCAGAATGAAAGAGAATAAAATCACGCAAGATAAAATTGTAACAATAGCTAAATTTTTAAAAGACACTTTTAAAAACGTGATAATAACATCAGAAGATAGCAAAGAAGCACAAGAAATTTCGCAAAAAATAGATATACAATACCTTAAAACGGCTAGTTTAGATGATATGGCAAACTATTTGCAATGTGCTAAATTTCTACTCACACTAGAAGGTGGAGCTATGCACTTAGCACCAGCACTTGGAGTTAAAACATTTGCCATTTTTGGCAAATCAAGCACAAAAAGGTGGTGTCCGTGGGGCGATAATGTCGTAGTTATTTGCGGTAAAGATAAAATAGCACAAAATGTTGATTTAGGAGATTTGTTTGATAAAATACAACAATATATTTGATTATTTAAAAATATTATTTTTTGCGGTACTTATATTTTTTCTCCCAATTGGTCACGTAACAGCAGTTCAAAATATAGCCTTAGGCGGTTTTTTGCTTCTTGTTTTACTAGATTATAAGAAATTTAAAATAAAAGATTTTTTGTGCATTAAAGACATATCGTTGGTTTTTTTGCTTTTCTTAATTATCTCATATATTTCTGTATTTTTTTCAATAGACAGACACGAGAGTTTAAAAGAGGTAAATTCCGAGCTGCTAAAAAATATAGTTGTAATGGCAATTATGTTTTTATATTTTAAAAATATAGACCAAAATAAATTAAAACCATATTTAAATACCATTTATCTATCAGTTATATTTCATACAATCATAAATATTTTTATTTGGTCAAGTTTTGGTTTTAGCTTTGAGCATAGAATGGGTGGGCTTTTAGATGGTGCTTTGGATAATGGCGGAGGCGAAAGATTTGGCATATGGGCTACATACGCTTTGGCTTTTGCCATTGCTATTTATAAAGAAAACAAAAAATTAATGATTTTTTTATTATTTTTAACACTTCTTAGCATAGTTTCAACTCAGACAAGAGCTGCATATATCGGTGCTCTTTTAATGCTAATAGCTTTTGTTATTTTTATCGTAAAATCAATCAAGTTAAAATTCGCCATTACTGCTATAATGGTAGTCGTGATTGGAGTTTTTTCTGTATATTCTAGCAATTTATCAAGTAGATATAATCTTTCTCATATAGATGATTATTATAAAATGTTAAGCGATAGCCCTATGCAAATGCAAAAATATGAACAAATGGGCTTTAATCACTCTATTACAAGCAGATTGTCAATGTGGAAATCGGCGATACTATACAGATTAGAAGAGCCATTTATGCCGACTGGATATGGCAGATTTTTATATCATAAAACAATAGTTAAATTAGTAGATAAAGAAAAACAACCATTTTGTGAGTATTCACAAGCACATAATGAATTTGTAGGCATATTGTTTTCACTTGGGATTTTTGGATTTTTATTATTTTTATTAATTTGGGTATATTTTTTAAAATACTCTTATGCATTGATTAAAACAAACACAAAAGAGATAAATACTTTTGGGATATTTACTTTTTTAGGTGCTTTTGGATTTATTGGCAGTCTTTGTTTTGGTAGCTTTTTTGCCGATAGCGAAGCTAGATTTTTCTATATTATTTTTGGTATGGTTTGTGCTATTTTTTGCAATAACAAACAGGATAAAATAGTATGAAAATTTTTGAAGAAATTTTAAAAGCTACTCTTAAAAATAAAAGTGCAGTAAAAACCGAACTTGTCAGTGAGCCATTTAAAGTGGTCTGCTTTTTTAGTAACACAGCCATTGGTGATACCTTGTTTAACACCCCAGTTTTTCGTGCTTTTAAAGAAAAATTCCCAAATGTAAAAACAATAGCGTTACTAAACCCAAAAAATATGGCTTTGTTTGAAAATAATCCAAATTTAGATGAGATTATCCCATATAATGGCAGGTGGAATGGATTTTTAAAGGCACTTAAAATTTTAAAAACAAAAAATATTGACATTTGTTTTTTGCTTCACTCAAACGACCCACAAGCCACACCACTTGCTATTTTAAGCGGTGCAAAGTATGTTTTTAAGATACCAAATTTAAAAAATGAGTTTAATTTTTTACACTCAAATACGCCAAAATACTATGATGAATTTGATAAATATGTCGTATT
Organism: Campylobacter gastrosuis; assembly: GCF_030249845.1. Lineage (GTDB taxonomy): Bacteria > Campylobacterota > Campylobacteria > Campylobacterales > Campylobacteraceae > Campylobacter_A > Campylobacter_A gastrosuis. The sequence continues at coordinate 253,654 of NZ_JANURM010000001.1, read as the reverse complement.
GGGTAGGCTAAAACAACTTGAATTTATTGGTTTAAAAAATACAAACACAAAATTTGACTTATATCTAAATGCAAGCGATTATCAAAGAGTAGATAATATACTTAAAAAAGATAGACAAACAAAATTTATAGGCTTTCAAATGGGTGCTAGTGTCAGAGCAAAATATTGGGTCTTAAAACACTGGATAGAGCTTGCAAGGCTTGTTTTAAACGAGCCAAATACAAAAATCGTCCTAACTGGTAGCCCAAGCGAAAGGACTATGACTAATGAACTTTTTAGTGTAATAAATGATGAAAGGGTGCTAAATTTGGCTGGGGTTTTTAACGTAAGAGAAGCGGCTGCATTAATAGATAGACTTGATATTTTAATCACCCCAGATACCGGACCACTTCATATTGCCGTTGCATTAAACACGCCGCTAATCGGGCTTTTTGGCGTGACTAGCCCGGAATTATTTATGCCAAATTATGGTCAGGATATATTTAAGTTTATAAAAGCTGATTTTAATATAGATGATAATTTTTCTAGACATAAAGATTATAGTCACGTAATGGAGAAAATTACAGCAAAAGAAGTTTTTGATAACGTAAAACGTATTATTTTTAAAAACTAAGATAAAAAATTATTTTTTTTAGCATTTAATAAGTTTGTGTAAATTTGATAAATTTTCTTAGCCATTATATCTTTTGTAAAGTTATTTTTTACAAATTCTCTTGCATTTTGCTCTAAAATTTCACGTTCGTTGCTGTTTTGCAGTAAATTTTCAAGTGCATTTTGGATTTTTATCTCATCAAAATCAACAAGTTTAAAATTCTTGCCATCATAAAGGTCGCTTACACTACCTACATTAGTAGCGATACTTGCTTTTTGCATTAATAGTGCTTGCATTAGGGATTGTGGGACACCTTCATTTTCTGATATCATCATATAAATATCAATCGCCTTTAAAAACATAGCTGTATTTTCTTGATGTCCTAGCATTTTTACATACTCTTGCATATTGTTATTTTTTATAAAATCACGTATATTTTGCTCTTGTGGTCCGCTACCAGCTATTACAAACAGGGCATTTGGATATTTTTCGTGTAAATTTAGAGCTATTTTTAAAAATATATCGTGGCGTTTTATGGCTCTTAAAACAGAGAGCATACCTATATAAATTTTATCATTTTCTAGTCCAAATTTTTTAAGACACTCGTCTTTGTCGTAAAGCTCAGATTTAAATTTCGTATCATCAACGCCAGTTGGGATTGATAGTATTTTTTGCGGATTTATGCGGTTATTTTTTATCATAGCATCTTTTACGCTCTCGCCAGTTGTGATGATAAAATCAGCTAGTTCATTGATAAAATTTAGCCTTGAACTACTTATCGCATTTGAGAGATGGCGAGTTCTTATGAATTTTATCCCAGCTATTTTTGCCGCTAGTCCGCCCACCCACGTATCTTTACCGCTGTGTGAGTTTAATATATTTATATTGTTTTGCTTGATGAATTTTACAAGGGCAATTATGCTTTTAACGTCAAAAGCCCCCTTAAAATCAAAAAAGACAACACCTAGCCCAGCTTCTTTTGCTTTTGTGGCTATCTTGGCGTTGCTTCTACAAGCGATGATGACATTTACGCCGTATTTTTCTTTAAGAGCTAATGACTCGCTTATTGTGCGTATCTCTTGACCGCCCCAGCCATCAGACCATTCTGTGTGTATAACTTTTATCATTAAAAACCTATTTTTTAGTTAATTTTAGCTAAAATCACAGAAAAATAAAATAAATTCGGAGTTTTTATGGGCGTTGCGGTTTTAATGTATCATCACATTTTACCAGAGAGTGGTTTTATAGCAAGTAGTGTGAGCGAGTTTTTAGCCCAGATGAAATTCCTAGCAGATAATGGCTATAAAACGCTCACTTCTAGCGAGTTTTTAGCCTATAAAAAGGGCGAGTTTGCACCGCCAAAAAAAAGCGTTTTTATAACTTTTGATGATGGTTGGCGGGATAATTTTTACTACGCTTATCCGATTTTAAAGCAGTTTAATCTAAACGCCACGATATTTTTAGTAACCCAATGGATAGAAAAATCAAGCGAACAAAATGCCCTTAAAAAGGCGGAATTTACGCCCTTACACCACGCACAAGCAAAGCAGCAAGCACCCCAAAATCCAGCCTCGCTATTTTTAAACTGGGACGAGGTGGCTAAGATGAGCGAGCTTTGCAACTTTCACTCGCACACGCACGGACACACCGACGGATATTTTGGCGATTTGCCCTTTGAAGCAGATTTAGAGCTTTGTAAAAACACGATAAAAAATCGGCTTGACTTTGATGATACGCACCTTTGCTGGCCACGCGGTAAATTTGATGATGAAAAGCTAAAAATTGCTAAAAATTTAGGCTATGAGATATTTTACACGACAGAGCGCGGGGCAAATTTGGCTGATAAAAATTTAGATTACATTAAGCGAATAGCCGTTAAAAATGGTGCTTTTTGGCTAAAAAAGAGCCTTTTTATATACCAAAATGAGTTTATAAGCAAAATTTACGCAAAGCTAAAAGGCTGAAATTTTCTCTTTTATGAGATTTTTAACGGCATCTAAATCGCTAAATTCCATTAAACAGCGACTGATTTTTGACCCCTCACAGCCATCTTGTCCGCACGGAGCGCACTCCCAGTCTTTTTGAAATACGCTGTGTTTGCCCATTTGTTGGTTACCATTTCTTTTGGTGTAGCCACTTTGCATTAAAGAGTTATCCCACGGACCCCACTCAAAAGCACCGCTTGGGCCAAAAAATGCGATGACTGGCACGTCATTTGCGGCTGAAATATGCATTATCGCTGTATCAACGCCCACAAAAAGGGTGGCTTTTTTATTTAAAGCAGCAACCTCTTTTAGGCTTAAAACGCCCGCGAAATTTAGCGGATTTGACTTGCAAAGCCCCAAAACATCGGCCACTTTTTTCATCTCGGCTTCGTTTTTATCAGCCGTAATTGCTACCTTTATTTTTAGCTCATTTTCACAAAAATCAATAAGACCAGCCATAACCTCATCTTTTACACACTTAAACATCCAGCGACTTGTCAGATGAAAATGGATAAATTTTGGCGGTAAATTTGGGGCTAAGTTTTCATCAAAAAATATGCTTACTTTTTTGCTAATAATGGCTAAATTTAGGGCATTTAGCGTGGCTAAATTTCTATCTACAATGTGAGTAAGCCCCTCTATTTTAGGGACTTTGTGAGTTATGAATTTATTTATCGTTTTGTTTTTGCCACAAAAGCCCACGATTGTTTTGATTTTAGCGTATTTTGCGATGATTATGCCCCTGTCGCCAGTTGTAGTTTGTATAGCGATATCGTATTTTTCTTTTTTGATAGCGTTTATAAATTTCAGCTCCGTTACTATGCGTTTAAAAAGTCCAAATTTTTTAGCATTTCTATCATAAATGTGAATTTTTCGCACGTTAGGATTATCCGTTATCATCGCTTCTGTGCCACTATTTAGGGCAAAATCAATCACAGCGTCTGGGTAGTGATGACGCAGATTATCAATAAGCGGAGTTGTGAGTAAAACATCGCCAATATTTCTAAATTTTATGATTAGGATTTTCATTTAGCGTAAGCCTTTTTGATTGTGTTTATGTTTGAGCTTAAATTTAAAAGCAGCATATCGGCTAAAACTAGCCTTATCATCGCTGTTGCGACCACTGACCCACGCACTCCAATGCAAGGGTCGTGTCTGCCACGAAGCTCAAAGCTCACGCTCTCTCCGTTTAAATTTAGCGTTCTTTGCGGTTTAAAAATTGACGGCGTCGGCTTAAAATAGCTTCTTAAAACGATATCTTGCCCGGTGCTAATCCCGCCTAAAATTCCGCCTGCGTGGTTACTTAAAAAGCCATTTTTGTCCATTTCATCGTTATTTTGCGAGCCAAAAAGCTGCGAAGCTCTCACGCCCTCGCCTATCTCAACGGCTTTAACGCCATTTATCCCCATTAAAGCAGCCGCAAGTCTAGCGTCAAGCCTATCATAAAGCACCTCGCCAAGCCCCTTTAAAACGCCACTTGCCACGCTTAGCACACCAGCACCAACGCTATCGTGCTCGCCCCTTGCTTTCATAATTAACGCCTTCATCTCATCTTCTTTGCCAAGAGAGAAAATTTCAGAATTAAGCGCTAAATCAAAGTCAAAACTATCGCAAACAACGCTACCAACGCTAAAAACGCCACTTTTTACGCTAATGTCAAACTCATTTAAAAGCATTTGTGCAAACGCCCCACAAGCGACCCTAACGGCAGTCTCTCTGGCACTTGCCCTGCCACCGCCCCTGTGATCTCTTATGCCAAATTTAGAAAAATATGTAAAATCAGCGTGTGCTGGGCGAAAAATCTCGCGTAAATTCTCATAATCGTTTGATTTTTGATTTTGGTTAAAAATGGCAAAACCTATTGGCGTGCCGGTGCTAAAACCATTAAAAACACCGCTAAAAATCTCAATTTTATCAGCCTCGTCCCTTGCGGTTGAGAATTTATTTTTACCCGGTCTTCTCCTATCAAGCTCGTTTTGCAAAAAATCAAAATCAATCTTTATCCCAGCTGGCAAGCCGTCAATCACGCCACCAATGGCTAATGCGTGGCTCTCGCCAAAGCTTGTAAATTTTAATCTAGTCCCAAAAGTGTTCAAAATTTATCCTTTTATTTTCTCAATCGCAATCCTAGCAGCAATCTGCTGTGCCTCTTTTTTTGACCCTGCCATCCCACGCGAAATTTCACGCTCATTGATAAAAAGTGCCATTTCAAACTCCTTTTTGTGATCAGGCCCAAAGCTTCTAACTAGCTCATAAACTGGCGTCACACCAAGTCGTGCCTGAGTTAGCTCTTGAAGTTCGGTTTTGTAATCCTTAACAAGGCTTAAATAATCAATCTTTGGATAGCACTTTTGCAGTAAATTTAAGGCTATCTCTTGTGCCTTAAAAAGCCCAGCTTCAAGGTAAATCGCACCCATAATCGCCTCAAAAGCGTCGCTTAAAATGCTTGGCTTTTCACGTCCGCCGTTGTTTTGCTCAGACTGCGAAATATAGATAAAATCGCCTAAATTTAGGGCGTTTGCCATAGTTGCAAAGCTCTTTTCATTTACAAGAGCGGCACGTAATTTACTCATATCGCCCTCATTTGTTTTTGAAAAATTCTTAAACAGATATTCGCCAACAATCAAATCCATAACAGCGTCTCCTAAAAACTCCAAACGCTCGTTGTTGTAGGGCTGTTTTGAGCTTTTGTGAGTTAGCGCCTCTTTTAAAATTTGCTCATTTTTAAACGAATATCCTAAAATTTTTTCTAGTTTTCTTAAATCACTCATTTTTTGCCTTTAATGCTTCATCTCGTGCCATTTTATCGCACTCCTCGTTTTGTGGGTGTCCGTTGTGTGCCTTAACCCACGTGGCTTTGATTTTATGTGGCTTTGAGATTTGCAGGTATTCAAGCCAAAGTGGGATATTTTTGACATTTTTAAAATTTTTCTTAACCCAGCCAGAAAGCCACGAATTTATGGCGTTTGCCACGTATTGGCTATCGGTAAAAAGCCTTACTTCACAAGGCTCTTTTAACGCCTTTAAGCCCTCAATCACGGCACGAAGCTCCATTTGATTATTCGTAGTCATCACCTCGCCACCGCTTGATTTTTTAACGGCATTTTTATACTCTAAAATATACGCCCAGCCCCCAGCTCCTGGGTTGTTTAGACAAGAGCCATCGCTAAAAAGGCATACTATTTTCATCAGTTTTCTCTGTAATTGTTAATGTAATTTTAACACTACCTAAACTAAAACATACCGGACAGCGATAAAAGTGCATTGGAAAGGCGTTTTTACAGCTATTGCAAACATAATTAAAACTCAAATCAGCCCTATCAAATCCAGCCGTTTTTAAATTTCTAATCACATTTAGCTCAAAGCCATTAATTTTACAAGGCTCATCAACCAAGCCCTTTGCGTAAAACAGGGCTTTGTAGTCGCTATTTGCTAAATTTACTGGCTTGTTTTGATGATAAAGTATATCAACAACATCGCTAAAATCTGCAAAATCTCTGAAATTTTCAAGGCTTAGCCCATTTTTTAGCCAAAGTTGCATTGCCATTCGCTTTAAAAGCCTAAAATCGCCACTCAAAGCCAAAATTTCATCGCTCTTTTGCTCAACGCTTAAATTTTTATCATTTAAGATAATATTTGCCCTGACATAAGCCTTAGCCTCTCTTGTATCAAGCCCTAGCTCATTTAGCGAATTTAGCGTATTTAAGGCATCATCAAAGCGTTTTAGCTTCTCATCAATCATCGTTAAATACCTTAATGCAACCGCATTTCGTGGGCTAATCTCAACCGCCTTTAAAAAAATCTCCGTGCTGTTTTGCAAAAATCCAGCCTTAAAATACGCCGAGCCAAGCTCTGTTAGCACAAATTCCTTCTCTTCTTTGATTTTTGCCTTTGAAAGTGCGATTAAATAGACGCTAATTGCCTTTTCAAAATCGCCACTTTTTACAAACATCGTGCCTAAAACCCCCAAAGTAGCGGTATTTACATCAAGGTTTTTAAGTAAATTTATATGCTCATCACTAAGTGAGCTTTTATTTTCAAATTTTTTTATGAATTTTTCAATGCGTCTTTTCTCATCTTTTGAGCGAAAAAGCCCCCAAGCGTAGCTTAAAAACGCAACCATAAAAATAATACCAAAAAGCACGATAACCCCAAAAATCGGATCTCTATGCCCTATAAAAAATATATCCATTTTAAACTCTTTGTAAATTTTAAAGCCACATTATAGCAAAGCCATTGTATAATCTTGCTTATGATTTCACAAAAAAGCATTGAGCGACTTCTTAGTATTGTTGATATTGTTGATACCATTAGCCACTATGTAGATGTGCGTAAAATGGGGGCAAATTACAAATGCGTCTGCCCATTTCACGATGATAGAAATCCAAGTATGAGCATAAGCCCACAAAGGCAAATCTATCACTGCTTTGCCTGTAAGGCTGGTGGCAATGCGATAAAATTTGTAATGGATTATGAGAAATTAAGCTATCCAGAGGCGATTGAAAAACTAGCAAGTATGAATAATTTCACGCTTGAATACACCACAAATCAGCAAAATTTCAAAGAAAACAAGCGAATTTTAGAAAACGTAAATGCCTTTTATCGCTCGCGACTTTATCAAAATAAAGACGCCATAAATTATCTTTACTCTCGTGGGATAAATGACGCTATGATTGAGCGATTTGAGCTGGGATTTGCACCAAGTAGCATTCAAACGATTAGACTTTTAGAAAATGAAAAAATTGAGCCAAAAGAGGCGATTGAAATTGGCATTGTTAAGCAAAATGAGAGCGGAATTTACGCTAGTTTCATTGATAGAATAACCTTTCCCATTTACTCACAAAGCACAAGGCTTGTCGGCTTTGGTGGCAGGACTATCTCAAACCACCCAGCAAAATATGTAAATAGCCCACAAAGCGAAATTTTTGACAAATCAAAGCTACTTTATGGCTTTCATCTAGCTAAGAAAAAAATTTACGAAACAAAGCAGATAATCATCACAGAGGGCTATCTTGATGTGATTATGCTTCATTTTGCTGGTTTTACAAACGCCGTTGCCGTGCTTGGCACAGCCCTAACCCAAAAGCACCTGCCACTTTTAAAGCGTGAAAATATCAGCGTCATTTTGTGCTTTGACGGCGATAGCGCTGGCATAAACGCTGCCATTAAGTCAAGTCATCTTTTAACAACAAACGAAATTGATGGCTCTGTTGTTATCATTGAAGGCGGTGCCGACCCAGCTGATATGGTCTTTGCTGGTAAGACTGAGCATTTAAGAGAGCTTTTTAATAATGGCACCGAGCTTGGCGAGTTTTTTATCAGGCAAATCGCCCTAAAATACGACCTTTCACGCCCACAGCAAAAGCAAAAATGCCTTGATGAGATTATGGCTTACACAAACGAGCTAAAACCGATAATCGCTTCTAGCTACACCTCGCTTATTGCCACGATTTTAGGGCTAAATCCAACTGGGCTAAGCCTAAATAAAACGCAAATCACGCCTAGAAATTTTGCCCCACAAGAGCAGATTATTAAGCCAAAATTTTCAAAAGATATCTTAGAACTTTCGCTTTTAAAAACGATACTTTTAAATGAAAATTTCAAAGATTATGTAATTGATCAGGTAAATGAGAAGTTTTTTTTAAATCACGCCAATATTTTTAGCGAAATTTTAAACGGCAAAAATGGCAGTGAAAGTGCGATTTTAAGAGAGTTAGAGCTTGATAACAGCCCAAAAATTATCACAAATGAAAATAGCCTTTTTGAGGCGATAAAAATTTTAAAGATAAACTACTGCAAAAGACGAAGGGAGCAGATAAAAAACAGCCAAAGTCCGACAAAATTGCAGGATTTAGAAGAGATAAATAAAATTTTAAAAGGATTACAAGAACAAAAATGAAAGCATTAGCATTATTTAGCGGTGGATTAGATAGTATGCTTGCGATGAAAATCATAAGCGAGCAAGGCATTGAAGTGGTGGCACTTTATATGGATACTGGTTTTGGCGTAGAGCCTGAAAAATTTGAAACGTTAAGGCGTAGGGCGGCGATAGCTGGGGCTAGTTTAAAGGTGGTTGATATAAAAAGTAAGTATCTACAAGACGTGCTTTTTAGCCCAAAATTTGGCTACGGCAAGCAGTTTAACCCCTGCATTGACTGCCACGGATATATGTTTAGGGTCGCCCTAAATATGCTAAATGATGAGAATGCAAATTTTATCATCACTGGCGAAGTTTTAGGACAACGTCCGATGAGCCAACGAAAAGAGGCACTAAATCAGGTTAGAAAACTAGCCGATGATGAAGAGGATTTAATCCTTCGCCCAATGTGTGCTAAGCTTTTAGAGCCTACAAAGCCAGAGCGTGAGGGTTGGGTAGATAGAAGCAAACTTCTTGATTTTAGCGGCAGAGATAGAAAGCCACAACTAGCCCTTGCAAAAAGCCTTAATTGGCAGGATTTTGCCACGCCGGGCGGTGGCTGTTTGCTTACGATTGAGAGCTTTGCTGTAAAAATCAAAGACTACTTAAATTATGATAAAGATATGAACGATACCGATGTAGCGTGGCTAAAACTCGGTCGCCACCTACGCCTAAAAAACGGCTCAAAGATGATTATTGGCAGAGATGAAGCCGATAATAACGCACTCTTAGCGACCCCAAATCCAAAATTTCATCAAATAAAACTGCCAGATAATATCGTGGGTGCCATTAGTTTTATTGATAAAACAGCAGATAGGGCGGATTTAGAGTTTGCACTTCGCCTAGCACTAGCTTACACAAGGGCGGATAAGAATAAGAGCGTAAATGTAAGCGTTGGCGATGAAAATTTTAGCGTTTTGCCGTTTGAAAACAAGGCAATCGCACAGGAATTTTTAATAAAATAATTAATTTTTTAGTGCTAAAATTCGCAGATTTTTAAAAAAGGATAAAAATGGATAGGGTTTTTTTATCTCCGCCAAATATGAGCGGACGTGAGCAAGAGTATATAAACGAAGTCTTTAAAAGCAACTACATAGCCCCACTTGGCGAGTATGTGAATAAATTTGAAGCAAGTATCAAGGGCTACACAAAAGCCACCGACGCCCTAGCGTTATCATCTGGGACGGCTGGACTTCATCTTGCGTTAAGGGTGCTTGGCGTTACGCAAGGCGATGTCGTTTTGGCGTCAAGTTTTACCTTTATGGCGTCAGTTTCGCCTATTTTGTATGAAAAAGCCACGCCAATTTTCATTGACTGCGATGAGAGCTGGAATTTAAGTCCAGAGCTACTAAAAAGAGCGATCAAAAACGCTCCAAAAAAGCCAAAAGCCCTAGTGGTAACGCACCTTTATGGGCAAGCCAGCAAGATGAAAGAAATTTGTGAAATTTGTAAAAACGAGGGCATTTTTTTGGTTGAAGACGCAGCCGAAGCACTTGGCGGATTTTATGAAAACAAGGCACTTGGCACATTTGGCGAACTTGGAGTTTATAGCTTTAATGGCAACAAAATCATCACAACTTCTGGTGGCGGTATGCTAGTTGGGCGTGATGATTTGGTTGAGAAAGCTAGATTTTACAGCACACAAGCACGTGAGCCGTTTTTGCACTACGAGCATAAGGATTTTGGCTACAACTACCGACTTAGCAACGTTTTAGGCGCTATTGGCGTTGCTCAAATGGAGGTTTTAGAAAAACGAGTGGAGCAAAAAAGGGCAGTTTTTGAAATTTATAAAAATGAGCTAAGCGATGTTTTAGAATTTATGCCAGAGATCCCAAATTCTCGCGCTAACAGGTGGCTTACAACTGGTGTTTTTAAACAAAGTGGAGCGCATTTAAGGGTTATTGACGCACTAAATAAGGCAAACATTGAGAGCCGTCCGCTTTGGAAGCCAATGCACGTCCAGCCCGTATTTAAGGGAGCTTTATGTGAGATAGACGGCACAAGCGAAAATTTATTTGAGCGCGGAATTTGTCTGCCAAGCGGTAGCGACTTAGACCCTAAAACGCAAGAGCGAGTGATAAAAATCGTAAAGGAAAACGCATAAATGTTAAAAGCTACGAAACTAAAAAGGCTAGTTTTCTTTCTTTTTAGCGATACTATTATCTTTTCGTTTAGTATTTATTTTGCATTTTTACTTAGATTTAACGGCAATATCCCTGAAATTTTTACCGATGGACTTATTTTAACCCTGTTTTGTTTAGTTATCATTAAATTATCATTAATGTGGCTATTTAAAATTTACCGAGTGCCGTGGCGATTTTTTGGCTTAAATGAAGCACGTAAAATTTTCTTAGTTCATCTCTTTTCATTGCTGACTTTTTGGCTCATTTACTTTTTGGCACAAGATATTTTTAACCCATTCCCACGAAGTGCGGTCTTTATTGACTTTGTCATTTCATATTTGTTAATCGGCGGTTTAAGAATTTCAAAGCGTATGTTCTTAGACTTCTCAACCAAACCACGAAAGGGTGAGCCTTGCATAGTTTTTGGTGCGACAAGCAAGGCACTTCACGTTTTAAAAGGGCTAAAAAGTGGCTACATTGACTTTTATGCTGTTGGCGTGGTTGATGGCAGAAGTGAGCTTGTTGGGACTTATTGCGATGGATTTTTGGTGCAAGATAAAAAAGAGATCGTAAATTTAATCAAAGAATACAACGTAAAAACCGCAATCATCGCCCTAGCCTTAGAGCAAGATGATTTGCAGGTGCTTTTTGATGAGCTTACTGGCTATGGCATTCGTGATGTCAAGCTATTTTCGCTAGTTGGCAAAGAGCCGATAAAAGACATCTCAATTGAGGATTTACTAGCTAGAAAGCCAAAGGATTTAAACTCCGATGTCGTTAGAAATTTCTTACAAAATAGGTCGGTTTTAGTAACTGGTGCTGGTGGTAGCATAGGCTCTGAAATCGTTAAGCAGTGCCTGAAATTTGGCGTTAGAGAGCTTGTTATGGTTGAAAATAGCGAGTTTAATCTTTATAAAATCACAGAAGATACAAACGATAAAAGGTGCATTAGCAAAATGGTAAATATCGCAAATTTTAGCGATTTAGCCGAAGTTTTTAGCCTTTATAAGCCAGAGATTATAATCCACGCAGCCGCCTACAAACACGTCCCACTTTGTGAGCTAAACCCGCACCAAGCGGTGCAAAATAACATAATCGGCACAAAAAACGTCATTGATTTAGCCAAGAAATTTAACGCACAAAAAGTAGTCGTCATTTCAAGCGATAAAGCCGTCCGCCCAACAAACATAATGGGTGCTACAAAGCGAATTTGTGAGCTTTATGCGCTAAATTCAAACGAAACTGGTGCTTGTGAGATAGTTTGCGTCCGCTTTGGCAACGTGCTTGGCTCATCAGGCTCTGTCATACCAAAATTTAAAGCACTAATCGCAAAAAACAAGCCTTTAAGCGTTACTCACCCTGATATCACTCGCTATTTTATGCTAGTAAGCGAAGCCTGTCAGCTCGTGCTTCAAGCCGCCTCAATCGCACGTGGCGGCGAGCTTTTCGTGCTTGATATGGGCGAGCCTATAAAAATTGTTGATTTGGCTAAAAAAATGCTGATTTTATCAAATAAAGAGCATTTGGGCATTGAATTTAGCGGACTTAGAATGGGCGAAAAGCTTTATGAGGAGCTTTTAATTGATAAAAACGACGTTAGAACCGAGTTTGAAAGCATTTTTGTAACGCACTCAGAGCCGTATGAAATTTCAAAGCTAAATGAGCAAATCAGCACTCTTTTAACGCTAAAAGATAGCGAAATTTCAGCCTGTTTAAAAACCATTGTGCCAGAGTTTAATCATCAACTAAATTTAAAAGGATAATTTTGATAATAAAAGAAATTCAGCGTTTTAGCGACATTAGATACAAAGCAAGGGCATATTTGTGCTATCTTTTTGAGCGAAATATCCCAAATAGACTGCCCGGCGTTAGCATTGAAAATGTCAGGGCTGGGTTTGATAAAATGGCTCACGAGATTGAGAATTTTGACGCATTTTACCTACTTGATAAAAACGGCATTCAGCTTGGCAACACTTATAGTCTAAACGAGTGCTACATCATCGGAGATGGCGAAAACAGGGCAAATAAAGCCTATTATTACTCGGCTGTCAGGCTAAAAAGGTGCTTTTTAAGCGACCCATATCCGTCAAGCCTAAATGGCAAACTTTGCGTAACTGCAAGCGTGCCAATTTATGATGAAAACAACGAGCTAAAATTTATCGCTTGCATTGACATTAGCCTTGAAAATTTACTAAATATGATTGATGACGGGCGAATTGAGAGCTATTTTGGGATATTTTTACGCTCGGTTTATACGCTATTTTGCGTGGCTTTGTTTATGGTTTGTGCGTTTTTATTTTGGGACGGCGTTGAGAGCTTTATCTCTCACACCTCAAATGTTGAAGTTGAGCATATCTTTGAAAGCACGATACTTCTAACCCTAGCGTTAGCCATTTTTGACCTTGTTAAGACGATTTTTGAAGAGGAGGTACTTGGCAAAAACCGAAATGAAGCCAGTATGCTTTATAAAACAATGGTTAGATTTATCGGCTCAATCATCATCGCCCTAGCCATTGAAGCACTTATGCTCGTGTTTAAATTTGCAATCACAGCACCGGAAAATATCATAAACGCCATTTATCTAATCGGTGGCGTCGCACTTTTAATGATTGCGTTAAGTATTTATTTAATTAGCGTTAAAAAACAGGAGGGGCAATGATAGCCATTATTGATTATGGTGCTGGCAACATAAAAAGCGTGATAAATGCCTTTGAAAATTTAGGCAAAAGTGCGGTTTTAATCTCAAATCCAGATGAGCTAAAAAATTATGATAGAGCCGTTTTGCCTGGCGTTGGTGCATTTGGCGAGGCGATAGAGAAGCTAAAAAAGGCAAACCTAGACCTTGCGATTTTAGAATTCATAAAAACTGGCAAACCATTTTTAGGCGTCTGTCTTGGTATGCAACTTTTATTTGAAAAAAGCTATGAATTTGGAGAAAATCACGGACTTGGCGTGATAAAAGGTAGTGTTGTTAGATTTGATGAGACTAAATTTAGCACACCGCTAAAAGTACCTCACGTTGGCTGGAATAGCATAAATTTTACACAAAAAACGCCGATAAATCGTGGGCTCAATGATAGCGAGTATCTATATTTTGTCCATAGCTTTCACGCTATTTGCGATGATAAAAGCGCGATTTTAGGCACTAGCGAATATGGTTATGATTTCGTTAGTGCTGTGGCAAAAGATAATGTCTTTGGCTTTCAGCCTCACCCTGAAAAATCCCACGAAGTTGGGCTTAAAATTTTAGAAAATTTCACGGAGTTATAATGCAAATTTTACCAGCGATTGACCTAAAAGAGGGCTTTGCCGTAAGGCTTTTAAAAGGCGAGATGAGCAGCGCTAAAATCTACTCAAACGAACCTGAAATTTTGGCTAAAAATTTCAAAGATTTAGGTGCAAAGTGGCTTCATATCGTTGATCTTGACGGAGCATTTGCTGGTAAGCCAGTAAATTTTAAAGTGATTGAAAAAATCGTAAAAAGCACCGATTTAAACGTGCAAATTGGCGGTGGGATTAGAGATGAAGAGCGCATTAAACGCTACTTAGATTTAGGCGTAAAACGCCTAATTTTAGGCTCAATAGCACTAAAAGAGCCAAAATTTGTAGCAAATATGGCTAAGCTTTATCCGATTGTCGTCGGCATTGACGCAAAAGACGGCTACGTGGCGACCGAGGGCTGGGCTAGTGTTTCAAATATCAAAGCCACCGAGCTTGCTAAGAAATTTGCAGATGTTGGCGTAAAGGCGATAATTTGCACCGATATCGGCAGGGACGGCACACTTAGCGGGGTTAATGTTGATTTCACGCTAGAAATAGCAAAAGAAAGTGGTATTGAAACAATAGCAAGTGGCGGAGTAAAGGACATAAACGACATAATCGCCCTAAAAAATACCGATAAAATCGGCGGCGTGATTGTCGGCAAGGCGTATTATGAAGGCAGGATTGACCTAAAAGACGCATTTTTAAGGCTGGGCTAACCTAGCCTTTTTAAATAATTTTTAACATAAAATAAACAAAACTACACCTAAAATAAAATAACAAATTAAATTTTCTTTAATTTTAAAATTAAATTTTAAATCTATTATTCGTTTTAAAATAATTATGCTAAATTAGCATAAACGTAAAATTCAGCATTAGTTGCCCTTTTGGGCTTTTAAAATTTTGCTATTAATAAATATGCAAATTTTACATATTACAAGGTTGTTAAGATGAAACAGACCAGACGTGATTTTCTTAAAAAATCGCTCAAAGTTGGTGCCTTAGCCACCCTTACTACTTCGGCGTTTGCCTCGCAAAAAGTGGCAAGCGAGCCTGATAGTAACGGCGTTGTCGTTGGCAAGTCAAAGAAAAAAGAGGTGCTTTATGCCAAATCAGAATTTTGGGATAAATACTACAAAATCGCCTATTAAGGAGTTATTATGAGCGAAGTAATTGCAAGGCGTGCGTTTTTAAAACTAGCAGCACTTGGTGCGACAAGCACTATGGCGTTTGCAAACTCAAACGACAAGCTAAAAAAGGTTGATGAGCTAAAAGTTGAGCCGTATCCGGGCAGCAAAAAAGTCCGCACGATATGCTCTATTTGTTCGGCTGGTTGTGGCATTGAGGCCGAAGTAAAAGACGGCGTTTGGATTCGCCAAGATATGGCTATTTCACATCCGATTTCGCAAGGTAGCCACTGCTGTAAGGGCATTGATCAGATTGATTTAACAAAATCAAAACAACGCATAAAATATCCGATGAAAAAAGTAAATGGCAAGTGGGAGCGAATTAGCTGGGAGAGCGCTATAAATGAGATCGGCGATAAGATGCTTGAAATTCGCAAAAAGCACGGACCAGATAGCGTTGAATTTTTAGGTTCTGCTAAATTTAACAACGAACAATCGTTTTATTTTAGAAAATTTGCTGCATTTTGGGGCACAAATAATATAGATCACGTTGCACGTATCTGACACAGCGCATCAGTCGCAGGAGCTGCGAATACTTGGGGTTATGGCGCTATGACAAACCACTTTGGAGATACGGCAAAACATTCAAAAGCAATTATGGTCTTTGGTGCAAATTCAGCCGTGGCAAACCCAGTTGGCGGTATGAAACACTTCTTACAAGCAAAAGATAGAAACAACGCAAAACTAATAGTCGTTGATCCGATTTTTACAAAAACAGCGGCAAAGGCTGACCACTATCTTAGAATTCGCCCGGGCACCGATATTGCATTCGTTTATGGTATGCTTCATCTTATCTTTAAAAATGGCTGGGAGGATAAGGACTTTATCGCTTCACGTGCTTATGGTATTGATGAAGTTAAAAAAGAAGCACAAAAATGGACACCAGAAGAAACAAGCGATGTTACTGGAATTCCAATTGATCAAATCATTCAAATAACAAGACTTTTTGCCACGACAAAACCAGCCTGTATAGCTTGGTCGCTAGGCATTACTCAGCACTCTGTTGGTAGCTCAAATACGAGAATTCTCTCAATCTTACAGCTAGTTTTAGGCAATATGGGTAAAGAAGGCGGTGGCTGCCAAATAATAAGAGGACACGACAATGTCCAAGGTGCGACCGATATGGGTAACCTAGCCGATAGTCTCTCAGCCTACTACGGACTTAGTGACAAGGCGTGGAGACACTTTTGCAAGGGCTGGGGCGTTGAGTTTGATGAGTTTATCAAACGCTTTGCCGTTTCTGTTAAAGAGCCAAAAAGCGGTGGTGCGGTTAAAAACACGAATTTTAACGAGTATTTTTACTACGATAAAGAAAATCCAGAGGAGCGAAACTGGCGAAATGAAAAGGGCTGGTCGCTTTCAAAATGGTGGCAGGGTGTTTTAAAAGAAGAAAAAACCTTTTCAAGTGGCGATTTAAAGGTGCTTTGGGTGCAAGGCACTGGCATTACTTCAATGGCACACTTAACTAAAATTCAAAAAGCCATTGATGAGCTAGAACTTCTAGTCGTTGCCGAGCCATTTGTAAATGAAGTGGCAATCCTAAGCGACAGAAAGGACGGCGTTTATATCCTGCCAGTGGCGACCCAGTTTGAAAACGAAGGCATTGTCGTATCAACAAACCGCTGTGGCCAGTGGCGAAGCAAGGTCGTTGATCCGCTTTATGAGAGCAAGGGCGACCACGAAGTTATGTTTATGTTTGCCAAAAAATGGGGCTTTTATGATGAATTTGTAAAAGCATTAAAGATGAATGATAATCTTGAAGTTATAAAAGATGATTTCATTTGGCCAGATGATGCAACACGAGAAATGGCAAGAATGTCAAGGACAATCGGACTTACTGGCTGGCAGCCAGAACGCCTTAAAAAGCACCAAGCAAACTGGCAAAATTTTGACCCAGACACGCTTATGGGCATTGGTGGCGATGTTAAAGGCGAGTATTACTCACTGCCTTGGCCTTGCTGGGACGCTAAACACCCCGGCACTCCGATACTTTACCGCACAGATTTGCCTTACACAAAGGGTGGTAGCGGATTTAGAAACCGCTTTGGACTTGAACACAACGGCGTTAGCCAGTTAGCTGATGAGAGCGTGCAGTTAAAGGACGCAAAGGTAAAAGGTGGCTATCCGCAAATTACAAAAGCCAACATTGAAAGTGTGCTAAATATCAAGCTAAGCGACGATGAAAAGGCAAAAATGGGCGATGACTGGACGACTGATTATAGCGGTATAATCCTAGAAAAATGCCGTGAAGCTGGCATTACGCCTTATGGCAACGCAAGAGCTAGGGCTATCGTTTGGGAATTTAGCGACCAAGTGCCAAAACACAGAGAGCCACTGCACTCGCCACGCTGGGATTTGGTGCAAAAGTATCCATCTTTTGATGACCAGCCTAGAAATTTCAGGGTTGAAACTAAATTTAAATCAGAGCAACAAAAGCAAGATTGGAGCAAGGAATTCCCAATCATCATAAGCTCAATGCGTCTAGTAAATTTAAGCGGCGCTGGTATGTTAGAGCGAACCAGCAAATACCTAGCGGCTATTACGCCAGAGATGTTTGCTTATGTAAATCCAGAACTAGCGCTTGATTATGGCATAGCACACGGCGATTTTATGTGGATTCACAGCCCACAAGGCACAAAAATCAAAGTCAAATGCTTTCACAACCACAGCGTAACGCCAGATAGAATTTGCTTACCTTACAACTTTGCAGGCATTATGCAAGGCGTTGATTTAAGCTCTCGCTACCCAGAAGGCACAAAGCCCTACACTATCGGCGAAAGCTCAAACACAATCACAAACTACGGCTTTGACCCAGTTACGCAAATTTCAGAGTTTAACGCTGGACTTTGCAGGATTGAAAAGGCAACGCCGTTTGAGTTTAAGACAAATTTCTTAGATGAAATTTCAAAGTAAGGGGGTAAAAATGGCAAGAATGAAATTTTATGTAGATAACAATCGTTGCATTAGCTGTTTTGCCTGTCAGGTTGCGTGTAGCTCGGCTCACGAAGTCCCAGTTGGCATAAATCGCCGAAAGGTAATCACACTAAATGATGGCGTTTTAGGCAAAGAAGTAAGCACCACACTTGCTTGTCAGCACTGCACGGACGCACCTTGTGAGCAGGTTTGCCCAGTAAAGTGCTTTTATATCCGTGAAGACGGCATTGTCCTTCACGATAAAAATAAATGCATAGGCTGTGGCTACTGCCTTTATGCTTGTCCTTTTGGTGCGCCACAATTCCCACGCGACGGTGCCTTTGGCATTAAAGGCGAAATGGATAAATGCACAATGTGTGCAGGAGGCCCAGAAGAGACATTCTCACACGCTGAATTTGAGCTTTACGGACAAAACCGCATAGCAGAGGGCAAAGTGCCAATGTGTGCTGCTGTTTGTTCTACAAACGCCCTACTTGTTGGCGATGCCACCGAAGTTTCAAACGTTTATCGCAAACGTGTAATGATACGAAATGCAAACACTACCTTAAAATTTTAAGGCAAAAAGGGGTTTAAACGCCCCTTTTTACTTCATCAAATCAAAATCACTCTCTTTTTGATAATAGTTTTTATTTTATATAAAGCAATTATTTGCTAAATTACCACTTTTAATTTTAACTTTTAAGGCTTTTTTATGAGAAATTTACGAATTTTCTTACTTTTGTTTTTACTGCCGTTTATGCTTTTTGCAAACGAAAAAGATTACGAAAAAATAGTAAAAGATATCAAAATCGCTTTTGATAATGTCTTAGTTGAGTATCAAAATGGCAACACACAAAAAGCCGTTATGGATACGCAAAACGCCTATTTTGGGCTATTTGAGGACATTGAGAGTGCCATTAGGATAAATATCTCAGCCAAAAAGGCTTACGCACTTGAAAAGCAGTTTGGGCAAATTAGAAAAGCCATAAAAGCAAACGAAACGCCAGAGCAGATAAAAGAGAGAATTGATAAGCTAAACGCCGAAATAAACGAAGTTTTGCCAAAAATTTTAGGCGGACACAGGCTTGTTGGCGAGTATTCAGAGACACCACAAAATACTCCAAGTGATTTTGATACAAGCAAATTCTCAAAAGAGTGGAGATTTGTATTTACTAGCATTAAAACCAGCCTAGAAAACGCCATAAATAGCTATGAAAATGGCGATTTAGCCGCTGCTAGAAAATTTATTGAAGACGCAAAATTTATCCATTACAGAAATACAAAATTTGAGATTGCCATCCGCCAGTTTTTAGACAAAGGTCAGAGCATTGATGGCGATATTCAGCGGAAGATGAGCGAAGCCATAAGTGGCATTAAAAACGGACTTAGCAAAGATGACTTTAAAGCCAAGCTTAACGCCGTCACACTTGCCATTTATGACGCTGCTAACAAGCTACCAAGTGATAGCGTAAGCGTGGCAAAGGTGGAGCTGCCAGCTGAAATTTTAGATGATGATAGCGATGAGAGCGGTGCTGATTTTAGCCAAGTGGTGGCAAATATCAATCAAAAAATGCAAAACGTGCTTGAAATTTACAAAAACGGCAAGGTTGATAAGGCGATGAGTAACGCTCAGGATATCTATTTTGATGAGTTTGAAGCCAGCGGTATGGAGAATAAAGTCGGCGCAATTGATGTAAATTTAAAGACGGCAATTGAGGGCACATTTAGCCAAATCGTCGCCCTAATGAAGTCAAACAAAGATGAAAATACCATTAAAACGGCTATGGATACGCTAAATTCACAGCTTTTAACCGCACTTGAAAAGACAAGCTCTGAAAGCTCACCTTGGGCTTTATTTATCTGGTCGCTTACGATTATTTTAAGAGAGGGCTTTGAGGCACTAATCATCGTCGCTGCCGTTGTCGCCTATCTTTTAAAGACTGGCAACGCCTCAAAAATGGGACGCGTCGTTTATAGCTCTGTTGGCGTGGCTGTGATTTTAAGCTTTGTTATGGCGTGGATTATGAATGTCATCTTTGGCAGTGCCGCTGGGCAAAAGCGTGAGCTAATGGAGGGCATTACTATGCTTGTTGCCGTTGGCTTGCTGTTTTATGTTGGCTTTTGGTTACTTTCAAATGCTGGCGCTAAAAAGTGGAGCGAGTATATTAAAAATCAGGTAAATGAGAGCATTTCATCAAATTCAGCCACCGCGCTTTGGTGGACGGTGTTTTTAGCTGTATTTAGAGAGGGTGCTGAAACGGTGCTATTTTATCAAGCACTCATTTTTGACGCTAAAAACGCACTTGGACACACGATGATAGCCACTGGTTTTGGCGTGGGATTAGTGGTGCTTTTAGTTGTTTATTACATATTTAAAATTTTTGCTATTAAAATTCCAATCAAGCCATTTTTCTTATTCACCTCAGCCATTATTTTTTATATGTCAATTGTCTTTGTCGGCAAGGGCGTTATGGAGCTTGTTGAGGGTAAAATTTTTATCCCAACGACAATTGAAGGGCTTAAATTCCCAGAGTGGGCTGGTAGCTGGTTTGGCTTACAGCCATATTATGAGAGCCTTGTGCCACAAATTTTAATGATTTTAGCCCTAGTAATTGGCGTTTTAATAATGAAATCAAAACAAAAACAATCTTAATAAAGGAGAAAAAATGAAAAAAATTTTAGGTTCAGCCTTGGCGTTAAGCCTTATTAGCAGTGCCTTAGTGGCTGGTGAGTATCCAATAGGAGAGCCTGTTGAGATAAATGGTATGGAGATCGCTGCTGTTTATTTGCAGCCAATTGATATGGAGCCAAAGGGCATTGACTTAGCGCCAAGCCTAGCCGATATTCACTTAGAAGCTGATATTCACGCACTTGAAGGCAACAAAAACGGCTTTGGCGAGGGCGAGTGGATACCATATCTAAAAGTAAGCTACGAGCTTAAAAATTTAGACAACGGCAAAACTAAAAAAGGCACATTTATGCCAATGGTGGCACAAGATGGCCCGCACTACGGCGCAAACGTGAAAATGGACACTGGCGTGGGTAACTACGAAGTAAAATTTAACATTGAAAGCCCAGAAACACAAGGCTTTGGTCGCCACGCCGATAAAGACACTGGCGTTGGCAAGTGGTTTGAGCCATTTACAACGACCTACACATTTCAATGGACTGGCGGTCCAGTTAAATAAAAATTTTGGGTGATTTTTCACCCAAAAATCTAAATTTTAAGGTTTTTTATGTCTATTTACTTTTATCAAGTGGCTTTTATTTTTATACCATTTATCATTTTTGCTAGTTTAAATACCAAAAAAGATGAGCTAAAATCCATATCTTTATCAATTTTCATCGGCATTTTTTTAGGATTTTTTATCTTTAAAACGGCTAGAAATTTACTCATTGACAGCACGATAAAACTCGCTTTTGACACTATTTGTTTGCTATTTTTAGCCCTATCTCCGCTTGTTTTAGCACTTAAATTTAAACTACCAAAATTGATAAGCTTTTTTATCTTAGCCACTGCCTTTGGCGTAAGTTACGGCTCATTTAGCGCATTATTTGCCGTATTTTCAGGCGAACTTTTAGATACGACATCAATTATTAGCCTATTTTTATTACTGCTTGCTGCTTTTTTACTAATCGTTTTATACTTTTTAGTCTTTAATCTAAACGCACTAATCTCGCCAAAAATGGCTATATTTTTTAACGCCCTAACAATCATCACGCTAATCTTACAAAGCCTATTTTCTACCACGCTTGAAATGATGAGAGCTGGGTTAATTAAAACCTATCCGTGGGCATTATCAATCGTGGCAAAAGGGATTTATGCAAGCAGTTTTGCTGTATATTTTTACCTATTTTTACTTGCCGTTTTGTGCGTTATCTGCCTTGTAAAACGCCCTAAATTTTTTGCAAAAACCGAGCAAAATCACATAAAATTTCGCATAAATATGGCAAAAATTTCAAGGGTTTTAAACCTAGTAAAACTCACATTTTTAGCCATTTTTATAAATTTAGCGTTCTTGCTTTACTACGATTTATACGCTTCAAGACCGCCACAAATTGATGATGCTAAGATTATTGAGCCAGTAAATGGCGAGTTTGTCTTTGACGCAAACGCCCTGCTAGATAACAACCTTCATCGCTATGCCTATATCACAGATGAGGGCAAAGAGGTCAGATTTTTCTTGCTTAACCGCTTTGCTGACCGCCTATCGCCAGTTGCCGTTTTTGATGCTTGTATGATTTGTGGCGATATGGGTTATGTTAAAAAGGGCGATGAGTTAATTTGTATCTCGTGCAATGTGCGAATTTTCTTGCCTTCTGTCGGCAAAGAGGGCGGGTGTAATCCAATCCCAATGGATTTTATCTTTGATGGCAAAAATATAAAAATCAAGCAAGAAACCATAGCAAATGGTGCAAATTTCTTCTCAAAGGTGGTTGAAAAAATGGTGCTTGACCCAGTTAGCCGTAAAAAAGTAAGCAACCTTGAAGCAAAATCGTATCTGTATTACGGCAAACTATACTTTTTTGAAAATAATCAAAATTTAGCCGAGTTTGAAGCAAACGCCTCAAAATACGTAGATATAAACGGGACTTTAAAATGAAAAATATGCAAATTTTAATGATAAAAAACTCGCTTTATGGACAAAAAACGCAAAAGTTTATGGCATTTATCACGATTAGCCTAGCTACAATCCTAATCTCTTGTATGCTAAATATCACGCTAAAAATCGGCGATGAAGTTTCAAGCGAACTTAGAAGCTATGGCTCAAATATCGTGGTTTTGCCTCGTGGCGAGAGCCTTAGCGTTGAGATTGAGGGTAAAAATTTCACGCCATTAAAATCGCAAAATTTCTTGCCAGAGGACAAACTTCACAAAATCAAAGAGATATTTTGGCGAAATAATATCGTAGCAATCGCTCCATTTTTAAGCGTAAAAGTTAGCGTTAACAACAAAGAAATTTCACTTCTTGGGACGTATTTTGATAAAAATTTAGGCGTAAAAGATGAGCCAGAGTTTAGCAGCGGCGTTAAGAGATTATTTGGATTTTGGGGCGTTAGTGGCGAGTGGGTTAAAGATGACAGCGTTGATGAAATTTTAATCGGCGAAGCCCTTGCAAAGCGTGAAAATTTCAAGCTTGGCGATATTTTAGAGCTAAAAACGCCAAATGCCACTTTAAAGGCAAAGGTGGTTGGAATTTTAAACGGCTCAAACGATGAGAGCCAAAAGATAGTCGCCTCGCTAAAAATGGCTCAAATTTTAGCAAACAGGGCTGGTGAGTTTGAAAAAGCCGAAGTTTCAGCGATGACAATCCCTGAAAATGACCTCTCGCTTAAAGCTAGGCGAAATTTAGATGAGCTAAACAGCATTGAGTATGATAAGTGGTATTGCTCGGCTTATGTAAGCTCAATTGCGTATCAAATTGAAGAGGATTTTGCTGGTGTTTGGGCAAAGCCAAGCCTTCAAGTAAGCGAGGCTGAGAGCAATATCGTAAAGAAAATTCAGAGCCTAATGGGTATTGTTAGCGTGATCGCCCTTGTCGTTTCAGCCATTGGTATTACATCATTAATGACAAGCGAAATTCATCGCCGAAAAAAGCAAATCGGACTTTTAAAGGCACTTGGGGCTAGTAATATTGAAATTTACGCACTCTTTGCTAGTGAGAGCCTTGTTGTCGCACTTATTTCTGGTGTCGTTGGGGCATTTTTAGGATACGCTTTAAGCTACGGCGTGGCATTTAGTATATTCTCTCACGGCATTGGCATTGCGTGGATTGTTTTGCCTTTATCCATTGCGTTTGCACTTTTAATCTCAATTTTAGGCTCACTTTTACCTATGAGAAGCCTAATAAAACTACTCCCAGCCGAGGTGCTTTATGACCGCAAATAAATTCTTTCTAAACACCATTTTTAAAAGCCTAAAAAACGGCTCATCAAGAGTTTTTGTAATAGCCATTTCAATCCTGCTTGGCTCAGCTGTTTGCTCGGCGTTTGTAAATGTCTATCTTGACATTGACCAAAAGGTCTCTCGTGAGCTAAAAACTTACGGCGCAAATATGATCTTTGCCCCAGCAAATATGAGCGAAAATGACTACATTAGCCAGAGCGATTTTGAAGCACTTAGCCTTAAAATTCCAAGCAAAAACCTGCTAGGCAGCAGTGGTTACATATTTACTCAGGCAAATATCGGACCAACAAACGCCATTTTAATGGGCGTAAAATTTAGCGATTTAAAGGTAGTTAAGCCATTTTTGGATTTAAGAGATGGTGCGTTAATTAACCTTGATTTTGATGATAAAAACGTCCTAATCGGCGTTGATTTAGCAAAGCAAACTGGCTTTAAAGTAGGCGATACGATAGAGATAAGAGCAATTGGAGCAAACAAGGGCGAAAAGGTAAAAATTAAGGGCATTGTTGCCAGTGGCGATAAGGAGGATGCACTTTTAATCGTATCTTTAAATTTAGCCCAAAAAATAGCAGGCAAGCAAGATCTGATAAACTACGCCGAAGCCGTTGTTTTAGGCTCGTTTGATGAGATAAATAATTATGCTAAGCAGATTAGCACGGCTGAAATTTCAGCCAAACCAGTGGCAAAAATTTCAAAGACCGAAGGACTTATCTTAGATAAGATAAAGTTGCTAATGGCTATCATTTCGCTCGTAATCTTGCTAATTACCTCAATGTGCGTAAATACCACGCTTTCGGCGATTTTGCTCTCACGCTCACGTGAGATTGCCCTGCTTAGAGCCATTGGGGCTAGTAAAAAAAATATCGTAAATTTATTTGGATTTGAGACATTTAGCGTCGCATTTTTATCGGCTTTAATTGGTGCTATTTTAGGCTATGTTTTGGCTCAATTTATCGGCTATGCCGTGTTTAAATCAGCCATTGATTTTAGAATTTTAAGCATTTTTATCGCTATGATTTTATCGCTCATTTTTGCAGCCATTGCGGCGTTTTATCCGATAAAAAGGGCGTTAAAAAACAATATGGCAGAAATTTTAAGGGGAGAGTAATGAAGGCTATTGAAGTTAAAAATTTATCAAAACACTTTGGCGAAGTAAAGGCGCTTGATGATATAAATTTTGAAGTAAAAAAGGGCGAGTGGGTCAGCGTAATGGGTCCAAGTGGCAGCGGTAAAAGCACGCTTGTAAATATCCTATCTTTAATGGATTTGCCAACGAGCGGTTCGTATTTAGTCGGTGGCGATGATGCAAGTCGTTTAAACGCCGATGAGATGCTAAAATTTCGCCGTGAAAAGATAGGGCTAATTTTTCAGCAATTTCACCTAATTCCATATCTAAATGCCCTTGAAAACGTGATGATATCGCAGTATTATCACAGCAGCGTTGATGAAAACGATGCCAAAAACGCCCTAATCGCCGTAGGTCTTGGACATAGACTTGACCACAAACCAAGCCAGTTAAGCGGCGGCGAACAGCAACGCCTTTGTATCGCTAGGTCGCTCATAAACGACCCTGAAATTTTAATCGCTGATGAGCCAACTGGCAACCTTGACGAGGCAAATGAGAAAATCATACTTGATCTGTTTTGCAAGCTAAAAAGCGAGGGCAAAACGATTTTGCTTGTTACTCACAACCCAGAACTAGGCGAATACGGCGATAAAATCGTGTTTTTAAGACACGGCAAACTTGAAAAAATCAAAGAGATACAAAGATGAAAATTTTACTATCTACGCTATTTTTACTGCTTTTTAGCGGTTGTTTAAACGAATACGAAAAGCACCATATCACAATAAATGATGATAGTGGCATAAAGACGCACTTTTTTGCCAAAGATAGGCGCCTTGTGATTGATGAGAAGCCATATTTACTATTTTTCTTTGGGGCTGATTGTGGGGTTTGTAAGGCACAAATTCCAGACCTAAACGCACTTTATGAGAGCTATAAAAACGATATAAATTTCATCGGCGTCCTTGGCCCAAGCAAGGGTTTTGATAAGGATATGGCACTTTTAAACGAGCATAAAGTCAAATTTAAAACGACAAGCGATAAGGTTTCAATTGACTACTTTTCAAACGCAGTCGGCGGTGTAATGGGTGTGCCAGTAATCTACATTTTTAACAAAGATGGAGAGATTAAAGAACGCCTAATCGGACTCACGCCAAAATCGGTTTTAGAAGCAAAAATAAGAGCTGTTTTATGAGTTTAGTTGATGATTTTGTAAGAGAATTTTACGTTGAGCGAAAGGGGACAAACTCGCTTAAACACGATGCCCTAAAAAGGCGTTTTGGCGATGAAAATTTACTTGGTATGTGGGTTGCTGATATGGATTTTAAAACCCCAAACGAGATAACAAACGCCCTAAATGAGCGTGTAAATCACGGAGTTTATGGCTACTCTTTTGTTGGCGATGAGTATTTTGACGCCTTTTTTTCGTGGCAAAAGGATAATTATGGCGTAGAGCTAAAAAGAGAGTGGATTAGATTTAATACCGGCGTTGTAAGTGCCATTTACCTAGCTATAAACGCCTTTACAAAGCCAAACGATAGCGTGATGATAATCACACCGGTTTATTATCCGTTTAAAAATTCAATCATTGATAACGACCGAAACCTAATCTGCTCAGAAGCCCTGCTAAAAAACGGCGAATATGAGCTGGATTTTGATGATATTGAGCAAAAAATAAGGCAAAATAATGTTAAACTTTTTATCCACTCATCGCCTCACAATCCGCTTGGCAAAGTGTGGAGCGATGATGAATTATCAAGGCTTTTTGAAATTTTAACACGCCACAATGTCTTAATTATTAGCGACGAAATTCATCAAGATTTTATGATGAGCTCTAAGCCATTTATCTCCGCCTTAAACGTTCAAAACGGCAAATTTAGCGATAATCTAATCGTAATGACCTCAGCTTCAAAGACCTTTAACCTAGCCTGTTTGCTACACTCCGTTACGATTTTTAAAAACGAAAAACTAGCCAAAATTTACGATGAAATGGCAAAAAGATTTCATCAAACTGAAACTAGCATTTTAGGCGTGATAGCCGCTACTTTTGGCTATAAATACGGCAAAAAATGGCTTGAAAG
The DNA here is from genome assembly GCF_030249845.1 of Campylobacter gastrosuis. Taxonomy (GTDB): domain Bacteria; phylum Campylobacterota; class Campylobacteria; order Campylobacterales; family Campylobacteraceae; genus Campylobacter_A; species Campylobacter_A gastrosuis. The sequence goes on along the minus strand of NZ_JANURM010000001.1, from coordinate 226,624 downwards.
CTTAAAAGTTACAATTAATTTTAACTACGAAATTTTAACAGAGAGCTTTAAAAACGAAAATATTGAAATTTTCATCGCACCACTTGAAGGCACCTATTTAGCGTGGCTTGATTTAAATCCATACACAAAGGACACAAAGGATTTTATGCAAAGGCGTTGCGGTTTAGCCATTGATTATGGCGAATGGTTTGGCAAAAACGCTAAGGGCTTTATCCGCATAAATTTAGCCACAAAGCCAGAGATTATAAAAACAGCGACCACTCGCATTATAAAAGAGATTAAGGCAAACTTTTAGCAAAAATTTTATATAATCGCCCCTTTTATTAAGGAGATTAGATGTTTGAGTGGGTTTTTTCGCCAGAGGCGTGGATTTCGCTAGTTACGCTTACTGGACTTGAAATAGTTTTAGGTATTGATAACATTATTTTCATTGCGATTTTGGTTGGCAAACTACCAGCAAATGAGCGTGATAAAGGGCGTATCATCGGTCTAGCACTAGCAATGATTACTAGGATTATGCTACTTTTATCGCTATTTTGGATTATGAAGCTTACCACGCCGCTATTTAGCCTATTTGGCTTTGAGATTACTGGACGCGATATCGTGCTAATTTTAGGCGGACTTTTCTTAATTGCAAAATCAACAATGGAGATTCACAGCAGTGTTAGTGGTGAGCAAGAAGAGCACCACGAGAGCAAGGGCAAGGCTAGTTTTATCGCTGTAATTACGCAAATTGCGATTATTGACATTGTATTCTCGCTTGATAGCGTTATCACTGCTGTTGGTATGGCACAGCACATTGAGATTATGATTCTAGCCGTGATTTTAGCCGTTGGCGTGATGATGTTTGCTTCAAAATCAATCTCAAATTTTGTTGATAACAACCCTACAATTAAAATTCTAGCACTTGCATTTTTGATTTTAATCGGCTTTGCACTCGTTGGCGAGGGCTTTGATATGCATATCTCAAAGGGCTACATTTACTTTGCTATGGCGTTCTCGCTGTGCGTTGAGCTAATTAATATTTACGCAAGAAAAAAGGAGATAAAAGATGAAACAAACAATAACTGAAAAAATTTTCTCAGAGCACGTTGGAGAGGCGGTTTATGCTGGGCAAATCGTGCAAAGTCCCATTGATATGGTCATTGGCAACGACATTACCACGCCAATATCAATCAAGCAGTTTGAGCGAAGTGGCGCTAAAAAACTAGCAAACCCAGACGGCTTTTCTATCGTAATGGATCACTACATACCAGCAAAAGATATTTTAAGTGCAAATCAGGCTAAAATTTCTCGTGATTTTGCCTACAAACACGATTTAAAAAACTATTTTGACGAAAAAGATATGGGGATAGAACACGCGCTTTTGCCTGAAAAGGGACTTGTGGTGCCGGGTGATGTGATAATCGGTGCTGATAGCCACACCTGCACACACGGCGCGCTTGGGGCGTTTGCGACTGGTATGGGCTCAACCGACTTAGCTTACGCGATGATAACTGGTAAAAACTGGTTTAAAGTCCCACAAACCATAAAGGTCGTTTTTAAAGGCAAGCTTGGCAAGCACGTCTATGGCAAGGACTTAATCCTTGAAATAATCCGCCAAATCGGCGTTGATGGCGCTTTATACAAAGCCCTAGAATTTACTGGCGAAACGATAGCTGGGCTTGATATGGATAGCAGATTTTCTATGTGTAATATGGCGATTGAAGCTGGGGGTAAAAGCGGTATAATCGCTTATGATGAGATTACAAAGGAATTTTTAAAAGATAAAAATTTAAGCCGTGAGCCAAAAATTTACCACTCAGATGAGGGTGCAAATTATGAGCAAATTTTAGAGATAGACGTAAGCAAACTTGATCCAGTCGTGGCTTATCCGTTTTTGCCAAGCAACGGCAAGAGTGTGCGTGAAGCGGTTAAAGATGATTTAGCGATTGATCAGGCGTTTATCGGCTCTTGCACGAACGGCAGATTAAGCGATTTACGCATCGCAGCACAAATTTTAAAGGGACGCAAGGTCGCTAAAAAAACACGCCTTATCATCACCCCAGCCACGCAAAAAATCGCCCTACAAGCACAAAAAGAGGGGCTAATGGATATATTTGTTGAAGCTGGTGCGGTTGTGAGCAACCCAACCTGTGGTGCCTGTCTTGGCGGATATATGGGAATTTTAGGCGTTGGCGAGAGGTGCGTTGCCACCACAAACAGAAATTTCGTAGGCAGAATGGGCGATAGGACAAGCGAAGTTTATCTAGCAAACTCAGCAGTCGCCGCCGCTAGTGCGATAATGGGCAAAATCGCCGACCCAAGGGATTTATAATTTGACTAACTGCGTGATTTTAGCCGGTGGCAAAAGCTCTCGTATGGGGCAGGATATTACGCTTTTGCCATTTGCATTTTAAAGCACAAATTTAGGGCGTAATTACAAAAATTAGCCCTAAATTTTATCTACATTATCTAGAATTTTTTAAACAAATTAAGTGTTTTTAAGTTGATAAAATTGCCGTATAACTTTTTAAAAATTAAAAAAATAAAAGGTGAGACGAACTCACCTTTTACAAAAGGAGTTTTGTTTTGATTGCTTGATGAAATTATATAATAAATCGGTAAATCAACGGCTAATCAAAACTGATTTTTATCTCTTTTGCTGGATTTATGCCAGTTTTTGTTGGGGCGGTTTTGCGTTTTATAGCTGTTTTTGTGTTTGCTTCTTTGATTAAAAGCATTGATTCTAGGCGTTTGCCAGTAAAGGTAGCATAGATTAAGTCGCCCTTGTTGTGCCAAAATTTTGGCGAACAAAAATTCGCACTTTTTAGCTTGTAATTTGCAGTATCAGTCGCCGTGATTGTGTAGCAGTAAAGCTCATCTTGATAAACAAGCTCAGAAATCACGCCCTTTATTGCCTGTTTTTGCTCTATTTTTGGCTTTATTTGCTCCTTTTGTGGCGTGATTTTTTGCGGTTTTGGCTCCCAAAAAAATCTACAACCAGAGAGAAAAACCAGCACAAAAATGGCAGTAAAAATTTTAAATCTCACATCTATCCTTTAAGCTTTTATCCTGCTCTCAATCGCCTTTAAAAGCGAGAGCATATCAATGTTTTCAAGGCTTACGCCAGTTGGCACGCCCTGTGCGATTTTGCTAAATTTTAGTCCGTCTTTTGCGATTTTATCCTCAACAAAAAGCATTAAAGCGTCAGAATTTAGCCCCGGCGTAAAGGCAAAAATAATCTCGTTTGCGCCATAAAATTCAATCATATTTTTAAGCGATAAAATCCGCTCATCATCAATCTCATCAAGCACAAAATAGCGACCGCTAAAAATTTTACTCTGCTCTAAAACCAGCACATCTTTTGGGCTTTCAACCACCGCAATCAAGGCGTCATCACGGCTCTCATCGGCACAAATATCGCAAAGCTCATCCTCGCTAAGACTGCCACAACGCTCACAGCGTTTGATAAATCGCACCGCATCTTCAATGCTTTGAGCGAGTTTTAGCCCACCAAAACTATCTTGCAAACTCACAAAATAGGCAAACCGCATAGCCGTTTTTTTGCCCACTCCGGGCAACCTGCCAAAGGCATCAACAAGCTCATTAAATTTCTCTAAACTCTTTTTCATTATTGTGTGTTAAATTTTTTGCGTTTTTACGATAAAGCAGTGAAAGCCATCTTTATACTCGTAGCAAAGGCTAAATTTATGCATATCGCAGATTTGTTCAATTATATAAAGTCCAAGTCCCATACCGCTGGTCGTTTTTGAGCTTGTAGCCCCTCGCACAAAGGCTTGTTTGTAGTGCTCTATATCGTATTCTAAGGCTTTGCCGTGATTTTTGACAATGATTTTATCGCTTTGACACTCAACAATCGCCTTCTTATCATCAGCGTATTTTAAGGCGTTGTCTATTAAATTTTTAAGCATTAGCGAAAAAAGCTGAAAATCAACGTAAAGCAAAACATCATCTTTGATGTCACATTTTACACGCTCGTCAAAATTTTCAAGCATTAAAAGATCAATAGTCTGCTCTAAAATCAACGAAAAATGGCACTCCTGATATTCAAGCGAGTAGCTTTTTGAAAGTAGCTGCTCAACCTTACCAAACTCATTTATAAGCATATCAAGGCGTTCAAAAACGCTAATTAGCCTGCTTTTTTGCGTTTCGTTTGCTATCATTTCAGATACGATTCTGCCCTTGCCGATTGGGGTTTTTAGCTCGTGCATTATGGCTCGTAAAAATAGTTGTCGTGAGTGGATTAGCTCTTTTATCTTGCCAACGGCGTTGTTAAATTCATAAGCCACCTGCCCTATTTCATCCTTATTTTTAGCATTTGGCAGACAAATTTCAACCTCCATATTGCCAGAGGCAAATTTTCTAATATCGCTATTTAGCTTTTTAAGTGGCGAAAGACTTCTGATAACCGAAACGTAAAATGTAATCAAAAATAGCGACGAGATTAAAAATCCGACTAAAAGCGGGTCGTAAATGCTCTTTGTGTCATTACTTTCAAGAAGCAGTGAAAACGATACGTTTTGAATTTGTAAATACAACCTGCCGTCATAAAATATTGAGCGAACGGTGCCGACTGGCGTGTGCCTTTGAAACTGCACCTCGCCCTTGCTTAAAACAGCAGCGGCTAACATATTGCTACTTACACTTTCAAAGCCGAAATTTCTAAAATAGTGGTTAAAATCCTGTGGGAGTTTTGACTTTTCATACAGAGATAGCAGATAGTTTGTCGCACTAATCTGCCTATCTCTGACCTTCTCTATGGCGTGATCTCGCTCAATCCTAGCTAAGGTTAGAAACAAAACGCACACCAAAGTAAAGGCAATGGCAAAAATAATAGTTATTTTTGTCGTTATTGAGCTTTTCATCCGACGAGTTTATACCCTATGCCACGCACTGAAAAGATATGTTTTGGCGACTTTGAGCTATCGCCGATTTTAGCACGTAAGCGACCGATGATGACATCAAGGCTCTTTGAATCCTTATCTTTTAGGCTTTTGCAGTTATAAACTAGCTGTTCTCTTGAAACTGAAAAGCTATGTTGTTTAATGAGATAAGTTAAAATTTCATACTCAGCCGGAGTTAGGATTAATGCCTCGTTGTTAAAGTAAATTTCGTGGCGTTTCTCATCAATCCTAAACGCACTTTCAACTGGCTCTTCTGCTATCTCTTGGCTCTTTTTATACCTGCGAATAAGGCTCATAATACGCGCATACATCTCTTTTGGATCATATGGCTTTGGTAGGTAATCATCAGCACCATAACCAAGTCCGATGACCTTATCTGTAACATCTGAACGAGCCGAGCTTATGATGATAGGTATGTCGTATTTTGCGCGAATTTCTTTACAAACTTCAAGTCCATCAATGCCCGGTAAAGTAAGATCAAGGATCAATAAATCATAGCTTTTAATCCCAGCACTAAGCCCTAAATATAGGTCTTCAAAGCTTGTTACCTTAATGTTAAAATTTTCAAGATATTCAGATAAAATCTGTGAAAATTCCGGATCATCTTCAATCATTAAAACGTTAATCATAATAATCTCCTTGTGTAATTTAAAATTTAATTAGTGATTATACAACAAAAAATCAAAATTTAAACAACTTTTTGGCAAAATAAGCCCTTTTAAATTTAAAAAGGGACAATATGTTAGAAATTAAGGGACTTACGCAGAGATTTGCTAGTAGTTTGCTCTTTGAAGATGTAAATTTAAAGCTTAATCGCCATAACCGATATGGCTTAATCGGTGCAAATGGTGCTGGTAAATCAACGTTTTTGAAAATTTTAAGTGGCGAAATAGAAGCAAGTAGTGGCGAGGTCGTGATAGAAAACGGCTTGAAAGTTGGCGTTTTGGGGCAAGATCAGTTTGCTTTTGAAAATTTCACGCTAAAAGACGCCGTTTTATACGGCAACAAACGCCTTTATGACGCCGTAAAAGAGAAAGAAAAGCTCTATTTAAGCGAGGAATTTACAGATGAAATAAATGAGCGTTTAAGTGAGCTTGAAGTGATTTGTGCCGAAGAGGATCCGACCTATGAATACGAAACTAGGATTGAGAAAATTTTAAGTTCGCTTGGGCTAAATGAGTTTGAAAAGCTAATGAGCGAGGTTGAAAATTCCGATAAAGTCAAGGTTTTGCTCGCGCAAGTTTTATTCCCAAAACCAGATATTTTGTTTTTAGACGAGCCGACAAATAACCTTGACATTGACGCTATTGCTTGGCTTGAAAACGAGCTAAATCGCCACGAAGGCACGCTGGTGGTAATCAGCCACGACAGGCACTTTTTAAACAGGGTTTGCACGCATATTTTAGACGTGGATTTTAAAAAAATCCGTGAGTTTAGCGGTAACTACGATGAGTGGTATATGGCTGCAAATTTAATCGCAAAACAGAACGAAATGGAGCGCGATAAAAAGCTAAAAGAGAAAGAGGAGCTTGAAAAATTTATCGCTCGTTTTAGTGCAAACGCAAGTAAGGCAAAACAAGCCACAAGTCGCGCAAAACAACTAGCAAAGCTTGATATCGCCGAGATCGCCGTATCATCAAGGCGAGATCCTAGCATTTTATTTCGCACAAATAGAGAGATAGGCAACGAGCTAATTGAGATTAAAAATTTAAGCAAAAGCTTTGGCGAGAAGGTAATTTTTAACGACTTAAATTTCAAGCTAGAAAAGGGCGATAAACTAGCAATTATTGGCGTAAATGGCGTTGGTAAAACCACGCTTTGTAAATTACTAATGGGCGAGTTAAAGCCAGATAAGGGCGAAATTCACATAGGAGCCACCATTGAGCTTGGGTATTTTGCACAAGATGTGGTAAATAAAATTAGTGGCGATTTAAAGCTTTATGAGTATCTGCAAGACGCCAAAAATAAGGACATTGATGAAATTCGCAAATGCCTTGGCAGAATGCTTTTTAGCGGTGCTGATCAAGAAAAAGCAGTTGGTGCTTTAAGCGGTGGCGAAAAGCACAGAGTCCGCCTAGCCCAGCTAATGCTTCATCGCCCAAATTTGCTAATAATGGACGAGCCAAACAATCACCTTGACCTTGAAGCGATCATCGCACTTGGCGAGGCGTTTTATAATTTTAACGGCAGCGTGATTTGTGTAAGCCACGACAGAGAGCTAATTGACGCATTTGCAAATAGAATTTTACACCTAAAAGGCAACGGCGAAGTGGTGGATTTTAAAGGCACATACGAGGAGTATCGTGCTAGTTTAGGGCTTGAAAACTAAAAGTGGCAAAATGCCACTTTTTAATGGTCGCCCTTATGCAGAAAATAAAGCCCCAAACACAGCGCTAAAATGCTACCAGCAAGGTATGCCATTTCAAGCGGAGTGCTAAAATTAGCGTGTAAAACTCGCTGAAAGAAATTTACAATAAGCACCATTACGATGACCTTTGCTATCTTATCTTTTAGCTCATCAAGCGAATGCACTTCAAGGACTTTTGAGTGTTTTGAGAGCTTCATCTCCTCAATCTCGCTGATAAAAAGCTCGTAAATTCCAAAGCTAAAAATAAACATAACAAGTGCCATAAGATACAAATCCACAGCCCCAACAATCGCCCCAACCACATCAGAATGAAAATTTTCAGGATGTACGCCCTTAAAAAAGTAGCTATAAACACTACCAAAAACAGCAAATATGTCGTAACTTGCAATCACAAAAAGCACAATCGCACCCAAAAGCCCAAAAATGACTGGCAAAACGGCAAAAATCCTGCTATGCCACATCAATTTCTCAAAAATTTTCTCTATCATCTCTACCCTTTTTTAAAAAATAAAGCGGGATTTTATAATAAATTTTATTTATTTTTGCTTTTTTACAATAAGTAAAAAGTAGCTGATTTTGTAGCTGTCATCATCGTAGCTTCGGCTAACCTCATTTATCTCTAAAATTTCAAATTTATTAAATATTCGTTTAACTTCGTCCCTGTCAAAGTAGTAAATCTCAACGCCGTTTTCATCAAAGCCCATTTTGCCTTTTTGCTGATTTGTGATGACCTCGTATTTTGACTTTAAAATCCCAGTTTTATATCTATCATCACCCAAATTTCTAAACTGAAAAAACGCCACACCGCCAGTTTTTAGCACCCTGTAAATTTCATCAACAGCCCTTAAAATTCGCTCTTTGCTCCCAGCATACATTAAAACGCCATAATTTATAAGTCCGTCAAAACACTCATCTTCATAAGGCAAAGATAACATATCGCAAACCTTTAAATCCGCACTTAAATTTTGACTTTTTAGCAGGTTTTGCGTGCTTTTTATCCCATCTTTTGAGTAGTCACACCCATACGCTTTAAAGCCATTTTGCGCTAAAAATCCCACGTGCCTACCAGCCCCACAGCCTAAATCAAGCACTTTTGCTTCGCTTTTTAAATAGCTAAATGCAAAATCTGCTACATAGCTTACTGGATAGGTCGGATTTTGGCTATTTTGGTAGTTTTTATCCCAGTAAATCAAGCCGTAACCCCCCCCCATTTTTTGATTTTTCAAGATTAATCCTTTCTGGCAATTGCCACGTAAATTTTATGAAGCTCGGTGCTATTTTTTGCGTTTAAAACGATACTTTCAATCTCTAAACAGCTAAAATCATTAAGCATTTTTCTAATCTCATCTTTGCTAAATGGCGTAATATTTTTAGCCCTAAAATCATCTTTATCAATAAAGCAAAAAATGGCTTTTGTGCCGTTTTTTAGGGCATTAAAGGCATTTGGTATCAGTTTTATATCAAAGCCAACAAAGCCAAAAATACCATCAACTTTTTTACTAAAATCAGCGGTCGTTTCAAAGCCATTTTGGTTTAAAAAATCGGTGTAAATTTTATCGCTACTTAGTGTTAAAATTTGACTGCCTCGTTTTAGATTTCTAAATACAAAAGCAGCAATATTATCATCTGCAAATTTTTTCATCTTACTCCTTTAAAAGTGTGTTTTCATCGGCTTTTACGACACTTTGAAAAGTATCATAATACCTAGCTAAATCAATTAAAACCATATCGCCTCCGCCAAATTTTGCGTAGTTAAAATTACCGCTATCTTTTAGCATTTTTATCTGTTTTTGCTTATCAAGAATGCTTTTAGCTTCAAGCTTTCTTACAAAATATTTTATGCTTTTGTGGCTTTTTACGCCGTTTTCATCAATAAAATCACCGCTAAATTCCTTAAAATATCGGTAGCTAACGCCAATTTTTTGCTCAGCATAAAGATAAAATGTCCAGCCCTTACTAGCATCGCCAAAGCAAAGAAACTTAGCCCCCTTTTTGTGTAAAATTTCATAGACGCAACCATTGCCAAAACAGCTAGTTGTAGGCTTTAAATACTCATCTTTATCATCTCCAAAAATAGCAAATGAAAAAATCGGATCATCAGTTCTTACAACACCGCTTAAATGCCTAAAATACTCGCTTAAAACCCCAACGGTGCTTTTTGAGTTTAGCTTATCATAGACCTCATTACGACAAAAACTATATGTAAATGTTGGCATTACTATCGTGCCGTTTTTACCCACCACACTAAAAAAACAATCAACCAAATCGCCTAAAAATCGGCTCTTATCGGTGATTTTACCAAGCCTAAACAGCTCAGCGTGGATTAAAAGAGTATCGCCATTTTTAATCCCAAGCGATTTTAGCGTGGCAATTAGCTCATCTTTTGTGTAAATTTTGCCTTTGAAACTAAGCATTTTTCACGCTTTCAATGAGATTTAAAATGGCGTTAAAATCGCTGAAATTTTCAGCTCTAATGAGCCTTGAAGGCACGGATTTACCGCTAAGCTCTGCTATCATCTCAATAAGCTCCATAACATCAAGGCTGTCAATTAGCCCACGCGCTAAAATATCGGTATCATCGGCTTTTATGTGGCTTTTGCCAAGCCTTTTAAATAAATTTTCAACCTCGTTCATTTAAAATCCTTTGCAATCTGTTTTAAAATTTTTCTGTCAATTTTTGTATTGTTGTTTAACTGAAATTTACTAACTCTAATAAAATGGCGTGGGAGCATATATTTTGGCAGTTTGGTGCTTAAAAATTCTCGTAAATCAAGCTCAATCTCGCTCTCATAAAAGGCAAAAATTTGAGAATTTTCAAAGACGCAGGCCACGTTTTTAACACCCTCGTGTGTGCCTAAAACGCACTCAATCTCGCCAAGTTCTATCCTGTGTCCTTTTAGTTTAATCTGATTATCAGCACGTCCAGCACAAACTAGCTCGTAGTTTTCATTAAAATAACCAATATCGCCGGTTTTATAAACCAAATCAATAAATTTATCGTTTAGCGGATTTTGCACGAAAGCCATTTTTGTAAGCTCATTATCATTGTAATATCCGCTAGAAACGCAACTGCCACGAACGTAAATTTCGCCCTTTTTATATGGCGTGAAAATTTGGCTTAAATCATCGCTAAGCAGTAAAATTTCGGTGTTTTCACACGCCTTACCAATGGGCAGTATCTCATCATCTTTAAGCTCTCTTTCGCACACAAAATACGAGCAAATCCCAGTGATTTCACTAGCACCATAAAGGTTGATGATTTTGGCGTTTTTGTAGGCATTTATCCAAATTTTTACCTGTTTTACCGGCGTGATTTCGCCAGAGATAAAGACACGCTTTAAATGTGGCAGGGCGATTAGGGCGTTTGTATTTGCAAAATAGTTAATGATTTGTGGTGTAATGCCAGTTTGCGTGATATTTTTATCCTTAAAATACCCCATAATTTTATCTGGAAACGCCCAGTCTTGACCCTTTAAAATGTGAAGCGTAGCACCGCTAAGAATGCTTGGGTAGATATCAAGGACTGATTTATCAAAGTGAAAATGTGCCTGATTTGCCACGTTATCAGTGCTATTTATGCCAAAACACTCAACTGCCCACGTGGCATAATCAATTAAATTTTTATGATTTACAGCAAAGCCCTTTGGTGTGCCAGTTGAGCCAGATGTAAATAAAATATAGGCTAAATCAACGTCTAAAAATGTGGATTTTGCGGTGTTTAAAAGTGCCGTATCAGTTTTGAAATTTTTAAAATCGCTATCAAAAATCGTTTTGATATTTAAAAAGCTAAAATCAAAATTTTTACTTGTAATTAATAGCTTTGGTTTAATCTTGCAAGTTACGCTTAAAAGGCGTTCTTTTGGGCTGTTTTCATCAATTATGGCGTAAAAATTCCCACTTTTTATCACGCCAAAAAACGCCACAATGCACCAAATATCCTTTGGTAAAAGAATAAAAATCGGCTCTTTTTTGATATTTGCTCTTAAAATTTCACTTGCAACCTTATCGCTTAACTCATCAAGCACCTTAAAATTAATGCTCTTATCGCCACAAACAACTGCTGTTTTAGTACTAAAATTTTTAGCACTAAGCCTTAAAAACTCGCTAACGTGTTTCATTATGCCACCCTTTCATAAGGGGCGTTATAAACTCGTGCTACCCCCCCCCATTTGTGTAAATTTCGTGCTTTGTTGTGCTTTATGTCATCAGCTATTATCTCATAAGCCCTGCTTAAATTTATGATTTTTGCTTCGCTTTCGTAAAATTTATTAATTTTCATTGCGTTTTTGTTTATAAAAATCGCTTCAAGCGGAGCAAGTTCAGTTAAAACGCTCTCTTTTCTAACGAACATTGAGTAGGTTTTAATCTTGCTAACGCCGTTTTCATCGGTGTAAGGGGCTGTGAAATTTTTAATAAATCTATAAGAAACGCCATTTCTTTGCTCGGCGTAATGCACAAAGGTAAATGAGTGATTTAGCTCTAAATCAAGCACTATCATCTTTGCATTTTTTTGATGAAAAAAGGCAAATGGGCTATCGTCGCCAAAGGCGTCTGTGTTGTTTAGCTTTTTTAAATCATCTTTAAATTTACCATAAACACAAAATGAGTAAATCGGGTGCTTTGTGCGGATAAATTCGCTCATTTTTAAGGCTAAATTACCAACGCTACCAGTCATTGAGGGCGTGTTTTTTATATCAAATATAGTACCTTTACAAAAGTCCCAGTTAAAGGTTTGAAAAGCAAGTGTGCCATTAGTACCAACTGCGTTTTTTAGGGCTAAAATGATATCGTTTTGAATGGTTTTAATATCAAAATTTTGCCTAATTTTATGCCTTAAAAATTTTCTAAAATCAGCGGCGATTAGGATAAAGTCGCCCTTTTTTATCTCAAAGGCGTTAATCAACTCTCTCATTTTACCTCTTTTATTAAATTATTTTTTAATAAAACTTCAATGATAGGGCGGAGTTTATAAAGCTGTGAGCCTAAAATTTCTGCGATTTTTAAGGCGTCGTTTTTGCCGTTACAAAATGCTAAAAAGTCGCGTAAAATCATATGTGCTTCGTGGTTTTTGCCTAGACTTAGCGTTCTTATTAACCCACGACTGCCTAAATTTGGCTCACAAATGGTGTTTAGCAGAAATTTTGCGTTTGTTTCAAGGTTTAAAATGCAGTTTCTAGCGTATAAAAATCCGCCATTTAGCCCCTTTTGGCTAATAAAACTAAGGTCATCAAGGCTGGTGTGATACTCTTTGTATTCGCCAAATTTTGAGCGTGAGAGTGCTACGACGCCTAAATCTAGGGCTGGTGTGTTGTATTGTCTTTCATCGCTGCCACGCTCTTTAAAGCTGTAAATTTTTGGCTTGTTTGTAAGGTGCTTTATCGTGTGAAGTGCGATTTTATCGCTTAATCTTTGCTCATCTGGGCTTAAAACAAGGCCGTATTCACGCTCATCGCCTATGCAAGTTAGCACAAAACCGCCCTTTACGTTTTGTTTTAAACGGCTGAAATTTTCGTGAATATAGCAGATTGAGCCGATTGTTTCAGGAGTGATTACAAACTCGTAATTATAACGGCGAGTGTTTAGACTTTTTACAAAACGCACCAAATTTGCCCACACGACGGGTCCAGAAAGCTCATTGTTTGCCATTTGTGGGTGGCAAAGGTAGGTTGAGATTAGGATAGTTTCATCGGTTTTTTGCGTGGCTGGGATGAAAATTCTAGCGTATCTTAGGTGTCCGTTTGGATTAAAGCTTGACTTTATCACGGCGTGATAAGTGCCAGCTTCTAGCGTGTCAAGCTCGTTTTTAGCGATACAAAAACCCCAACGTCTCTCATAGTAGCTAGTAGCGTAAGGCACGGCGTTTGGCAGGTCTTTTAGGGTGTGAAGGTGTGCTTTTAGCTCATCTAGGCTTAAAAGCTTATCCACCGCTTCTGAATAGCCTAAAACGTGTAAATTTAGGCGTTTAAAGTCGCAGATTTTCTTGCCACTTGGCGTGATGATAAAAGCATCATCAATATCCCACTCATCAGGCACAACCCAGTCGTAAATTTTTGTGCCTGATTTTACGTTAAAAATCTCTGGCTTTATCTCATAAAATCTGAAATTTTTAGCGTTTTTATGGGTTTGGGGTTTTAAAAAACACGCGCTACCCCCCCCCCATTGCGTGATTTAGGATAATGTCTAAGCTCGTGTTAAAGCCTTTACCAGTAATGCTTCTGTGAATTTTAAAGAGGCTTTTTGCAAGACTAAACATATCGTGCGACCCCCCCCCCATTTTTACTCCTTAATCTAGTCCGCTAATAGCACCAGTGGCTGTGTCAATGTGCATTTTTAGGGCGTTTGGCACGGCTGGCAGCCCCGGCATTAGCATAATCTTGCCACAAATGGCGACTATAAACCCAGCCCCAGCCCTAATCTCTAAATCCTTAACGCTAAATTTAAAGCCAGTCGGGCGGCCAAGTAGCTTTGCGTCATCGCTAAAACTATACTGGGTTTTAGCCACGCAAACATCAAAATGCTCAAAGCCTAATTTTTTGATATTTTCTAGCGAATTTAGGGCGTCTTGCTCAAAAATGACCTCGCTAGCGCCGTAAATTTTTGTAGCGATTTTGGTGATTTTTGTCCTGATATCATCGCTTTTTTCATAGCTAAATTTTATATCTTTTGGCGAATTTATGGCGTCAAGGACGTAATTTGCAAGCTCTATCGCACCAGCTCCGCCCTTGATAAAATTCTCACAAACTGCCATTTTTACGCCTAAATTTTGGCAAAACTCACGCACAAAATTTATCTCATTTGGCGTGTCAAAGCTAAATTTATTAAGTGCCACGACTACGTTTAAATTTAGAGTTTGGCTTAGATTTTTAATGTGTCCGCCTAGATTTTTAATGCCCTCGCTTAAAGCTTCTAAATTTGGCTCATTGATCTGCTCTTTACTAACTCCGCCGTTGTATTTTATTGAGCGGATTGTCGTTACTAGCACGCAAGCGTCTGGCTTTAAATCTGCGTTTTTGCACTTTATGTCAATGAATTTTTGAGCACCTAGCTCTGAGCCAAAACCAGCTTCTGTTACGACAAAATCGGCTAAATTTAGAGCTGTTTTGGTGGCGATTATTGAGTTGCAGCCGTGGGCGATATTTGCAAATGGGCCGCCGTGAATTAAACAAGGCGTGTTTTGCAGGGTTTGAAAAAGATTTGGCTTAATGGCGTCTTTTAAAAGTATCGTAACGGCGTCCTCACAGCCTAAATCACGCACGTAAATTGGCTCTTTTTTGGAATTTAGGGCGACGATTATGTTTGAAATTCTACTTTTTAAATCGCCCAAATCACTTGCAAGGCACAAAACTGCCATAATCTCGCTAGCTGCCGTTATATCAAAGCCATCCTTTCGCTCAACGCCGTCAAATTTACCGCCCTGCCCTATCGTGATATGCCTTAACGCCCTGTCGTTCATATCAAGACAACGCCTCCATAAAATCTCGCTCATATCAAGCGGATTGCCGTTAAATAGGCTGTTATCAATAATCGCTGAGATTAGATTATTTGCCGAAGTGATAGCGTGAAAGTCACCAGTAAAGTGTAAATTTAGATCCTGCATAGGTGCAATTTGCGAATATCCGCCACCAGCCGCGCCACCTTTAATGCCAAAAACTGGCCCCAAAGATGGCTCACGAAGTGCTAGGCAGACCGATTTATCAAGCATAGCAAGGGCGTCGGCTAAGCCAATTGACGTGGTCGTTTTGCCCTCGCCAAAAGGGGTCGGATTTGTAGCGGTAACTAAAATTAGCTTTGAGTTTGATTTTTGTAGCTTTGGGGTGATTTTGGCTTTAAAATTCCCATAAAGCTCAATGTCGTTTTCATCTATATTTAGGCGTTTTGCAACGTTTATAATCTTATCAAGTTTGGCATTTGTTGAAATTTCAATATCGCTTAGCATTACCACTCCAAATAGGTTTTTGCTTTTTTGATATTTACGTAATCAATCTGAATTTTGCCGTCGTTTGTTTGTAAATTTATCGCCTCATCGCTAGCGTCAAGAAGTCGCCCCTGCACCGATAAAACGGCAGTTTTTATCTTAACTAGCTCTCCGATACTTGACTTAAAATGCTTTGGCTTTTCAAGCTTTCGCTCCAAGCCCGGACTGCTTACTTCAAGGCTATATTCGCCAGAAATTGGGGGCGTAACATCAAAAATGGGCGATAAAAGGCGACTTACCTTTTCGCAATCATCAAGGCTGACTCCGCCGTTTTTTGTGATATAAACTCTATAAATTGCCCTGCCGTTTTCGTTTGCTATCTCGGTGTCGTAAAGCTCTACGCCACACTCTTTTACTAAATTTTCAAGATTGTCCATTTAAATCCTTTGAAATTTTCTCAAAAAGCCTGTCCATTTTGTTTTGATACTCTAATCTATCATCAAATTTGAAGTGAAAATTTGGGGCTCTATACCAGCCCTCAGCTGCCATACAATGATTTTGCAAATGGCGACTAACTCGCTTTAAATGCGATAAAATGTAGGCTTGTTCTCTATCATCAAACGCCATTTTATCAAGATAGACAAAGGCGTCATATCTGCCCTTTTTACACTCCACATCAGTAACGCAAAGCCCCTTTAAAAGCTCATCTTCAAGGGTCGCTAGGGCTTCTGGGATAAGCTCTTTTAAGACACTCTCAGTCCTTAGTCTTTTTATCTCGTTTGCGTTCATAAAACAGCCTGTTCTTGTATCTGCTTAAAGCTCTCAATGTAGTCATTTTCTCTGATATCATTATATCCTTCAATGCCAACACCACACTCATAGCCCTTTGCGACCTCTCTTACATCATCTTTAAAGCGTTTTAGTGAGCTTATCGTGCCTTCGTGGATTACCACGCCATCTCTGATTAGGCGAATTTTAGCGCCTCTATTTATCGTGCCTTCTGTCACGATACAGCCAGCGATAGCTCCGATTTTTGGCACATTTATGACTTGGCGGACTTGGGCTTGTCCGAGCTGTTCTTCTCTAATAACTGGCGACATTAATCCGCTTAAAAGGGCTTTGACATCATCAATTAAATTATAAATTACATTATATGTTTTAATCTCAATGCCACTCTCTTTTGCTTTCTCTTTTATCTCGCCTGTTGGGCGTATGTTAAAGCCTAGAATTACGCAGTTTTTTGAAGCTGTGGCTAGGGCGATGTCACTTTGGGTTATGCCACCGATACCTGAGTGAATGACTTGGACTTTTATCTCATCATTTGCTAGTTTATCAAGGCTGACTTTTAGGGCTTCAAGTGAGCCTTGCACGTCTGCTTTTACGATGACTGGTAGGGTTTTTAACTCGCCCTCGGCGATCTTAGCACTAAGCTCATCAATGCTAACTTTTGTTGATTTGCTAAGCTCTTTTTGGCGTAGGTATTCAGCCTTTTTTGAGGCGTATTCGCGTGCTTCTTTGTCGCTTTTTACACTTATTAGGGTCTCTCCAGCGTCTGGGACTTCGCTAAGTCCGACAATCACGCCACACTCGCCCGGCTTAATCTCTTTAAGTGCCTTGCCTTGGTCATCAAGCAAACTTCTAAGACGTCCATAAGCCACACCAGCTACGATAGTATCGCCTACTTTTAATGTGCCGTTTTCAACGATGATGGTAGCGACCGCGCCGCGCCCTTTTTGCAGTGAGCTTTCAACAACGGTAGCTTTTGCGTTTGCCTTTGGATTTGCTTTAAGCTCTAAGATATCAGCTTGCAGCAAGACAATTTCAAGTAAATCATCAATACCCATACCAGTTTTAGCCGAGATTGGCACAAATTCATAGCCACCGCCCCACTCGGTTGGGATTATATCAAGCTCGGCAAGTCCGGTTTTTACAAATTCTGGATTTGCGGCTTCTTTATCCATTTTATTAATTGCAATTATTATAGGCACGCCAGCTGCCTTTGCGTGGCTTATCGCCTCTTTTGTTTGTGGTTTTACGCCATCATCAGCAGCCACGACAACAATAACAATATCCGTAACACCAGCACCCCTAGCTCTCATCGCCGTAAATGCTTCGTGTCCGGGCGTGTCAATAAACGTGATATTTCTGCCGTTTCTATTTACCATATAAGCGCCAACGTGCTGGGTAATACCACCAGCCTCACCGCTAGCCACGCGTGATTTTCTAATATAATCAAGCAAAGAGGTCTTGCCGTGATCAACGTGCCCCATAATGGTAATAACGGGCGCTCTTGGCGTTAAATCGCTGTCATCTTGCTCCTCTTCATACGCCTTAACATAGTCAAACTCCCCAGCCTCGTCAATGATATTAACCTCAACATTAAACTCATCGGCTAGAATTTCTATCGCATCTTCATCTAAAAAGTCGTTTTTTGTAGTCATCATACCAAGCATAAATAGCTTACCTATAATTTCGCTTGGCTGTTTATTTAGCTTATCGGCAAACTCATAAACGCGAATTTCTTTTGGAATTTCAATAGAAGTTACGGCTTCGCTGTTTTGTTTATGCTCTGGTTTTTTGTGCTTTTTGCGTGAGCGACGCTGAATTCCCCCCTCCATAAATGAGCCCATTGAGTTATTTACCGCTGTTCTTAGGGCATTTGGCTGTTTTGTCTTTTGCGGAATTTGCACACTTGGGGCTTTAAAGGTCAGATCTGGCAAAACCACCTCATTTTCATCTTCAAGCTCAATATCCTTAAAGTCGCTAAATCCGAGCAGATCAACCTTTTGTGTGCTATCTTTTTTAGTGGCAACTGGCTGTTTTTTATCCTTTTTCTTTTTGCGAGTGGCGTTTTCGTCTAAATTTGAAAACATATTTTCAAGGCTGATTTTTGGGGCTACTTGTGCCTCTTCTTGCTTTGGTTTTTGTGCTATCTTTACCTCTGGCTCGCTTCGTTTTTTAACGATAACTAAACCACGCCTTTTTTGAAGACTAACATCAGCTAGGCTCTCTTTTGGCTTTTCGTCGCTAATTTTTGGCTTTTCTTCATCTTTTTTAGGCGTTTCTTGTGGCTTTATCTCATCTTTTTTCTTAGAATTTGCAGGTTTTATCTCGTCTTGCTTCTCTTCTTTTGCTATTTTTGGCTCTTTTTTACTCTCTTTTGTTTCGGTTTTTGGCGTTGATTTTGGCTTTGGCTCTTTTTTGGCTGGGCTTTTTTTCTTTTTGAAATTTTCTGGAATTTCGCCAGTTCTAATAAAATCATAAATGGCTTGTGCCTCTTCTGGTGTTACAGCGTTTGAGTGTGTTTTGACCTTTGTTAAACCTAGCTCTTGCGCCTTTGCGATGACCTCTTTATTTGAGTAGCCAAGATCACTTGCAATCTCTGAAATTCTAACATTTGACATCTAAGAAAATCTCCTTTAAGCTTGATACGTCTAAATTTGCACCTTTTGTGTGCCTATCAAGTATTTTTTTTACTATTTTTTCATCTTTTTTTAAGCAATCGCCACAAAGGTAAAAACTGCGTCCTTTGCCTTTGCCATACTCTAAATTTTTGCCGTTGTAGCGGTATCTGTATAGGGCTGATTGCGAAAATTTTAACCTACATAAAACGCAGGTTCTTATTGGATTATTTTTATTCATTATATCTTTATTTTTCTTTTTTTTAGCTTTGCATTAGGATAAATCCGTCATTATCAAAATCTAAAATTTCAACCCTAAAATCGCTAAATTTCTCGCTTAATTTTTTTTGTAAATTTTTAGCGTCATCTGCATAAACGATATTTAAAAAGCTTGAACCAGAGCCTGAAAGCGAGCTCATTAATGCATTATTTTCATAAGCCATTTTTCTAACTTCAAAAAGCTCACTAAGTGCGTTCATACGGCGTTCTTCGTGCATAACATCCTTGCAGGCTAGTCTTAATAAATCATATCTTTTTGCACCAAAGCAAGATGTCAAAAAGGCTGCGTGAGAGAGGTTAGAGACACACTCTTTGATTGTGTAGCTTTTTGGCAAAATCTCCCTTGCTTGGCTCGTGCTCATCGGCTTATTTGGGATAACGACCACCGCTTTTAGCTCGTTTGAAATTTCAAATTTATTAAAAACAACGGCGTTATTATTAATCACAGCACTAATAAAACCTCCAAAAACAGCTGGGGTTATGTTATCTGGGTGATTTTCATAAATTAGGGCTTTGTTTAAAATCGTCTGCTTATCAACCTTAAATCCAGCCATAAAATAGGCTGCTGTAATGGCTGAAATAATCACGGCTGATGAGCTACCAAGTCCCCTTGAAAATGGAATTTTGTTATCAAAAACTATTCTAAAATTCTCATCACTACCGCTTAAATCTTTGAAAATTTCGTTAAAAACGCTGATAAAAAGGTTATTTTTTCTAAGGGCTACGTTATCGCTACCCTCGCCGTTTATGGATACCGAACTAAGGCTTGATTTTGTGATTTTTACTTCGTTATATAGCTTTAAACTAAGTCCTAAGGCGTCAAAGCCGGGACCTAAATTTGCACTTGTGGCAGGGACTAATATGGTCATTTTTCTCCTAAACAGCTTGTATTATATAGTTTGGTAGTGTATCGTTTTTTAGATTTAAAACTTCTAAATTTAAAGGCAAACTAAACTCGCTTGGCGTGGCTACTTCTAGCAAAATCTCATCATCTTTTTTAACAAAACAGAGCTTTTTATTTGCCCTAATCGCACCGCCACCATTTAGCTCAAATCCGCTAACTGCTAAAAATTCACAACCCTTTACGATACTAAATGTTTTAAGCACGACATAGGCGACTTTTAGCCCCATAAAACTGCCGGGCGTGTTTGCATAAATTAGCCGTTTTATGTTGAAATTTTTAGACACGTCTTCAAGCAAAGATACCAAAAAATCGCTACTTTTCTCATCGGTGCTAATCTCTTTAAATTTCACGCCGTTTTCGTAAAATCCGACTAAAATCGGCGATGAGAGCGAGATTATTAAAAGCTCAATCTCTTTTATGCAAAAACCTTTCCATACTCTTTTAAAAGCTCGCCACTTAGCGTTGCAACTTCGTAATTTTTAGCGTCGGCTAGGATTGCTAATGTAAGCTTGTGATTTAACTCGTGACTACCTGCAAATGCGGTGTAATCGCCCATTAAAGGCGCACCCATAAGGCTTAAATCGCCAATGGCGTCTAAAATTTTATGCCTTACAAACTCATTTTCAAAGCGAAGCCCCTCTGGGTTTAAAATATGCGTATCATCAAGGGCTACGGCGTTATCAAGCGAGGCTCCAAGTGCTAAATTTTGGGCTTGAAGTTTTTGCAAATCCTTTAAAAAACCAAAGGTTCTAGCACGTGCTATCTCTTTTATGAAATTTGATTTAGAAAACTCAAAAACATATCGCTGTTTGCCAATAACTGGGTGCGTAAAATTTATCGTGTAGTCAAATTTTGGGTTGTTTGAAGGGCTGATTTTTACAAATTTATCGCCCTGCTTAACCTCAACCTCTTTTCTAACCAAAATGACCTTTTTTGGGGCGTCAAGCAGCCTAATGCCAGCCTCATCAAGTAGCATACAAAAGCTAATTGCAGAGCCATCCATAACAGGCACTTCGTTTGCGTCAAGCAAAATTCTCACATTATCAATCCCATAAGCATTAATCGCACTTAAAAGGTGCTCAATCGTGCTTACAAAGCCGTTTTGATTGCCAACAACGGTCGCCATTTGCGTGTTTATGACATTTTTTGGCTCGGCTTTAAAGCTAATGCCAAGATCAGTTCTTACAAAAACAATGCCCATATCAGCGTCAAGCGGTTCAAGCACGAGCTTTATCGGCTCGCCCTTGTGAAGTCCGATACCAATGGCTTCAACACGCTTAAAAATCGTAGTCTGTTTCAAAATTTTACCTTTTAATTTTTATCTATCATCTCTTTTGCGGCGTTTAAAACGCCAGTTATATTATCTTTTATCCATTTTTTATCAAGCCACTGCTGAGGTCTAACCTCTTCGCCGTGGATTAAAATTCCAAAATGCAAGTGGTCGCCAAGTGCAAGTCCGCTCACGCCGGTGTTTGCAATCACGCTACCAGCCTTTATTGCATCGCCTTGTTTGACATTTACGCTAGAACAATGTGCATAAAGCGAATAAAAGCCAAATCCGTGGTCAATCACGACATTTAAACCATAAATTCCATTATCGCCTACAAACGCCACCACGCCGTCGTTGCTAGTAATGATCGGAGCGGCTGCCACACTTGCTAAATCAAGCCCCATATGCCAGCTTTCGCTTACTTGCTCGCCGTTGTAAGTGTAGTAGCGATGATCTGCAAAATCGGCTACTTTTTTGCCATTTTTAAGCGGATAAAAGACGTTTGGAGCGAATTTTTCAAGCCTGTCGGTTGAAATAAATGATGAAATTTCAGATAGCTTTTTGTCATTCTCATCACGCAAGGTTTCGTTTATAAATTTCATCTTTTCAAGGCGTGAGAGTGAGTTTGGATCTTTTGCGTATTTCTCGGTCAGCTCGGCGATCTTGCCGTCAATAAAGCCATCTTTTAAGGCGATTGTTGAAACCTTATATTTTACATTTTCATTAAAATATCTCACGTGCATTCTGCTCTCGTTACCAGCGTTATCCACCGCTACGACATCGGCACTAAAATTCTCAACACTAACTGGCCAAACGACCAGTGAAGCGTAAAATCCATCCTTGTAAAACGGCGTGGCTTTGAAATTTTTGCCGTAATTTGTCCTTACATAAACATCTTTTATGTCGTTGTCCGTGGCTTTAAAAACGACAATGGCACTGCCACCTTTTGAAATAGAATATGAGTTTGAAAGTATGTATAAATCGGGCTTTGTCGTATCAAGCACGACTTGTATGTCTTTTTTTGTCGTGTTGCCAGAGAAAAAATTCCACCTGCTAGCGTCAGTGGCTTCAATATTAATTGTGTAGCTCTCTTTTACGCTAAAAAAGCTCGTTTTTGGGATTGTTAGATTTATGTCAAAATTTGCAAGTGGCGTATCTAGCGTTTGATTTAGGACATTTACGCTGTTTTGCCCGTCGCTCATATTTATACGGACAAATTTCACGCCAGTGTCATCTTTGAATTTAATGTTTAGCGGAGTTTTTAAATTCCAGTAAATTTTGTCTTTGATTAAAATTTCAGGGGCGTTTTTCTCAAAATCTTTTGATGTAAAAATCGTCCAAATCATCGTTAAAACAATAAAAAAAATCAAAAATAAAACAATGCTTTTAATGCTTAATCCACGTCTTCTCAACTAATTATCCTGATAAAAATTTTCGCCCATTTTACAAAAAATTGGGTAAATTTTAACTAAAAACTACAAAATTTCTTTTATCTTTCTAGCGTCGCTCATCCAGCTAAAAAGCTCATCCCACTGCTCATTTTGCACCATTTTTTTACACTCATCAAGCTCGTTTTCAAACATATTAATTGCGTTTAAAATGTTGTTTTTATTCTGTTTAAAAATATCACTCCACATAATCGGCGAACTCTTTGCAACACGTATCATACCACGAAAAGTAGGGCCTCCAAGTGCGATGATGTTTCGTTTATCCTCGTCTTTTAAAACGCCATTTGCTAATGAAAATGAAATGGCGTGTGGCAGATGAGAGATGATACCTACGTGGTGGTCGTGCTCGCTTGCACTCATAAAGATGATTTTCATACCAAGATGAGAAAATAGCTCAACCGAGCGTTTTACGTGCTTTTCGCTACTCTCTTCAAAGTCGCAAACCACGACGACAGCGTCCTTATAAAGGCTCTTAAACGCAGCCTCTGGTCCTGAGTATTCAGTCCCAGCCATTGGGTGTGCTGGGATAAAATTTTTACGAATACTAAGTGGCACAGCCTCAATGATACGCTCCTTTGTTGAGCCAAAGTCAATAATTGTCGTGTTTTCATCAATGTCAGTTAGCTGTGTAACAACCTTTAAAATCGCCTCAACTGGGATTGCTAAAAATATAATATCGCACTCTTTTTTCATCTCATCAAAGCTTAAAATTTGATGCACCAAACCAAGCTCTAACGCCTTTTTTTCGTGCTCTTTATTCAAATCATAACCGCTAACACAAGAGATTAACTTCTCATCTTTTAACGCAAGTCCAAGCGAACCGCCCATAAGCCCAAGCCCTATAATGCCAACTTTCATAAATAGCCTTTAAATTTTATCTAAATTAAAAAATAAATTCGCTATTATACGGCATTTATACTAAAATTTTAGGTTAAATTTATGAAAAAAAATTTACTTTTACTACTTTTAGGCACGTTAAGCCTAGATGCACAGCAGATTAAGTCTATAAATTTTAACGGACTTATTCATCTCTCGCCAGAGGTCGCAAAGGAGATAAGTGGCTTAAAAGAGGGGCAAAATTTAAGCGGAGAAGCGACTGATAAGGCGATTTTAAATCTCTTTAAACAGAGCTATTTTGAAGATATTTTCATCACTGATGACGGCAATGGCAACATAACGATAAATTTTAAAGAAAAACCAAGCATTGCTAGACTTGATTTAAAAGGCGTAGTTACAAACGATAAAAAGGCGATTGAACAGCTAATTACAATAAAACCGGGCAATATGTATGATGAGCTAGCCATTGAAAAAACAAAAGAGAAGATTCGCCAATTTTACGAAGCAAAGGGCTATTTTGACACGGTCGTGGATGTGCAAAAAGAGGTCGTTGCCGATAATGAAAGCTCACTTTTTTTAACTCTAAACATAAACCGCGGCGAAAATATGGTGATAAATGATGTAAATTTAGTCGGTGCAAAGGTTTTTGATTACAGCGATATTGAGCCTATCGTGGCAAATAAAAGCCGTGAATTTATGGGCTGGATGTGGGGCAGAAACGACGGCAAGGTTAAGCTTTATGACCTGCCAAATGATTCACTTAGAATTCAAGACAAATACTTTCAAAAAGGCTACCTTGACGCAAAGATTTCAAACCCTTATTTAAACGCATCTTTTGATAGCTACACAGCCGACCTTACCTACTACATAAGCGAAGGAGAGCCGTATAAGGTATCAGAAGTTAGCATTAAAGCACCAGAATTTTTAGAGCTAGACACCGATGAGTTGGTTAAGGATTTTAAGCTTGAAGCCGGAGATAGGATGAATTCAGAGTATCTAAGGCGAGATATGAAAAAGCTTGATGATTTAGTCGCAAACAAAGGCTATGCATTCGTCAAAGTCACACCAAACACCATAAAAAATCAAGATGACCACAGCGTTAGCATTGAGTATGAAGTAGAGCCCGGCGAGCAGGTATATATAAGAAACGTGCAAATTTCAGGCAACGAGCGGACAGCTGATAGGGTCGTTCGCCGTGAGCTTTATCTAACCGAGGGCAATCTATACAACAGAACCGATTTAGAAGACTCAAAAGACGCCCTAAAACGCACGAGCTACTTTGATGAAGTGGAGATAAAAGAGGAGCGAGTGGATAAAAACACGCTTGATCTAATCGTAGATGTCAAAGAAGCATCAACTGGCTCAATAAGCGGTGGTATCGGCTATGGCAGCTCGGATGGACTTTTATTAAACGCAAGTCTATCTGATACAAATATCTTTGGCTCTGGTATGAAAGGCGTCGTTAGCGTAGATAGGAGCGATAACGAGCTATCAGGTCAAATCGGACTTACAAATCCTAGAATTTTTGACAGCGAGTATAGCCTTGGTGGCACGCTCTATGCAAACGACTACGACTGGGACAACTACGAAGAAAAATCGTATGGATTTAGCACCACGCTAGGCAGAAAGCTCACAAGAGATCTAAGTGCTTCTTTAACCTACGTGATAGAACAAAGCAAAATTTCAGGGCTAAATCAGGCACTTCGTAATATTGGCTACAAGCAAGGCACAAATATCAAAAGCTCCCTAATCCCAGCCATAAACTACAACAGCACAGATGATTTTTATCTACCAAGACGTGGCATTATCGCTGGTGCTAGCGTTGAGTTTGCTGGACTTGGTGGCGATGAGAAATTTACAAAAATTAGATCAAATTTTAACTACTATCTAGGTCTAAGAGAATACATTGATTATGATTTAATCTTACGCTACAAAGCCGACTTTGGCAAAATTTTCACAAATGGCTACATACCGATTAACGAAAAGCTCTACCTTGGCGGATTACGAAGCCTAAGGGGCTATGAAAACAGGAGCGTATCGCCAAAGGTCTATAACGGCGACTGGTATGAGGTGGGTGGTGACTTGTCGTTTAACAACTCATTTGAGATTAGCTTTCCTATCATTGACAGGGTCAAAATGCGCGGCGTAACCTTCTTTGACTACGGCACAATCAGGGGCAAATCAAGCTCGGATAAATACCCAATAGACGCAAAGAGCAAAAACCGCTCATCTTATGGTGCTGGTGTTGAGTGGATTACACCGATTGGACCACTTCAAATCATCTTTGCAAAAGCGATAAATCCAGCTTCAAATGATGACACAAACACATTTGAGTTTAGTATCGGTCGCAGATTTTAATCAAGGGGTAAACGCCCCTAAATTTTGAGAAAACTATGAATTTTGGCAAGATTGACTACTTAAATTTACTACCTTTTCACGTGTTTTTAAAGCAAAGCCCACTTCAAAGCTACGTAAAAATGGGCATTGAGCATAAAAAAGATGTCCCAAGCAGGCTAAATTACGCCCTACTTCGTGGTAAAATTGACGCTGCTATCATTTCAAGCATTGAGAGTAGGCGTAAAAAATACAAAAAACTAGACCTAGGCATAGTGGCTAAAAAAGATGTAAAGAGCGTTTTGGTGCGAAAAAACAGCACTCCAAAGACAGATAAGGCGAGTGCTAGCTCAAATATGTTAGCAAAAATTTTAAACATAAAAGGCGAGGTAATCATCGGCGATAACGCCCTAAAAGCCTACATAAACGAGGGCGATGAGAAATTTTATGATTTGGCAAAAGAGTGGCAAAAAAGGCAGAATCTACCCTTTGTTTTTGCAAGATTTTGCTACACAAAAAATGGCGATTTTTACAAAAAAATGGCTAAAATTTTTAGCAAAAAACGCATAAAAATTCCAACCTATATCTTGCAAAATTACGCCAAAACTCGCCAAATTTCAGCCCAAAACATAAAATGGTATCTAAATTACATAAGCTATAAAATCGGCAAAAAAGAAAAAATCGCTCTATCAATCTTTCTAAAAAAGGCACGAGAGCTTAAATTTAATCCAAATTTCAAATAAGGACAAAAATGAAAATTTTAGTAACTGGCACGGCTGGATTTATCGGCTTTCATCTTGCAAACGCACTCGTGGCACGTGGCGATGAGGTCATTGGATTTGATAACATAAACGACTATTACGATGTAAATTTAAAATTTGCACGGCTTAAAAACGCTGGATTTGAAGTGGGCGAAGTTCGCGAAAAAACGCTAATAACTTCAAAAACAAAGCCAAATTTGCATTTTATAAAAGCCGATTTAGCCGACACCGACACGCTAAAAAGGCTATTTAAGGAGCAAAATTTTGACGTCGTGGTAAATTTAGCCGCACAAGCTGGGGTTAGATACTCGCTAATTAACCCACAAGCTTACATTGATAGCAATATCACGGGCTTTTTAAACATCCTTGAAAACTGCCGCCACAACGGCACGAAAAACCTAGTTTATGCGAGTTCAAGCTCGGTTTATGGACTTAATGAAAATATGCCATTTTCAACCCACGAAGCCGTAAATCACCCAATTAGCCTTTATGCCGCAAGTAAAAAGAGCAACGAAATGATGGCACACACTTACAGCCACCTTTTTGGTGTGCCAACTACTGGGCTTAGGTTTTTCACCGTTTATGGACCTTGGGGTCGCCCTGATATGGCGCTATTTTTGTTTGTCAAAGCCGCGCTAAACGGCGAAAAAATAGATGTTTTTAACCACGGCAAGATGAAGCGAGATTTTACATACGTTGATGATATTGTAAAGGGTATTATCAAGTGTATTGATAACCCAGCACAAAAAAATCCTGAGTGGAGTGGGCTAAACCCAGACCCAGCCACATCATCAGCACCATTTAAAATTTACAATATCGGCAACAATAATCCAGTTGAGCTAATGTCGTATATTAGGGCGATTGAGCTTAAAATCGGGCGCGAGATTGATAAAAATTTCTTACCACTTCAAGCAGGCGATGTCCCAGCTACATTTGCAGACGTTAGCGACCTTGTGGCTGACTTTGATTATAAGCCAAACACGAGCGTAAATGACGGCGTAGCAAGGTTTATTGAGTGGTATTGCGATTTTTATGGGGTTAAAATTTGAGATTTTTCATAGCATTTTTGCTATTTTTTAGCCTCTGCTTTGGCGAATTTTTAGGGCTTAGTGTTTATAAAGACCAAAATATAAGCAACTGGCTAGTTAGTTACAAGCTTGACGGCATTAGGGCTTATTGGGATGGCAAAAACCTGCTCTCACGAAACGGCAAAATCATAAACGCCCCAGCACAATTTATCAAAAATTTACCGCCATTTGAGCTTGACGGAGAGCTATTTTTAAGAAACGGCGAATTTGAAAAAACTCAGTCAATCATAATGGATAAAAGCCCAAATTTAAAGGCTTGGAGCGAGATTACATACAACGTTTTTGACGTGCCAAAGGCAAAGGGCGGACTTTTAGAAAGACTTAGCGTTTTAAGCCAAAATGACGTCGTAAAAATCATAAAACAAACGCCCATAAAAGATAAAAATGAGTTGATGAAATTTTACGAAAACGCCCTAAATTTAGGCTATGAAGGCGTGGTTTTAAGAGAGCCAAACGCACCTTATGAATTTAAGCGAAGCAAAAATGCTCTGAAATTTAAGCCATTTTTTGATGCCGAGTGCGAAGTGGTGGGCATAAACAAGGGCAGTGGTAAATTTAAAAATGTTATGGGTAGCGTAAGTTGTAGGGATTTAAAAACGGCTAAAACATTTAAAATCGGCTCAGGTTTTAGCGACTTTAACAGGGCAAATCCACCAAAAATCGGTGCAATTATCACATACAAATACCAAAATTTAACCGCAAAAGGACTGCCAAGATTCCCAATATTTTTGCGTTTTAGAAAGGATTAGCGTTTATTATATGCCCTTAAAAACGCTTCAACTAGGTAAAATGAGCCAAAGGCTAAGTAAAGTTCTTTTTGTGATTTTATGGCGTTAAAGTGTGCGGTTGTGAAATTTTCATAACTCACGCCAAGCTCGTTTAAAACGGCTTTTAAGCCATCTTTTGCGAGCTCTCGCTCACTGCTTTCATAATCAAAAATCAAAACCTTGTTTAAAATCGGTTTTAAAGCGATTAAAACGGCTTTGTAATCCTTATCGGCAAAGGTGTTAAATATTAAATTAAGCTTTTTGCCCTTAAAAATTTCAGCGATTTTTATCGCACCAAGCTCGTTGTGTCCGACATCTACGTATAAATTTTCGCTAATTTTTTCGCACCTGCCACGAAGATTTAACCCACCAAGATTTTTAATACTAAACTCATCTAGCAAAATTTTAGCTCCGCTGTAAGCTAGGCTAAAATTTGAGATTAAAAATGCTGGCAGCTGCTGTTTTTTGGCATATTTGTTAATCTCAATTTTATCATCACTGCTTAAAATTTCACGCACAAAATTTAGCCGTGAGCCGTTTTTTAAGGCAATCTCATCTGCGATTTTAACGCAAATTTCGCTCATCTCATCGTTTAAGACTGCCCTTTTTGCCATTGCTCTAAATTTTGTCTTTGAGATTTTTTCTAAGCTATCCCCTAAAACTGCCGTGTGGTCAAAGCCAATTGGTGTAAATAGCGTTAAAAGCTTGTCAAATACATTTGTGGCATCATACTCCCCGCCCATACCAGCCTCGCAGATAAAATAATCGCACTGGCTAAACAGCACAGCAGATAGAAGCGTGGCATACTCAAAATAGCTGGTTTTTATACGAAATTCATCGCTTAAAAGGCTATAAAGTCGCTCGTGAGCCTTGTTTAAAAGCTCGTCGCTCACATCGGCTCCATTTAGCCAAAAACGCTCACGAAAATCAAAAATATGTGGGCTTGTGTAATGCCCCACGCTTTTGCCGTTTAAGTGCAAAATTTGTGCTAAAAACCTGCCAGTAGAGCCTTTGCCATTTGTGCCGATGATATGCACGATTTTAAACGGCTTAAAATACGACTTTATGCTCTCGTAAGCACGTGGCATTCTGGTGTAGTCAATCTCTTTATAAAATAGCGGTTTTGTGGCTAAAAACTCATCTAATTTCATATGATTTGAGGCATTACCTGATTTCTGCCGTTGTTTTTAGCGGCATAAAGCATTTTATCGGCACTTTCAAGCGTGTTTGTTTCACTCTCGCCTAGACTTCTTGTCGCCACGCCAACGCTGATTGTTACGTTTATTCGCTCATCTTTGTAGATGAATTTGAAATTTTGCACGATTTGGCGGATTTTATCTGAAAATTTCACGGCGTTGTCTAAATTTATGCCCGGTAAAATTATTACAAATTCCTCTCCGCCGTATCTGCCAACAAAGTCAAGCGAGCGTGAATATTTTCTAAAAATAGCCGAAACGGTGCTTAAAATCGCATCACCAGCGTCGTGTCCGTAGGTGTCATTTATCTTTTTAAAGTGGTCAATATCTAAAAAGCAGAGCGAATAATCAATACCATAACGTTTATACGCCTCTTCAATCTTGCCAAGCTCTGCCATTAAGGCACGTTTTGTGGCAGTTTTTGTCAAAAAGTCTTCGTTGCTCTCGGCTTTTGCGGCTTTTAGCTCCTTTTCTAACATACCCACACGCTGTTGCAAATCAGAAATGGTCGCTTGTTTGTGATCCATTTCACTTACAAAATCCCTGCCTTGCATTTCAAGGGCAGTGGCAATGTTTAAAAGCATACCCTTAATCTGCTCTAAGCTTACAGCATCAAATTTTATCTCTTTAATGTCGCTTTTAATATCGTGTGCTTTTTGTGAATTTTCAAGCGAAGCGGTCGCAATATCGGCGATTTTACTATCAATGCTAGCAAGGGCGTCGTTTAGGGTTGAAACCTTTTGCATAATCTCGTCCCTGTCAGCCTCAATGCGTTTTGCAACCATTCTTTTAATCTCATCTTGCATATCAGCCGTGGCAAGTCCGACTGGATTTAGCTTGATTTTTTTGCCAAGCTCATCAATCTCAGTGTCAATCTGACCGCTAATTGACGGCTTTAACATATTAATTACTAACTCGCTAACCTGCGAAAACGGCGATTTTTCGCTCTGAATGGTCAAAAACTTATCAAGTTCGCTCATCATTGTCTTTAAATCATCAAAATTTCTAACGCCGTAATACTTTAAAAACTCCAAATACTCATCGTTATAATCGCTAATTAGATCAAACCAACGCTCACGCATCTCATCAAACTTAGCGATTTCAAATTTTTTATTTAAAAGCAAAACGCTACTTTCGGCTAAATTTTTAGCATCTTTATTATGAAGCATTGCAATGGCTTGTAAAATTCGCCTTGTAAATGCGTTTAGGGATTTGAAATTTTTATCATCATCAATGGTTGTGTTATTTTGTGATGAGCGATTTAAACGTGCGATTAAAAACGCCACAAACTCATCAACGCTATTGATATTTACGCTATTTGCCTGTGTCCTAAACTCGCCACTTAGGCGTGAAATATACCTTTCAATTTTGCGTTTTTCTTCGGTCGTAAAGCCATATCTTGTTGAAATTTCATTATAAACTTCGGCGTAATTTTCAGGTGTTAGCATAAGCTGACGCGCCTTAATCTCACCGAGCGCTTCTTTTACGATTTGTGCGGCACTAATTGCTGCCATTTTTGTATCCTTTTATTGCTAATTTTGAAATGTATTCATCAAATGCCTCTTTTGAAGCCTCTCTGATCGCCTCGTATTTTTCATTTTCGCTAATGACGCTATCGGCAAAACGTGTGCTTTTTGTGCGTCTTGAAATGCTAAAATCATACTCGCCACTAGCTGTGATTACGCTTGTTGTGGCGTCTTTAAAGTCGGTTGTAAATTCAAGCTTTAAAACCGCCTGATATGAGCTTATGTAGCCGTATTCATCGTAGATTGTTGGCGTGTAGGTTAGCGATTTTGTCCTTACTTGTATCTTGGTTTTTGCACTCTCTTTGCTACCTAAATTTCTATTTAGCCTAGAAACTATCCCCTCTTTTACTGCATCTTGGATAAATACGCTGTTTTTTGGCTCGGTTTTATCAACGATAACCTCAACATAAACGCTATCACTAAGCACATCGTTTGTGATTTTTGAAACTGGCTTGTAACCACAACCAACAAAGAAAAAAGCCAAAAAAATTGCAAAAATATATCTCAAATTTTATCCTTTTACCACGATATTTACGAGTTTGCCTTTGATATAAATCTCTTTTAAAATCTCTTTGCCGCTAAGCCATTTTGCGGTTTGCTCTTTTGCGATTTTTAAAATTTCATCTTCACTTGTATCGGCTGGTATTTCAAACTCGGCACGTTTTTTGCCGTTAATCGTAACTGCTAAATTTATCGTATCTTTTACAAACACTTCATCTTTTATGGCAATCCTAGTGAAATTTTTAAGCCCAAAAAGCTCTTTGCTAAGCTCAAAAGCGATATGTGGGACGATTGGTTCAAGCAGATTTAAGATGATAAAAAATCCCTCGCTATTTACATCATCGTTTTGCTGTGCATTTAGGGCGTTTAGCGCCTCCATACAAGCAGCAATTAGCGTGTTAAATGTAAAGCTCTCATTATAAACATCTTGCGATTTTTTAAGTGCTTCATAGACTTTTAGCCTAGCAAATTTCTCATCCTTGCTTAAATTTTCGTGTTTTATGTCTGGGATTTTATCCACTGGCTTAACGCTACTAGCCTTATCATAAAGCCTATTTAAGAAGCGAAACGCGCCCTCAACGGCACTATCATTCCATTCAAGCTCCTTTTGTGGTGGGGCTGCAAAAAGTATAAAAAGCCTTGCCGTATCGGCTCCGTATTTGTGGATAATGTCATCTGGATCAACGACATTGCCCTTGCTTTTGCTCATCTTTTTGCCGTCTTTTAGCACCATACCTTGCGTTAGCAAATTCTTAAACGGCTCACTATCACGAAGATAGCCTAAATCCCTTAACGCCTTTTGAAAAAATCTAGCGTATAAAAGGTGCAAAATAGCGTGTTCAATGCCACCGATATACTGATCAACGCTCATCCAGTAATCAACGCTTTGTTTGTCTAGCGCTGTCTTATCCCACGTTTTTTCATCACTTGCATATCTTGCAAAATACCACGAGCTTTCAAAAAACGTATCCATTGTATCAGTTTCACGAACAGCGTCGCCGCCACATTTTGGGCATTTTGTAAATTTCCAAGTCGGGTGTTTATCAAGCGGATTGCCCTCACCTGTAATTTCTACATCATCAGGCAAGGTTACTGGTAGGTTTTCTAGCTTTTCGCCAACGACACCACATTGTGGGCAGTGGATCGTAGGCACAGGAGCACCCCAGTATCTTTGACGTGATATGCCCCAGTCGCGGATTTTAAAATTTACAACCCTTTTGCCTAGATTTTCACTCTCAAATTTAGCGATGATTTTCTCTTTTGCCTCTTCTGTTTTTAGTCCGTTAATCAAAGGCGAATTTATGGCTACACCGTATTCTGGATTTGCTCTATCTTCGCTCTCATCACTGGTTTTTACGACTTTTAAAATTGGCAGATTAAATTTACTTGCAAACTCAAAGTCCCTTTGGTCGTGTCCCGGCACTGCCATAATCGCGCCACTGCCGTAATCTGAAAGGATAAAATTTGCAACCCAAACTGGGATTTTTGCGTCCGTTAAAGGGTGTTTTACGTAAATTCCTAAAAATACGCCGTCTTTATCACTTGCTTGTCGCTCTCTTGGGCTTTGATTTAGGATTGATTTTATCTTTGACTTTGCTTCATCGCTTAGAATTTGGGTGTTTAAAAGTGCTTTTACAATCTCGTGCTCTGGCGCAAGTGCTGTGTAGCTAATGCCATAAATCGTGTCTGGACGCGTCGTAAATACGCTAAATCCGTCAAATTTAGAGCCTAAAATTTCACGCGAATGCTCATCTAAAAATAGCTTAAATTCCAAACCGCTACTTTTGCCAATCCAGTTTTCTTGCATTGTTAAAACCTGACTTGGCCACCTGCCCTCTAAACTCTTTAAGTCATCAAGCAACTCATCGGCGTAATCTGTGATTTTTAGGTAATAGCCAGGTAGCTCCTTTTGCACGACTTCGTTACCACAACGCCAACAACAACCCTCCTCAACCTGCTCATTTGCTAACACGGTTTGGTCGTGTTCGCACCAATTTACAACGGCAGATTTACGATAAACAAGCCCTTTTTCAAACATTTTTATGAAAAATTCCTGCTCCCACTTTGTATAAATCGGATCAGAAGTGGCAAGCTCACGCCTTTTTGAAAACGAAAGCCCAAGTGCGCTAAGCTCATTTTTCATATAATCAATATTTTCATAAGTCCATTTTTTTGGATGAATTTTATGTTTTATGGCTGCATTTTCAGCTGGCATTCCAAAGCTATCAAAGCCGATAGGGTGAAGCACATTAAAGCCTTGCTTTCTGTAATAACGTGCCAAAGCGTCGCCGATTGTGTAGTTTCTAACGTGTCCCATATGAATGCGTCCGCTCGGGTATGGAAACATACTTAAAATGTATTTTTTTGGCAAAGTGTAGTCATCTTTTGGCTCAAATTCGCCGTTTTTAGCCCAAATTTCTTGCCATTTTTTCTCAATTTGCGTTGGATTATAAGCCATTTTTTCTCCTAAAATTCATCTTGCGACTTGCTTGATTCAATTAAAACAAGTGCGAGTGAGAATACGTTTGCAATTACAGCACCGATAACTAGCGAGTAAGCTAGGGTCATATTTGCACTTACTTGAAGCACGACAAATGCTGGGATTAAGTGCAAGTCAGCCACGAGCGAACTAGCAAAAAGCTCGGCGGCTAGGACGTTTCTAACGCCGATTTTAAGCAGTGTTGAGACTAAATTTATACTAGCTGCCACAAAAAGTGCTATCGGACTTTTATCGTATAAAAACTCCGCTGCTGTCGTTAAGCTCATTAGAGCAAAAAATACATAAACAACCTTACCCCAGTTCATCTTAACTCCTTACACCACGCCTTTTTCATACATTGCACGCTCACGCTCACGCTCCTTTTTTGCCTTCATTTTTTCGCTAAGTTTTACGCGGTAGTCGTTTGCTTTAAATTTAAACCAAACCAAAAACGGCGAAGCGGTATAGACCGAGCTAAACGTGCCAATAATAACGCCCACCATTACGACAAATGAAAAGCCATTTATCATATCGCCGCCAAACATATAAAGGATAAAAACGACGATGAATGTTGAGCCAGATGTAAGAATCGTGCGTGAGAGCGTGGCTGAAACGGACTCGTTTATGATAGCGTTTATGTCGCTATTTTTACTTGTAACAATGCCCTCCCTAATGCGGTCAAAGATGATAATCGTGTCATTTAGCGAGTAGCCAAGAACGGTTAAAATGGCTGCGAGCGTGTCTAAATTTACATCAATGCTAAATAGCGAAATCGCACCCATTGTAATGATGATATCGTGAATTTCAGATATTATCGCCGCAAGTGCAAAACGCCACTCAAAGCGAAAGGCAATGTAGATTAAAATCGCACCAAATGAGATCAAAATCGCCATAAGTGCCTTAGCTCTAAGCTCTCCGCCGACCTTTGGGCCAACGATATCCACGCGCCTAACCTCAACATTACCAGTGCCTTTTAGCATATCCTTAACACTAGCACCAATATCTGCTCCAATATCAGAGCTAGAACCAGAAAATCGCACGATGACTTCGTTATCCGAGCCAAACTCAGTAACACTTGCGTTTTTTAAAATTTCGTGCGAAGAAAAGGCATCTCTAATGCTATCAAGCGGTGCTTTTGTGTCGTATTTTAGTTGAATTAAAGTGCCACCTGAAAAGTCTATGCCGTAGTTTAGCCCCTTTGTAGCAAGTAAAAAAATAGAGCCAAAAAATAAGATTATAGAGAGTATGAGAGACGGGAATTTTAATCTCATAAAATCATAAACTTTAACTTTTGTAAAAATTTGCATTATTTGCCTTTAATTAATCTCTTTTGTAGCCAAACCAAAGCCTTGTTTTGCCACTCTTTTCTATCTTATCCATAAATAGATCAAAAAATCCGTGCGTGCCTAGGATTGCAGTTAGCATTGATACTAAAATACCAATACTCATAGTAACAGCAAAGCCCTTAACTGGCCCGGTGCCGTAAGCGTAAAGTGCAATAACGGTGATTAGGGTCGTGAGATTTGCATCTACAATCGCACTCATTGCGTTTTCATAGCCCTTTGCGACCGCTGTTTTAATGCTAGCTCCGTCCCTTAAAAGCTCACGAATTCTCTCGTTTATAACGACATTTGCATCAACTGCCATACCAATGGTAAGCACGATACCAGCCATACCGGGCAGGGTTAGCGTAGCTCCAAAAAGTGCCATAAATGCGATGATTAAGATGATATTTACGCTCAAAGCGATATTTGCAAAAATTCCAGAAACGCCGTAATAAACAAACATAAAAAGCACGATTAAAACACTAGCACCAGCAAGTGCTGTCATACTTTTTTGTATGCTCTCAGCCCCAAGGCTTGGACCAATGCTTCGCTTTTCAAGCAGTTTTACTGGGGCTAGTAAGGCACCGCTTCTAAGTGCGATAGCCACATCGTGAGCCTCCTCAACGCTAAATCCACCGCTAATCTGACCGCTACCGCCGCCGATTCTCTCATTTATCACTGGTGCTGAATAGACCTTGCCGTCAAGCACGATAGCTAGGCGTTTGCCGACATTTGCACCGGTAAAATCGCCAAAAATTCTAGCACCCTCTGAATTTAGAGAGAAATTTATAATAGGCTGATTATTTTGCTGTGAAAATGCCACTCTTGCGTCAGTTAGCATTGAGCCATCAAGCACTGGAATTTCTTTTAAAACATACTTATAACGCTCATCTTTTACATCTGGATAGATGACATCGCCGTAGCTTTGAGCTTGTGCTACACTCATTGTCGCAGCCTCATTTTGGCGTTTATCATCAACTGCCATAAGCTGTAAATGTGCTGCCTTTGCGATTAAATCCCTTGCTCTTTGCTCATCATCAGCACTCTTAATGCCGGGTAGTTCAACTAAAATTTTATCCTCGCCCTGCCTTGCAACGGTAGGCTCGGCAAGTCCGAACTGATCAAGCCTGTTTCGTATCGTTTCAACCGCCTGTGCTATGGCGTATTCAATCGTGGCTAACCGCTCGGCTTCATTTAATGAAATCGTGTAATTAAGGGCGTCTTTTTGCACATTAAGCCCGTTAATATCGCCTAACATTTTATCTATTTTTGCCGCCTCGTCAGCGTCAATTAGGCTAAATTCTATAATCTCATCTTTGGCTTTTAACTTGTCAATTAAAATTTCTTCTTTTTTTGCGTAGTAGTTGATACTTGCGGCAATTGACTTGATTTTTGAGTGTATTGCCACCTCTGTATCAACGCCAAGAAGCATATGAAGTCCGCCTTGTAAATCAAGCCCAAGGCTAATTTTATGTCCGCTTTGGGTTTGAAAAAACGACGGCGTTGAGAAAATCACGCCAAAAACAAAGGCTATAAGTAAGACAACTAGCCTGTAAGTTACCTTGCCACTTCGCATTATGCTTCAATCTTTTTTGCTACAAATTCGCGAGAAATACGCACTATTACATCGTCGTTAAGCTTAACTTTGATAAAATCCTCCTCTGGTTTTACGACCTCGCAAATAAGACCGCCACTTGTGATGATTTTATCGCCCTTTTGAAGTGCTTGTATCATCGCTTGGTGCTGTTTTTGCTGTTTTTGCTGTGGTCTAATCACCAAAAAGTAAAAAATCGCAAAAAGCACGATAAGAGGTAGTAATGAAGCTAAGAAATTTGACTCTTGCATTGTCTGTCCTTAATGTTAAAAATTTAAACCGATATTTTAGCACTAAAATTATAATAAAAGCCTTTGTTAGTGCCTTAATGGTTTCAAATTTTATCTATTTATCCATTTTTGAAAATATTTTTTTAGATTTTATCTCGCCATTTATTACGATTTTTGGGATTTATTTGCTGATTTTTCAAACAAGGGCTGGATTTTTTTTAAGCGGATTTTTTGTAGGAATTTTATGGTTTTATTGGATTAGTTTTAGCTTTATTTATTACGATTTAGCCTTTTTAATACCGCTTGTTTTGCTCTTTATCGGCGTTGTTTATGGGCTTTTATTCTTTTTAGCGTCAATTTTTAGCTTTGTTTTTTTAAGAGCCGTTGCTCTATTTTTATTAAGCTACATCGCACCTTTTGGCTTTAACTGGCTAAATTTAGAAGCCACGCTGGTTTTAGGGGCATTTAGCCCAAACACAACTGGCTTAATTTTGATATTTTTATCAGCTTATTTGCTTAATTTAAGAAAATTTTATAAATTTTTAGCCATTTTGCCACTCATTTTTGCTCTCCAAACGGACACAAAAGAGCCAAATTTTATCCCATTTAATTTAGAACTAACAAACACAAACGTCCCTCAGCACTCAAAGTGGGATAAAGCCCAAAAAGACGCAATAATAGATGAAAATTTAAGGCTCATAAACGAAGCAATTAGTCAAAAAAAAGATGCGATTTTACTGCCAGAAAGTGCCTTTGTAACATTCTTAGACCACGAAAAAATTTTGCAAAATGAGCTTTTAAAAATTTCAGAAAAAATAGCAATAATTGGCGGTGGATTAGCCTATGAAAACGGGCAAATTTATAACTCAACCTATCTTTTTTATGAGGGCAAAATGAGCAGGTTTGACAAGCTTGTTTTAGTGCCTTTTGGCGAAGAAATACCGCTACCAGAATTTATAAAACCGCTAATAAACAGGCTATTTTTTGGCGGCGCAAGCGACTTTAAAACCGCAAAAAACGTGAGCGAATATGAAATTTTTAACACAAAAATCACAAATGCAATTTGCTACGAGGCAACGAGCGATAAAATTTACGCAAACCACCCAAAAATCGTCTTTGCAATCACAAACAACGGCTGGTTTAAAACGCAAAATTTAAGCTCAACCGAGCCAGTTTTGCAACGCCTTTTGCTAAAATATTACGCCACAAAATACGGCACAACAATCTATCACGCCGTAAATGGCTCAAAAAGCGAGATAATCACGCCAAAACTAGGACTCAAAGCTTATGGCGAAATTTTCGGGCGGGATTAGTTTTTTAATCTCCTCTTTTGCCATAAAAAGCTCTTTTGCGCCAAAAATTCTTAAAATTTGACCTTCTAGCTGAAATTTCAGGGCTAATTTGTTGTTATTAATATCAAGAAGCCTTGCAAGGGCTAACATAAAGCTAAGCCAACGAACGACTGATTGCTTTGGCAAGAGCCTTTTAAAGCGTTCGTAGTCGTAAATTACCTTTTTGCCATTTGTGCTAATTATGGCTGAAATTAACGCCTTTTGCTCGTGCGTAAAGCCGAAATTTAGGGCGTTTTGCACGATATAGGCTGAGTTTATATGATCGTTATAAAAGCCGATATCCTGCCCAGCATTATGCACCCTAGAAGCCACATCAAGTGCGTAAAGATAGCCATCATCAAGGGCGTGAAGTGGCTTTAAGGCGTGAAAAATCGCCCTTACATTTTTTGCGACATTTTTATTTGAGATAAGCACGAAGCGGTCTTGTAGGCTTTTTAGACTTGGGTTAAAATTGGCTGGGAATTTTAGGCTTGGGCGTAAAAAATCGCTTAAAAACACGCCCTCACGCACACCAACTCCGCTTGTAAAAATCTGCTTTGCACCTAGAAATTTACAAAGCCCTAAAAATATCAAAGCCCCTTCTCTAATCGTATCAAAGCGGTCTTTTTTGATGAAAAAATTCTCCAAATCATCAATCTTTGCCTTTGCAATATCATCTATAAATTTCACCTGCTCGTCAAATTTATAGCAAAATCCGTGCAAAGTAGGCATCGGATAGAGCGTTTTTTTCATTATCGCGCTTGAAATAGCACGAAGCGAACCGCCGATTGCGATTACGTTTTCGCACTTAAAGTGGCTTGGGATTTGCTTAATCGTCTCTTTTATAAAATTTTGCACCTTTTGCGTTTTTTTATTATCAAAAAACAGCTCTTTTAGCCTAACGGTGCCAATATCAAGCGAAATAGTATCGGTAACAACGCCGTTTTTAATAAGCCCAAGCTCGCTAGAACCGCCACCAATATCAATCGTAACGCTTTGCTTTGGCACACAAAGTAAATTTTTAGCTGCCACAGCGCCGTAATTTGCCTCGCTTTTGCCGTCAATCACACGCAAATTTATGCCAAGCTCACTTCTTACAAGGCTGATAAAATCGCCAGAATTTGGGGCGTCCCTTAGAGCTGATGTGCCGACGCAAAAAATTTTCGTGCATTTGTAGCTTTTGGCGATAATGCTAAATTCCCTAAGTGCTAAAAACGCCCTTTGCATCGCATTTTGCGAGATTTTGCCGCCGCTTTCATAGCCACCCTCGCCTAGCCTAACTCGCATTTTATACTCGCTTAACGTAAAAAACGCAAAGCGAGAAGTCCGCTCAAAAATCACCATACGCATTGAATTTGAGCCAATATCAATAACTGCCGTTCGTTTTGCCATTTTTATCCCCTTTTTGTATTTATCGGTAGCGAAAGCGTGGCGACAGCTCCGTTTGAGTCGGTGCGATTTTTAATGCTAATATCGGCTCCAAGTGCCTGTGCTGCGCCCTTTGCTAAAAATAGTCCAAGTCCAGCACCACCCTTCTCGCCGTATCGTTTAAATGGTGCAAACAAGTCCTTACTCTCATCAATGCCAGAGCCAAAATCAAGCACTTTGATGATAAAACGTGAGTTTTGCACCTGCGTTTTGATGATGATTTGTGAGCCTTTTGGCGAGAATTTTATGGCGTTTTGGACAAAATTTTGCACCACGTGAGTTAGCAGACTTTGCTGGATTTTTATGTTTAAAATTTTTGGCGAAAGCTCTAAGATTATATCCTTTTCTTCGGCTTTTGCTAGGATTGCAAAGTTATTGCCAAGCTTGGCTAAAAATGCGATGATATCAGTCATCACTGGCTCTTCAAACTGCGCGCCCTCTTGGCGACCAATTTCAAGCACCGAGCCAATCATGGCATTCATTGAATTTATGGCTTCATTGTTGGTTTTTAACGCCTCAATGTAACGCTCGCTCTCACGCTGTTTTAAAAGCGTAACCTCGTTTTTTGCCTTCATCACGGCAAGTGGGGTTTTTAGCTCGTGAGCGATGCCGATAAATAGCTCTTTTTGATAGCTTACAAAGGTCTGAATGCGGTTAATTAGCCCATTTATGCCATTTGCAAGTGGCGAAAATTCCACCGGCAAGGACTTGGCGTCTATCTCTTGTAAGAACTTTTCATTTAGCTTTGAAAGCCTTGCTGTTAGCGTTTTTATAGGCACCAAAAGCATTCTTGATAAAAACATAGCATAAAAGATGACTAGGCAGATTGCCGTTACATTTACGATTAAGATATCAATTAAAATTTGAGCGATAATCTCGGTCTGCATAGTCGTGTCTTTTGTGAGTTTTAAGCAGGAATTTTCATCAAAATCGTAGCTTAGCTCCATAAAGCTATCTTTGCCGATATTGTAGTGTTTAAACGACGGCTTTTTTAAACGCTTTGTGGTGGTTATGATTTTTACATCGGTATGCCCATATTTTGATAGATAAATTTTAAACTCTGTTTTGTTTTCTGGGTTGAATTTTGAGTAGTTGCTTACTATCTCTTTTGCCTCGTAAGTAAGCTCTGAAACGACCGTTTCAAGTATAGTTATGCGTATGTAATAATAAAGCATAACTGAAACTATGGCAATTAGCACCATTGAGGCTGATGCTAATTGCAAGATAAATCTAGTTCTTAGGCTTTTTTCGGAAAGCAAAATCTATATCCGCGACGTCTAACGGTTTCAATTGTTGAGATATTTAGCGGTTTGTCCATTTTTTGGCGAATTTGGTTGATTGCGACCTCAATGACATTTGGTGTTACAAGCTCTGGCTCCTCCCAAATCGCATCAAGGAGTTGCTCTTTGCTTACGATTTGATCTGAGTGTCTAGCAAGGTGAGTTAGCACCTCAAAAGGTTTGCCTTTAAGCTCAATGTCCTTGCCTAAATATGTGATTTTTTCTTCATCTGGATTTATTATTAAATCATCAATTTTGATGATATTTGTGCCGCCAAAGCGAAGGCGTGCCTCTAAACGAGCGACTAAAACATCAAAGTCAAATGGCTTTCTGATATAGTCATCAGCACCAGCTCTAAGCGCCTTTATTTCGCTATCTTTGTCATCTTTTGCCGATAAAACGACAACCGAAGTGCGTGGCGACTTTTGCTTGATTATGTTGATTAAATCAACGCCGTCTCCGTCTGGCAACATCCAGTCAGTAAGCACCAAATCGTAATTTCTAATGCCAATGTAATACTCGGCGTCTTTGAAATTTTCAGAGCTGTCAGTTTGATAGCCAAACTCGCCAAGCCCCTCAACGATTGTCTTATTTAGAGTAACTTCGTCCTCTACGATTAAAATTCTCATTTTTATTTATCCTTATCGTGTTAAATTTTTAGCTAGGATTGTATCATAAATTAAGCA
The DNA here is from genome assembly GCF_030249845.1 of Campylobacter gastrosuis. Taxonomy (GTDB): domain Bacteria; phylum Campylobacterota; class Campylobacteria; order Campylobacterales; family Campylobacteraceae; genus Campylobacter_A; species Campylobacter_A gastrosuis. The sequence continues at coordinate 184,769 of NZ_JANURM010000001.1, read as the reverse complement.
AATTTTCAAGATTTTTTAAAAAAAATTTAATAAATAATGTCTAATCTTGCACCAACGAGGGCGTCTTGTAAAATTTCAAGCTTTAAAATTTCAAGTTTTAATGACTTTAAACCCTGAAATTTATCCTTTAAAATTTTACTCATCACGCTAAGCGACTCCTCAATGCCTTGAAATTTCAGCTCGTTATATTTTTCTTTTAAAAATTCTTTAAACTCAACATAATTAACAAAACTCTCTGAACAAAATTCAGCGTTTATACGCACCTTTTGTGGGGTTTTTTGCTCAAACTCAAACATACCAATTATCGTTTCAAACTCAAAGTCCTTTATGATAGTCGTTATCTGCAAATTCATATCACTTTTGCCTCTTCGCCCTTGATTAGTCGCCTGATGTTTGGTGCGTGTTTATAGATAACTATGTAGGCGATAATTAAGATCGGAGCGTGAGAATTAATATCAAGATTTGGGTGAAAAACAAAGCTTGATAAGACAAGAAAAATAAGTGCTAAAAGCGAGGCTAATGAGCTGATTTTTAGCACCTTACCCACAAAAAACCACACAGCAAAAGCGACTAAAAGCTCGTAAGGCAAGAAAAATCCAAGCACGCCAGCACCGGTTGCAACGCCCTTACCGCCTTCAAATTTTAAAAATGGCGAGAAGCAATGCCCAAGCACGGCTAAAACTGCCATAGCCCAAAGCGTAGCCTCGCTAAGTCCTAGAAATTTTGCGATAAAAAGTGGCAAAATTCCCTTTAAAATATCGCTAATTGCGGTTAAAATCGCAATTTTTTTTGCCTTTTTTGGGTCGGTTTTTTTAAGCACCCTTAAAACATTTGTCGCACCGATACTTTTACTGCCGTCTTTTGTAATATCAATGTTTGCAAAAATTTTGCCATAAATTAGCCCAAAAGGCACAGCAGCAATAAGATAAGCAAACACGTAGGCTATTAGATTATCCATTTTTAGCCCTCTATGTAGTTTTTAAGCTTTCTGCCGACTTTTGGGTGTTTTAGCTTTTTAATGGCTGAGCTTTCTATTTGGCGGACACGCTCACGAGTTACATTTAGGGCTTTGCCGATCTCTTCAAGTGTGCGGTCGCTCTCATCTTCAAGAAGTCCAAAACGCATACAAATAACAGCCTTTTCGCGCTCATTTAACTGGCTTAAAACCTCATCAATCTGCTCTCTAAGGTCGTTTTTAAGGATATGCTCCATAGGGCTAAGTGAGCTTTTATCCTCCACAAAATCGCCAAATTTACCATCATCTTCGTTTGCAATCGGTGCTTCAAGGCTGATTGGCTCTTTTGTGATTTTAATTACTTGTTTTACCTTATCTACGCTTAGTCCGACTTCGGCTGCAATCACGCTCACATCAGGCTCTTTGCCCTCTTCTTGCATATATTTTCGGTTGATTTTGTTGATACGATTTATCGTTTCAATCATATGAATTGGAATTCTAATCGTCCTAGCCTGATCGGCAATCGCACGTGAAATGGCTTGACGTATCCACCACGTGGCGTAGGTTGAGAATTTATAGCCCTTTCGGTATTCAAATTTATCAACCGCCTTCATAAGTCCGATATTGCCCTCTTGGATTAGGTCTAAAAACGGCAACCCCCTGTTTGTGTAGCGTTTTGCTATGCTTACGACTAGGCGGAGATTTGATTTTGCCATTCTTGTTTTTGCCTCATCAGAAATTTTCTTGCCACGTTTGATTTGTTCTAAAACCTCTTTTAGCTTGGCTGGTTCAAGGTTAAAGCCCTGTTTGCTGGCCTCTTTTGTTTGAAAGAGCTTTTTAATCTCAACGTAGGTTGAAACCATTGTAGCCTCTGGCACACGGGCGATTATGTCCTCTTTATTTAGCTTTAAAATGTCTTTTAAAATTCCCTTGTGATTTTTTTTAAGCTCGTCGCTAAACATAGGCAGTTTGTATTCAAGCCTTTTAAGCTCTCTATCAAACTCATCATCGCTTTTTAACGCTGTCTCCATTGACTTTACAATCTCGCTAATTAGCTTACTTGTTGGCCCAAGATCCATTAATTTATCTTTTAAAATTTTCTTTTTAAAAGCCAAAGTTATGTTTGCTAAAATGTCGTTTTTATCAATCTCGGTCTGCTTATTTTGCGTTTTTAGCCACTCTTTTTTTGCCTTTTCAAGTGCCTTAAAACTCTCCATAACCTTTAAAGCACGTTTATCGTTTTTAGCCGATTTTTTCGCACTTATGCTGGTTTCTTCTTCGTTTTCATCAATCTCTTCTTCGTTTTCATCATCGCCCTCATCCTCATCGCCATCCTCTTCAAAGCTCTTAAAAAGCTCTTTTACACGACGCTCTCTATTAATTAAAGGCTCTTTATAATCAAGTATAAAATCAATCAAAAACGGCACTGAGCAAAATGCGTCAATGATAATATCCTCGCCAAGCTCAATTTTTTTTGAAATTTCAACCTCTTCATCTTTTGTCAAAAGCGCGATTTGCCCCATTTCACGCAGATACATACGCACAGGGCTATCAGAGCGCGACCACTCTAAATAATCGGTGTCGTTGGCTAAATCAAACTCATCATCAATACTCTCATCTTGCGCTTCTTCGCTCTCTTTTTTGCGTTTTTTGGCTTCGGCTAAATTTCGCATTTTAGCCACGTCAGCGGCTGTTAAAAGCTGAACTTTGTTTGTTTTGGCTAGGGCTTCAATTTTTTTAACAATTGTCGCTGTTGGTGCTTTATCAAATAATTTTACAAGCTTTTCATAAGTAACAAAACCCTTTGCGTTTTCGGCAAAAAGCTCTTCAATTTGTGAAAACGACTCTTTTGCAGAACTCATAAAATTCCTTTATTTGGTGTTTTTAAAAATTTCGGATTATACCCAAAATTTATAAAACAAAACTAAAAGTAAAAGTGGAACGCATTTTGCTTTTATGACTAAAAATTTTAAAGGCAAGGTATGCAAAACGGCTATTATCAGGCGACAGGTGCTATGGTCACGCAGTTTAATCGCCTAAACGTAATCTCAAACAACCTAGCAAATATAAACACAATCGGCTTTAAGCGAGATGATGTGGTTATTGGTGATTTTGAGAGAATTTTTAAACAAACACAAGATGAAATGCCACTACGCAATCACACAAAAGATAGTGCAAAATACCTAAATCGCACGATAAATCGCACCCCGCAGGTGGTAGAACAATACACCGATTTTAGCTCTGGCGGGATAAAAAGTAGTTCAAATCAGCTTGATTTTGTGATAAAAAGAGATGATTTATTCTTTTTAGTTGATACACCAAGTGGCGTGAAATTAAGCAAAAATGGTGCATTTAGCCTTGATAAGGATGGATTTTTGGTTTCAAAAGAGGGCTATAAAATTTTACCAAGCAACTACAACGCCCAGCCACTTGAACAGCGTGGCATACAGCTACCGCAAGGCACAACGCTAACAAGCGATAAAAATGGAAATTTATACTCAAACAACGAGCCTTTTGCAAGGCTTTTTATAGCGCAACCAAGAGAGATTAGAGCGATTGAGAAATTTGGCGATAATCTTTTTAGCGTTAAAAATTTAGATGATATTATTGACATTGACAACGCAGGTAGCGTCCTTCAAGGCTACGCTCAAATGTCAAACGTAAATGCAGTAACCGAAATGGTGGGACTTATTGAAACCCAGCGTATGGTTGATATGTATCAAAAGGTTATGAACTCGCATATGAATGACCTAAATCAAGACGCAATCACAAAACTTGGCAACGTAAAAGCATAAAAGGATAAAAAATGATGAGATCACTCTATACCGCCGCAACCGGTATGATAGCACAGCAAACACAAATAGATGTAACTTCACACAATATCGCAAACGTAAATACCTATGGCTACAAAAAAAATAGAGCAGAATTTGCTGACTTAATGTATCAAACAATGGAGTATGCAGGCACGGCAACAAGCCAAACCACAACAAGCCCAACTGGCATAGAAGTCGGTCTTGGCGTGCGTCCGACTGCGATAAATAAAATTTTCTCACAAGGATATTTTAAAGAAACGAGCAACAACCTTGACGTGGTAATCGCTGGCAATGGCTTTTTTCAGGTTCAGCTCCCTGACGGCACGACCGCTTACACTAGAAACGGCGCATTTAAGCTTGATGCAAACGGCACGGTGGTAAATTCTGACGGCTATCAGCTAATCCCACAAATTACAATACCAGCAAACGCAACTCAAATCTCAATCGGCACGGACGGCACGGTTTCGGTGCTTCAAGCTGGTGAGCAAGAGATGAATCAAATCGGGCAAATTGAGTTAGCTAGCTTTATAAACCCAGCCGGACTTCACTCAATGGGCGATAATAACTACCTGCAAACCGGTGCTAGTGGCGATGTGGTCGTAGGCACGGCTGGACTTGACGGACTTGGGACGATTAGGCAGGGGTTTGTTGAGATGAGTAACGTTCAGCTAGTTGAGGAGATGACTGACTTAATCACAGGGCAAAGGGCATATGAAGCCAACTCAAAGGCGATAACGACAAGCGACGCTATGCTTGAAATAGTAAATGGACTTAAAAGGTAAGATATGATTTATCCAGTTTTGATAATGGCGTTTTTAGTGGCAGTTTGGGCGTTTGACGTGATATATTTTTCGCAAAAAGAGAGCAAAAATCACAAAAATATAAAACGGCTAAAAGATAGCTACAAGGCAAATAGGAATTTTTAAAATTCCTATTTAATTAGCCTAATTTTACCACTTTAAATTTTAGTTTTTACCTTACAAAACACGATTTATAATCGCCACTAACCTGCCAAATGCTAGGCAATTTGTTTATTTTTTATCTTAATCAAGCGATGAGTAATAAAACAAGATTTGATTTAGTCTGTTGTTGCGACTAAAATTTTGCCGTTTGTGTGGTTAAACAAAAATTTTTTGGCGGATTTTCATCTGATTTTAGCTATCATTTGCCTTTTGTTTTAAGGAATTTTATGAAATTTGCGGATGTTTTTAAACTCTCAATCCCCGTTTTTATGGGCTACTTCCCACTTGGCATTGCGTTTGGAATTTTAGCAAACACGCTAAATGTTAGCACCTTTATCGCAGTCGCCCTAAGTGCCCTAGCTTACGGCGGAGCGGCGCAGTTTATGATGATATCGCTATTTAGCGTCGGCACGAGTTTTTTTGAGGTCTTTATCGTTTCGTATCTTGTAAATTTACGCCACACATTTTACGCACTTTCGCTGTTAAAAGAGTATAAAGGGCTAAAATTTCGCCTTTTTAACATAGCGACCCTGACTGATGAAACCTTTGCGATTTTTAAAAGCCTAAAAATCAGCGATTTAAACGAGCGAAGCTATGTTTTTACGTGGCTAAATTTTCTCTCGTGGCTTTACTGGCTTAGCGGGACGATTTTTGGCTGTGTGGCTGGGAATTTAATCACGATTGATATGAGCGGATTGGAGTTTAGCTTAACTGCACTTTTTATTGTAATTGTAATTGAGATGTTTAAGAATGAGCGTAATTTTAAGGTGCTTGGAGCCGCTGTTTTGTTTGGAATTTTAGGTGTTATGCTCTTGCCGACAAAAATTTTACTGGTTGGGTCAATGGGACTTTGCTTGCTATTTTTGACAGCATTTAAGGATAGATTATGATAAGCGTAAATTCGCCAGAGTGGCTACTTTTTTTAGCCGTTTTAGTAAGCGTTTTAGCGACATTTTTAACTCGCTCGGTGCCGTTTTATCTGATTAAAAACTACAAGCCAAGCTCGTGGCTAACGGCGATTGAGCGATATATGGGGCTTATGATAATGGTGGTTTTAGTCTGCTATGGCTTAAAGGATATTAAGTTTAACGTCTATCCTTACGGGCTAAATGAAATTCTAGCCGTTTTAACGGCGATTTTGGTGCATTTGAAATTTAAAAACGCACTTTTAAGCATAGTCGTTTCAACGATTTTGTATATGGTTTTATTAAAAATTTTTTAATGATTAAAATTAATTTTTATTTTAAATAATAAGTAGTATAATCCTTGAAATTTTTCAAAGGAGAGATAATGAAAATTTCATTTAAAAAGGCGGTGGCACTTATGCTAATCACGGCTACAACGGCACTAGCAAAGCCGACAATCTACATTTTGGCCACTGGTGGCACGATAGCTGGCAGTGGCTCTGGCGAGCTTAGCTCATCTTACACATCTGGCGTGGTAACGGTGGATAAACTCCTAGCAGCCGTGCCACAAATCAACGAAATCGCCACAATTAAAGGCGAACAAATCTCACAAATTGGCTCCCAAGAGATGAATAACGAGGTCTGGCTAAAACTAGCAAAACGCACAAACGAACTACTAAATAGTGGAAAAGCCGACGGCGTAGTCATCACTCACGGCACCGATACAATGGAGGAGACGGCTTACTTTTTGGATTTAGTCGTAAAAAGCGACAAACCTATCGTAATGGTGGGCGCGATGAGAAACTCGGCTTCAATGAGTGCTGATGGTCCGCTAAATTTATTTAACGCCGTAAATGTAGCAATCAGCAAAGATGCCGTAGGTAAGGGCGTAATGGTAACGATGAATGATGAAATTCACGCCGCAAGAGAGGTAACTAAAACCCACACGACCGGCGTTGATACCTTTAAATCGCCAAACACCGGCAAAATCGGCTCTGTATTTTATGGTAATGTGAAATTTTATATGAGCCCAACTCGCAAACACACGATAAACTCGGACTTTGACATCACAAAAATCACAGAATTACCAAGAGTTGATATAATTTACAGCCACGCAAACGATAATGCTGACTTTGTAGAAATTGCCCTAAAAAACGGTACAAAAGGCATAATCAGTGCTGGTATGGGTAATGGCAATCCATATCCAAGTGTGCTAAATGCACTACAAAATGGGGCAAAAAGCGGTATAATTATCGTTCGTGATAGCCGTGTAGGAGCTGGTGAAACGACTAGAAACGGCGAAGTAAATGACGATGAAATGGGCTTTGTAGCTAGCGATAACCTAAACGCACAAAAGGCGCGTGTGCTTTTAATGCTGGCACTTACAAAGACAAATGATAGGGCAAAAATTCAAGAAATTTTCTACACTCATTAAAATTTGGGGCAAATCGCCCCTTTTTAAGGACAAAAGATGACCTTGCAGGCAAAAATTACGGCTACCAAGCCACCCAAAGCAGTGCTAGTATCTTAGCCAGTGCAAATCAAAGCAACTCGCAACAAACAACACAAACCACGCAAAATTTAAAAATGCAAGACGCACTAAATGCAAAGCTAAAATTTGATAGTGTCGGCGAGAGCGGATTAAACACAACAGAAAAAGAGGCGTTAAAGACCTTTTTTCCAAGTGCTTTAAATAAAACCGAGCAAGTTAAAAGCGAGAATTTGTTAGATATTAGGGTTTAATTCATTAGAATGTTTTTGTAAGAGCAAGCATTAAAACTCACGTGCTTTTATGCATTTAAGTTGTTTGCTTGTGGCAAAGCCCATTTAAAAACGTCACTAAAAATCACTAATTTATTAAAAATACACTTGGTGGGCTAAATTTTAGCTATTATCTAAGACACCTTATCTTTGGTAAATAACGGCAGAGCTTATGATTTTTACTATCTCACAGCAAGGCGTTCGTGCTGACCTAGTCGTAAGTTGTATTATCATCACACGAAAAATCGCACGTTTAAAGAGTAGATAAAATTATGAAATTTTAGCGAAATAAAAATGAATGAAATTATATTAAACAACAAGCGATTTTTTAAAGGGGCAAATCGCCCCTTTGATTAAAACGAGTATCTTACATTCGCATTTATCGCTAAATCCGTATCGTAATCGCCAAATGCCGAGCGTTCTAAATCAATGCCAAAGCGTAAATTTTCACTAGCTTTGATATTTACGCCAAGATTCATAAGCATTCTTGAATCCTTTTTATTATACTTTGCACTCTCGCCATCTACGATGATTTCGCTATTTTTATCTATATCCCACTGATAGCTAAGTCCGCCAAGCACGTATGTGCTAAGTTCGCCTAAATTTATCTCCCTACCAGCATTAAAACCAACTCGCCCGATAAGCGCGTTTGAGTCTTTTATCTCTAAGTCATATCCGTTGTGGCTTAGCTTTGCACCACTATTTTTTAGGTAGATAAACTCAGCTTGTGGCTCAAAATAAGCCACACCCAAATCAAATCTATAACCGATCTCGCCGCCAAGATATATCGTGTGAGTGTTGTATTTTGAATTTGGGAAGTTTAGGTTCATATTTTTAAAGTTATAGTCAAATTTATGGTTGTTGCGGACATATTTTGCTATGGCGTCTATGTAAAAACCGCTATCAAATAGCGTGGCTGCGTAAATTCCACCGCCAGTTGATTTTATATCGCCACTTGTATCGCCACCATTTGCCTTGACGTCATTTGCTGTGTGAGTGAGCGTAAAACCGCTAAAAATTTGCGTGCCAGCTAGGTCGCTTTGCTTATCGGCACCAACTTGAATGTGGGTAAATTTATTCTCATATCCATTGCCGCTGCCTTTACCGCCAAGCACCCTGCCCCAGACGCCGGCATTTGCATTGATACCACGAAGTTCGCCCATTCTTTTATTTAGGTTATTTACTTCAACATAGCCGACGTCTAAATTTAAAGAAGCCATATCATTTGCCTCTTTAACCGCCGCCTCGTTTGACGCTTTTGTGATTGTTATTTTGCCGTTTGGTTGCTCTTTGATGTCATAATTTACAAGTCCGGCGTTAATCACCTCTATTTTATTTTCAGCTGGGCTATAAATTCCAATATCCCTGCCATTTTTTGAGATTGTATAAACCGAAGCGTCGCCAAAATTCTTAACATTCACGCTAAGCTCTGAGTGTGCGTTAGCAGCGTTTTTAACGGCATTTGTCGTGCTGTCATTAGCCGTGCTTTCGCTTGTAATCTCTTTTTTAGAACCAGCGTCAGTTGGTAGTTCTTTTGGCGGTTTGTTTGAGTTTTCAGGCGGAGTTGGTTTAGAATTTTCGCCTTGATTTTGGTTGTTTGGTGGTGTTATACCGCCCTGATTTTCATTGCTGTTTTCTTGGTTGTTTGAGCTGTTTTCAGGTGGTGTTGGTTTAGGATTTTGGGTATTTTCTCCCTGATTTTGGTTGCCATTTTCTGGTGGAGTTGGATTTGTGTTTTCGCCTTGATTTTGATTATTTGGTGGCGTTACATTTTCGTTACCGCTTTGATTATTTTCAGGTGGTGTTGGCTTAGAATTTTCACTATTTTCGCCTTGATTTTGGTTGTTTTCAGACGGAGTTACATTTTCGTTTTTTGCCACTCCACAAACACCCTCATAGCCCGGCAAAACACTTGCTAAGCAGTCTTTTCTGTCTGATGTATCAACATAAGTGCCGTTATTTCTAGCCTCATCTATGCTTAAATAGGTAATACTGTAAATATCATAAAGGTCGGTTATATATTTATTCGTGTTTGAAACATAATAGCTATAAAGAAATCTAAACACCTCTCCATTTCTGCCCGGCACATAGTTGCCTGTAACCTTTCTAAGCGACAGCGTCCCAGCCTCATCTTTAACCGAGTCGCTTACGTATCCACCAGTTATCCTTTGTGTCTTTTCATCTACTTCAATGCCCCAAAGCGTAACGGTGTGCGTATCATCAGTAAGTGCTGCCACGACCTTGCCGGTTTTGAAATTTTCAATTAGCGAATTTGTGATTTTATCGGCATTTGAGTCATATCTTTCTGTCCAAAATGGAGCACCGCTGATTTTTGTTGGACCATATTTTTTTTCTAGATATGTTGGCTCGCCCTTAGTTTCATAAATTTTAACATTTGGCGCAAAATCTTTAAAGAAGTAAATCATACCGCGGTAAGGTTGCAAACCGCCTTGAATATATGGATACTTTTTGTAAAAATAATCCGTAATTGCAACATTGCCTTGTGGTGTATTTTCACCAAAATTTATGCTACCAGTGACATTTTTTTGCCACCAACCTAGCGTATTACCAGCTACCGCGCCCCAGCATTGATTTGGGTGCTGTAAATAAACGGACCAGCCACCGCTAGTATTTACACCATTTGCCCAATACATATCACCAGCAAAAAGCGATGAATAAAACATTGCCGCAACTGCGACCTTTGAAATTTTCACAATATCCCCCTTGTGCATTATTAAGGGCTATTATACCCCCATCCACTTAAAGATTATTTAAAATTAATAATTTTTATTTATTATTTATTTGATTTATGGCGGTCTCATCAGGCATTAAATATCCCTCAGCGACCATTAAATCCACGATTTTTTTAAAGACTGGCAAGGCACTTTGAGCGCCGTAATAGTAGTATTTTTTCTTTGGCTCACGCGCTAAGACGCCGATTGTGTAGGCGTTGCCCTTTTTGTCGTTTGCAAAACCAAAAAACGAGCCGTTGTAGATATTGCCATACACGCCCTTTCGTGCTATGTGTGCCGTGCCGGTCTTGCCACCTACTTCAAGTCCGGGCGTTAGGGCTTTTTTGCCAGTGCCTTTTTCTACGACTTTTATTAGCACACTTTTCATCTGTTTTGCGATTTCTTGGCTTATTATCTCTTTTGGGGGCTTGATTTGTGGAGCGTATTTTTTGCCGTTTAGCTCCAAAAACAGGGCAAAGTGAGGCACGACAGCAAAGCCTTTGTTGTTAAAAACATTATAGGCTTTCATCAGCTGCATAAAGGTCGCACTCACGCCGTATCCGTAGCTAACGGTGGCTTTGTAGGTTTGTGAATCTAGCTTTTGTGCTGGTGGTATCGCACCTGTTTGCTCATAGGGCATATCAATGCCACTTTTTTGCGTGAAGCCAAAATTTAAAAGCCCATTGTAAATTTGTGTGCCAGTTAGCTTTTTTGCAAGCTCTATCATACCGATATTTGAGCTTTCAGCGATCACGTCCTCAGCCGTTAAAAACGGCGCTGGGTGCGTATCTTTTATGATTCTTTTGCCTAGTTTGTAGCTGCCGTTGTGCGTATTTACGAGTGCCATTTTATTTAGCTTCGTTTCAGAAAGCAGGATTGAGAATATAAACGGCTTAAAAACCGAACCTATCTCGTAAGCATACTCGGTGGCTGTGGAATTTAGGGCTTGTATATCTTGCTGTTTTATGCTTGACGGGTCATACCTTAGACTGCTTGCAAGGGCTAAAATTTCGCCCGTTTTGCTATCCATAACACAGGCGATTATCTCCTTTGCATCTACAAACGAGGCTTGTGCATCAACGATTTTTTCTACCATTGTTTGAAATTTTAAATTAACAGAAATTGCTAGATTATAGCCGTCAATGCGGTTTTGCAGGTTTAAATCGCTTGTGAAAATAATATTTCGCCCGATATCTTTAAATCCGACAATCCTAGCATCTTGAATGGGCGATAAAAATTCATTGTAATACCTCTCAACACCCTTTGCGCCGATACTTTTATCATCTTTTTGGCTTATGTAGCCAAGCACTGGCGTTAGGGCATTTTGTGCCATATAAGTGCGATTTTTACGGCTCTCTTTGCTCTCAAAGATATTTAGGCTTTGAATGGTTGAGCTATCATCAATTGGCACGAAAATTTTCTTTTGATATAGTTTTCGTGATAGCTCTTTTAGATGCATTGCCGTTTTAGCGTCAATCTTATCTGAAAGCACCAAAAGTCCGTTCGTGCCGTTAATTAGCTTGCGAATTTTCTTCTCATCTTCGCCACTATAAAGCGAATAAAGGCGGATAAACATCTCTTTTTTGTTTGGGTCAATGCTCTTTGTGTTTATCTTTGCAGTGTATAGCTTTTGGCTAATTGCCACGCTAAATCCGTCCTTTGTGATGATTGAGCCACGAAGTGCGGAGTTTTCTTCTCGTGTTTGCAGGTATAAATGGCGTTTGTCAATCGTGGCTCTGTAAATGATAACCGATAAAAAAATCACCAGTCCGACCGCGATAAATAAAAAAAGTATCGTTGTTTTTGATTTTCGCGAGTTCATAAATTAGATTTGTGTTCTTGAAATCTCTTTATACGCACTTAGTGCTTTGTTGCGAATTTCAAGCATTAGCTTCATACTTGTTTCAGCTTTGCCAATTGCAATGGCAGCTTGGTGCAAGTCCTTAACCTCGCCAGTAGCAAGGTCGGCAATCGCCTTATCAGCACTCTCTTGGACTTTATTTAGCTCTTTTAGCGAGTTGTCTAGAATTTCGCCAAAGTCGGTGCCATCATTTTTTACTTCTGTTTTTTTATTTACTCGATTTAGGGCTTGAAATTCGCCGATTTTAAAATTTTGCATTATTGACCTCCGATTAGCGAAATCGCACTTTGAGCGATACTTTTTGCACTTTGAAAGGCTGCTACATTTGCCTGATAGGCACGAGTGGCTTCTATTAAATCGCTCATCTCAATGACTGGGTTTATGTTTGGATAAGCCACGTAGCCATCGGCATTTGCGTCTGGGTGGCTTGGGTCGTATTTAAGGATAAAGTCCTTATCATCGCGCACTATCTTATCAACAACCACGCTCATCACCGGCGGAAAGGCGTCTTTTGGAGCATCTGGGTCATCTACTGGGTTTTGATACTCGTGCATAGCACCTCGCTCTTTTAGCTCTTGGTTTAAAATTTTATTAAAATCAAACGCCTTAAAAATCACCTCTTGCCTACGATAAGGTCCGCCCTCAGCCGTGCGTGTGGTGTGTGCGTTTGCTATGTTTGAGCTAATTACGTTCATTCTAAAACGTTGAGCACTAAGTCCGTATCCGCTAATATCAAAATCGTTTAAATACATTTTTTTACCTTAAATTTTACCACTTGCTTCAATCACGCTTTTAAAGATAGTGCCTTCTCGTTTGTAGGCATTATCAATCGCACTTAACATCGTGTAGTTTTTGCTAAGCTCAGTCGTTTCTACGTCTAAATCAACGCTGTTTGCGTCGTTTCTAGCGGTGTGTCCGTCCCTTAGAAAAATCTTTGAAATTCCAGTTTGTGGGAATTCTACTTTGTTAATGTGCTTCTCATCGGTCTTGGCAAGTTCTAGCGTTTTTTTACCGCTTTTGTTATAAATTTCATCAGCTTTTGCGATTAATTCGCTTTCAAAATTTATATCCCTAGCCTTGTAAAATGGTGTGTCAATGTTTGCAATATTGCTTGAAATCAGCTCCTGCCTTAACTCTCTGGCTGCCATTGCCGCTTCAATTAGCGGTTTTGATTTTGAACTTTGTAAAACAAACATTGACTAACTCCTTCGTGCGTTTTTAAGCAAATATCGTTCCAAAACTACTTTAAACCCTCAATCCGCTCAACATCTTTTTTAAATCTATCCATTTTTATACCGCCGATATAATATTTTACGCCAAATTTGCCAGTGTCGTTGTCAGTTAAAATTTGGTAATAGCCATCTTTTAAAAGCACTTTAAACGGCAGTGCTATCTCGTGCTTGTAAGCGATATCACGCACGATTTGCTCGGCGATTCGGCTGTTTTTTGCCGTGTCGTTTGTGATGAAATAAAATGCGTTATATTTTTTGATAAAGTCATTTAAAACATACTCATCAGTTACATTTTCAAAGTGTGTTAAGCCAATTATGTTAAAAGTGTCACGATTATCTAGCTGATACTGCATAATCTCGGGTGCTTCTTTTTGGCACGGCGGACAAAATGTCCCAAAAATATCAAGCATTAAATATTTGCCCTCTTCGCCTTTAACCACAAAACCGCCATTTTTTCTAACAAGCGTCATATCCTTGCCTAAAACGCCCTTTAAAACGACCTCTTCGCCATCTTTAAACTCTTTAAAATTTGAGATTTGTTCGCTCTTTTTATCGCCATTTTCATTGCCACAAGCACTTAAAAAAATCGCTATAAAAACCGCAAAAATAACCTTAAAAATTCTCATTTTTATCCTTTTTATAAATTTTTACCAAAATTTTTCATAGCCGTTTTTGCCTCCAAATCGGCTTGTTTTTTCTTTAAACTCTCGCGTTTATCGTGCAAATTTTTACCCTTTGCAAGGGCTATCCTTGCCTTAAAAATATTCTTGCTATTTAGATAAATCGCAAGCGCAATAAGCGTGTAGCCGTCCCTTGTAACCGCACCAAAAAGCCTATCAATCTGCTTTTTATGCATTAAAAGCTTTCTAGGGGCTCTCTCGTCAGGGCGAAAGTGCGAGTGAGTAGTTTGTAGGTGCGAAATGTGTGCATTTAGCAAGAAAATTTCGCCCTTTATGATACGCACGAAGCTATCTTTTAAGTTTGCACGTCCTGCACGAAGTGCCTTTGTTTCGCTGCCTTTTAGCACCAGCCCAGCCTCAAAGGTTTCAATTATGCTAAACTCGTGCAATGCCTTTTTGTTTTTTGCTACCTCTTTCATTTTTTTACCTTAAAAAGTGTGCTGCCACTACCACTTAAAAACATATTTTTATACTCACTAATCTCTGGATAAAGCGACACACAAGGGGCTAAAAGGTCGTTTAATTCGTGGTTTGTGAAATTTTCTAACAACTCGCTATTTTTTAGCGTTAAAAATTTATTTGTCAAATTCACATTAATATTTTGCATAAAATCACTTCTAAATTTTTTATAAACGCTTGGCGTGTCGCAAAAAATATCTGGCGTAAAAATTTCTAAATCAGGCACAAAATCATCAAATTCGCTTACGATTTCGCCGATACCGCCGACATTTGCACACTTAAAACCGCTCAGAAAAAACGCCACATCAGCACCAATTTTAGCACCGATTTTTATCAAATCATCTTTTGAAATTTTAAGATTTAGCGTTTGATTTACTAAATTTAAAAAAGTAGCGGCGTTTGAGCTACCTCCTCCAAGTCCAGCACCCATTGGGATTTGCTTATTTATCACGATTTTATGTGTGCTAAAAAACTCATCAAGCTCGTTTTTAAACCCACTTTTTTTAAGCTCACTAATCGCCCTTAAAATGATATTTTCGCCATTGATTTTGACATTAGATTTAATCTCAAAATCGCCACGCTCAAAGCTAATCTCATCAAAAATTTTCTCAAACAAAATAAAGCGAGAGGCGATTTCGTGGTAGTTTGCCCTTGTGCCGACCACCTTTAAAAATAGATTTATCTTTGCAAAACTTCTCATTGCTCTATTTTTTTTGAAAGCTCATCAATGTTGGCTTGTTCTGAATTTTTACTCGCCTCTTCGTTCTCTCTTTTTATTCGCTCGGCTAGCTCTTTGCGAAAAATCACGGTGTTTCGTGGAGCTTCAATGCCTATTTTTACGACACCTTTGGCGATATTGACGACAATGATTTTCATATTGTCGCCTATCCAAATCTCTTCATTCTCTTTTCGTGAAAGTATTAACATTTTTCAACCTTATTTAAACAATAAATTACTTCATCGTTTTTTATCTCAATGATACTAAAAAAATCATCATAAATTAATAAAAATTTGCCATTTGTTTGTCTTTTAAATTTCGTTTTATCAAGTTTTTTGCCGTTTTTTATCTCTAAAATATCGCCAAAATACTCGTTTTTTTCTAAATTTAAGAGCAAAACTGGGTCTAAAAACCGCTCATTTTCATAGCAAAGTCCGCCCTCGCTAACTCGCTCTAAGGCACTAAGCGTGGCATTTACACCTAAATTTTTAGCAAAAATTTGAGCGTATGAGCGGACATAACTGCCCTCGCTAACTGAAATTTCAAAGCTTAAAAATGGGTGCGAGTAGTTTGTGATTTTGGCGTTAAAAACCTGCATTGTCTGCGTTTTTAGCTCAAAATCCACCCCACTTCGTGCAAGTTTGTAAGCCCTTGTGCCGTTTATGTTTTTTGCACTAAATTTTGGCGGTGTGTATGAAATTTCTCCGCTTAATTTAGCAATAGTTTTATTTAAAATTTCAGGCTCAAATGGCGGTAAAATCGCAATTTCGCTTATGTTTTGATTATCGCCACTTTCGCTTTTTGCACCAAGCCACATTGTCGCTTTGTAAATTTTTGGGCTTTTATTTATGTGGCTAAAAAGCCTTGTGTAGCTGCCAAAAGCCACGAGCAAAGCCCCACTAGCAAAGGGGTCAAGTGTGCCTGAAAATCCAGCTTTTTTGCAATTATACTTGCGTTTTAGGCGGTTTAAGAAGTGGTTTGAGCTAAGTCCGGCTGGTTTTTTGGCGACAAAAATGGCGTTCATCAAACCGCCTTTGTAACAAAGCTTGACATTATCTCTTTTACGTTGCCAGCGAAATTTATGGTGAGTTTTTGCTCTTTTTTTATTTTTGTAACAGCACTCACTCGCCCGATGCCAAAAATTTTGTGCTTAACCAAGTCGCCCTTTTTAAAATCGCCACTCTCTTCAATCACGAGTGAGCCCTGAATTAGCCCAGCTTCGCTTAAAAACCTGCTCTTATTTAGGCGTGTTCGCTGACCTTTATAAAAGCGTGAAAGTGCGTAGCTTAGGCTTAAATTTCGCTTTGCTCTTGTGATTGCTACATAGGCTAATCTTCGCTCCTCTTCAATGTCGCTGCCGTCGCCAATGAGTGGGAAAAAGCCCTCTTCAAGCCCAATGACAAAGAGGTGCTTAAACTCCAAGCCCTTGCTAGCATGCACGCTCATAATGCTAATCATCTCGTCGCTAATGCCGTCAGCCTCGCTTGTTAAGGTTAGTTCGTTTAAAAATTCTTCAAGCTCAAAGCTTGGATTTTGCTTAATCTGGTCTTTTATCAATGCGTAAAATTCATCAATATTTGCAGCCCTTTCAGCGCCGTCAGGTAGGCTCTCGTAATATTTTTTTATACCAAATTTTGCTTCAAGCTTGTCAATTAAGCTATAAACGCTATCAAGCGTGGCTAACTCTTTTAAATTCGCACCAAACTCAATTAAGGATTGCCTTACTTTTTTGCTAAATGCCTCGTCGTTTTCATCTAAAATTTGTGTCGCTTCAAAGAGTGAAATTTGTGCTTCAAAGGCGATTTTTTCAAGCTTTGCTAGGCTTACGTTGCCAAGTCCTCTTTTTGGGCGGTTTATGATTCTACGTAGCGAAAAGTCGTCGTTTTGATTTGTAACAAGCCTTAAATAGCTAATAATGTCCTTAATTTCGGCTCTTTCGTAAAATTTCACGCCACCGACCATTTTATATGGAATTTGCTCCTTATTTAACCACTCTTCAAGTGAGCGCGACAGGGCATTAATGCGGTAAAGTATCGCAATATCAGGGGCTTTTACGCCTTGTGAAAGCAGAGTTTTAATCTTTTTAGCAATTTTTGCAGCCTCAGCACTCTCATCAATGCTCTCCATAATCTCAATCTCATCGCCGCTACCTATCGTGCTTTTTAGGCTCTTGCCAAGCCTGTTTCGGTTATGATCAATTAGCTCGTTTGCAGCCCTTAAAATCGGCGTTGTTGAGCGGTAATTCTCTTCAAGCCTAATCATTTTTACGTTAGAAAATTGATCTTTAAAATTTAAAATATTGTCAATCTTAGCCCCACGCCAACCATAAATACTCTGGTCATCATCGCCCACGACACAGATATTTTCGTGGCTTTTGCATAGTTTTCTTAAAAGCTTGTATTGAAGGTCGTTTGTGTCTTGATACTCATCAACCATTATGTATTTATAGCGGTTTGAAATTTCATCTGCCAAGGCTTCATCAGCATCTAAAATTTTATACGTAAGCACGAGCAAATCATCAAAATCAACCAAATTATTTGCCCAAAGATACTCCTCGTATTTTTTGTAAATTTGTGCTACTTTTTGATAAAAATCACCCTTTTCTCTCTCCACGTTTAAAAAATTCGCATTTTTTAGCACGTCATCAACGCTAAAAAGTGAATTTTTGTAGTTTGAAATTTCATTTGAGAGAGTTGAGGTTGGTATAGCACTTTCAAAGCTCTTTAAAATCCGCTTTTTATCGTCTGTGTCAATGATTATGAAGTTGTTTTTTCGCCCTAATCTATCAATGTAAAATTTCAAAAACAAAAGCCCAAATTTGTGAAACGTGCATAAAAGCGGAGTGAAATTTCTGCCCTCGCCAAGCAGTTTTAAGGCACGACTTCGCATTTCGTTTGCTGCTTTATTTGTAAATGTAAGCGTTAGCGTATTTGCCGGGTCAATGCCTACAACGCCGATGAGATAGGCAAGGCGCGTCGTGATAGTTTTGGTCTTACCACTGCCAGCACCGGCTAAAATCAGCATAGCTCCGTCAATGTGACTTGATGCCTCTTTTTGTGACTCATTTAGTTTGTTTAAAATCTCTTGCATTTGCTTCTCGTTTATAAATTTAGATGGATTTTAGCCAAAAAACCTTTAATAATTAATTTTTTCTTTATTTTTTATTGATACAATCACATTTTTGATTTTGCATATCAATTAGGAGCGTAAATGTTTAAGAAAAATCGTTTAGTTTTTAACCTTCATCTTTTGCTTACTTTTTTGGCATTTTTACCACTTTTTATAATGAGTATAAGTGGCTCAATAGTAGCGTATAGAGCGGAGATTAAAGAGATTATTAATCAAAATTTATTTAGCGTAGAAGTGGGCGAAAACAAGCAAAAAATAAGCGAAATTTTAACTAATTTAAAGGCAAAAAACGGCGATTTTGAGATACGAAATATAGATATTAATAAAGATGGTGTTTATCATATTTACACACAAGGCGTGGGTGGGAGAAATGCCTATTTTGCAAACCCTTACAACGGCGAAATTTACGATGACGTGGGCTTTAAGGCGATGTTTGTAGCACTTATGTTTCATAGAAATTTAGGGCTTTCATTGCTAGAAAATAAGACCGCTTCAACCATTGGCAAACACATTGTCGCAATTAGCTCAATTAGCCTTGCCCTGCTTATTTTAAGCGGAATTTGGCTCTATTTACCACTTATTAAAAAGAATTTCACAAAGAGTTTAATGTTTAAAATCGCCCTAAAAGGTCGTGCTTTTTGGTATCAGCTTCACGCAAGTTTAGGGCTTTGGACTGCGATTTTACTGCTTATTATGAGCCTTAGTGGGCTTTTTTGGTCGTATGGCTTTGTAAGAGATGCCATAAATACGGCATTTGGAGTAAAAACCGAGCAAAGAGCAGTTAAAAATGCCAAAAGCAGTGTGAATTTTAGCGATTTTGACAGGGCAGTTTTGGCTTTAAACGCCGATTTTGACAAGGCTACAATCTCATCAAATGCTAAAAATTTAAGCTACAAAAAAGGAGGTGAAAATTTTAGCTTTTTGGTTGAAAATAACGCCACACTAACGCCACTAAATAAGGCAGAAAATATCGGCAAAATGGACGCTAGGGCAGTTTCAAGGCTAATGCTAAGCATTCATCAAGGCGACATTTTTGGCGAGGTCGGTAGGGTGATGTTTTGCCTTTCGTGTCTGCTTATAAATTTATTTATAATTAGCGGATTTGTTATGCTATTTAAGCGGATAAATCCAAAATCAGCTTTAAAAAAGTAGTTTTTGGCTATAATCGCCCACTTTGGGTAGATGTCCGAGCGGTTTAAGGAGCACGCCTGGAACGCGTGTAAGGTGCAAGCCTTCGTGGGTTCAAATCCCACTTTACCCGCCATTATTTAATTTATCGCTATTTTTAAGCCATTTTAATCTGTTTTAAATGGCTATTTTAGTTATGCCAAACTGCACAAAGTAAGCGGTCAGAGCTTAAAAAGATGATATAAATTTAAAACGCTAGATAGGACTTTATACAAGGCACGAGATAGCTAACTTAATACGCAACATTAACGAGTATAACGGCGATATCAGGGTAAAAACGGCTGGACTTTTTGCACTTTTAACTGCCAAGTTATGGCAACTAAATCACGATTTTAACGCTATTTTAAAATATTTTTACGAAAATAAATAAAAAACCAGCAAATATTTTTGATTTAATCTAAGCCACATTTTATGTTTTACGGATTTAAGTTTGATAAAATCATACACGCCTCTTTGATTTTGGCTTTGCAGGCGATATTAAAGTAATCTCGTGCTAAATTTTCATCTTTTTTTATGATAATGCCTTGCAAATAAATCGTGCCAAGTCCCATTGCGGCTTGGGCGTATCCAAGCTCGTGCGAGAGCTGCCAAAGCTTGATTGCACGCTCGTTTTCATTGCTCTCATCGCCACCACGTTTTGTAAATAAAAGCAGTCCGAGCCTGTAAGCTGCCAAGCGTTTTGAGCCGATATCATCGCCATTTAGTGCTATTTCATAAAATTTTCTAGCCTCTTTATAATCCTGATTTACGCACTGACCTTTCTCAAACATCCAAGCGTAATTAAACGCTGCTTTTGGGTGATTTTGCTCGGCTAGTTTTTTGTAAATTTGGCTTGATTTTTGACAATCATTTTCATTAAAAGCCCTTACAGCATCCTTAAATTCATCATCACTTGCAAACAAAAACAGCACAAAAAAAGCCGTAAAAAATAGAATTTTTCTCATAAATACCCCTAAAATTTGTGAAATATTACACAAAAATCGTAAAAAATATGTATAAATTTTCTGTCTATTTTAGAAAATTTTTATTTTTATTGCTCTAAAATTACGCTTTTTAAACCACAAAAAAGGCAAAAAAGATGATTTTCGTCCCACTTTTTTCTATTTTTGTTTTAGTCGCCTCTGGATTTTTAGCAAAAAAATTTAACGTATTAGAACAAAAACACTCATCAATTTTCATAAATTTTGTCCTTTGCTTTGCAATCCCAGCTCTGATTTTTGATAAAGTTTATCACGTAAATATTGACACGACGCTGATAAACATCATCGCACTTGGCTTTGTTTCTACGATTTTTGGGGCATTGGTAGCACTTTTGCTCTCTTACATTTTTAAATTTTCAAAAGCCACGATGGTGAGTGCTGTGATGCTTAGCCTATTTGGCAACACGCTATTTGTGGGTATGCCGGTGGTTAAGGGCTTTTTTGGCGATAGCGTGATAAATGAGGCGATTTTTTACGACCAGCTAGCCACTAGCATACCGCTCTCAATCCTTGGGCCTTTTATTCTATCTTTTGGTGCAAAAGATCAGGTTTCGCTCCTAAAAAACACCATTTCGGTGCTAAAATTCCCGCCATTTGTCGCCCTAGTTTTAGCCCTTACCTTAAAGCATTTTAGCCTGCCAGAGTTTATCTTTTCGCCACTTCGTATGTTTGAGGGTAGCGTTACGCCGGTGGCACTTTTTGCCATTGGGGTTGGGCTTAGTTTTGCTAGTATTAAAAGCTCTTATAAAGCCCTTGGCGTGGTATTGGCGTGTAAAATGGTCGTGCCAGCAATTTTCTTTTTTGCAGTCGCAAAGTTATTTGGCGAGAATTTAGATAAAACGTGGCTCGTGGGGCTTTTACAATGTGCTATGCCACCTATGGCGTTAGCTAGTGCTATGATTATGAAGGCTGAGCTTGATAGCTCGCTAGCGGTTTCATCCGTGGCGATGGGCGTTGTGTTTAGTTTTGTAACAATGCCGATTTTTTACTATCTTTTTGTGTAGCTACCACCTAACGGTGCTACCTTCGCCGATCATAATCTCGCCGTAGTTTGCGTTTTTATCATCTCTTGAATTGTGAGTTTGGTTGTAGCTTATTCGCATTGTTTTTATGTTTTTCATTGTATCTGAAAGCAGGATTTGTCTGCAAATTTTCTCGCTCTTTTGACTGCCGTCTTCTATCCTTAAATGGGCTGGTTTTACGCCGTCATTTGGGATTATAAAAAAGCTAATGCACTTTTTACCAGCGACTAAAATTTCTCCGCTCTCATCATCAAACCAGTCAATATCTTTAACGCTTGTCATATCTCGTGGGTTTTCTGCAAAGCCGTTTTTTGCGGTATAGTAAATGCCAATGTCGCTAATAAACATATTTAAATTTTTAATCCCCTTAACGATCTGAGCATCATCTCTTGTGGCTAAGAGCTTTGGGACAAAAACTGCCGATAAAATGGCGATAATGGCGATAACAAAGACCATTTCAACCATAGTAAATGCTTTTTTCACGACCGACTTTCTTTTAAAAATTTCGCCGATTTTACTATTTTAAAGATAAATATCTGATAAATTTTACAATTTAGCAGATTTTACAAAACGACAAGATTGGGGCTGGGTGCAAATTTAACCCTTTTGCACTCTCATCTTAGCAGTAAAAAATTTAAATATTTTCTAAATTTTCAGCTATTTCAAGCACTTCAAAATATTCGTTTTCTAATCTTTCAAGCTCATTTTTTTTAGCTTCAAGCTCATCATAAAGCTTTGAAATTCCAATCTCTTGATAGATTTTTGGGTCAGCCAAATCGCTTTCTAGTCTTTTAATCTCTTTATTTAAATTATCTATTAAATCTGGATATTCGTTTAAAATTTTGCTCTGTTTGTAGCTTAATTTTACGCCATTTTTTTGCTTTGTAGTAACTTCTAGCTGTTGATGAGCCGTTTTTTCAAACTCATTTAGCTGACTTAACTCATCTTCAAGCTCTAAATAAACGCTATATTCGTTGTGTATAACATCAATCTTACCGCCGCTAAACGCCCAAAGTTTATTTGAAATTTTATCCACAAAATAGCGGTCGTGGCTGACAAAAATAATCGCGCCGCTAAAACTTTGCAAATACTCCTCTAAAATGTTAATCGTAGCAATATCAAGGTCGTTTGTCGGCTCATCAAGCACCAGCACGTCATACTCTTTTGTAAAAAGAAGCGCCAGAGCCACCCTGTGCTTTTCGCCACCGCTTAAAACGCCAACTGGCTTATCTAAAAATTCCTTTGGAAAGAGAAAATTTTTAAGATAGCCATAAACGTGCATATTTCGCCCACGAACCTGCACGATATCGCCACCATTTGGGCAAAAAACTTCAATTAGACTTTTCTCGTCGCTTAGCTCCGTTCGGTTTTGATCAAAGTAGCCAATCCTAACATCGCCACGCTTTATCTCGCCAAAATTTGGCACTAACTCGCCAAGAAGCGTTTTTAAAAGTGTGCTTTTGCCTGAGCCGTTTTTACCGACAATGGCTATCCTTTCGCCTTGTAAGACCCTTGCGTTAAAATTTGAGATTAGCTCTTTTTGCCCCATTTTTACGCTTAAATTTTTAATCTCAAAGAGCATTTTTTTGCGGTTTTCATTTAGTCCGCCTTGATTAAAACTCTTTTGAGCGCGTTCAAGCTCTAATTTTACCCGCCTAATTACACCGGGATTTTTCTTAGCCTCTTCACGCATTGCAAGCACTCGCTCTTTTCGCCCTTCGTTGCGTTTTAAACGCGCTTTTACACCACGCCTTAACCACTCCTCTTCGCTTTTTAGCGTCTTTAAAAGCGTTTCGTGGGTTTTGGCTAAACTTGCTAAAATTTCTTGCTTTTTTTCTAAATAATAGGCATATCCGCCGTCAAAATTTCTGATTTTTGCGTCCTCAATCTCAACGCTACGAGTCGCAATGGCGTCAATAAAATAGCGGTCGTGGCTTATAAAAACTATCGTCTGCTTTGAGTTTTTAAGCATATCTTCTAAAAACCTAACCATATAAACATCAAGGTGGTTTGTCGGCTCATCAAGGAGCAAAATATCTGGCTTTTTAAGGATTAAAGCACCTAGTGCTACGCGTCTAACCTCGCCACCGCTTAGGCTACTAACTAGGCGATCTTCATACTCTTTTAGGCTAAAATATTCAAGCACACGCTCTATATTTCGCTCAATATCCCAGCCATCCTTACTCTCAATGAATTTTATAAGCTCATCGGCTCTGTCGTGAAGCTCCCTGTTTTGTGGCTCGTGAGCTAGTTTTTCTGAAATTTGTGAATACTCATCTCTTGCGTCAAAAATCTCTTTTAGCTCTAAATTTAGGGCATCTTTTACGCTTAAACCCTCATCAAATTTTGGCATTTGGGCTAACATCTCAATCTTAACGCCATTTTGGCGTATCACTCGCCCGCTATCAACCTCATAAGCACCGCTAATGATTTTCATCAAAGTGCTTTTGCCACCGCCATTTTTGCCGATTATCGCCACTCGCTCGTTTTCGTTTATGCTTAGGCTAATCTCGTTTAAAATTTCATTTGCACCAAATTTTTTGCTAACTTCTATTAGATCAATTAAAGCCACGAATTCCCTTTAAATTTAAAGGCTTGATTATAAGAAAAACTTAATTAAATCAGTCTAAAACCAATCGGTATTGTAATGTGATAATCCTTATCAAGCAGTGGGAATTCACTAGCCGCACGCTCAATGCACTTAATCGCACCCTCATCAAGACTTGAAAATCCCGAGCTTTTTACGATTTTTATCTCCGCTATCAAGCCGTTTTTTTTGTATAAAAACGACACTTCGGCTAAGCCCTGCTGACGCATTTTTTGGGCGTTTTTTGGATATTTTTTGTGCTTTTCAATAGCTTTTCTAATTTGCATAAAATTTGTATCGTTTGCCGAGCTTTTTATGTTAAACTCGCCGATTTCTTGGGCTTTTGGCTGAATTTGTGGCGTGGTTTGCGTTTGGATTACTTGTGCTACTTGCTGTGTTTGGACTGGCTCTTGCACGACTGGCTTTGCTGGTGGTGGCTCTGGCGTGAAATTTTGCTTTTTTACTATCTCTTTTGCTGGCTTTTTTTCGTGCTTTTTTTCAGGCTTTTTATGCTCTTTTTTTACGATTTTCTCAACCACTTTTGGTGGCTCTGGTGGCGTGATAACTGGCTCTGGTGGTGTTATTTGCTCTTTTTGTATCTGTTCTACAACCGGCGTGCTAACTGGCTTATATGAGAGTAAATCAATCTTTAACGAACGCTCTTCATTTGGCTTTATCTTTAAAATTTTATGGTTTTCATAAATGTAAAAACCAAGCAAAAAGTGCGTAATAAACGAGATTACAAAGCCGATTGTGGCTCTATTGAAGTAGAGTTGAGATAGCAAAATTTTCGTGTCCTTTTTCTTTTAAAATATCAATCACCTTTACAAAATTATCAAATTTTGCATTTTTGTCGCTTTTTAGCTCAATTAGCGTTTTATTATCAATATTATTTAAAATTTCTTTCAAATCATTATCATTTATTTCTTTATCATCAATGAAAATTTTATCATCCTTATTAATAACCACACTCATTTTTTTATCATCATTTTCTTGTTTAGCAGAATTTGCATTTGGTAAATCAACGGCGATTTTGCCCTGTGCTATGAATGTTGAAATTGACAAAACAATGGCTAGTAAAACCAGCATAATATCAATAAATGGGACGACATTTAAGCCATCTTTTTTATTAAGTCTCATCTATTTTCTGCCTTGTATCGGTTTAATAAAATATCTACTTTTCTATTAAATCCATTGTAAATCATCAGCGTTGGTATAGCCACAATCAGCCCAAAAGCGGTCGCTTTAAGAGCGAGCGAAAGTCCAATCATAATGCTTTTTGAGTCAATCCCACCGCTCATACCCATATCATAAAACGTAACCATAATCCCAGCAACAGTGCCTAAAAGTCCGATATATGGGGCGTTTGAGTAGATGATATAAAGTGAAGTTAAATTTTTTGTCAGTGCCTCTTCAAGTGCCTCAACGCTCTTAAACTCGCCAACCTTTACATTTGCATAAAAAATTACCCTTTCAATGCTAAACCAAACCACAAAAAAGCTCATAATGCCTAAAATTGCGATGATTAGATACTCAACATTGTGTTTTACAAACTCCATTTTTCTGCCTTTTTTAAAAATTTCAAAGGTCGCATTATAGCATTTAATGATAATTAATGTCAATATTTTATCAAATTTTTTGATAATTGATAACAAATTATATTTATAAATTTTTAAAGTTTTATTTGTAATAATTCACGCTTATTTTTGATAACACAAATCAATAATAAAATCAAAAGGAGAAAGCAAAAATGAGAATTTCTATTGTCGCAGCCCTAGCTGCCAGTTTTGCATTTAGCAGTGAAAATGTGTCGTTTGAGACGATTAGTGTTACCTCAAATAGCAAGGGGTATGATGGCGTTGATGAAGCCAAAATTTCAACTAGAAACGCCACTTTACTAAACGATGTGTTTAGAGATATACCGGGCGTTTATGTCGGTGGGACAAATGCGATGAATCAAAAAATTTATATGCGTGGCGTGAGCGACAGGGGCATAAATATCACGATTGACGGCGCAAAACAAAACGGCAACACCTTTCATCACAATGCTGATTTGCTAATTGACCCTGATTTGATTAAGGCTGTTGAAGTGAGCGTGGGTGCAAACTCCGTAACCAACGGCTCTGGCACACTTGGTGGGGCTGTTGCGTTTAAGACGATTAATGCTTCTGATTTGCTTGAAGATAACGAAAGCTTTGGTGCTAAGCTAAAAATGGGCTACACAAGCAACAACAAGGGTTTTTCTCAAAGTGCGATTTTGTTTGGACAAACGCCACAAAACCTTGAAATTTTAGGTGCTTTTAAGCACTACGGATACGATTTTAGTAAGGCTGGTAACGGCAAAAGAACTGGCGGAGATGGCAATGATATCAGTTATCTTTTTAAACTTGGATATAGCTTTAACGACGCTCACAAAATAAGCCTTTCAACCGAACGTAACCAATACAAGGGGCTTTATCCGCTTAGGGCTGAGTTTGGAGCGTGGCAGGACGGACAGCTTGGTTACCGAAAATACAAGCGAGAGACGCACACTTTTAACTACGATTTTATGCCAAATGATGATTTTAAACTAAATTTTAACGCCTACAATACCACTCACGAAAGGGTTGATAGCTCAAAATGGGGCGTAAAAACGAGCGGTGCTAAAATTTCAGCCACGCAAAAGCTAACAACTGGCGACTTCTTACACACCCTAAAATACGGCACGGAATTTTACACGAGCAAAAATTTCTCAAAACCAAACAACACAACGCCAGAAAAGGTAAATAACTACTCAGCCTACCTTGAAGATGCGATAAAATACGGCAATTTCACGCTCACACCGGGCATTAGATATGAAATTCACGAGCTAAAAAGCTATGACGGCAAGGCTGGTAGTTTAAAAAGCATTAAATATAAATTTAAAGAATTTAGCCCAGCACTCGCACTTGATTATGAGATTGGCAGGGGATTTGGAGCGTTTGCAAGCTATGCAAAGGTGTTTAGAGGTCCTGATGTGATAGAGAGTATGCTAGCCTCTGGCAGCGGTCGTGCTGGGGCTTACAACTGGGCAAAAAACGGCGATTTAAAGGCGACGACTGGGGATTCGTATGAATTTGGAGGGCGATTTAAAAATCAAATCAGCGAAAATTCCAGCCTTAGCCTAATCGCAAAATATTTTAGAACCGAATATGAAAATTTAATCGTGGATAACAACGCAAACGCCGGCGTCGTGGGCTGCCCAAATGGTGCAAACACGCTGTGCCGTGTAAATTCTGGCGGTGCAGTTATTGACGGCGTTGAGCTTCTTGCAAAAGCCACGCTAGACGCACTCTCGCTAAGTGCTAGCTACACGCACCAAAAGGTAAAATACAAAGACAGGGTCGCCGTAACTGGGCGAAATGGCACAAGATACCTAAGCTCAAACCTAATAGGATATCGCGACCAAGGCGATAAATACGCCCTAAACGCCGAGTATAGCCTACCACGAGCCGACCTGCTCTTAGGCTATAATCTGCTGTTTTTTAAGTCAAAAAACACGATCTCAGCAAACGACTTTAACGCCAAGCACGTAAAAATGCCAAGCTACGCCGTAAGCGATATCTACGCCACCTACATACCAAGTGGTGGCAGGTTAAAAGGGCTTGAAATCAACGCTGGGGTTTATAATCTATTTAACAAAGCCTACGCCTCGCACTCACAAAGAACAGCCGAATACTCAGGCGATACAAATACCATTGACTGGGAGAGTGGCAGAAATTTCAAGGTAAGTTTTGCGTATAAATTTTAGCAACCATTTTTAACGCTATTTTGATTTAAAATAGCGTTAAAACCACATTTTTAGCACAAAACAAGTTATAAATTTTAGGCTTGTTTAAAAAATATTGACAATAAAAATAAAATGTGTTAAGATAGCATATTTTTAAAAAGGCATAAAATTGTTTAAATTTGCACTACTTAACGTTTTATTAGCTTTTACCAGTGATGACCTGCTTTTAAAAGCTACAAATGGCGTTGTTAGTCAAAATTCTGCTGGTGTTAAAATTTTAAATGAGCAGGTTGGAGGCTATTAAGCGTGGATTTTTCTGCAACTACCTTTAACAATAAATTCTTGCGAGAGATTTTACCAGTCTATGACGCGCCAAATCTAAGCAGTAAAAAGCTAGAAATTTCAGAGCTATCAGAGTTATCAAAAAGCGTTGATAGCCTTGCAAATTCGCACGATATTAAGGTAAATAACGGCAAAAGCGACTTTAAAAACACCATTTATTTTAAAGATGCAATAAGTGGTAATTACATAAAAATCGGTCTAAGCAATGAGAATTTAAATACAATAAATCGTGTTTTTGGCAGTGATGATGTCTTTAAAAATGATGATGGCAGCGTGATTTTAAACGGCAATGCACAAAATTTCGTATCAAGCTGGTTTGTTATAAACGTGGCTATTTAATGGCTGATGATGATAAAAATGGAGCTTTAAACAAGGCTGAGCAAGAAAGGACAAATTCGTATTTTGCGGAGTTTGGCAGGATTAATAATACAGGGATGAAAATCACACAAGTAAGCATTGAGGGCGTGGATAAGTATTTTCAAAAAAGCGAATACATAAGCTCTTTAATAACCCAGCCAAGCGGATTTAGCTTTACTAGCAACACTATTGAGAGTGAGCTAAACCGCACACTAAGTGCTGATAAAAACCAAGACAGGCTCATCACACAAAACGAGCTAATGAGTAAAAATGAGCAAGATGAATATCTAAAAAGCATAGTTAGCGTAGCCGCTGATACTCGCCAAATACGCATAAGTAAGCTAGTAAGCTCAAACGAGGATGAGATGAAAATGCTACAAGCTTTGCAGGCAAAAATCAAACTTGAAAATGTCGGCAAAGAGGGGCTAAATAGCGATGAAAAGGAGGCTTTGGCTAAATTCTACCCAGACGCCCTAAATCAAAATACAAATACCAATAGTAAAGAGATAACAAATATGCAAAATTT
Organism: Campylobacter gastrosuis; assembly: GCF_030249845.1. GTDB lineage: Bacteria > Campylobacterota > Campylobacteria > Campylobacterales > Campylobacteraceae > Campylobacter_A > Campylobacter_A gastrosuis. The sequence continues at coordinate 155,812 of NZ_JANURM010000001.1, read as the reverse complement.
ACTAAGTGAGCTAAAAGATAGCTTTTTAGATAGCATTAGGGTTGATAAGGTGGTTTAAGTTTAATTAATTTTGCTCTTTTAAATGCCTTTTTGCCATAAAAAACAGCACAAAAACCACAAAAGCACAGCTAAAAATCACGGCTGGTGTGCTAAAAAAAATCTCACCAAGTCCCACAAGTGGCGACACGACACCGCCTAATAAAAACGGACAAAATCCAAGCACAGCAGAGGCTGAGCCAGCATATTTTCGCCCACAATTCATAGCAAGTGCCGAAGCTGTTGGAAAGATAAATCCGCTAAAAAATAATTGCATAAAAAATCCAGCCAAAACCGCATAAAGTCCGAAATTTAAACTAAATGTCAAAAATAAAAAAACCGAGACACCAAATAGCCCAAAAATGCCGATTTTTAGGGCTTTTGCTTCGTTTAGTTTGCTTGAAATAAAAGCAGCAAAGCTAAGAGCTGCTCCATTTAAACCAAAACACAACGCATACTGGGTCGGATCTAGGCTAAAATGCTCTTGTAAAATAAACGAACTAGCCGAAATATAGGCAAACATCGCACCAAGCGAAAAGGTTAAAATCCCTACAAAAATCATAAATTTTTTATAAACAAAAATCTCTTTGTAAATGGCATAAGTCTCTAAAAGTGGGACTTTAAATCGCCTGTGCTCTGGCAAACTCTCTTTGAAGTTAAAATTTGCAATAAAAAGCGTAATGCCAATGAGAGAAAGCACCACAAAAATCCCACGCCAATCGGTAACCTTTATCAAAAACGACCCAATCACTGGCGATAAAATCGGTGCAAGTGAGTTGATAACCATCATCAACGAAAAAAATTTTCTTAACTCCCCACCGCTGTATAAATCGCCCACAATCGCACGTGCAATCACAAGACTACCAGCCGATGAAAAGCCCTGAATAACGCGCATAAAGATAAACATCTCAATGCTTTTGGTAAAAAATATAAAAATCGTGCTAATGGTGTAGATGATAAGCGATATCGTTAAAGGTAGCTTCCGCCCAAATTTATCGCTTATTGGCCCGATAAATAACTGACCCACAGCAAGTCCAGCCATACTTGTCGTAAGCGTGAGCTGAGTAAGCGACACACTAGCACTAAAACTATGTGAAATCAGCGGTAGTGCTGGCAAATAAAGGTCAATCACAAATGGTCCAAACGCCGAAAGTGCTCCTAAAAATAGCAGTAAAAATAGTTTAGAATTTCGTTTCATAATCTCGTTTAAAGTAAAATTAGCCTAAAAATTCGCATTGTCAGCTTCGTTTAAAGTAAGCTCATAACTCTTATCAATTAACTCAAAAACGAGCGATTTGCTAAGCGCTGGGCTGTCTAAATTCACGCTTATCCAGTGCTTTTTATTCATATGATAGGCTGGTAAAAAGCTCTTATTGTCCGTTAAAAGCAAGACAAGCCCCGGCGGTAGCTTTAAATTTAAAAGCGTCATCGCATTGTTTAACGAAACATCATCATACTTTGCGCCGACCTTTAAATAAATAAGCAAGGCATACCATTTTTTCGTATCAATGTGCCTAAATACCGAAATGCTCGGGTGCTTTACAAAGATATTTTCAGGCGGAGTTTTGTATTTTATAAGTATAAATTTTAAAATATCATCAACCATAAATTCACGCCAAAAGAGCCAAAATCGGCTCTTTTATTTATTCACACGCTCAATATACTCGCCTCTAACCGTATCAACCCTAATCACCTCGCCTTCTAAAACGTGAAAAGGTATCTGCACGACTGCACCGCTTTCAAGCGTGGCTGGTTTTTTACCACCTTGTGTGTCGCCCTTGAAATTTGGCGGAGTTTCTACGATTTTAAGCTCAACGACCTGCGGTGCTTCAACGCCAATCGCCTTGCCGTTGTGAAATAAAATATCAACCATCATCCCATCAATTATCCACTTTTTCGCCTCGCCCACATCATCATCAGCGATAGCGACCTGCTCGTAAGTAGCCGTATCCATAAACTGACAATACTCGCCATCATCGTAAAGATACTGCATTTGCTTCTCTTCTAGGTGTGGTTGCTCACACTTATCGCCAGCGTGAAAGGTCTTTTCAAGCACCTTGCCGTCAATAAACGACTTGATTTTTGCACGCACAAACGCCGCGCCCTTGCCCGGTTTTACGTGTTGATACTCAACTATCTTGTATGGTATGCCGTCAATTTCTATTTTTAGACCCTTTTTTAGGTCGCCCATTGAGTATGAAGCCATTTTTTCTCCTTTAAATTTTAAGGTTTGGATTATATCAAATAAAACTTTAAGCTAAAATTTGAGCGAGTTTTGACTTTATCTCATCGCCCCACTCGCTAACGCTGATTATATCGCCACTTTGGCAGACTTTCTCACCGCAAATTTCGCAGTATTCGCTTAGGGCGTTTTTGTATCCGCCCCTAATTGTCGCCTTTTTGCCTTGCAAAAATCCAGCCCCAGCAAGAATTAGTGAGCCTAAATCAAAGCCGATTTTAGTCTTTGTTGATGAGCCTGATTTTATCCACGATAAAAATATCTCATCGTGGCGTAAATTCAGCGCCCCAACGCCGTCAGGCACGACTAAAATATCAGCCCCATAAATCCCCTCGCCGTAAATTTCAGGGTGCATTTTAATGCCAAACTCATCAACCACCTCGCTCTTAAATCCGCAGGTTTTGACATTTGCATTTTCAAAAGATTTTATAAACCCAAGCACATTTGCAAAATTTATAAGATTTATCCTATCATACATTACGACTGCTACGTTCATTTTGTATCCTTTGGTTTAAATTTTAGTGCTGAATTTTCAGTTTTTAAGATGACTTTTTGCTCTTTTTCAAGCTGTCTTACAAAATCCCCAGCCTTTTTTGGGTAGTCAGTAAGCTTTAAATCATCATAGCGTTGTTTAAGCAAACTCCCAAACTCGCCACAATTATAAAAGCCGTTTTTATCGGTCTTTAAAGTCTGCTTTATCTCATCTAAAAGCTTATCAACGCCACTTTTTTTAGCTGGTTTTACTGGCTCTTTTATCTCATCTTTTGATAAAAAGCTAAAAAATTTCGCTACCCTATCTATTAATTTATCATCAACCAAATCCAGCTTTTTTAAATCATCATTTTTAGCCCCATTTTCTGCCTTATTTATGCAGATATAGTGCGTATAAGCCACGCTTTTATCGCTCATTTCGCCCACGCCGATAGTTGCTACGCCGTTATCTCTTATCCTTGATGATAGCCTTAAAAAGTCGCTGTCGTTTGAAACGATAGCAAATGCGTCATAAATACCGCTATAAAGCAAGTCCATAGCGTCAATAACGAGCGCGATATCTGATGAGTTTTTAGCCGTTGTGTAGTTGAAATTTTGCACTGGCGTGATATTAAAATTAAGCGAAATTTCTTTATATCCACGAAGATGTGAGCTACCAAAATCCCCATACGCCTTTATCTTAGCTATCTTGCCAAAGTGCGAAATTTCGCCTAAAACTCGCTCAATCAAAGCATATGAGAAATTCTCAGCGTCTATTAAAACGGCTATTTTTTCATACATTAATGAAGTGCCTCGTTTAGCTTAATGGCGCGTTTTGAAGCACTTGCGATGATTTGCCCTGTTTGGCTATTTTGTCTAAAATGAAGTCCATTTAAATTTGCAAGTTCTAGTCCTTTATAAAGCTCTCTATCAAAGCTAAATTTAGGATTTATCTCGCTTAAAACCTTTCTGTCTTTCTCGCTTATAAATACCTTTGTGCCCTCTAAAATCGCAATCCCAGCATCAACAATGCACTTATCGCCAAGCGGTATGCCAGTGACTGAGTTTGCGCCAAGCAAGCAATGTTTGCCGATACCCACTGGATTGCCATTTGTTCCGCTTAATACGCCAAGTATTGACGCCCCGCCTCCGACATCTGAGCCCTCGCCCACGACAACAGAGCTGCTTACCCTGCCCTCTACCATTACGCTACCGGTCGTGCCAGCGTTAAAATTCACATAAGCAGCGCCCGGCATTATGGTCGTGCCGGCGCTCAAACTTGCGCCCATTCTTACCTTTGACGTTTCAAGGATTCTAGTATTATCAGCTGGTATTACGTGGCTTAAAAAGCGTGGGAATTTATCTACGCTTAAAATCGCTGGATACTCGCCTCTCATTTTTAGTTCTATCTCATTTTGGCGTAAATATTCAAGCTCAATTGGTTTGCCATTTATGTCCCAAGCTACGTTTTTTAGCACTCCAAACGCCCCGTCAAGGCATAGTGAGCGAAGCTCTGCCTTATTTTGACTTAAAAGATAGAGTTTTAGATAGACCGCTTCAACGCTCTTTGGCTTTTCGTCGCTAAATAAAAATGCCACTCTAAATTTACCCTCGTTTTGCGCATTTTCAAGCTCGTTTAAAACCGCTCTAACTAGCTTTACATTTTGGTGTTTTTCTATCTCACTCTCAAAAATTTTAAACATCTCCCACGCTTTAAGTGCCACATCTTTACTAAAATCAGCCACAAATTCGCTACCGCTAAAATCCACGCTCACACCGCACTCTCTTAACGCTTTGATAATCACAGCCGCGCTTAAATAGCTCTCTTTGAAATTTACAACCACATAATTTACCGATAAAATCGCACTTTTATCCACCACTCCACGTTCTACTCTGCCAATGGCAAAGGCAATAGGGTCTTTATATCCAGCCTCATCTCTTACGCTTTGTGCGATTTTTGTAAAATTATCGTTACTCATCGTTACTCCTTGAAAATTTTTTGCGAGAGTTTAGCAAAAAGTAGTTTAAACTAAGAAAATTTTGGCTACAATAAATAAAACTTTAACAAGGGGGTTATAAATGTTAAACATAAGCAAATGGGGGGGGGGTAGGACGTAAATTTAAGATTTGCCTAGCTGTTTTAGTTTTAGCCAATTTTGCCTTTGCTGATGAGTGCAGAAGCACTGGCGGTGCAAAACGCACAAAAGGCATTAAAATGTTTATTTTTAACCAAAAAAATACCTTAGACGCCGATGTTTCAAGCTGGGGTGGAAATATCACAGATGAAATAGACCCTAAAAAAGTATCGCAAGATAAAATTAACAAATACCTTTATAAAACAAAGACATTTAACGACCCTACTTTAAACAAAAGATTTTATCAAGGTAAAGATATAAATTTTTACTTCTCACAAAATTTCTTTGACCTTTTTTCAAAAATCACAGGCGAATTTTCTATCTATTTAGAGGGCGATATCCAAGTGCCAAATGAAATTGAAGAAACAGTTGGTAGAAATAATAACGTTTATAACAGGTGGAACTACTCAGAAGGCGTTCAATATCGCACAGAAAACGCACAGCGTGACGCAAGTGGCAAAGTAACAAATGCAACCATTGTGGTAAGAGATAAAAGTGACAACGGCTCTGTTAGAAGCGTTTGGAATAAATGGAATATTAATATGGGTTTTATAGGCTCTGGCGATTTTAGAGTTGAACTAACAGATGAAAGAAACCAAAAAGCAACCTACTGCAAAACCGCAAACGCAACACCAACTTCAATCAATAGAACCACAAAAGATGGCAACGTAGTATCTCCAACTTACTACACATACAACAACCCTGATGGCTGTAATGGCAGAAGCTTTACAGCAAACAACGGATTAAAACTAATCCCAGCAACTCAATATAGAGTAAAAATAAAATACAATGGCAACGCTAAAAATTTACAAAAGCCTGACTATTTTACAATGATGCTTAACTCAATCGTAACACAAGCGACTTCGTTTTTAATCGCCGACAGCGACAAATTCTGTATGGACGAGCCAAGTGGTGGCTCAAAGTATAAGGTCGTGGATAAAGAATTTCTTGATGCATTTAAAAATAAACAAAAAGACCTAAACTGGCTTTGGGGTAGTCCGCTAAGAGCTAGGCAGGTAGGCAAGAGCGGGCAATTTTGCATAATCGCCAAAGATGAAAATGGTGGCGGGGGTCTAACAAGTGGCGATGACAAGGTCGCTGTCGCCCTAGAATACGAAGCAAACTACTCAGATGAAACGGATACAAATAATCCAAAGAAAAAGAAAGAAACAAGCACCGATTTCATCACGGACGCCAATAACTATCCGACAATATCCGTCCCGTCAAACGGATACTGCTTTGATATCCCAAATATGGATAAAAAAATCACAAAAAATGCAAAATTTAAGGTATTTACCGCACAAGATGGCACATTTAGTCAAAACATACTAAATCAAAGTCCAGTTAGCACCTCAGATACATTCTCAATCCGCCCAGCTGGTCTAAAATTTGAGATTTACAACCGCACAAACAACGGCTTATCATCAACTGGCTCAAAGCTAGATAAACAAAAGCTATTTGCAGGTAAAACCTACTATTTTAGCGTCAAAGCACTAGGAGCTAATAACGCCGAGCTACCGACACGCAACACCGACCAAACGCACGTAGCCAAAGGCACACACAGCACGATAAAAACAGGCAAATACGACACCCAGCTATCAGATGTCTTTAAAACCAAAAACAAAACGTGTCCAAACCAAAACCTACCGCTACCCGGACTAAATTTTACCAACAACGAATCACGAACTGGCGGATTTATCTTTTGGGATTTAATGGAGTTTGACTTTAAAATTTTAGATAATAAATGGACGGCAGTTGATGATAAAAACACAAACGGATATGGCAGGGAGTGCAAACGAAGCGGCACCCAATCAGGTGGCTTTACCAGGGATTTGGTTGATTGTGATATTGAGCTAGCCGATACATTAAAATTTATCCCAGCTGGTATAAAAGCGACATTTAATGGCATTACAAATGCAAACAACGGCTACACGTATTTAGATGATTTTAACGCAACTTCAAGCGATGAGAGCTTAAAGCAAAAAGCCACGCTAAATTTAAGCATAAAAGCAGTCGCCCAAAACGGCACAGAATTATCAAATTTCACAACCAACTGCTACGCCGAGCCAGTTAGCTTTACGCTTAACTACTCAAACGTAGGCGATATAAACTCAACCGACCCAACACTAAGAAGCAACATAACCGCAAAACGCACACGCATACCATTTATAGATAACTCGCCAAACAAAGACCAGCCACTAGCTAAACGCATAGCACTAGCGACAAACACGACTGGGCTAAATTTAGATGATACAAGCACAAATTACAATGAAGCAAATAAACTACGTGGCATAAGCAACGGCTATTCAAAATTCTATCCAACAGAAAACAAAAACAAAATGCCACTAAAAGCCGAAACTGCCTTTTTTGACACGGCTTCAACGGCAAATATATACATAAACGTAAGCCCACGTTACAGACAAAATCCACAAACCCCATTTGTCATCTCATCGCAAGAATTTTTCATCAGCGACTTAAAGGTAAATGGCTCGGCTGACTTTGAAAAAGATGATGGCACAAGACAAGCCTACACGCTCTCAAACAGCTACTCGCAAACCACAGCCAACATAAACACAACCCACGACGCCCTAATGATACAAGGCAAACTCTACGCACCTTACTACGAAGGTCCGTCAAGTGGCTTTGACGCTAAGCTTTATTATGGATTTTACTGCAAAGACTGCCAAGCAAACGGCACACTAATGAACGACCTAAGCACAACCGGGCTAATCCTAAACTCAACGCCAGAGTTTGCAAGTGAGAATTTAAAAGATTGGTTTGTAAATCAAGCTGAAAACAATCTAGACCCAAGAGCTTACTGGACAGACCAAAGAGCCCTAAACACCGCTAGAATAAGTGGTATCGGTGCCGTAAATCAGGGCAAACAAGACATCAGACTATCAAGCAACAAAGGCGGTAAGGATAAAATTTTCATCAAACTTGGCGACATTTCGCCGTATCTGTTAGATGAGAGCAACGTCCAAAATGGTGGCATAGGTGAGAACGTCCTAGAAGTGAATTTCTACGGCAAATCAAGCAACTGGGGCGGCAGAAGCTACGATAAAAATGGTAATAAAACCGATGTCGGACAATTTGTCATTGACACCGATAATGTCTCAAACCGCACAAACCGCCGAATTGACTGGTGAGCAAACGAAAACAAAAATGGTGTTAAGACACCATTTTTGTGGTTTGCGAAAGATGAAACAAACAATGTTACGACATTGTTTTGGTGGTCTGCAAAATATAGCGTTTTTAGAATTTTAAAACGCTAAAACGTAAATCCGACTTGTCGGCGATAAAAACCTGTGCGAAGCACAGCAACGATAGAGCGTCGTCGGGGTTGTGGGTTGTTAAGGGAGAAGGGGGTGACTTCGCAATTCAAGCCCCCTTCTCCCTTAAAGAAAAAAACAAGCGACACTTTGTAAATTTCAAGCGAAGTTCTACTTCAAACCACAAAAATTCTCAAAAACAGCGTAATTTTTTGGTTTAAAATTACAAATCAGCGACTAAATCAAAACACAAGAATAAAAAAGCAGTTATAAAATCAAAAGGGGTTTTCACCCCT
>NZ_JANURM010000001.1:0-147353 GCF_030249845.1 Campylobacter gastrosuis | reverse complement strand
CTACGGCAAATCAAGCAACTGGGGCGGCAGAAGCTACGATAAAAATGGTAATAAAACCGATGTCGGACAATTTGTCATTGACACCGATAATGTCTCAAACCGCACAAACCGCCGAATTGATTGGTAAGCAGATGATAACCAAAACAATGTTACGACATTGTTTTGGTGGTCTGTGAAAGTGTAAAAAATTTGTGGTTTGTGAGTTATAGCGGAGAGAAAGGAGTGACCCTATTCGCTTTGCTCGTGATAAAAGCAAAATACAAAAGAAGCACTCAAAATAAAATGCAAAATTCTACTTCAAGCCACAGAATTTCTCAAAAAACAGCATATTTTTTAGACTAAAATTTCAAAAACACTAGAACGTAAGAAGACTAAACTAGCGAACGCCGACTTTTAATCGGCAGGTGTTCGCACGATAGAGCGTTGTCGTGGGGGAAGCAAACGAAAATCAAAACAATGTTACGACATTGTTTTGATTTTTTGCGAGTTATAGTTAAGGGAGAAGGGGTACGACCCTACTTCGCTTCGCTCGTAGCTGCAAGCAGAACACAATTCAAGCCCCCTTCTCCCTTAAAATAGAGTGAGCGACACTCAAAATAGAATGCAACGTTCCACTTCAAACCACAAAAATTTTTATCAAAAACAGCATAATTTTTTAGTTTAAAATTTTAAAAACGCTAGAATGTAAAAAAATAAAACTAGCGAACGCCGACTTTTAATCGGCAGATGTTCACCACCTTAGAAGCGTTATCGGGGATAAGGGTTGTTAAGGGAGAAGGGGGTGACTTCGCAATTCAAGCCCCCTTCTCCCTTAAAGAAAAACAAATGGCACTTTTTAAATTTCAAGCAACGTTCTATTGCAAAATAAACAAAATTCTGTTTGTAAGTTATGGCAGGGGCGACCCTACTTCGCTTTGCTCGTTCTAAAAGCAAAACGCAAAAGAAGCCCCCCCCTTTTTTTTAACAAAATACGAAGTTCTACTTCAAATCAAACAAATTTTTATCAAAAAACTGCATAATTTTTTTGGTTTGTAAGCTTGTTTTTTGAGATAAAATACTTTTTAAACGTTAAAGTCAAACAATTATAATTTTGTTATAATATCCAAAATTAACAAGGACAAAAATGCAAACATTAAATGAAGCAAAAAGAAAACTAACTATGCTTAAAGTGTGGCTTGTTGTAATTATTGATGCTTTTATTGGGGTTATTATTTGGGCAGTGGATAAATTTGAGATTAGCGAAAATATCTTAATAAGCCTTGTTTTTTGTCTGCTTATAATTTTATTATTGATTTTTATTTTTCTCGTAAAAAAAGCCAACAATATAATAAAAGAAATCGGCAAAATATAAATCATTTATCGGCTTTATGATTAGCAAAATCATAAAGCCAAATATTTAATCAATAAATCTTTTAGTTAAACCAGCGTAGTTTTCAATCCGCCTGTCGCGTAAAAATGGCCAAATTCTACGCACATTTTCGCTTCGTTTCATATCAATATCCACCAAAAAACACGCCTCATCTTGCTCGTTTGCCCTAAAAATTTGCTCCCCTTGTGCCCCAAAAACAAAGCTATTACCCCAAAATCTAATGCCTTTGCTAACCCCAGAGCTATCAGCTTCAAAGCCAGTGCGATTTACTGCCACGACAGGCACGCCATTTGCCACGCTATGACCGCGCTGCACAGCGACCCACGCTTCTAGCTGACGCGATTTTTCAGCATCTGTATCTTCATCAAACCAACCTATCGCCGTTGGGTAGATTAAAATTTCAGCCCCTTTTAACGCCATTAAACGAGCCGCTTCTGGATACCACTGATCCCAGCACACCAAGACGCCAAGTTTGCCAACGCTCGTTTGTATCGGCTCAAAGCCTAGATCGCCCGGTGTAAAGTAAAATTTCTCATAAAACTGCGGGTCATCAGGTATGTGCATTTTGCGGTATTTACCAGCCAAAGTCCCGTCACGCTCAAAGATAAAAGCGGTGTTGTGATAAAGTCCGGCGGTGCGTTTTTCAAACAGCGAAGTGACCAAAACTACGCCATTTTGCCTTGCCACATTTGCCCAAAATTTCACATCACTCTCCCAGTCATTTGCCAAATCAAAAAAGCCCACGTCCTCGCTTTGACAAAAATACTGCGTTTGATGAAGCTCTTGTAAAATCACAAGCTCTGCCCCGCCCTGCTTTGCCTGTGCGATTAGCTCGCAAGTTTTAGCTATCGTGGCTTCTTTTGTGCCGTGAAATTTCTGCTGAATTAGTGCTGTTTTCATTTTTCTCCTTTATTTGATATTACGCAACGCTCGTCGTTGCCGTGATTTTCGCCACCGCTATCATCAACTGGGTCAAGCTCTGGCGTGATTATCCAAATTTTATCATTAAACCTAGCTTTTATCTCTTTTGTGATCTCATCTGAAATTTCGTGCGCCTTTAAAAGCGAAAAGTTGCCGTTAAAAACTAGGTGGTAGCTTAGATATGTGTAAGCTCCGCTTTGGCGACTTTTTAGGTAGTGAAAGCTTGAAATTTCAGGCTTTGAAAGGATAATTTGCACCACTTCGTTTATGATCTGGCTAGGCAGGGCAGCATCAAGCAAAATTAGCACCCCTTCGCGTATGAGCGAGATTGCCGAGTAGATGATATAAATGCTAATTACTATGCCTAAAATCGCGTCAATTAATACAAAGCCAGTAAATTTTATCACGATTAGAGCGATGATGATGGCTAGGTTTGAATAAAAGTCGCTTTTGTAGTGAAGTGCGTCTGCTTTGATAATTAGGTTGTTTGTTAGGGTTGCGATTTTGTTTAAAAATAGTATCAAAGCACCAGTTAGTATGAGCGAAACTAGCATAACATAAAGTCCGATACTAACATCAAAATTTTGCTCTGGTATAAAAATTTTCTTAACGCTTTGATAAAGGATAAAAAGTCCGATACCAACGATAAAAACGCCCTCAAAGAGCGATGAGAGTGCTTCAAGTTTGCCGTATCCGTAGTTAAATTTCGCATTTGGCGCATCGCTTGATTTTTTAAGTGCTAAGAAATTTAAAAACGAAACCAAGCAATCAAGCATAGAGTCAATGGCTGAGCTCATCACCGAAACCGAACCGCTTAAAAATCCGGCTATAAATTTAAAAATCGCCAAAATTACAGCGGTAAGTCCGGCCGTAATCACGGCTATTTTTTTAAGCAAAAATGGATTTGTTTTGGCTAATTTCATCTTGCAAATCTATTCTCCCGCTTCGCTAAAAACCTGCCTGTCGGCACCGCTTCGCTTGTTTTTCGCTTCGCTAGAAACATTTTGCTTCGCAAAAGCGTGATACTTGTTTTGTGACGAGCAGTGAAGTGAGCCGTTTTGGCGGACAAAAACGAGCGAATTTACGCCAATTACCTTGTGATTTGGCAGGGCATTTTGCAGTATTTCAAGCACGATTTTATCGTTTTTATCATCGTAAGTTGGCACGATTAGAGCGTTGTTTATAAATATAAAATTTGTATAGGTGCAGCCAAGCCTTTTATCATCATAAAATTTCGGGCTAGGCAGCGGCAGAGCAAGTAGCTTAAAGCCGGTATTTTCAAGCTCGGCTCTCATCGCATTTAGCTCGTTAAAATGCTCATCAGCACGATCATCGCAACTTGCGTAAGCTATCGTATCAGGCGTGATAAAACGAGCCAGTGTATCAATGTGATGATCGGTATCATCACCCTTTATGAAGCCATTTTTTAGCCAAATCGTGCGTTTTAAGCCAAAAAGCTCACTTAATTTTGCTTCAATTTGGCTCTTATTTAGGCTTGGATTGCGATTTTCATTTAGCAAACAATGCTCAGTCGTAAGCAAAACGCCCTCACCGTTAAAATCCACGCTACCGCCTTCAAGCACCATATCAACGCTTTCTAGCTCGCCCTTAAAATGCGCGTTTAATGCAGTATTTACGGCATTATCGTTGCTACTTTTAAATTTATTACCCCAAGCGTTAAAGCTAAAATCGTAGCTTTTTATAGCGCCACTACACAAAACATCAATCATACCATAGTCCCTAATCCACGTATCATCGGTGGCAATCTTTAAAAATTCGCAGTTAGAAAATTTCTTAAAACGCTCTAAAATTTGCGTATCCGGACAGATTAAAACGCACTTTTGATATGGCGTAATAGCCCCTACAAGCTCTTCGTAGCTAGCTAAAATTTCATCTAAATATGGCTGCCAATCGGTGTTTTTATGCGGTAAAGATAAGAGTAAGCACTCTTGCTTCTCCCACTCGCCAAATGCTCTAATCATCGCTTTATCCTTTGTTTGTAAATTTTAAAAATCCCAAAAATTGTTATAAAAATCCAAAAAACTTCAATCAAAAATGACCCAAGATTAAAATGCACTAAAAGCGAGATGATGAGTAAAATCGCACCAGCCAAATTTATGTATTGATAGGCTAAATTTTCTGCATTAATCTTGCCAAGTTGAAGCAAAAAATACGCCCCAACAATACAAAGCATACCCAAAAATCCGATAATCTGAAAAATATCCATAAAAACTCCAAATTTTAAAAACGCTCATTTTAGCATAAATTAGCATTTTTTAGCTACAATCACACTTTTAGAAAATTTAGAAGTGGAATTTTATGGATTTTGAGTTTATTAGCGAGTTTTATCCTATGTATGTTAAGGCTGGGATTTTAACGCTCAAACTTGCATTTTTAGGGATTTTCTTTTCAATCGTAATAGGCATTTTTTGTATGTCGGTGCGGTATTATAAGGTAAAATTTCTAATCCCGCTCGTAAATGGCTACGTTGAGCTAAGCCGCAACACACCGCTTTTAATCCAGCTTTTCTTTTTATACTACGGACTGCCAAAGCTTGGCGTTAGCATTAGCTCGTTTAGCTGTGCTGTCATCGGTTTAGCGTTTTTAGGCGGTAGTTATATGGCTGAGAGTTTTAGGCTTGGGTATGAGGCGGTTAGAAAGAGTCAGATTGAAGCTGGGCTTAGTCTTGGGCTAAATCAGGTGCAAATTTTATACCACATAATCACGCCACAAGCGTTTAGCGTTTCGCTACCTAGCATCGCTGCAAACGTGATTTTCTTGCTTAAAGAAACCTCAATCGTTAGCATTGTCGCCCTTGCTGATTTGGTCTATGTTGCAAAGGATTTAATCGGGCTTTATTACAAAACGGACGAGGCGTTGTTTATGCTTGTTATTAGCTATCTAGTCATCATTTTGCCAATTTCGCTGGTGCTTTCGCTACTTGAAAGGAGAGTTCGTGCAAGATAGTGTGCTTTTTAACGCCCAAAATTTGCTTAGACTTGGCGAAGGACTTCTCATAAGCCTTGAAATTTCAATCCTTTCAATCATCATCTCAGTTTTTGGCGGACTGATTTTAGGCGTTTTAATGAGCCTAAAAAACCGATTTTTATACGCCACTCTTAAAATTTGCCTTGAAATCGTGCGGATAATGCCAACAATCGTCTGGCTTTTTATATTTTATTTTGGTTTAGCACGTGCGTTAAATTTGCATTTAAGTGCATTTGGTGCCTCGCTTGTCGTGTTTAGCATTTGGGGAATTTTTGAGATGATGGATATCGTTAGAGGTGCCGTCGTTTCTATACCAAAGCACCAGTTTGAGAGCGCGACTTCGCTTGGGCTAAACAGGCTTCAAATTTACATTTATATCATCATACCACTTGCTACAAGGCGCTTGGTGCCGGGTGCTGTAAATTTGCTTAGCAGAATGATAAAAACAACCTCAATCGTGGTATTAATCGGCGTAATTGAAGTCGTAAAAGTCGGTCAGCAAATCATAGAAAGGCACGTTTTTAGCGATAATCTAGCACCTTTTTGGATTTATGGCTTTATATTCTTTTTATATTTTATAATTTGCTATCCGATATCAAAATTATCGCAAAAGTTAGAGCGCCGTTGGGAGTAGAGATGAAAATTTTAGAGTTAAAAAATGTAAATAAATTTTATGAGCAAACACAAGCCTTAAAGGATATAAATTTAAGCGTAAATCGTGGCGAAGTCATCGTCTTGCTTGGACCCTCAGGCTGTGGTAAATCAACGACTTTACGCACTATAAACGGACTTGAAAATATCCAAAGTGGCGAGATTGTAATTGACGGCGAAGTGGTTACAAAGGACTATAAAAACTGGACAAAAATGCGTCAAAAAGTCGGTATGGTCTTTCAGCATTACGAGCTTTTTGAGCATTTAAATGTGATAGAAAATATCATTTTAGCACCACTAAAAGCACAAAAACGAAACCGTGATGAAGTGGAGCGTGAGGCTGATATGTGGCTTGAAAAGGTCGGCTTAAAGGATAAGAAATTTGCACGTCCTCGTGAGCTTTCAGGCGGTCAAAAGCAACGAATAGCCATTGTTAGAAGCCTTTGTATGAAGCCAGAACTTATGCTATTTGACGAGGTCACAGCAGCACTTGATCCAGAGATCGTGCGTGAAGTTTTAGATGTGATTATAAATTTAGCAAAGGACGGGATGACTATGCTAATTGTCACTCACGAGATGGGCTTTGCACGTGCGGTTGCCGATAAAATCGTATTTATGGACGCTGGACAGATTGTAGAAATTAGCACACCAGATGAGTTTTTTACCAGCCCCAAAAGCGAAAGAGCAAAGAAATTTTTAAATCTATTTAGTTTTTAAAAGTCCGAATAAATCGGACTTTTAATGATTAATCAGAGACTTTCAGCGTCCCACCAGCACCAAGACCGCCTTTTACGCTTTGTGCTTTGTAGTTTTTGACAGCCTTAATTAGGTTATTCATAGAATCTGTAAATGCAGCGACTATGACCTTACCTTGTGGAGTTTTTGAGTAAGCACCAAGTGCACCACCTGCACTGCTACCAAACAGTCCACCAAGACCTGCAAAGTCCATATTGCTTGCACTACCCTCAGCTGCTGCTAATTGAACACCTGATCTGTTTTCTATAAGTGTTAAAACAGTGCCAGCCTCAGCAGTTTGAACGCCACCAGCGACGGCACCAGCAATACCGCCAAATAAAGCACCAACAACACCGCCTATACCGCCTGTGTTGCCTGAACTAAATGTTATGCTTGGAGTAACCGTGTAATCAGCCGCTACCATTTGTCCTTTTTTAAAATTTGAGTTCTTTCTAAGTTCGCCAGATTTCATCAAAGCACGCTCCTCCATCATTTGGTTCATAGCCTTGCCACGCTCAACTATAACAAAACAATTTGACTGCTGTGCTAAAAGCCTAATAACTGGCACGGTTGAAGTTAAGCGATAATCTCTTGTTAATACGCTATACCAGTCAGAATCCCTATCTTCGTATATTGTTAATGTCCCCAATGATTGAGAGCATCTTTCAAGTTGAGAATTTGCATTTTGTGCATTCTCGCCACCAGCTGAGCCAGTAGCGACAGTTTTACCGCCACCCATATTCATTGAAGACATACAGCCACTTAACATAGCCATTAAAGATAGACCAGCAACGGTTGCTTTTACAGATAAAGACATTTTTACCCCTCGTTTAAAATAAATTTTGACAATTTTAACTAAAAAAACTAAAATTTTGCTTTTGTTTAAATGATATTTTATTTACATAGCAATAATATTTAAAAATTTTCTTTACAAGGAGCAAAAAATGAAAATTTTCTTAGTCGCAATAATGCTTTTTACATTTGGAGTGGCATATGATGATTACCGAAACGATGACACGATTATTCTCGTGCCAAAAAAGAAACATTATAAAAAAGATAGATATAGCTATTACAACGATGATAGGCGTCAAAGTTTTTACGATGATGAGTATAATGGCGATATAAATTCAAGATTTGATACATATATCGTAATCAAAGAGCCGTTTAGAGATAGTGGTTACAAGCGTAGGGATTATTTAAGAGATTTTAGAGATAGTGGCGATTATGAGCTAAGAGATGAGCCTGAAATGGTTATTAAAATAAGATAATTTAAAAAAGGCTCATTTTATCTTATTTTTATAAAATTTAAAGTATAAATCAAATCCCATTTTATTTTAAAAGAGAAAGAGTGAAAAAGTTTTTTTCATTTTTGGCAATCATCGCTGCCGTCTTTCTAACGGGTTGCGGTGAGGATAAGGTCGCTGACGCTAAACAGCTTGATAGCGTGGCTAAAATCAAAGAGCAAGGCTTTGTTCGTATCGGCGTTTTTAGCGATAAGCCACCATTTGGCTTTGTGGATAAAGATGGCAAAAATCAAGGCTATGATGTCTATTTTGCAAAGCGTATCACAAAGGATTTGCTTGGCGATGAGAGCAAGGTAAAATTTGAGCTTGTTGAGGCTGCTAGCAGGGCTGAATTTTTAGTCGCAAATAAGGTTGATATAATCTTAGCAAACTTCACGCAAACCCCTGAGCGTTCAAAAATCGTTGATTTTGCGCTGCCTTATATGAAGGTTTCGCTTGGCGTGGTAAGCCCACAAAATGGCGTAATCACCGACATTTCACAGCTTAAAGGCAAAAAGCTAATCGTAAATAAAGGCACGACAGCAGATGCGTATTTTACGAAAAATCACCCAGAGATTGAGCTTGTGAAATTTGATCAAAACACTGAAACCTTTGCTGCCTTACTTGATGGCAGAGGCGACGCTTTATCGCACGATAACACCCTGCTTTTTGCGTGGGTTAAAGAAAATCCGGGCTTTAAAGTCGGCATTGACAGCTTTGGCGATAAGGACGTCATCGCACCAGCCGTGCAAAAGGGCAACAAAGCACTGCTTGACTGGCTAAATAACGAAATTATTGAGCTTGGCAAAGAAAATTTCTTTCACAAAGATTACGATGCTACGCTAAAAAGCGTCTATGGCGATGATATTGACCCTGAGTCAGTTGTCGTTGAAGGCGGTAAAATTTAGTGAAATTTTCAAGGCTTTTTGCCTTGAAAATTCACGCTTTTTTCAAAAAATCAGCGACTAAAAATGCAAGTTCAAGTGCTTGGTCTGCATTTAATCTTGGGTCGCACTGCGTTTCATATCGCTCTTTTAGGCTCTGCTCTGTTACGTTAAATGCGCCGCCTGTGCATTCTGTCACATCTTGACCGGTCATTTCAAGATGAATTCCGCCCGGATAAACACCCTCGCTTCGTGAAATTTCAAAAAAGCTTCTTACTTCGCTTAAAATTTTACCAAATTCACGCGTCTTGTAGCCATTTGTCGCCTTTGTCGTGTTGCCGTGCATTGGGTCAATGCTATAAACAATATTTAGCCCCTCGCTTTTTAGCTCTTTTAGCAGATTTGGCAGTTTATCGCCTATCTTATCAGCACCCATTCTGATGATGATATTTAGCCGTCCAGCCTCGTTTTGCGGATTTAAAATTTTAGCTATTTTTTTAATATCATCAGCACTTGCACTTGGTCCGATTTTAACGCCGACTGGGTTTTTAACCCCACTTAAAAAATGCACGTGAGCGTCATCAACCCCACGCGTCCTTTCGCCTATCCAAAGCATATGTGCCGAGCAGTCATACCACTCGCCACTTAGGCTATCCTCGCGAGTAAGTGCCTCTTCGTAAGGCAAAAGCAAGGCTTCGTGCGATGTGTAAAATGACGTTTGGCTTAAAATTGGCGTATTTTCAGATGTCATACCGCAAGCTTGCATAAACGCCAAAGTCTTGCTTAAACTATCGGTTAGCTCGGCGTATTTTTCATTAATCTCAGCCCTTTTTGTAAAGCCTAAATTCCACTTATGCACTTGGTGTAAATCAGCCAAACCACCACGCGAGAATGCACGAAGCAAATTCATCGTAGAAGCTGATTGATAATACGCATCAATCATACGTTTTGCGTCTGGGACACGGGCATTTTGGCTAAATTCAAAGCCGTTTATAATATCGCCCCTGTAACTAGGCAAACTAACCCCATTAATCTCCTCAAAATCGCTACTTCTAGGCTTTGCAAACTGCCCTGCTACACGTCCGACCTTGACAATTGGCATACTGCCACCAAAGGTTAAAACGATAGCCATTTGAAGCATTACCTTAAACATATCTCTTATGTTATTTGCACTAAAATTTGAAAAACTCTCGGCACAATCGCCACCTTGAAGCAAAAACGCCTTGCCCTCACAAACCCTTTTTAGCTCCTCTTTTAGCCTTCTAGCCTCGCCTGCAAAAACAAGCGGTGGTAGCGATGAGAGCTTGTTTTCAATCTCTTTTAGCTCATCTTGATTTACATAAGTCGGCTGTTGTAAAATTTTGTATTTTCGCCAACTATCCTTGCTCCAACTCATAATTTTACCTTTACTTAAAATTTATAAAAGTTGCGATTATATCATTAAAAGCTTAATTTTTATGCTTTATTAAACAAGATAAAACTATAATCAGCCTTTTATTTTTAAGGCGTTTGATGAATTATAAAGATGAAGCCACTAAGGGCTTTTTTTTAGCTATCGGTGCTTTTGTTATTTGGGGCGTATTTCCGATATTTTTTAAGCTCTTTCAAGGCGTATCGGCGTGGGAGATACTAATTCACCGAATAATCTGGTCAGTCGTTTGTATGGCGATGTTTTTTTATTTTACTGGCGGTTTTGAGCAGATTAAGGCGTTAATTTCAAACAAAAAAACCCTAAATTTACTATTTTTAAGTGGCGTAATGATTAGCTTAAACTGGCTAATTTACGTCTATGCAGTAAGTAACTCGCGAATTTTAGAGGCAAGTTTGGGCTATTTTATGAATCCACTTGTTAATATTTTTGTCGGATTTTTAGTCTTTAAAGAGCAAATCACACCTTGCGGTAAGGCTGGAATTTTCATCGTGTTTTTAGCGATTTTAACGCAAATTTATGGTATCGGCGACTTGCCATTTATCTCGCTTATGTTGCCACTTTCGTTTGCCATTTATATCGGCATTAGAAAATTTATAAAAGTTGCGGCTATGCAGGGGCTTTTTATTGAAACTCTGCTAGTTTTTCCCATTTCAATGGCGTATTTTTTCTATCTTTTTGCCATTGACCAAAACCACTTCAAAGCCGATTTTAACGGCTTTTTGATGATTTGTTCTGGCATTGTTACGATTATACCGCTTGTAATGTTTAATGCAGCCACGACAAGAATGAAGCTAACCACCCTAGCTTACGTTCAGTATCTTTCGCCGACTTTAAGTATGCTAGTTGCTGTCGTGATTTTTAATGAAGAGCTTCAAACTTACAAGCTAATCTCATTTTGCCTAATTTGGACAGCAATCGCCCTAATTAGCATTGAGAGTGCGATAAATTTAAGAAAGGATAAAAGATGAATGAGATAACAATGGCGTTTGTAATCTGCCTAGCCGTGGGCTTTGCACTTTATATGCAGATTACAAAAATGACGCAAAATATTGATAAAAACGAGGCGTTAAAAGATGAAAATTTAGAGCCAAAACGCCAAAATTTAGTGCTAATTAGCGATGATAAAACGCAAAAATACAAGGAATTTTGCGATGAGATTGACGCGCAAATTAGAGCGTTAAGGCAGTTAGCAAACGATGAAAATTTAAAAGATGAGAGCCTAAAAGATGAGTTTTTAGCCGAGCTTTCGCAATCTAGCAGAAAGCTTACTTTTATTCAAAA
The DNA here is from genome assembly GCF_030249845.1 of Campylobacter gastrosuis. Classification (GTDB taxonomy): domain Bacteria; phylum Campylobacterota; class Campylobacteria; order Campylobacterales; family Campylobacteraceae; genus Campylobacter_A; species Campylobacter_A gastrosuis. Next base: position 135,809 of record NZ_JANURM010000001.1, on the reverse strand, counting down.
TATGAACTCAAAAAAAGATGAAACCACTTGGGAGAGCGAGCTTTTTGAAATTTTAAGCAGTATTGAAGGTTCGGTCGAACGCTCGCTAAAAGATAGCCAAAATATCAACTACAAAATGCGTGAGAGCCTACGAGAAAGCTTTGCAAGGATTAGGTCGTGAAGGGCATTATTTTTTTAGCCATAATCCTTGCTGTCGGGCTTTATGCCTATTCGTGGCACTTTTTTGTTACGATTTTTATCATCTCGTTTTTGGTATTTTTTCACGAGCTTGGACATTTTTTAGCGGCTCGTTCGCTCGGCGTTTGCGTGCTGACATTTAGCATTGGTTTTGGCGATAAAATTTTCGTTAAACGCATTAAAAACACCGATTATTGCATTAGTGCAATACCACTTGGCGGATATGTCCAGCTAAAAGGGCAAGATGACGCTGACCCAGCCAATAGAAACTATGACGCTGATAGCTACAACACCCTAAGCCCGATAAAACGCATTTACATACTCTTTGCTGGGCCGTTTTTTAACATATTTTTAGCATTTTTGCTTTACATTTTTATTGGAATTTTAGGCGTTGAAAAGCTCTCGCCAGTCGTTGGCAAGGTGCTTGAAAACTCAGCCGCTATGAGTGCAAAAATCGCACCAGATGATAAAATAACTGCAATAAATGGCGTGAAAATTTCAGAGTGGGACGAGATAGCAGAGCTTGTAAAAACCGAGCCAACGACGCTAGAAATTGAGCGAAATGGCGAAATTTTAAATATAACTCTAACCCCAAAAATCGGCGAAAGTAGGAGCATTTTTGGCGAAGTAATCCAAAAACCGCTCATTGGAATTTCGCCAAAGGGCGAGTTTGTAAAAATTTATCACACCGGCTTTGACGCCCTAAAATACGCATTTTCGCAAACAATTTGGGCTTCAAAGCTCATATTTTTAAGCTTTGAAAAGCTGGTGCTTGGTATCGTGCCGATTAAAGAAATGGGCGGGATTGTCCAAATTACTGACATTACTTCAAAGGCTGCAAAGAGCGATTTTGTCGTGCTTTTAGTCATCACAGCACTAATTTCTGTAAATCTTGGCATACTAAATTTACTGCCAATCCCAGCCCTTGATGGCGGTCATATCATCTTTAACGCCTACGAGCTGATTTTTCGCCGTGAAGTAAGCCAAAAGGTCTTTGTGTGGCTTACATACGTTGGCTGGGCGTTGCTTTTAATGCTAATGCTCGTGGCGACTTTTAACGATATTATGAGATTAAGCGGGGTTTATAAATGATAGTTTTAAGCGATTTATTAGATAAAATCAACGCCATTTCAAGTGGTGTCAGGCTTGTTGCAGTGAGTAAAAACGTAACACAAAATGAGGTTAGAAATTTATACTCACAAGGACAGATTGACTTTGGTGAAAACAGAATCCAAGAGATGGCAAAAAAGCAGTCCGAACTTGCCGATTTGCCCATAAAATGGCATATGATAGGGCGACTTCAAGATAATAAAATCAACCAACTAATCGCATTAAAGCCTATTTTATGGCAGAGTTGTGATAGCTTTGAGCGTGCGGTGGCTGTTAATAAACGGCTAAATTTCAAGCTTGACACGCTTTTACAAATCAACTCGGCAAACGAAGATACAAAGCAAGGCGTGAGCGTAGAAATGGCAGCTGAAATTTATCACAAAATCTCGCAAGAGTGCGAAAATATCAACCTTTTAGGCGTGATGAGTATCGGCACTCACAGCGATGAAGTAAGCAAAATTTCAGCTAGTTTTGAAGCTACTTATAAAATTTTTAGCAATTTAAAAGGAGCAAAAATCTGCTCAATGGGTATGAGTAGCGATTATGAAATTGCCATAAAATCTGGCTCAAATATGATACGACTTGGCTCAATTTTATATCTTTAATTGTGTAAAATTGTAACACTTTTAAGAGCAATTTTTTGTAAAATTTTATGTAAAATTTTAAGGATTTTAATGGATGCATTTTTATCTGGATTTGGCACTGGTTTATCGCTTATTTTAGCCATTGGGGCTCAAAACGCCTTTGTTTTAAAGCAAGGTATTTTAAAACAGCACGTTTTTATCACGTGCCTAATTTGTGCCGTGTCTGACGCTTTGCTTATTTTTAGCGGTGTTTTAGGGCTTGGCTACGTTGTAAGTAAATTCCCAGCGATAAAACAGATAGCAATTTATGGCGGATTTTTGTTTCTTTTTTGTTATGCTTTAAGAAGTTTTTGGACAGCATTTAGACAAAATCACGCAATGAAAATTGATGAAAAACCAGCCCAAAGCCTTAAAAAAACGATACTTCTAACACTGGCTTTTACTTGGCTAAATCCGCACGTTTATCTTGACACTATGCTTCTTATCGGCTCAGTTTCTGCTAAATTTGCAGATAAAAATATCATTTTTGGCTTTGGAGCAGCCGCCGCTTCATTTGTGTTCTTTTTCACGCTCGGATACGCTTCAAGAGTGCTTTTGCCATTATTTAAAAAACCAATTTCGTGGAAAATTCTAGAAATTTTCATCGGATTTTTAATGATGTTCTTAGCATTTTTACTGCTTTTTAGCAAATTTTAAAAACAAACCTCTTATCTACTAACCCAAACTTTCATAATTTTTTACTAAAAACAAAAACCAACAGGTGCTTTAAGCACCTATTTTAGCGGATTTTTTTAAAGGTATAAAATTCGGCTAGTTCGCCACTGACTTCATCGCCCTGAGAATCAAGCATTTTTAACGCCCCATTAACAATCTTATACATTTGCTTCTCTTTGTATAAATTTTCAGTCGTTAAAATATCGCCAGCAACGCTATAAACTCCGCTTTGATTATCCGTGTATTTTTGCTGATTTTCATAGGTCATAATGTATGAAAACCTCTTATCGTCTTTTAAAATCAAAGTCGCTTCAATCCCGTCACAATCCGCACACGGCAGAGTGGTTTTATAAACGCCAGTAAGCTCATTTTTCATCTCGCACTTTTGTGCTGTGCTTACGCCACAAGTCCCATTTGGCAGGGCATTTTGCGTATTTGCACACCCAGCAAAAGCCAAAACCGCAAGGGCTAAAAAAACCTTTTGTTTAACTTTCATATATCTATCCTTTATCATAAATTTAGTGTATAATATCAAAAAAATATAAAAAAGGGGTAAAAGTGCAAGACAATGAAATTTTTATCATAATGGCATTTTTGGTTGTGATTTTAGTGGTCGTGTTTTTAAAACTAGCCGTTAAAATCGTCTCACAATCAGATATTTATATCGTTGAGCGACTCGGCAGATTTCACAAGGTGCTTGACGGCGGATTTCACATTATCATACCTTTTATTGACCAAATCAGAGACGAGATTACGATACGAGAACAGCTTGTAGATATTACAAAACAGCAGGTTATCACAAAGGATAACGTAAATATCAGCGTTGATGGCATCGTGTTTTTAAAGGTCACGGATGGCAAAATGGCACTTTATAACGTTGATAGCTACAAGCGTGCGATCGCGAATTTAGCAATGACTACGCTTCGTGGCGAGATAGGCGCTATGAATCTTGATGACACACTAAGCTCACGCGACCGCCTAAATAGCGCACTTCAAGTCGCACTTGGAGATGCTGCAAATAACTGGGGCGTTAAGATTATGCGTGTTGAAATCTCTGAAATTTCAGTCCCTAGCGGGATTGAGGAGGCTATGAATTTACAGATGAAAGCCGAGCGTGAAAAACGTGCCATTGAGCTAAAAGCCGAAGCTGAAAAAGCGGCTTTAATAAGAAACGCAGAAGCCCTAAAACAAGAAAAAGTCCTTCAAGCAGAGGCGATTGAGCGTATGGCTGATGCTAAAAAATACGAGCAAATCGCCCTTGCCACCGCACAAAAAGAGGCTATGGATATGATAAATGCAAGTATGAGCCAGAACCAAAATGCGGCTGAATTTCTACTAGCAAAGGACAGAGTTATGGCGTTTAACGAACTAGCCAAAAACACGAGCAAAGATAAAATTTTAGTCCCTTATGAAGCTAGCGAGCTAATCGGCTCACTAAGTGTGCTAAAAGAATTCCTAGGCAAGAAACAATGAGCTTTTTAATCGCTGGTATCTGCCTAATTTTAGCCGAGCTTATGTTTGGCTCGTTTTATCTGCTCTTTTGTGGGCTTGGCTTTTTAGCGACTGGAATTTTAAGCTTTTTTATTGATTTTAGCTGGTATTTTGGGCTGATTTTATCGGCGATTTTTTCAATAATTTTGATATTTGCTCTAAAAAAGCCATTTAAAAAGAGCCAAAAAAACGAGATAAAAGATGACTTTTTAAACGAGCGTGGCTTTGGCGTGATTAAAAACGATATGGTATATTTTAAAGGTACTTTTTGGCACTTTGATGAGGGGCTAAAATCAAAGCTAAAAGACGGCGACAGGGTAGAAATTCTAAGCACCAAAGATAATTTTGCAGTGATAAAATTCTAGGGGCAAAACCCCCTAAAATTAGTGCTTGTGTTGCATATTTTGATGCATTGGGCAGCCTTGCATTGGCATTTTTTTATCATTCATACCGCAGCCCTCGCCACATTTTTGCATTTGCATACCGCAGTTTGCACTACAACCTTGCATTTCGTGTTTTTTTGGTTCAGGGTTTTTAGCACAACCAACAAAAAGTGCAACACTTGCAATAAAAATTAGAAATTTTTTCATCTTTTCTCCTTTAAAAATTTCTAGCTATTTTACTAAAATTTACTTTTTAAAAGCTAAATTTTGATACACTCACACAAAAATTTAAAAGGTAAAAACTTGAAAAGACTTAGTGTTGATGAAGCGGTTGATTTGATAGAAAACGCCGAGCTTACCGAGCTTGGACGACTAGCACTCGCAAGAAAGCGTGAGCTTCACCCTGATAAAACGACAACTTTTATCGTAGATAGAAATATAAATTACACAAATGTTTGCTGGGTTGATTGCAAATTTTGCGCATTTTACCGCCACGCAAAAGAGGACGAGGCTTACGTTTTAAGCTTTGATGAGATAGGCAAAAAGATTGATGAGCTTTTAGAGATCGGCGGGACGCAAATTCTCTTTCAAGGTGGCGTTCATCCAAAGCTTAAAATCCAGTGGTATGAAGAGCTTTTGGAATTTATAAGTAAAAACTATCCTAGCATTGACGTGCACGGCTTTTCGGCAGTCGAGATAGACTACATCGCAAGAGTGTCAAAAATCTCAACCCTTGAAGTTTTGCAAAGACTAAAAGCAAAGGGACTTTACTCAATACCGGGCGCTGGGGCTGAAATTTTAAGCGATAGAGTCCGTGATATCATCGCTCCAAAAAAATGCGATACCGCTACTTGGCTAAAAATCCACCAAGAAGCCCACAGCGTGGGGCTAAAATCAACGGCAACGATGATGTTTGGCACGGTTGAAACCACACGTGAGATTGTAGAGCACTGGGAGCATATTAGAAATTTACAAGACATTACTGGCGGATTTAGGGCGTTTATTTTATGGAGTTTTCAGGGGCTAAACACAAAATTAATGGCAGAACACCAAGAGATAGTAAAGCAAAGCTCAAATCGCTATCTTCGCCTACTTGCCGTTTCAAGGCTGTTTTTAGATAACTTTAAAAACATCCAAAGTAGCTGGGTTACGCAGGGTAGCTACGTGGGGCAACTTGCCTTGCTATTTGGTGCAAACGATTTAGGCTCAACGATGATGGAGGAGAATGTCGTAAAAGCCGCAGGAGCAGAGTTTAGAATGAATCAAGCACAGATGATAGAGCTTATTAAAGATATAGGCGAAAATCCAGCAAAACGCAATACAAACTACGATATTTTAGAGAGATTTTAGATGAAAATTTTAGATTTAAACGTTAAAAACATAAAAATTCCAGTCGTTTTTGAGAGCCAAAACTCACTACCGATAGTAAGCTTAAAGCTCGTATTTAGGGCTTCTGGCGTGTGTAGTGAGCAAAAAAGTGGTGTGGCAAGAATGTGCGCACTTATGCTAAATGAGGGCGATAAAATTTTAGGCTGGGAGGGCTTTGCAAAGGAGCTTGAAAAAAGGGCGATTAGCCTAAATGTGAGTGCTGGTTTTGAGACATTTTTAATTGAGCTAAACTGCCTAAAAGAGCATTTTAGCTTTGGCGTAAATATGCTAACTAAACTGCTAAAAGAGCCAAATTTTAGCGATGAGATCCTAAAAAAGTGCCAAACTATCACGCTTGGCGATATCGCAAGTAATCAAAATGATAACGACTACCTAGCAAAGTGGGGTTTGTTTGAAATTTTATACCCAAAAACAAATCTAAGCTACCCAAGTATCGGCACAAATGAGAGCGTAAAAAGTATAAATTTAGATGAGATAAGGGCGTTTTTTAGCCAAAATTTGGTGTTAAATAATCTTTTTATCGTCTTTGGTGGAGATGTTAAGGCAAGCGAGCTTGAAATTTTAAAAAGTCCGCTTGAAATTTTAAAAGAGGGCGTAAAAAACGAGCTAACAAGGCTAAAAACAAGCCAAAACGAGCAACTAAAAGAGATAGTAAAACCAAGCGAACAAGCATACATTTATTTTGGTTCGCCATATAATGTAAGCGATGATGAGCGTTACAAGGCTAGTGTGGCGACCTTTGTGCTTGGCGAGAGCGGTTTTGGCTCACGTTTAATGGAGCAAATCCGCGTAAAAAGGGGCTTAGCCTACTCAGCATACGCCAAAAACGTGCTAAATTTAAGCCACTCACAAATTTTTGGCTATCTACAAACCAAAAACGAGAGCAAGGACGAGGCGGTTAGCGTCGTTAAAGATGAGTTTAGCAAATTTATAAAGTCTGGCATTAGCAAAAATGAGCTAGAACAGGCTAAGAAATTTTTAGTCGGCTCACTGCCACTTCGGCTTGAAACGCTATTTCGTAGGCTTGATATCGCTTATGGCGAATTTTACAGGGGCGTAAAGCTAGGCTCATTTTTAGACGAGCTTGAAAAGATAAAAAGGCTAAAACTAAACGAGATTAACGATTTTATCGCCTCTCACGATGAGATTAGTAAGCTTAGCTTTTGCATTTTAAGAGATGAAATTTGAGCCAACTGACAGAGCCGATTTAGCTAAAATCGGCGTCATCTCACTGCTTGATTTGGCACTTTTTTTGCCAAAAAGCTTTGAGGATAGCACTATCTCAAACGAGCCAAAAAATGGCGATGTCTGCGTGGCTGTAAAGGTTTGGCAAACAAGACGGGCTAACGGCGGACTTTTGATAATTAACGCATTTTGTCAGACGTGGGATGTGCAGATTAAAATTGTCATTTTTAACGCAAAGCCTTGGCATTACGGCGTTTTTAAGCGTGATAAGGAGATGATTTTACACGGCAACTGTACGTTTAATTACGGCTCTTATCAAATTACAAATCCAAAAATTTTAACCAAAACAGGGCAGATTAAGCCAAAATTTAAAGCCGATTTAAAAGATGAAAAAATCGCAACTTTAATCGCAAAATACGTAACAAAAGATAATCTTTTGGGCGAGGGATTAAATGAAAATGAAGCCGATTTTTTGCTAAATTTTCAAAAAGCAGATAGTGTGAGCGTAGATATGCTAAACGCTCTAAAAAGCCAAAACGCTGGGCTAGAAACGCTAAAATTTGTTGAAATTTTTAACTACATTAAAAAGCTAAGCGGTAAAAAAACGCACTTTTTAAATAAAATCACAGAGCTTTTTAGCATAGATGAGTGGCTAAGCACCCTGCCATTTACGCCTACAAACGACCAAAAAAACGCCATAAACGACATTAGAGCTGATTTAGTTAGTAGTGAAGCCAAACGCCGTGTCGTAATGGGCGATGTTGGCAGCGGTAAAACCCTAGTGATTTTAGCAGCAGCCCTAAGCGTGTATCCTAAAAAAGCCATTTTAATGGCACCAACTAGCATTTTAGCCGAGCAAATTTACACAGAAGCCATTAGGTTACTGCCAAAATTTATGAAAATTTTACTCGTAAAAAGTGGCGATAAAAACGTAAATTTAGACGAGCCTTGCTTTATCATCGGCACTCACGTGCTTTTGTTTAAGGAGCTACCAAAGGCAAATATCATTATGATTGACGAGCAACACCGCTTTGGCTCAAACCAAAGAGCAAAGATTGACGAGCTGGTAAAAGACGGCGAGAAACGCACAACTTTCGTGCAGTTTTCTGCCACGCCAATACCAAGAACACTAAGCCTAATCCAGTCATCGCTTGTAAATTTTAGCTTTTTAAAACAGATGCCTTTTAAGAAAAACATTAAGACGCAAATTTTACAAAACAGCGGATTTAGCGCATTTTTAGCACATTTAAGAAGCGAAATTTCAAAAGGCAATCAAGCAATCATCGTCTATCCGCTGGTTGAGAGCTCAGAAAATTTTAACTACCAAAGCCTAAGCGAAGCTCAAAATTTTTGGCTAGAAAATTTTAAAAACGTCTATATCACGCACGGCAAAGATAGGCAAAAAGAGCAGGTTTTACTTGATTTTAGGCAAAATGGCGACCTGCTTTTAGCCACGACTATCGTTGAAGTGGGCATCTCACTGCCTCGCCTTAGCACGATTTTAGTCGTTGGGGCTGAGCGTTTAGGACTTGCCACACTTCATCAGCTCCGTGGTCGCGTGGGGCGAAATGGTGGGGACGGCTACTGCTTTTTATACACAAAGCTTAAAAATCCGCCGGAGCGTTTAGTTGAGTTTTCAAACACGCTTGACGGGTTTAAAATCGCCCAGATTGATCTAAAAAACCGCCAAAGTGGCGACATACTTGATGGCACAGCACAGCACGGAGCGACGTTTAATTTTTACGAATACGAAGAAAATTTAGCTGGGATCGCAAAAGATAGACTTGAAAGCTTAAAAAATAAAACTAATTAAAATTAGGCGATTTTTTAAATTTTAAAAAAACAAATCCAGTTAAAAGCGTAGCAAATTAAAGCGGTGCAAGAGCCTAAATATCACAGAAGCAAACCGCAACAGCCATCAAGCCATAATCGTGCAGTGGCACGACAGCAAAGAAGGCAAGGATAAGCAGGTAAAAGTAGGTAGTGCGGAGGGCGCAGGGAGTGGTAACTCAGGCTTGCTGGGCGGATTTTATTCGCCTGCAAAGTCATAAATAACCTATAAATTAAATATCCCAGAGCCAAAGAGCGACAACGAAGCCTTTAAAAAGGGCGAAGCCAAGCTAAACGAGCTACAAAGGGGCGGTATAAATGGGAGTTTAAGCATTGCTGGGCGTGAGATTAGAGCTGGTGGTAAGCTAAAAATTTAGGCGTAGCTGGGCTTGAAAATATAGAATTTAGCATTAAATCAGTGTCACACAACCTAAACGCTACAAGCTACAAAATAGATGTGGAGTTTGAGGGGTGAGCGAAGGCAAATTTTCAAGGCTACAAATTAGCCTTGAAAGCCGTAGCGAAAAATGTTATAGCTTTGCGAAAAATGTTAAAACGCTAAAAATTAGCCTTGAAAGCCGTAGCGAAAAATGTTATGGCTTTGCACAATAAAAAACAAACAACATTACAGGTAAAGCGTAAATATAAGCTCTCAATACGCCCAAGAGATTATAAATTTAAAAGGTATTTAAAGGCATAAAATTTACATTAGAAATCAAAATGAAAAATAGCTCACTTTAATTTAAAAAGCAATAATAAAAATTTAAAGGGGGCAAAACCCCCTTATTTATAGACTTGCGATATAGGCGTAAATCATTAGCCCTAAGAAAACAAGTCCAGTTAAAAGCATAGCAAAACCAGCAAATTTTGCCAGTGGTTTATACCAAGCGTAGTTCTCGTTTGTGTGGTATAAATTTTTAATCTCGCCGTTTTTAACGAGCCTTTCATACCATTTTGCACGCTCTTGCTTAATCTCTTCTTCGCTTAAAGTCCCGCTAAAAATCACCATATCCATTGGGAAGCGGTCAGCCCTAAAATGCGTGTTAAAGAAGTGAATCGCAAAGATAAATCCAGTCGCAAGCAACGCCTCATCTGAATGCACAAGGGTGCTTAAATTTATCATCCAGCCCGGCATAAAATTGGCAAAGAATGTTGGAAACCAAAGCACAAGCCCGCTAAATCCGATGATAAACATACCCCAAAATACCGCTAAATAATCAAACTTCTCCCAGTAAGTCCAGCGGTCAAACTGCGGTCTTTCGCCCCTGCCGATAAACCACATAAAGTGTGCTTTCATATCCTTAAAGTCCTGCCACCTTGGCATTAGCGAATCAGCATCAAACAGGCGTTTAAAAAATCCCTCACCTTTGCGTTTTTGCACCACAATAATCTCAGCAATATGGCTAAAAAACACGCCAAACATCACAACAGCTGCTACGTGGTGAATTAGCGTTGCCATCTCAATACCACCCATTAAATCAATCATCTTAACAGCCCAAGGCGCTGTGTAAAATTTCTGTGGCAAACCAGAAAACGCTAACGCTAAAAATGACGCTGCCATAAAGAAGTGTTGCACCAAGTGAAGTGTGCTAAACCGCTTAATAGTCGTCTTATCAGCGTGTGCTTTGCTTCTTGCCTCGCGCCACTCTTTTGGATATTTTAGTCTTACGCTTATTAGTTTTATGCTCCATAAAAGCGTGTGAAGTCCAAAAAACGCAAACACCGCAATAACAAGCCCAGTCATAAAGATATAAGCAGCGTGTAAAACTGGGTAGTTTTGGCTATCCGTGTGGTCAGCGTGAGCGATGAAGCCGGTGAAATTTAGATTTGAGTTAGGGTGGCACTCACCGCACGTTTTGACACGATTATTTACGTGAATTGTCGAGCGTTCATTTTGCATTGGCAATACATTATGTGTGCCGTGGCAATCAAAACACGCCGCAACCCTAATCGCATCGCCTTTTTTGTTTAAAAGCAATGCCTTGCCGTGAAAGGTCTCGTGATAGAGCGACTGCTGTTTTTCGTGGCAAACACCGCAGTTTTCTTGGCTTAGCTGTTTTAGCTCTTTATGCACCTCGCCACTTTTATTTGCAATATGCACTCCGTGGCAATCAGTGCAGTTTGGTAGCTCCCTATTTGGCTTTAAATCAGTCGTAACAAGCGGACTATGCACACTCTTTTCAAAGTGCGTTTTCTCATCTTTATGACAGCTTTTGCAGTTGTCATTTACAAAAGCCTTGTCCTTAAACAGCTCATCTTTTTGCTCTTTTGAGGCAAAAACGACCTTTGGCGAAGTGTGGCAGTCCCTACACGCTGGGATATTTGCAAACCACAAATGCTCGTGAATGCCGTCTTTGAAATTCTCTATCTTTTTATCTGTTAGCTTTTTTGAGGTAAAAAACGCACTTTGCGTCTGTCTGCCAGATATCGCCCACGCATCAATGCCCTCGGTCATATAAAACAGATTTTCATAGCCCTCATCTTTTAGCACCTTTGCGATGTTTGTCGGCTCACGTGAGCTTGAATTTAGCCCATAGATTACTATCGTGGCGTTTTTATCGCTAGGTAAAAAGCTTAAAACATTGTTTAAATTTACATTTATCGCCCCAGCAATGTGTCTTTGTTTGTAAATTTTCTCATCATTTGTGTCTAAAAAATAGGCAGTTTTGCTTAAATTTTCAGCCTGAGATAGACTTATGGGGCGGACGCCGTCTAAATCTAAATTTACATCCATAGGCATAGAGGCAAATGTCGGTAAAGTCGCCAAAGCGATAAAAGCTAGAATCAATTTTATAAATTTTAACATAGCCTTCTCTCCTTATTTAATATAAAGGGGGAGTTTGCCCCCTTAGTTTTTATTTGCTCTTGCCAGTTGCTATATCTTGTGCTTGTTGTGCGTAAGTTAGCGCCTCATCTACTAGCTTAGCTGCGTATTTTGGTCCATGAACGCCCCAAGAGCCATCTTTTTTAAGCCTATCAAGAATATCTTGTGCCTGTTTTGCAAAGCTTAAAGCCCTTGATTTTGCGTCTGTTGAGAGTTTTTTATTCTCAGCTAAACTCTTATCAACCGAGCGTAAAATTTTCTCAATATTAGCGTAGCCGTCTTTTACCGGTCTTTGCCACTGCATTACGGCTTCATAGATTGTGGCTTGGTCTTTATAGTGAAGCTCTTTTGGCAAGGTTGATTGAATCACACTATGGCAGCCACTCGCACCCGGTTTTACTAGATTTGGGTCTTCAAATGCAGTTCTACCGCAACTCCACATTAAATCCACAAAGAAGCGTCCATCTTCACGTGCTAAACGCCAACCTTTCTCTTTTGGATTTCTATCTTTGCCCGGAGGTGGGTTTAGTGATTTTTTATCTTTATCAACCAAAATTTTCCAAATATGCGAAGCCCTTACGTTATCATAACCAGCCTTATCAGGGTCTTGAATAGCGGCAAAATTTTCACAGCTCATCATATTTGGCATATGACAACCCGTGCAGTTATCTTTTGCGTGTGGGCCACCGAATTTAAACATCTCTTTTTGTGGCTCGTGGCAGTCCTCGCAGGTCTTTTTAAGCCCTGTTAGAGTGTAGTGGTCGCGCCAGTCGTTTGCAGTAACCTCGTGTGGGTCGTGGCAGGTATTACACCTTAAACCTTTATCGTAATGCACTGAGTTATAAAGCTGAGCACCCTCTGTGCCACAAGATGGACAGCTTGACTTAAAGTAGGCGTTAAACGGCTTTCGTGGGTTTAGCTTACCATCATCTTCGTGATACTGAAATCTTTGGTGACAGCGTTCGCAGTTGCTAGCCATACCAGCACCTCTTGCACCATAAAGGTGAGCTCCGGCTCCGTGGCACTCCTCGCAAGAAATTCCCATATTTATAGCGTGTTTTCTAAGCTCTTTTGGTTTGCCAAGTGCGCTTAAAAATTCCTCTTTTGATTTAAAATCAAACTTAAACGAGTGGCAGACTTCGCAGTAAGCACTTGCTGGTTGAAAGCGGAATTTTTTCTGATAGGTAGCACCATAAGAGTTCATACCCCACATATGTGAGCCAGAACCGCCAAATCCAGCCATATCGGTCGGGAAGTTTGGCGAAATTTCAGCCTGAATGCGTTTTGCCACCTCTGGGGTTAAAAATTTTGTCCAATTGACTGAAAACTGGTTACCACCAGCTACGATTTTTGAATTATTATCATCAAGTGTGCCGTCAATTACGTGATACGTGCCACGAACTAGCCATTTATCCAAAAATCCATACTTCGTGCGTGGTGTGCCTAGAATTGCAAATGTATCATCAGGGCGAATGCCAGTCGTTAAAATCGGCACATTTGTGCCATACATACCCTGTTTTGGATCGCCATTAACTTCATCTAAATCCTCTGGGAAGCGGATAGTTTTAGCGTGGCGAGAACGCTCCCACTGGGCGTATTGTGCTGGGTGGCACTCGCCACACTTTGCCGAGCCTACGAATTTATTTGGGAAGTCAAGAAAGCTCTCATAAGCCAAGCGGTAAGTTACAGCCGTTGGGCGACCGACCTTTTGGGCGTATTTTTTACCGCCGCCAAAATCCACAAACTCCTCTTGGCGGTCTGAAAGTGCGTATTCGCCGACAAGTCGCCCCTCTTTTTCAAATTTAAAAATCGGGTGATTTTCTCTAAGATAATCCCAGTAATACTTATCCGCTTCAACGGTGTCAAGCAACGTTCTAGGCTTAAAGCCATCATTTTGAAAGGTTTTTGCAACCTCTTTTTGTTTGCTTTTTGCTACCTCATCGTCTGTTGGCGGATTATCAGCGTGTAAAACACCAAGCGATAAAACCGCCAAAATACAGGCTTTTGATAGCATTTTAAATGAAAAAGTTTTCATTTTTTGCTCCTTTGTTAGGCTAAGCCTAAATGTTTTTTAAATACTCGCAAAAGCTTTAATGCTTTATTAACGCCATTTTAATAATTTCGTTTAAAAATAAACTTAATGAGATTTAATTTGTATGATTATTTTACCTATTTATGGGGCTGTTTTTTAGTTTAAATTTACATTCGCTTTATTTACTTTTTACTTTAATTTTAAAATTTCGTATATTTTTGGTTTAAAATTGAAAATTTTTACTTTGAGTTTATAAACTAAATTTTCTTGATTTAAATCAAGAAAATTTAGCGAGTGTGTAAAAATGTAACACTTTTTAAAATTTTAGCTTAAAATTTTACTTTAAATCTGCCCAATTTTTTGCAATATTTAGCGAGGTTTTTAGTGGGACATTTAGTGGATAGATGTTTTGCATTATCTGCTGTGCGTTTTGACTAAACTCATCAACAAACTCATCTTTAACCTCAAAAATAAGCTCATCGTGAATTTGAAGCAACATCTTTGCATCGTCGTTTAAAATCTCTCTCATCTTAACCATTGCTAGTTTTATGATATCGGCTGCCGAGCCTTGAAATTTCGTATTTACCGCCTCTCTTTCATACATTGCAAGTTGCATTGGCGTGGCGTTTATAAAGTCAAAATATCGCTTTCTGCCAAGCAAAGTCGTAACAAATCCGTCCGATTTTGCCTGTGTTTTTAAGCTATCTAAAAATTCCTTAATGCTAGAAAACGCCATAAAATAACGCTCAATGTAGCTTTTTGCCTCAGCTCTGCTTACATTTATCTGCTCGCTTAATTTACTAGCCCCCATACCATAAATCAGACCGAAATTTATGCTCTTTGCCACTGCCCTATTTTGCGGGTTTAACTCGCCAAAGATATTAATCGCACTTCTAGCGTGAATGTCCTCATCATCAAAAAACGCCTTAATTAAGGCACTATCCTTGCTAAAATGAGCAAGCAGTCTAAGCTCAATCTGCGAATAATCAAGCCCAACAAAGCTAAATCCGGGCTTTGAAACAAAGGCAAGGCGGATATCCCTTGAAAGCTCGCTTCTAGCTGGGATATTTTGCAGGTTTGGATTTTTACTTGAAAGTCTGCCAGTGCTTGTGCCAGTTTGGATAAAATTTGTATAAATTCGTGCGTTTTTATCGCTATTTGCAAGGGCTAAAAGTGGCTCACAATAGGTGCTTTGAAGCTTGTAAATTTCTCTATAATCTAGTAGTTTTTCAATCACTGGATGTGCGTCTTTTAGCTCATTTAGCACGGCTTCATCGGTGCTGTAACCAGTTTTTGTCTTTTTCTTAACTGGTAGTTTTAACTTCTCAAAAAGCACGACTCCTAGCTGTTTAACCGAGTTTATGTTAAAATTTTCGCCGACTAAATCATAAATTTCGTTAGTTAGTTGCTTTAATTTCTCATCGTTTTTAGCGATTAAATAGCGAAGCCTAGGTTTTTCTACACCTATGCCTTCATTTTGCATATCAAGCAGAGTTAGGATAAATGGGAATTCAAGCTCGTCAGCTAGTTTTAGCAGATTTTTATCAAGCAGATTTAAAAAGCTTTTATAAAATTTAAGCGTAATCCAAGCGTCCTCGGCTGCGTATTTTACGGCATTTTCAAGGCTTACGTTAGCAAATGTTTCGCCCTTTTTTACCACGTCTTCAAATTTTATCGTCTCATAATCATAAAGTCGCTTAGCAAGGGCGTCCATACCAACGCTAAGGCTAGGCTCGCTAAGCCACGCTAAAATCATCGTGTCCTTAAAATTTTTAGGCGGATTTAGCCCTAAATTTCGCCTAATAATCTCAAAATCATACTTTAAATTTTGCCCGACAACACAGCCTTTGTAAATTTCGCCCACTGCCCACGTGGCAAACTCAACGCTAATTTGTGCCCCAACGCCAAGATAGCTGTGAGCTATTGGGACGTAATACGCCTCGTTTTCGTTAAAACAAAACGAAAAGCCAACAAGCTTTGCACTTTTTGCGTCAATGTCGGTGGTTTCGGTATCAAAGCTAATTAGCGTATTTTCATCAATGCCGCCTAAAATTTGCTCAATTTGCTTTTCATCATTTAGCAAAATCGCATTAAATCCGAGCGAAATTTTTAGCTCATCTGCCTCGTTTTTTAGGTTTTTTAAGATACGATTCAACTCAAATTCACGCAAAATTTCACTAATTTTTAAAAGCGGATTTTGCTCTGGGAATTTTGCCTTTAATAAATCAATCTCGCTGAATGCATCATTAAAAAGCGTAACTAACTTTTTGCTTAAAAACGCGCTCTCCTTGCCATCAACAAGCATATTTCTTATGCGTTCGTTTAGCACGAGCGATAAATTTTCATAGATATTTTCAATACTGCCTAGCTCATCAAGTAGCTTTTTTGCACCCTTTGCACCGATACCTTTTACGCCGGGGACATTATCTGAGCTATCGCCTGTTAGGGCTAAGAAGTCGCGAATTTTACTTGGCAAGACGCCATATTTTTCAAGACAGCTTTGGCTATTATGCTCAATCTTTGTTTGAGGGCTATAAATGCTAACTTTGCCGTCATCAATGAGCTGATAAAGGTCCTTATCGTGAGTAACAACTCGCACGAAAATCCCCTGCTCTTTTGCGATTTTAACAGCCGTAGCGATGATATCATCAGCCTCGTATCCCTCGCGGCTAATCGCACAAAGCCCCATTTTTTCAATCATATCAATGCAAATTGGCAGCTGTGCTTTAAGCTCTGCTGGTGGCTCGCTTCTGTTTGCCTTGTAGTCGCCTAAAATTTTATGCCTTAGCGTCTCGCCCTTGCTATCAAGTGCGAAAATTATGTAATCACTTTTAAACTCATCGTTTAAATTTGCGATGAAATTTGCAAATCCGCTAATCATACCGCTTGGTTTGCCATCTTTGTTTTTAAGGTTTGGCATAGCGTAATAAAGGCGAAAAAAGAAGCCAAAAGTATCAATAATAGTAAGAGTTTTCATAAATATCCTTTTTTAGGATATTGTAGCTAAATTGGGTTTAATTTATTAAGTGGTTTAATTAAAACCACTTAATTTAAATTGCCTACGCCTTTACTTCGCCAATAACATCAGCTAAAATTTGCGTATCAAAGCCAAAATGCTTAGCTGTATTTATGGCTAACTCAATGCTTTTTTGGCTTAGCGGGTCTTTTACACCGCATAAAATTCTTAAAACATAAAGTGCGGCTGCCACCTTTTGTCTATCATCTGGGGCTGCGCTTGGGTCGTCTGAGTGTCTAATAAAGTCAATCATATTTGGCTCAAAACGCCAGTGGTCAAAAATATCAGCGGTTAGCAAAACGCTAGTCGTGCCAAAATAATCACGCTCAGCCTCGCTCACGCTCATCACGCCAAGGTCGCCCTTAAACCTATCTACGGCATTTTCTCTAATTATCTCATCAGCTAAGATAATCTTGCCAGTATCTTGAAGCAAGGCACACAAAAACAGCTCCTCAACTAAACTTGGCATTATCCTTTTAAACCACCTTTTTGCGATAGCACTTTGCAAATTTGAGATATTTACAAACTGCTCTGGCGTAATGCCATAAGGGCGGACGTCAATCTTTAAAAGCCCTTTAATTGTGGAGTTCATAACGAGTGATTTTGTCATAGTTTTGCCAAAAAGACTAACGGCTTGAAGGACATTTTTGATTTGGCGGTTAAAACCATAAAGCGGAGAATTTGCAGTTTTTAAAAGGTCAGCAACCACCATAGGGTCGCCCTCAATCGCCTTTGCAACCTCATCAATCCCACCATCGCCCTCACACGCTTGTCTGATTTTTTGAAAGCTCTCTGGTAGCGGTGGTAGCGATTTCACCCTAGTTTTTAACTCATCTGTCATATCATCTCCTTAAAAATTTAGCGTGATTTTATCCAAAATAGATTTAAAATTTTATTTTAATCGGACTTTATCTTAAAATTTTGCGTTTTTAAATTGGCTAATTTTTTGTGGCTATAAGTGGCAATATTGTTGAATTTAGGTTAGTTTGTTAAAATGCCAAAAAGTGTTAAAATTAAAAAGTGGCAAGAGTTAATCATAAATGCTTTTATGAATCTAAGTATTGCTCTTATTGCAGGTGGTATATTAAAGTTGGTGCTAGATTTACTAGCATTATATCATCAGTTACGATAGTGTTTTTTGGGGCTTATACTTTGCTTATAACAGCACTCACAGCTAAATACATAGATGAAAGGGGTTGATATGGACACATCAGCATACGTTGCACTAGGTATCGCAGTAGCTGTTACCATCGCACTTTATTTTATAAGAAAAACAGCAAAACCACAACACTAATTTAAATAACTTACCGCTTTAAAAATAAAATTTAAAGGCGGTATTTTGCTTAATCTCTTTCGTAATAGCCATTGTCTTACGGCTTTTGCAGCATAGCCGATAAATTCACTATAAACAAATACCAAAACAAGCGAAGCGTTTTTTGCGGAGCAAAAATGTTTCTTTAAAACAAGCGAAGCGTTTTTTGCAAAGCTTAAATGTTTCTATAAAACAAGCGAAGCAGTGCTACGAAGTAGCAGGTTTCTATAAAACAAGCGAAGCGTTTTTTGCGGAGCAAAAATGTTTCTATAAAGCAGTTTGCGTTCTATTAGCTTCGCTAATTCTTCGTTCGCTCAGTTTCTTCGTTCGCTCAGATTAAATGACAAGACATTGTCGTTTAATTCCTTCGCTCATACTCCTCATATCCGAAATTTCGGATAGTTTTTGCGTTGCCATTTTGGTCTAAATAGACTAAATCAGGTAGTTTTACGCCGTTAAAGGTCGTGTTTTTTACGATTGTGTAGTGAATTTGATCTTCAAAAATAATGCGGTCGCCAACTTTTAACGGCTCATCAAAATAATAATCAGGCAAACCAGCACTAAGTCCCACAATATCCCCAGCCAAGCAGGTGTGTCCGCCAAATCTATAACAAAACGCCCCACTCTCACGCTCTCCACGCACAGCAGGGCGGTAAGGCATAAGCACAGTATCTGGCATATGAGCCTCGGCTGAAACATCAAGTATTGCGATATTTTTGCCGTTTTTAACAATATCAAGCACAGATGCTACAAGATAGCCAGTCTGCCAACCAACCGCCTCACCCGGCTCTAAAATCACGCTCACGCCGTATTTTTGCCTAAAATTTTTAATAAGCTTTATAAGCAAATCAACATCATATCCAGCCCTTGTGATATGGTGTCCGCCACCAAAATTTACCCACTTCATACCCTTTATAAACTTGCCAAATTTTCGCTCAAACTCGCCTAAAACACGCTCTAAACTACTAGCACTCTCCTCGCAAAGTGCGTGAAAATGCAGTCCGCTAATGCCTTTAAGCTCGTTTGGGTCTAAATTTTCAAGCGTAATGCCAAGTCGGCTAAACTCGCCACAAGGATTGTAGGCATCAGTTGGCGAAGCCGAGCTTTCTGGATTTAGCCTAAGTCCGCACTCAACGCCCATTTTTAGGGCTTTATCTCTAAATTTAGCCCACTGGGTGTGGCTGTTAAAGATGACGTGATTTGAGAGCGATAAAATCTCATCAATCTCATCATCTTTAAAGGCTGGCGAGTAGGTGCAAATCTCGCCTTTTACGTATTGTTTTGCAAATTTTGCCTCATAAAGCCCACTGCTTGTAGCTCCGTCAAGATACTGGCTTACAAGCCCCATAGCACCGCTAAATGCAAAGCCTTTTAGGGCGATGAAAATTTTAGCCCCACTCTCATCTTTTACGCGCTTTAAAAGCTCTAAATTCTGCCTTAACTTCGCCTCTTCGCACACGTAGGCTGGGGTTTTGATATCACACTCTCTCATCACAGCCCCATTTTGCCCGGATTTAAGATATTGTTTGGGTCAAATGCCATTTTTATCCGCCTAAAAAGGTTCATCTCGGCTTCATTAAACGCAAGTGGCATAAATTCAGCCTTGCTAATGCCAATGCCGTGCTCGCCACTTAAAGTCCCGCCTAAATCAACGGCGATTTTAAAAATTTCTTCAATAGCTTTGTGTCCGTTTTCTACCTGTTTTTCATCATTTTTATCAACGACCATTACGTTTGTATGGACGTTGCCATCGCCAGTGTGACCAAAACAAGGCACTTTTATGCCGTATTTTTGGCTTACCTTTTCTATCTCATCAAGTAGCTCTGGTAGTTTTGAGCGTGGCACGGTTATATCTTCGTTTAATTTTAGCGTCCCATAGCAGTTTATCGCTTGCGAGCAGTTTCGGCGACTAAACCAAATATCAGCCGCCTGTGCCTCATCTTTTGCTACCTTAAAATCAATCGCCCCATTTTGCATAAAAACATCCCTAATCACGGCTAAATCGGCGTCAAGTTTAGTTTCTGTATCGCCATCAACATCGCTTATTAAAATCGCCCCAGCCTCGCTTGGCAAACCTTTATTAAAGCGGTCATTTACAGCCTTTATGCAAAGCGCGTCTAAAAACTCCATAGCCACTGGCGTAACACCAGCTGCCATTGTCTTATAAACGGCGTTCATTGCCGTTTTTACATCGGCAAAAATTCCCATTGCAGTCTTGCTCATCTTTGGCTTTGCGATTAGTTTTAGCGTGATTTGCGTTATCACAGCCAAAGTGCCTTCGCTTGCGATTAAAATTCCAGCCACGTTATAACCAGCGACATCTTTTATCGTTCGCTTACCAGCTCTAATAATATCGCCATTAGGCAAAACAGCACGAATCGCCATAACATAATCTTTTGTAATGCCGTATTTTGCCGCTCTCATACCGCCAGCGTTTTCGCTTACGTTGCCGCCGATTGTAGAGTAGTCTTGACTAGCAGGGTCTGGCGGATAAAATAGCCCCACAGCCTGCACCGCACGCTGTAAATCCATATTTATAACGCCCGGCTCAACAACTGCGACCATATTTTGCATATCTATCTCTAAAATTTTATTCATATGCTTTTCAAGTGCTAAAACCAAACCGCCATTTACGCTTAAAGCACCGCCAGTAAAGCCACTACCAGCACCACGAGCTACGATTGGGATTTTATTTTCGTTGCAGTATTTTAAAATTTCACTCACATCATTTTCATCTCGTGGGTATAAAACTCCATCAGGCAAGTGGCGTTTTTTAGTAGCGTCATAGCAGTAAGCTAGGCGATGAGCGTCGTCAAAATGGGCATTTTCATCGCCTAAGAGTGATTTAAAAAATTTTATGTGCTTTTGCATTTTACTGCCCTAAAAGTCTATCGTAATGTGCGTCGTAATTGTTTATGTGTTCGCTATTTAGCTTGTAAAAAATGGTGTCAATATCACGCACACGAGTGTAAAATGGTAGCTGATAGCTATCAACCTCGCCAGTTTCAAACTCTTTTATGACCTTAAAACTCTGACAATCAGCAAAGACGCTTTTTTTATCCATACCGATAAAAATCAGCCCAGCCGCACTTTGTGAGCACATTTTACGAAAATCATCACGGCTTGGGTTTGGCTTGTATTCATAGCTTAAATACGCCCCAACAATATCTGGATGAATAAACATAACATCTTTAAACGCCGACACGACCTCATCGTAAATTTCTCTATTTGGCACGACAATTAACGCCCTATCATACAAGAAATTTAAAATCGCCAAATCGCCACTTTTTGGCTCAACGCCGGGCAGTGGCAGGGCTTTTTGCTCTAAGCTATCAAAGACCTCAAACTGCAATTTAGCAAAGCCACCGCCCTTTGATATGACGCTCACACGAGCGATGATTGAGCTATCGCCAACACCAAACTGACGCATAACAACCCCACTTGAACCAACCACAATCTCTGGGCTATCAACAATAGTCGCCGACCCATCATCATCAATGCTAATTAGCGGAGTTTTGTATTCTTTCATACTAAAACTAGCACCAAAAGCAAAGCTAAACATAAGCATAAAAACAAGCAAAAACTTTCTCAACGCACAATCCTTTAATTTGAAATTTTTGGCGATTATAGCCTAAAATGCTTTATTTTTTGCAAAATTTAAAGAAAATTTTAGTAACATTAGGGCTATTTTTTTACAAAGGATTTTAATGCCAAAGGTGCTACTTCTCATACTTTTAACACTAAATTTATATGCGTTAAAACCAAGTGTTGAGGAGCTTAGCTGGCCTAGTGGCACACCTTTTTTAAATTTCTTAGAGAGCAACCGCCTGCCACTTTCGCTATTTTACAACCTTTCTGGCGAAGATAAAGAGCTAGCAGAAGAGATTTCAGCTGGGATAAAATATCAGGTTTTAAGAGATGATAAAAACAGCATAAAGCAAATTTTAATCCCAGTAAATGATGAGCTTCAAATGCATATTTTTTTAGATGAAAAGGATAATTACAAGCTAGAATTTATACCTATTTCATATCAGGTTGAAGATAGAGTTTTAAACATCAAAATTGAACGCTCAATCACAGAAGATATCTATGACTACACCGGCTCAATGCAACTTGCCGTGAGTTTTAGGGACGCATTTAAAAACGAAGGCATTGACTTTAAACGCATAAAAAAAGGCGATAGAGTAGTCATAATCTACACGCAAAAAAGGCGTTTAGGCAGAATTTTTGGCACACCAGATATTAGTGCGGCTATGTTTATTACAAGGGATAAAAAGTATTCAGTTTATAAATTTAACGATAAATTTTACGACAGAAGCGGTAAAGATAGAGAAAAGGTGGTCTTTATTCGCCCACTTGCAAATGCAAGAATAACATCGCCATTTACCCTAAAAAGGTGGCACCCAGTCTTGCAAAGATACAGGGCTCATCTTGGCGTTGATTACGGCGCACCTCGTGGCACACCAGTAAAATCATCTGGCGATGGCGTGATAAAATTTGTAGGCACAAAGGGGGGTTATGGCAAAACCATAATCGTATCTCACAGCGGTGGTTACGAAACGCTTTATGCGCATTTAAACGGCTTTGCAAAAGGGATAAAAACTGGGCTAAAAGTCCAGCAAGGCAAACAAATCGCATATGTAGGCAATACCGGTATGAGCACCGGCCCGCACCTGCATTTTGGTCTTTATCGCGGGCAAAAGCCACTAAATCCAGAGAGTATGATGAGAGTTATAAAAAGCGTTCTTGAAGGCAAAGAAGGGGTGAAATTTAAATCTATCGTGCAAAAATTTGATGGTGAGCTAGGTAAAATTTTAAACAGCAATGAAACTAGTCAAAAAGAGGAGAAATTCCCAGATGTCGTTAGCTTTTAGGAGCAAAAATGAGCGTTGATTTAGAAACGGCAAAAGAGCAACTTGACCTGCACCTTGATGAGAATTTAGAGAGCGACCTTACAGCTTACGATATCGCTCATCACTTAAAGACACTAAAACACCACGATGACGAGCTTTTTAACGACTACGTAAAGCAACTTGACCCTGAAACGCTAGGCGACGTGGCTATGGAGCTACCTGAGTCGCTTTTAAAAGACGTGATTGAAAATGTGCCATCAGAGCAAATCGTAAATGCCCTTGCCGAGCTTGAAAGCGATGACGCAACCGACCTTTTACAGCAGATTGAAGAGATTGATGAAGATAAGGCAAGGGAGATTTTTGATAGGCTTGACAAGGACGATCAGGCTGATATTTTACGCCTTAGAAGCTACGATGAGAACGAAGCTGGCGCATATATGCAAACCGAGCTATTTAGTGCAAATTTAGCCGAAAGGCTAGGCGATGCTGTGGCTAGACTTCGTGAGCTAAAAGCCGCTGGGGAGCTTGAAAACATCTCACAGCTTTTTATCGTGGATAATCATCACATTTTAAAATACGCAATCCCGCTTGAAGAGCTGATTTTATTTGATTTTTCAAAGAGCCTAAGGGCGATTATTGATGAAAAAGAGCCAGATTTTTACAAGCCCCACACCGCACTTGATAGCGATAACATAAAAGATGTCGTTGGTATCGTGCAAGATTATGATTTAAACGTAATTGCTGTTGTTGATTCTAGGGGCGTTTTGCTTGGGCGTATCACGGCTGATGATATTCACGATATTATTGAAGAGAGTGCGACCGAGCAGATTTATAACCTAGCTGGTGTTGATGATGACGCCGAGGATGAAGAGACGCTAGTAAAGGCTGGCAAGGCGCGTGCTATTTGGCTACTTATAAATTTATTTACCGCTATTGTCAGCTCTGCAATAATCGGACTTTTTGATGAAACAATAGCAAGTTACGTAGCACTTGCTGTGCTAATGCCAATAGTTGCTTCAATGGGCGGTAACACCGGCACACAAGCCCTAACGGTAACGGTTCGTAGGCTTACTCTTGGCGAGATTGAGTTTAAGGACGCAAAGCACGTTTTAAAGCGAGAGGTCGGAATTTCAATGATAAATGGCACGATTTTTGGCTTTGTTATGGGCGTGATTGCGTGGTTTTGGTTTGATAAGGCACTCCTTGGCGTTGTGATTGCTGGGAGTATGGTTATAAATTTAAGCCTAGCTGGGTTTTTTGGCACGATTATACCGCTTACATTAAAGCGTTTTGGCATTGACCCAGCAGTCGGCTCGGCTGTGGTTTTAACGACCTTTACCGATTGTATCGGATTTTTTAGCTTTTTAGGACTTGCAAAATGGATACTATTATAACTGACCTTGAAATTTTACCCTTTGTCGGCTCAAAATACTTAGAGCCATTTACGATGAGCTTTAAACAAAACGGCAAAAGACGCACTTGGGACTGCGTAAAGGTCTTTAACTGCGTTTCAATTTTTATGTATCACAAGCAAAAGGACGCATTTTTATTTGTCAAGCAGTTTCGCCCAGCTGTGTGGTATTCGCAAAAAAAGAGCGGATTTTTTAGCGATGAGCCTGGCTATACTTACGAGCTTTGTGCTGGGATTTTAGATAAAAATTTAAGCGATGAGCAAACCGCACTTGAAGAGGTCATTGAAGAAACTGGCTATAAACTGCCAAATTTAGAGCGAATTAGCCGAAACTACGGCTCACTTGGCTTTGGTGGCAACACGCAAACTATGTTTTACGGCGAGATTGATGAGAGTATGAAAGTCAGCGAAGGCGGTGGGATAGATGATGAGAGCATTGAGCTTGTCTTTATCAAACAAAAAGATATGCAAAATTTCATCTACGATGAGAGCAAGGTTAAGGGCTTTGGGCTTATGTTTGCTTATTTGTGGTGGAGAGAATTTAAGGGGGCAAAGTGAGAAATTTTCTACTTTTTTTAGCTATTTTTAGCGTGGCTTTTGGCGGTGGGAGTGAGCAATTTACTGGTGGCGTAAAGCCAAGTGGCGAGGTCATACTTGAAAACGAATACGCAAAATCGGCTAAAATTTTCAAAGAGAGTTGCGAAAAAGGACACGCCTACAACTGCTATAACTTGGCTGAGTTTTATGCAAAGGGGTTAGGCGTGATAAAAAGCGATGAAAACGCCTTAAAATACTACCAAATTTCGTGCGATTTAAAGCTGCCTTATGGCTGTTTTAAGGTCGCAAATATCGCCTTAGAAAAGGGCGAAAATCAAAAGGCGTTGCGTGATTTTACGGCTTCTTGCGAACTTGGCGATGATATGGGCTGTCTTTGGCTGTCTAAATTTTATGAAAATAGCGACAAGCAAAAGTCATCAAACTACACCCAAAAAGCCTGTCAAATGGGCAACGATAGTGCGTGTGCGAGTTTAAAGTAGATTTTTTAGTATAAAATCTATCTTTTTAGCCCTAAATTTTCGCTCGTTTTTTAGGGCTAGGATTTTATCATTTAGGGCTAAAATTTTGCCGTTTAGCTCCAACTCTTTGGCTTTTAAAATTTTAAAAAATGAGCGTCTGAAGTGATTTACTAGCGCCGTTTTAAAAATTCTTGCCGTATCTTTTTTGCTCTTAAAAATAGTGTTGTTTTTGATAAAAACTTCAACTAAAAATATCTCATCAACGCTTTTAATCCCCAAACGCCCCAAAGAAATCTCTAAAATTTTAAGCCTTCTAAACTCGCAAAATGCCTTAGATTGTTTAAAAGCTCATCTTGCATTTGTTTATTAAAAATATATTTAAAAAAATACAAATCCGTTTTTAAGGCGTATAACTTTAAGTTTGCAAAGTCGTAAAATATGCTTTTTGACTATTTTTTGTTTTAACTTAATGTGTTTTGAGATTTGCTTTAATGTGCGTGGGCGTGACAAAAATGCCAAAATTTTATCACATTTAGTCATAAATTTATGTGATGCTGTTTGCAAAAACTCCATCTTTTTTTCTCTACTTAGTGTGATATAAGTGCCTACTTTTGACATTATAGCGATAGAACAATCATCACTTGTAGCCATTGAAACAACATTTTCAAAGCTCTGTTTTAAGCCAATTTCTATCTCTTTTGTATCCACATATTTTAAAGCATTAACAATACCCAAAAGTGCCGTAGCTAGGCGTTTTTCTCTTTTGTGATAAAGCGAATGCTCTGCTCCATCAGATAGCAACAAAAATCCATCAATGCCGTTTAATAGCTCTCTTTTTACTCTCATCTCATCAATGGCATTTTTAGAGCTTAAAAATGTAGTTTCATTGATAAATTCTCCATTTTGTGGTGTGCTTAAAACGTATATGTCGCCATTTTTTGTGTATCCTATCACGCCATCGCCAATATGAAGCATAATAAACCTGTCATCTTTAACCCCAATCGCTAAAAGTGTGCTAGTCAAGTCCTTTAAATCGCATTTTAGCTCATCTACCTTTTGATGTAATGTCTCTAAAAGCACAGATAAAATTTGCCTTTTTACATCACTTTCATTGTCATTAAAAAGTTCATCAAAAGATGAAGCTAAAATTTCACATATTTTATCAGTAACAATATCAGCTCCAAAATGCGATAATCTAGCCGAACCAGCACCATCAGCTAAGCTAACCACGCTTACGCCGTTTTTAAAAAGTGAGCTAGTTTTATCCTGAGATGGTAAATTTTTAGCAACGTGTGCTCTCCCAGCAACTACACACGTAGCCATAGCCCAGCTATTTTTAAACTCAATCATTAAATTTCGCCCCACGAATTAATCCCGTCAGTATCAAGCCTAACCTTCTCGCCCGGCGTTGAGGCTGATACTCTTGATACGCTCTTACTAAGCCACGAGAAAAACTCACGAAAATGTAGCCCTTTTAATTTTAGCGGTTGGCGTTCTGGCGATAATTTTGCTAAAACATTCATATCAGCTGCCTCGCCAATACCGATAGGAAATATCGTAAGTTTTCTTTGCTTAATTAGGCTATTTGTGCGTTCTATGGCTCTTTCAAGCTCCATTTTATCCCCATTTGGTGCACCATCAGTCATCACGACAAGCCAAGGCTGGTAGTAATCCACCCCGCTATCACTATACTCGCTTTTTCTACGCTCTAACATATCAAGTGCTAAATTTACAGCCTCACCAAGTGGCGTGTAGCCGTCAGCCACTAGCGTTGGGGCATTTGGCTCTAAGGTCAAGCTTGAAAAATCCTGAATACACTTAGCCCCACCTGCTCCAAAGCTAACAATACTAATCTCAGCCGAATAAAACGCTATTTCATCGGCTTTTATAGCCTCATAAAAAAGCCTAACTCCTTCATTTAGAAAGTAAATTTGAACTCATTTTTTCTCCTTTTTTAAAAAATATTTATCAATACAAAAATAAAGAACAATAACGCTATACTCCAAATATAAAATCTATAATCTTATCTATAATACTAGGTTTATTTGTATTATCTCTACACGTTTCGCAACGCTTTGGCATATCATAGTTTTTACGCCTATAAAATTCATATTTGCCCTTAGTTAGCGTTAATTTTTTGCCACAACCAGCACAAACTCCTTGCCAAACTATATTATTTTTTGAGCTGTTACATTCAAGGCAGATATTAAATTTTGGTTGTTTTAAAATAAACCTTTGATAATTTGTATAAAGCATATCCTTATTACATATTTTGCATTTATATGGCTCACCTTTATCATACAAACAGGTGTTACAAATCCCCATTTTAGCGCTATCTTCTTGGACTTCATTACCACAAAGAGAGCATTTTATGTAGTTAAAGTCTTTATGTTTTTTATGCCTTGTCGGATAAATTTCATTACTCATCTCATCTGTATCAATAAGTTTATCAAACATTTTTTGATAATCTTTAAAAATTTCTATCCACTTATCAACATTTAAACGAGTATTTTCATAACTATATTCTTCACCACTTGCAAACGTTTTATAAAACGCCTCTTTTAAGCGATAAGGTAAGTGAGACCATATAAAACGCCAAGGTCCATCAGGCGTTTTTTTATTAGAGTTATCGCCAAATGGATATGAAAAGTCCATATTTGTTATATTTTTTGCTGGGTCACCACCGCCTTGCTGTGAATATGGCGGTTTGCCCGGCACCATTATCATAAAAAGCAGTGTTGCAAGAGCGAAATTTTCATTGCCTTTTGTTCGTAAAAAATCAGGGTAGTGTTTGCCTTGAATTTCAGGAGCTGTATAATTAATTGTCCCGACAGGACAAGGGAAATTTTCAATCTGATAGCTGTCCGTATCTACAAAATATACCTCATTTGGCGAAACGAGCAGGATATTTTCAGGATTTATATCGCCTAAAATAATATTTTTATTGTGTAAATAACGTATTTTTGTGAGTATATTAAGACAGAGATTTACCATATCTTGCTTTTTAAAATTTGGAAAATTTTTAAGAAAAAGAGGCTTGGCTGCAAATATGCTTCTACCGAGTGTCTTACCGCTTGCCTTTGGCATTAAATAGCCTACAAATTCGCCATTTTGATTATACAAAAGCCTTGTTGGATAGCAAATTCCATTAAAAGATATATTTTTGCTAGTCATTAATTTTAGCTTTTCAAATCGGCGTTTTGTGTTTGAGTGAGCATTGTAAATTTTTGCTACCTCATCTTTAAAATCTATCTCATAAACAGCCCCTTCGCCACCTTCTGCTAATTTTTTAACAAGTCTTATTTGTTTGTTATCGCTAGTTATTACAATCTCATTTTGGCTAGGTATTTGGCTTATGTTTAAAGGCGTATCAACTACATTTGTTACATCAGAGCAGATTTTAAACGGCAACTCTTGCTTATTGTGAGGGGGGGGGTGCAGTCTGTTTTTAAAATCGTAGTAGGCTCAACTTTTTTACATTCTTGTGCTTCAAAGTTAAACTTAGCTAAAAAACCATTTTTTGGATCTATTCGCCTTACAAAAATTTTATGCCCTTTGACCGATTCGTTTTCATTTTTACTTAAAATCTCTTTGGCAAGTTTATTATCCTGAGTGATTAAAAGCAGTTTATGTTGTATCCTAAATTTTTCAAAAACGTAATGAAAAACAGCATCAGCAAAGGGGTCATTTTTCTCTCCGTGAATTTTAATAAGACCTTCATCTTGTAAATTTGGCAAAATTTCATCAAGCATTTTTATAGCGTTTTTAGCTAGTTCTTCTTTGTTTGGTTCGCTATTTTTAGAGTGTTTTTCAAGCTCCTCAATCACCTTTAATGAAATTATGATTTGATTATTGTTGGCTTTAAGACAAGGCTTTATATTTTTTAAAAATATGTAAGCCTTATCATCTAAAAGCGAACAGGTGTCAATGAAAATTTTAAACTCTTTGCAAAAAAATTCTAAAACATTATAGCCTCTATTCTGCATAAAACCAACTTAAATAAGAATTAAAGCTTTGCAAAAAACTGCCTTTTAAAGTAGGCAAAAATGCTAACGCCAAACATAACGGCGAAAATCACGTAAATGTAGTTTGGTATCGGTAGCGGGTCGCCAGCAGCGTATGAATGCATACCAGAAAGGTAAAAATTCACGCCAAAATAGGTCATAATAATCGCCCAGTAAGCAAACATTGAGCTAACGGCAAAGGCGTATTGCGAGTTTAGCTTTGGGATAAATCTAATGTGAAGCACGGCTGCATAAACTAGGATTGAAACCAACGCCCAAGTCTCCTTGCTATCCCAGCCCCAGTAGCGTCCCCAGCTCTCGTTTGCCCACACACCACCTAAGAAGTTGCCAAGCGTAAGCAGTGAAAGCCCTAAAATCATTGCCATTTCGTTTATTCTAGTCGCCTCTGTTACGTTTCTTGAAATTTCAGCACTTGGCGATTTTTTCTTTTGCAAAATCATAAGCACAAGAACAAAAAATCCGAGCAATGCACAAAGCCCTAAAAATCCGTAACTTGCCGTGATAACAGAAACGTGGATTGTAAGCCAGTAGCTTTTTAGCACCGGCGCAAGCGTGGTAATTTGTGGGTCAAGCCAACTAAGATGAGCCACAAATAGCGTAACACCAGCTAGGATTGAGGTTAGTGCCATTGCAATTGGGCTTTGCTTTGAAAACACTATGCCAGAAAGGCTTAACGCCCAAGCGATATAGACCATAGACTCATAGGCATTGCTCCAAGGGGCGTGCTGGGCGATATACCACCTAAGCCCAAGTCCAGCGGTATGGACTAAAAATGCTAGGATATTTAGGTAATAAATCGCCTTAAACACGGCGTTTATATTTGATTTTGGCGATAGCATTTTAACAAAAACAAATATTAAAAGCACAAATCCAGCGATTAGATAAAGTGGCGTTAGGCAGTCAAAAATTTCAAGCTTGTTAAATAAAATTTCTGTATCAATGCGTGATTTTGGCGGTATTATCGCCGCTCCAAATTCTCTTTGATAGCTCTCAATCACGCCAAGTGCCTTATCCGCCTTGCTCCAATCGCCACTAACTATCGCATCATCAACGGCGACAAAATAATCTCTCATCATCACAGCAATGGCGTTTGCTTCATCGCCTTGCATACTCATAAGTGCCGAGCCCGGCGAATACCACGTGTTATTTGGGTCGTCCTTTTTTGGGAAAATTTTAAAAATTTCGCCCATAAAAACCATATAAAACACATTTAAACGCTCATCAACCTTAATCACCTCTTTATCAAAAGTCCCACGAGAGCCGGGGTGTTTGCGGTTTGCAATCTCTGTAAAACGTGTCAGTTTATACTCGCCACCCTTATCATTTGTGGTAAAAAAGTCGTTAAAATTTGCAAATTTAGCACGCTCATCAATGCCAAGCTCACGCTTTAACTCCTTGCTCTGACCAACGGCGATGATATTCTCTTTACGCCAAAATGGCGGGTCTAGCATAATTGAAAGCACGGCTTGATTTGAGTTAAGCTCGCCAATCGTATCTTTTCTGTGAATTTTATTTAGCACCTCTTTGCTTATCGTATCAAACGGCTCTATCCTGCCATCAGGGCTTTGCACAAGCAAACGCCCAAGCCTATCGGCGTGCGTCTTATCAATCTTAGGCAAAAAGTCATCAGCGTGTAAATTTGTAACACCAAACGTAACAAAACTAGCCACAACCAGCAAAATCACGCTCTTAATGCTATCTTGATTTATCTTTTTAGCAAGTTGTCTAAACCTTGAATTTGGATTTATTAGGTTTAAAATCAGCCCAAGCCCGAGCAAAAAGTAGCTAATGTAGGTAGGAATTTTGCCCGGGTCTTTATTTACAGATAAAATCGTGCCACGCTCATCTTGATCATACGAGCTTTGAAAAAAGCGGTATCCGGCGTGATCTAGGACGTGATTCATATAAATTCTATACTCAAATTCAGGCATATTTTTATCCTTTACAATAACATCACTAGCATAGCTCATCGGCGAGTTTGAGCCGGGATAGCGAAGTAGCTCAAAGTCCTTTAAATAAAGGCTAAATGGCATTTTAAGCTGCATAAAACCCCACGAGGCACTAAACACCTGAGCACCGATTATCGCCTTTGCTGGTTCAATTAGATTATGAAAAAGCACCATCTCTTTTTTCTCGCCCTTGTAGCTTAACTCGGCTACAATAGCATCAAACTGGCTCTCTTTAACTGGCACTAGCTTTCTAACGGCACTTGTTGATAGAAATTTAGCCGAAAAATTTACCCCATTTATCGTGAAAAGATGAAGTGGGTCAAACTGGGCTGTGGCGTTTGCTTCAATGGTTGATTTTACATTATCAGCCATTGCAAACTGCGAAATTTGCGTGTTTGAAGTGAGTGTGAATTTATTGTCATTTAGACTAAAAAGCACATATTTTGTGCCGGGGCGTGGGGTGGCGTTAAACAAAAAGCTGACGTTACCAGCGATGACCTCCTCGCCGTCAAGCAAATTAACCTCTTCTCGCTCGGTAGCATTTGAAAGCACAAGCTCAATGACTGGCTTACCGCCCTCGCTATTTACGAATTTATAATCTGCGTTTGGGACGTATTCAAGGTATTTAAGCCTTGCTTCGCCCTCTGGTAGTTTTAGAGCTAAATCAAAGCCGTTTTTACCAAGCACTTCAAGCTCACGAGGGATTGAAATTTCATACTCTTTGCCATCAAATTTGGTCGCAAAATTTATAAATGAGCCACGAGTTGTGATGATATTTGTTTCGCTATTTTCTCTGATATGCACATTACCCTCAAAGCCAAAATAGCGAGTTAAAATTGAGCCGATTAAAATCCCAATAAAACTAAGATGAAAGAGAAAAACGGGCAGTTTTTTTAAATTTATAAGCCTGTATGCGTAGATATTGTAGGCTAAATTTATACCCAAAAGTAGCTGAATAAGCCCAAACCAGCTCGTGCCATAGACATAAGCCCAAGCCGTATCAGTGGAGGTTTTGCTCTCAATTATCGTAGCCACTCCGCTAGCAACGGCAAAAATTAAAAATAAAATAATTGCCGATGTCATACTAAGAAATTTCTTTAAAACCATAGATAACCTTTGAATTTTTTGCGTTGATTATATAATAAATTTATTAAAAAGTAACCCAAGAATGGGCGTGAAGCTTAAAATTTCTAAATTTACTTTAAGCTTACTATCTGTTTATTTTAAGCACCAAGATATTTTTTCTTAATATCTGGGTTGTTTATCATCTCTTGTGCATCGCCTTGCATTACGATCTGACCGCTTTCAAGCACATAAGCGTAATCACTGATTTTTAACGCCCCATAGGCATTTTGCTCAACCAAAAGTATCGTAATGCCCTCGTGTTTTAAACGAACGATAATATCAAAAACTTCGCCGACGATTTTTGGTGCAAGCCCAAGACTAGGCTCATCAAGCATCAAAAGCTTTGGTTCGCTCATTAACGCCCTTGAAATGGCAAGCATCTGTGCCTCGCCACCGCTTAACGTGCCAGCTAGCTGATTTTTCTTGCTCTTTAAGCGTGGAAATAGCTCATACATCGTATCTCTTAAATGCTCATAATTCTCATCGTTGTTAAAAGCACCAATTCGTAAATTCTCCTCAACGCTTAAATTTATAAACACTCGCCTACCCTCAGGCACGAGCGAAATACCCATTTTAACGAGAGTGTGAGTTAGGTGCCTTCTTGTATCATAGCCTAAAAAATTTATCTCACCAGTGCGTTTTACAGCGTTAATTAGAGCATTTAAGGTTGAGGTTTTACCAGCACCATTTGAGCCTAGCATTGATACAATTTGCCCAGTTTTTACCTCAAAACTAATATCTTTAACCGCCCGAATAAGCCCATAATAAACACTTAAATTTTTAACACTAATCATTTAAAAAATCCCCTAAATAAGCCGTTATAACCTCGCTATTATTTATCGCTTCGCTTGGTGTGCCGCTAAAAATCACACGTCCATAATCAAGCACTAAAACCCTATCGCAAAGATGATTTACAAATTTCATATCGTGCTCAATCAATAAAATACTCATATTTCGCTTATCTCGCAATGAAAATATAAGCCTAGCTAGCTCATCGCTCTCGGTGTGATTCATCCCAGCAGCTGGCTCATCAAGCAAAAGAAGCTTTGGATTTGTAGCAAGTGCTCTTGCTATCTCAACCTTTCTTTGCTGTCCGTAGCTTAAATCAACTGCCATTTCGTTTGCAAACTGGCTAATACCAAGCTCATCAAGCAAAGCCATAGCGTCATCGTGAGCCTTTTTTTCAAATTTTTTATATCTGCCAAGGTGCAAAAACGCCTCAATTGCCGTGTATTTTATGGCGTTATCAAAGCCGATAAGGACATTTTGTAGCACACTAAGTGAGCTAAACAGGCGGATATTTTGAAACGTCCTAGCAATGCCAAGATGAACGATTTTATTTGGTTTAAGATTTGTTATATCTTTGCTATCAAAAATCACCTTGCCACTGCTTGGGCTATAATTGCCAGTGATTATGTTAAACATTGTCGTTTTGCCAGCACCATTTGGTCCAATAAGACCAAAAATTTCGCCCCTTTTTATCCCAAAAGATGTTTGGCTAATCGCATTTACGCCACCAAAATTTTTACTAATATTTTCTAAACTAAGTATCATTTTTTAGTCCGTTTTTTAAATTTTAGCTCCGTTAGCTCACGTTTGCCCATTATACCCTCTCTTGCAAATAGCATTACAAGGATTAAAATCAGCGAGAAAACGACCATTCTAAGCCCCGGCAAGGCTGGTGTAGTGTAGCCAAAAAGGCTCATCGGCTCATCTAAAAATCTAAGCCACTCGCTACCACCCATAACCAAAATCGTCCCGATAACAGCACCAGTTGTAGAGCCAAGTCCGCCAAGCACGATGATAATAAGAAGCTGAAATGTAAAGAAAAATGTAAATTGATCTGGCGAAACAGAGCCTAAAAGACAGACTAGCAAACCACCGCCAACGCCCTCAAAAAAGGCACTCGTGCAAAAAGCAAGGGTTTTAATCTTAAACGTGTCAATCCCCATAGCAAGAGCAGCATCCTCATCATCTCTAACCGCCTTCATAGCACGACCAAATTTTGAATAAATAATGTTTAAAATAGCCACAACAGCGATAATTGCCACGCCTCCGGTGTAGTAGATATTTGAGTGCTTTGGGACTTCGTTTAAGCCAAGCGAGCCGTTTGTAAAGGCTGGGAAATTTATGGCAATTATTTGAATGATAAAACCAAATCCAAGCGTAACAATGGCAAGATAATCGCCCCTAACTCTAAACACTGGATACGATAAAATAAGGGCTAAAATCGTTGAGGCAATACCAGCACAAATCAAGGCTAAGATGAAATTTGGCAGATAAAAAGCCAAAATAACCCCAGCCGGATCTTCAATATCAAACTGCGAAATTTTAGCATCTGGACTAAGAAGCATAAGGGCTGTTACATAAGCACCAAGTGCGACAAAGCCGTTTGGCTCTAAGCTAAACTGCCCAGTAACGCCATTTATGAGATTGTAGCTAACGGCTAAGATGATAAAAATTGCAATATTATTAACAATACTTAAATGATACTCATCAAAGATAAAATTTGAAGCATAAACAAAACCAACAGCCAAGGCAAAAAATATCACGTGTAAAATTTTCATCTTAAAACCTACTTCTTTCGTAATTTATGCCTAAAATTCCAGTTGGCTTAAATAGTAAAACAAAGATTAAAAATACAAAGGCAAAGGCGTCCTTAAACCCTGCCATATCGGGGAAAAATGCGACCACGACAATCTCTGTAAAGCCGATGATAAATCCGCCAATCACAGCCCCACCGACTGAGCCAATGCCACCAAGCACCGCTGCTGCAAAGGCTTTTAAGCCGATTAAAACACCCATTAAAGGCTCAACCGATGGATAGCTAACAGCCCAAAAAATACCAGCAATGGCAGCTAGTGATGAGCCAAGTGCAAAGACAATTGCGATGATTAAATTTGCATCAATCCCCATTAAATGAACAGCCCCAATATCAAAAGCAAGCGCGCGAATTGCCATACCATATTTTGTTTTATAAAGGATAAAAAGCACAAAAAGCAGTAAAACAAGTGTTAAAATCGGCACGATAATGGTCGTTAGCGTAATGCTAATCTCGCCAAAATTTATCACTTTTTCTAAAAATTCTGGCACCAAAAATGGTCGTGGAGTGCCGCCAAAGATGACATTAAATAAATTTTCAAGCAAAAAACTAACGCCAATTGCGGTGATTAAAAGCGAAATTCTAGGTGCTTTTCGCAGTGGTTTATACGCCACTCTATCAATGCTAATGCCTAAAATAATGGCTATTGTAACGCTAAAAACTATGGCAAAAACAAAGGGCAGATGAAGGCTAGTCATCGCAAAAAGTCCGACATAAGCACCCACCATCATAATATCGCCGTGAGCAAAATTTATAAGTCTTAAAACCCCATAAACCATAGTATAACCAATAGCAATGAGTGCATACATAGACCCAAGGCTAAATCCATTTACCATTTGTTGTAAAAATATTGAACTATCCAAGAAAACTCCGATGAAAATTTTAAATTTAAAAGCACAAAATGCGTTTAAATTTAAAATTTGCCCCAAAATTTTGGGGCAAAAATTATGGATTTACGATGTCTTTGTAGGCTGGTTTTAAATCTTTTATCTCTTTAATAACAACCGAACGTGTCGCATTACCGCTAGCGTCAATGCTAATAACACCGCTTACACCCTCAAAATTTGAAGTGGCGTGAATTTTCTCATTTACACAAACGCTATCACTTGGGTCGGCACACTCATTCATCGCATTTACCATTATAAAATAGGCATCAGCACCAAGTGCGGTAAAGCTAGCGATTTCTCTGTTACCCTTTTCTTTTTCATAAGCTGCTAAAAACTCCTCTGAACGTTTTGTCGGCGGTCTTGTGTAATCAAAAGTGTCGGTAAACATATAATCATTTACCGCCTCGCCACCAAGGTCAATGAAGGTTTGATTAGCCACGCCGTCGCCTGAGCCAAATTTTGAAGTAACACCGACCTGCTTAGCTTGGCGGACTATCATTGATGCTTCTGGGTGGTAAATTGGCATATAAACCACATCGGCATTTAAGCTTTTAAGCTGTGCTGCAACCGCCTTAAAATCCTTATCGCCAGATGTTATATTTAGCTTTTTAACGACCTTACCGCCCTTTTGTTTAAATTCTTTCTCAAACGCCTTTGCAAGTCCAAGTGAATAAACTTGAGCTTGATCTACCACCAAAACTGCCGTTTTTGCGTTTAGCTTATCGTAAGAAAATGCCGCAAACGCCGAGCCTTGAAACGAATCCATAAAGCAGACCCTAGCTCCAAATTTCTTGCCGTCAAATAGCTTATCAGCCGTGGCTGCTGGGGCGATGACTGGGATTTTTTTCTCCTCTGCTATGCCTAGGACTTGCTGGGTGTTGCCAGTGGTTAGTGCGCCGATTATGCCTACTACTTTATCGCTTGAAATGAGCCTATTTGTCGCAGTTGCTGTCTCTATTTTATCGCCCTTTGTATCAACCAAAACAAGCTTAATCGTATCGCCATTTTTTAGCTTTGGCTCTAAGATATTTGCCATTTTTACGCCCTCATAGGCTGTTTGTCCGTAGGCTGCTATCGCACCAGTAATTGGCATTGGTAGTCCAATAGCTATCTCTTTTGCGTAGCCAAAAGTGCTAATTAACGCCAAAGATGAAGCTAAAACGCTAAATTTTTTCATTTTTACCCCTTTTTTTATTTAGTAAGTTTTGGATTATACAAAAAATTTTTAAAATTTTAATAGATTTTTAATCATAAATTTACAAAATGTTACTTGAAGTAATGAAAATTTAAAAATCTTATGCAATAATTTAGAAAAATTTTTAAGGTAAATAATGAAACAAAACGAGATAGATAGCCTTAGCCTTTTAAAGGCATACGAGCTTTTTGAAAGTGGCAAGATAGACGAAATTGAAGTTGGCACGTTTAAAGGTTTAAGCCAAATTCACGGCTATATTTTTAAGGACTTATATGATTTTGCAGGTAAAATTAGAGAGGTAAATATCTCAAAGGGCGGTTTTAGGTTTGCAAATTCACTCTATTTAAAAGAAATTTTACCAAAAATAGAGGCTTTAAGTGAGCAAAATTTTGACCAAATAGTTGAAAAATACGTTGAGATGAACATAGCGCACCCATTTTTAGAGGGCAACGGCAGAGCGATGAGAATTTGGCTTGACTTAATGCTAAAAAACAGGATAAAAATGCTCATAAACTGGCAAAATGTAGATAAATTTAGGTATTTACAGGCAATGGAAAGAAGCCCAGTAAATGATCTAGAATTAAAAACGCTTCTAAGGGCAAATTTAACCGATAAAATAAATGATAGAGAGATTATCTTTAAGGGCATAGAGCAGTCGTATTTTTACGAGCAGTAGCTCTACTCCCTTGAAAGTGCGTCTATCGGGTTAAGGCGTGAGGCGTTTCTTGCTGGGACAAAGCCAAAGATAATGCCTATCGCCATTGAAGTAACGAGTGCCACCACGATTGAGGCGTTTGAGAAAATCATCTTAAAATCGCCAAAGTTATTAAACACATAGCCAATAGCATACGCCAAAGCAACGCCGATAGCACCGCCGATGATACAAAGCAAAACCGCTTCAATCAAAAACTGCTGTAAGATATTACTCGCCCTAGCACCGATCGCCATTTTTATACCGATCTCCTTTGTGCGTTCAGTTACCGAAACTAGCATTATATTCATCACGCCAATACCGCCAACAACTAGCGAAATAACAGCAATTGATGAGATTAGAAGCCTCATAGTGCCAATAGTTTCTTCAATCGTCTTTTTAATGCTGTCAGAATTTCTAGTAAAAAAGTCCTTTTTGCCGTGCTTTGCGGTAAGTAGCTCAGTTAGACTCTTCTCAGCCACCTGTGCATTTACGCTATCTTTTACCCTAACGGTTATGTAGCGGATAATCTTATCGCCAGTGATTTTATTTATCACGCTTGAATATGGCGCATAAAGCCTAAGCACACTTGGGTCGTCAAAGCCATTATCGGTTGGCGCGACAACGCCGATGATTTTTAGCGGTTTTTTATCAAAAAGCACCACTTTGCCGATAGGATTTTCGTTTTTAAATAGCGTTTTTTTGGTATTTGCGTCTATTAAAACGACACTTGCTGAGCCTTTAATCTCATCATCATCAAACACCCTGCCCTGCTCAACCTTTAAGCCATTTACATCAAGTGTGCTAGAACTACCGCCACGAAGCGAGGCAGAAAATGATAAATTTTTATAAGTAAGTATGCCAGAGCTTGAAGTGTTTGGGGTTACGGAGTCTAAAAATGGCTGTTTTTCAAGGAATTTCGCGTCGCTTACGCTTAGGGTTCTAACGCGGTTTGATCTCATATCGCCAAAGCCTTTGCCAGGCAAAATATCAATGGTATTTGTGCCAATTTTGCTAATACTTGAAAGAATTTGCTCTTGTGAGCCTTTACCAAGTGCGACCACGCTAATGACCGCTGCTATGCCAATTATTATACCAAGCATCGTTAGCATTGATCTAAGCTTATGCGAAAATATCGCAGATACCGACATTTTAAAGCTCTCAATGAGCTGGTCTTTGTAGTAGTTTAATAGGCTTTTTTCTGGCTGTTTTGCTTCGTTTAGATTAAAAATTTCATCTTTTTTTTGCGTGTCGCTTATGATATCGCCGTCTTTTATCTCAATGACTCTGTTTGCGTGAGCAGCGATGTTTGCGTCGTGGGTTACGATGATTATAGTGTGCCCCTTTGCGTGAAGCTCTTTTAAAATTTTCATCACCATTTGCCCGCTCTTGCTATCAAGCGCGCCAGTTGGCTCGTCAGCTAAAATTATCTCGCCGCCGTTTATTAGGGCGCGCGCGATACTTACACGCTGTTGCTGTCCGCCACTAAGCTTGTTTGGATAGCTTGAAATTTTATCCCCAAGCCCAAGTCCGCTTAAAATTTCACTGGCTAGTTTCTCTCTATCTTTTTTAGCCACACCAGCATAAATGCTTGGCAGTGATACGTTTTGCAGGGCGTTCATACTTGAAAGCAGGTTGTATCTTTGAAAGATAAAGCCAAATTTCTCACGCCTAAGCTGTGCTAACTCGTCGCTTTTAAAGTGCGTGATATCCTTGCCGTTTAAAAGATACTCGCCACTGCTTGCGTTATCAAGACAGCCAAGGATATTCATAAGCGTTGATTTGCCAGAGCCTGATTGTCCGATGATCGCGATAAACTCGCCCTTTTTTATGCTTAAATTTATGCCGTTTAAAACCTGTATATCATTATCGCCGACACGAAATTTTTTAACAATATCTTTTAAAACTATCACTAAAATTTCGCCTTTTCTACCATTTTAGCGATCTCTTCGCTGCTACCTTGCGCCGTGATTATCTCGTCATTTTCGCTAACACCGCTTAAAATTTGCGTATTTATGCCATCACTTATGCCGACTTCTACCTCAACCTTTTTTGGCGAGTTTTCAGATAAAATTTGCACAAAATGCTTTTTGCCGTCTTTTTTTACGGCGATACTTGGCACGATGATTGCGTCTTTTGCCTCGTCAATTAGGAGAGAATTTTGCGTTGTCATACCGATTCTTAAAATTCCGTCTTTATTATCAACTATGCTTTGGGCGTAGTAATAAACCGCCGAGGTTGAACTGGTGCTTGAAGTGCTGGTGCTTGTGTATTTGCCGTCGCTTAGCGTGGTAAGACCCGGGTCAATTGAGCTTACGACCGCATAGAATTTCTTATCATCTGAGAGAATTTCATACTCAACCTTTGTGCCGACCTTAATTTTTGTGATATCGCCCTCGGCAATTTGCATTTTAAGCTTGACACTGCTTAAATCAGCGATATAAACGATAGTTGGCGTGGTTTGATTTGCGTTTATGGTTTGCCCCTCTTCAACTGGCACAGAGACCACAACGCCGTTTCTTGGGGCTAAAATTTTGGTGTAGCCAAGATCAATTAACGCCGTATCAAGTGCGATTTTAGCCTGATTTATCTGTGCATTTAACTCGCCAATTTTTGCCTTGGCACTAGCCATAGTGTTTTTTGAATTTTCGTAGTTTTGCTTTGAGGTTGCGTTTGCTTTAAAGAGCGAATTTTCACGCTCAAACTGCGATTTTGCAACCTCATAAGCCACTTTTGCGCTTTCTAGCTGAGCTTCATAGATTAAAAGCTGAGCGCGTCTATTTTCAACGTTATTTTTTTGCGTTTCATCATCTATTTCAGCTATCATATCGCCCTGTTTTACGCTATCGCCTAGCTTTACGTAAAGCTTTTTAATCTGACCGCTAACCTGAGCTCCCACATCAACAAGCTCGGTCGCAAAAATTTCGCCATTTGCTTCAACCTTTTTTGCCAAATCGCCCCTGATTGCCTTTTGCGTGATATACTCGGTCTTTGGCTTTGGTTTTAAAAACTCATAAGCAAAAAATCCAGCCACCAAAACAGCCACAACAAAAATAATTTTTTTCATAATCTATCCAAAATTTTAAGTCTTAAAAGTGTAATTTTAGTAAAAAAATATAAATTAAAAGTTATAAATGATAAGGATTTTTAAATTTGGCAGGATTTACCTGCCAAATTTTAATAGACTACAACGTAAGCAATCTGTGAGCCGTGAACTCCAAGCACTGGCACAAGCTCAATGTCAGCCGTCCTTGAAGGGCCAGCGATAAAGACAACGTTTGTTGGTAATTTACCGCCCTCTTCTTGCTTTATATTATTTAGGGCTGATGAGATTGACTTTGTGATTTTCTCTTTATTAACAAGCATTATGCAAACCTTTGGCGTTAGGCTTAAAAGGCGAGGCTGCTCTTTTGAGCTAGCAATACAGCAAATGCCGTGTGAGCTAACGGCGTGTCTAGCGTTAATAACCGAAACATCGTAGTCAAATACATTCTCTTTAAAGCCATCAATTGGTGTGTCAAACTTAAATTTACCAGCAATTTTTAACGCCTCAATATCAACTGGCAAACCCTCTGGGTAGATTAAATTCTTAACACCCTCTTTTTCAAAAATAGCATTGATATCGTTTGCTAAATTTTCAAGACTGCTCTCTATCACATTTGACTTATGCTCGGCTGAGCGAGTGATGAATTCTTTATACAAATTCTCATCATCTTTAATGTGTCCGACCGGGTCAATCGTAGGGGTGCCGTCTGCACTCTTTATCTTTTGACCCCTTGTTCTAATTGCGTTTAAAATGTATTCTTTACTACTCATATCTCACCCCCGGCATATTTTTAACGTTTTCATAGGTATTAAAGTCAAGATTTTCTAAATCTTTAAACTCAAACCAGTTTTTAAGCACTGGAATTCTCTTACCTTGCGACTGGATTAAGCCGTTGAAGTGTCTTGCGTTGCTCATACCAAGCTTCCACAATCCGCCGTGAGTTGCAACGTAGGTAAAGCCAAAGAAAATGAGCTTTTCAATGGTGTTGCTCTCTAATTTTTCAGTGCCGTGTGGTGGGTTTTTACCCTGTCCGATTTTATCGCGTCTTAGCTGTCTAATCATCTCAGCGAGTGGAATTTTAACCGGACAAACCTCAGAACAGCGACCGCAAAGCGAACAAAGCGTAACAACATCGCCGTGCTTATCCATACCAAAAATTTGTGGGCTAATTACCTCGCCAATTGGTCCTGGATATACAGCCTGATAGCTATGACCGCCGATTTTATCATAAACTGGGCAGAAATTCATACAAGCACCACAGCGGATACAGCGTAAAGCACCATAATAATCCTCGTGTGCTAAAATATCGGTTCTATGATTATCAAGCAAGATAATGTGGCACTCTTTTGGTCCGTCAAGCTCGCCTTCACGGCGTGGACCTGAGATTATGTTGTTGTAGTTTGTGATAAACTGACCAGTGGCTGATGGCACTAAAAGCGTATCAGCAGTAGCAGCGTCTTCAAAGCACTCAACGACCTTTTCAATGCCACAAATGCTAACTAAAACATCTGAAATGGTGGTGCACATTCTACCGTTGCCTTCATTTTCAGCAAGCCAAATCGCACCCTCTCGTGAAAGGGCAAAATTCGCACCACAAAGCCCCATTTTAGCGGTCTTAAACTCGCCTCTCATATGCTCTCTTGCGATTGCATTTAACTTCTCTGGCTCGTGCTCTTTTGGAGCGTTTGGAATTTTCTCGTGAAAGAGTTCGCCGATTTCATAGCGGTTTTTGTGAATTGCTGGGACAACAATATGCACTGGCGGCTCGTGAGCTAGCTGGATAATCACCTCGCCTAAATCCGTTTCAAGTGCGGTTAAACCCTTATCTTCAAGATAGTGATTTAGGTGAATTTCTTCACTTGCCATTGATTTTTGTTTTAAAATTTTATCAATGTTTTTCTCTTTCATAAGATTATAAATAATATCACAGGCCTCTGCTCCATCCTTTGCCCAATGGACTTTAAAGCCGTTTTTAGTGGCGTTTTTCTCAAACTCTTCAAGGCGGTCAGCAAGTGTGTTTAGGGCGTTATCTTTTGCCTTTTTTGCCTTGCTTCTAAGCCCCTCCCAGTCGTTAAATTTGTTGTTAAGCAAATTTTTTCTGTTTGTTTGAAGCGTGTGCATCGCCGAGAATAGGTTGTTTCTTAGCTGTTGGTCTTGAAGTTTTTCACGGACGATTTTTTCGTGTTTCATAGCCTCTCTCCCTCAATTCTTCTTAAAATAAAGTCATAAAGGTGCATACTTTGTGTCTTTGCGTTTTGTCTTTTTAGCGTGCCACTGATATTTAATAAACATCCGCCGTCGCCAGAAACGACATATTTTGCACCAGCATTTTCAATATCTTTTACTTTTTCAACCGCCATAGCATTTGAAATTTCAGGCTCTTTTACCGCAAAAGTGCCACCAAAACCACAGCACTCCTCTTCATATTTTAAATCCACAAGCTCAACATTTGCTAGTTGTTTTAGTAAATTTTTAGAGCTTTCAATGGTTTTTGAAACCCTAAGTGCGTGGCAATTTGTATGCCAAGTGATTTTTAGTGGGTCACCCTTATCTTCGTATTTTACGCCTAAATGCTTGTCTAAGAAAACGCTAAGTTCAATGATGCGTGAGCTAAATTCCTTCATAAACGCCTCATCTTTATCGCCGTGAAATAGCTCGCCATAATCTTGCACCATCATACCAGCACAAGAGCCACTTGGCACGATGATTGGGTAGTTTTCGCTAAATTGTTTAGCGTTATAAAGAGCTATTTTCTTAGTCTCTTCAAAGTAGCCAGTGTTATAGCTAGGCTGACCACAACAGGTCTGTTTCTCTTTATAAATCACCTCAATGCCTTCACGTTGAAGTAGCTTAATGGCACTTACAACGGTTCTGCCCATAACAGCAGAACCAAGACAAGTGGCAAAAAAATAGACTTTTTTACTCATCTTTTCTCCTTACTTTAAAGTAATATAATACCGATACAAACTGCTAATATAACATAAAGCAAACAAGGCAATATATTATATGTAAGCAACCTACTCTCGCCCTTACCAAGAAGTCCGACCGTAGCACACACAGCGACGATATTGTTTATACAAACCATATTGCCTATCGCTCCGCCGACATTTTGAAGCGCAACGATAACCTGTGTAGGCAGTCCAACTAAAAATGCCGTTTCGTATTGAAGTCCGGCAAATAAGAAATTTGAAACGGTGTTTGAGCCTGAAAAGAACGAGCCTAAAACACCAACCAAAGGTGCGACCACTACGTAAGCCTGACCTGAAACATCAGCAAAGAATTTTGCCATTAGTTTTAGCATTGAGTAGTCTTCACTATCTACCTTAACGCCAACATTTAGCATAATCTGCACGAGTGCTAAACCAGCAGCA
Organism: Campylobacter gastrosuis; assembly: GCF_030249845.1. GTDB lineage: Bacteria > Campylobacterota > Campylobacteria > Campylobacterales > Campylobacteraceae > Campylobacter_A > Campylobacter_A gastrosuis. Next base: position 91,591 of record NZ_JANURM010000001.1, on the reverse strand, counting down.
AGCGGTATAGCAGCCTTTGAAACCTGTGTAAATGTCAGCGACCAGCTAGTTTTTACCTCTTCAAATTTCATCTTGTGAAGCACGATTGTAATTATAGCAACTAAGATAAATGGGATAATGCCCGGCAAATAGCCATAAGCAAAGCTGTAAGCCGTGCCAGAAACCCCAAAAATCGGCTCAAAGCTTAGTTTTAAACCAAGCAAGATTTTCTTTAATCCAAGTGCTGGAATTCTTGTAAGAACCAAAATCACAGAGATTAAAATATATGGTAACCACGCCATAAATAGCGACATTTTGGCGCTTTGAGCGGTGGCTGTGTTTTGCTGTGTTTCATTTTGTGTTGAGCCTATCCAGTAGTCAGCCCAGCTATCACGTGGTGCAAAATCCCAGTTGTCTTTTGGTGTTAGAAAATTTTTCTTTGCAGCTAAAACCAAAACTCCAAGCGAAACAAGTCCGCCAATTAGGGCTGGTAGCTCAATGCCAGTAAATTTTGCCGCTAAAAAGTAAGGCACGACAAAGGCGACTGATGATAATAACGCAAAAGGCAGAACGCCAAAAGCATCTTTAAAGCTTCTATTTTTACCAAAGAGCTTTGTCATCATCAAAACCACTAAAAATGGGATAATCATCGCTCCGATTGAGTGGATTGTGGCTGTGTAAATGCTAACGGTGTTTATATATTCGCCTAAATTTAGTCCATCCGCTTCAACTAGCTTTTGCACGGTTGTTTGGATACCAAAAGTCGGTGTGCCAACAGCACCGTAGCTAACTGGCGAGCTGTTTAAAATAAGCGTAGCAAGTGCAGCTGATAGTGCTGGAAAGCCAAGTCCTACAAGTAGCGGTGCTGCTAGTGCTGCTGGCGTGCCAAATCCAGCTGCTCCTTCAATAAACGCACCAAAAGCCCAGCCGATGATGATTACTTGCACACGGCGGTCGGTTGAGATTTGGTTAAAGCCGTTGTTTATAACCTGCATAGCGCCTGAAAATTTCAAGGTATTTAGAATCAAAATAGCACCAAAAATGATGACTAAGATGTCAAACGCCTTTAAAAAGCCGTAAAGAACATAAGCGCTAATGCTTGTTGGGTCAGCATTTACATTAAATGCACCAAATGAAATGACTACTGATAAAATCATAGCCACGCTAAGCGAGAGCTTTGAGCTCTGCTTAAAACCTATCATCATCACCAAAATAACGATGATAGGCAAGAAAGCTAAAAATGAGTGCATAGCCTTTCTCCTTTGTTAAGTTTTTTTCTTTTCAGTTAGATTGTAATTTAAAAACCTAAAAAGCTACAAAGTAAATTTAAATTATATATTATTTAAACAGCTAAGTGTGTAAAATCGTAACATTTAGGGGTTTTTGCAATTTAGATTTAAGAAAATAAAAAATGCCAAAACAGCCCAAATTTAGGCTATTTTGGCTTAAAATTTTTAAATCGCTGGGATTAGCGATGGGAATAAATTCACAAATGACCAAGTGCAAATACCCATTAAAATTATGAAAATTAACGAGTATTTTAATGTAAATTTAAACAACTCACTCTCGCGACCCACAAGTCCGACAGCCGCACAAGCGATTGCGATACTTTGAGGGCTTATCATCTTACCAACCACGCCACCAACGGTGTTTGCGGCTAAAAATATGACTTCATTAATGCCAAGCTGATTTGCCGTAACTTGCTGTAAAGCACCAAAAAGCAGGTTTGAGCTAGTGTCAGAGCCAGTTAAGAACACCCCAAGCCAGCCAATAACCGGCGAGAAAAACGCAAACGCACCGCCAGTGTTTGCCATTGCTAAGCCCATAGTTGCGGCTTGTCCGCTGTTTTTTGCAATTGAAGCGTAAGCCACAACAAGTCCAACGGTGATAATAGGTATCATCATCTCATTAAAGGTCTCTTTTGCAGCACCGATTACCACTTGCGTTTTTAATTTTAAAGCAAAAATCGTTAAAACAGCAGCTAAAAGTATCGCTGTGCCAGTGGCTTTTAAGATATCCCAAGTATAAATCGCCGCAATTGCCGTATCTTTTGCCTTTATCGGCGCTACTTCAATGACAGCTTTGTGAAGCATAGGTAGCTCAAAGGCGATGTTAAACGAAGTAAGTGCAGTTTTTACAGCCGGTATCGCCCAAACCACGATACAAGCGATTAAGAAAACAAACGGCAGCCACGCATTTACCAGCTCTTTTGTTGGAATTTTTTCGGTGTTTGAAAAATCGGTCGCCCCGTCAAACCTAAATACATTTTTAACCTTATAAAATTTTAAAAATATCGTTGTTAGCGAGATTGAAACCAGTGCCGAAGTGATATCTGGTAGCTCTGGTCCAAGATAGACAGCTGTTAAAAACTGCGTAATTGCAAAGCTAGAAGCAGCGACTAAAATCGGTAAAAACGTCTCTTTTACGCCCTTTACGCCGTCAATTAAAAATACGATAAAAAACGGCACAAAAATGGCAATCGGTGGCAACATATAGCCTGAAAGCTTTGAGATTAGGTTTGGATCAACGCCAACAGCCTTGCCAAGTGCGATGATAGGAATTCCAACCGCTCCAAACGCCACTGGTGCGGTGTTTGCTATCATACAAAGTCCGGCTGCATAAAGCGGACGAAGTCCAAGCCCCATTAAAAGTGCTGCTGAAATGGCAACTGGTGCACCAAAACCTATCGCACCTTCTAAGAACGCACCAAAACAAAAGCCGACTAAGATAACCTGAATTCTGTGATCTGGCGTAATGCTCATAATGCTCTTTTTTAGAATTTCAAAATAGCCCGATTTAACGCTAAGTTTATAAAGAAAAATCGCCGCTAAAATAATCCAAGCGATAGGCCAAAGCCCTGTTAAAAAGCCCTGCGTGAAGCTCATTAGCGTAAGCGACACTGGCATTTTATAAAATAGTATCGCAATGAGTGAGCTTAGTGTTACGGTTAGTAACGCCGCTAGCCAACCTTTAAGCTTAAAAACAACAAGCGAAACCAAAAATAAAAATATCGGCAACGCTGCAACTAACGCACTCAAAAAGATATTTGAGAGCGGATCATACACCTGTGTGTAGCCCATAAATTCTCCTTAATGTGGTTTTACGAGTTAAAATCTATTAAAAAAAGCTTTGTGAAATTTAAAAATAAAAAAATTAAAAATTTTTTTTAAATAGTTTTTAAACTAAAAATAGATGAGAATTTATAAAAACTGCCCTATTTTTGGGCATTTATGAATTTTAAGTAAATTTTTGGCAATAAAAAATAAATTTTTAGAGTTTTACAAAAAGTAACATTTAAGAGCTATTTACTCTCATAAATTTTCATAATTCTCTTATGAATTAGCAAAGAGGCATAAAGCAAAACCGCTCCTAAAATCAGCCTAAACACATCGGTTGGCTTATACCAAAAGAATAAATTTACGATGATTGCTGCTGGGATTAGGGCGTTATTCATAATAGCTAAAACACCGCTATCAACGAGCGTTGCACCGCTATTCCACAAAAAATATCCCAGCCCACTAGCGACAACGCCAAGCCAAAAAAGAACGATGATTTGAGTTAAATTTGGGCTAATCTTATCAAAATTGCCAAAGGCTAAAAATGCAAAAAGCACCACAAAAAACGCACCAAAATGAAAGTAGCCAAAAATTTGCTTTTGATTAATTAACGGCTCTTTTTCAAGCAGAAATTTATAAGCACTCTGCCCTGCCCCAAAGCATAAATTTGCCCCTTGAACTAGCAAAAATCCCTTTAAAAAATCGCCATTTAGCCCTGAAAATTTTATCACCAAAGCACCAAGAACAGCCACGCCAACGCTAATTAGATAAAGCGGTCTAAATTTCAGGCTAAACAAATCATAAACAATCGTAACATAAAACGGCGTAAATATCGTAAATAACGCAACCTCTGCCACGCTAAGATACAAAAATGAGTTATAGTAAAATAGATACATTAGCCCGATTTGCACCGCACCAATAAGCATAATTCTAAGTGCAAATTTCACGCTAATGCCTTTAAATTTCGTAAATGGCAAAAATATCAAAGAGGCAAATAAAACTCGCACAAATACCGAAAAATAGCTATCAATCTTACCAGCTAAATACTCGCCAATAAGACTAAAACTAAATGCCCAAATAAGTGTAACAAGAGCTAAATTTTTCACTAAATCGCCTCTCTTTCATAAAATTTTCTAAACCAGCTATCAAGCCAGTAAGCCGTGCTAAATAGTGCAGGTATGACAAGGAGTGTAAGGATAGTAGAGCTAATTAGCCCAAAAATAATCGCCGTCGCCATTGGCGAGTTTGCCTCGTATCCAGACCCACGAGAAAGTGCAAGTGGGAGCATCGCAAAAATCATAGCAAATGTTGTCATTAAAATGGCGTGAAGTCTTTTTACACCAGCCTTTTTAACCGCCAAATCCGGACTAAGCCCCTCTTTTGCGAATTTATTTGCAAAATCAAGCAGTAAAATGGCGTTTTTACCGACCATACCAAAGAGCAAAATCGCCCCAACCATAACAAAAAGGCTAAATGAATTTGAGCTTAAAAACAGCCCCAGCCCAACCCCAGCAAAGGCAAGTGGCAGCGAAAGCATAATCACAAACGGCAAAATAAAACTCTCATAAAGTGCAGCTAAAATCATATAAATTAGCACAGCACTAAGCAAAATCGTAAATACAAACGCCCTGTTTGTGTCGTGCATAAGCTCAACCTGCCCTGAAAACTGATAGCTATAACCACTAGGCAACTCTAAATTTTGCGATATAAACGAAGCCACATCGCCAAGCGGTCTATTATCAAGATTGGCTAGGATTTTTAGCTGATTTTGGCGGTTATGGCGTGGGATTAGTAAAATTTCACGCTTTTTTGTAAAGGTCGCAAAGTCGCTAAGCATAAAACTCTCGCCCTTGTTGTTTTTTACCTTTAAATTTTTAAGCCTGTCAATGCTGTCTTTTTTATCAAGGCTAACGGCGATATCATATTGATTTACCCCATCATCAAAAATGCTAACTAAAACCTGCGAAAACGACGAATTTATCGTATCTGCCAACGCTTTTTCATCTATGCCAAGAAGCTTTGTTTTTTGCCTATTTAGGCTAAGTGAAATCTCATAAATTCTATCCTCGTTTGGACTTTTAATATCCACAACACCGCCAAATTTCATTAAATCTTGCCTGATTTTGGCATAAATTTCATCAAGTTTAGCAAAATCATCGCCCTTGATAATTAACGAAAATGGCTCGTTATCGCCAACATCAACGACTGGCAAAGAAGCCACGCTCACGTTTAAATCGCTAAATTTCAGGGCATTTCTATACTCGCTCATAATTATCTTTTGCCTATCATTTCGCTCATTAAGGCTTTTTAAATGAACGTAAATTTTGGCTTTATAGGCTGATTTTGCATCATCATAGCCGATTAATAAAAACGCCTTATCCACCCTTTTATCGGCGTTAATCTTAGCTAAAATCGGCTCTAAACGCTCACTCATTTTGCTTACGCTAATGTTTGGGTCGGCTTTAAAAAATATGTTAAATTCGCTGTTATCTTCACTTGGCATAAAGTCGCCTCCGACCTTTAAAGTAAGCGATAAACAAAAGGCAAAAATCAAAAAAGAGATGAGCAAAAAGCTCTTTTTAAACCTTAAAACAAGCTCTAAAATTCGCTCATAAAAGCTATCAAGCTTAGCAAAAAATGGCTCAGAAAGCACGAAAAATTTACCCTTTTTTGTCGTTAAAAAACGTGCTAAAAGCGTTGGCGTTAGCATTATACAGACAAAAAACGACACCACCACGCCACCAGCCACGCTTAAAGCAAATGAGTAAAAATACCGCCCAACAATGCCCTGCATAAAGGCAATCGGCACGAAAACACAGAGCAAAACAGCAGAGATAGCAAGGACGCTAAACGCTATCTCTTTAACGCCTAAAAAACTAGCCATAAGTGCGTTGTTTTGCGTGTCTAGCTTTTTTGTAACATTTTCAATTACAACAATAGCGTCATCAATAAAAACGCCAATGCCAAGCGTTAGTGCAACAAGTGTCAAGCGATTTATGTCAAAACCGAGCAAATTTATTATAAAAAACGTCCCAATAATGCTAATTGGCACGGCAATTGTTGCAATGATTGTAGCGCTTAAATTTCGTAAGAATAAAAATACGATGAGTGCCGTTAAAAAAATGCCTAAAATCATATCAAAACTAGCCTGTTTTACGTGCTTTAAAACAAGCTCGCTCTTATCATAAACCACGCTTATTTGATAATTTTTATCCAAAATTTTAACTAAATTTTCAAGTGAAATTTTAAGCCGTTTTATCACTTCAAGCGTATTTGCAAAGCTCTGCTTTTTAACTTCAAGCAAAACTCCGCTTTTACCCCCAAAAATCGCTAATGTATCGCTATCAAGCCCTGCAAAATCAACACTGGCTACATCTTTTAAAAACACGCCATTTTTTAGCCTAATCTGCCTTAACTCATCTAAATTTTTAGCGTCAAAGTCCGAAATTATGGGCGTTTGGCTCTCATCTGATTTGATTTTGCCAAGCGGGGTTTTTAGGTTTTGCGTGGCGATTATGTTTGAAATCTCAGCGGTGTTTAGATCAAACTTATTTAGCAAAAAGTTATCAAATTTCACATCAACCACTGGCTTTAAAAATCCGACCTCATCAACGCCTAAAACCCCATTTACACGCTCTAAATGGTTTCTTATCACGTTATCAATATCCTGCATTAAAGCCGTTTTATTCTCATCAATCCTGCTTATAAAAACGCTAAAAATCGGCTCATTTGCAGCACTGATTTTTTCTGTTACACTCTTAAAAGCTAGGTTTGCCTTTGAAATTTTATCCCTGACATCATTTAGGGCAACCTCAATGTTTTTATCTAAATTAAACTCAATCAAAATCACGCTAAGTCCGTTGTAGCTGTAAGAATTTAGATTTTTTATCCCGCTAATACCACTGATTTCATCTTCAAGCTTTTTTGTAATTTTTGAGTTTATAAACTCCTTGTCGCCGTTTGCGTGAGTGGTGATTTTAACGAGCGGAATTTCAATCTCGGGGAAGAGATTTACGCTCATTGATTTAATCGCAAAAAGCCCAAAAATCACGAGTGCCATAAAGAGCATAAGCGTGGCAATTGGGCGATTTATCGCTATTTTATACACTCAATTAACCCCTCGCCGTATCGTCCGACCTCTAAATTTTCGCTCATCGCTTCGGCTCTAAATTTTTTCGTTTTTTCATTAATTGTCGGATAAATTAACGAAATTTTTGCCGTTTTATCTATGTCATCAAGTCTAAATTTAAACAAATCGCCCTTTTTAACGCAACCCAAAAAGCTCTCATCAATGTTTAAAACCAGCCTAACTTTTGGGTAGGCAATGATTTCTAAAACCTTTTGATTAAGTGCTACAACCCCACTTGCAATCTCAACATTTTTTTGCGTAATAATGCCGTCATATGGGGCTTTAAGCCGTTTTTTCTCTATTTTATTTTCTAGCTCCAAAATAGAAATTTCAGCGCGATTTTTTGCCAAAAGTGCCTCTTTGTATTCGTAATTTACGCGCTCAAATTCCAACTTTGAAATTTCATCTTTTACAAGCACAAATTTATCCAGCGTGCTTTTTGCAAAATTTAGTGCATTTTTTGCATTTTCAAGTGCGTTTTTTGCCATTTTTAGGGCGATTTGCTCATCTTTATCATCAAGTGCGATTAAAATTTCGCCCCTTTTTACAACACTTGAAACATCAACATTTATAGCATTCACAACACCAGAAATTTCAAAAACAAGCTCTGATTTTTTATCCGCCACGACATTAAAATCAGCGTAAATTTCATCGCCAAAAATGCACTTTAAAACGCAAAAAAGCACGAAAACTTTTCTCACTCATCTATCCTTTTTAAAATTTCAATGCCACTTTTTAGGTAATACCTAGCCTTTTTTATCTCAAAATCGCTCTGTGAAAACGCCAAGGCACTCTTAGCGTCAAAGTCGTTTAAAAGTGCAAGTAAAAACTCGCTATAACCAACAAGTCCAGCGTGATATTTTTTGCTAATTGAGCTTAAAGCGGTGTCTGCTGCCTTGACAAAAAGCTCGTTTGCAGCGATTTTTTGGCGTGAAATTTCTATCTCATTTTGTAAATTTTTAAGCTCAATCTCATTTTCACGTTTTTTGTGATTTAGGTTTAAAATGGCTTGATTTTGCGAAATTTGTGCGATTTGAACGCCCTTTGAAGTGGCAAAAAAGTCAAAAATAAGCCACTCAAAGCCGAGCATAAATTCGTTTTGTTCTGACCTTTTTTGGTTAAAAAACTGCCCAGCATAGCTTCTAAACGGCTCATTTATATCATCAAATCTATTTTTATAAACCGAAAATTTATTGCTTAAAAAAATGCGTGGATAGTGGCTACTTTTGGCTTCATCAATGGCACTTTGGCTCTTTTTAATATCAATTTCTAGCCCTTTTAGCTCGTAATTTTGAGCTAAATTATCAAAATCTGGCATTTTTAGACTTGAAACATTTAGGCTATCTAAATTTTCATTTGCATAAAGCGAAATTTCGTTTAAAATTTTAAGCCTATCTTGTTTTAAAGATAGAAGCTCACTTTGTGCTAGATGAGATTTTGCTAAAATCAGGCTAAGCTCATCGTTTGAGGCAAGTCCAGCGTTTTTTAGGGCATTTAGGCGTTTTAGCTCGTTGTTTAAATACTCTTTTTGTGAAATTTTTGCGTTGATTAGATTATCTGTTAAAACGGCGTTAAAATAGAGCGTGGTTAGCAAAAATGCAAGCTCATTTTTAAACTCGTCGCTCTTTAAAAAATCCTTTTGATTTTCGCTATCTAAAATTTCACGCCTAGCCTCTTTTTTAAAGCCGTCAAAAAGCAGGTATTCAAGCCTAGCATAAACTGCCCTAGCCTCTTTTGGCGAGATTAAAAAGTTATCTTTATCTCGCCTCTCATAGCCACCACCAAGCGTGAGCTGGGGCAGATACTGGCTGTCTAACTGCTCTTTTTTTAGCGATGATTTTAAAATTTCTTGCTCTTTGATTTTTACCAAATCATTTTGGTAAGCTAGTTTTATGATATTTGCTAAATTTTGGCTAAAAAGTGGCAAAACCATAACAAAAATTATGAGAATTCTAAACATTAATGAAAGCTTTTTACGAGATTGCCCACCAGTAAATTCCAGCCATCAACAAGCACGAAGATTAAGAGCTTAAACGGCAGCGAGATCATAACTGGCGGTAGCATCATCATACCCATAGCCATAAGCACGGAGCTTACGACCATATCAATGACTAAAAACGGCAGGTAGAGCAAAAATGAAATTTCAAAGGCAGTTTTTAGCTCGCTTATCATAAAAGCAGAAACCAAAATGCTAAGCGGGACCTCATCAATGTTAGCTGGATTTGACATATTTCTGATACGAAAAAATAGTGCTAAATCCTTCTCTCTCGTGTTTTTTAGCATAAATTCTTTAAACGGCTTTACGGCGTTAGTAAAGGCTTGTTCGTAGCCGATTTGCTCGGCTAAATAGGGCTTTACACCCTGTTCGTAGCCCTGTTTAGCAACTGGCTCCATTATAAAAAATGTAAGCACCATTGCAAGTGAGATTAAAAGCGTAGAAGGTGGCATTTGCTGTGTGCCCATAGCTTGCCTTAAGAATGAAAACACGATGACAAGGCGTAAAAAGCTAGTCATCATAAAGATAAGTCCCGGCGCTAGGGTTAGGATTGTTAGGGCGATTAGGACGTTTAGTGAGGTTACCAGCTGGGTTGGGCTTTCAGGTGCGCTTAGGCTTAAATTTATCGTTGGGATTTGGACATTATCGGCTGCAAAAACCGACACGCCAAAGACAAAAATCAAAGCAAAAATTCTCATCTCACGCTCTCATCAAGCACACTCTTTCTAGTCGCCTCTTTTTTATCCTTATCAAGCGAAACAAAGCGTATCTCAACCCTGTTATTTTGGATATTAGCCTCGTCGCTGCTGCCTAAAACGGCTGGTTCAAACGAAGCCCTGCCAGAGGCGATTAGCCTTTTTGCATCAACCCCGTCCCTTAAAAGCTCAGAAACTACACTTATAGCACGTGCTGATGAGAGTTGCCAGTTATCTTTATAGATTGAGTTTATATCCGGCATAGTGCTATCTGTGTGTCCGACCACATCTAAATCAACCTCTGGGGCTAGTTTTGCTGCTATCATCGCTATTCGTTTTAAGAATAATTTTGCATCATCGTTTGAAATTTCAGCACTGCCTTGCTTAAAAAGCAGGCTAGCTGGCAGCCTAATAATAAAGCCATCCTCGCTGTCTTTTAATGTCACCTCAGGCGAGCCAGATGCGTTTAAAAGCTCATTTATCGCCTTTACGGCTTGTGAAATTTCATCTTGTGATTTTGACTGAATTTTCTCTTTTTTTATGCGTGATTGAAGCTCGGTCTCTTGCTCGTTTTGCACCTCTGGTCTAGCACCGCCCTCTAAAACGCTTAACGCCCCAGCTAGCGAGCCAACTGCTGTTTCAAATTTCTTAGCGTCCATTGTGCTCATTGAGAGCAAAAGCACGAAAAAACAGAGCAAAAGCGACATAAGATCGCCAAAAGTGGCAAGCCAACCTGGCATACATTTAGGGCAATCTTCTGGTTTTATTAGCTTTGCCATTTACTGCTCAAATTGAGATTTTCTATCTTTTGGTGCTAGATAAGAAAGAAGCTTACTTTCAAGCGTTCGTGGGTTATCTCCTGCTTGGATTGACATTATGCCCTCTAAGATTATCTGTTTTTCTAACATTTCGCCGTCATTTCGTATTGATAGGATATTTGCTACCGGAGCACCTAAAATATTACCTATCATCGCCCCATAAAGTGTCGTAAGAAGTGCAACCGCCATTGAAGGACCAATGGCACTAGGATCTGACATATTCATAAGCATAGCAACAAGACCGATAAGTGTCCCTATCATACCCATAGCGCCGGCAAATCCGCCCATTTGATCAAAAATTTTAATATTTGCGCCGTGCCTTGAATTTGTCTGGTCTATGTCAATTTCAAGCAACGCCCTAATCGCATCAGGCTCGTTGCCATCAACAGCCATTGAAAGCCCTTTTTTTAAAAATAAATTTGGCTCGTTATTCACATCACTTTCAAGGGCTAAAATTCCATCACGCCTTGCCTTTGTGGAGTAATCAACTATCTTTTTTATTGTTTCTGGTAGGTTAATTTGTGGCGGTTTAACGGCAATGCCGTAAAATTTACCAATGCCCTTTAAGGTCTCCATTTTAAAGCCGACCATTAAAACACCAATTGTGCCACCAAAAACAATCATCACAGATGGGATATCAATATAAGGTCCAATACCAACGCCAATCGCCATAGACCCAAGCAACAAGACCATAGTTAGCACCCAGCCGACAACGGTTCCTAAATCCATACTCGCTCACTTAATTTTAAAATAGGGTTGTATTTTATTAGTTTTTAGTTAAAAATCTGATAAAATCCTAGCCAAAATTTTAAACAACAAGGCAAAAAAGTGAGTGAAATTTCAGTAGTTATCCTAGCCGCTGGGCTTGGCACGAGAATGAAGTCAGATACGCCAAAGGTTATGTTTAAGCTAAGTGGTGTGAGTATGATTAGACACGTTTTAGCTCGTGCTTATGAGCTTACAAATGACGTTAGCGTCGTGCTTTTTCATCAAAAAGAGCTGATAGAAAAGCACATTTTAGATGAGTTTAAAGATACTAAAATTTACACTCAGGATTTAAAAAACTATCCGGGCACCGCTGGGGCTTTAAAGGGCGTGAAATTTAGCGGTAAAAAGGTGCTTGTAACTTGTGGCGATATGCCCTTAATCACGACTGATGAGCTTAGAAATTTATGCGAGATAGACGCTGATATAGCGATGAGTTCGTTTATAGCAGATGATCCTTTTGGCTATGGCAGAGTGATTGAAGAAAACGGCAAAGTAACTGGCATAATAGAGCAAAAAGACGCAAACGAAGCCCAAAAGCAGATAAAAAGAGTAAATGCAGGCACTTACTGCTTTAAGCGTGAAATTTTAGAGCTTATTTTGCCAAAAATTGATAACAAAAACGCACAAAATGAATACTATCTGACAGACACGATAAAAATCGCAAACGAGCTTGGCTTAAACTGCGTTGCTAGCGATGTTTGTGAGCATAATTTTATGGGGATAAATGACAAATTTCAGCTAAGCATTGCTGAGAGTTTAATGCAGGATAAAATCAAGCAAAATTTAATGAAACAAGGCGTTTTAATGCGTCTAGCAAATACAATCTACATTGACGCAAGGGCGGAATTTGCAGGCGAGTGCGTGATAGAAGAAAACGTAAGCATAATCGGAGCTTGTAAAATCACAAACAGCCACATAAAAAGTGGTAGCGTCGTTGAGAGTAGCGAAATTTCACACTCTGACATCGGACCACTAGCTCACATAAGACCAGATAGCAAGATAACAAACACGCACATTGGTAATTTTGTTGAAGTTAAAAAGGGCATTTTAGACGGCGTAAAGGCTGGACATTTAAGCTATCTTGGCGACTGCGAAATAGCAAGTGGCACGAATATCGGCTGTGGCACAATCACTTGCAACTATGACGGCATAAAAAAGCACAAAACAATCATTGGCAAAAACGTCTTTATAGGCTCAGACACACAGCTTGTAGCGCCCGTAAATATCGGCGACGATGTGCTAATCGCCGCTGGTAGCACAATAACATCTGACGTGCCAAGCGGCGCCTTAGCCATTAGCAGGGGCAAACAGCAAAACAAAGAGGGCTTTTTTTATAAATTTTTTGGACACAAAAATGCTTAAAGACAAAAAAATTCTGCTCGCAGTTTGTGGCTCGGTATCGTTTTACAAGGCTTATGAGATACTCTCACGCCTTAAAAAACTAGGTGCTGACGTGCGTGTAATGCTAAGCGACGGAGCATTAAAATTTACAAATCCCCTAAGCTTTGAAGCACTCACAAACCACCCAATTTTATACACTGGCAATGAAGACTGGCAAAATAAAGTAAGCCACATAGAATACGCAAAAGCCGACCTAGTCCTAATCGCTCCAGCCTCGGCAAATACGATAAACTGCTTAGCAAACGGCGTCGCAACTAGCGTTTTTATGCAGACTTTGCTTGCAACCGACGCTAAAATCCTAATCGCACCAGCTGCAAACAACAAAATGCTTGAAAATTTCGCCACACAAAGAAGCTTTGAAATTTTAAGACAAAATGGCGTTAAAATCATTGAGCCACTGACTAAAATTCTAGCTTGTGGCGACCTTGGGCGTGGTGCGTTAGCAGACGTAGATACAATAATTTACGAAGTAAAAAGAGCATTGTGTGAGACCAAATTTCAGGGCAAAAATGTCGTAATCACTGGCGGCGCAACGAGTGAAAAGATTGATGACGTTAGAGCTATTAGCAATTTTTCAAGTGGCAAAATGGCAAAGGCATTAGCGGACGCATTTTATTTTTTAGGAGCCAATGTCAGCCTAATTTCAAGCGTAGTTTATGAAAATTTGCCATATAAAACCAGTAAATTTACAAGCACAAAAGAGCTTTTATCACTTTGTAAAGATGAGTGCGAAAATGCCAATTTGCTCGTGATGAGCGCGGCGGTTAGTGACTACGTAAGCGATAAAATTTTTAGCGGTAAGCTTAAAAAATCAGAGCTTGGCGATGAGTGGAGCTTAAAGCTTGTTAAAAATTTAGATATTTTGAGCGAATTAAAAGGCTTTAAATGCCAAAAAATCGGCTTTAAACTTGAAACAAACGCACAAAACGCAGAGCAAAACGCCAAAGATATGCTAAAAAACAAGGGGCTAAACGCCGTTTGTTTAAATATTTTGGGTAGTCAAAACGGCTTTGGTAGCGATAAAAACGAAGTGAAATTTATCACTCAAAATGAGAGCGTTGATTTAGGGCTTGATGATAAGTCAAATATCGCTTTAAAAATTGCAAATTTGGCTAGTAATTTATGATAAATGCTATCTCAAAGGTGCAAAAAGTAGCCACAAATCAGGCAAAAACGATACATTTAAACACATCTTTGCCAGTTAGCATACTTGTAAGCGAGAAAGTCGGATTTAACCGCTATATCTTAAAATTTGCAAACCAAAGTATCAGCACAAGAAGCGTAAAATCGCTAAATGTAGGGCAAAACTACTGGGGCGAAATTGAAAATGGCGCTCAAAATATCGTAATTAGCAACCTTTTAGAAAAGCCAAAATTTGATAGCTTTGTCTTAAACGACGGGCTTAGTTTGATTGAAAGGCTAATTAACGAGCCAGATACCGCTTGGTTTAGTAATTATTTAAAAAATGCACTTATTAACTCAAACTCAAAGCACGAATTTAGCGGATTTAGCAATATGCTTTTGGCTTTATCAAAAGGTATCATTTACATACCATTTATTTATAATGAAAATTTTGGCATTTTTGAGCTAAAAAATGGGGCAAAAAATAGTGAAATTTACCTAGTTTTTTCAAATTTTGCCCCGCTTCTTTTTACTTTTAATGCTTCTAATTTAATAAGCATTAAAACTCCATTTAAAAAAGTAGCAAGTTTGTTAAGTGCTGAGTTTAACCTAAATGTAGAAATTTCAAATGTCTTGCCACTTTTAGGTAAAAATGAAAATTTGATTGATTTTAAGGGCTAGTAATGAACGAACTAAAACACCTAGCAATCATAATGGACGGCAACGGCAGATGGGCTAAAAAGCGTGGCTTTATCCGCACAAAAGGACACGAAGTGGGTGCGTTGGCGGTTGAGGCGATGTGTGAGTTTTGCATAAATAATGGCATTGAAATTCTAAGCCTTTATGCGTTTAGCACCGAAAATTGGAAGCGTCCAAAGAGTGAAGTTGATTTTTTAATGAAGCTTTTAAAAGAATTTCTAATCTCTAGACGCGAAAAATTTGTAAAAAACGGGATTTTTTTTAATGCAATCGGCGACATTACGCCTTTTAGTGATGATTTAAAGGTTGAAATTTTAACGCTAAAAGAGCTAACTAAAACAAATAATAAACTAAAATTAAACCTAGCGATAAATTACGGCAGTCGTGACGAGCTGGTTCGTGTTATAAATTCATTAAAAAATAGCGAAATTTCAGAAAATTCTATCACAAACGCCCTTGATGAGAGTGCTGATATTGACCTTTTGGTTAGAACTGGTGGCGAAAAAAGGCTTTCAAATTTTATGCTTTGGCAAGCAAGTTACGCCGAACTCGCCTTTACAGACACACTTTGGCCTGATTTTAACCAAGATGAATTAGCAAAAATCGTAAGCGAATTTAAAGGCAAAAATCGCCGTTTTGGCGGGATTTAGACAATAAAAGCAGATAATTGCTAACAATTCTAATCACACACCAAAGCGAGCAAGTCACTAAACAGACAATTTAATAAAAATTTTATTTTAATGGCTTGGTGCTTTGCTAAATTTTATCCCTGTTAAACCTTAGATTTTATATTCTCTCACTTTTGGTAAATTTTACCAAACAAAAACAATAACTTAAATTACACCCCAAACACCCCAAACACCCCAAAGCACTTCTTATTTAAATTTAATATTAATTTAACTACAATAACCGCTTAACAAATTGTAAAAAGGATATAAAATTTACATTAAAAATTTAAAAGGATTTAAGTATCCAGATGCCGAGCTTATTAGATATTTTTTTAAAAATAATCTTGATAAAACACCGCAAAAAGTCCTAGAATTAGGCTCTAATAACGGCAACAATCTCTCGCTTTTTGCAAGCTACGGATACGAAACAATCGGCGTTGAGCTAGACGCGACAAATATAAAAAATGCAAATTTTAACTTCAAAAACATATATAAATTTAAAAATTACAGCTTCATTAACGCCGATATGAGAGATTTTGCAAGAAACACAAATGGCATAAAAGCCGATATTTTACTAATCCCAAACGTTATAAACTACATTACAAAGCACGATTTTACCGAGCTTTTATCAAACCTACGCCAAAATCAGGATATGGGGGGGGTAGCAGGCTATTTTTAAGAGCAAGAAGCACAAAAGACCATAGATACGGACTTGGTAAGATGATAGAAAACGGCACGTTTTTGTTAGATAGCGATGAATTTAGCGGCGAAAATGGGCTGATTTGTGCTTGTTATAGTCAAAGTGAGCTAGTTGAGATTTTAAAACAAAAATTAAACCTTAGAAATTTCACACTCATAACAAGCGAAAATTTAAACGTAAAAAACGGCGTTTATATCAAAGATAGCGACATTATAATCTACGGAAAAA
This sequence comes from Campylobacter gastrosuis, assembly GCF_030249845.1. Taxonomy (GTDB): domain Bacteria; phylum Campylobacterota; class Campylobacteria; order Campylobacterales; family Campylobacteraceae; genus Campylobacter_A; species Campylobacter_A gastrosuis. The sequence continues at coordinate 75,332 of NZ_JANURM010000001.1, read as the reverse complement.
TCAACTAAAAGGGAGAAAAATGTATAAAAATTTAAAGGGTCTAAAATTCCCAGATAGTGCAATCATTAACTTTTTCTTTAAAAATGGTTTGCAAAATCTAACAAATCAAAACGTCCTAGAACTAGCGTGTAGCAACGGCAACAACCTAAGTCTGTTTTCAAGCTACGAAAACCGCTGTGTTGGAGTTGATATAAATCCGATTAACATACAAAATGGCGAATATAATTTTAAAAACGTCTTTGGCTACAAAAATTATGAATTTCACGCTTGTGATATGTTTGATTTTGTGAGCAAAAATGCAAATTTTAACGCCGATATTTTACTAATCCCAAATGTCATAAATTACTTTTTAAGAGCCGATTTTATAAGGCTTTTAAGGCTATTAAAAGAGAATAAAATTTACAAACCAAACGCACTATTTTTTCTAAGGACAAGAAGCATTAGGGATTTTAGATATGGCATTGGCAAAATGGTTGAGAAAAACTGCTTTAAAATGGCTGATGACTACGATATCACTGGCGAGGCTGGGTGTTTAAACACGCTTTACCAAGAGCACGAATTAGTTGAAATTTTGCAAAATGAGCTGTCGTTAAATGATTTTAAAATTTTAACCTATGAGAGTTCAAATATAATGAAAAATGAATATTTAATAAACGATAGCGATATTGTAATTTATGGGAGAATTTTATGAAAATAGCCATTATGCAACCAACTTTTTTGCCTTGGCTAGGCTATTTTTATATAATAAAAAGCGTTGATAAATTTGTATTCTTAGATAGTGTTCAGTTTGAAAGGCGAAGCTGGCAAAGTAGAAATAAAATTAAGCTAAATGATAAGGAGTTTTTCTTATCTCTTTGCTGTCAAAAATCTCCCCAAAAGACCCAAATAAACGATATTTTACTATCAAAAGAACCAAAATGGCGAGAGAAAATTTTAAATACAATTCATCACACCTACTCAAAATCAATAAATTTTAAAAATTACTTTGAATTTTTAAAAAATGAGCTATTTGTAAATGAAAATTTATCCGATTTTAACATAAATCTTATTAAAAAATTTATGAGTGATTTAGGTATTTATACTCCTATTTATCGTGCTAGTAAGCTAAATTTGTCAAACGCAAAACGTGAGGATTTGCTACTTGAAATTTGTTTAAGTTTAAACGCAGATAGCTATCTTTCGCCAGAGGGTTCAAGAAACTATCTCCAAAGCGAGCATTCAAAACAAATTTTTAACGATAATAAAATCAAAATAGAGTATTTGAATTTTGCTCACCCAATTTACAAACAACAAGGTAAAAATTTTGTGCCGTATTTGGGTATTATTGATTTTTTATTTAATATAAAAGATCCAAAATCGGCATTTAATGAGGTATTTTTACAAAATGGGGGGGGGTCGGACGACTTTTTAAAATCACACAAGGAGGCGATTTAGCTAAATTTGCCTCTTAAAACTCGCTTTTACGTTTAAAATTTATACATTTTTTAAACTATTTAAAAGTCAAAATTCTAGATTTTATAATAAAAATTATCCAAAATGGGCTTAATTAAAAGTTCAAAACCTTTGCTAAACCAAAACAAAATGCAAAAACTTATCAAAATATAAGGCTAGAAAAACTAAACTTCGCTAAAAATTATAGGATTTTACTTGCAAAAATACATTTTACTACTTAAAAAAGATAGAAATTTTCGTATCATCAGCATAGTTCAGCTCATCTGCTACTTTGCTGCTTGGTTCTCTCACACAGGCATTTTTACGCTACTTATCAAGCTTAATGCCCCCATTTGGGTTATTACGATAAGTGCGGCGATGGCGTTTTTGCCGGGCATTATTTTAGCCCCATTTAGCGGGATTTTAATAGATAAATTTAGCCCAAAACCAATGCTTTTGACGATGACGCTGGTTGAAGCCATCTCGGTTTTAATGCTACTTTTTATTGACAGCCTCTCGCTTTTGTGGCTACTTTTGACGCTGATTTTCATTCGTATGGGCGTTGGAACGATATATTTTCAAGCCGAAATGAGCCTGCTACCAAAAATTTTAAACGAAAACGAGCTAAAACTAGCTAACGAAATCCACTCAATCATCTGGGCAGTCGCATATTCGGCTGGTATGGGTTTGGCTGGGATTTTTATCCACTTTTTTGGGATAAAAATGGCATTTTTATTTGATTTTTGTTTATATCTTGTTGGCTTTTACTTTTTGTTTGGTTTAAAGGTGCCTAGCCTTGTTAAAAACGCCCCACAAAAGGCAATAACTATGCTAAAAGAGGGGCTAAACTACATCAAAAAACATAGGCTAATCTTGCACCTGCTCGTGCTTCACGCCTTTGTTGGTATTACCGCTTATGACGCTCTCATCGCGCTTTTGGCTGATTATAAATACGCTCATTTACTTTCTGTTTCGCTTGTTATCGGACTTACAAACGCTTCAAGAGCAGTGGCTTTGATGATAGCACCTGCGATTTTAAGCCGTTTTATCACAAAAGAAAATTTAAGCTACTTCTACGTTTTTCAGGGGCTTGGCATCATTATTTGGGCGATTTTGCAGTTTAATTTTTACAGCGGATTTATCGGTATGTTTTGCGCTGGATTTTTCACATCAACGCTTTGGAGCTTCACTTACACGCTGATTTTACAAAACTGCGATGAGAAATTTTACGGACGAGTTATCGCTTATAACGATATGATTTTTCTTGCGTTTAGCACTCTCACTTCACTTTTTATTGGCTTTTTGTTTAAAAATGGCATTGCACTTTGGGCGATTACAGCACTTATGGGCGTTGCGTTTTTCATTGGGGCGTTTTACTATCATAAAATTTCAAAAATTTATGATATAAAGGGCTAAATTTTGGCGTTTAATGCCCTTTCTCGCTCTTTAAAATCGGGCATAATTTTAGCGATAAAATCATAAAATTCACGCTTATGATTTGCATAAATTAGGTGAGTTAGCTCGTGTAAAACCACATATTCAATTAGCTCTTGTTTCTTTTCTATTAAATTTAGATTTAAATTTATATAGCCCTTTTTTGTGTTACAGCTCCCCCAGCGAGTTTTCATACTTCTAATCGTAACGTGGCTTATATTTTTTCTAACAAATGGCAGGAATTTTTGGATATAAATATTAAAAATTTCACTAGCCTTTTCACGCCTAAATCTCTCCCAAGCATCTAAACTTTTAGCCAAAATTTCATCATCTTTTATTAAAATTTCATTTAGACTTTTGCTAAATTTTAGCTTGTAAATTTTACCAAGATAGCTAATTTCATCATCTTTTAGCTGATTTTTTAAAATTTTCTCACGAGTATTTTTAAGCCACAAAGCGTGTTTTTCTAAAAACTCAAACGCCACTTTTTGCGTGGCATAAAAGGGCAAAGTAAGCGAAATTTCGCCCCTAACATCTACTTTTAGGCGAAAATTTTTAACACCACGCCTGAAATTTACCCTGATTTTATAGTCAAGAAAGCTTAAACTAGCCGTTTTGACTGCCATTTTCTGCTTCTCCAACGCCAAGTATTTACAAGCCCCCTAACCCACTCATCAGCACAAAATCCAATCCAAACGCCAATAATCCCATAACCAAGATGAATGCCTAAAAAGTAGCCAAGTGGCAGGCTAAGCCCCCACATAAAGGCGATGCCAGTCATCAGCGGATACCTAGCGTCGCCACTTGCACGAAGGGCATTTACTATTACGATATTAAACGTCCTGCCGATTTCAAGAACGATTGAAAGAGCAAAAAGTGGCAGCATTATCTCTTTTAGCTCGCTACTTAAACCAAGCTCAAAGACGATTAAATTTCTACTAAAATAGACCACAAGCACGACCACAGTAGTGGCGATAACGCCGTATTTTAGGGCGTCAAAGGCTCTTTTGTAAGCACTCTCAAACTCCCTTGCGCCCACCAAATGCCCAACGATGACCTCGTTTGCCACGCTGATACTTGCCCCACAAAGCATAATTAAAAGCGAAATTTGAAAGTAGATAGTCTGCACCGACAAGGACGCCTCGCCCATTGAGGCAACAAAGCTAAATGCGACCATATATTGAGCCATCCAAAGCAGATTTTCGCCAGCACTTGGCAGACCGACGTGTAAAATTTTACGCAAAATATCAAGTGGTAGGCTAAGTAGCCGTTTAAGGTAAATTTGAACTTTTGCAAGGTGTTTTATCATAAAAAATAGCACGATTAGCCCAACAAATCGCCCTATCATAGTAGAAAACGCAACCCCAATTAGCCCAAAATTTGGCAGCCCAAACCAGCCAAAAAGCACAATGGCATTGCCAAAAAGCGTGATTAAATTCATCAAAAGCGACACGCACATCACAGCCGTAGCTCTGTTATAAACCCTTAAAATCGCAGCCATAACCATACCGATGCCGTCAAAACACAACGCCCAGCCAAGAATGTGAAGGTAGTTAAAGCTGTCGCTTCTAAGCTCACTTGGCACATTTAAAAGCTCTAAAATCTCCTCGCCAAAAAAGTAGATAAAAAGTGCCGAGCTAACGCCAAGAAGTGTGTTAAATGCGATACTTGCGTGTATTGCACGTTTTGCTAAGTGCTGATTTTTTGCACCCAGTGCCTGAGCGACCACGATAGAACACCCAACGCTTAAAAAGCTAAAAATAGTCATAAAAAGATCCATTACTTGATTGCCAGCACCCATAGCACCGACAAGATGAATGCTTACCTTTGTAACCATATAGGTGTTGATAATTAGTGTCAAAAAGTGCAAAAGCATATCAATAAAAATAGGCAAAGTTAGCTTTTTAAGGGATAAATTCATACGTAACCTTTCGTTTAAAAGTGGCAATTTTAGCCAAGTAGTTTAAATTTTTTCTCTTAAATTTGCTAAACATAAGTTTTATTAAGTATAATCTAACGAAAATTTTAATTAAATGGATTACAAATGGCAAAACACTCTTTCTCATCTGGCTGGGCTTTTATCATCGCTTCTGTCGGCTCAGCAGTCGGTATGGCAAACGTCTGGGGCTTCCCATACAAGCTAGGCACAAACGGCGGCGGCGCATTTTTGCTAATTTACGTTTTTTTCATCGCTCTTTTTGCCTACGTGGGTCTTTCGGCTGAATATGCTATTGGCAGAAGGGCAAAAACTGGCACACTCGGCTCTTACGAATACGCTTGGAGCTCACGTGGCTTTAATAAAATCGGCAAAATTATGGGCTACTTGCCACTGGCCGGGTCAATGTGTATAGCAATTGGCTACGCTGTCATCATCTCATACGTGCTAAAAGCCCTATTTTGGGCGATTGACGGCTCTTTAATGAGCGTAGATACTGCCACTTGGTTTGGCTCATTTGCCTTTAAGCCCTACTCTGTCGTGCCTTTTCACGCTATCATCATCGTAGGCACACTTTTAACGCTACTTTTTGGTGCAAAAAGCATTGAAAAAACGAATAAAATAATGATGCCACTATTTTTTATTTTATTTGCGATTTTAGCCATTAGAGTTGCCTTTTTTGATGGCACACAAAAGGGTTATGAATTTTTATTTATCCCTGATTTTAGCAAGTTAGCCGAACCTATGGTTTGGGTTAGCGCTATGGGTCAGGCGTTTTTCTCGCTCTCAATTACCGGCTCTGGTATGATTGTTTATGGGGCGTATCTTTCAAAAAAAGAAGATATCGTTGATAGTGCTAAAAAAACGGCATTTTTTGACACGCTAGCGGCACTTATTGCAGCACTTGTGATTATCCCAGCCGTTTTTGCCTTTGGCATTAGCCCAAATGCTGGCCCCGGACTGCTTTTTGAGACGCTACCAAAGGTGCTTCAACAAATGCCCGGCGGACAAATTTTTGCCATTGTTTTATTTACCGCTGTCGTTTTTGGCGGTATCACTTCGCTTCAAAATATGCTTGAAGTGGTCGCTGAGTCAATGATACATAAATTCCCAAATTTCAAACGCAAAAACGTGCTAATTTTGCTCTGTATCATCTGTTTTGGGGTTGGCATCACAATGGAGAATATCCAAAAATGGGGGCCGTGGATGGATTTTGTGGCAAACTACATAATCCCAGTCGGTGCGGTTTTAGGTGCGATTTCGTGGTTTTGGGTAATGCGTAAAGATGAAATTTTAGACGAGATAAACACCGGTGCAAAGAGCAAAATGGGCGATACTTGGTATCAAATCGGTCGCTTCATCTACGTGCCTATCTCACTTGCTGTTTGCATTTTGGCATTTGTGTTTGGGTTTTAGAAAAAATTTTAAGCTCTTTTGGCTAAAATTGTATCTTTAATTTTGTAGGATAACAATGAATAAGAATTTACAAGAAATCATTAAAATTTACTCAACAAAAACGCATATAGACTTCTCATCAGCTTTATTAGGGCTATCAAAAGACAGCCTGATTGCACTTTTTAGTGACCTTTTAACAATATATATAAACGATAAAAACAGCTCAACTATACGTGAATTTCTAACAGTTAGCTTAGCCGGATACACGCACAATACTAAAAAAATAGACTTTAATGGCTTTAAACAAATCACAGCAGATAAAGCTATAAACTGCGAAGCAAAGCCAAAAAATTTACAAACTTCTGATTTTTTAGAATACAAAAATGGTTTAAGAAAAAATGCACCTTCAAAGCTTAATGGTGGCGGAAATTTTACAGATTACACTTGGGCTAGATTTTTAAAAGATAAAAACTCAAATTTAAATATGCTCACTAGTGGTTTTATAGATGGTCAGTTAATTTATCTGCTGGAATTTAGCTTTAACGACCAAAACTTTACCAATAATCTAGAAAAACAACTAAATAAAAAATTCCCGAATGGAGATGTTAGCGGATATTATCTTAGAAGTGCCAGTTTTTCATTTAAAAACTATCAAAACGCAGATATAAAAATTATTTTTAACCAAAGCAAAGAAGTTTTAAATGCAAATAAAGAGTATATTGATAAAATTTTATTTGATTTCTTATATCAAAAGGCTGATTTATGCTAATTTTGGGAAACACATTAGATGAGCTTAAAAAATTAGCCGATGATAGCGTAGATATGGGTGTTACCTCGCCACCATACAACAAACAAGAAAATAAAAAAGGTTGGCTTGTTAGTAACATAAAATATGCAAACGTAACAGATAAAAAACCAGAAAATATCTACCAAGAAGAACAAATCTTAGTCTTAAATGAGCTTTATAGAATTATAAAACCGGGTGGAAGCTTTTTTTATAACCATAAAGTTCGCTGGGAAAAAGGCATTATGCTACATCCTTACGCTTGGATATCAAAAAGTAAATGGAACATAAGACAAGAGATAATTTGGGATAGAGCAATTGCTGCAAACATAAGAGGTTGGCGTTTTTGGCAAATTGAAGAGCGTATTTTTTGGCTACATAAACCAAAAGATAAAAAAGATTTAATCGGCAAAGAATTACTTTCAAAACACGCACTGATGACCTCTATTTGGCGCATTAGACCAGAAGGCAAAAATCCACACCCAGCACCATTTCCACTAACACTCCCTACAAGGTGCATTTATAGTATTTTAGAAAATAATGGTGTTGTTATAGACCCATATTGCGGTAGCGGAACAACATTAGTTGCAGCCAAACTTTTAGGACATAAATTTATAGGCATAGATATTTCAGAGACATATCTACAGCAAGCAAAAACTAGGCTAGAAAATTCTCAAAATGAACTAAAAATCATAGACGATGAAAAAAAATTACACTTTGTAGCGGAAACCTTTTCAGAAAAAAAGGCACGCGGAATGCACAAGAAATTCACACAAAAACAAAAGCTATTATTTGAATAATCCCTAAAAATAGGGATTATATTTATTTTAAAAGCGATTTGAAAATTTCAACGCTATCAAGCTTCTCCCACGGATATTTTGCATTGCCAACTTGTCCAAGAGCTGCTACTTTTGCGTATAAAAATGTATCTTTGCTCGGCTTGTCAAGTCCGAATTTTTGCGTTATCCACTTTGGCGTGAGCGGGAATTTATCCATTACAAATTTTGAGAGCATATCATCATCAATCCCGCTAACTTGCGTCCCCATCGTATCAACGCTAACTGATGTCGGTCTAGCCACGCCGATTGCGTAGCTTAGCTGGACTATGCACTTTTTAGCAAGTCCGGCTGCTACGATATTTTTAGCGATATACCTTGCAGCATAAAGTCCGCTTCTATCTACCTTTGTGTAGTCCTTTGAGCTTTGAGCGCCACCGCCGATTGGAGCGTATCCGCCAAAGCTATCTACGATTAATTTTCTGCCAGTTAGCCCACTATCGTGAAGTGAGCTGTGATTTACATATCTACCAGTTGGGTTTATGTAGATTATGGTTTTATCTTTGTTGTATAAATTTTTAGGCAGTCCGGCATCGTCAATTAGATCCTGAATGAGTGCTCTAAGCGTCGCAATATCCATACTCTGCACGCTTGGGGCTGAAACGACTATGGTGTGAATGCTCTGCGGATGGCAGTTTTCAAAATTCTCTTTTGTGCCATAATCAATCGTAACTTGCGTTTTAATATCCACGCCAAGCTTATCTGGATTTGCTTTTGCAAATTTATAAACCTTATCGCAAAGCATTCTAGCATAAGTAATGGCAGCTGGCATAAATTCCTTCGCCTCAGAACTAGCAAAACCAAACATAATGCCCTGATCGCCAGCACCTATCTCGCCATCTTTTTGATCTACGCCCTGATTTATATCTGGACTTTGCTGATTTATACAGACCTTAACCTCAATGTCCTCAGGGTGCAAGCACTGCTCTTTTGTAAAATATGGCAAACCTTTATAGCCAATGTGAAATAAAGCACTCTCAACAATCTTAGCGTAATCGCCAAAAGATAGCTTGACCTTTGAGTTTATCTCGCCACCGATGATTATATTTTTACCGGCTAAAAAGACCTCACTTGCTATCCTTGCGTTTGAATCTTGCATTAAAATCGTATCAACAATGCTATCAGCAATAATATCAGCACACTTATCAGGGTGACCCGGGCTTACGACCTCAGAAGTAAATAAATACATAAAATTCCTTATTTTTTAAATTGTAGGCGTTATTATAGTTTTTTTAGTTAAAATTTAGGTAAAAATGTAGTTTGCAAGGTGCAAACTACTCGGATTTAAAATAGTGAATTTACACTCTCATTGTGATAAACTCGCCTAATAACCTCGCCAAAAAGCGAAGCCACGCTTAAAACCTTAATGCAACCTAGCTCCTGTTTTAGCGGTATCGTATCGGTTACGATAAGCTCATCAAGATAGCCTTTTGCTAAATTTTCATAAGCAGCACCGCTTAAAACTGGGTGCGTACAAAATGCAATCACGCTTGTTGCGCCCTTTTCTTTGAAAATTTTAGCCGCTTTTACAATCGTCCCAGCCGTGTCAATCATATCATCAACCAAAATCACGTCCTTGCCATTTACGTCGCCAATAACATTCATCACTTCACTCTCGTTTGCCTTTTCACGGCGTTTATCAACAATAACCATATCAAGCCCTAAATTCTTAGCCAAAGCCCTAGCCCTAGCCACTCCGCCTACATCCGGACTTGCCACTATCGGATTTGCAAGGTGCTTTGACCTAACATAATCTGTAAAAACGATACTGCCATAAAGGTTATCTACTGGGATATCAAAAAAACCCTGAATTTGCCCAGCGTGTAAATCCATAGTAATAACCCTATCAATCCCAGCCGTTTGCATCATATTTGCGACTAATTTTGCCGTTATTGGCACTCTTGGGGCTGCCTTTCTATCCTGCCTAGCGTAACCAAAATACGGCACCACAGCTGTGATAGAACTAGCACTGCTTCGCTTTAAGGCGTCTGTTAAAATCAAAAGCTCCATTAAATTTACATTCGCTGGCGCACAGGTCGGCTGAACGACAAAAACGTCCTTGCCACGCACACTCTCGCCTACTTGCACGCTTATCTCGCCATCACTAAAACTCTTAATAATCGCCTCGCTAAGCGGGAGCGAAAGATACTGAGCCACACGCCTTGCAAACTCAACATTTGCATTGCCAGAAAAAATCTTATAACCTCTCATAAAACCGACCTTAGTTTAAAATTTTTGCGATTTTAGCCAAATTTGGCTTAAAATTTTAAATACCGCCTAAACACCAAATGCGTCAAAAATATGACAAAAAAGAGCTGAAAAAACAGCCCAACAATCGGCAAAAGCGATACCAAATAAAAAGCAAACGAAGATAAAACAAACCCGACTCCGCCACCTTCAATCAAGCAAAGTTCAAATTTAGTTTTACCCAAAATATTTGACGCAACATCAACTAATAAAAATTTATAATAGATATAAAAAAACGGGATAATGCCAACAAAAAAGTGCAAAACTGGCACAAATAAAAGTGGCAGACAAACTAATAAAATGCCAAGAAATTTTAAAATCTCAACAACCATTATTTTTGTGATAAAAACAAGCGAAACGTCGTTTTTTAGGATGATTTTGTAGTGGCGTTTATTTATCTCATTTACCACAATCGGCGTTAAAAACCCAGCCACAAAGAGTGCAAAAAAGACGCTTAAAATCACGACCAAATACGCCCCAAAGGCATAAACAAAGGCGTTTATTAGCCAGTTAAAAAGCTCATTTTGCATTAAAAATTTAACTATCTCATACTCGCCAAAATAGCCATTTATGGCATCAAAAATGGCTAAAACGGCTGGTTTTGCACCCAAAAAAAGAGCAAGGCTAAGCATAAAAATGCTAAAAAATAGTGGCAAAATCGCTAAATATATAAATTTTTTGCTCCAAAAATCAGCAATACTTAGCCTAAAAATCTCTATCACGCCCTTTCATACTCCGCTTCTAGGGCAGCATAAATCTCATCAACGCCCCTAATGCCCCTGCTTAAAATCTCGCTCATCACGGCGTTATCTTCACGTCCAGCCCAGATTTTTTTATACTCGCCCTCTTTATAGCCATTATCTTGGCGAAAGCGATTTAGGACGTTTTTAGCGATATAGCACTCATAAAGCGAGTGTAAATTCACGCCACATTTTAGGGCTAAGGTGAAGTAAATTTTTAAAATATCAAAAATTTCATACTCAAAGCCACTGCAACGATTTATCATCATCTCAATATCATTCATAATCTCATAAATGCTCTCGTTTGCCACATCAAACGGCTCTTTGCAAAACTCGGCAAATCCACTTGCTACGCTTATATCATCGGCTAGTTTTTCAAGTCCGCCAAGCCCATTTACGTGGTATTTTTCAAGCATTAAGCTCATCACAAAGTGCCAAATATCAACGACCTCAATGCGTAAATTTTGCTCATCAGTCGGTGCTGTGATATTTTTCCAATGCTTCCAAGCAAAGCTATCAATAAGCTCGGCACACTCCATATAAATGCACCTTCGCCAGCTAATTAGCTTATTTTTATTTGTATATCCATTCTCCCAGCCAGCTCCGTTTGTCTCATCGTTTAGGCTTTGTTGCATTTTTAGCATATCAAAAATCAAATCCCTATCTCTCATCATTACTCCCTTAAATTTTTGAGTGATTTTATCAAAATTTTCTTATTTATTGATATAAATCATCGCAAATTTTAAAGCTTTTTGTATAATTGCCGAAATTTTTTAAGGAGATAGTTATGAGAGATCAAAATTTAGTAGTTTGTAATGTCTGCGGGCTAAAAAGTAGCGAAGATAGCAACGCCGTTTTTATCCGCGCTCACAAAAATGGCGAAGAGGTTGATATTTGCACGAGCTGTGTGCCTAGCGTGATTCACGGCTCTGGTATGGTCGTAAAATCAAACGAGCAGATCAAAGCAGAAGTAGAGTAAGCCATTTTTGGCTTACACATAAAGTGAAAATTTGTTTGTCTGATTTAAGAAATTTTCAAACAATTTATTTGTCTTTAAAAGTAGCTCCCGACCAGCTTTGTTTTGTTCTAAAAGCTTGTCAAACATCTTTAAAACTCCGTCGTTTATAGCGTTTGCGTGATTTAGGTCTTTTGGCTCTGGCAGTGCCGATTTTAGGCTGTTTGCTAGGTTTGAAATTTCTGGATTTGTGTAGTTTTTACCCTCGTTTATATTTTTCATAAAATCATCAATTTTTGGCTGTATCTCTTTTAAGGCTTTGTTAATCTCGTCAATATCATTTTTATCAAGTCCGTTGCCCTCGTATAAGAAGTTATAGCCGTATTCTTGGGTTAGAGTTAGCGTTTGAATGCTTGAATTTTGCGTTTTGGCACTTGCATATTCAATGCTTGTGTTGTTATACATTGAAAGATTTATCTTATCGCCGCTGCTTGTTTTAAATGAAAAGTCAAGGTTGCTAAAATTCTGATTTGAGTAAAGATTTGTTTGCATTTTTTCTCCTTTGATTTTTGCCAAATCGGCAAATTTTTAAGAGTTTTTAGGCTAAAATCGCAAAAATTTTAAAGGTTAGCTATGTGTTGCTTTGGCATTCGGGTCTTTTTGCTATTTTTTATCACGATTTTAAGCTTTATTTTAAATAGATTTTACACACAAATTCCAGTCGTTTTTTTCTATTTTTGCCTAGCAAATTTGCTTAGTTTTATTATGCTTTCGCTCTATTTTAAGGCGTTATTGCCAAATTTTGTAAAAGAAAACTCAATCCATTACTTTTCGCTAATTGGTGGAATTTTTGGCTCACTTTTTGCGATGATGATTTTTAGAAATTTTAGCTCTAAATTTTTACTAATCCAAATTTTTTTAAGTGCTTTTTGGCTGATTTTAACGGCGATTTTATGGCTAAATTTCGCTGAAATTTCAAGCTTTTTAAAAGAGTTTTTAAATGCTTGATGAGAGAATTTTAAAATTTATAAAAAAAGAGCATTTAGCCTCAATTTGCGTCATCAAAGATGATGGCACACCGCACGCATTTAGTGCATTTTACGCATTTAATAGCGATGAAATTTCACTTTTTATCGCAAGCGATGAGAGCACAGAGCATATTAAAGCGATAAAAAATCGCCCTGAAATTTCAGGCACGATCGCCTTAAATACGCTAATTGTTGGTAAAATTAGAGGCGTTCAGTTTAACGGCACAATAAGCGTGGCAGAAGATGTAGAAAATTATTTTAAACGCTTTGTTTTTGCCAAATCAATGAATGCTAAAATTTATAAAATTTTATTAAAAAGTATAAAATTTACAGACAACACACTTGGTTTTGGCACAAAAATTTTATGGCAAAGGAGTTAAGATGACAGAGGTTGATAAGCTAGAAAATGGCTTGGAATTTTGCTTTTACGATTGTGGCGTGGCAGCTAGAAAAGCACGTGCCGTTGGGCTTTGTGCGAAGTTTAACAAAACCGACGCGAGCGATAAAAAGGCTTATAAAAAGGCGTTAAAAAAGCTTTTTGGCAAGGTCGGTAAAAATCCGAGCGTAGCCCAGCCATTTTACTGCGATTATGGCTTAAATATCAGCGTTGGCGATAATTTTTTATCAAATTATAATGTTACGATCCTAGACGTCGCAAGTGTTACGATTGGTAACGATTGTATGATAGCACCAAATGTGATAATCACAAGCGTAACCCACCCAACTTCGCCAAATTCACGACTAAAACACACCGCAATCGCAAAGCCTGTTACAATTGGTAACAACGTTTGGATTGGTGCAAATGCGACAATTTTACCCGGCGTAACAATCGGCGATAACGCCATAATCGCAGCCGGAGCGGTCGTAAATAGCGACGTAGCACCAAACGTAATCGTTGGTGGCGTCCCAGCAAAAGTGATAAAAAAGCTAGATTAAATCTAGTAAAATTTTATCATTTTGTTCATAAAATTTATAAATTTTACCTGCACTTTTATAGCTAATTTGCCTTTTATTTTGGGTATTTTGGCTGATTTTATCAAGCATTTTGTTTAATTCACGTTTAATTAATGTTTTTAAAGACATATCCATCCCGTGTTCTAGCTTTTTTATGAATTTACCATCAACTTGATTTTCATCGGTAATTGCGTAAAGCGTGGCGTCATAGCCAAGATTTTTAAGCTCATTAAAAAGTGCCACCTTATGCTCAAAAGGTGCGATAAAATCGTTATTGCAGTGATAGCTGACAAAAATTGGTTTATTATATTTTGCCATCTCTTTTAGGTGTTCTGGCTCGTAAATATCCCTGATTTTCTCAGCCGATTCGCTAAAATAATGGGGCGATTTTGGATTTAGCGTCCAGTGGGTTTTATCAAAAAAATAGCCCATAATGTGATTAAAATTCCCCTTTAACGCCGCACACGGATACTTAATGTAATCAATCTCCTTGCCAAAACCAATGCTCTGCCACGGCAAAACCGCATAAGCACTATTATCAATCACACCACTAACTAGCCACGGAGCCATTTTAGCAGCCATATACGAAACATAAGCGCCGTGAGAGCTACCTAAAAGCACGGCTGGAATTTCGCCGCACCCCCCCCCATTTTGGCTAAAATTGACATTTTTTCTGATAAAAAGCAGGGCGTTTAAAAGGTCAAGTCCTTGCATTACGCCAAAATTTTGATACTCGCCGTTTGTTGGATAAACCGACATTGAAATTCTTAACAAAAAGTCGTCATTTAGGGCATTTTGACGCTTTTTAATGCTAAGCTCCTCATCAAGATAAAAGAGCAGATTTTTTGCATTTACTGGGTCGTTTAACGCACTAAAAATTCGCTCATCAAGCCAAATGCCAACCTCATCGCACCTTTGTTTTAAAATTTTACAATCAAACTCATCAAAAGCGATACCAGCGCCAACTTGCGGGCGATTGCCAATGCAGTGATAATTAACGCTAACAACGCCCACATCGTAGTTTGAAGCGACAAAACCGGCTAGATTATCTTTGTAGTTACTATCAGCGTCCCCGCCAAGCCCCGGCGTGATAAATAAAAGTGCCTTAATCTGCCTAGTATCATCGTGAGTTATGCGAAATTTCAAAAGCGAATCTCGCCTGATTTTTAACTCGTAATCATCGCACGATGAAATCTCAAAATCTCTATTAATTAACATTCTTGCCCCTTTGTTTGCTAATTATATAAAAATTTTAATTATTTTTTAACTAATACTAACCCCAAACGCCTTAGTGCTTAAAATGACCTCGTCGCCGACCTTGAAATTTCTAGCTTCAATGCTACTTAAAACGACCTTGCAAAGCTGATTTGATACCAAAACAAGAGCGATAAAAACGCCATCATCTTGCGTTAATTCTAAAATTTTGGCGTTAAATGCCAGTTTTTGCGAGCCACGCTGTTTTAAAAACAGCTCCTTTGGCGTGGCAATATCAGAAATTTTGCCCTCATTTAGCACAAAAACAAGCGAAGCTAACTTATAAATCTCGCTAATATCGTGGCTTACGATGATTGTCGTGATTTTTAGCTCGGTGTGAATTTTAAGTAAATAATCTTGCAAACGCTCTCTCATACTAAGATCAACCGCACTTAACGGCTCATCAAGAAGCAGAATTTCAGGGCTTCTCATCAAAGCCCTAGCTAGTGCCACACGCTGTTTTTGACCGCCTGAAAGCTCAGAAATTTTGGCATTTTTAAGTGCATTTAAATCCATAATGTCAAGAAATTTATCTGCCAAACGGCTATCATTTTTGGCAAAAAGCAGGTTTTTTAACACGTTCATATTATCAAAAAGGGCATAATCTTGAAACAAAAATCCAATATTTCGCCTTTGTGGGGCAAGTGAAAATTTCTCGTTACAAAAAAATTTATCGCCGACTTTTATAAATCCGCTACTAGCCCTTTCAAACCCAGCAAGTAGCCGTAAAATCGTGGTTTTACCGCTGCCACTTTTGCCGTAAATACAGACAAAATCGCCACGATTTATCCTAAAATCAACGTCAAGCAAAAACCTACCAGCCGAGCCATTTAGCTCTTTTTTCACGCAAACCTCAATCATAAAATTTCACTTATAAAAATTGAAGTGGATTTAATGTAGGCAAAAACCTGCTGGTTTGGTGCTAAATTTAGAGCTTTTGCCGAGCTTGTTGAGATTAAACTCTCAAACTCAAAACCCCTAAAATCTAGCAAAATCGTCGTTAAAATTTTACCCATTTTTAGGGCTTTTATCTTGCACTCTAATGCGTTTTGCACCGAAAAATCGGCTAGTTTAGAAGTAGCGATGCTAACATCTGAGCTTTTAAAGCCTAAAATCACCTCATCGCCGACATTTAGGCTTAAATTTTCAAGACTAAGCATTGAAAAACTAATCTCGTCAAGCCTAAAACGCACGTGGCTTACGTAGTTTGAGCTTGAAATTTCGCTGACTTTTGCCCTTATCATTTTGGTGTGTTGTATCCAAATTCTCTAAAAATCGCCTTTGCGTTATCGCTTAAAATAAAATCGTAAAACGCCCTTGCCTCAGCGTTATTTTCTGCTCTTTTTAAAAGCACGATACCTTGGTCAATTGGCGTGTAAAGCGCTGGATTTACAAAAACGTAATTTTTGCCCAATTTATACTTTGCCATTTTCTCATCAAACAACGCACTACCAGCGATAAAACCGACATCAGCAGCACTTAGAGCTTGTGAGAGTGTCTCTGAAATTTTTTGTGTATAGACTATGTTTTTTTCTACTTTTTCAAATAAATTTGCATTTTTTAACGCCTCAATGCTTGCCTTGCCATAAGGTGCTGTTGTTGGATTTGCAATTGAGATTGACTTTAAGCCCACAAGTTCGCTTAAATTCTCATCAAGCCTAACGTCCCTAATGCTAAAAATCGCAAGTGCGCCCTGTGCGTAAATAACTGGGCTAGTCACTGCAAATCCAGCATCATAGACCTTTTGTGTAAAACCCATATCAGCTGCCATAAA
This sequence comes from Campylobacter gastrosuis, assembly GCF_030249845.1. Classification (GTDB taxonomy): domain Bacteria; phylum Campylobacterota; class Campylobacteria; order Campylobacterales; family Campylobacteraceae; genus Campylobacter_A; species Campylobacter_A gastrosuis. The sequence goes on along the minus strand of NZ_JANURM010000001.1, from coordinate 58,564 downwards.
AATATCTGCTGGTGCGCCGTTTTGAATTTGCGTGGTAAGCCCACCGCTAGCACCAAGACTTAGGCTGATTTTTGTATCCGGATTTGTTTGATTAAATTTTTTAATCAATTTAGAAAATGCATAAGTCGTGTTTGCCGCTGCAAATACGACAACATCGCCACCAAAAGCCAAAACCGCACTAACTGCTAGTGCAAAAAACGCCTTTTTCATTTAAACTCCTATAATGATATCAGATGATTTTACTATCGCTTTTAATCTATCACCAACACCGATTTTTAGGCTCATCACGCTCTCTTTTGTGATGATTGAACTTATCGTTTGATTTTCGTTTAAAGATAGCACGACCTCGGCATTTACAGCACCTACTTTTACCGAGATGACCTCGCAAGAAAGCTCGTTTTCTTCGCTGATTTTTAGCTCATCGCTAAAATTTGAGAGCATTACAGCAGGGGCTTTAAAGATAAAAACAACCCTTTTGCCAACGGCTAAATTTAGCGATTTTTCGCTTTCAAGTGTGATTGTTGCGTTTAAAATTTTGCCGTTGTTTAATTTTGCACTAATTGTTGAGCTAACAGCACCCGATTTAATGGCTACAATCTCGCAGTTTAGCTGGTTTCTAGCACTTAAATTAAGTCCGAGTCGTGAAAAATTTACAATTTGATCTGTTGAAATTTCTAAATCCACGCACATTTTGTTTAAAAATTCACGCTGATTTTGCAGTAAATTCTCATAAATTTCTATCATTTTTTTGCCGTATTGAGTTAGTTCTGAGCCACTATTTTTTTTATTGCCACTAGCCCTTGAAATGAGTGGTAGGTCGCTCTTGTTGTTTAAAATATCAAGGCTATCCCACGCATTTTTATACGAAATCCCAACAGCCTGTGCCGCTTTTGTAATGCTTTTTGTCTCATCAACCGCCTTTAAAAGCTCAATGTGCTTTTTTAGCACCATTACGCCACTCCCTAAAAATAGCTCTAAATTTACATCAGCCTTCATTTTCTCCCCTTAAAATCGCATCGTGTTTAAAAATAATTTTGTAAAGTATAATAAATTATATATATAAAAATCCTTAAAATTTTAAATTTTTTAAGTTTAAAAAAGATAAAATCAGGCTTTTATTTTATGAGGACTAGATGAAATTTTTATCCGTTTTACTGCTTGCATTTTCACTCACTTTTGCCACGCAAACAGCCGATGAGAGTGATGAATTTGAGAGCGAGTTTAAAAGCACGAGCGAGGTTTTTGACCCACTTAGTGGCTACAATAGAGCGATGACAAGTTTTAACGATTTTATGTTTAAAAATGTCCTAGACCCCGTTGTGAGTGGTTATAGATACGTTATGCCAGAAGAGGGCAGAAGTGCCGTTGGCAATTTTTTTGATAATCTTTTATACCCAGTTAGGCTAATTAACAACCTTTTACAGCTAAAATTTAGAGCCGCTGGCGATGAGACGCTTCGTTTTATTGCAAATACAATTGTCGGATTTGCAGGCATTAGCGACGTTGCAACAAAATATTACAACATACCACGCCACGATGAAGATTTGGGGCAGACGCTTGGATATTGGGGCGTTGGGAGCGGATTTCACATAGTTTTACCATTTTTTGGACCTTCAAATTTAAGGGATCTTGTCGGTATGAGCGGAGATTACTTTGCAAAACCGCTAAGTTACGTTGATCCAACATCAGCCGAACTAGCCCTAAAAAGCTACGAAGAGGGCAATAAACTCTCGCTTAATCCAGATATGTATAAAAATTTAAAAAAAGACGCTGTTGATTTGTATCCATTTTTACGTGACGCCTACGAACAAAGGCGTGAGCGACTTATTAAGGAGTAGTAATGAGAATTTTTTTAGCGATTTTAATGCTATTTTCGTTTGCTTTTGGCATTAACAAAGACGAAATAAAGGGCGTTGTAGAGAGCAAGACAAACGAGGCCTTAACGCTTTTAGATGACAAAAATTTAGATGAAAATGCAAAATTAAACCGCCTTTTTGCGATTTTTGACCCACTTTTTGACTACAAACAAATGGCAAAAATCAGCCTAGCAAAACGCTTTAACAACCTAAGCCAAAGCGAGCAAGAGCAGTTTAGCAAGGCGTTTGAGATAAGACTTAAAAATTCTTACATTGATAAAATCAAAAGCTACTCTGGCGAAAAAATCATCATCAAAAACGCCACCGAGCCACAAAAAAATCGCTATTTTTTAAGCGGAGAGCTAGTTAGTGGCGATAAAACCTACGATTTTGTCTATAAATTTTATGATGCAAAAGAGCGTGGTTGGCTAATTTATGATATTGATATCATCGGCGTTAGCATTATTCAAACGTATAGAAGTCAGTTTGCTGATATGCTTGAAAATGCGGACTTTGCAACACTTATGGCAAAACTAAACGAGAAAAATTAACTTGCTTAAAAAGATATTTAAATTTTTAGTCGCCTACCCAAAATTTATCCTAACTGCCCTGCTTTTTTTAAGCCTATTTTTTGGCTACTGGGCGACTAGACTTGAAATAGACGCTTCTAGCGAAACGCTTTTAATTGAAAACGACAAGGATTTAGCCACTTGGCGCGAAATTTCACAGCGTTACAAATCGCCAAATTTCTTAGTCGTAGCCTACACGCCAAAGGGCGATATTTTAAGCGATGAGAGCCTAAAATTCATAGATGATTTAAGCAGCGAGCTTGGCAAAAACGAGCTTGTAAATAACGTAATTTCTATCCTAAACGTCCCACTTTTAAAGAGTGTAAAGGGCGGAATTTCAGCCATTCTTGATCACACGCCGACCTTAAAAGACGCTGATATTGATAAAAATTTAGCACGAGATGAGCTAAAAAATAGTCCGATTTACAGCCAAAATTTAATCAGCAAAGATTTAAAAACAACCGCAATCGTGTTAAATTTAAAGACTGATGAGCGTTTTAACCAGCTCTTAGATGAAAGAAACCACCTTTTAACGCTTGAAAATAACGCCACAGCAGTAAAAAAACTTGAAGAAATAAAGAGCGAATTTAAGGCTTACAGGGACGCTCTTAGGCTTAAAGAGCATAAAAATTTAGACGCTATAAAAGCCACGCTTGCTAAGTTTAACAGCGAAGAAAACGCCCTATTTTTGGGCGGTGCGATGATGATCGCTGATGATATGGTCGGCTTTGTAAAAAGCGACATTAGCACTTATGGCGTGAGCGTGGCTCTGCTTTTAGCACTTAGTTTGTGGCTATTTTTTAGGCAGGTTCGCTGGATTTTGCTGCCGATTTTTATCTGTGTTTTAAGCGTGTTTTTTTCAATGGGGCTTTTTGGCTTTTTTGGCTGGGAGATCACGGTTATTTCATCAAATTTCATCTCTTTGGTGCTAATTATTAGCATATCTGTTGTCATTCATTTAATCGTTAGCTACCGAGAATTTTTTATAAAATATCCGCATTTTTCGCAGCGACAGCTCGTTTATCTAACGCTTCTTGATAAGGCGAGTCCATCTTTTTGGGCGATTTTTACGACTATTATTGGCTTTATTTCGCTAATGAGTGCCGATATTAAGCCAGTTTCAATGCTTGGACTGATGATGAGTGCTGGCATTGGCGTGTCGCTTATTTTGGCGTTTGTCATCTTTTCAAGCGTGGTTTGTCTGCTTAAAAAACTCCCACCAAAACGCACTTTTGAGGATAAATTTAGCTTTACAAAAAAATGCGCAAATTTTGCCATAAACGACAAAAGGCTAATTTATACCGCCTCGTTTGTTCTAGTTTTATTTGGAATTTACGGCATTTTGGAGATTAAAATTGAAAATAGCTTCATTGGATATTTTAAAAAAGATACCGAAATTAGGCGTGGTATGGAGGTTATTGATAATAAACTTGGTGGCACAATCCCGCTTGACATAATCGTGAAATTTAAAAAAACCGATGAGAAAAATGATGAAATTAGCGATGAGTTTGAAGATGAGTTTAACGCCGATAAAAACGACAGCAAATACTGGTTTAACAGCTATCACACGCGTGTAGCAGAGAAAATTCACGACTATCTAACAGGGCAAAATTTCGTAGGTCAAGTAAGCTCGCTAGCAACTCTAATAAAGGTCATAAAAGAGCTAAATAACGGCGTTGTTGATGATTTTTTACTAGCTGCTATGTATGAGAAACTACCAGAAAATTACAAAGAAATTTTGCTTAGCCCTTATGTTATGGTTAGCGATGATGAGCTTAGATTTTCGCTTCGTGTCGTTGATAGCGATGAGCGTTTGCGTAGGGATAAATTTCTAAAAGAGCTAAAAAGCGGACTTGAAAATTTAACGCAAAATGACGGCGTAGAGATACAAATCGCCGGTATGATGGTGCTTTATAATAATGTTTTACAAAATTTAGTAAGCTCGCAGGTTAAGACCTTTGGCGTTAGCGTTTTGGTGCTTTTTGTGCTATTTTGCCTGATTTTTAGGGATTTAAAAATCGCAACAATCGCAATTATGACAAACCTTGTCCCACTTTGCGTGATTTTTGGCATTATGGGTGTTTTTGGCATACCGCTTGATGTGATGAGTATTACCATTGCAGCCATTAGCCTTGGCATTGGGGTTGATGATATTATCCACTACACGCACCGATTTTTGCAAGAAAGACGCACAAATGGCGTCATAAAAAGCATACAAAACAGCCACGCAAGTATCGGCTATGCTATGTATTACACGTCCTTTGGCATTGTGCTTGGATTTAGCGTGATGATGACTAGCAACTTTATCCCGACCATTTACTTTGGGCTTTTAACCGACCTTGTTATGGGACTTATGCTTTTATCAGCCCTTGTTTTAATGCCAAGATTAATAATTAGCACATATTTAAAGGATAAAAGATGAAAAAATTTGCATTTTTAGTGGCTTTTTTGGCTATGATTTTGGGCTGTTCTAGCGAGAATAAAACACAAACGATAAAAATAGGTGCCACAGCTGGGCCTCACGCTGACGTAGTAGAAGCCGTAGCAAGAGAGGCTAAAAATCACGGCATTGACATTAAAGTCGTTGAGTTTAGCGACTATATCACGCCAAATCAGAGCCTAGCTGACGGCGAACTTGATATGGTAAGCTACCAGCATGAGCCGTTTTTAAATAACTTTAACGCACAGCGTAAGACAAATTTAAAAAATATCGGCCGCACAATCCTAATGAGAATGGGAATTTACAGCGATAAATTTAGCTCACTTAATAACTTGCCACAAAACGCCGTCGTAGCCATTCCAAACGACCCGACAAACGAAGGCAGGGCTTTGGTGCTACTACAAAAAGCAGGTCTAATCACGCTAAAAGCAGGGCTTGGCTTTAAAGCAACACTAAGTGATATTGAAAATAATCCAAAAAATTTGCAGTTCTTAGAGCTAGAAGCCGCGCAGCTTCCACGCTCACTAAGTGATGCTGATATAGCGGTGATTACGATGAATTACGTGTATAGTGCTGGGCTTGATGTAGCAAAAACTGGGCTATTTTTTGAAAGCGACGATGAGCCATTAGCGGTGATGATTTTAGCGGTTAGAGGCGAGGATGAAAAGAGTGAAACCTATCAAAAAATCGCTAAATTTTTTGGGTCAAAAAGCGTAAAAGATTATATTGAAAAAACCTACAAAGGCACGATAACTTCGGCTATAAAATAAAAATTTTGCTTTGTTAGCGGCTTGATATGGCTACCAACAAAGCAATAAATTTAAATTAAATATAAATTTTAAAACTAATTTTTCTTTCTAATTTCATTTTTTTTTTTTTTTGATATTATCGCCTTTTTTGGAGCGATAAATGCAGATAAAAGTAAATAAATTTGTTAGAGAATATTTAGAAAATTTTAATGTTTTACTAACCTATCCCAATGGCAAAATTTCAAGATTTAAAGATGATGAGATTATAAACGTCCCACAAAATGGTTTTATGGAGGAGTTTTCAACCATAAATAAAGGCACAAATATCTGTGCTATGGGTAGTTTTAGCTACTCAAATGCTATCATCCCAAGCATTGAGATTAAAATTGGCAGATATTGTTCTATTGCCAACGGATTTAGCCTAATAGCTACCAAACATCCGCTTCAAACAATCAGCACATCAAGCTTTACGTATGACCCAAATTTCTACATTTTTAAAGATGGTGCTATCAATAAAATCGGCAAAAGTTTTGAATTTATCCCACATAACAAGCTAGTCCCACCACCAACACCGACCATCCTTGAAAACGACGTTTATATTTGCACAAATGCCCTTATTAAGCCTGGTATCACGCTTCACACTGGATGCGTCGTAGCACAAAACGCTATCGTTACAAAAGATGTCCCACCATACGCCGTCGTTGGTGGAAGTCCAGCAAGAATTTTAAAGTATAGATTTGATGAAAGCACGATAAAAAGACTTTTAGCGTTAAAATGGTGGGAGTATCATTTTGCGGATTTTAATGGCATTAGTCTTGAAAAAAATATAAATTTTTACCTTGACGAGTTAGAAAAGAAAATCTCAAACAAACAAATCACGCCATTTAAGGCACAAAAAATGGATTTTAGTGAGCTAATAAATAGAAGCAAACAGCAAATTTTAACGCCAATAACAAAACCAGCCCCAACGCCAGAACAGCTAAAAATAACCAAACTAGAAAGTGAGAATCTAGCCTTAAAAGATGAAAATTTAGCCCTAAAAAACGAGATTAAAAAGCTAAAATTTAATCTAGAATTTGGCACGGCAAAAGATAGGATAAAAAATCATCTCTCATATAAACTCGGTTTTGCCATACAAAACTGCCAAAAAAGTCCATTTGGCGTCATCAAAATGCCATTTATATTAAGCTACATAACTGCTCTACACAAGAATGAAAAACCAGCAAAAAATCATCCAAAGCTTAATGAGTATCCAGACTACAAAGAGGCATTAAAAATAAAAGATACAAAGACTTATAAAATCGGACTTAGGCTAATCAATATGGGTAAAAGTGGCAAAATTTGGGGCTAAAAACAGATTTTTATCAGCTTTAAAAACATATTTGGTTAAATTAAGCACGTCAAAGCCTATTTTTGCACTCGCTATCAAGTAAAATAAATTTTTAAAATTAATCTAAAATTTTTAAAAACGAATAAACATCAGCCACGCCCTGCGTGTGTCTAGCATACCAAATGGCGTGCTCTTCTTGCTTAGCGTCAGCTATCACACCGCTAAATACCACATCACAGCCGACCACGCTCACACGCACATTTGTGCCTTCTACACTGCTATCGCTAAATAGCTCACGCTTTAAATTTGCTAGGATATTAAAGCCGTTGCAAGGATACTCATCTTTTTTTATCTTTAAATATGTGTAAATTTTCTTAACGCCGTCAGTCGTTTTTGCGATCTGAACTATCTTTTTTATCATCTCATTATCTTTAACAAGTCCGATTAAATAGACATCGCCATAAAAGCTCTCAATCTCAATGTCCATAAAGCTTAAATCCTTATCAAATAGAATTTTTGACTGGATTTTAGTTTGGATTATCTTATCTTTTGTGATTGAGTAAATTCCACGCTGATCCCTTGAAATTGAGTATGCATCATAGATATTTATTGCGTTTGAAATCGGCGTTAAACGAGCCACGCAACCAGTAAAAAACAGCAAAAAAACTAGCAAAACAAATCTCAAAACGGCTTCTTTTTTTCTAAAATTTTTAAAATTTTAACCGCTTTGAACTAAAATTCAGATAAAAAGGTTATAATGTCAAACTTTTGGAGAGTAAGGTGATCTGGTGGCACTCGCGGACTTCAAATCCGATGACGGGGCGGTTGACCGCTTTGTGGGGAGTTCGATTCTCTCACTCTCTCGCCAAATTATCTTTTTATATTTATCTCGTTTAAAGCACCTTTTATCAAGCTTGTTATAAAATATCAAAAAATAATTTAAGGTTGCAAATGCTTGATTTAACCCCATTTTATCTCTCGCTAAAACTCTCGCTAGTTACGACCATTTTGCTATTTTTTATCACGTTGCCACTTGCTTATTTTATGGCTCGTTGCAATTTTAGATTTAAAAGCGTCCTTGAAGCCATAATCTCACTGCCACTTGTCTTGCCTCCAAGCGTTTTGGGCTTTTATTTGTTGCTGTTTTTATCGCCCTACTCGGCATTTGGTAAATTTATAGAAAGCACCTTTGATATTCGCTTGGTTTTTAACTTCACTGGACTTGTCATAGCAAGTTGTATTTACTCACTGCCATTTATGTTTGCTCCGTTAAAATCGGGCTTTGAGAGCCTTCGCCCTAGCCTTTTTGAAGCCAGTTATTCGCTAGGTAAAGGTAGAATTTCAACCCTATTTTTTGTAGCCCTGCCAAATATTAAGCCAAGCCTGATGAGTGCTGTTGTGATTAGTTTTGCTCATACTATGGGTGAGTTTGGTGTAGTTTTGATGATTGGCGGTAGCGTTGGCGAGCAAACCAGAGTAGCTAGTATTGCCATTTTTGAAGCGGTTGAGATGCTTGATTACGAAAAAGCACAAATTTACTCTGGCATTATGCTACTTTTTAGTTTTAGTGTGCTATCTTTGCTATATTTTTTAAAGGATAAAAGATGAGAGAAATTTTAAAACAGGGCGATTTTGTGGTATTTGTCTATCCAAAAATGGGTAAAAGTGGCGAGTTTTTACCGCAAATTTTAAAGGACAAGGCTGGGCTTACTGGATGTTCGGCACAGACTAAGGGTTATGAAAATTTACAAGCTGAGTTTAACAAACTTGGCTTTAAAATCATCGCTTTAAGCTCACAAAAGTTAGCCGAGCAAGAGCAGTTTAAAGCCGATACAAACGCCACTTTTGAGTTTTTTAGCGATGAAAAATTCAGACTTAAAGATGAGCTTGGTTTAAAAACATTTAAAACAGATGATGGCAAGGAGTTTTACTTTCGCCAGACTTTGATTTTTAAAAACGGCGTTTTAGCCCACAGCCACAAGGTTGCCGAGCCTGAAAATGACGCAAAAAACACGCTAGAAATTTGTAAAAATTTACGTTAAAATCCGCACTTTTTTATTGCGTCTAGCACCATTTTTGGCGTTAGATTTTTCATACATTCGTGCGTTTTTAGGGGGCAAACACGCTTCATACAAGGCATACAGGCTAAATTTAAGCGTAAAATCCTAGCTCTTGGATTACCCCAAGGGCTGGTCTCGCTCCATTTTGTTGGACCAAAGAGCGCTATTGTAGGCACTTTAAAGGCTGCTGCTATGTGCATAGGACCGCTATCATTTGTGATAAAAAGCCCAAGACCACCGATATATTCGCAAAGTTCTTTAATGCTAGTTTGTCCGCAAAGATTTGTAAATTTAATCCCATTTTGGCTTAAAATTTCTGCGATTTTAGTGCAAATTTCACTCTCGTTTTGACCGCCAAAGATAAAAAATTCACGCTCACTAAGCGACATTGCAACACTGGCAAAATACTCTGGATACCACCTTTTTGCAGCCCCATAAGTTGCGCCCGGGTTTAATCCGATAGCGTTTTTTAGCGGTTTTGGCGTGAAATTTAGCTTTAAATCATCGCACACCTTATCAAGCTTTAAAGCCAATTTTATAAAATCAAGATATTTTAGCACCTGATGTTTTTGCTCTTGTGTTTTTTGAAATTTAAAGCTGTTTTTGCTAAGCAAATTAATTAAAATTTTGCTATAAATTGAGCTACGAAAGCTAATAGCAAGGTCAAACTGCCCCAAATTTTTTGCCATTTTATATAGATAAAATAGGCGAAATTTTGCCTTTTTACTCTCATCAACGACGACAAATTCGCAATTCTCGTGCGTTTTAAGAAGCTGTGTGCTTACAAACGAGCCAAAAAAAACAAACCTAGCGTTCTTGTATTTTTGCGCGATACTCTCAATCGCTGGGGTCGCCATAACGCAGTCCCCAAGCCAAGTAGGCAGCTCTATAAAAATTCTCATCTTAAAACACTTTTAACAAGCTCTAAGCTCTCTTTTGCATTTTTTTCTATGCTAAAATTAGTTGCGATTTGGTAGGATTTTTCTTGCTGGGCTTTTAAAATTTCAGGGTTTGTAAGCAAAATTTCAAGCGTGTTTAAAATGCTCTTATCGCTTGGATTTTTCATCACAAACTCTCTACCTAAAATCTCACTCGCACCATTTTGTGCGGTCGTAAATACCACGTTTTTAAAGCTAAGTGCTTCTAAAACGACATTTGAAAACGGCTCGTAGCGAGTTGGCAGAATAAAAATATCAGCCGCCTTGTAATAGTCGCTAACACCATTTTTTGCGCCTAAAAACTGCACTTTTGCGCTTAAATTTAGCTCATTTGCTTTTGCTTCGTAGCTTTTTGCATTTTTGTCTTTGCCGATGATTATGGCGTTAAATGGGGCTTTAATGAGTGAGATTAGCTCTAAAAACTCTGCCACGCCCTTTCGCTCAAATCCGCTACCAACAAACAAAATAAGCGGTAAATTTTCATCACAAACTGCCCTTTTGCTCTCATTTTTATCAAAATTATCTGGGATTTTTACGCCGTTATAGATGACTTTTATCTTTTGACTTGGAATTTTATATGTGTTTATGATTTGATTTTTTACGAAATTTGAGTTTGCAATTATCATTTTTGCGTTTTTAAAGCACCGCTTTTCAAGGTAGCAATAGACCGCATTTAGCGGGTTTAGACGGCTCTTTTTCTCGCTCATATAAACCCTATGCACCCCGTCCCCAGCCCTGTAAATATCGGCGCTACTTATGCGTTCAAGCGAGAAGTAAAAGCTATCTTTTTTAGTGATTTTTGCGTAGGCATTATAGATGAGTGCTTTTATCCACGAGCTTATAAATTTTGGCATTTTTAGGCTTTTTATCTCGCACTCAATGCCCTCGTTTTTAAGGGTATTAACTAGCCTTGATAGATAAATTTCAGCCCCGCCAAGGGCTTTTGGATTAGCGCGTAAGAAGGTGATTTTTTTCATAGGGCAATTTTAGCCAAAATCACAAAAAAATAAAATAAATCCAAATTTATTCATTCTAGCTTCATTTTGTGGTTTTATAATTCGCTCATCCAACTTAAAACAAAGGATTAAAAATGAACAAACTACTAAGCTTTGCTGTTTTAGCAGCAGTTTTAGGCACGACAGGCTTGCAGGCGGCTATCACATACGATGAAGCCCTAAAAATAGCGCAGAAAAACCTACCGGGTTCAAGCGTCAAAGACATCTCAATAGATGTAAAAAACGGCACGACATTTTATAAGGTTGAGTCTTTTAAAGATGACATAAAGCAAAAGATAAAAATTGATGCGACAAATTCTCAAATCGTAGAGCAAAAGAGCAAAAATAAAAAGCTCCTGCCAAGCGAGGCGATAGATTTTTCAAAATTCTCACTTAGCATTGATGAGGCGGCTAGTAAAGCACTAGCGCTTGAAGCTGGCTGGAGTCTTGATGAGGCAGATCTTGATAATAAAAACGGCACTTGGATTTACAAAATAGAGCTAAAACGTGATAAAAGCGAAAGAAAGGTGATCATAAACGCACAAACAGGCGAGATAATTAGCAACCGCACAAAATAAAATCAAAAAGCTAAAATTTGATAAAATAACACGCAAATTTTAGAAAGGCAAAGATGAAAATTTTAGTCATAGAAGATGAGATAGACCTAAATAACGTCATCGTAAAACACCTTAAAAAGAGCGGATATAGCGTAGATAGTGCATTTAACGGCGATGAGGCTATGGACTTTATCGCCGTAGCACACTACGACCTTATCGTGCTTGATGTTATGATGCCAGTAATGGACGGGCTTACATTTTTAAAAAAAATACGCACTAAAAAGCTTGATACTGCTGTGCTAATACTAACGGCAAAGGACGAGATAGACGATATTGTGGGCGGACTTGACGCTGGAGCTGATGATTATTTAGTAAAGCCATTTGATTTTAAAGAGCTTTTAGCAAGAATAAGAGTGCTAATAAGGCGAAATAGTGGCAACGCCGATAATGAAATTTCAGTAGATAGGCTAAAAATCAACCTTCTAAAAAAATCCGTAAAGCTAGATGAGCAAGAGATAGAACTAACCGCCAAAGAGTATGAAATTTTAGAGTTTTTGACACTAAATAAGGGCAGAATTTTAAGCAGAGATCAGATTAAAGAGCACGTTTGGGATTTTGACTACACTGGTAGTTCAAATATCATTGACGTGCTTGTAAAAAACATAAGAAAAAAGCTTGGCAAAAACGAAATAATCCAAACTAAAAGAGGACTTGGCTATGTTATTAAGGATTAAACAAACGGTTAAAAATATCCCAATTACTGCGCGTGTAACGCTTTGGTATTCATTTTTCATTATCGTTTTAGTAACGGCACTTATCATCATATCAGCACTCATAGCAGATGAAATTTTTAAAAGCACCGGTCAGAAAAAACTAGCAAAATCAGTTACAAAAATCGCTAATGATATGAGGGAATTCGAGCCTTATGATGACGGGATATTTTTTATAAAATACGGCGCAAATGGTAGTGTGGTGGGTGGTTTGGTGCCTAAAAATTTTGACGCCTCACTTAAAAAAGATAGCGCAGAAATTAGACTTTATGAGAACAATAAAAACCGCTTTTACTACTACGATATCGCTACAAATGATAGCGGTATTTGGATTAGAGGCGTTATAAATATAGATAATTTTTTTAAAAAAGACGGGCTGTTTTTACTAGCACTTGGCATTTTTGTGCCAGTTTTGTTTATATTTGTACTTTATGGTGGCTATAAAACCATAAAAAACGCAATGAAGCCAGTATCTACAATGTCAAAAACCGCCCTTGATATCGGACACAACAAAGACTTTTCAAAGCGTATAAAACTGCCAGAGGGTAAAGATGAGCTACACACACTAGCAAGTGTTTTTAACCTAATGCTAGACTCTCTTGAAAGTGCCTACAAAAGCGAAAAACAGCTCACATCTGACATCTCCCACGAGCTACGAACACCGCTATCTGTTATCATCGCCGAGAGTGACTACGCAAAAAATTATTCACAAAATTTAGATGAAGCAAAGGAGTCGCTAGACATCATCATAAGGCAATCTAAAAAAATAGCCTCATTAATAGATCAAATTTTAGAGATTTCACGGCTAGAATCAGGCAGAAATTTGCTCCTAAAACGCATAAATCTTAGCTTAGTTTTAAAAAACATTGCCACGGATTATGAAAAATTAGCTGGTATTAAGGGGATAAAATTTAGCCACAATATCGCTGATAATGTAGAAATTTTAGGCGATGAGCTGATGATAATTAGGCTGGTTGATAATTTTTTAAGTAATGGGCTAAAATTTAGCACGAGCAAGATTGAGCTAAATCTAAGCACTTCTAAAACACGGGCTTTACTAAGCGTCAAAGATGATGGGGCTGGAATTTTGCAAAAAGATACCGAGCTAATTTGGCATAAATTTTACCAAGCCGAGAGTTCAAGAAATAAAAATTTAAACGCAGGTAGCGGTCTTGGGCTTGCTATTGCTAAAAATATCGCTAATCTTCACAATGCAAAAATCGGCGTAAAAAGCAAGCCTAACGTCGGCAGTGAATTTTGGGTGGAGTTTTGTTTGGTTTTATAATAAAATTAATAAAAACTTAGCTATAATCTCGCCCAAATGAAAATTTTACTAATTAGAAATGACAATATCGGCGACCTAATTTGCACGACACCAGCCATTTTGGCACTTCGCAAGGCTTACCCTAACGCACAAATAGACATAGTCGTAAATAGCCTAAATGCCTGTGTGGTGGATAAAAATCCATATCTTAACAAAATTCACATCTACACAAAGCCAAAGCACAAAAAATCGCTGTTTGATAAAATAGGTGCATTTTTTAAAAAATGTGCGGTTTTGTTTGAAATTTTTAGGCAAAAATACGACGTGGCTGTGATTTTTAGAAGCCACTATTCTAGCTCAGCAGCACTTTTTGCACAGGTTAGCAGGGCAAAAAGAGTGCTTGGCGTTGATGCTAAAAAACCAAAGAAAATTATAACCGATAAGATAAAATTTAGCGATGATATGCACGAAGTTATGCTTTGTTATGAAATTTTAAAGCCACTTGGCGTGGTTTTTGGCGATGAAAAAACACTTTACCTGCCTAAAAATCCAAGCGATAAATTTAAGGATTTTGTGTTTTTTCATATATCTAGCAGAATGAAAGAGAATAAAATCACGCAAGATAAAATTGTAACAATAGCTAAATTTTTAAAAGACACTTTTAAAAACGTGATAATAACATCAGAAGATAGCAAAGAAGCACAAGAAATTTCGCAAAAAATAGATATACAATACCTTAAAACGGCTAGTTTAGATGATATGGCAAACTATTTGCAATGTGCTAAATTTCTACTCACACTAGAAGGTGGAGCTATGCACTTAGCACCAGCACTTGGAGTTAAAACATTTGCCATTTTTGGCAAATCAAGCACAAAAAGGTGGTGTCCGTGGGGCGATAATGTCGTAGTTATTTGCGGTAAAGATAAAATAGCACAAAATGTTGATTTAGGAGATTTGTTTGATAAAATACAACAATATATTTGATTATTTAAAAATATTATTTTTTGCGGTACTTATATTTTTTCTCCCAATTGGTCACGTAACAGCAGTTCAAAATATAGCCTTAGGCGGTTTTTTGCTTCTTGTTTTACTAGATTATAAGAAATTTAAAATAAAAGATTTTTTGTGCATTAAAGACATATCGTTGGTTTTTTTGCTTTTCTTAATTATCTCATATATTTCTGTATTTTTTTCAATAGACAGACACGAGAGTTTAAAAGAGGTAAATTCCGAGCTGCTAAAAAATATAGTTGTAATGGCAATTATGTTTTTATATTTTAAAAATATAGACCAAAATAAATTAAAACCATATTTAAATACCATTTATCTATCAGTTATATTTCATACAATCATAAATATTTTTATTTGGTCAAGTTTTGGTTTTAGCTTTGAGCATAGAATGGGTGGGCTTTTAGATGGTGCTTTGGATAATGGCGGAGGCGAAAGATTTGGCATATGGGCTACATACGCTTTGGCTTTTGCCATTGCTATTTATAAAGAAAACAAAAAATTAATGATTTTTTTATTATTTTTAACACTTCTTAGCATAGTTTCAACTCAGACAAGAGCTGCATATATCGGTGCTCTTTTAATGCTAATAGCTTTTGTTATTTTTATCGTAAAATCAATCAAGTTAAAATTCGCCATTACTGCTATAATGGTAGTCGTGATTGGAGTTTTTTCTGTATATTCTAGCAATTTATCAAGTAGATATAATCTTTCTCATATAGATGATTATTATAAAATGTTAAGCGATAGCCCTATGCAAATGCAAAAATATGAACAAATGGGCTTTAATCACTCTATTACAAGCAGATTGTCAATGTGGAAATCGGCGATACTATACAGATTAGAAGAGCCATTTATGCCGACTGGATATGGCAGATTTTTATATCATAAAACAATAGTTAAATTAGTAGATAAAGAAAAACAACCATTTTGTGAGTATTCACAAGCACATAATGAATTTGTAGGCATATTGTTTTCACTTGGGATTTTTGGATTTTTATTATTTTTATTAATTTGGGTATATTTTTTAAAATACTCTTATGCATTGATTAAAACAAACACAAAAGAGATAAATACTTTTGGGATATTTACTTTTTTAGGTGCTTTTGGATTTATTGGCAGTCTTTGTTTTGGTAGCTTTTTTGCCGATAGCGAAGCTAGATTTTTCTATATTATTTTTGGTATGGTTTGTGCTATTTTTTGCAATAACAAACAGGATAAAATAGTATGAAAATTTTTGAAGAAATTTTAAAAGCTACTCTTAAAAATAAAAGTGCAGTAAAAACCGAACTTGTCAGTGAGCCATTTAAAGTGGTCTGCTTTTTTAGTAACACAGCCATTGGTGATACCTTGTTTAACACCCCAGTTTTTCGTGCTTTTAAAGAAAAATTCCCAAATGTAAAAACAATAGCGTTACTAAACCCAAAAAATATGGCTTTGTTTGAAAATAATCCAAATTTAGATGAGATTATCCCATATAATGGCAGGTGGAATGGATTTTTAAAGGCACTTAAAATTTTAAAAACAAAAAATATTGACATTTGTTTTTTGCTTCACTCAAACGACCCACAAGCCACACCACTTGCTATTTTAAGCGGTGCAAAGTATGTTTTTAAGATACCAAATTTAAAAAATGAGTTTAATTTTTTACACTCAAATACGCCAAAATACTATGATGAATTTGATAAATATGTCGTATTGGGTAGGCTAAAACAACTTGAATTTATTGGTTTAAAAAATACAAACACAAAATTTGACTTATATCTAAATGCAAGCGATTATCAAAGAGTAGATAATATACTTAAAAAAGATAGACAAACAAAATTTATAGGCTTTCAAATGGGTGCTAGTGTCAGAGCAAAATATTGGGTCTTAAAACACTGGATAGAGCTTGCAAGGCTTGTTTTAAACGAGCCAAATACAAAAATCGTCCTAACTGGTAGCCCAAGCGAAAGGACTATGACTAATGAACTTTTTAGTGTAATAAATGATGAAAGGGTGCTAAATTTGGCTGGGGTTTTTAACGTAAGAGAAGCGGCTGCATTAATAGATAGACTTGATATTTTAATCACCCCAGATACCGGACCACTTCATATTGCCGTTGCATTAAACACGCCGCTAATCGGGCTTTTTGGCGTGACTAGCCCGGAATTATTTATGCCAAATTATGGTCAGGATATATTTAAGTTTATAAAAGCTGATTTTAATATAGATGATAATTTTTCTAGACATAAAGATTATAGTCACGTAATGGAGAAAATTACAGCAAAAGAAGTTTTTGATAACGTAAAACGTATTATTTTTAAAAACTAAGATAAAAAATTATTTTTTTTAGCATTTAATAAGTTTGTGTAAATTTGATAAATTTTCTTAGCCATTATATCTTTTGTAAAGTTATTTTTTACAAATTCTCTTGCATTTTGCTCTAAAATTTCACGTTCGTTGCTGTTTTGCAGTAAATTTTCAAGTGCATTTTGGATTTTTATCTCATCAAAATCAACAAGTTTAAAATTCTTGCCATCATAAAGGTCGCTTACACTACCTACATTAGTAGCGATACTTGCTTTTTGCATTAATAGTGCTTGCATTAGGGATTGTGGGACACCTTCATTTTCTGATATCATCATATAAATATCAATCGCCTTTAAAAACATAGCTGTATTTTCTTGATGTCCTAGCATTTTTACATACTCTTGCATATTGTTATTTTTTATAAAATCACGTATATTTTGCTCTTGTGGTCCGCTACCAGCTATTACAAACAGGGCATTTGGATATTTTTCGTGTAAATTTAGAGCTATTTTTAAAAATATATCGTGGCGTTTTATGGCTCTTAAAACAGAGAGCATACCTATATAAATTTTATCATTTTCTAGTCCAAATTTTTTAAGACACTCGTCTTTGTCGTAAAGCTCAGATTTAAATTTCGTATCATCAACGCCAGTTGGGATTGATAGTATTTTTTGCGGATTTATGCGGTTATTTTTTATCATAGCATCTTTTACGCTCTCGCCAGTTGTGATGATAAAATCAGCTAGTTCATTGATAAAATTTAGCCTTGAACTACTTATCGCATTTGAGAGATGGCGAGTTCTTATGAATTTTATCCCAGCTATTTTTGCCGCTAGTCCGCCCACCCACGTATCTTTACCGCTGTGTGAGTTTAATATATTTATATTGTTTTGCTTGATGAATTTTACAAGGGCAATTATGCTTTTAACGTCAAAAGCCCCCTTAAAATCAAAAAAGACAACACCTAGCCCAGCTTCTTTTGCTTTTGTGGCTATCTTGGCGTTGCTTCTACAAGCGATGATGACATTTACGCCGTATTTTTCTTTAAGAGCTAATGACTCGCTTATTGTGCGTATCTCTTGACCGCCCCAGCCATCAGACCATTCTGTGTGTATAACTTTTATCATTAAAAACCTATTTTTTAGTTAATTTTAGCTAAAATCACAGAAAAATAAAATAAATTCGGAGTTTTTATGGGCGTTGCGGTTTTAATGTATCATCACATTTTACCAGAGAGTGGTTTTATAGCAAGTAGTGTGAGCGAGTTTTTAGCCCAGATGAAATTCCTAGCAGATAATGGCTATAAAACGCTCACTTCTAGCGAGTTTTTAGCCTATAAAAAGGGCGAGTTTGCACCGCCAAAAAAAAGCGTTTTTATAACTTTTGATGATGGTTGGCGGGATAATTTTTACTACGCTTATCCGATTTTAAAGCAGTTTAATCTAAACGCCACGATATTTTTAGTAACCCAATGGATAGAAAAATCAAGCGAACAAAATGCCCTTAAAAAGGCGGAATTTACGCCCTTACACCACGCACAAGCAAAGCAGCAAGCACCCCAAAATCCAGCCTCGCTATTTTTAAACTGGGACGAGGTGGCTAAGATGAGCGAGCTTTGCAACTTTCACTCGCACACGCACGGACACACCGACGGATATTTTGGCGATTTGCCCTTTGAAGCAGATTTAGAGCTTTGTAAAAACACGATAAAAAATCGGCTTGACTTTGATGATACGCACCTTTGCTGGCCACGCGGTAAATTTGATGATGAAAAGCTAAAAATTGCTAAAAATTTAGGCTATGAGATATTTTACACGACAGAGCGCGGGGCAAATTTGGCTGATAAAAATTTAGATTACATTAAGCGAATAGCCGTTAAAAATGGTGCTTTTTGGCTAAAAAAGAGCCTTTTTATATACCAAAATGAGTTTATAAGCAAAATTTACGCAAAGCTAAAAGGCTGAAATTTTCTCTTTTATGAGATTTTTAACGGCATCTAAATCGCTAAATTCCATTAAACAGCGACTGATTTTTGACCCCTCACAGCCATCTTGTCCGCACGGAGCGCACTCCCAGTCTTTTTGAAATACGCTGTGTTTGCCCATTTGTTGGTTACCATTTCTTTTGGTGTAGCCACTTTGCATTAAAGAGTTATCCCACGGACCCCACTCAAAAGCACCGCTTGGGCCAAAAAATGCGATGACTGGCACGTCATTTGCGGCTGAAATATGCATTATCGCTGTATCAACGCCCACAAAAAGGGTGGCTTTTTTATTTAAAGCAGCAACCTCTTTTAGGCTTAAAACGCCCGCGAAATTTAGCGGATTTGACTTGCAAAGCCCCAAAACATCGGCCACTTTTTTCATCTCGGCTTCGTTTTTATCAGCCGTAATTGCTACCTTTATTTTTAGCTCATTTTCACAAAAATCAATAAGACCAGCCATAACCTCATCTTTTACACACTTAAACATCCAGCGACTTGTCAGATGAAAATGGATAAATTTTGGCGGTAAATTTGGGGCTAAGTTTTCATCAAAAAATATGCTTACTTTTTTGCTAATAATGGCTAAATTTAGGGCATTTAGCGTGGCTAAATTTCTATCTACAATGTGAGTAAGCCCCTCTATTTTAGGGACTTTGTGAGTTATGAATTTATTTATCGTTTTGTTTTTGCCACAAAAGCCCACGATTGTTTTGATTTTAGCGTATTTTGCGATGATTATGCCCCTGTCGCCAGTTGTAGTTTGTATAGCGATATCGTATTTTTCTTTTTTGATAGCGTTTATAAATTTCAGCTCCGTTACTATGCGTTTAAAAAGTCCAAATTTTTTAGCATTTCTATCATAAATGTGAATTTTTCGCACGTTAGGATTATCCGTTATCATCGCTTCTGTGCCACTATTTAGGGCAAAATCAATCACAGCGTCTGGGTAGTGATGACGCAGATTATCAATAAGCGGAGTTGTGAGTAAAACATCGCCAATATTTCTAAATTTTATGATTAGGATTTTCATTTAGCGTAAGCCTTTTTGATTGTGTTTATGTTTGAGCTTAAATTTAAAAGCAGCATATCGGCTAAAACTAGCCTTATCATCGCTGTTGCGACCACTGACCCACGCACTCCAATGCAAGGGTCGTGTCTGCCACGAAGCTCAAAGCTCACGCTCTCTCCGTTTAAATTTAGCGTTCTTTGCGGTTTAAAAATTGACGGCGTCGGCTTAAAATAGCTTCTTAAAACGATATCTTGCCCGGTGCTAATCCCGCCTAAAATTCCGCCTGCGTGGTTACTTAAAAAGCCATTTTTGTCCATTTCATCGTTATTTTGCGAGCCAAAAAGCTGCGAAGCTCTCACGCCCTCGCCTATCTCAACGGCTTTAACGCCATTTATCCCCATTAAAGCAGCCGCAAGTCTAGCGTCAAGCCTATCATAAAGCACCTCGCCAAGCCCCTTTAAAACGCCACTTGCCACGCTTAGCACACCAGCACCAACGCTATCGTGCTCGCCCCTTGCTTTCATAATTAACGCCTTCATCTCATCTTCTTTGCCAAGAGAGAAAATTTCAGAATTAAGCGCTAAATCAAAGTCAAAACTATCGCAAACAACGCTACCAACGCTAAAAACGCCACTTTTTACGCTAATGTCAAACTCATTTAAAAGCATTTGTGCAAACGCCCCACAAGCGACCCTAACGGCAGTCTCTCTGGCACTTGCCCTGCCACCGCCCCTGTGATCTCTTATGCCAAATTTAGAAAAATATGTAAAATCAGCGTGTGCTGGGCGAAAAATCTCGCGTAAATTCTCATAATCGTTTGATTTTTGATTTTGGTTAAAAATGGCAAAACCTATTGGCGTGCCGGTGCTAAAACCATTAAAAACACCGCTAAAAATCTCAATTTTATCAGCCTCGTCCCTTGCGGTTGAGAATTTATTTTTACCCGGTCTTCTCCTATCAAGCTCGTTTTGCAAAAAATCAAAATCAATCTTTATCCCAGCTGGCAAGCCGTCAATCACGCCACCAATGGCTAATGCGTGGCTCTCGCCAAAGCTTGTAAATTTTAATCTAGTCCCAAAAGTGTTCAAAATTTATCCTTTTATTTTCTCAATCGCAATCCTAGCAGCAATCTGCTGTGCCTCTTTTTTTGACCCTGCCATCCCACGCGAAATTTCACGCTCATTGATAAAAAGTGCCATTTCAAACTCCTTTTTGTGATCAGGCCCAAAGCTTCTAACTAGCTCATAAACTGGCGTCACACCAAGTCGTGCCTGAGTTAGCTCTTGAAGTTCGGTTTTGTAATCCTTAACAAGGCTTAAATAATCAATCTTTGGATAGCACTTTTGCAGTAAATTTAAGGCTATCTCTTGTGCCTTAAAAAGCCCAGCTTCAAGGTAAATCGCACCCATAATCGCCTCAAAAGCGTCGCTTAAAATGCTTGGCTTTTCACGTCCGCCGTTGTTTTGCTCAGACTGCGAAATATAGATAAAATCGCCTAAATTTAGGGCGTTTGCCATAGTTGCAAAGCTCTTTTCATTTACAAGAGCGGCACGTAATTTACTCATATCGCCCTCATTTGTTTTTGAAAAATTCTTAAACAGATATTCGCCAACAATCAAATCCATAACAGCGTCTCCTAAAAACTCCAAACGCTCGTTGTTGTAGGGCTGTTTTGAGCTTTTGTGAGTTAGCGCCTCTTTTAAAATTTGCTCATTTTTAAACGAATATCCTAAAATTTTTTCTAGTTTTCTTAAATCACTCATTTTTTGCCTTTAATGCTTCATCTCGTGCCATTTTATCGCACTCCTCGTTTTGTGGGTGTCCGTTGTGTGCCTTAACCCACGTGGCTTTGATTTTATGTGGCTTTGAGATTTGCAGGTATTCAAGCCAAAGTGGGATATTTTTGACATTTTTAAAATTTTTCTTAACCCAGCCAGAAAGCCACGAATTTATGGCGTTTGCCACGTATTGGCTATCGGTAAAAAGCCTTACTTCACAAGGCTCTTTTAACGCCTTTAAGCCCTCAATCACGGCACGAAGCTCCATTTGATTATTCGTAGTCATCACCTCGCCACCGCTTGATTTTTTAACGGCATTTTTATACTCTAAAATATACGCCCAGCCCCCAGCTCCTGGGTTGTTTAGACAAGAGCCATCGCTAAAAAGGCATACTATTTTCATCAGTTTTCTCTGTAATTGTTAATGTAATTTTAACACTACCTAAACTAAAACATACCGGACAGCGATAAAAGTGCATTGGAAAGGCGTTTTTACAGCTATTGCAAACATAATTAAAACTCAAATCAGCCCTATCAAATCCAGCCGTTTTTAAATTTCTAATCACATTTAGCTCAAAGCCATTAATTTTACAAGGCTCATCAACCAAGCCCTTTGCGTAAAACAGGGCTTTGTAGTCGCTATTTGCTAAATTTACTGGCTTGTTTTGATGATAAAGTATATCAACAACATCGCTAAAATCTGCAAAATCTCTGAAATTTTCAAGGCTTAGCCCATTTTTTAGCCAAAGTTGCATTGCCATTCGCTTTAAAAGCCTAAAATCGCCACTCAAAGCCAAAATTTCATCGCTCTTTTGCTCAACGCTTAAATTTTTATCATTTAAGATAATATTTGCCCTGACATAAGCCTTAGCCTCTCTTGTATCAAGCCCTAGCTCATTTAGCGAATTTAGCGTATTTAAGGCATCATCAAAGCGTTTTAGCTTCTCATCAATCATCGTTAAATACCTTAATGCAACCGCATTTCGTGGGCTAATCTCAACCGCCTTTAAAAAAATCTCCGTGCTGTTTTGCAAAAATCCAGCCTTAAAATACGCCGAGCCAAGCTCTGTTAGCACAAATTCCTTCTCTTCTTTGATTTTTGCCTTTGAAAGTGCGATTAAATAGACGCTAATTGCCTTTTCAAAATCGCCACTTTTTACAAACATCGTGCCTAAAACCCCCAAAGTAGCGGTATTTACATCAAGGTTTTTAAGTAAATTTATATGCTCATCACTAAGTGAGCTTTTATTTTCAAATTTTTTTATGAATTTTTCAATGCGTCTTTTCTCATCTTTTGAGCGAAAAAGCCCCCAAGCGTAGCTTAAAAACGCAACCATAAAAATAATACCAAAAAGCACGATAACCCCAAAAATCGGATCTCTATGCCCTATAAAAAATATATCCATTTTAAACTCTTTGTAAATTTTAAAGCCACATTATAGCAAAGCCATTGTATAATCTTGCTTATGATTTCACAAAAAAGCATTGAGCGACTTCTTAGTATTGTTGATATTGTTGATACCATTAGCCACTATGTAGATGTGCGTAAAATGGGGGCAAATTACAAATGCGTCTGCCCATTTCACGATGATAGAAATCCAAGTATGAGCATAAGCCCACAAAGGCAAATCTATCACTGCTTTGCCTGTAAGGCTGGTGGCAATGCGATAAAATTTGTAATGGATTATGAGAAATTAAGCTATCCAGAGGCGATTGAAAAACTAGCAAGTATGAATAATTTCACGCTTGAATACACCACAAATCAGCAAAATTTCAAAGAAAACAAGCGAATTTTAGAAAACGTAAATGCCTTTTATCGCTCGCGACTTTATCAAAATAAAGACGCCATAAATTATCTTTACTCTCGTGGGATAAATGACGCTATGATTGAGCGATTTGAGCTGGGATTTGCACCAAGTAGCATTCAAACGATTAGACTTTTAGAAAATGAAAAAATTGAGCCAAAAGAGGCGATTGAAATTGGCATTGTTAAGCAAAATGAGAGCGGAATTTACGCTAGTTTCATTGATAGAATAACCTTTCCCATTTACTCACAAAGCACAAGGCTTGTCGGCTTTGGTGGCAGGACTATCTCAAACCACCCAGCAAAATATGTAAATAGCCCACAAAGCGAAATTTTTGACAAATCAAAGCTACTTTATGGCTTTCATCTAGCTAAGAAAAAAATTTACGAAACAAAGCAGATAATCATCACAGAGGGCTATCTTGATGTGATTATGCTTCATTTTGCTGGTTTTACAAACGCCGTTGCCGTGCTTGGCACAGCCCTAACCCAAAAGCACCTGCCACTTTTAAAGCGTGAAAATATCAGCGTCATTTTGTGCTTTGACGGCGATAGCGCTGGCATAAACGCTGCCATTAAGTCAAGTCATCTTTTAACAACAAACGAAATTGATGGCTCTGTTGTTATCATTGAAGGCGGTGCCGACCCAGCTGATATGGTCTTTGCTGGTAAGACTGAGCATTTAAGAGAGCTTTTTAATAATGGCACCGAGCTTGGCGAGTTTTTTATCAGGCAAATCGCCCTAAAATACGACCTTTCACGCCCACAGCAAAAGCAAAAATGCCTTGATGAGATTATGGCTTACACAAACGAGCTAAAACCGATAATCGCTTCTAGCTACACCTCGCTTATTGCCACGATTTTAGGGCTAAATCCAACTGGGCTAAGCCTAAATAAAACGCAAATCACGCCTAGAAATTTTGCCCCACAAGAGCAGATTATTAAGCCAAAATTTTCAAAAGATATCTTAGAACTTTCGCTTTTAAAAACGATACTTTTAAATGAAAATTTCAAAGATTATGTAATTGATCAGGTAAATGAGAAGTTTTTTTTAAATCACGCCAATATTTTTAGCGAAATTTTAAACGGCAAAAATGGCAGTGAAAGTGCGATTTTAAGAGAGTTAGAGCTTGATAACAGCCCAAAAATTATCACAAATGAAAATAGCCTTTTTGAGGCGATAAAAATTTTAAAGATAAACTACTGCAAAAGACGAAGGGAGCAGATAAAAAACAGCCAAAGTCCGACAAAATTGCAGGATTTAGAAGAGATAAATAAAATTTTAAAAGGATTACAAGAACAAAAATGAAAGCATTAGCATTATTTAGCGGTGGATTAGATAGTATGCTTGCGATGAAAATCATAAGCGAGCAAGGCATTGAAGTGGTGGCACTTTATATGGATACTGGTTTTGGCGTAGAGCCTGAAAAATTTGAAACGTTAAGGCGTAGGGCGGCGATAGCTGGGGCTAGTTTAAAGGTGGTTGATATAAAAAGTAAGTATCTACAAGACGTGCTTTTTAGCCCAAAATTTGGCTACGGCAAGCAGTTTAACCCCTGCATTGACTGCCACGGATATATGTTTAGGGTCGCCCTAAATATGCTAAATGATGAGAATGCAAATTTTATCATCACTGGCGAAGTTTTAGGACAACGTCCGATGAGCCAACGAAAAGAGGCACTAAATCAGGTTAGAAAACTAGCCGATGATGAAGAGGATTTAATCCTTCGCCCAATGTGTGCTAAGCTTTTAGAGCCTACAAAGCCAGAGCGTGAGGGTTGGGTAGATAGAAGCAAACTTCTTGATTTTAGCGGCAGAGATAGAAAGCCACAACTAGCCCTTGCAAAAAGCCTTAATTGGCAGGATTTTGCCACGCCGGGCGGTGGCTGTTTGCTTACGATTGAGAGCTTTGCTGTAAAAATCAAAGACTACTTAAATTATGATAAAGATATGAACGATACCGATGTAGCGTGGCTAAAACTCGGTCGCCACCTACGCCTAAAAAACGGCTCAAAGATGATTATTGGCAGAGATGAAGCCGATAATAACGCACTCTTAGCGACCCCAAATCCAAAATTTCATCAAATAAAACTGCCAGATAATATCGTGGGTGCCATTAGTTTTATTGATAAAACAGCAGATAGGGCGGATTTAGAGTTTGCACTTCGCCTAGCACTAGCTTACACAAGGGCGGATAAGAATAAGAGCGTAAATGTAAGCGTTGGCGATGAAAATTTTAGCGTTTTGCCGTTTGAAAACAAGGCAATCGCACAGGAATTTTTAATAAAATAATTAATTTTTTAGTGCTAAAATTCGCAGATTTTTAAAAAAGGATAAAAATGGATAGGGTTTTTTTATCTCCGCCAAATATGAGCGGACGTGAGCAAGAGTATATAAACGAAGTCTTTAAAAGCAACTACATAGCCCCACTTGGCGAGTATGTGAATAAATTTGAAGCAAGTATCAAGGGCTACACAAAAGCCACCGACGCCCTAGCGTTATCATCTGGGACGGCTGGACTTCATCTTGCGTTAAGGGTGCTTGGCGTTACGCAAGGCGATGTCGTTTTGGCGTCAAGTTTTACCTTTATGGCGTCAGTTTCGCCTATTTTGTATGAAAAAGCCACGCCAATTTTCATTGACTGCGATGAGAGCTGGAATTTAAGTCCAGAGCTACTAAAAAGAGCGATCAAAAACGCTCCAAAAAAGCCAAAAGCCCTAGTGGTAACGCACCTTTATGGGCAAGCCAGCAAGATGAAAGAAATTTGTGAAATTTGTAAAAACGAGGGCATTTTTTTGGTTGAAGACGCAGCCGAAGCACTTGGCGGATTTTATGAAAACAAGGCACTTGGCACATTTGGCGAACTTGGAGTTTATAGCTTTAATGGCAACAAAATCATCACAACTTCTGGTGGCGGTATGCTAGTTGGGCGTGATGATTTGGTTGAGAAAGCTAGATTTTACAGCACACAAGCACGTGAGCCGTTTTTGCACTACGAGCATAAGGATTTTGGCTACAACTACCGACTTAGCAACGTTTTAGGCGCTATTGGCGTTGCTCAAATGGAGGTTTTAGAAAAACGAGTGGAGCAAAAAAGGGCAGTTTTTGAAATTTATAAAAATGAGCTAAGCGATGTTTTAGAATTTATGCCAGAGATCCCAAATTCTCGCGCTAACAGGTGGCTTACAACTGGTGTTTTTAAACAAAGTGGAGCGCATTTAAGGGTTATTGACGCACTAAATAAGGCAAACATTGAGAGCCGTCCGCTTTGGAAGCCAATGCACGTCCAGCCCGTATTTAAGGGAGCTTTATGTGAGATAGACGGCACAAGCGAAAATTTATTTGAGCGCGGAATTTGTCTGCCAAGCGGTAGCGACTTAGACCCTAAAACGCAAGAGCGAGTGATAAAAATCGTAAAGGAAAACGCATAAATGTTAAAAGCTACGAAACTAAAAAGGCTAGTTTTCTTTCTTTTTAGCGATACTATTATCTTTTCGTTTAGTATTTATTTTGCATTTTTACTTAGATTTAACGGCAATATCCCTGAAATTTTTACCGATGGACTTATTTTAACCCTGTTTTGTTTAGTTATCATTAAATTATCATTAATGTGGCTATTTAAAATTTACCGAGTGCCGTGGCGATTTTTTGGCTTAAATGAAGCACGTAAAATTTTCTTAGTTCATCTCTTTTCATTGCTGACTTTTTGGCTCATTTACTTTTTGGCACAAGATATTTTTAACCCATTCCCACGAAGTGCGGTCTTTATTGACTTTGTCATTTCATATTTGTTAATCGGCGGTTTAAGAATTTCAAAGCGTATGTTCTTAGACTTCTCAACCAAACCACGAAAGGGTGAGCCTTGCATAGTTTTTGGTGCGACAAGCAAGGCACTTCACGTTTTAAAAGGGCTAAAAAGTGGCTACATTGACTTTTATGCTGTTGGCGTGGTTGATGGCAGAAGTGAGCTTGTTGGGACTTATTGCGATGGATTTTTGGTGCAAGATAAAAAAGAGATCGTAAATTTAATCAAAGAATACAACGTAAAAACCGCAATCATCGCCCTAGCCTTAGAGCAAGATGATTTGCAGGTGCTTTTTGATGAGCTTACTGGCTATGGCATTCGTGATGTCAAGCTATTTTCGCTAGTTGGCAAAGAGCCGATAAAAGACATCTCAATTGAGGATTTACTAGCTAGAAAGCCAAAGGATTTAAACTCCGATGTCGTTAGAAATTTCTTACAAAATAGGTCGGTTTTAGTAACTGGTGCTGGTGGTAGCATAGGCTCTGAAATCGTTAAGCAGTGCCTGAAATTTGGCGTTAGAGAGCTTGTTATGGTTGAAAATAGCGAGTTTAATCTTTATAAAATCACAGAAGATACAAACGATAAAAGGTGCATTAGCAAAATGGTAAATATCGCAAATTTTAGCGATTTAGCCGAAGTTTTTAGCCTTTATAAGCCAGAGATTATAATCCACGCAGCCGCCTACAAACACGTCCCACTTTGTGAGCTAAACCCGCACCAAGCGGTGCAAAATAACATAATCGGCACAAAAAACGTCATTGATTTAGCCAAGAAATTTAACGCACAAAAAGTAGTCGTCATTTCAAGCGATAAAGCCGTCCGCCCAACAAACATAATGGGTGCTACAAAGCGAATTTGTGAGCTTTATGCGCTAAATTCAAACGAAACTGGTGCTTGTGAGATAGTTTGCGTCCGCTTTGGCAACGTGCTTGGCTCATCAGGCTCTGTCATACCAAAATTTAAAGCACTAATCGCAAAAAACAAGCCTTTAAGCGTTACTCACCCTGATATCACTCGCTATTTTATGCTAGTAAGCGAAGCCTGTCAGCTCGTGCTTCAAGCCGCCTCAATCGCACGTGGCGGCGAGCTTTTCGTGCTTGATATGGGCGAGCCTATAAAAATTGTTGATTTGGCTAAAAAAATGCTGATTTTATCAAATAAAGAGCATTTGGGCATTGAATTTAGCGGACTTAGAATGGGCGAAAAGCTTTATGAGGAGCTTTTAATTGATAAAAACGACGTTAGAACCGAGTTTGAAAGCATTTTTGTAACGCACTCAGAGCCGTATGAAATTTCAAAGCTAAATGAGCAAATCAGCACTCTTTTAACGCTAAAAGATAGCGAAATTTCAGCCTGTTTAAAAACCATTGTGCCAGAGTTTAATCATCAACTAAATTTAAAAGGATAATTTTGATAATAAAAGAAATTCAGCGTTTTAGCGACATTAGATACAAAGCAAGGGCATATTTGTGCTATCTTTTTGAGCGAAATATCCCAAATAGACTGCCCGGCGTTAGCATTGAAAATGTCAGGGCTGGGTTTGATAAAATGGCTCACGAGATTGAGAATTTTGACGCATTTTACCTACTTGATAAAAACGGCATTCAGCTTGGCAACACTTATAGTCTAAACGAGTGCTACATCATCGGAGATGGCGAAAACAGGGCAAATAAAGCCTATTATTACTCGGCTGTCAGGCTAAAAAGGTGCTTTTTAAGCGACCCATATCCGTCAAGCCTAAATGGCAAACTTTGCGTAACTGCAAGCGTGCCAATTTATGATGAAAACAACGAGCTAAAATTTATCGCTTGCATTGACATTAGCCTTGAAAATTTACTAAATATGATTGATGACGGGCGAATTGAGAGCTATTTTGGGATATTTTTACGCTCGGTTTATACGCTATTTTGCGTGGCTTTGTTTATGGTTTGTGCGTTTTTATTTTGGGACGGCGTTGAGAGCTTTATCTCTCACACCTCAAATGTTGAAGTTGAGCATATCTTTGAAAGCACGATACTTCTAACCCTAGCGTTAGCCATTTTTGACCTTGTTAAGACGATTTTTGAAGAGGAGGTACTTGGCAAAAACCGAAATGAAGCCAGTATGCTTTATAAAACAATGGTTAGATTTATCGGCTCAATCATCATCGCCCTAGCCATTGAAGCACTTATGCTCGTGTTTAAATTTGCAATCACAGCACCGGAAAATATCATAAACGCCATTTATCTAATCGGTGGCGTCGCACTTTTAATGATTGCGTTAAGTATTTATTTAATTAGCGTTAAAAAACAGGAGGGGCAATGATAGCCATTATTGATTATGGTGCTGGCAACATAAAAAGCGTGATAAATGCCTTTGAAAATTTAGGCAAAAGTGCGGTTTTAATCTCAAATCCAGATGAGCTAAAAAATTATGATAGAGCCGTTTTGCCTGGCGTTGGTGCATTTGGCGAGGCGATAGAGAAGCTAAAAAAGGCAAACCTAGACCTTGCGATTTTAGAATTCATAAAAACTGGCAAACCATTTTTAGGCGTCTGTCTTGGTATGCAACTTTTATTTGAAAAAAGCTATGAATTTGGAGAAAATCACGGACTTGGCGTGATAAAAGGTAGTGTTGTTAGATTTGATGAGACTAAATTTAGCACACCGCTAAAAGTACCTCACGTTGGCTGGAATAGCATAAATTTTACACAAAAAACGCCGATAAATCGTGGGCTCAATGATAGCGAGTATCTATATTTTGTCCATAGCTTTCACGCTATTTGCGATGATAAAAGCGCGATTTTAGGCACTAGCGAATATGGTTATGATTTCGTTAGTGCTGTGGCAAAAGATAATGTCTTTGGCTTTCAGCCTCACCCTGAAAAATCCCACGAAGTTGGGCTTAAAATTTTAGAAAATTTCACGGAGTTATAATGCAAATTTTACCAGCGATTGACCTAAAAGAGGGCTTTGCCGTAAGGCTTTTAAAAGGCGAGATGAGCAGCGCTAAAATCTACTCAAACGAACCTGAAATTTTGGCTAAAAATTTCAAAGATTTAGGTGCAAAGTGGCTTCATATCGTTGATCTTGACGGAGCATTTGCTGGTAAGCCAGTAAATTTTAAAGTGATTGAAAAAATCGTAAAAAGCACCGATTTAAACGTGCAAATTGGCGGTGGGATTAGAGATGAAGAGCGCATTAAACGCTACTTAGATTTAGGCGTAAAACGCCTAATTTTAGGCTCAATAGCACTAAAAGAGCCAAAATTTGTAGCAAATATGGCTAAGCTTTATCCGATTGTCGTCGGCATTGACGCAAAAGACGGCTACGTGGCGACCGAGGGCTGGGCTAGTGTTTCAAATATCAAAGCCACCGAGCTTGCTAAGAAATTTGCAGATGTTGGCGTAAAGGCGATAATTTGCACCGATATCGGCAGGGACGGCACACTTAGCGGGGTTAATGTTGATTTCACGCTAGAAATAGCAAAAGAAAGTGGTATTGAAACAATAGCAAGTGGCGGAGTAAAGGACATAAACGACATAATCGCCCTAAAAAATACCGATAAAATCGGCGGCGTGATTGTCGGCAAGGCGTATTATGAAGGCAGGATTGACCTAAAAGACGCATTTTTAAGGCTGGGCTAACCTAGCCTTTTTAAATAATTTTTAACATAAAATAAACAAAACTACACCTAAAATAAAATAACAAATTAAATTTTCTTTAATTTTAAAATTAAATTTTAAATCTATTATTCGTTTTAAAATAATTATGCTAAATTAGCATAAACGTAAAATTCAGCATTAGTTGCCCTTTTGGGCTTTTAAAATTTTGCTATTAATAAATATGCAAATTTTACATATTACAAGGTTGTTAAGATGAAACAGACCAGACGTGATTTTCTTAAAAAATCGCTCAAAGTTGGTGCCTTAGCCACCCTTACTACTTCGGCGTTTGCCTCGCAAAAAGTGGCAAGCGAGCCTGATAGTAACGGCGTTGTCGTTGGCAAGTCAAAGAAAAAAGAGGTGCTTTATGCCAAATCAGAATTTTGGGATAAATACTACAAAATCGCCTATTAAGGAGTTATTATGAGCGAAGTAATTGCAAGGCGTGCGTTTTTAAAACTAGCAGCACTTGGTGCGACAAGCACTATGGCGTTTGCAAACTCAAACGACAAGCTAAAAAAGGTTGATGAGCTAAAAGTTGAGCCGTATCCGGGCAGCAAAAAAGTCCGCACGATATGCTCTATTTGTTCGGCTGGTTGTGGCATTGAGGCCGAAGTAAAAGACGGCGTTTGGATTCGCCAAGATATGGCTATTTCACATCCGATTTCGCAAGGTAGCCACTGCTGTAAGGGCATTGATCAGATTGATTTAACAAAATCAAAACAACGCATAAAATATCCGATGAAAAAAGTAAATGGCAAGTGGGAGCGAATTAGCTGGGAGAGCGCTATAAATGAGATCGGCGATAAGATGCTTGAAATTCGCAAAAAGCACGGACCAGATAGCGTTGAATTTTTAGGTTCTGCTAAATTTAACAACGAACAATCGTTTTATTTTAGAAAATTTGCTGCATTTTGGGGCACAAATAATATAGATCACGTTGCACGTATCTGACACAGCGCATCAGTCGCAGGAGCTGCGAATACTTGGGGTTATGGCGCTATGACAAACCACTTTGGAGATACGGCAAAACATTCAAAAGCAATTATGGTCTTTGGTGCAAATTCAGCCGTGGCAAACCCAGTTGGCGGTATGAAACACTTCTTACAAGCAAAAGATAGAAACAACGCAAAACTAATAGTCGTTGATCCGATTTTTACAAAAACAGCGGCAAAGGCTGACCACTATCTTAGAATTCGCCCGGGCACCGATATTGCATTCGTTTATGGTATGCTTCATCTTATCTTTAAAAATGGCTGGGAGGATAAGGACTTTATCGCTTCACGTGCTTATGGTATTGATGAAGTTAAAAAAGAAGCACAAAAATGGACACCAGAAGAAACAAGCGATGTTACTGGAATTCCAATTGATCAAATCATTCAAATAACAAGACTTTTTGCCACGACAAAACCAGCCTGTATAGCTTGGTCGCTAGGCATTACTCAGCACTCTGTTGGTAGCTCAAATACGAGAATTCTCTCAATCTTACAGCTAGTTTTAGGCAATATGGGTAAAGAAGGCGGTGGCTGCCAAATAATAAGAGGACACGACAATGTCCAAGGTGCGACCGATATGGGTAACCTAGCCGATAGTCTCTCAGCCTACTACGGACTTAGTGACAAGGCGTGGAGACACTTTTGCAAGGGCTGGGGCGTTGAGTTTGATGAGTTTATCAAACGCTTTGCCGTTTCTGTTAAAGAGCCAAAAAGCGGTGGTGCGGTTAAAAACACGAATTTTAACGAGTATTTTTACTACGATAAAGAAAATCCAGAGGAGCGAAACTGGCGAAATGAAAAGGGCTGGTCGCTTTCAAAATGGTGGCAGGGTGTTTTAAAAGAAGAAAAAACCTTTTCAAGTGGCGATTTAAAGGTGCTTTGGGTGCAAGGCACTGGCATTACTTCAATGGCACACTTAACTAAAATTCAAAAAGCCATTGATGAGCTAGAACTTCTAGTCGTTGCCGAGCCATTTGTAAATGAAGTGGCAATCCTAAGCGACAGAAAGGACGGCGTTTATATCCTGCCAGTGGCGACCCAGTTTGAAAACGAAGGCATTGTCGTATCAACAAACCGCTGTGGCCAGTGGCGAAGCAAGGTCGTTGATCCGCTTTATGAGAGCAAGGGCGACCACGAAGTTATGTTTATGTTTGCCAAAAAATGGGGCTTTTATGATGAATTTGTAAAAGCATTAAAGATGAATGATAATCTTGAAGTTATAAAAGATGATTTCATTTGGCCAGATGATGCAACACGAGAAATGGCAAGAATGTCAAGGACAATCGGACTTACTGGCTGGCAGCCAGAACGCCTTAAAAAGCACCAAGCAAACTGGCAAAATTTTGACCCAGACACGCTTATGGGCATTGGTGGCGATGTTAAAGGCGAGTATTACTCACTGCCTTGGCCTTGCTGGGACGCTAAACACCCCGGCACTCCGATACTTTACCGCACAGATTTGCCTTACACAAAGGGTGGTAGCGGATTTAGAAACCGCTTTGGACTTGAACACAACGGCGTTAGCCAGTTAGCTGATGAGAGCGTGCAGTTAAAGGACGCAAAGGTAAAAGGTGGCTATCCGCAAATTACAAAAGCCAACATTGAAAGTGTGCTAAATATCAAGCTAAGCGACGATGAAAAGGCAAAAATGGGCGATGACTGGACGACTGATTATAGCGGTATAATCCTAGAAAAATGCCGTGAAGCTGGCATTACGCCTTATGGCAACGCAAGAGCTAGGGCTATCGTTTGGGAATTTAGCGACCAAGTGCCAAAACACAGAGAGCCACTGCACTCGCCACGCTGGGATTTGGTGCAAAAGTATCCATCTTTTGATGACCAGCCTAGAAATTTCAGGGTTGAAACTAAATTTAAATCAGAGCAACAAAAGCAAGATTGGAGCAAGGAATTCCCAATCATCATAAGCTCAATGCGTCTAGTAAATTTAAGCGGCGCTGGTATGTTAGAGCGAACCAGCAAATACCTAGCGGCTATTACGCCAGAGATGTTTGCTTATGTAAATCCAGAACTAGCGCTTGATTATGGCATAGCACACGGCGATTTTATGTGGATTCACAGCCCACAAGGCACAAAAATCAAAGTCAAATGCTTTCACAACCACAGCGTAACGCCAGATAGAATTTGCTTACCTTACAACTTTGCAGGCATTATGCAAGGCGTTGATTTAAGCTCTCGCTACCCAGAAGGCACAAAGCCCTACACTATCGGCGAAAGCTCAAACACAATCACAAACTACGGCTTTGACCCAGTTACGCAAATTTCAGAGTTTAACGCTGGACTTTGCAGGATTGAAAAGGCAACGCCGTTTGAGTTTAAGACAAATTTCTTAGATGAAATTTCAAAGTAAGGGGGTAAAAATGGCAAGAATGAAATTTTATGTAGATAACAATCGTTGCATTAGCTGTTTTGCCTGTCAGGTTGCGTGTAGCTCGGCTCACGAAGTCCCAGTTGGCATAAATCGCCGAAAGGTAATCACACTAAATGATGGCGTTTTAGGCAAAGAAGTAAGCACCACACTTGCTTGTCAGCACTGCACGGACGCACCTTGTGAGCAGGTTTGCCCAGTAAAGTGCTTTTATATCCGTGAAGACGGCATTGTCCTTCACGATAAAAATAAATGCATAGGCTGTGGCTACTGCCTTTATGCTTGTCCTTTTGGTGCGCCACAATTCCCACGCGACGGTGCCTTTGGCATTAAAGGCGAAATGGATAAATGCACAATGTGTGCAGGAGGCCCAGAAGAGACATTCTCACACGCTGAATTTGAGCTTTACGGACAAAACCGCATAGCAGAGGGCAAAGTGCCAATGTGTGCTGCTGTTTGTTCTACAAACGCCCTACTTGTTGGCGATGCCACCGAAGTTTCAAACGTTTATCGCAAACGTGTAATGATACGAAATGCAAACACTACCTTAAAATTTTAAGGCAAAAAGGGGTTTAAACGCCCCTTTTTACTTCATCAAATCAAAATCACTCTCTTTTTGATAATAGTTTTTATTTTATATAAAGCAATTATTTGCTAAATTACCACTTTTAATTTTAACTTTTAAGGCTTTTTTATGAGAAATTTACGAATTTTCTTACTTTTGTTTTTACTGCCGTTTATGCTTTTTGCAAACGAAAAAGATTACGAAAAAATAGTAAAAGATATCAAAATCGCTTTTGATAATGTCTTAGTTGAGTATCAAAATGGCAACACACAAAAAGCCGTTATGGATACGCAAAACGCCTATTTTGGGCTATTTGAGGACATTGAGAGTGCCATTAGGATAAATATCTCAGCCAAAAAGGCTTACGCACTTGAAAAGCAGTTTGGGCAAATTAGAAAAGCCATAAAAGCAAACGAAACGCCAGAGCAGATAAAAGAGAGAATTGATAAGCTAAACGCCGAAATAAACGAAGTTTTGCCAAAAATTTTAGGCGGACACAGGCTTGTTGGCGAGTATTCAGAGACACCACAAAATACTCCAAGTGATTTTGATACAAGCAAATTCTCAAAAGAGTGGAGATTTGTATTTACTAGCATTAAAACCAGCCTAGAAAACGCCATAAATAGCTATGAAAATGGCGATTTAGCCGCTGCTAGAAAATTTATTGAAGACGCAAAATTTATCCATTACAGAAATACAAAATTTGAGATTGCCATCCGCCAGTTTTTAGACAAAGGTCAGAGCATTGATGGCGATATTCAGCGGAAGATGAGCGAAGCCATAAGTGGCATTAAAAACGGACTTAGCAAAGATGACTTTAAAGCCAAGCTTAACGCCGTCACACTTGCCATTTATGACGCTGCTAACAAGCTACCAAGTGATAGCGTAAGCGTGGCAAAGGTGGAGCTGCCAGCTGAAATTTTAGATGATGATAGCGATGAGAGCGGTGCTGATTTTAGCCAAGTGGTGGCAAATATCAATCAAAAAATGCAAAACGTGCTTGAAATTTACAAAAACGGCAAGGTTGATAAGGCGATGAGTAACGCTCAGGATATCTATTTTGATGAGTTTGAAGCCAGCGGTATGGAGAATAAAGTCGGCGCAATTGATGTAAATTTAAAGACGGCAATTGAGGGCACATTTAGCCAAATCGTCGCCCTAATGAAGTCAAACAAAGATGAAAATACCATTAAAACGGCTATGGATACGCTAAATTCACAGCTTTTAACCGCACTTGAAAAGACAAGCTCTGAAAGCTCACCTTGGGCTTTATTTATCTGGTCGCTTACGATTATTTTAAGAGAGGGCTTTGAGGCACTAATCATCGTCGCTGCCGTTGTCGCCTATCTTTTAAAGACTGGCAACGCCTCAAAAATGGGACGCGTCGTTTATAGCTCTGTTGGCGTGGCTGTGATTTTAAGCTTTGTTATGGCGTGGATTATGAATGTCATCTTTGGCAGTGCCGCTGGGCAAAAGCGTGAGCTAATGGAGGGCATTACTATGCTTGTTGCCGTTGGCTTGCTGTTTTATGTTGGCTTTTGGTTACTTTCAAATGCTGGCGCTAAAAAGTGGAGCGAGTATATTAAAAATCAGGTAAATGAGAGCATTTCATCAAATTCAGCCACCGCGCTTTGGTGGACGGTGTTTTTAGCTGTATTTAGAGAGGGTGCTGAAACGGTGCTATTTTATCAAGCACTCATTTTTGACGCTAAAAACGCACTTGGACACACGATGATAGCCACTGGTTTTGGCGTGGGATTAGTGGTGCTTTTAGTTGTTTATTACATATTTAAAATTTTTGCTATTAAAATTCCAATCAAGCCATTTTTCTTATTCACCTCAGCCATTATTTTTTATATGTCAATTGTCTTTGTCGGCAAGGGCGTTATGGAGCTTGTTGAGGGTAAAATTTTTATCCCAACGACAATTGAAGGGCTTAAATTCCCAGAGTGGGCTGGTAGCTGGTTTGGCTTACAGCCATATTATGAGAGCCTTGTGCCACAAATTTTAATGATTTTAGCCCTAGTAATTGGCGTTTTAATAATGAAATCAAAACAAAAACAATCTTAATAAAGGAGAAAAAATGAAAAAAATTTTAGGTTCAGCCTTGGCGTTAAGCCTTATTAGCAGTGCCTTAGTGGCTGGTGAGTATCCAATAGGAGAGCCTGTTGAGATAAATGGTATGGAGATCGCTGCTGTTTATTTGCAGCCAATTGATATGGAGCCAAAGGGCATTGACTTAGCGCCAAGCCTAGCCGATATTCACTTAGAAGCTGATATTCACGCACTTGAAGGCAACAAAAACGGCTTTGGCGAGGGCGAGTGGATACCATATCTAAAAGTAAGCTACGAGCTTAAAAATTTAGACAACGGCAAAACTAAAAAAGGCACATTTATGCCAATGGTGGCACAAGATGGCCCGCACTACGGCGCAAACGTGAAAATGGACACTGGCGTGGGTAACTACGAAGTAAAATTTAACATTGAAAGCCCAGAAACACAAGGCTTTGGTCGCCACGCCGATAAAGACACTGGCGTTGGCAAGTGGTTTGAGCCATTTACAACGACCTACACATTTCAATGGACTGGCGGTCCAGTTAAATAAAAATTTTGGGTGATTTTTCACCCAAAAATCTAAATTTTAAGGTTTTTTATGTCTATTTACTTTTATCAAGTGGCTTTTATTTTTATACCATTTATCATTTTTGCTAGTTTAAATACCAAAAAAGATGAGCTAAAATCCATATCTTTATCAATTTTCATCGGCATTTTTTTAGGATTTTTTATCTTTAAAACGGCTAGAAATTTACTCATTGACAGCACGATAAAACTCGCTTTTGACACTATTTGTTTGCTATTTTTAGCCCTATCTCCGCTTGTTTTAGCACTTAAATTTAAACTACCAAAATTGATAAGCTTTTTTATCTTAGCCACTGCCTTTGGCGTAAGTTACGGCTCATTTAGCGCATTATTTGCCGTATTTTCAGGCGAACTTTTAGATACGACATCAATTATTAGCCTATTTTTATTACTGCTTGCTGCTTTTTTACTAATCGTTTTATACTTTTTAGTCTTTAATCTAAACGCACTAATCTCGCCAAAAATGGCTATATTTTTTAACGCCCTAACAATCATCACGCTAATCTTACAAAGCCTATTTTCTACCACGCTTGAAATGATGAGAGCTGGGTTAATTAAAACCTATCCGTGGGCATTATCAATCGTGGCAAAAGGGATTTATGCAAGCAGTTTTGCTGTATATTTTTACCTATTTTTACTTGCCGTTTTGTGCGTTATCTGCCTTGTAAAACGCCCTAAATTTTTTGCAAAAACCGAGCAAAATCACATAAAATTTCGCATAAATATGGCAAAAATTTCAAGGGTTTTAAACCTAGTAAAACTCACATTTTTAGCCATTTTTATAAATTTAGCGTTCTTGCTTTACTACGATTTATACGCTTCAAGACCGCCACAAATTGATGATGCTAAGATTATTGAGCCAGTAAATGGCGAGTTTGTCTTTGACGCAAACGCCCTGCTAGATAACAACCTTCATCGCTATGCCTATATCACAGATGAGGGCAAAGAGGTCAGATTTTTCTTGCTTAACCGCTTTGCTGACCGCCTATCGCCAGTTGCCGTTTTTGATGCTTGTATGATTTGTGGCGATATGGGTTATGTTAAAAAGGGCGATGAGTTAATTTGTATCTCGTGCAATGTGCGAATTTTCTTGCCTTCTGTCGGCAAAGAGGGCGGGTGTAATCCAATCCCAATGGATTTTATCTTTGATGGCAAAAATATAAAAATCAAGCAAGAAACCATAGCAAATGGTGCAAATTTCTTCTCAAAGGTGGTTGAAAAAATGGTGCTTGACCCAGTTAGCCGTAAAAAAGTAAGCAACCTTGAAGCAAAATCGTATCTGTATTACGGCAAACTATACTTTTTTGAAAATAATCAAAATTTAGCCGAGTTTGAAGCAAACGCCTCAAAATACGTAGATATAAACGGGACTTTAAAATGAAAAATATGCAAATTTTAATGATAAAAAACTCGCTTTATGGACAAAAAACGCAAAAGTTTATGGCATTTATCACGATTAGCCTAGCTACAATCCTAATCTCTTGTATGCTAAATATCACGCTAAAAATCGGCGATGAAGTTTCAAGCGAACTTAGAAGCTATGGCTCAAATATCGTGGTTTTGCCTCGTGGCGAGAGCCTTAGCGTTGAGATTGAGGGTAAAAATTTCACGCCATTAAAATCGCAAAATTTCTTGCCAGAGGACAAACTTCACAAAATCAAAGAGATATTTTGGCGAAATAATATCGTAGCAATCGCTCCATTTTTAAGCGTAAAAGTTAGCGTTAACAACAAAGAAATTTCACTTCTTGGGACGTATTTTGATAAAAATTTAGGCGTAAAAGATGAGCCAGAGTTTAGCAGCGGCGTTAAGAGATTATTTGGATTTTGGGGCGTTAGTGGCGAGTGGGTTAAAGATGACAGCGTTGATGAAATTTTAATCGGCGAAGCCCTTGCAAAGCGTGAAAATTTCAAGCTTGGCGATATTTTAGAGCTAAAAACGCCAAATGCCACTTTAAAGGCAAAGGTGGTTGGAATTTTAAACGGCTCAAACGATGAGAGCCAAAAGATAGTCGCCTCGCTAAAAATGGCTCAAATTTTAGCAAACAGGGCTGGTGAGTTTGAAAAAGCCGAAGTTTCAGCGATGACAATCCCTGAAAATGACCTCTCGCTTAAAGCTAGGCGAAATTTAGATGAGCTAAACAGCATTGAGTATGATAAGTGGTATTGCTCGGCTTATGTAAGCTCAATTGCGTATCAAATTGAAGAGGATTTTGCTGGTGTTTGGGCAAAGCCAAGCCTTCAAGTAAGCGAGGCTGAGAGCAATATCGTAAAGAAAATTCAGAGCCTAATGGGTATTGTTAGCGTGATCGCCCTTGTCGTTTCAGCCATTGGTATTACATCATTAATGACAAGCGAAATTCATCGCCGAAAAAAGCAAATCGGACTTTTAAAGGCACTTGGGGCTAGTAATATTGAAATTTACGCACTCTTTGCTAGTGAGAGCCTTGTTGTCGCACTTATTTCTGGTGTCGTTGGGGCATTTTTAGGATACGCTTTAAGCTACGGCGTGGCATTTAGTATATTCTCTCACGGCATTGGCATTGCGTGGATTGTTTTGCCTTTATCCATTGCGTTTGCACTTTTAATCTCAATTTTAGGCTCACTTTTACCTATGAGAAGCCTAATAAAACTACTCCCAGCCGAGGTGCTTTATGACCGCAAATAAATTCTTTCTAAACACCATTTTTAAAAGCCTAAAAAACGGCTCATCAAGAGTTTTTGTAATAGCCATTTCAATCCTGCTTGGCTCAGCTGTTTGCTCGGCGTTTGTAAATGTCTATCTTGACATTGACCAAAAGGTCTCTCGTGAGCTAAAAACTTACGGCGCAAATATGATCTTTGCCCCAGCAAATATGAGCGAAAATGACTACATTAGCCAGAGCGATTTTGAAGCACTTAGCCTTAAAATTCCAAGCAAAAACCTGCTAGGCAGCAGTGGTTACATATTTACTCAGGCAAATATCGGACCAACAAACGCCATTTTAATGGGCGTAAAATTTAGCGATTTAAAGGTAGTTAAGCCATTTTTGGATTTAAGAGATGGTGCGTTAATTAACCTTGATTTTGATGATAAAAACGTCCTAATCGGCGTTGATTTAGCAAAGCAAACTGGCTTTAAAGTAGGCGATACGATAGAGATAAGAGCAATTGGAGCAAACAAGGGCGAAAAGGTAAAAATTAAGGGCATTGTTGCCAGTGGCGATAAGGAGGATGCACTTTTAATCGTATCTTTAAATTTAGCCCAAAAAATAGCAGGCAAGCAAGATCTGATAAACTACGCCGAAGCCGTTGTTTTAGGCTCGTTTGATGAGATAAATAATTATGCTAAGCAGATTAGCACGGCTGAAATTTCAGCCAAACCAGTGGCAAAAATTTCAAAGACCGAAGGACTTATCTTAGATAAGATAAAGTTGCTAATGGCTATCATTTCGCTCGTAATCTTGCTAATTACCTCAATGTGCGTAAATACCACGCTTTCGGCGATTTTGCTCTCACGCTCACGTGAGATTGCCCTGCTTAGAGCCATTGGGGCTAGTAAAAAAAATATCGTAAATTTATTTGGATTTGAGACATTTAGCGTCGCATTTTTATCGGCTTTAATTGGTGCTATTTTAGGCTATGTTTTGGCTCAATTTATCGGCTATGCCGTGTTTAAATCAGCCATTGATTTTAGAATTTTAAGCATTTTTATCGCTATGATTTTATCGCTCATTTTTGCAGCCATTGCGGCGTTTTATCCGATAAAAAGGGCGTTAAAAAACAATATGGCAGAAATTTTAAGGGGAGAGTAATGAAGGCTATTGAAGTTAAAAATTTATCAAAACACTTTGGCGAAGTAAAGGCGCTTGATGATATAAATTTTGAAGTAAAAAAGGGCGAGTGGGTCAGCGTAATGGGTCCAAGTGGCAGCGGTAAAAGCACGCTTGTAAATATCCTATCTTTAATGGATTTGCCAACGAGCGGTTCGTATTTAGTCGGTGGCGATGATGCAAGTCGTTTAAACGCCGATGAGATGCTAAAATTTCGCCGTGAAAAGATAGGGCTAATTTTTCAGCAATTTCACCTAATTCCATATCTAAATGCCCTTGAAAACGTGATGATATCGCAGTATTATCACAGCAGCGTTGATGAAAACGATGCCAAAAACGCCCTAATCGCCGTAGGTCTTGGACATAGACTTGACCACAAACCAAGCCAGTTAAGCGGCGGCGAACAGCAACGCCTTTGTATCGCTAGGTCGCTCATAAACGACCCTGAAATTTTAATCGCTGATGAGCCAACTGGCAACCTTGACGAGGCAAATGAGAAAATCATACTTGATCTGTTTTGCAAGCTAAAAAGCGAGGGCAAAACGATTTTGCTTGTTACTCACAACCCAGAACTAGGCGAATACGGCGATAAAATCGTGTTTTTAAGACACGGCAAACTTGAAAAAATCAAAGAGATACAAAGATGAAAATTTTACTATCTACGCTATTTTTACTGCTTTTTAGCGGTTGTTTAAACGAATACGAAAAGCACCATATCACAATAAATGATGATAGTGGCATAAAGACGCACTTTTTTGCCAAAGATAGGCGCCTTGTGATTGATGAGAAGCCATATTTACTATTTTTCTTTGGGGCTGATTGTGGGGTTTGTAAGGCACAAATTCCAGACCTAAACGCACTTTATGAGAGCTATAAAAACGATATAAATTTCATCGGCGTCCTTGGCCCAAGCAAGGGTTTTGATAAGGATATGGCACTTTTAAACGAGCATAAAGTCAAATTTAAAACGACAAGCGATAAGGTTTCAATTGACTACTTTTCAAACGCAGTCGGCGGTGTAATGGGTGTGCCAGTAATCTACATTTTTAACAAAGATGGAGAGATTAAAGAACGCCTAATCGGACTCACGCCAAAATCGGTTTTAGAAGCAAAAATAAGAGCTGTTTTATGAGTTTAGTTGATGATTTTGTAAGAGAATTTTACGTTGAGCGAAAGGGGACAAACTCGCTTAAACACGATGCCCTAAAAAGGCGTTTTGGCGATGAAAATTTACTTGGTATGTGGGTTGCTGATATGGATTTTAAAACCCCAAACGAGATAACAAACGCCCTAAATGAGCGTGTAAATCACGGAGTTTATGGCTACTCTTTTGTTGGCGATGAGTATTTTGACGCCTTTTTTTCGTGGCAAAAGGATAATTATGGCGTAGAGCTAAAAAGAGAGTGGATTAGATTTAATACCGGCGTTGTAAGTGCCATTTACCTAGCTATAAACGCCTTTACAAAGCCAAACGATAGCGTGATGATAATCACACCGGTTTATTATCCGTT
The DNA here is from genome assembly GCF_030249845.1 of Campylobacter gastrosuis. Lineage (GTDB taxonomy): Bacteria > Campylobacterota > Campylobacteria > Campylobacterales > Campylobacteraceae > Campylobacter_A > Campylobacter_A gastrosuis. The sequence goes on along the minus strand of NZ_JANURM010000001.1, from coordinate 15,805 downwards.
TAAAAATTCAATCATTGATAACGACCGAAACCTAATCTGCTCAGAAGCCCTGCTAAAAAACGGCGAATATGAGCTGGATTTTGATGATATTGAGCAAAAAATAAGGCAAAATAATGTTAAACTTTTTATCCACTCATCGCCTCACAATCCGCTTGGCAAAGTGTGGAGCGATGATGAATTATCAAGGCTTTTTGAAATTTTAACACGCCACAATGTCTTAATTATTAGCGACGAAATTCATCAAGATTTTATGATGAGCTCTAAGCCATTTATCTCCGCCTTAAACGTTCAAAACGGCAAATTTAGCGATAATCTAATCGTAATGACCTCAGCTTCAAAGACCTTTAACCTAGCCTGTTTGCTACACTCCGTTACGATTTTTAAAAACGAAAAACTAGCCAAAATTTACGATGAAATGGCAAAAAGATTTCATCAAACTGAAACTAGCATTTTAGGCGTGATAGCCGCTACTTTTGGCTATAAATACGGCAAAAAATGGCTTGAAAGCTTAAAAGTTACAATTAATTTTAACTACGAAATTTTAACAGAGAGCTTTAAAAACGAAAATATTGAAATTTTCATCGCACCACTTGAAGGCACCTATTTAGCGTGGCTTGATTTAAATCCATACACAAAGGACACAAAGGATTTTATGCAAAGGCGTTGCGGTTTAGCCATTGATTATGGCGAATGGTTTGGCAAAAACGCTAAGGGCTTTATCCGCATAAATTTAGCCACAAAGCCAGAGATTATAAAAACAGCGACCACTCGCATTATAAAAGAGATTAAGGCAAACTTTTAGCAAAAATTTTATATAATCGCCCCTTTTATTAAGGAGATTAGATGTTTGAGTGGGTTTTTTCGCCAGAGGCGTGGATTTCGCTAGTTACGCTTACTGGACTTGAAATAGTTTTAGGTATTGATAACATTATTTTCATTGCGATTTTGGTTGGCAAACTACCAGCAAATGAGCGTGATAAAGGGCGTATCATCGGTCTAGCACTAGCAATGATTACTAGGATTATGCTACTTTTATCGCTATTTTGGATTATGAAGCTTACCACGCCGCTATTTAGCCTATTTGGCTTTGAGATTACTGGACGCGATATCGTGCTAATTTTAGGCGGACTTTTCTTAATTGCAAAATCAACAATGGAGATTCACAGCAGTGTTAGTGGTGAGCAAGAAGAGCACCACGAGAGCAAGGGCAAGGCTAGTTTTATCGCTGTAATTACGCAAATTGCGATTATTGACATTGTATTCTCGCTTGATAGCGTTATCACTGCTGTTGGTATGGCACAGCACATTGAGATTATGATTCTAGCCGTGATTTTAGCCGTTGGCGTGATGATGTTTGCTTCAAAATCAATCTCAAATTTTGTTGATAACAACCCTACAATTAAAATTCTAGCACTTGCATTTTTGATTTTAATCGGCTTTGCACTCGTTGGCGAGGGCTTTGATATGCATATCTCAAAGGGCTACATTTACTTTGCTATGGCGTTCTCGCTGTGCGTTGAGCTAATTAATATTTACGCAAGAAAAAAGGAGATAAAAGATGAAACAAACAATAACTGAAAAAATTTTCTCAGAGCACGTTGGAGAGGCGGTTTATGCTGGGCAAATCGTGCAAAGTCCCATTGATATGGTCATTGGCAACGACATTACCACGCCAATATCAATCAAGCAGTTTGAGCGAAGTGGCGCTAAAAAACTAGCAAACCCAGACGGCTTTTCTATCGTAATGGATCACTACATACCAGCAAAAGATATTTTAAGTGCAAATCAGGCTAAAATTTCTCGTGATTTTGCCTACAAACACGATTTAAAAAACTATTTTGACGAAAAAGATATGGGGATAGAACACGCGCTTTTGCCTGAAAAGGGACTTGTGGTGCCGGGTGATGTGATAATCGGTGCTGATAGCCACACCTGCACACACGGCGCGCTTGGGGCGTTTGCGACTGGTATGGGCTCAACCGACTTAGCTTACGCGATGATAACTGGTAAAAACTGGTTTAAAGTCCCACAAACCATAAAGGTCGTTTTTAAAGGCAAGCTTGGCAAGCACGTCTATGGCAAGGACTTAATCCTTGAAATAATCCGCCAAATCGGCGTTGATGGCGCTTTATACAAAGCCCTAGAATTTACTGGCGAAACGATAGCTGGGCTTGATATGGATAGCAGATTTTCTATGTGTAATATGGCGATTGAAGCTGGGGGTAAAAGCGGTATAATCGCTTATGATGAGATTACAAAGGAATTTTTAAAAGATAAAAATTTAAGCCGTGAGCCAAAAATTTACCACTCAGATGAGGGTGCAAATTATGAGCAAATTTTAGAGATAGACGTAAGCAAACTTGATCCAGTCGTGGCTTATCCGTTTTTGCCAAGCAACGGCAAGAGTGTGCGTGAAGCGGTTAAAGATGATTTAGCGATTGATCAGGCGTTTATCGGCTCTTGCACGAACGGCAGATTAAGCGATTTACGCATCGCAGCACAAATTTTAAAGGGACGCAAGGTCGCTAAAAAAACACGCCTTATCATCACCCCAGCCACGCAAAAAATCGCCCTACAAGCACAAAAAGAGGGGCTAATGGATATATTTGTTGAAGCTGGTGCGGTTGTGAGCAACCCAACCTGTGGTGCCTGTCTTGGCGGATATATGGGAATTTTAGGCGTTGGCGAGAGGTGCGTTGCCACCACAAACAGAAATTTCGTAGGCAGAATGGGCGATAGGACAAGCGAAGTTTATCTAGCAAACTCAGCAGTCGCCGCCGCTAGTGCGATAATGGGCAAAATCGCCGACCCAAGGGATTTATAATTTGACTAACTGCGTGATTTTAGCCGGTGGCAAAAGCTCTCGTATGGGGCAGGATATTACGCTTTTGCCATTTGCATTTTAAAGCACAAATTTAGGGCGTAATTACAAAAATTAGCCCTAAATTTTATCTACATTATCTAGAATTTTTTAAACAAATTAAGTGTTTTTAAGTTGATAAAATTGCCGTATAACTTTTTAAAAATTAAAAAAATAAAAGGTGAGACGAACTCACCTTTTACAAAAGGAGTTTTGTTTTGATTGCTTGATGAAATTATATAATAAATCGGTAAATCAACGGCTAATCAAAACTGATTTTTATCTCTTTTGCTGGATTTATGCCAGTTTTTGTTGGGGCGGTTTTGCGTTTTATAGCTGTTTTTGTGTTTGCTTCTTTGATTAAAAGCATTGATTCTAGGCGTTTGCCAGTAAAGGTAGCATAGATTAAGTCGCCCTTGTTGTGCCAAAATTTTGGCGAACAAAAATTCGCACTTTTTAGCTTGTAATTTGCAGTATCAGTCGCCGTGATTGTGTAGCAGTAAAGCTCATCTTGATAAACAAGCTCAGAAATCACGCCCTTTATTGCCTGTTTTTGCTCTATTTTTGGCTTTATTTGCTCCTTTTGTGGCGTGATTTTTTGCGGTTTTGGCTCCCAAAAAAATCTACAACCAGAGAGAAAAACCAGCACAAAAATGGCAGTAAAAATTTTAAATCTCACATCTATCCTTTAAGCTTTTATCCTGCTCTCAATCGCCTTTAAAAGCGAGAGCATATCAATGTTTTCAAGGCTTACGCCAGTTGGCACGCCCTGTGCGATTTTGCTAAATTTTAGTCCGTCTTTTGCGATTTTATCCTCAACAAAAAGCATTAAAGCGTCAGAATTTAGCCCCGGCGTAAAGGCAAAAATAATCTCGTTTGCGCCATAAAATTCAATCATATTTTTAAGCGATAAAATCCGCTCATCATCAATCTCATCAAGCACAAAATAGCGACCGCTAAAAATTTTACTCTGCTCTAAAACCAGCACATCTTTTGGGCTTTCAACCACCGCAATCAAGGCGTCATCACGGCTCTCATCGGCACAAATATCGCAAAGCTCATCCTCGCTAAGACTGCCACAACGCTCACAGCGTTTGATAAATCGCACCGCATCTTCAATGCTTTGAGCGAGTTTTAGCCCACCAAAACTATCTTGCAAACTCACAAAATAGGCAAACCGCATAGCCGTTTTTTTGCCCACTCCGGGCAACCTGCCAAAGGCATCAACAAGCTCATTAAATTTCTCTAAACTCTTTTTCATTATTGTGTGTTAAATTTTTTGCGTTTTTACGATAAAGCAGTGAAAGCCATCTTTATACTCGTAGCAAAGGCTAAATTTATGCATATCGCAGATTTGTTCAATTATATAAAGTCCAAGTCCCATACCGCTGGTCGTTTTTGAGCTTGTAGCCCCTCGCACAAAGGCTTGTTTGTAGTGCTCTATATCGTATTCTAAGGCTTTGCCGTGATTTTTGACAATGATTTTATCGCTTTGACACTCAACAATCGCCTTCTTATCATCAGCGTATTTTAAGGCGTTGTCTATTAAATTTTTAAGCATTAGCGAAAAAAGCTGAAAATCAACGTAAAGCAAAACATCATCTTTGATGTCACATTTTACACGCTCGTCAAAATTTTCAAGCATTAAAAGATCAATAGTCTGCTCTAAAATCAACGAAAAATGGCACTCCTGATATTCAAGCGAGTAGCTTTTTGAAAGTAGCTGCTCAACCTTACCAAACTCATTTATAAGCATATCAAGGCGTTCAAAAACGCTAATTAGCCTGCTTTTTTGCGTTTCGTTTGCTATCATTTCAGATACGATTCTGCCCTTGCCGATTGGGGTTTTTAGCTCGTGCATTATGGCTCGTAAAAATAGTTGTCGTGAGTGGATTAGCTCTTTTATCTTGCCAACGGCGTTGTTAAATTCATAAGCCACCTGCCCTATTTCATCCTTATTTTTAGCATTTGGCAGACAAATTTCAACCTCCATATTGCCAGAGGCAAATTTTCTAATATCGCTATTTAGCTTTTTAAGTGGCGAAAGACTTCTGATAACCGAAACGTAAAATGTAATCAAAAATAGCGACGAGATTAAAAATCCGACTAAAAGCGGGTCGTAAATGCTCTTTGTGTCATTACTTTCAAGAAGCAGTGAAAACGATACGTTTTGAATTTGTAAATACAACCTGCCGTCATAAAATATTGAGCGAACGGTGCCGACTGGCGTGTGCCTTTGAAACTGCACCTCGCCCTTGCTTAAAACAGCAGCGGCTAACATATTGCTACTTACACTTTCAAAGCCGAAATTTCTAAAATAGTGGTTAAAATCCTGTGGGAGTTTTGACTTTTCATACAGAGATAGCAGATAGTTTGTCGCACTAATCTGCCTATCTCTGACCTTCTCTATGGCGTGATCTCGCTCAATCCTAGCTAAGGTTAGAAACAAAACGCACACCAAAGTAAAGGCAATGGCAAAAATAATAGTTATTTTTGTCGTTATTGAGCTTTTCATCCGACGAGTTTATACCCTATGCCACGCACTGAAAAGATATGTTTTGGCGACTTTGAGCTATCGCCGATTTTAGCACGTAAGCGACCGATGATGACATCAAGGCTCTTTGAATCCTTATCTTTTAGGCTTTTGCAGTTATAAACTAGCTGTTCTCTTGAAACTGAAAAGCTATGTTGTTTAATGAGATAAGTTAAAATTTCATACTCAGCCGGAGTTAGGATTAATGCCTCGTTGTTAAAGTAAATTTCGTGGCGTTTCTCATCAATCCTAAACGCACTTTCAACTGGCTCTTCTGCTATCTCTTGGCTCTTTTTATACCTGCGAATAAGGCTCATAATACGCGCATACATCTCTTTTGGATCATATGGCTTTGGTAGGTAATCATCAGCACCATAACCAAGTCCGATGACCTTATCTGTAACATCTGAACGAGCCGAGCTTATGATGATAGGTATGTCGTATTTTGCGCGAATTTCTTTACAAACTTCAAGTCCATCAATGCCCGGTAAAGTAAGATCAAGGATCAATAAATCATAGCTTTTAATCCCAGCACTAAGCCCTAAATATAGGTCTTCAAAGCTTGTTACCTTAATGTTAAAATTTTCAAGATATTCAGATAAAATCTGTGAAAATTCCGGATCATCTTCAATCATTAAAACGTTAATCATAATAATCTCCTTGTGTAATTTAAAATTTAATTAGTGATTATACAACAAAAAATCAAAATTTAAACAACTTTTTGGCAAAATAAGCCCTTTTAAATTTAAAAAGGGACAATATGTTAGAAATTAAGGGACTTACGCAGAGATTTGCTAGTAGTTTGCTCTTTGAAGATGTAAATTTAAAGCTTAATCGCCATAACCGATATGGCTTAATCGGTGCAAATGGTGCTGGTAAATCAACGTTTTTGAAAATTTTAAGTGGCGAAATAGAAGCAAGTAGTGGCGAGGTCGTGATAGAAAACGGCTTGAAAGTTGGCGTTTTGGGGCAAGATCAGTTTGCTTTTGAAAATTTCACGCTAAAAGACGCCGTTTTATACGGCAACAAACGCCTTTATGACGCCGTAAAAGAGAAAGAAAAGCTCTATTTAAGCGAGGAATTTACAGATGAAATAAATGAGCGTTTAAGTGAGCTTGAAGTGATTTGTGCCGAAGAGGATCCGACCTATGAATACGAAACTAGGATTGAGAAAATTTTAAGTTCGCTTGGGCTAAATGAGTTTGAAAAGCTAATGAGCGAGGTTGAAAATTCCGATAAAGTCAAGGTTTTGCTCGCGCAAGTTTTATTCCCAAAACCAGATATTTTGTTTTTAGACGAGCCGACAAATAACCTTGACATTGACGCTATTGCTTGGCTTGAAAACGAGCTAAATCGCCACGAAGGCACGCTGGTGGTAATCAGCCACGACAGGCACTTTTTAAACAGGGTTTGCACGCATATTTTAGACGTGGATTTTAAAAAAATCCGTGAGTTTAGCGGTAACTACGATGAGTGGTATATGGCTGCAAATTTAATCGCAAAACAGAACGAAATGGAGCGCGATAAAAAGCTAAAAGAGAAAGAGGAGCTTGAAAAATTTATCGCTCGTTTTAGTGCAAACGCAAGTAAGGCAAAACAAGCCACAAGTCGCGCAAAACAACTAGCAAAGCTTGATATCGCCGAGATCGCCGTATCATCAAGGCGAGATCCTAGCATTTTATTTCGCACAAATAGAGAGATAGGCAACGAGCTAATTGAGATTAAAAATTTAAGCAAAAGCTTTGGCGAGAAGGTAATTTTTAACGACTTAAATTTCAAGCTAGAAAAGGGCGATAAACTAGCAATTATTGGCGTAAATGGCGTTGGTAAAACCACGCTTTGTAAATTACTAATGGGCGAGTTAAAGCCAGATAAGGGCGAAATTCACATAGGAGCCACCATTGAGCTTGGGTATTTTGCACAAGATGTGGTAAATAAAATTAGTGGCGATTTAAAGCTTTATGAGTATCTGCAAGACGCCAAAAATAAGGACATTGATGAAATTCGCAAATGCCTTGGCAGAATGCTTTTTAGCGGTGCTGATCAAGAAAAAGCAGTTGGTGCTTTAAGCGGTGGCGAAAAGCACAGAGTCCGCCTAGCCCAGCTAATGCTTCATCGCCCAAATTTGCTAATAATGGACGAGCCAAACAATCACCTTGACCTTGAAGCGATCATCGCACTTGGCGAGGCGTTTTATAATTTTAACGGCAGCGTGATTTGTGTAAGCCACGACAGAGAGCTAATTGACGCATTTGCAAATAGAATTTTACACCTAAAAGGCAACGGCGAAGTGGTGGATTTTAAAGGCACATACGAGGAGTATCGTGCTAGTTTAGGGCTTGAAAACTAAAAGTGGCAAAATGCCACTTTTTAATGGTCGCCCTTATGCAGAAAATAAAGCCCCAAACACAGCGCTAAAATGCTACCAGCAAGGTATGCCATTTCAAGCGGAGTGCTAAAATTAGCGTGTAAAACTCGCTGAAAGAAATTTACAATAAGCACCATTACGATGACCTTTGCTATCTTATCTTTTAGCTCATCAAGCGAATGCACTTCAAGGACTTTTGAGTGTTTTGAGAGCTTCATCTCCTCAATCTCGCTGATAAAAAGCTCGTAAATTCCAAAGCTAAAAATAAACATAACAAGTGCCATAAGATACAAATCCACAGCCCCAACAATCGCCCCAACCACATCAGAATGAAAATTTTCAGGATGTACGCCCTTAAAAAAGTAGCTATAAACACTACCAAAAACAGCAAATATGTCGTAACTTGCAATCACAAAAAGCACAATCGCACCCAAAAGCCCAAAAATGACTGGCAAAACGGCAAAAATCCTGCTATGCCACATCAATTTCTCAAAAATTTTCTCTATCATCTCTACCCTTTTTTAAAAAATAAAGCGGGATTTTATAATAAATTTTATTTATTTTTGCTTTTTTACAATAAGTAAAAAGTAGCTGATTTTGTAGCTGTCATCATCGTAGCTTCGGCTAACCTCATTTATCTCTAAAATTTCAAATTTATTAAATATTCGTTTAACTTCGTCCCTGTCAAAGTAGTAAATCTCAACGCCGTTTTCATCAAAGCCCATTTTGCCTTTTTGCTGATTTGTGATGACCTCGTATTTTGACTTTAAAATCCCAGTTTTATATCTATCATCACCCAAATTTCTAAACTGAAAAAACGCCACACCGCCAGTTTTTAGCACCCTGTAAATTTCATCAACAGCCCTTAAAATTCGCTCTTTGCTCCCAGCATACATTAAAACGCCATAATTTATAAGTCCGTCAAAACACTCATCTTCATAAGGCAAAGATAACATATCGCAAACCTTTAAATCCGCACTTAAATTTTGACTTTTTAGCAGGTTTTGCGTGCTTTTTATCCCATCTTTTGAGTAGTCACACCCATACGCTTTAAAGCCATTTTGCGCTAAAAATCCCACGTGCCTACCAGCCCCACAGCCTAAATCAAGCACTTTTGCTTCGCTTTTTAAATAGCTAAATGCAAAATCTGCTACATAGCTTACTGGATAGGTCGGATTTTGGCTATTTTGGTAGTTTTTATCCCAGTAAATCAAGCCGTAACCCCCCCCCATTTTTTGATTTTTCAAGATTAATCCTTTCTGGCAATTGCCACGTAAATTTTATGAAGCTCGGTGCTATTTTTTGCGTTTAAAACGATACTTTCAATCTCTAAACAGCTAAAATCATTAAGCATTTTTCTAATCTCATCTTTGCTAAATGGCGTAATATTTTTAGCCCTAAAATCATCTTTATCAATAAAGCAAAAAATGGCTTTTGTGCCGTTTTTTAGGGCATTAAAGGCATTTGGTATCAGTTTTATATCAAAGCCAACAAAGCCAAAAATACCATCAACTTTTTTACTAAAATCAGCGGTCGTTTCAAAGCCATTTTGGTTTAAAAAATCGGTGTAAATTTTATCGCTACTTAGTGTTAAAATTTGACTGCCTCGTTTTAGATTTCTAAATACAAAAGCAGCAATATTATCATCTGCAAATTTTTTCATCTTACTCCTTTAAAAGTGTGTTTTCATCGGCTTTTACGACACTTTGAAAAGTATCATAATACCTAGCTAAATCAATTAAAACCATATCGCCTCCGCCAAATTTTGCGTAGTTAAAATTACCGCTATCTTTTAGCATTTTTATCTGTTTTTGCTTATCAAGAATGCTTTTAGCTTCAAGCTTTCTTACAAAATATTTTATGCTTTTGTGGCTTTTTACGCCGTTTTCATCAATAAAATCACCGCTAAATTCCTTAAAATATCGGTAGCTAACGCCAATTTTTTGCTCAGCATAAAGATAAAATGTCCAGCCCTTACTAGCATCGCCAAAGCAAAGAAACTTAGCCCCCTTTTTGTGTAAAATTTCATAGACGCAACCATTGCCAAAACAGCTAGTTGTAGGCTTTAAATACTCATCTTTATCATCTCCAAAAATAGCAAATGAAAAAATCGGATCATCAGTTCTTACAACACCGCTTAAATGCCTAAAATACTCGCTTAAAACCCCAACGGTGCTTTTTGAGTTTAGCTTATCATAGACCTCATTACGACAAAAACTATATGTAAATGTTGGCATTACTATCGTGCCGTTTTTACCCACCACACTAAAAAAACAATCAACCAAATCGCCTAAAAATCGGCTCTTATCGGTGATTTTACCAAGCCTAAACAGCTCAGCGTGGATTAAAAGAGTATCGCCATTTTTAATCCCAAGCGATTTTAGCGTGGCAATTAGCTCATCTTTTGTGTAAATTTTGCCTTTGAAACTAAGCATTTTTCACGCTTTCAATGAGATTTAAAATGGCGTTAAAATCGCTGAAATTTTCAGCTCTAATGAGCCTTGAAGGCACGGATTTACCGCTAAGCTCTGCTATCATCTCAATAAGCTCCATAACATCAAGGCTGTCAATTAGCCCACGCGCTAAAATATCGGTATCATCGGCTTTTATGTGGCTTTTGCCAAGCCTTTTAAATAAATTTTCAACCTCGTTCATTTAAAATCCTTTGCAATCTGTTTTAAAATTTTTCTGTCAATTTTTGTATTGTTGTTTAACTGAAATTTACTAACTCTAATAAAATGGCGTGGGAGCATATATTTTGGCAGTTTGGTGCTTAAAAATTCTCGTAAATCAAGCTCAATCTCGCTCTCATAAAAGGCAAAAATTTGAGAATTTTCAAAGACGCAGGCCACGTTTTTAACACCCTCGTGTGTGCCTAAAACGCACTCAATCTCGCCAAGTTCTATCCTGTGTCCTTTTAGTTTAATCTGATTATCAGCACGTCCAGCACAAACTAGCTCGTAGTTTTCATTAAAATAACCAATATCGCCGGTTTTATAAACCAAATCAATAAATTTATCGTTTAGCGGATTTTGCACGAAAGCCATTTTTGTAAGCTCATTATCATTGTAATATCCGCTAGAAACGCAACTGCCACGAACGTAAATTTCGCCCTTTTTATATGGCGTGAAAATTTGGCTTAAATCATCGCTAAGCAGTAAAATTTCGGTGTTTTCACACGCCTTACCAATGGGCAGTATCTCATCATCTTTAAGCTCTCTTTCGCACACAAAATACGAGCAAATCCCAGTGATTTCACTAGCACCATAAAGGTTGATGATTTTGGCGTTTTTGTAGGCATTTATCCAAATTTTTACCTGTTTTACCGGCGTGATTTCGCCAGAGATAAAGACACGCTTTAAATGTGGCAGGGCGATTAGGGCGTTTGTATTTGCAAAATAGTTAATGATTTGTGGTGTAATGCCAGTTTGCGTGATATTTTTATCCTTAAAATACCCCATAATTTTATCTGGAAACGCCCAGTCTTGACCCTTTAAAATGTGAAGCGTAGCACCGCTAAGAATGCTTGGGTAGATATCAAGGACTGATTTATCAAAGTGAAAATGTGCCTGATTTGCCACGTTATCAGTGCTATTTATGCCAAAACACTCAACTGCCCACGTGGCATAATCAATTAAATTTTTATGATTTACAGCAAAGCCCTTTGGTGTGCCAGTTGAGCCAGATGTAAATAAAATATAGGCTAAATCAACGTCTAAAAATGTGGATTTTGCGGTGTTTAAAAGTGCCGTATCAGTTTTGAAATTTTTAAAATCGCTATCAAAAATCGTTTTGATATTTAAAAAGCTAAAATCAAAATTTTTACTTGTAATTAATAGCTTTGGTTTAATCTTGCAAGTTACGCTTAAAAGGCGTTCTTTTGGGCTGTTTTCATCAATTATGGCGTAAAAATTCCCACTTTTTATCACGCCAAAAAACGCCACAATGCACCAAATATCCTTTGGTAAAAGAATAAAAATCGGCTCTTTTTTGATATTTGCTCTTAAAATTTCACTTGCAACCTTATCGCTTAACTCATCAAGCACCTTAAAATTAATGCTCTTATCGCCACAAACAACTGCTGTTTTAGTACTAAAATTTTTAGCACTAAGCCTTAAAAACTCGCTAACGTGTTTCATTATGCCACCCTTTCATAAGGGGCGTTATAAACTCGTGCTACCCCCCCCCATTTGTGTAAATTTCGTGCTTTGTTGTGCTTTATGTCATCAGCTATTATCTCATAAGCCCTGCTTAAATTTATGATTTTTGCTTCGCTTTCGTAAAATTTATTAATTTTCATTGCGTTTTTGTTTATAAAAATCGCTTCAAGCGGAGCAAGTTCAGTTAAAACGCTCTCTTTTCTAACGAACATTGAGTAGGTTTTAATCTTGCTAACGCCGTTTTCATCGGTGTAAGGGGCTGTGAAATTTTTAATAAATCTATAAGAAACGCCATTTCTTTGCTCGGCGTAATGCACAAAGGTAAATGAGTGATTTAGCTCTAAATCAAGCACTATCATCTTTGCATTTTTTTGATGAAAAAAGGCAAATGGGCTATCGTCGCCAAAGGCGTCTGTGTTGTTTAGCTTTTTTAAATCATCTTTAAATTTACCATAAACACAAAATGAGTAAATCGGGTGCTTTGTGCGGATAAATTCGCTCATTTTTAAGGCTAAATTACCAACGCTACCAGTCATTGAGGGCGTGTTTTTTATATCAAATATAGTACCTTTACAAAAGTCCCAGTTAAAGGTTTGAAAAGCAAGTGTGCCATTAGTACCAACTGCGTTTTTTAGGGCTAAAATGATATCGTTTTGAATGGTTTTAATATCAAAATTTTGCCTAATTTTATGCCTTAAAAATTTTCTAAAATCAGCGGCGATTAGGATAAAGTCGCCCTTTTTTATCTCAAAGGCGTTAATCAACTCTCTCATTTTACCTCTTTTATTAAATTATTTTTTAATAAAACTTCAATGATAGGGCGGAGTTTATAAAGCTGTGAGCCTAAAATTTCTGCGATTTTTAAGGCGTCGTTTTTGCCGTTACAAAATGCTAAAAAGTCGCGTAAAATCATATGTGCTTCGTGGTTTTTGCCTAGACTTAGCGTTCTTATTAACCCACGACTGCCTAAATTTGGCTCACAAATGGTGTTTAGCAGAAATTTTGCGTTTGTTTCAAGGTTTAAAATGCAGTTTCTAGCGTATAAAAATCCGCCATTTAGCCCCTTTTGGCTAATAAAACTAAGGTCATCAAGGCTGGTGTGATACTCTTTGTATTCGCCAAATTTTGAGCGTGAGAGTGCTACGACGCCTAAATCTAGGGCTGGTGTGTTGTATTGTCTTTCATCGCTGCCACGCTCTTTAAAGCTGTAAATTTTTGGCTTGTTTGTAAGGTGCTTTATCGTGTGAAGTGCGATTTTATCGCTTAATCTTTGCTCATCTGGGCTTAAAACAAGGCCGTATTCACGCTCATCGCCTATGCAAGTTAGCACAAAACCGCCCTTTACGTTTTGTTTTAAACGGCTGAAATTTTCGTGAATATAGCAGATTGAGCCGATTGTTTCAGGAGTGATTACAAACTCGTAATTATAACGGCGAGTGTTTAGACTTTTTACAAAACGCACCAAATTTGCCCACACGACGGGTCCAGAAAGCTCATTGTTTGCCATTTGTGGGTGGCAAAGGTAGGTTGAGATTAGGATAGTTTCATCGGTTTTTTGCGTGGCTGGGATGAAAATTCTAGCGTATCTTAGGTGTCCGTTTGGATTAAAGCTTGACTTTATCACGGCGTGATAAGTGCCAGCTTCTAGCGTGTCAAGCTCGTTTTTAGCGATACAAAAACCCCAACGTCTCTCATAGTAGCTAGTAGCGTAAGGCACGGCGTTTGGCAGGTCTTTTAGGGTGTGAAGGTGTGCTTTTAGCTCATCTAGGCTTAAAAGCTTATCCACCGCTTCTGAATAGCCTAAAACGTGTAAATTTAGGCGTTTAAAGTCGCAGATTTTCTTGCCACTTGGCGTGATGATAAAAGCATCATCAATATCCCACTCATCAGGCACAACCCAGTCGTAAATTTTTGTGCCTGATTTTACGTTAAAAATCTCTGGCTTTATCTCATAAAATCTGAAATTTTTAGCGTTTTTATGGGTTTGGGGTTTTAAAAAACACGCGCTACCCCCCCCCCATTGCGTGATTTAGGATAATGTCTAAGCTCGTGTTAAAGCCTTTACCAGTAATGCTTCTGTGAATTTTAAAGAGGCTTTTTGCAAGACTAAACATATCGTGCGACCCCCCCCCCATTTTTACTCCTTAATCTAGTCCGCTAATAGCACCAGTGGCTGTGTCAATGTGCATTTTTAGGGCGTTTGGCACGGCTGGCAGCCCCGGCATTAGCATAATCTTGCCACAAATGGCGACTATAAACCCAGCCCCAGCCCTAATCTCTAAATCCTTAACGCTAAATTTAAAGCCAGTCGGGCGGCCAAGTAGCTTTGCGTCATCGCTAAAACTATACTGGGTTTTAGCCACGCAAACATCAAAATGCTCAAAGCCTAATTTTTTGATATTTTCTAGCGAATTTAGGGCGTCTTGCTCAAAAATGACCTCGCTAGCGCCGTAAATTTTTGTAGCGATTTTGGTGATTTTTGTCCTGATATCATCGCTTTTTTCATAGCTAAATTTTATATCTTTTGGCGAATTTATGGCGTCAAGGACGTAATTTGCAAGCTCTATCGCACCAGCTCCGCCCTTGATAAAATTCTCACAAACTGCCATTTTTACGCCTAAATTTTGGCAAAACTCACGCACAAAATTTATCTCATTTGGCGTGTCAAAGCTAAATTTATTAAGTGCCACGACTACGTTTAAATTTAGAGTTTGGCTTAGATTTTTAATGTGTCCGCCTAGATTTTTAATGCCCTCGCTTAAAGCTTCTAAATTTGGCTCATTGATCTGCTCTTTACTAACTCCGCCGTTGTATTTTATTGAGCGGATTGTCGTTACTAGCACGCAAGCGTCTGGCTTTAAATCTGCGTTTTTGCACTTTATGTCAATGAATTTTTGAGCACCTAGCTCTGAGCCAAAACCAGCTTCTGTTACGACAAAATCGGCTAAATTTAGAGCTGTTTTGGTGGCGATTATTGAGTTGCAGCCGTGGGCGATATTTGCAAATGGGCCGCCGTGAATTAAACAAGGCGTGTTTTGCAGGGTTTGAAAAAGATTTGGCTTAATGGCGTCTTTTAAAAGTATCGTAACGGCGTCCTCACAGCCTAAATCACGCACGTAAATTGGCTCTTTTTTGGAATTTAGGGCGACGATTATGTTTGAAATTCTACTTTTTAAATCGCCCAAATCACTTGCAAGGCACAAAACTGCCATAATCTCGCTAGCTGCCGTTATATCAAAGCCATCCTTTCGCTCAACGCCGTCAAATTTACCGCCCTGCCCTATCGTGATATGCCTTAACGCCCTGTCGTTCATATCAAGACAACGCCTCCATAAAATCTCGCTCATATCAAGCGGATTGCCGTTAAATAGGCTGTTATCAATAATCGCTGAGATTAGATTATTTGCCGAAGTGATAGCGTGAAAGTCACCAGTAAAGTGTAAATTTAGATCCTGCATAGGTGCAATTTGCGAATATCCGCCACCAGCCGCGCCACCTTTAATGCCAAAAACTGGCCCCAAAGATGGCTCACGAAGTGCTAGGCAGACCGATTTATCAAGCATAGCAAGGGCGTCGGCTAAGCCAATTGACGTGGTCGTTTTGCCCTCGCCAAAAGGGGTCGGATTTGTAGCGGTAACTAAAATTAGCTTTGAGTTTGATTTTTGTAGCTTTGGGGTGATTTTGGCTTTAAAATTCCCATAAAGCTCAATGTCGTTTTCATCTATATTTAGGCGTTTTGCAACGTTTATAATCTTATCAAGTTTGGCATTTGTTGAAATTTCAATATCGCTTAGCATTACCACTCCAAATAGGTTTTTGCTTTTTTGATATTTACGTAATCAATCTGAATTTTGCCGTCGTTTGTTTGTAAATTTATCGCCTCA